>OZ220707.1:1915000-3755968 GCA_965116685.1 Rhodothermales bacterium | reverse complement strand
GTGTGGGAGTCGGTTCAATCAGGGAAGTGCAGCTTACCCTCGCGGGGGCGCACATCTCATTTTCTGTACAAGATGATGTGGTTTTGACGGAGGGAACCACTGCGTCTACCGGTGGATTGGGGTTTGTGAGCAGCGTGCAGCTAAACCTGTCGCTTGGTCCCCCGGATGCCCCCATATATGAACCCGGTTCACTGATCCCCTCTTCTGTCCAATCAGATATCCTGTCGGACCTTGCCAACCGTACTCCCTCGGTCCTGAATCGTGTTGATACAGTACTTGCGGGCTCCAGCCTGGCAATCAACGCAGCAACCGAACTGTTGGCCGGCCCGGAAGGTCATATGCAGCAGACTCTGACCTCCATTCGGAATTCGGCAGATGCCTTCCACTCCGTCCTTCTGGCAGAGCAGGGAAGCCTGCAGTCGGTCCTCCAGGGGCTTGAAGACTGGTGAATACGGCAGAGTCATTTACGGAGGATTCTCTTGGAACTACTGCAGCAAAAATCAATGGGGTGATTGAGCAGTTGTCCGGCAATCTGGACATCCTCGAAACCACAACCAATGAACTCAATATCCTGATCTCTTCCATCAATCAGGGGCAGGGAACATTGGGGAAACTCGTGACGGATGACTCTCTATACCTTGAACTACAGGGAGCCTCCGCAGCCTTGAGACGGATCTTGGAAAACTTTGAAGAGGACCCCAACCAATACCTTCAACACTTGAAACTGATTGATTTCTTTTAATTCAATGCCTACGTACGACGAATCTCTTGAGCTTTTTCATGAATGGACGTCCTCTGACAGCCTTCGAAGACATGCATATGCGGTTGAGTCTGCAATGGAAGCGTATGCAGAGCTCTTCGATGAGGATGTCACACTTTGGCGAATTACCGGTCTGCTGCATGATATGGATTATGAACGTCACCCGACGCCCGAGGAACATCCTTACGTAGGTACTACGCTGTTGCGGGAAAAAGGATACCCTGAATCCATTATTGAAGCGATCCTTGGTCATGCCCCCTATACCGGGACTCCACGAACGACCCTTCTGGCAAAAACCCTTTTCGCCGTGGATGAACTGGCTGGCTTCATTACAGCAGTTGCCTATGTTCGACCTACACGTCTTGAGGGGATGGCTCCGAAAAGCGTCCGCAAAAAATTAAAGAATAAGGCATTTGCGGCGACGGTCAACCGGGCAGATATCCAGCAGGGCGCCGAAGAACTGGGCATTGAACTGTCCCAGCACATTTCTAATGTGATCACCGGCATGCGTAAACATGCAGGCCGATTGGGACTTGCGGCCCCTATATAATCCGAGCCATGGCAGCACCTGGTCATGTACCTGGGACGAACCTGAAGGAGGTTATCAGTGATTACATTGGGCGTCATTGGCCTGGCAGCGATACATCAAAAACAGCGCCGCAATCACGTGGAAGCAGGCCCCCTAAGCGCGGATTCGGATTGTATCTGATTCGCTTGATTCCATGGGTATTGCTGGTCATGTTTGTCCTCTCATTTATTTGGGACTTTACCGGGCTTAGCCTCTTGCTAGATCACGACGGCATCTATATCATCTCTCAAGGTGAGCAAGCCTTGATTTTTGGCCATTATTCCAGGTTTGGACTCCCATCATTTAGCCGTATACTTGAACTGGAGGGGTTAATGGTGACGGTTTCAGCCGCCGGGCTGATTGGGTTCTTTACGAACTGGTTGGCCATTACCATGCTGTTCCATCCACGGAAGCGTCGCCCCCTGTTAGGGCAAGGAATTATTCCGGCATCCCGGGATCGGGTAGCGGATCTGATTGCCCTTGCCATCAGCAAGGACCTGATCAGCGAGGAAGTCATCCTGGAGCGAATCCATCTCAGTGGGGTGGTTCCCAAATACCGGGAGATGGCTCTGCAGGTGACAGAAGGACTGCTCTCAGATGAAAAATTCCAACGAGAGATCAAAGCTTTGACCGGTCGGTTTCTCACAGAAAAGCTCGAAAGCCATGAACTCAAAGAAAAGATCATCTCGGTCGTCATGGAAATGATCGACTCGGCCGCCAAGAAAGGGTTTACCGGGATGGCGGTCAAGGTCTACCAAATGCTCAACCGTGAAGGTCTCCAACGACAGATTCAGGAAGCGATTGATGAGTTACCCGAAACCGTGGACCTGATTGTAGATGAACTTGCGGCGGTCTTTCAAACGCTGCCAGGAAAAGTTGCCGAACGTGCAGACGACATTGAGTTATGGCTGACCAAAGCGATTATCTCCTTTGTCGGCACGCTTGATATTTATGAGATGGTCTCAAAAAATCTGCGTGAATACGATGAGCGCCGGTTTGAGAACCTGATTAAGCGTACTTCGAATGATCAGCTAATCTATATCAAGTACCTTGGGGGTGCGCTTGGGGCAATCGGCGGACTGGTGATTTTTGATCAATGGCTTGCGCTGCCGCTTTTGGCGATGGTACTGGGCTCGCTGATCGCCTTGGACTACCTTGTGATCTGGATTATGAAACGTCGCCAGACTGCTTAGTGGGTTCAGTTGGATGACCTCCGGCTCCACTTCCTGGGTGCCGTCAAGGACGGAAAGCACTTCCTCCATGGTCTCTGCTTTCATAAGGCGCATTCGAAGCTTGCTTGCATTCCTGAACCCTTTGAAGTAGCCTCCGTACATGCGGCGCATCTCTCTGACACCTCTGCGCTCTCCAAGCCAGTCACACTTCAGCGTAAGATGCTCTGCAACCACGCTGATGCGTTCGGCCCAAGACGGAGGCGTAAGGTTAATTCCTTCTTCGATAAATGCCTTCGCACGCTTAAAAATCCAGGGATTCCCAATCGCGCCGCGTCCGATCATGACGGCATCCACACCTGTTTCTTCAAACATTTGCAGGACGGATTCCGGCTTTAGGGCATCCCCATTCCCAATGAGTGGAATTCGTTGAAGCCCCTCTTCGCGAATCTGCTGTAGATACTGCCAGCGTGCTTCTCCGCTGTACATTTGTTTTCTCGTCCTTGCATGCACCGCAAGTGCCTGAATTCCACACTCCTCCAGCATGCGGGCTACGTTGACGATATCTATACTGCCGTCATCCCAGCCAAGGCGGGTTTTCACAGTAACCGGCCGATCCGTGGCCTCGACAACGGTACGCGTAATCTTTTCCATCTTTGGCAGATTACGCAGGATGCCGGCACCCGCCTCCTTGCACACCACTTTACGTACTGGGCAACCAAAATTGATGTCAATAATGTCTGGTTGAACCCGATCTACAATATCCGTGGCTGATTTGACCTGTTCAATGTCACCACCGAAGATCTGAATGCCTACCGGACGCTCGTTGTCGCGAATATCCAGCTTCATCAGAGAGTCTTCCGCCTCGTGAACTAATCCACCTGATGAGATAAACTCCGTGTAGACAACATCCGCACCATAGCGCTTACACAGTGCTCGGAACGGAGGATCGGAAACATCCTCCATGGGGGCTAACAGGAGCGGCCGCTTCCCAAGTTCAATGGAGCCAATGCGCATTCTATACTATTACTATACGAATCAACAATTGACCAAATAAAACGAATTAACGGGCATTTCGTGCATCACGGACTAAATTTATGCGTAGAGAATTGTGAACAACCTTTATCTTATAGACATGACTTACCGAGTAATTCCTGGCTACTTGTTGGTCCTCTGCGCAATCTTCATTGCAGGATGCGAGCCCAAACTCCTTAATATGGCTAGTTCATGGGGAAGCCTATCCTGTTGTGGTTTAATCATACTTATCCTGGATGTGGTCGCCATTGTTGAAGTTGCCGGCAGTTCCCGCAACATTGCCGAAAAGCTCATTTGGATTTTCTTTATTGTGTGTGCCCCTTTTTTGGGACTCCTCTGTTATTACATCTCCGCTGATCGTTCATGACACTTCGAAATTCATTCTGGTTGATTGCCCTCTTTGCTATTTCTGGCGTGAATCATCCAGATCCTCCGAAGCGCGGCACCGATGAGGAGCCGAGCAGCATGATCTTGATCTCCATTGATGGGCTTCGGGCAGATTATATCACACCTGAGGATACTCCTCATCTACATGAACTGGCTGGTAAAGGGGTTCATGCAGAATATTTAGAGCCGGTCTTCCCATCGAAAACCTTCCCCAACCATTACAGCATCATTACAGGATTATACCCTGCAAATCACGGCATTATCAATAATTCAATGTATGATCCTGAACTGGGGTCTTTTCGGATCAGTGATCGGGACGCGATCACGGAATCAGCCTGGTGGGGTGGCGAGCCTCTCTGGGTAACCGTTCAGAAATACGGCTACACGAGTGCAACCTATTTCTGGGTAGGTTCCGATGCCGATTCGATCCAGGGAGCTCAACCAACTTACTGGATGGAGTACGATCAGGATCTTTCCCATGATGTGCGAATGGACTCGGTCATGGCGGCTGTAACGCGTACGCCCCGCCCTGCCCTGATTACAACCTATTTCAGCTCGGTTGATACACAGGGACATCGGTTTGGGCCCGAGTCCAATGAAACTCGCGAAGCCCTCAAAGAGCTTGATCAGCAAGTTGGAAACCTGCTTGCACGTCTTCGAGATGCAGGCCTTTATGAAGATATTAATATCGTTGTGCTGGGAGATCACGGCATGGCCGAAACCTCGAGTGAGCGGGTCGAAATGGTCGACGACTATATCAATCTCGATGATGTATATACAATCGGCGGGATGGATGCGTTAGGCTTTTTTAATCTGAAAGATTCAACGCAACTGGATACTCTACTGAATGCGCTGAAGCAAATGTCACATGTGAGATGGTTTACACGCGACGATGTACCTGTAGAGTGGCATTATAGCGGTAATGAACGCATTCCAGACCTGATCGGAGTTGCGGATGAAGGATGGCAGATGTCAAGCAATCAACTTTTTGAACGTAACCCGGACTATTATTCCGGTGGCACTCATGGCTATGATCCGGCCCTACCGTCCATGCATACAGCCTTCATTGCATATGGGCCACAGTTTAAGCAGAACCTGAGCGTTGACGGCTTCTCGCTCATCCATGTCTACGAACTACTGTGCGCTGCAATTGGCATTGAGCCCGCCCCAAATGATGGGAATCTCGAAGAAGTCACACATCTTCTAAGAACGGATCCTTAATTCTAAGACCATGTATCGAATCCTTCTTGCAATCCTGTTCTACGCCTCTTCCGCATCAGCACAGGATCTTCAATATGTTGAGAGTCCTGATGCGATCGTACAAGCTCTATATGAGGTAATCTCTACTCCTGGCGGGCAGACACCTGATTGGGAGCGGTGGGACACTCTGTTTATCCCTGAAGCCCGATTGATTGCAATCGGATCCAACGAAGCGGGAGAAGATTCGTATCGCACCTGGACACCTGAAGAGTACAAGGAAGAGGTGGGAGTCTATCTTGAAGAGAACCCCTTCTTTGAAGTCGAAGTGAGTCACATGTCGGAGCAATTCGGCAACATGGTGCACCGCTTCAGTACGTATGAATCCTACCGATCTATGGACGAACCTCCGTTTGCGCGGGGAATCAACAGTATTCAGTTACTGCAAATGGAAGGCCGCTGGTGGATTGTGACCATTTTTTGGCAACCCGAAACCTCCCGTTTCCCATTGCCAGAAGAATATCTTCCTGAAAAGTAACGTGGAGGTCATAAAAATCAGGTGGCCCTGTTAACTTCTTCCATTTGATGGAGAATTCTCTGCCTTTGCCAGTCGCCAATTGAATCATGTTCAGCCTAAAATCCAAAACAGCTATTGTGACCGGTGGTGCCAAGGGAATTGGGGAGGCTACCTGTCGCGCGTTCGCACAGCAAGGTGCAATAGTGTACCTGCTTGATATTGATATGCCAAACGCGCTTAGAGTTGCTCACGAAATCGGTACACACTGTAAAGCACTCTGCTGCGATGTTACGGACGCAAGTGCTGTGACGAGCACCATAGACAAAATTACACATGATCAGAGGCGGCTGGACATCCTCGTAAACAATGCCGGAGCAGGCCACATCGGCAAACTTGATGCAACAACGGAAGAGGATCTGGACCGCATGTATACGATTAACGTTAAGAGCATATACCACTGTACGCGTGCGGCTTTGCCCCACATGAAAAAATCGGGCGGCGGAAGCATTATCAACCTCTCCTCAATTGTGGCTACTGTCGGGATTCCTGACCGGTTTGCATACTCTGCAAGTAAGGGAGCCGTCGCCGCTATGACTCGCAGCATCGCAGTAGACAGTTTAAAGGACGGTATACGCTGCAATAGCGTTGCACCTGCACGCGTACATACCCCGTTCGTAGATGCATACCTCGAAAAATACTACCCTGATACAAAGCAGGATATGTTCAGTCAACTGTCCAAGGCCCAACCCCTGGGGCGCATGGCCACACCTGAGGAAGTTGCTGCACTGATCTGTTATCTTGCCTCTGATGAAAGTGCATTTCTGACCGGCGCTTCGCTTCCCATGGATGGCGGCGCCTTCACATTACAACCTTAACCTTACTGTACAGTGAAACTCATTCGTATTGGCCCCGAGGGCCAGGAAAAACCCGGACTGCTCTTGGATGACGGTCGGCGCATTGACACTACCCCGGTCGTAGACGACTACGACGAGCATTTCTTCGAACAAGGAGGGCTGGCTAGGCTACGGGCGTGGTTTGACGAAAACACATCACAGCAAGAGCTGGATCCTGACTCACGGATGGGGCCACCCATTGCCCGCCCCTCCAAGATCGTTTGTGTGGGGCTGAATTATGCGCTGCATGCCAAGGAAAGCGGCATGGATCCCCCTCCAGAGCCAGTCCTATTTTTTAAGGCCAGCTCCGCCATCTGCGGGCCTTATGATGACCTGATCATCCCCGGCGACAAGACCGATTGGGAGGTCGAATTAGCCGTAGTCATTGGGAAACGTGCCAGTTACATTACGGTTGAGCAGGCGCCAGATTACGTTGCAGGCTATGTGCTGCATAACGACTACAGCGAGCGTGAGAGCCAGTTGGAGCGTGGCGGTCAATGGGTTAAGGGAAAAAGTTTTGATACCTTTGCACCATTAGGACCCTTCCTTGCAACCCCTGATGAGATCTCCGACCCCAATAACCTCAAGCTATGGTTGTCGGTCAATGGGACCATGCTGCAGAACAGCACAACTTCCGATTTTGTTTTTGATGTATGGGAAGTCATAAGTTATACAAGTCAATTCATGACGCTTTTACCGGGTGACGTGATTTCCACGGGCACACCCGCAGGCGTTGGCTTGGGACTGAACCCGCAGAGATACCTGAAACCGGGGGATGTTGTCGAACTCGGTATCAAGGGACTCGGCAAGGCACGCCAAATTGCCCGTGCACGCCACTTGTGATTACTGCCCCGCTGACTCAATTCCTAATCCATGCGTGCGCTTGTTTATACAGGGGCGTTTCAGATTGGCGTACAACATGTACCTGATCCTGAGCCGCTTCCCCACGAGGTGCTTGTACAAATAGCCTCGGTCGGTATTTGTGGATCCGATGTACACGGATACACTGGCACAACTGGTCGTCGTCTTCCCCCACTCATCATGGGGCATGAGGCATCTGGCCGGATCGCAAAATCTTCAAATGGATTTGATGTGGGCGAAGAAGTTTGCTTTGACTCTACGATTGGATGCAATGCATGCCCCGAATGTGCTTCCGGCCGGATAAACCGCTGTTCTGAACGAACCGTATTTGGGGTGAGCACCTCTCGTTTTCGGCGTGATGGCGCAATGGCAGATTTTGTCTGTGTGCCCGCTCATGTACTCAGGCGAATCCCAAAGGGATTACCACTGAGCACTGCGGCCCTTTTCGAGCCACTTTCGGTTGGACTACACGCTACCCGCAGAGGCGGCAATGCCCAGAATGCCCAAGTCTTGATCATTGGTGCGGGGATGATCGGTCTGAGTATCCTACTCTCTATACGATTACAGAAGCCGAAAGAAATTATTGTCATAGAGCCCCATAAGTATCGAAAAACCATGGCACTCCAACTTGGTGCTGACCAGGTGTTCGATCCTGAGGAGCATGCCGGAGCCATAGAGGCAGATATCACCTTTGAAGCGGTAGGTGCGGCATCAACTGTTGCTAAAGCCATCCACCACACGAAAGCAGGTGGGCGCATTGTGATTGTTGGAAATACCGCCCAACACCCTCCAGTTGATGTTCAACGCGTTGTTGCGAAGGAGCTGATTTTGACCGGGACGTATGCGAATGCGGGAGAGTACGACGAAATTATTGACCTTGTATCCCAGAAAAAGTTGGATCCCTCCCCGCTTATAAGTGCAACCCTGCCGCTTGAAGAGGGCCCCGAAGCCTTTGCCCGATTACATCAACAGATAGAACCGGAATGGATTAAAGTACTCCTACATGCCTGAGTGCTTTTTTTATTGCCCCTGAGCGTCAATCTCGTTGTCATTGAATATGGAGAGTTACGTTGAAGCCTGGAGCGACTTGCTGCCCAGACCTTCGCCATTTTGCATCACATGGTAGCGTTGATTTAGTTCACCACACATGGCAATGAACCCATCGGGCGAAGCCGTATTGAATGTAAACATGTCATAGTGACATGGAATCACGAGCCGGGCCCCAATATCTTTTGCCAATTGTGCTGCTTGCACCCCGTCCAAGTTGCCTGCAACCCGGCGAGAGGGATCGCGCCCGTTAATGGGCAAGAGTGCAACATCTACATTCCATGGCTTCAGGCGCTCAACCATCCCTTCGTAGAGTAGCGTATCTCCACTATGATATACGCTCCAATCTCCAAAAGAAATGATGTACCCCATAAACCGATGTTGTCCAAATTCATCGGTTTCCAAATCTTCGTGAGCAGCGGGGATTCCGAAAAACTCGAATCCCATTACTGCGCATTGGGAGCCATCCGTCATCCCCATTGGCCAGACGGGATCACACTGTAGCCGCTTCGCAACGAATGAGCGGTTTGCCTCTGGAATAATCATGGCCAAATTCGGGTTCACCCGAACCAGCGGCCTGAGTGTTTCGCCATCCAAATGATCTGTATGGTTATGGCTGGACGTAACTACATCCACAAAATCAAGACGATCAGGGGCCAGAACACGCTCGGTCATACGGATATGCGGCTTATCCGTATCGGCATATTTCGTGGTCAGGGAATCTGACAGATACGGATCCAATAGGCAATACCGATCTTCCCATTTGATCAAAAACCCGCTCTGGCCAAGCCACCACATGCGCCACTGCCCCGATGGTACGATACTGCCACGAATATCGGCCAAGAGCGCCTCATCTTTCTGCAGCGGTTCAATCATTTTCATCAACAAATCGCTGCGTCACTTCCCCGGAATCCGGGTTTTTCAGAATAAGCTTCACCTTGCCATCCGGTAATCGTTCCCGCTTGACCAACTCCAATCCATCTACCGTCTCCTTTAATCCGTGAATACGTTCAACATTCGTGCGCCCACGCCAGTCATCCAATTCAACAGGTTCCCATTTTTTAGACCTCGCAGAACGGTAGCATGCATCAATGACTGCATTCACGACATACCCGTCATAAAAGGTCTCTCTGGGCTCACGACCTCCGTCCATGGCATCAAACATGTCTGTGAACATGTCTGTATAGCCTAGTTCATGCACTTCATCCCCCACCGGAAATAACCACCCTGATTCCTGCTCTGCTTTTTCTGCTACATAACCACCAGCCCCGCTGGAGAACATTTCGAAGCCAGTTCTCAGAAAATGATTTAGCCAGATCGTCCCTTCCGTACCTGCAACCTCGTCTCGTAAATCCATCCCCCCTCTAAACGACCAACTGACTTCAAACTGCCCTACCGCACCATTCTCAAAGCGAATCAGAGCAATACCGTTATCTTCCGCCTTGATGGGATGGACGAGTGTATCGGCCCAGCAACTTACCTCCACGGGTCGAATATCTTTTCCAATAAAGCTGCGAATAATTTCGATGCAGTGACAGCCTAAATCAACAATCGCTCCACCACCGGCTTGCTCTACATCCCAAAACCAGCTACTATGCGGACCACTGTGAGTTTCCCGTGAGCGTGTCCAAAGTATCTCCCCCAGGGCACCGCTACGGACAGATTCCAGTGCTTTGAGTGTTTTCGATGTATAGACAAGATCTTCCAAGTATCCCGCAAAGATTCCACTTGACTCAACGATATCCAGGATGCGTTTTGCTTCTGCAGCAGTACGTGCCAATGGTTTTGTGCAGAGTACTGCTTTATTTGCTTCTGCACAGAGCCGAATTGCCTCTTCATGCAAGTGATTCGGCAAACCAATAACGACAACATCACTGGATGGATGACGAATCGCTTCGGCCATATCTGTTACAGCGTGACCAATCCCCCATTTTTGGGCAAATTTCTGAGCACGATCCGCATCACGTGAATACACGCAACTGACGCGATCACGCCCCCGCTGCCCATGAAGTGTCATCGTATAGAACAGCCCTATCAGGCCAGTTCCAAGCATCGTTACATTATGTTTTTGTGACATTTTCAATCAGGTTTTCATTAAATCTATGACCACATGCTCAAAAGAGTTGCTTCCCAAGTCCCCAGGCGTTCCTCATCCGGAGAAACATCCGCACTGCTTGGATTCATTTGCAACTCACTGGGATTGCGCTGGCTCGTATCACCATAACCGTTCAGCATATTCGCTATTCTACGCATTTAACAATAGACGCATAACTTTGGCCGCGACTGAGCAATGAACTATTCTCCCTTCGCAAGTCAGCGCCATTCACTCATCATAAGAGCTATTGAGATGTAGCCCAAGTGCCCTTAAGATAGGGGATTATGCGATCTGCCATACCGAAACAACGAGAAAACGGCGTCAAATGGCGGGAATCCAGAAGACGCTCCCACATCGCTCTGGTCTGACCTGTTCCTCTCCTCCCAGAAAAATAGACTGTCCCCTTTTTAGACGGGCCCCACGTTCTTAGGCGCCGAACCCGAGCCTCTTGGCCACATAGTAGACGGCAAAGATCAGCATGATGGTTGAGCAAGCCCAGAGTAGAATGTCGATGATGAGACTCGGCCGGATCGACCGGTCGGTGTGGCGGTAGCGGAGGTAGATGGCCGAGAACCCGATGATAGGGAGCATGCAAGCTTGGAAAATGCCGCCGATGATGACCATGACGACCGGCTGCGCAACCCATCCGTAGAGCGCGACATAAAGTATTGGGAGCCCCACGATCACTACCCGCCTCCAAAAAAGGAGTTGCCTCTTACTGTCGATCCGGGCCACTCCCACCAAATGGAAAAAGTCCGTGATGACTCGGGAACTGCTGGCGACATTGGCAAAGAGAGTCGAGTAGAGCACAAAAAAAGCGCCCATCAGAAAGAGATAGAAGGCCCCCGACCCCAAGGTGGAGGTGTACATGTTCGACAGGGTGGAGACCATTTCATAGCCGGCGGGAACTGTCCCCATTCCGCCAAGAACCGCTGCACCCAGAATGTAGAAGGCCACCGTTGCCGTGGTGTAGAGCACCATGGCCACGAGCACATCCGCCTGCATGACCCGGATCCAACCTCGCGCCCGCCCTTCCCAAGCGGCACCCTCTTCCCGAGGGCCCACAAAGCGCGCATAACCCTTCTCCAGACACCAATAGGGATACATGATCAACTCCGCCGCCCCCACTCCGGTAAGCCCCAAGGCGGCGAAGGCCACCGCAATCCCCCTTTCTGGAAGGTCCAGACGAAGGCCGGAGAGGAAGTCTTCCGCAGTGGGGGCAAAGGGAGTCCACCCCAGCAGGACGGCGCAGGCGATGGTCACAAAAGTGAAACTAACCACCATCCCCACACAGATCTTTTCCACCCTCCCATAATGCCCCCGAAACAGAAATGCCATCACCGAGACTGCAGCGACCATAGCCCAGACGGTCCCGCTGATCTGAGGCAGGAATAGGTGGAAAGTCTGACCTACGCCCCCGACGATGCCGCTTCCCTGGATAATGACTCCTATGGTCATGATCCACCAGCACCAGACTACCCACGAAACCCGCCACCGTGGTCCAGGGACCCGGTCCAGCCCCTGCAGGGCGGTCTCTCCAGAGGAAACTACGTACCGCCCCAGCTCCTCCTGCACCACCACCTTAATACCGCAACTCAGGATGATGAGCCAGAGAACAACAAAGCCCACCTCGGCACCAAGGGTCGTCGTGGCGATGAGTTCTCCGGAGCCCACAATGGACCCGGAGATGATGAGCCCGGGACCCAGTTTCCGCAGGATGGGCCAGAACCCCCGGGGTGCTGTTTGGATTTGTTTCGAATGAGGTGGGGCGGTCATGTAACTCCTCGAATCACTCCTGCAACCGAATCAAGAAGGGGCTTATAGAAATCGTAACCAAAGGCGTTCCGTCGCGTCATCGTCCGGGAACATCTTGAACACAGCCATGAACGACCGCTTCTCGTGATCGCAACGTCCCGATGCCAATTTCGAATCCTTCATTCTCCTTTTAACCTCCGTTGGTTCGGTGTCTCGATTTGCTCACTAATCGGGTTCTACCGCGATCTGGATAGAATGATTAATTCGGGGTTCACCAAATATAGAGGTATCCCGTGGAAGGAGTTTTCATTGCAGTGATGCAAGGCAGCCTAGGATTAGGGAACGATTGGCAGGTTAACCGGGTCCTACTAGAGCGGAGCGAATCAACGGGAAGATTCAGGAAGTCAAAACAATCAGGAGAGGATCAGAAAATTTGAAAACTTCCGATCGGCGATTCTTTTTTTCTGAGGCGATTTAGACCTCTATCCACAACATTCGGGATAGAACCTAAGGGCTGGCGAAAAAATAATTTACCCTATTAATTTACCATTGTCTATCTTTCAACTCTCTTTTTCCGCGTAATCCAGAGAATTCTCTCTGCTCTCATCTTAATTCTGGCCTAAAAAGTTTCGATTTGACCCTGCTTTTTGCCGATTGTTCATTTTTACCTATATTCATACTTTAATGTTATTACTTAAAACTTTTCCATGTCAAGCCGAACGAAAAAAATTGGTCTCGTGAAGGAACTCATTCGGGGCCAAACGGTCGCTACCTTTGCCGAGCTCCGCGCTGCCATCGGTCCCGTCTGTGATCTTACCGTCCACAAAGTCATCACCCAGGCAGGGTGCCGAACCAGTTATTCTCACAATAGCCGCTATTACACCTTGGACGAACTCGTAGAGTTTGATGAGAATGGTCTCTGGTCGTACAACGAGATTCGTTTTTCCCGGGAGGGTCCGCTGACCTCCACGCTGATCGCATTCATTGAACAATCACCGGCGGGGCTCTTTGCGCGGGATCTTCAAACGATGGTGAAGGTGGCAGTACTGCCGACCTTGACTCGTTTAACTCGAGAAGGTCGTGTTTCAAGAAAAAAAGTAGGACGGCATTATCTGTATGTATCCATGGACTCCGGTACCCAGAAACAGCAACGACAGAAAAAGGACGCCTTATCTTTGGGTTGGAATGAGACCATGTCCAAGGGGACCCAGACCCTGCTTAATACCCTGAATGAGAAGCAACGACGATTATTTGCTGGATGGTTTTCGCTTCGTGTAGGTCGTGGAGGGGATCGGCGGGTTGCTGAGCTATTAGGGATGGCCCGTGCCACGATCACCAAAGGACGGAGGCAGCTTTTGGACGGAGATTTCGAGGTGAAACGAATCCGTAAACCTGGTGGTGGGCGCAAATCCATCGAAAAAAAAAAGCCCGAAATAATTGGACTCATTCAGAAGGAGATGGAGTGTGATACTGCGGGAGATCCATGTACTGGGCAGCAATGGTATCGGCGAACCACACACTCGATTGCCTCGGTGCTCACCAGACTCGGGATTCCCCTCACGGACCGCACCGTGAGTCGAATTCTGAAGTCACGGGGATTTGCATTACGGGTGAACCACAAGCAGTTGTCTGCCATCAGACATCCAGACCGAAGTCTCCAATTCCAAATCATTTCGATGCTTCGAACGATATTCTCCCACACGCGCCTTCCCATCATCAGCGTAGATACCAAGAAAAAAGAACTGATCGGTCAGTTTCGAAATCCAGGGACCTATTGGAGGGAGACCCCGCATCTCGTCAATGATCATGACTTCCGATCTCAGGCGGACGGCCTTGCAATCCCGTACGGAATCTATGATGTTCTGGCAAATACGGGGACATTCTATGTGGGATACTCTCATGATACACCTGAATTCTCGGTAGACTGTACAGCGACTTGGTGGAAGGAATTCGGTCGCTACCTCTATCCAGATGCGAACGAATTTTTAATCCTGGCCGATAGTGGAGGAAACAATGGGTGCCATCCGCGTGCATGGAAATACTTCCTGCAGCATAAACTCGCAAATCCATTTAATCTCACCGTCACCGTTGCACATTATCCCAGTGGGGCCTCCAAATGGAATCCAATCGAACACCGCCTCTTCAGTGAAGTATCCAAAAACTGGGCAGGGATCCCGCTTGAATCTTTTGATACGATGCTCAATTGTCTCAATACTACAACGACACAGACAGGACTGACCGTCAACGCAGAATTGGTAGAACGCGAATATGAACGAGGAATCAAAATCAGCGAAGATAAAATGAACCAACTTAATCTGGAGCACAATGAGTCCTTACCGCGATGGAACTACATGATTAAACCGCAGATCAGCAACCGATTAGTTGTACCATCTTGAAAATTGATAGGCTAATTTATTTTTTCGCCAGCCCTAAACTTCCTTGTTGCCGGAGTTGTTACCGACGAAATACAAGCCAGCCTTAATCGGATCGGTCAAGGTTTTTCGACTTCAGCAACTGGAAAATGAAGAAGCGGAATGGAGGAGATTTATTAAGAGAAGTGTTCCATTATACCGTGAGAATTAACGAATTTGTCTAGGGGTTCGTAGATAGGCGTGCAGAAAGTCGTGCGGCGGGTTGAGGAATTCCCTGATCTGTCATCCTTCAAAATTCAGCCCATTTATTCCCACATCTTCATTTTTGTGATCACGGTCACCATTTCTCAAAGCGCTATTTGAGATTGAGCATGGTAGAAGTTGATGCAAATGAATGTCCCAAGCAGAACAATCCCTATACAAAAGAAGATTCCACCCAATATATTGAGACATTTAATTGTTTTTTCTCGGCCAAGTTTGGAACTGTCAAGATCTTGATCGACAGCAGGGCCGGCGACCATTGATCGCTCAGCCTCATGGGCTGCAAAGAGAAAATTCCATAGGGTAACTATAATGCTGAATCCAAGCATTGTGATTGCCGCGTAAATTAATAGTTCGCAGATCACCTTCTGGGATTTATACAATTCTGACATAACAGCTAATGTGGCAGCTAATCCACCAGAAGACAATGCTACCAAGACTTTGTCATAGGTAGCGTAGTTGTGGACACGCACGACCTCCTGCTTATTGAACCAATTGGCATTTGCACTACTCTCAAGTTGATCTGCTGTCATTTCCGCGAACTCCCCTTTTTGGGAGGTGGACTTGGCTTCTCCTGGGGCGGAGTTGGCGGTATCCCCTTGGTATGGTCGCCCGATGAATTATTGTTCCCATGGGGGCGGGTATTTTGATGAGCGCGTGGGGTTGGAGGTATACCACCGGTTCTTTTTATATCGTCATACATGCAAGACCCCATAACTTGCCCCAAGGGGCGGGAAGGTGTATTTGGTTTGGAAACTATAATTCAAATTGCAACTCATTTCCAACTTAATCTTGAGCGCATCAGTCTCGTCCAGCCCAGTGTACAAGAAATTTAATCCATTGATCCATTTTGGTGCAAATATCTTTTTCCACAGGGATCTCCTTTCAGCATCCTCAATAAAGGCTTATGGGGAACTCCGTTACCACGTTACAGTTTGGTGCGTGACTCCGTGCTCCTTAACTCCCACATTTGTCAAGAATGCCCATTCAACCCGAATCCAATGTCCTCCACCCAAATTATGCCTACCAGATCTGCGCCCCGCTTAGTTCCTCTCTTGGTACTGCTGTTTCTCACGCAGACATCCTGCAGCCCGTCTCGTGAGCCACGTCCACCCGATGTAGAGGGGATCTACACAGGTGATTTGGTCTATAGAATGTCATCAGTTAATGGGAGGTTTGTTGTAGCTCCCAGGTTGCGGATGTCTGTCGTTCAGATTGGTGCGATGGTCACCGCGGCCGGTACTCTTACTTTTGATGATTGGGTTCTTGATCTTCCCGCCATCACCGGTGAGATCAATATAACCGGGTTTTTCACAGCCACCGCGGGTGGGTCAGTTGGAGAGTACAGAGACCCGAACTGTGGACAGTTTACCACAACAGGTGCATCCATGGTGTTTTCAGGCGAGACCCTCCGCATCCGGGAAACGTACGTTACCGAGTGGTGTGGAGACATCTCCGCAAGCGGGCTATTTGCCAGGGAGAGTCAATAGAGGTCGCAGGCATAGCTATACTTCCCGTTTAGTGCGCTTAGTGCGCTCGTGATCCAGAAGATATCTCCATAATACCAACTACTGGAGATACATCTGACTCTTCGATCACCTCTTTCGCACATGTATAGTAACACTCATCCCTGGTGGCTGGATGCTCTATTTTCGCGCATGACCACTCACAAAGATGCGCCCTGATCAATAACCCAGAGTGCGGAGATCTGTCCTTCGCAACCATTGTATCGGAGAGGATTACATCTTCTAGATCATGTGATGGACGATTGACGGGGTCCCCTGGAGGGTTACGAATCAGGCTCACCAACAGCATGACGATTAGCGCATCTCCGGCGAGTGAGCAAAGTACGTCAACGCCCCAGATAATGAAGGGCCAGTACTCTCCCACGCCTCCGAAAAAATTGGAAATGATATACATGGATTACGATTTAGAAAATGAGAACAGCCATGATCGGCAAATAGCCGTATTTCCTGTCCTTTATGATCACCATTCCCATCCCCACCCTTTTCTTGCCCGTCGGAACTCTCCCTCATATTCGTCCCTGATTTTGTCAACCAACTCCGTATGGCAGTGGATCAGGAGCGGGTCGCCTCTGTTATCCAGTGGGTGCATACATCGCGCGCCTCTCCATCAGAGGGGATTTCCTGGACGTAGTTGGTCGAATCATTTTTCTGTCGACAGAATGTTCGAACGACACGCTCAAGGCGTCTACAATGCACTTTGCCATAAACAGTCCAACGCTAGAGCGGAACGAATCAACAGGAAGATTCAAGAGGTTAAAACGATCAGGAGAGGACATAGAAAATTTGAAAACTTCCGATCGGCTATTCTTTTTTCTGCGGCGATTTAAACCTCTATCCACTACATTCACGATAGAACCGAACCACTAATCGTAACACCAAACTAACGAAAACGCAGAGCCCAATTACAAATTAAGGGGAGGGATTATCGCGGATACTTGACATTTCGTTAGCAGTTGCCTAGGTCATAGGGAAACAAGAAAAATCCTACATCATACGAGGTATGTCAAGAGATGGCAAGTATCCGCGATAATCCCCTCAAAATACAATTTGAATGAATCCTGCCCAAGCCTATCTGAACAAGGCCAGCCGTGTGCTGGAACGAATCTGTACCAGTCAAATGGATGCCTTGGAAAAAGCGGCGGATATCTGCACACAAAGCATTGCGGGAGGTGGTCTGGTGCATCTCTTTGGGTCCGGCCATTCTCGTATGGGGGTTGAAGAAGTGTTTCCCCGCTATGGTAGTTTTCCAGGGTTTCATCCAATTGTAGAGCTGTCTCTCACCTATCATAATCAAGTCGTGGGGGCAAATGGCCAGCGCCAAGCTATTTTTCTTGAACGTGTTGAGGGTCTGGGAAAAACGATCCTTCGCAACTTTATCCTTGAACCTCCAGACAGCTTCATAGTGTTTTCCAATAGTGGCGTCAATGAAGTTGTCGTTGAGGTGGCATTGGAAGCCAAAGCCAGAAACCTGCCGCTCATTGCGGTCGTCTCCAAAGCGCATTGTAATGCTTCCGGTACCCGGCACAGTAGCGGGAAGCGGCTCACGGATCTGGCTGATGTTATCCTTGATAACTGCGTGCCTGCAGGTGATGCAATGGTTCGTGTAGATGGACATCCTGACCCCATCGGGCCAGGGTCTACCGTCGGAGTAGCACTTCTGGTCAACAGCCTAAAATGTCTAGTTGCTCAGAAGCTCACCGACCGTGGCATGCCACCGATTGTATTAACGAGCAGTTACCATATCGGCAGTGAGGCATCTGCGGCCAGATTTGATGAGTGCTTTGATGACTACCGTGCACGGGTCCGTAGAGTCTACGGAGCTACCGAAGGACAATCAACGGCTTCGTCGCCTTGAAGACCGTAGAAGCAAATCCGTCAACCAGGATTCTGTAAAGATAGACCCCACCCGGCAAGGTGGATGCATCCAAGGTTGTGACATACCACTGCCCGGAGTCCCTGTGCTGATTTTCTCCGGTCATCACTACTCGGCCGGTAAGGTCAAAGACCTCCACAGAAACGACACCTGACTCTCCTTCGAGAAAGTATCTGATCGTAGTTTTATCGGACGTTGGGTTCGGAAAGGATTGTGCCAAAACATTTTCGACCTCGGGCCCGACAGAAATTTCATCAATTGCGAGCCTCTGCTGCTGGCCACTCTCGCTTAGAGCTACGAGTTCGTAGATATGTTGCCCCACACTAGGAAGGTCAATCGTGCTTCCGTCAACAGCACCTTCACCTCTGGTGATCTCTACGACACTTTCATCTTTTTCACGCCGCTGTATCACGAATTCATCAATACCGTAATCTGCGGTAAATTCCCACTTGAGCCCTACAATACCCGATTGATTTAGTCGAGCAATGATGGTTCCCCCTCCCAATAGACTATTGCCTCTCAAAAGCAGATCTTCTACTTTCAGCATAAAGTCTGAAAGCATCTGATAATTATTATCCCCCGGGCATGAGGTACTTCCAAAATCACGATGCCCCCGCATATTATCCGGAGACACATCATAACGCTCAGACATAAAGCCAAAGGTGGCCACCAACGAATCAATCGCCGAAGATGTCATTGCATCACGACACCCTGCACCTTCTGGAGGGTGATAACATCCCATTAAGGAAATCCCAATATTCCCTGTATTTGCCCCTCCCGCATGTGCACCGTGAGCCAAACGTGGTCCCTGATCAAAAGAGGCTGATTCATTCAAAAATGGGCGTCCCTGATACAGGCGCCCCTCCTGATCCATGAGGAACTGGTATCCAATATCGCTCCATCCACGACCATTCTGGTGAAAATCCTGAATCCGACGAACCTGCTCCAATCCCTCTGCAAGTGTCGTCGCTGCAAACCCTGCAGTATGATGCAAGGTCATATAATCATAACTTGGGCGGTTCAGGGGTATCGGAGTGCCTCGGAATGGCTGTGCTCTCCATTCCGTACGTCGACGAATATGAGGCGCTCGAATCAAAAAACCATCGCTATCCTCAATCTTGTGGGATGATTGATCAACCCCACCCTCATCATCCAGGCGCTGATCAAATGTGCCTGCACTCAATATGTGCAACTCATGAGATGAATCCACTTCGAAACGAAGTTCGAATCTGGATGCCGCAAGAATACGATCGCTCCGGTATGCCGCAAGAAACGCATTATCGGTGGCGCTGCGGACAATGTAGAGCGCCTGCCATTCTCCCCAGATCTCCTGTTCAAGAAATCGGATATAACCAGATAGAGAGTCACTGGCCGTGAACCCCTGCAGGGCAATTCCGGTAAACTCGGTGGTGAGATCCTGGCTGGCAACACTCACTGTGGAGGTCTTACCTGCAAACGTAGTCTCGGATGGTTGAAGCTCAATTTCTGCATGAATAATATCATGCAGAAGCTGTGCCCGGGCTGTTGTTACAAAAGAAAATAGAAAAAGAAGGCAGAGAGACCATGACCGCATTAATTCTAAAAGGAAAGATTGAAGGTGAACCAATGGGTTTGTGTCAGGCGCCCGAAGTCAGCATACGCATAATCAAACCTTGTTGCCAGATCCCTATTGATACGAATCATGAGGCTACCGCCTGCGGTCAATCCCTGTTCGGTATCGGGCTCAAACAGGTTTCGATACCCAGCCCTGAATGCAATAAGGTCCCGAAAGCTATACTCTGCACCCGCATTCACATACTCTGCATTATCGTTGGGATGCGCCGCATCGGTCGTAATGAGTATACGATGGGTTCCGGTATCCATCGCATCCCAAGCTAAGCCCACTCGAAAGATTAAAGGCATGGAGAATCCATCCATGCGGTACTGCGCATTGACGATCTCAGCGGTTCCTATCGTATTCGGACTCGGATCTTCGCTGAAAAGTATATCCCGCCCATCCATGCGCATTTTGGGACCCAGGTTAGACATACTGGCCCCAAGACGGAGGCTTTCAAATGGTGTGGTAAATAATGTCCCTACATCAAAGGCGATAGAGGAGGCTTTGCTGTGCCAGATGCGTTCCTGAACAAACTTCAAGCTCCCACCGATCGAAAATTGATCGCTTAGATTCCGGGCATAAGTGAGCTGAAGTGCAAAACTGAGGGCATTAAACTGTTCTCCCGTCCCCTCGGGCTCCATCTCTGTACGAACAGCCATGTCTCCGCTATCCACCATCAGCAGTGAGAGTCCTATAGATCCAACCGGATCCACTGTCGTACCAAACGCGACAAAGTTGTAGTTAATATCCGCCAAATACCGGGTATTACTCAGTTGCAGGTGACTGCCTGAAAGCCGCGCAAACCCCGCAGGGTTCCAATACACTGCACTCATATCACTCGCTTCCGCCACATAGGCACCACCGAGGGAGATCGCGCGGGCCCCTGCACCTAATTTCAAGAATTGGGCGGCAGTGGTTCCAACACGGGTAATGGTTCCTTCTTCAAGTGAAGCAGGGTCATCCTGCGCCATGACCAAACCCTTGGCGAACATCCCCAGAAGCACAACAAGCACACAGATGGACTTTGCCATGGGAGATTTACTTGATTACGGCGAATTTCCCGATATAGGATCCGACTGGACTATCTACATGGAAGATATAGAGACCATACGCCAGATTCATATTGTCCTTGGTTCGCATATCCCAAAACACTTTCCCATTATCTAATGTCGTGTCATGATAGAGTGTCTCCACCAACTCCCCTGCCAAGGTATAAATGCGGATGGTACATTGTTTGGGCACATTCGCAAAATACAACCTTCGTTCACCCCGTTCGGTACGCGCAATCGGATTGCGAGGCTCAAAGGCCGAAGTGGCAACATATGGATTCGGAACCACATAAATATCCTGCAATTCCTGAGCAGCCAGGGTTTCGTCTGTTCCTGCTGCAACGGTGCGAAACGTATACTGATCTCCTTCCGAAAATGGCTTTCGTGTGGCAACAAAAAGTACGTCCCCATCCTGCGGGGTTGTACCAATATCATCCATACGGACCTCCCAGGTAGCCGTCAGTCCCCCCTCTAGTTGTTCCAGAAATACAATTCGTTCATTTACGTCCCATACCCCATTCCGATTGTTATCTGGAACGAATATCTGGATTGGGAGATTGGCTTGGGTTACATTGACAACCTCAAATGGAATCGGGATATTGTTATTGAAACCAGTCCCGATTGGAGAATCTGCAAACCTGACCTCATAGTCGAAGGGTTGAATTCTACGTCCAGGACCAGTGCTTGCCTGCTGGAATCGGTAGGGAATGTCTGTGCTGTTACCAACCCATCCAGAAGCTTCCACATCAAATTCCAAGGGATCATCCTGTACAAAAATATGAAGTCCTTCAAATACAATGTTGGCTTCTTCGCTCTGCAGATGCCTGCTTTCAAAAATAGGTGCGTATTGAAAAGATACCATCAACTCTTCCCCGGCACGAATCCCTGCGCTCGGATTTATATTGACGGTCCCTAAGCGACCATTCACGCTGTAATCGGTATCCCGTATCAAAAGTCGGCCATCTTCGGTTCGAAGCTCTACAGAATTCTCGACAATATTCTGATATAACGTGCTTTGACTTTTCCCAGGCGCTGCCCGAATGATTGCCGTGACCGGCCCCTCGTTGATGACCGAATACGCGATCCCCGCATCGGTTTCATCAAACTCAATACGATAGGCCTGATTATCCCTGACTGCCAATTCGTCAACTACATTGATGACGATTGCACCGGTTGCATGTCCACTGCTATGGGCTAAGCCAGACGGATCCAGTGCAGACGCAGAAACATAGCCAGCTACTCTGGGCCCTGGTACCACCGAAGTCGTATTTACATCAAAAATATATTGATCCGTCGTTGGATCGTACGTGATGGTTTTGCTGGTCTCACTTGGTGGAATTCCATTCGCGAATGCATCCCCGGCTGCACCTGCGAATCCGCGATCATAAGCCGCGACCGAATAATAGTACGTCTGTCCGTTAACGACATTATTGGAGTCGGCAAACGTATGGAAGAGTCCCGTATCATCACCCAAGTCATAGCTTACACCTCGACCGGGGAATGGAATCGGACTGGGGCCATTTAAGCCATTGTCCAAATCAAACCGAGCATCTACCCCGAGTGCTGTCTTGAGCGGCGTGAAAAGAAAATTACTTCCATTGATGTCCGTAATGGTCTGCTGATCGGAGAACTCATGATCGGTTGAGCGATAGACCACATAACCTTCAAAGTCACTCTCTCGTGTGAGCGGATCCACGGATCCCTCCGCCATATCGTCCCAATACAGTGTAACCTTCTTATCCCCCGGCACTGCCCGGAGCGTCGGTTTCTGTGGCGGTTTCGCAAAGACATAACCCACATCGTAGATCTGTTGGGCTATATTTGCATTGAGCCGTAAGTCTTGCCGATTTTGGCCAACAATCAGCGCGATTGAAAATCGTTTGGTCGCTCCGGCCCGAAGCCCAAATGACCCCGATCCATAGAGAAATACATAATCTCCCGGCGTGGTTGGCACAACATCAAATCGTCCAGGCTGAACAAATCCCCATACACGCTCATCATTGCTGACTCGATTTCCTGCAAACGGTGGGGACGCAAAAGAAGTGAGTCCGAACTGATCACTTTCATCAATATCCGTGAATTCAAAATTCGGCTCTCCAGGCTTCGTAATATCAAACTGATCTCCTGCAGTCGGCACCCCGTCACCCTCTCCCTCATCGCCGGTACCTGGAATGCCATCTACACCAACATCATCAAGGTCGGGATTCCAATCTCCATCATTATCAATCCCATCCGTCCATGATTCATCAACAAGCCCGTCATCGTCATTGTCAATGCCATCATCATCAACACCTGGACTTTCCAGGAATTTATATCCAAAATACCCCGGTACACGCCCCGCAATATCACTGCGACCATCATCGTCCCATGCAAAAACCATATTGAGATTTTCGTCATAGAACGCCCAGTCATCCGGCCAGTCATTTGGGCCTCCCACATGCGGGTCCCCCCACATTCCAAAGATCACTTTATCAAGGTCCTTCTCACTTTTATTCGTGATCTTGTAGATCAAAAAGATCACATCTTCTGCCAAAGGGTTTGCCCACTGGTACAACCGAACTTCCACTTCCAGCCCCAAGCCTCTCTTCGTACTGTCACTGGGGAAGGGCCAATAGCTGAACTCGCTATTGTTATAGTCATTCATAAAGTAGAGTGTCTCCTTATCCGCATTGGATGCACCCTGTTGGAGTGCACCGGGCCACAGGTACTGCTCCAAAGATTCATTGTACCAGTCGTCCGGCCATGAATCCGGCTTCCCATCCAGATCACTATCCGAGTCATCGTTCGTCGGGATCTTGATGGATTGGGGGTTCACGACCTGTAGTCCTGCGAAGCTCCCGACGGGCTCCGCACATGATATAGGTTGCCAACCCCAATACGTAGAGCCATCCGGCGAGATTTCCCCACCATTGGAAACCAGGCCATCCGAAACAATCCGCATCACATATACCTGATTCCCGTTCTCATCCAGAACCGGCCTGCCGTTGTCATCTTGCAAGGGAACGCTCTGAGGATCCCGGGCACGCCCGTCTTCCCGATACGTGTCAACGATTTCCGCTGCAACCAAAGGCCCGAACTCATAGCCATAGCCGAGACCATTCCATACAATATCTGTGATCGTATTGCCGGGAGCGGAGATTGACCCAAAGTTGAAGATCTGCGTGGTGATCCGGTTGCCATTCAAGATGGCATCCCGGCGGTTGGTAAGCCCTTCTTCACAATCCTGATTGGCTCCTGTTCGAAAGGGTATCTTACCCAGGTTGGTGAGCCATGCATTGACTTCATGCTGATCCCAGCCTCGCAAGCGCTCTGTTTGGTTTTGTTGAGCATGGACCTGACTAGCAACTAGAAGGCCCAGAACCAAAGAAATCCCGAATCTAAGATTCATTAGAAGGAAACCGTTAGACCGGCTCGTACCTGACGTGGAGAAGAGTACCAATGTGGCCGTGTATCATATTCTTCGAGGGTATGAACACCCGGAAGATGGTAATTCCGTTCCCACGTGGCATGAAGGTTCCGCTGTGCTGACAGTGAATAGGTTGCACGACCCGTATCGTTAAAGACAAAGTTTTCGTTCAAGCGATCCAATAGATTGAAGACCTTCACAAAGGCACGAATCGGTACATTGATCACGTTAAACTCCTTGAACAGGTGTACATCTATATCCAATTTCGCCGGCTTGCGCCCACTGCGTGTGGGCAGGTCTACATTCTGATCCAGAATGAACGGTGAGTATGGATAGCCTGTAGCGAACTGACCATTGAACGAGAGTCCCAGTCTTCTGGAACGCGACAAAGTCACAGTGGAAGAGATTACATGGCGTTGATCAAAAGTCAGTGGAACCACCTCCAACTCATTCTCCCGGCCAGATAACCGATTAAAGAAAAATCTATTCGCATCATCATCACTTCCTTCTGCAATCTGGAACGTGTAATCCAGTGTGGCAGACAAAAACCCGTCACGCGCCCGGCGCTTGGTCAAGGAAACGGTAAGCCCGGTCACATTCGCGTATGCCTTGTTCAGGTAAATATTGTAAAGATCTTCCCCGGCAATCGTAGAATGGCGCACCAACTGCAGCGCCATGTAGTCTCGTATGTTTTTGAAATATCCCGTCAAATGAACTGCCAATAACTCGCCAATCTGCTGCTGTACGCCAAACTCATATTGCACGGTTCGTTCGGGGCGCAGGTTTGTGTTTCCGAATGTTGGCGCACTCCCCTTGGGAAATTCAAACTCTGGATTTACATACAGATTGCGCAAGGAAGGCATTTGCGCAAAGTGTCCGTAGGAAAAATGAATGATCCCGCGTTCGGTGATCGGGAACGAGACTCCAAGGCGTGGAAGTAGTAAGTTTTTGGTTGATGCCTGGCCCAATTCTCCTTGGGGATTAAACAGGTCTGGGATATAGGTGCCGTTCGGATCAAAGCGCTCAAATCGCAACCCTGCATTAATGATGAAGTTGTCGAATTCTAGCTTGTCCTGCGCATACGCGCTCAATTCGAGGACTTTCTGGTCATCATAACGGTCATGAGAAGGATTATCTACCGGCTCAACCGTGGGTTCTAAATACTGATTACCATCGTAGAGTACAACAAAATTCTGACGGCTCAGGCTATGCTGCTGAACCTCGACTCCCATTTTCACTTCGTGCGTGATCCCGAACTGGCGCGTAACGTCCGCCTTCCCGCGAAGGGACTGAGAATCCTCGTAGATATGGGATTTTTGGTTCCCACCAAAGAGATAATTGTTTCCCGGAAAGCCGGTGACATTGCCCCCACCAATCCCTCCAATATCCTTGACGTAACGCGGATCAAATGGATCTTCATAGAGAAAATACTCATACGAAGCCTTGGCCCAAGAGAGCTTGACGGTGTAGAATGTTCGGGTATTCAGAGTATGCGTAAAATGCAAACTGTGATTTTGATTCCGGCGCTGATTACTCGCTACCCCATCGGGATTATACCTGTACCCAAAACTGAATCCTTTCGCCTGGCTATTATCAATCAGATAGGAATACTCTAATTGTGTGTTGTTCGTTGGCCTAGCCGTCAATTTTGAGAGTACATTGAACCGCTCACTCGGGTTCATGGCTACACGCTCATCGGGAAGTGCAAGCCCTCGCCCTCCAACTACACTCCCATCGGGAAGGGTGATCGTACTGTCCGCGTAATCCCACCAGGGGTTTCCATGGATTTCGTAGTACCATGGGGTGCTGTTGAAATTCGCTGAGTCGCTCGGCAAATGCTGTCGTATTCCGTACAGATGACCGTCGCTATTGTCGTACCTCCCTGAAACCAGGAATCGCAATCGGGGACCCACAGGAACAGGGCCACTCAGAGACCCTTCTATGGTCGTGGTATTGAGATTTATTCCTTTCGGCAAAAGGAACAGGTCGTCATTTTGCGTCAGATAGTCTCCTCCGTAAGCAGTGATGGATCCTTCATATTTCTCTCCGCCCTCTTTGGTCACCAGGTTGACGACTGCGGACATTGCCTTCCCATATTCCGCGTTGAAAGCGCCAGAGATCACCGTCAGTTCTTCTATGGCATCAATGGCCACACGTGTATTGATCCCGTTCGTATTGAATGGATTACTGACGGCAAGTCCATCCACCAAATAGGAGATCTCATTACTGCGTCCTCCGCGTACATGCAACTCCCCACTTGCTCCGGTCGTTACGCCCGCGGTTGTGGCTAAGACCCCGAAGAGGCTCTCCACCGGAAGTGCTTCAATCTCTTCGGCAATCAGCGTTTTACTGGAGGCCGTCAGATCCTTTTGAACCAGGGGGCGCTCCGCCTGAACGATTAATTCTTCGCCTTCAATGACGGCTTGATTGAGTTGAACGTCAATCCGGGTCGTCCGACCACTGGCGACCTGGATATCTGTGATGCGCTGGCTTTGGTAGCCGATGTAAGAATATACGAGCGTATAGGATCCGGGACGCAGGTTAAGTAATACATAATTCCCTTCCACATCCGTGGTGGTACCACGCCCCGCACCCTCAATAAGAATCGCAACCCCGATGAGTTCTTCTCCGGTACCTGCATCCTCTATGTGTCCGGCAACTTTCCCCTGCCCCAAGGCAGGCATATACCAAAGACAGGTCAAGAATACGAGACACCAAAGCTTGTGCATGTGTTATCAGAGATTCACAACACGGACGATCCTTATAACCAACTTATTCCTCGAACTGACAGATGGAAGGGACTACTCATCCCTTCCATCTGTCAGAGGTCATACTATTTTACAAGAACCATACGTCTTGCCTGTCTAAACTGCCCCCACTCCAAGGTGTAGATATACTGGCCACTTGCAACGGCCAGTCCACTATCCCCGAGTCCATTCCAATCAACGGAATGCGTACCCTGGGCGTAGTGCTCGTCATTGATCAACGTCCGAACCAGGCGTCCGGTCATATCATAAATTCTGACACTGACCCGCTTGTCCAGTGGAAGTGTAAAGGAGAATGTCGTGGAGGGATTGAATGGGTTCGGATAATTCGAATGCAACACAAAGTCATCAGGAAGGATCACGCGATCATTCGAAATGCTAGTAGAGATTCCATCACTTGAAAGAACTCGCATGAATGCCCGATGTGGATTGGGCATGGCCTCCACCCGTGTTCTCGCGTAGGTAGAGTCAGCTGGATTGAATACCTCGCTGTAAACAGTGATGCTATCAGGGACACCTTGGAAACTCATCGCGACCTCGGTATTTCCATCCCCATCCACATCACCTAGGTATGCAAATTTCCCTGCAAATGGACCGCCCTCACTATCCTCCACATAGGTCGTCATAACTCCTGCACTGTCACGGTTCACCGTATCAGCAATCAACACAGCAGGCATGGGGAAATCAACCTCCCTTACTCTGTAGCTACTGGGATCTTCTACATTACCCTTGTCGAAATAATCTACAATTCTCACCCATCTTGGTGGGGTACCAGCTTGATATTGCGAAGCTCTGTACGTTCCGCCTGTCGCAATCAATTCTGGCTTCCCATCCCCATCAATATCCCCAGAAGTAATCCCCAAGGTTGATACACCCTCAGCAATTGGATTGATTACATTGTCCACGGAAATCTCTAATGGGTTCTCCCCATCCTCATAATTAACCAGTGCAAGAGCACCAGTCTGAAGCACGGGACAGAACACCTCATCATCACCATTCATATCTATATCAACCACCGTGCACCCAAAGAAAGAAACGTGATCTCCTGATGCGGCATGTATAAAGACATTATCACCAGACGGATCTGCATACGTATCTGGCCCTGTCACATCTATATTCGTAAAATTCAATCCATTCCAACTTGACAAGGATATCTCATACGTCCCGTCTCCATCAAAATCAGCTGGAACAATTCCGTAGGCACTTCCTCCGCCACGGTTAAGATCATCTACGCTGTCTGCCCGGGATGTCCACCTCGCTTCCTGCGTCCATGTTGCAAACGATGTACCAAGGCCCGTGGCGGAAACAGCATACCAGCTGTCATATACATTCGCCGCCCCGTTATTTCCAAAAAGAAGTTCCTCAGCACCATCTCCGTCTACATCAGCAACAACCATCTGCTCAGTTCGGAATCGACCAGGGATATGCTCATCTCCACCAAAATCCCAGAAATTGGGCAATGCACCAAATTGATTGTCTCCCGTCGCTTCCATCGCAGCAAGTCGTGGCCCTGGGAGAAGTGCCTTGATGGGATTGGTATCGGCGATCCCATGTCCAACAAAAACATAGATTTCTCCCATGCCGTCCCCGTCCAGATCTCCTGCTCCGACCCCTCTAGCATTATTTGAAGTTGCTGAAGTAATCTCCAGAGGCGGGGAAGAATAAATTAACTCCCAGGTGTCTATGCCAGCACTTTCAAGAACATGGACACGCCCCCCTCCTGAATAATCACTAAGAACAACCTCTATCTTTCCATCACCATCCAGATCTACCGGTCCGGCAATACTTCTAGCACCGGAATGAATGCCCGGTACATATGCAGGAGTGTTGTAGGGGGTCCCCAACACCGGAACCATGCCAGCGAATCCCTCCGACTGACTGGGCTGCCACTCAAAGTCAAATTTTTGAGCAACTGCAGGAGCTGCGCAAAAAACCAGAAGGGAAAGAAATAGTAAAATATTTTTGTACATGTGATTTGGTGATTTGGTTATAGGTATTCAGGCTACAGCTCAGGCGATTCTCTGATTCCGACCTACTGCAACCCTAACAGTCCAAATATAGACAATCTTGTAATAATTGTGGTCATATATAGTGATATAGTGTCTGTCCAGAAAATGCCTGTGCTCCGGGTCTGTTCCGAGATATTGGGGTTCATTTTGGTTCAATCCGTTTGATTATTGGTGGGGCGGTCGTTTTGAGACACTTGTTTGTGCTGGATTTTTCTGTATTACAGGTATTTCGTATCTACTGGACACACCTCTCGCATCCGCCCGTACGAGCCACTTGATGTTCTTCCTCGGATAAGCGGGATGGCTACGCCGCGCGCCGCAATCGCTTGCGTTGTTTCTGGAGACGTCTGAGACGCTTTCGTTCCTGATCTCGCACTAGCGTCCCCAACCGGTGGATGTTCGCGGCCAATACCGAGGTTGCCACCACACGTTCGAAGCTTTCGCTGCTGGTCTCACGCACCAGTGACAAGCCCCGATGGTTGAGATGGTTCATGCAGGACTCTACTCCCGCATGCCCCTTCCGTGCGTTCTGGTAAGCCGGGTCATTCTGACGTGCTTGTTCCTCTTGGGTCCGCCCCCCTTTCTTCGGCATGGCCGTAACTTCCAGCTTTTCATCCAACTGCTTACGCACCTCAGGACTGTAAAACGCCCGGTCAAACGAGCAGGTCATGGAGATCCCTGGATACTGTGCCTCCAAGGTCTTCACCAGGGGAATCGCAATATCCTTGTCGGTTCCCTCCCAAAGAATCCCGTAGCCTAAAACAAATTGATCCTCATCTTCAATCACCGCGACCGGGATCCCCAACTCGCAGAGGATTCCTGCCTTGCCCTTGACGATCCATCGCGTGAACGGCTTGAAGATCGAATAGATTTTCTCGTGGGTAGGAATCTGCTCTCCTTCAAAGATGCGGCGCTGGATCTGATCGGAAAATCGCGCAATGTAGTCCAGATACAGACAGAGTTCCTGTTTTGCCTCAAAAATTTCCTGCAAAGTGGCTTGATCTGCATTGGAACGGGGGGCGGAACGGGCCAAAATCTCCTGCTCCAGTGCATTGATCTGCTCCAGAAGGTCAAGAGATTTTTTGACCATCGCACGACTGCTGCGCAGATATCTGCGAACGTTCTTGAGTTTGTAGTCACGCCGCTGACCCTTCCGAGCTGCCCTATATTCCCGGTAGACCTTATTGCTCAGACTTTGGTGTTGCAGCCAACCATCCATCCCAAATGATTTGCCCACCTTCGCACTGACACGAATCAGACAACGTACCGAGTCCCAGAGCAAGAGCAGATCGGTCGGAAAGCGAACATTGGTCTTCACCGGTTTCGAGTCGCACCGACATTTGAGCGTCTCGCCCTCGGGTTTGCCGACCATTCGGTGCCCAAGTTTGACCACCAAACAATTGACCTGCACCAGCAATTCGGGGGACAGTGCCGATACGTTATCATGAATGGCGGAACGAGTGTAGCGGGTCCGATCGTCCGCTCCATGCCCCAGCATCTGCCGCACAATATCCATATGGTTCGCCAAAGCGGTCAAAAGATCATAGTTGCAATGCAGCGCCTGCTTCAGGCCGGCCAAAACCAAGATATTCCACACGTCCATTCCGGGGCGCCCACAATTCTTACGGGTTCCCGGTTTATACCTCTCCAAAAGATCCATCAACTTCAATCGGGTCGGGAGGTCCAGAAAAATTTGTCGGAGCCCATACAGAAATACTTGAATCACATCCCGGCTTCTTGGATCAAGCTGGATCTCCTCCATGGAGATGCAATCCATTGATAATTGAAAGTCATACGCTTTTCGCATCGCAAAAAAAAGTTGAAGATGAACGGCCCGGTTCCACTTATACTCCCATGATCCAGGCATGGATCGACAAATCTGAAGAATAAATTCAGAGTAAAAACCGCCTTGGGATGCTTCCAATACAGGTTTTTCAGGGATTGTGGATTTTCCTGAAAATCACCCGCCCCCGAGAGGAATTAAAAAAATTAGCGAAAAAAAATGGAGAGAATTGCGACAAAATCCAGACACAGGAGGGCATAAAGACACATTTTAGAGATGCGATGGTATTCTCGGACAGACACTAGATACTCTAAATTATGCATATATGCATGGTTGTGCATGGACTCTCCTCACCCTGCCTACTGCACGATTTTCAACCAACATTTTAGATCCAGCCAAAATCACTCTAAACCACCACCTTTTGAGGGTTCGCGAAAATTCTCTTACCTTTTGCTTCATCTAATAAATCCTTACATGATGCTGAAGACTAGTGTAATCGGTAGCTATGCCATCCCATCTTGGCTCATTAGCTCGATTGAAGCGATGGAACGCGGAGAATATGGTCCATTGGATATTCAGGAGACGCTTGATGATGCGGTGGACATGGCACTTCGTGACCAGGAAGAGGCAGGTATTGATATCGTGAGTGATGGAGAAATGCGCCGGTTTGGCTTCTTTACTGCCGATTTTTATGAGCGACTAGATGGATTACGGGCTCTCAAGCCACTTCGAAAACTGGGCCCAGGTGGACACGATCAGCGTGAGCGTTATGAAGCCTTAGAACCATTCTCAGCGCCCAATGGACTTGGACTGATTGATGAATTTCTTTATTCAAATACTCGCACCGACCGGCCCCTTAAGGTCACCTGCCCTGGCCCCTACACACTCGCGGGACGAATCCAGACCGGGGGGATCTATGCCGACCGCATGGCAGTGTCCGCCCGTTTTTCCGAGATCATCAATGCCGAACTGAAGGCTGTGGTTGAAGCCGGTGCGACTTTTATCCAACTGGACGAGCCTTCCGCTTCCGTTCATAAGGACTCACCTGGTAAATATGTTGAACTCTTTAATCAATGCGTTGAGGGCGTAGAGGCAGAGATTGGACTTCACCTATGCTTTGGCAACTATATTGGCCGACCGGTTGCACATCGTACATATGCTCCCCTCTTCCCACGTATCCTTGACATCAAAGCCGGGGAAATACACTTGGAATTTGCTAACCGGGAAATGGCTGAACTGGAATTGGCTGGCGAAATTGCTGCCACTGGACGGACCGTTGCCGCTGGAATAATTGATGTCAAAAATTACTTCATTGAGACGCCTGAAATTGTTGCCGACCGTATTCGGCAGGTGTTACAACATGTACCTGCGGAACAGTTGGTGCTCGCCCCGGACTGTGGTTTCAGCGAAACCGCACGCTGGGCAGCACGCAAAAAATTACATGCCCTGGTTGAAGGCACACGCCTAGTGAAAGAGGAACTGGGGGTATAGCTCTCTTGAATTCAATAGATAATGTCATTTGTAAGAGCATCCTCCCATGAAGAGATCGCCCCTAAACTCACAATCCACCAAAAAGCAACCCCTGTAACCTTCAGATATACATTCGTTGAGCATCAGGAAAACCTCACAGCGCTGTTGAATTGTTCAGTATAGGCACCTTCCAAAGGATTTTACCTGCAAAATGGAATGTTCTGTGCCGATCAATTGGGGTTGTGCTAAAATTTTTCGAAATCACAACTAAGCTCTGACACTGTGTTTGTTCTGTTACCTCTGGTGCCGTATATTTGGGCTGCCTCAGGTCTGGACATAGTCCAGTGAAAAGGGAACCCGGTTCATTTTCTTCTGAGAAGACTCCGGGACTGTACCCGCAACTGTAGGCCGTATTGGGATCCTAAGATCCTGCGAGAGAACTCCACAGGCTTGTGTGGTCACTGTCCGTTTTGGATGGGAAGGCCCCGCTTGCCTCTCTTTCAGAGCGCGATCTGCGCTGTACGGCGAGTCAGTAGACCTGCCAAGGGGCATTACCAACAACCTCCGGGAACAGAGGTCTTGTGGTTTCGCCTTTGTGCTACTAGTGCTGGTGAGTCCCCCGGATCTCATAAACTAAACAGATTCGGTCATGACAAAACACCTTGCACTCTTAATCATCGTAGCTACCCTACCATTCGCCGCAGCCAGCGCCCAGGTAACCGATTCTACGATTACACTCCCTCAACTCACGGTAACCGCTGCTCGCATACCTATAAACATCAAGGATGCACCCGTCCGGACACAGATCCTGGATCGACGTATGCTTGAGGAGTCCGCAGCACCGACGGTGGCAAACCTCTTAGGATCACGTACTACTTTGCATGTTCGCAGCTATGGAGGCGTCTTGTCTTCACTATCCCAACGAGGTAGTACTGCCTCGCAGGTTCTCGTGCTCCTTGATGGTAACCCTATTGTAAGCCCTACCGCAGGACAATTAGATCTGTCACTGCTTCCGCTTGTTTTGATCAATTCCATTGAGGTGATATCGGGAGGCAGCAGCCCACTCTATGGTTCTAATGCCGTTGGTGGAGTCATTAATCTCCGAACTGCATCATCGTCTCCTACTCTCATGCTTCGCGCAGGCACAGGTTCATGGGGACACCGGGATGCTTCGATATATGCTGCAGGAACATTGAGATCCGTCTCGGGAATGCTCTCGGTAGATCTCTACCAATCCACCGGAGATTTTCAGTATTTAAATCAGGGAATAACCCCGGAACGTTTTGTCTCCCGTAAAGAAGCCGATCAAAACCGGCAATCCATTCTCGGCTCACTGGCATGGAAAAACTCTTCCAGCCAGGTTCGATTCAGTGGTATGTATAATGATGCAGAAAGAGGTATCCCGAACGTCAATTCCGCCACCCCCGATAGTGCCAGACAATGGGATGAGAGTATGCGAATTTGGACAGATGTAACCCATGACTGGCATTGGGGGTCTCTACAAACCAAAGCCCATGTTGAAAATGCAAAACTCCGATACGCCAATCCACTCTGGCAAATTGATGATACAGGGCGCTATCTAGACACTGGCTCCGATCTCTCGCTAAGGCTGACCAACATACCTAACTTGGACCTGATCACCGGATTCGTGGCGGGCTACACCAATGTTCGCAACCCCAACTTGGAAAATGATCTACGTGAATACAGATTTGCGGCATACATGAGTGGAATACATACATGGAACTCTGTCAAAGTGTATCCTTCCGCACGACTGGACAACTATCAGAAAGATCAAACTATTTGGGTGTTTACACCAAGGCTTGGAGTCAATATCGCATTTAATTCTGCCTCCACACTGAACCTAAAGGGTTCTGCGGGGCGGGCCTTTCGGATGCCTACCTTCAATGACCGATTCTATCAGCCAGGAGGGAACCCCGATCTCCGCCCCGAGAAAGGCTGGTCTTTTGATGCAGGGATGGTTTGGACCTCACCAATTCTGCAGGCTGAGCTTACAGCCTTCTCATCTCATATGACGGATCAGATCGTCTGGCAACCGGTAGAGAATGAATATTTTTGGTCCCCCGCGAATGTACTTGAGGTGACAAATAAAGGCTTGGAAGTATCGCTCAAACATGAGCAGAGGATCAGTCCACAACTGAGAATCAATAGCAACGCTCTATGGACTTATACCCACTCCGAGGGCACGGGTGAAGCACGTCTGGTCCCCCGTCATCAAATCAAAGCATTTACAGATGCGCAGTGGAGATTCCTCGCATTTCAGGTTGGTGCACGATATAGTGGTATCCAGTTGATCGCTGACGCAACTATGGAAAGTGGAGTCCGTGAACTGGATCCCATCTTCTTGGCCGATACCCAAATCCGCTTCCATTTTTCTCCAGTCACTGTACGCCTTCTGTTTGATAACATACTTGATAACCACTACGAGTTTGTACCCGCTAACCCCATGGCTCCAAGATCTGTACGCCTTGATCTGAGCTTGACTCTTCGCTAAAATTATATCCCATAAAAAGGCGAATCCATGCCCATTACCTATCTTGGCGCGTGGAAATGATGCTTATTGAGCCCTTGACGTACCGGCACACCAAGAGCTCAGTAAGCCGACCATCTGTTCGTGAGCTCGCGGCCTCGACACAGAAATGTTTCGATTCAAACTATGATCATATCATGGCAGCCATGACGGTGCTGTATTTTGTAATCTTCCGTTGATTTTCAGTCAGCGTCGATATTCTACCCGCCCAACCTTTTGACGAATTCATGAATCAGCGAAACGCCTTGCCACTTGTTGTTCGTGAGCCGCTTGTGCTGACCATCATTTGCATCAATGGACTTGCTCTTTTCCTGGATGCATTTCCAGAGGTACATGCTCGAGTGGGGCATGTAATCCAATGGATTGACTTTGGATTTCTTCTTTACTTCCTTGCAGAAATTGTCATTAAAGTCCGCTACTGGGGGTCTTTTAGACAGTATGCTGCAGATCCGTGGAACACTTTTGACTTTATCATTGTGATCTTGAGCACTCCTGCTGCTTTCAGCCTTTTATTTCCCGTAGGGGCCGAAAACCTGGGGATCATTACCATTCTGAGGCTCGCACGGATCCTGCGCCTTATCCGACCACTCCGCCTTGTTCCTGATGGGGATAAAATTTTGCGGGGAGTCATTCGGGCATTGAAGGCATCGGTGGGAATACTGCTAATGTTAGTCTTCCTGAATCTGATCCTTTCCATGACCGCTACCTTGTTGTTTGGAGAAATTCCCGAGGCAAGAGAATTCTTCGGAAATCCCTTCTACTCAATGTATTCAATGATCAAAATTTTTACCGTGGAGGGCTGGTACGAAATCCCCGAGATCCTTGCAGAACGAGGGGTATCTGACGGCTATATCCTTGGGCTTCGGATCTATGTTGCCTTCGCTGTGCTCATCTGCGGCATCTTTGGTTTGTCAATTGCAAATGCCGTGTTCGTAGATACACTGGTCGCTGACAACTCCGATGATTTGGAAGAAAAAGTGGATCGGTTGCATAAAGAATTGCAGGAATTTCGGGCGGAGGCATCACGTTGGGGAAAAAGAGAGCAATAAAAAGGGGCATCTCAACGGTGAGACGCCCCTTCCATGCGGTCCGGACGGGACTCGAACCCGCGACCTCTGGCGTGACAGGCCAGCATTCTAACCAAACTGAACTACCGGACCAGCAAAAGTAAAACTACGAGATCCAAGCTACTTTAACAACTATTAACCCGTAATTGTTTTGCAGTGGTCAGGGAGGGATTTGAACCCCCGACACACGGATTTTCAGTCCGTTGCTCTACCACCTGAGCTACCTGACCGGCAGAGCGCGTAAACCCATTACGAAGGACTCTGGTTTCAGTTGGATACCGCTAAAGACTATGAATACACATTTTACTGAGGATCCAACTAATGCCGCAGCCTATGTGCGTGATGGCAAACTGGTTGTTTTTCCAACCGAAACGGTGTACGGGCTTGGCGCCAATGCCCTTGATCAAGACGCGGTTGCACAGATCTATCAGGCAAAAAGACGTCCTGCGTCCAACCCGCTTATTGTTCATATAGGATCGCTTGCAGATATTCTGCGCGTCGTATCTACGGTAACGCCAATCGCAGAAAAACTAATGAAAGTGTTTTTTCCTGGACCCTTGACTCTCATTCTTCCCCGGCATCCCTCCCTTCCCAAGATTGTTTCTGGTGGCTTGGATACCGTTGCAGTCCGAATGCCTGCTTTGCCAATAGCCAGAGAATTTTTAGAGTCTGCCTGTATTCCGGTTGCTGCACCTTCTGCGAATATCAGTGGCCGCCCCAGTGCCACCACATGGCAATCTGCTGCAGAAGACCTGAATCACTGTGTCCACTGTATCCTGTGCGGCCCGCCGGCAACCGTGGGCCTCGAATCAACCGTTGTTGACTGCACTGGGACCCTCCCCATGCTCCTGCGACCAGGCGCAATCAGTGTGGAAACGCTACGTACTGTCATTCCAGAATTTTCAACCGATACCCCCAAAGTATTTCGCAGTCCAGGTATGTACTACCATCACTATACACCCGCTGCAAAAGTCCAAATTGTAACTCATCCCGAGGAGGTAAATCCCGGGAATCACACAGGATATATTGGTCTTGAATCACCGCCTTCAGACGTGCAATTCAAGAAGTGCCTGATCCCCAATCATATGGAAGAGTATGGTCACTGCCTTTTTGAGTTTTTCAGAGACTGTGACCGCTCAGGGATCATTACGATTTACTGCCAGAAAGTCCCCGAGTCTGGGCTTGGACGTGCGCTGATGGATCGTCTCGTACGCGCAGCTAAATCGTCCAGGTAAGGGAGATCCGGTTTGCACTTAATCCTAATTGTGGTCCGCCTGCCAGACGCTGATGCCTCCGTGAGAGCAGATACCCCGTCCCAAATCCAATCAATGCTCCCCCCAGTACATCACTGAACCAATGATATTCATCCGCCATCCTCACCGCTGCAGTCCCTACCCCCAGAGCAAAGAGGGCTCCCGATGCAATACCAGGATAGTATAGAACCCATGGGGTCGTAAAAGCAAAAACGGTTGTGGCATGCCCGGATGGAAAGGAACGACTTCCACCGAAGGGCTTAAGCGAATTGGGGCCCAAATCAGCATGTGGTCTGGCGCGCCCAACCACGAGTTTAAGGGCATTCGTTAACAGGTTTGCCAGAACAATTGACTCCAGAGAGGTGAACGCAGCATCCTGAAAATAGATATCGCTACTGGTCAGAGACCCCACAAATAGAATCGCTGCCATGGGACGGATAATATTGGCATTGCCTACTTCATGCAATACCCTGCGTACGCGCGGTGCCGTTGAATCGGCAAACTTTTCCGCCCCGCTCGAAAGCTTCCGATCAAAATGTGACACCGCCAAAATACCACCAGCAGCGACTCCGAGTGTCAGTCCCGACCGCAGTGTTAACGTTGCCTGTGGAACCGCAGCGATATCTCCAGCTGTCCAGCGTATGAATCTCAGCGGATCTGCTGACTGCGCTTCAACAGTACAAACTATGACCATGCAGATCAATCCCGAAAGAATGCTCCATCGCTTCATCACCGGTCATTATCCGTTTATGTGTACATCTCCATACGATACCAGCCTACCCTGGGTATCTACAATAAATACTCTGATCAGCCCTTTGAGGCCCAATACACTTGGCATAAATCGAAAGACATAGGCTCCGGTTTCACCGGCATTCGGGATACTGTCTAATCTGCGGGGAATTCCATTACTATCATAACTGGTGACCTCCAGTCCCCCCTGAACGGAATTGGATAACCGAATGCGGACTGGAATTGCAACAGATCCCCCTGGTGGAACCGGATTGGGAAAAGCCGGATCTACAACGATACGCCCGCTATAAACCGGAGAGATCCGCCAGTCATCATCATCTTTGGATTGGATGGTCCCATTTTCACCTGTCTGTGTAAATCCCACCGGATCTGAAAATGCTTCATTCTCAAATGTATCCTGATCCTCCCCGGCATCACAGGCACCGAGTCCCCACATCATCGTTAACGCCAATACAATCCGAAAAGTCATCTTCAACCTCATCCCGATCCGTGTCGGTTACGCAAACAAACAACAATGTTCCAACCCCTCCGGCGGTCTCATTGCTGACCGTTAGTGATTTGAATGTTCAGCTTCTAGGTACTCCGGTTGTTCATTCTCTTCAATTTAACCTGTATCCAGGAACGATTACTGGGCTTGTTGGACCAAATGGTTGCGGGAAAACGACACTACTTCGTGCAATCTGTGGCTATTTACCGTACTCGGGGTCAATCCTGCTCGAAGAAAAAGAAGTCAGCGAGTGGTCTAGACGGGAACTGGCACGTAAAATATCCTTTGTCCGACAAGCCCCTACACTTTCTTTCGATTTTACGGTAAAAGAACTCGTCCTATTAGGATTATTACCGCACAAATCGCTCTTGGAAGGAATCTCTCGTCAAGATCAGGAGTCACTAAACAGAGTACTTGAACAGATTGGACTTTCGGGTTTTTCGAAACGATCTGTCCAATCACTTAGTGGCGGGGAACGCCAACGCGCATATTTGGCACAAGCGATCCTACAGGATTCTGCACTGCTCCTACTTGACGAACCCACCGCTCACTTGGATATAAGCCATCAGTACCGGTTCCTTGAGTTATTGAAAGACTTGGCCAATAAAGGGAAAACCATTCTTGCTGTCTTCCATGATCTTGAACTTGCAGCAAAATTTTCTGACCGGCTACTAGTATTACACGAAGGGCACCAAGTTGATCACGGTAGTCCCGAAAATATTTTGAATGATCAGTTACTCGCCAACGTATTCAAAATGCGTGCCAGTGTCGGGACAAGCCAGAACGGAGAACACAGAATCTCCTATGTATCTTCTCTGAAATCCTAGCTTCTTGGAATCGGGAAAATGACGTATCTTAGGAACCGCGGAGCTTTAACCACCTACTCCACCATGTAGGCAAATGTATTTACCTACGCGCGATGCATCATCTGACAGGGGTATATGTAGTTGCGGATGTATCAAATCCAGTAAAAATGGACGACCTTCCTATGCAACCCTGATACAGTAACGATGCAGCCGACAATACAACCATCAAAACTTTCTACTGAGGAAGCCGTTCGGCAAGCTGAAAATTCAACACCATTTGCAGTTAACAAGCTATATGTCTCTGACTGCGTGGAGTTTATGCAGAGGATGGAGGCAAATAGTGTCGACTTAACCATCACCTCTCCGCCCTATGATGACTTGCGAAACTACGACGGCTATTCATTTGATTTTGAAGCTATTGCGGAAGGACTCTTTCGCGTGACGAAAAAGGGCGGGGTTGTTGTTTGGGTGGTGGGAGATCGAATCAAAAAAGGACGTACACTATCTAGTTTCAGGCAAGCAATTTATTTCCAGGAAGTAGGGTTCTACGTTCATGATGTAATGATTTACCGAAAGAAAAATACGCCATTTATGCGGAGCAATGCATACACAAATTGCTATGAATTCATGTTTGTGCTGAGTAAGGGCAGTCCCAAAACATTCAACCCTATAAGAGAACCCACTGTCCGCAGTGGCATGGAGATGTTGGTTACCAACAAGGGGGCCGATGCAGTGAACAACAAAGCGCTCAAAGAACTCAAAAAAGAAAAAACTCAAACAAATATTTGGTCATACGCCGTTGGGTTGCATGGTACAACCTCGGATAGGATTGCATTTAAGCATCCTGCTGTATTTCCCGAAGCACTTGCATCTGATCATATTGAATCATGGTCAAATGAGGGAGATTTGGTTTTTGACCCAATGTGTGGATCAGGGACAACTTGTAAAATGGCTTTACTCAAAAAGCGGCAATACATCGGTGTTGACATTTCTGAGGAATACATAAAAATTGCTAAAGAACGCATAAGGCAACACACCAATGTCATTACCTAACTGGGTCATTTGTCCATATGGGGAAGGGGTTCGGGAAGAGAGAACACGATCTTTTTCAAAAAATTCAGTTGGGATTGTAGAGTGGACAAGTCAAGGCATCGCTAGAGTTTGGCTTGTTGGCATCAATCAAGAATGGGACATTCCTGTTGAAGAAATAGAACAAATAAATGTTTTCGAAACAGGTGATAAATTTGATCGGAAGATTTGCAACATTTGCCACCGTTTGTTGCCGGTAGAGCATTTTGCACAAAACCAACGCAATAAAGATGGAATCATACGGCGCCCTAGTTGCAACAGATGTCGAACTAACATAGACAAACGTGCACCCAAGAGTAGTCAAGCTAAACAGAAAGAGAAAGAACGACCGAAGAAAGGGGCTCCATTTCAATGTCCTATATGCCAAAAGCGATCAATTGTAGGTGTAACTGCAAGAATTGTAGCCGACCACGATCACCATACTGGCAATATCCGAGACTTTATCTGTGACAGTTGTAATACTGGATTAGGTCGATTCAAAAATGGAAAAAATGTGTTGAAAGACGCACTGCACTATCTCGAAGAACGAGATACCCTAGTCATTAAAACGCCTCGTTCAAGGTGTCAAAATGCCGGATTTCTGTTGTAACTCAGTCTATAGTTCCCATTTTTAAGGTACCTCATGAAGATTTACACCCGTACTGGAGACGATGGCACCACCGGGCTTTTTGGTGGAGGTCGCGTGCCGAAATATCATCCACGCGTTCAGGCCATGGGTGCAGTGGATGAAATCAATGCTGCTCTGGGAGCTGTCTGTGCAGTATTGCCCACTCAATCGGAATCTATGCGCTCATTCATCGTGCATCTTCAGCATGAATTGTTTACCCTTGGGGCAGATGTCGCAACACCTGCTGACTCACGGGCGACGGTTCCGCGCATCGAGCAGGAACACGTACAGGCCCTTGAAAAAGCAATTGACGCCTGGGAGGCCAAGTTAGAACGCCTCCAATACTTTATCTTGCCGGGCGGCACCCAGGCAGCTTCCATGTTGCACCTGGCGCGTGCAATATGTCGGCGTGCAGAGCGTTCCCTTTCAGAACACCTGGATACTATCTCACCAAATCCGTACGTTTTTCAGTATCTTAACCGATTATCTGATCTACTTTTTGTGCTTGCCCGGCGGGCAAACCATGATTCAGGTACCCCTGATGTGAGATGGGTTCAATGAGTAATCGTAATCGGCACATAGCAAGAAAGCGAACTTGACCTCAGCATAGGATGTGGGAAAACATAAAGCGCTTCTATATATGCCTTGGTGTACTGGCTATCGTTCAGCTACCGATTAACCCGGAAACTGAGACGGGACCATCCGCATCCGCAGAAGTGAAACGGAATCAATTTGATCTCGCTGAAGCTGGGCTCGTTGAGCATACATCCAAAGTCAAGCGAGGGGAATCTCTGGGATCTATTATGTCCGAATGGGGCATATCTCAGGAAAAAATCCACCTCGCTTCCGAAAAGGCCGAGTCATTCATTGACCTTCAAAAAATTCGGGGAGGCAATCCCTTATATGCTTATACCGATTCTATCAAGGGGACCACTTCCTTCATTGTCTATCAACCCAGTGTTGATCGCTTCCTGGTGTTTGATTTACGAGACTCTGTACTGGTTCATGAAGGAGCTTTCCCTGTATCCAAGATTTCACGTACCGCATCGGGTACCATTGAATCTTCGCTTTATCAAGCAGTGACGGATGCAGGGCTCCCCGCGGAACTCGCCATCAAACTAAGTGAAATCTTCGCTTGGCAAATCAGCTTTTTTCATCTGCAACCTGGAGATGACTTTTCGATTGTGTTTGAAGATCATGTCGTGAACGGACAATCCATTGAAACCGAAATCAAGGGAGCCCACATGAATCATGAAGGCAAAGAATTCTTTGCCTTTTATTTTCCTTCTGACAGTGTCAGTGGTTTCTATGATGAAACCGGACATGCATTAAAACGGCCATTCTTGCGAGCTCCCCTGGAATACAAACGAATATCTTCCCGATACAGTCTGAGCCGTTTCCATCCTGTCCAAAAGCGTTATAAACCTCATCTGGGGACTGATTTTGCCGCTCATACGGGAACTCCGATCGTTGCAACTGCAAACGGCTCTATAACCCATGCATCGTACACGCGCGGAAATGGGAACTATGTAAAAATCCGTCATAACGATGTCTACACCACGGGCTACCTGCATATGTCCAGAATTGCAAAAGGGATTCGTCCGGGAGTCCGAGTAGAGCAAGGCCAGTTGATTGGCTATGTCGGCAGTACAGGCATGGCGACAGGTCCCCATGTCTGTTATCGTTTCTGGGAGAATGGTCGACAGGTGGATGCAATGAAAATAGAAATGCCTCCCTCTGAACCACTGTCCGAAGCACTGCTGCCGCAGTTTACCCAGATCATCAGTGAGTTGAGGCCACAACTAAAGCCCCTGAGCACCGGAGCTAGCGCCGCCGTTCACTAACTCGGAGTGTAACGATATCCTCCGCATCTCCGAGGCGGCAATGAACCTGATATTCTCCAGGAAGCAAGTAGTACATGCCATTCTCTGCTGCCTCCGGACTTTCTTCATCTTCGCCCACTGGCACCATTGCCTGATCTACAGATAGGTCATACGCAAGGAAGTTCAAACCCTGCTCCGCCTCATCCGTCAGGGTGCGAAGCACTGCTTCCTCTCCATCTGTTACCTCTACTGTCACCTGCCCCATGGATCCAGACCAATACACAATCTGGAGTTCTGGCTCAGAATAATCTCCCCACCAGACAAAACGATTCCCCCAGTTTGGACTATATCTCTGTTCCTCCAAGCTGAACACTTTCAATGGGCTCGTGATAACCTCAGGGGTCAGGGCCTGGAGTGGTGCAATATCTGCACGATAAATGGATCGGCCATGGGTTCCCACGAGTAGATGGCTTCGGCGGGCTTGCAGCTTCAGATCATGAACAGGTGCATGCGGAAGCCCGTTCTGCATTGCCGAGAAGGAATCTCCTCCATCTATGGACACATATAAACCATGGTCTGTACCCACGTATAACAGGGAGGGATTGACCGGGTCTTCAAGTATAACATTAACTGGCTCCATCGGTAAACTGGCGTCCAGAGCCTCCCAGGTCTCTCCAAAATCATCGGATCGATATACATACGGAGCAAAATGATCCCACCTATATCCATTGAGCGTCACATAGACCCGACCAAGTTCATGATTCGATGCTTCGACACGGCTCAACCACAGCTCCCCCCAGTCTTCTGCTGTGATATCTTTCCATGTATATCCTCCATCCTGTGATACATGTACCAATCCATCATCTGAGCCGACATAGAGTAGCCCAAATCTGAGCGGCGACTCATCAATAGTGGTTAGTGTACCATAAGGTACATCTCCACGACGCCCTCCGCGGGTCAGGTCATCAGAAAGCGTTTCCCAATCATCTCCACGGTTAAATGAACGGTGAAGTTTATTGGAACCGTAATAGAGGACATCCTGATTGTGACGGGACAAATGAATGGGGGTCTGCCAATTATATCGAAGAGGGCGCTCTCCAAGCTGGTGACGTGGTCGAATTGATGCACGTGCTCCTGTACTTGTCTCTATGCGCCGATATGCACCAAACTGTGAGCCGGTGTATATGATGTCGTTTGTACGGGTATCCACCTCGACTTGCATGCCGTCACCACCCAAATACCCCGTATACGGATAATTTCCACTGGCATGCCAACCGGTTGACTCTGTGTAGGTATGAGGACCACCCCAAACTCCATTATCCTGCAATCCGCCATAAACATGGTAAGGGGTTTGATCATCCACACCAATCGCATAGAACTGCCCTACCGACGGTGTATTTCCCTTGAACCACGATTCCCCATTGTCATAGGTGATATTCAAGCCTCCATCATTCCCGTTAATCAAATGACCTGGCCTGGAAGGGTTGATCCAGAGAGCCTGATGATCTGCATGTACACTTGGGCCGCCGATGGACTTCCAGGACACACCACCATCATCTGAAGTCAAAAATGGAACACCTAGAATGTAGATGCGCTCAACATCATTCGGATCAACGCGGATCTCACCAAAATAATAGCCATAGGAATTGTATACCCGGTCGAGATAGTGTTCATGGGTCCGTGACCATGACTGTCCGCCATCATCTGAGCGATAAACCTCTGCACCGATCACAGGAGTATCAAACAACTCTCTGTTTGCATCTTCAACGTACCATACCAGATGTACAGGTTCAAGTGATTCATCTTCTACCATCGCTCGAATTTCCTCACCGCTGAATTCGAAATTATTCTCCTCCAGGTATTCTGCAATCGCCTCTTCATCCAATTCCAGAAACTCCGCAGTAGTCATTGAGCGGAGCGCCTCCCGTGTCAAGGCAGGAACTTCACCCTCGTCTTCTGTTGGCCTGCGGGACTGATTGTCAACGAGGGCATACAAAATCTGGGAGTCACCGGGGAAAATGGCCAGCCCAATACGTCCAACCGTATCACCGCTGGGCAATCCCTCCGCTGCAAGCCGCTCCCAGGAAGTCCCCCCATCCGTCGACTTCCATATCCCCGATCCAGTTCCTCCCTCGACAAAATTCCATGCTCGACGCTCGCGATCCCAACCTGCGGCATACAAGATATCCGGGTTCAAAGGATCGATTACAAGGTCAACCACGCCAGCCGTTTCCGAAATAAACAGCGTCTGAGTCCAGGTTTGGCCACCGTCACTCGTCTTATAGACCCCGCGGTGGGGGCTGGAAGAATAAAGTGCCCCCAATGCAGCGACCCAAACGGTTTGAGAATCTGTGGGATGAATGAGAATCCGGCCAATCCTGTGCGTATCACTAAGTCCCATATGCTCCCAGGACTCACCATGATCCAGGGACCGATATATTCCAGTACCTGCATAGGAAGAGCGACTCGAATTATTCTCTCCCGTCCCGACCCAGATTACCTCATCTCGAGTCCAGTCAACCGCAATGTCTCCCATCACCATAGAAGCTTCCTCGTCAAACAAGGACTCAAAAGAGAGTCCATTGGTTCTGCTGCGCCATAATCCACCAGATGCATACGCAACGTACATTTCTGTGGGGTTCAAGGGGTTGGCGTCAATGTCCACAATCCGCCCGCTCATCACGGTCGGCCCGATGCCCTGCAGCTTCACATTGGATAAAGGCGAAGATTGTGCATCCTGGAGACGTTGTTCAAAGCTACTCAGCCGTTCAGCATCAGGAGTTGATTCCACAGGTGACAGCATTTCCGGCACCTGTGCCATAGAGAGATGAACCCAAAAAAGAAGGAAAAAATATGCAAATAGACCACGTCGCATCGGAAGAATCAAATAAGTGTAGACGCCAAAGTTACAACGATCTACCCTTATGATTCACATCTCCTGACTAATCGGCAGTTGATTCCGCCAACTTCTCCAACCGCCTGAATGAAATCTTGTCTCGCGCAGACTTACATATGGACATGGGAACTCCATCCCCGGAAATTGCGATCAGAAACCGATCCTCTACCCATGAATGCAACTCACAGGCCTCGTGGCCATGTTCATTGTGATATTTTTCGTAGATCGGATATTCTTTTGATCGGTTCTGGAATATGTGTGTGCGCTCAAAACCCCGATCACTCTCACGATCAATATCCTCGCCAACCCAGTCTGATAACGATTCCGCGGCGAGCTTGCCGAATGCTGCTAAATCAATAATCGTGACCATAACAACTTGTTCTCCATCTTTATATTCGCCGCTTATCTTCGAAAAACCGCTTCCAATTGCAAGCGTCTGCCCTTCAGTAATCGTCGGTCGAACCCCATTCACTCTCGCTGGCAGAAGCTTTTGTAACTCCTGATAACCGATTCCAGATGTGCGAGGAGCCTCTCCCAATGTCTCTTCAAGAATTTCTCCTAATACGGTTGTGATGAACTCAGTATTCTCTGTATCGTATTCTTTCTCAGAAATAACACCTTCCACCCCTTCTGAATTCGACATCGCTTCAGAGGCATCTATTTCCTCCTCAGGAGTCAATTGGCACCCCAGGAGAAATAATATGAAAAGGTTTGCAGAAAAAACTCGAACCCACATGGCCTGAACGGAATAATATCTTATATGGTCACTCTAGAGCAACGCTTCTTTACATTGCCTTTACGTTGTATTTCCTGCTAGGATTCACTATTGTATTGCTAAATTCAACCTCATGGGGGCAGATGCCGGTGGATATGCATCCTCAATGCCTGACCAACCCGTTAAACCGCCCCCGTGCCGGAATTTTTGTACTGAACCACTGCATCGCAAACCTCTTGTCCTATGTCATCCATAGCGCGCAATGTGCCATGACGATCCTGACAGTCCATGATGAGACAGGGATCTATAATCTGTGAAGTGATCAGCACATGATATACCTCTCTTACATTGGAGAGATAGATTAAGTCACGCTCGTGTAAGTCATAGACCTTTTCTGTGTATGTACGAGTCTCCTTCCGGGCTACCAACTCCCTGGAGATATGAGCTGGCACCTCCAGAAAGAGCGTTAAATCAGGCTTCGGCAGATCATAGATCTCGTATTCCAGGTTAAAGAGCCATTCTGTGAATCTTGCGCGTTCCGGGTTTGTGATCCTGGCACTTTGATAAGCCAAATTTGATGCTACATATCGATCCACAATTACTAAATCATTTTCCTCACATGCCCGCTCAATATGAGCACGACTCTCCAGACGATCCAAGGCAAAGAGTGTTGCTGCAAATACAGGAGGAACTTCCTCAAGCGTACCAAACTCCCCATTCAAGTACGCCGCAACCATTTTTGAACAGTGGGTATCTTTGTAGCGTGGAAAGGAAATGAGTTTGGAAGTATACCCTAAATTTCGGGTACGCTCCAGAAGTTGGGTGGCCTGTGTCCCTTTTCCTGAACCATCAATTCCCTCAATCGCAATCAGCATCTTTTGTGACTATATACAATTAGGCACCGAATCATTGAGATTGAGTTGCAGAGGAAAAACACCACACTCGACAAGAAAGAAAGGATCTTACGGATTCTCTATGCCCTAATTTACAGAATTAATATCGACGATCGGCAAAGCCTCGTTTAATTTCTTCAATATGCCCCAGATTCTCAAGGCAACCTCTTAGCGCCACTGCCCAGCAACTTCTCCAAACCATGAATATCCGTTCTATCTTCCTTGTATGCGGCTTTGCATTCCTTGTCCATTTGAGCCCGGCACAGGATTCTACGGTGTATTTACCCACAATAACGGTCCAAGCAACACGGCAACTGGAAACATATGCTACGGCCACTCGCAGTATTTATATTCAAGAACATGACATGGTTGCCTCCGAACCCGGTTTATCACTGCAGAATGCACTGAGAGGGGTCCCTGGAATACAAATCAGCGAACGTGGTCATTTTGCTCTTGGTGAACGCATTCTCATTCGGGGAATGGGATATCGTGCCGCATTTGGAGTTCGTGGGCTGCAAGCATTCCTGAACGGGGTTCCCCTCACTATGCCAGACGGTCAAAGTATGCTGGATGTAGTTGATCCGGTATTTATTGGATCTTCCGAACTGCTTAGAGGCCCCAGTTCCCTTTTTTGGGGGAATGCCAGTGGAGGAGTTCTGCATCTTACCAGTGCTCAGAGCTCTTCCCCGCTACGACTCCGATACATGAGAGGGAGTTATGGCCTCAACCATCTACTGGCGAGTACAGGCCTGAAACTTGGCCCTCATCAGATACAGGCGTATGCTTCACTGGTGGAAAAAGACGGGTATCGAGCACACAGCAAGGGATATTTTTTTCGCGCAGGCCTCAGCACCCGAACAACCCCCGGTCCCAAAACGATCCTCATGGTGACACTCAATGCCGCCATCCAGGATGTTCTGTCTCCTGGCTCCCTTACGCTTGAACAATTGTCTTTCGATCCAAAGCAGGCAGATCCCCGATATGTGACGACAGCGGCAGGCAAAACCAGTACCCACCTACAGGGCGGTGTGACACTGCATACACAAATGGGCCTGGGCAATTTATCTGCGACCATTTACGGAGTACGAAGATCTCTTGAGAACCCGCTCACCTTTGCATGGAGTGAATTGGAACGTGTCGCAGGTGGTCTGTATGCCCAATTCCAGATGGATATCGGAAGTACAATCGGATTCACTACTGGTCTTGATTTACGACAATTACGGGATGATCGCCTACGATTCAACAACGATGCAGGCCGTCAGGGAGATCGTACTATCCTTGACCAACAGGAGAATGTTGGCAGCTTTGCCGTGTTTGCGGGCTTGAGCACACAACTCTCATCTCGGATTGGAGTATCTGCCGGAGTGCGACTTGATCAACTGCAATTTGAGATGACGGATCATCTGCATACGAATGGAGACCAAAGCGGTAGTCGAGACTTCACTGCACTGAGCCCATCACTAGGACTATCTTACCGTACCACTCCCCTGACGTGGTATGCCAACTGGAGCACTGCTTTCGAAACCCCTACGACTACAGAACTCATTAATAGCCCTTCTGGTATGGGTGGATTCAATTCAGATCTTCATCCACAACAAACCAGAGGGGTGGAAACTGGAGTGCGGGGCCAACTTGATGACTTGAAATTAAAGCTGGACTTTGCACTTTTCTCTTTACGCATAAATGACCGACTTCTGCCCCAGCAAGGAGAAGATCGGCGCACTTGGTACAGTAACGGCGGAAAAAACCGCCACAATGGTGCTGAACTTGCACTCGAATGGCCTGTAGACTCTCCCTTTCATGCCCGAATAACCTACAGTTACGGATCTTTCATCTTCCTCAACGACCCCGGGAACGGCCTCGAAATTCCAGGGGCGCCTGCCCATCAATTCTATCTATCGCTACACGGTTCGACTTCCAAGGGATGGAATGCACAGGTCGTTCTTGAATCTGCATCGGAGATGTGGGGGAACAATGCAAACTCCATCAAATCTGATGGTTTTACAGTCCTAGATGTATATCTTGCCCACTCGGACTGGAACATGGGACGGGTTACACTACACCCCTTTGTTCGAATTCAAAACATTCTGGATACCCAATATGTACGTTCACTGGTTGTGAATGCCTTTGGGGGGCGCTACTTTGAGCCGGCCGAGGGCCGCTCCATTCAAGGAGGTATCGGAATCAGTCTCTGACTTATGGATCGCCATACTCCTATTGTAACTCTGACAACAGATTTTGGCACCCGCGAAGGTTATGTCGGTGCCATGAAGGGTATGATGCTCGGCATCAACCCGAATTTGACGCTGGTTGATATTACCCACGAAGTTCAGGTCTTTGATGTCATGGCAGCGGCATTTGTGATGCAACAGTCCCTGCAATACTTTCATCCGGGAACCGTCCATCTGGTTGTCGTGGACCCCGGTGTTGGATCTGAGCGTCGTGCCGTCGCACTGAACCATAATGATCACTATTTTGTTGGCCCGGACAACGGATTATTTGCACTCCTTCTGGAAACGGAGACACCGGATCAGATGGTCGAACTGAAAGTAGATAAGGACCAGCCGCTCTCTTCTACCTTTCACGGTAGGGATCTCTTTGCACCCGCAGCTGCAAGATTGGCAAGTGGGGTCCCGCTCGAAGAGCTAGGCTCCCCTGCTTCGCACTTGGAGCCGCTTCATTGGGCGTTGCCGATTGATGATGAAGAAGGCATTCGAGGCTGGGTCGTGTATGTTGACCACTTTGGCAACTGCATCACAAATATTTCCCATAGCCTTTTTGCGAGACGTTCTGTGGGTAGAGAGGTAACAGGCTATGTTGGAAGTGGGATCATTCGCAATATTCATCACACCTATAGCGATGTGCCTGTGGGAGAGACCTTGATGTTATTTGGGAGCAGCAATCTGCTTGAGATTGCCGTAAATCAGGGCAATGCAGCGACCCTCCTTCATATTCAACGAGGAACCCCCATCAACATCGTATTTAACAATACCGCGGCTTCGTTCAGGCCAATATCATGATACACCCAAAATATCCTCTCCAAGACCAATACTCACTTACGCGAATCCATGAAGGGAAAATTCTAGCTTGCTTGAAACTGAGAAACTCTGCGCTGACAGAGGTGCAGCGGGGAACCAACGACTTTAGATAGGTGTATCGTTGGTAGATATTTTTACACGAACATGATCAACACTCAAGTTATCCTTCGTGATCTCTCCGATTCGGGCTTTAACGAGCAACAAGCTGAAGCCATTAAAAATGTCGTTGTAGATGCCGTAGAACAACAACAAAGGGAGTTTGCCACCAAGGATTTTGTGACCAACCAATTCCAAACCATACGTCTAGAAATAAGTGAGTTGCGCGGAGACATGAATACCATGGGAAGTGAGCTGCGCGGAGACATGAATACCATGGGAAGTGAGTTGCGCGGAGAAATAAGTGAGTTGCGCGGAGACATGAATACCAAAATAAGCGCTCTCGAAACTCGGCTTTTGCGCTGGATAGTCGTGATGTTTTTCAGTGGCATTGGGATCCTTTTAGCTGCGTTGGGCTTATTCTCCGGCTAAAAGGACTGCACCGCTTCGCCGGATCTGAGACTTGCCGCCCCAAGCCTCTATGCTTCTTTCCCTGATCGTTGTCGCCTGAATACTTGGGAAATTCCTCCAACTGCTGTCGGCAAACGATGAGACCGACCAACCACCTGGTCACGCATCCGTGTGATTACCGTTCCCATTGTTAATCCTTCTGATTCCAAAAAATAATAACCGCTCTCGGTCAAACGACTCCTCCCTTAATTATTTTTCATGGACGAGAGCCAGTAATCGGCCACAAATCAATAGATATAGAGAGATTGTCGTGCCTATACCACAGTGACATGAGCAATCAAAATTAACTGTATTACGACTGCGAAAACAGAATTCGAAACGTTGAACCTTGACCAACAACCGAATGCGTCAGGGTTAACATACCACCGTGGTAATCTACCACGATACGTTTAGCTAGGCTAAGTCCCAAGCCCCACCCCCGCGTCTTTGTGCTGTACCCCGGCTTGAAGATACTTGACCAGTCGCTACGGTCAATTCCCTTGCCATTATCACTCACATCAATATAGACGCGGCCTTTCTCCGTTCCCGAATTGATCTGAATTCGCCCCTGCTCATTTTCGATGGCATCCATGGCATTCTTGAGTAAGTTTTCAACCACCCATGCAAATAATTCCGCATTGATCGGAGCTTGTAATTCTGTAGGAACATCAACGGTGAGTGCCATGCCACGACGAGGGAATCGCCTGCGAATATAGTTCGCTGTTGCATCTACAACTGGCGCCAGTGCCTGAACCTCAAGTTTCGGCACCGAGCCAATGTCATTGAATCGGTTTGCAACCAAACCAAGACGTTGAACATCTGCATCCATTTCTTTCAGGGTATCGTGGTCCGCTTTGGGATTCGTACGCATCACCTCAATCCAACCCATAAGGCTTGAGATTGGCGTTCCCAACTGATGGGCAGCTTCACGAGCCATCCCAACCCATAGATTACTTTGTTCGCTCCTACGTGCATACGAAAAGCCGAGATAGCCAAATGCTATAAATAATGCCACGAATGTAAGCTGCAAGTAGGGGAAAATTCGCAAATCCCGGATGACAGAACTTTCCCCATAATACACTCGCTGAATTAATGCCGGGGTAAGTGAATCCTGTTGGATCTCAATCGTAATCGGGTCAAAATTTCGACCCATTCGGGCGATGCGCCGCATGATCTTAAGTGAATCCTCCGATGTTAACTCACCGCCCTCCGGGACACCAAGATGCTGCCACCGAATTGGATTCCCCGCCTCATCAACAATCGCTGCAGGCACATCAGGGGAATACTCGGAAATTATATCAAACATGAAATCAATGTGATCTCCAAGAGGTAACCTGCTTCCCCACGCTAACGCCGCCCGGTGTCGCTGAGTCATTGGATCATCTGGATCCAACTTGTCGGCAATAACCCGAAAATCGGCTTCATAAGGATTTTGTCCCGCCGCAAGCGCAACCTGCTCGATTGCAGCAGTCCATATTGTAATGCTCGTACGCTCGCGCTCCTGTAAATGTCGAACGAGATTACTGGTATACAAGAGCGATGCCAGTGCAATGCTCACCGCAAACACGCTGAGCAAAAGCTTGAGCTTACGCTTCGTGATAAAGACAAACATGGACTAAGTGATCTGCAAGTGAAAAGGGCGCGTCAACAGCCCATATGGATCGTCTGAGAACGCTTTGGGCCCGTCGAAATCATCGTAACCGGTATACCCGTAAACGATTGTATTCGATGAATTAAGTCCTTTGCTGCGCCCGGCAATTCATCAAAATCACGGCACCCACATATATCCTCCTTCCAACCCTGCATTACTTCGTATCGGGGGGTAACCGTGGATAGAGACTGTGCATCGTTGATGAAGTGAGAATCTGTCACACCTCCCTGCTCGTATTCAACACACACCTTTACAGTTTCCAGGCCAGACAAAACATCCAATTTTGTGACGGCCAATTCTGCAAATCCATTAAGCCGACAACTATAGCGAAGTGCAACCAAATCCAACCATCCGCATCTGCGTGGTCTGCCGGTTGTCGCACCAAATTCACCGCCGATCTTCTGAAGATGCGCCCCGGTGGCATCTGTTAATTCTGTTGGGAATGGGCCATGGCCTACTCGTGTACAATATGCTTTGCTGATTCCGATGGTCCGGGTGATTGCAGTGGGGGGTACTCCGAGACCGGTACAGACACCACCGGCAGTTGGCGAGCTAGAGGTTACATAAGGGTAGGTGCCAAAATCGATATCCAAAAGGCATCCCTGTGCCCCTTCAGCAAGGATCTGCTTCCCATGTTCAAGCGCTTCATGTAGAAAAAGAGCCGTATCTGTAACATACTCCGCGAGGGTATGTCCGCAATCTATGTATTCTGCAATAATCTCTTCCGCGTCCAGGCCTTGTTCACAGTAGCTGCCACGAAGTATTAAATTCTTTCGCTCCACTTCGGCCCGCACGCGCTTCGAAAACACGCCTGGATCAACCAGCTCCGCAATCCGAATCCCTGTCCGCGCGACCTTGTCCATATACGCTGGCCCAATTCCTCGTTTCGTTGTTCCAATTCGGTCTGCAGACCGAACGTTCTCCAGCGCCTGATGATACGGCAAAATGCAGTGTGCATTCCCGGAAATCCACAACCGGCCCTTTAAATCATATCCTAACCTCTGAACATGCTGAATTTCAGAAACCAACGCCTTCGGATCAATGACCACTCCATTCCCGATAAGGCAGTGCACGCCGGATGCAAATACACCACTCGGCAAGAGATGGAGTACATGCGTCTTGTCGCCCCACTTTATCGTATGTCCGGCATTGGCACCGCCCTGATAGCGTGCAACAATATCGAACTGGGATGCGAGCAGGTCTACAACTTTCCCCTTTCCCTCGTCACCCCACTGACTACCTACCACAACGGTTACTGCCATCAGGGAATCATTACAAGACATATCGCTGCATAAAGCAGCCCCCAGATATGAGAGCTGCTACGGAGATATGTAGGGAAGGTTGTGATTTAGGAGGTCTTGTAGCTTTTCGCTGCTTCCTGAACCGAGTCAAAGTGCTCAAACACCGTAACCAACTTGGTTACCACCAGCAGAGATCTGATTTTTGCGGCCGGATTCGCGAGACGTACGTCACCACCAACATTTCGCATCGTGGTCATGGCACTAATCAACATCCCAAGACCACTCGAATTCATGAACTTGACCTTGGCTAAATCCACAACCACATTTAATTTACCCTGTTCTTTCAGGCCGCCGAGCGTGTCTTGGAGCTTTACTCCCATTGGGCCTCCCATTACATTCCCTTTGAGAGTAATGACTACTGCGTTGTAAACTTCATCGACTGAAAAACTCATGCTTGCAAAAGATTAACGGCGGCTGGCTTTCTTGGTCAAGCCAGACGTCCGATGATACAATTCAACCACTACAGGAGTGGCCACGAAGACGGACGAATATGTCCCGATAATAATACCTATAATAAGTGCAAATGAAAACCCACGCAAAACCTCTCCTCCAAACATAAACAATGTTGCAACAACCAGCAAGGTTGTTCCCGAAGTAACGAAGGTACGACTCAATGTCGTATTCACTGATCGGTTGACAACCGTTTTGTATGGTTCTGTCTTAAACAGGTTCGTGTACTCACGAATACGATCAAAGATAACCACTGTATCATTTAAAGAGTAACCCACAATCGTGAGAAAAGCTGCGATGATTGCCTGATCGATCTGCATCGAGAAAGGCATAATTCCCTGAAGTAGCGAGAACACTCCCAGTGTTATCAAGACATCATGGAAGAGAGCTGCAACGGCTCCGAGTCCGAATCTCCACTCAAAGCGAAGCATCACATAAAGGAAAATAACCAGAAGCGACCCCAACACTGCATAAACTGAGCTCCGCTTCAAATCTTCAGCAAACCGGGGACCCACAATGTCTGTCTTGATGACTCTCGGGTTGCTCTCTGGAAATGCATCTGAAATGCCTTGGATGATCAGTAACTGGATGTCAGTCGTCTCTCCTTCAGATGCACTTCGAATCAGGAGCGCATCCTGTCCACCTGCTCCCACATCACTGTAGGTTTTGACTTCGGGCGAAGTCTCGAGCACAGATGTTAAGGCAGTCCGTACGTCAGTTACTGCCAGTACCTCGTCGCTCTCAACAACAAACTCCATCCCTCCTCTGAAATCTATCCCAACCTCTAATCCACGTGTAAGGATTGCTCCAATGCTGAGGAAGATCAGAATGCCACTGAGTATATAGCCCCTTTTTCTGCTTCCAACTAAATTATAATTCGTATTCTCGAAAATGCGCATAACAGATATCTTGGTTCGATTGTACTGCGCTGATCAGCCGAAGCTGATAGCTCCGCGGCGGCCAATCACTACGTAATCAAATATGATGCGGGTAAACACAATCGCACTAAAGAGCGATGCCAAAATGCCTGCCATCAAGGTCACAGCAAAACCTTGGATTGGACCAACCCCGAATGAATAGAGAATGATGCCTACAAAAAAGGTCGTAATATTGGCATCCACAATCGCGCTGAGTGCTTTACCATAACCACCGTCAATGGACGCTTTCAGCGTTTTCCCGGTCGCTTGCTCTTCGCGGATACGCTCGAAGATCAACACATTCGCATCAACCGCCATACCGATCGTAAGAACAATCCCTGCGATACCCGGCAAAGTTAATGTTGCATTGAATCCCGCTAAAATGCCCAGAATAAAGATGATGTTGATAATCAACGCGAGATCAGCAACCATCCCTCCTCCCCGGTAATAGATAATCATAAACAGGGCCACGATAGAGAGACCGACCAGAAGCGACGTGAAACCGGATTTTCGAGCGACAACGCCTAGGCTTGGGCCGACCGTCCGCTCTTCCACAATCTCCACAGGTGCGGGAAGGGCTCCACTCTTGAGTACCGTTACAATATCATCGGATTCCTCCTGTGAAGCCAATCCTGTGATCTGGGATCGCCCACCGCTGATCTGACCAATGACCGTTGGGTATGAGTACACGACCCGGTCAAGAACGATAGCCACATTCTTGCCCACATTGGCACCGGTAAGACGAGACCATACCCGGGCTCCTTCGGAGTTCATCTCCATATCAACGAGCGGTTGGTTCGTGGTCTGGTCAAAGTCAGCCCTGGCATCTGTAATTACATCTCCCGTCAATTCGGCGTTCATGTTGACTGCCAATACCGGATAATATTCTGCCCCCCCTGTGCCACTGGGATTCGCATCATAGAGCAACTCGATATCACGCGGGAGCATCGCCTGCACTTCTGGATCTGCCATCAACGAGTTAAATGCGGCGGTATCCTGCACAGATACTTCCCCGAAGACCACAGAGCCTTGACCGGCTGGAATCAGAACATCCAAAAGGGAATTCCCTATCTCGTCCAAACTTTCTGTTTCCGCGAGCAGTTGACTGACATCAAAGGATGTATCTGCTTCCTCGGAGGTATCCTCCTCTGCAGGAGTTTCTACCGAATCCACCTCAGCTGCCACATCTATCTCATAATGATTGATGATCCGCTGCAACGACGAATTCAATTCACCCGGATCCGCCATAAGCCGAAATTCCAACCTTGCCGTCCCTTTGAGCAGACGGCGCACACGCTCAGGATCATCAATGCCGGGGAGTTCAACTACAATCCTTCGACTGCCCTGCGTCTGAATAGAGGGTTCTGTAACTCCAAACCGGTCTACACGATTACGAATGACCTGCATGGCACGCTCAATTGCATCCGTACCTTGCATATATAAATAGTCGGTCACCTCTGCGTTACTGGAACGTCGAGTGATCTCTTCACTACGAAAGTAGCGTGATAGGCTAGCGTCGGGGTCACGACTTTCAAACTCCTCCACAAACGCATCAATCAACGATATGGTTTCTGTTTCGGTGCGTGCGTCTGCCGCCGCGAGAACCTGATCAAATGTATTATCCCTGCGCTCCCCCGCCAACTGAGCAAGCAATTCCCTAAGTCCAACCTCCATGGTGGTATGCATTCCTCCCTGGAGATCCAACCCAAGATTGAGGGATTTTTCCTTGATTGACTCAATCCTGGAATAATTTTCGCGCTCATAATCAGATCTCTCTTCCTGATCCATCCCCTCCAATCGATTGTTCAGGGAAAGTCCCTGCAATGATGGGAATAAGTACCAAGCAGAAAGTGTCAGAAAGAAAACGACTGCGCCTATCTTGAATCCGTTACCTTGCATGTATGCCTTTGACTAAATTAAGATGCATTACAAATCGTGTAATGCCTATTTCACAGCCCCGTGGAACGCTAATCTACCCAAAAAGGTGCCCAATTATATTGATATAGTTGCATAAAAATAGATCGGGGCTCGATCTATGAAGCTCAGATCCAAGCTGGGTCTCCTGCAAGAACGGCCAATCGAATTTGGAATTTTGCAACCTGTTGGATATGAATGTGGTCATTATTTTGGATTTTGCGCCATAATCTCCTAAATTTCCGAGGGATTCTGAGCAATCAAGTTATACTCATTTTCCCATTTATGTGCCATTTGGACATGAAAAAGATCATTCGAAACTGCTGATTCTGCCCTCTCATATCTGGGTATACGTGTTGCATGGATTACGTTGAGGCACGACGACGCTTGGTTACATGGCTGCGTTCACAAATGATCGGCCCTGGGACCGAAGACGATATTATCAACGGGAACCCGCTAAACCTTTATCCTGTCGGGATGCTCAGCCCGATTGAGTTCTCTTCAGCTCCTCCCTTTGATTCCCTAAAAATCACTCAACCGAATAGGGCCTCAAATGCAGAGGATGATACCGATGAAGATTTTTCGTACAGACGCTACTACACGGCTCCATCTAGTGTCGGATTCACTTTTTTTGTGAGCCGTGATGCGCAGATCTCCATTACAGCATCTGCAAGCTATTATAGAAACAGAGGGAAAAGGGATAAATCTGGAAGATATGTTAAGCAGTCCTATCATCGTATTGAGTTGCAGCCGTTTGAGATCACGATTGAGAAGCTTCGCGGCACATTCAGACAAACAATTTGGGAGAACCAGGCAGGCATCGTACTCGAACCTCGCCTGCAAACGGATGGAACCCTCTGTACACTGGCGCTCTCAAACCTGAAACGGGGTCCAAAAATCTTGCGGCATTCCGATAAGGCGGAATTATGTCTTTTTGAAGTTCGCCTCAGTTGTACCGTTGAGTCGGGAGACCTCTTAGAACTCCCCCACCTTGCGCCACCCATGATGAGCGAGGAAGAGCTTGAATTTGAGCTTCAATACAAAGACGTAAAGATTTTTGCAGTCGGGCATGGCGCTGCAGTGGACTGGGATGCGGAAGCTGGCCAGATGCCAAAGATCTGGTCAGAGTTTATGCCCATAGTGGAAATGCCTGCCCTGTCTACGAATCCCCAGGGAAACCACAAAGCACTTGATTTGAAGCGTTTATGTCAGGAAGACATCACGAGCCTGACAACTACATTGAGAGATTTCTTGGATGGATACGAAAAATGGATTGCTGAGCAGCGGAAGATCATTACAGGGTTTGCGAATGACCTAAAGAAAGAAACCGGGGAGCGCATGGTGAAACGTATGGACGTCGCATTGAAGCGTATGCACCAAGGCGTCGAACTGCTTAACAATGACGAGTGTGTTGCGGAAGCATTTCGATTGGCAAATCTGACTATGCTGAATCAGATGCAGCAGGCAGATCAAGTTAGTGGGAAGGACCCAAGCATCAACAGTTACCGATGGAGATCCTTTCAGTTAGCTTTTCTTTTGACTGTACTTGAATCTTCGATTCAAGAAAAAAGCGACTTTCGAGAAACCATGGACCTCATATGGTTTCCGACTGGAGGCGGGAAAACCGAAGCGTACCTGGGACTCATTGCAATCCTCATTATCTGGCGCAGGCTTAAATACGGGGGGCATGGTGGTGGTACGGTTGCCATTATGCGTTATACGTTGCGCCTGTTGACCCGACAGCAATTTGAACGTGCTGCTCGTATGATCTGTGCGCTGGAGTTGATTCGCCGAAAAGATGATCGTCTGGGAGAAGAGCCATTCAGTGTAGGGTTTTGGGCCGGTATGGCAGTCAGCCCGAACAACTACGATCAGGCTGAGAGGAAAGTGGAAGCTATTCAAGAAGGTAGCAGCTCTGAGCGTTTCAACTTTATCCTTACCTCATGCCCCTGGTGTGATGGAGAATTAACAAAAGATGCGTATGAGTACAAGCCTTATTCTCTCCGGTTATACTGTACTGATCAAACCGGCTGTAATTTTGGGAAGCACTCCCATTCCAGTCCACAACTGCCACTTCCCTGTCAAGTTGTAGATGATGCCTTATATGATGCTCCCCCATCCCTCCTCATTAGTACGATTGACAAATTCGCCCGACTACCTTGGATTCATGGCCCCCGTGCTTTCTTTGGCCGTCGTAATCGTCCCCCGGAACTCATTATTCAAGATGAACTCCATCTAGTAACGGGCCCTCTTGGATCCATCGCCGGGGTCTACGAGGCGGGCATTGAAACGGTCATCAAAGATCGGGGCGTGAATCCAAAATATATTGCTTCCACCGCCACAATCAGCGAGGCCCGTAAGCAGGTCCAAAGCCTATATGGGCGTAGTATGACGGTTTTCCCACCCCCAGGAATCTCCTGTGACGACATGTATTTCGCTTGTACGGATCGTGGTCGGCCAGGCCGCATGTACCTGGGATATCTAGCCCCTAACCTCAACAGACAAGAAAGTATCAGCCCAATTATGGCTGCACTCATGGCTGCACCAAGTCTTTTATTTGAGGAGGATCAAAATTCTGAAGATTTAGCAGAGGCATGGTGGACAATCGTTGTATTCAATCGCAGTCTAAGGGATGTCAGCACCTACCATAATGAGATTTTTCATGGTGTGCGAGAGGCAGGAATGCAACTCGTCAGAAAGAATTCCGTGCAAAATGAGAATCACGAAGCACTAGAGGCGATTCGTACGCGATTCCAGAGCCCTCGCATCGCCGAACTCACCAGCCTCAGATCGGCCGAAGATTGTGCCGCCACATTCAAGGAGTTGGAATATCCACGAAACCATGCAAAATGTCTTGACGGGGTCTTTGCAACCAATATGATTTCGGTGGGGCTTGATGTCTCGCGGTTGGCCCTGATGGTGGTCAATGGACAACCACAAACGACCGGGGAATACATTCAGGTGACGGGCCGTATTGGACGGTCCGAAGTACCTGGATTGGTGGTCGTCAATTACTATCGTACTCAAGCCCGAAGTCTTGCACATTATGAAAATTTTCGGCCATTCCATGAATCCTTTCATCGATTTGTGGAGGCATCCAGTATTACCCCCTTCACTTATCAAGCGCGGCGTCGAGCTCTTCATGCAGCCCTGGTCACTGCAATGAGATACTTGGGGGATCACTTGACTGACAACACTGATGCGCTGAAAATTGGAGAACAAGAGGGAATTGAGAAAAATATTTTGGTTCAGTTAACGAATCGGCTCACGAGCGCATGTCCAGATCCGATAACACAAATTCAGGTGCATGAGCAGCTCAATCAGCTTTATCAAACCTGGTTGGATAAAGCTGAAGAGTCCAAGATAAGACGCCGAGAACTTCGATATCACGTGCCTGAGAATCTGACTGATTCCGACCGATTGCTCAAGAGTGCTGAATCATCTGCCAAAGGAGTATGGCATACGCTGAATTCAATGCGAAATGTGGAGGAGTCGGCCATGCTACAGTGGGGACCCCATACAACGAACATACGATTTTCGAACCTGCTGGGTTCATCAGGAGTCGGCTCCATCGCACCTATTGGAGAAAATACGGACACCTTTAATGCTGTCGTGAAAGATATTAATTTTTGGCCTGAAGATTTACTACATGATCGGGAGCTGAAGTATGTTACTCAGATTTGTAAGCATCCGAAGATCGGCAACCGTAGACTTGTTAAACCACCGGCTTCAAAAAAGAAATATGATAACTACAGTGATTGTATCCCGACGAAAGAATTTCCACGATGGTCCTATTGTGTGAAATGTGGACTGCTTCGTCATCCCTCCCAGATCGTCTCGAATCAATGCTGCGACAAAAACTGCGGTGGAATGATGAGACAGGTTCATTGGGTTCTTGTGCACCGACAAGGCTATTTGGCAGATGTAGACTGGCATTATATGGCACATGGGAAAAAGTCGAAAGATTGCCCACGTACCAATGATCAGGCCTATCTCAAACTGATTCGGGAACCTAGAAACCTAGTCCAGTGCCAGAAATGTTTTTGTCAAAACTGGCAAGATGTGGCACAGTTTGGGAGCAATACCTGGCAACAACCTTGGTTCCGTGAACCTGCAGAAGAATTCGTTGCAGATAGTATGGCAGAAATCATGTATATCGGCGATTCCCGGATATACCGAGAAGAGAACCACAGAGCCTTGGTCATACCACCCGAGTCGCGCATTAGACGAGGTAATGTTGTAGATCTTCTGTACAGAAATACTGATGATCAGCAGAAAATTAATCAGGCTGGATCCGAATTTCAGCGTAAAAGTGTGACAAAACGTATTGCTTCCAAGTATGGATGCGATCCCGAAGAAATTCTTGAGGCATTGGAGGAGATTGAGCGGGGCTACCCTCTCTACGATGAACAACCGGACCCAGATCATCTGATACAACTTGAGTACCAGGCACTTTCACAGCCCATTCCAGGCCAACGAGAAGATGAAGACCTTGTCACGAAACATTATGCTCTGGAATGGAGCGAACAGAGTGGGGACCATCTTGCTCCAAACATCGTGTCGTTGGTGAACCGCTTGGTTGCGGTTGAACGTCTACGAATGATTTCGGTATTTTTAGGGTTCCGGCGTGAGGCCCTTCGACATCAATCCGAAGGGAAGAACATGTACGAAAGGCCCCGCTTGGTCCCCCCTGATCTACTTGGCACTTCTGACTGGCTCCCCGCAAACGAATTGTATGGTGAGGGGATTTTCTTTACCTTGAGTGAGCCTTTGCTACAGATATGGGAGACTAAACTTCAAGCAGCCAGAGAAACTGACCGTGAATTAAACCAGTTATTGGACCACATAGAATATACCGTGAAAGGATATGATGAGGTCTCAAAAATACCACGATTTGTACTTTGCCATTCCCTCTCTCATCTGCTGATCCGACAATTGGAGCGCAAATGTGGTTATCCCGCTGCATCTCTCCAGGAGCGTATCTATGCAAATGATGGTAAGGATCCCATGGCAGGGATCTTGATTTTTGTCGCTGTATCGGACAGACATGGCTCACTGGGCGGGCTAATGGAATACGCTCAGCCGCAGAAATTTTATCGCCTACTCTCACGGGCATTTGATGCCTCCAAGTGGTGTTCATTTGATCCGGTGTGTTGTAACCCGGAAGAAAGTAAGCATGAGCAACTAAACGGAGCAGCTTGCCATGGATGCCTGATGATCCCCGAATCAAGTTGCTGCTGCAACAACCAATACCTTGACCGAATCCTGATCAATGGGAACGGCAAAAATCTCCCCTCGCTTCTTAAAATAACCCATCCCTAATAGTATGCAGACTCGTAAATGGAAGCTCCCAGGGGTGCAGGATCTGACAAAGGATCAGGAAGCTGCATTAGCATATTCATCCAAGGGGCAGCATCTCATCATTGGTGGGCCCGGGACCGGCAAGACGGTGGTCATGGTGATGCGAGCGATACAGCTCCAAAAGAAAAATGCCGAACATGTTTTTCTGGTCTACAATCACATGCTACATCAAGCAAGCCAACAGATGGCGGGAGAACGATTTGAAAGTTCAACATACAAAAGTTGGTTTTGCAGAAAGTTTTGGGAAATTACAGGGAAATTCGTCCCCAAACAGGAAAATGCCCCCTCCGATTGGCCGCCAACTGACTGGGAGGCATGCATGCGCGAAACGAATGAAATATCAACGAAAACCACTTCATTGAACAAGAAAGAATTCCTCATTATTGATGAGGGGCAGGATATGCCACCAGGCTTCTATCATACCCTGATTGGCCTTGGCTATGAAAATTTCTTCATCGCGGCAGATCAGAATCAACAGATTCATGCAAATAAAAACAGCAGCCGCCAAGATCTTGAAGATGCACTTGCAATTGATACCGAAGAGGTCATTGAACTCAAATATAATTTTCGAAACAATTATGGAATTGCTCGTTTAGCACGGGCGTTCTATACCGGTGATCCGGCAAGCCCCCCACCTGAATTACCAGAGCATAAAGGAAGTATCCATGCCCCGATCCTATATACTTTTGAGCATCAACAACCAAAAATCTACGTTAAAATTGCCAGGTCACTCATCCGACTCTTTCTGCGTGACCCCAAAAAGCTGATAGGTGTGATTACCCCAAAGCACCATGTTCGGGAAACCTATTTAAATGCCTTAAAGGAAGCCACGAATTTGCATAACGAAAATTCTATACCGATCTATACCTATGACAGCAAGAATAAGCAGGCGGTACGATTCTATCAGGGAGGTATTGTCGTTCTCAACGCTCAATCATGCAAGGGACTTGAGTTTGACACCGTAGTTCTGGCTGACATTGATGAACATTTTATCCGCCCTAACGATCAGGATGCGACTAAAAAGTTGTTTTATGTGATGGTTTCGAGGGCGCGCGATAACATACTTCTGCTGATGAAACGGGATGGGTCCAGACGAATTGATGATCTGTTGCCGAAAAATCAAGAGGTTTTGCAACGCAAACCAATGAATTAATGAGGACAACTAAAACGCCGTCTCCCGACCCTGGGCTATTCGTTACCAACCATTTGAACCTGATGTTTTGCCTTGCTTCCGGGTTCATCGGCCCACCATATGGATTCGGAGACAAATACTATGAAGATGTCCTGAGTATACAACCTGGATCCATTCCGCTTTTCATCAACAAAATTCCTAAAAGTGCGCTTGACCGATCCGTCAAGGAAGCAAGATACCTGATTCCAACCATCGTAGAAATTAATCTTCAAGGCCTTGAGCTGTCTACCCCGAATAGTAGTCGAACCGTCGCTCAACAACTTCAACTATTTGAGACTCCGCCTCCTAAAAAGAAATCTTCAAAATCTGTCAGCTTTACACGCGTCCCTATTTCAATAACACGAATCCGCCGAATCCTCGTCGAATCAGATGAGCACCGTAACGAAATTCTTGATCAGGTGCAACTCCGAAACAATGTCCCTCTCAAGCCTGACATCCTAAAACGCAGAAAAACATCTTTTAACGCGGACGTAGTGAAAACATGGAAGGACTGGCAACCGAAAGAGGCACAGGAGGAAGAAAAAACTTCCGTCCACCTTGCCCAGGCTTCGGGAGGAATTCTTGCCACGTTGAACCAGGTTGAAAATAGGAGCGCCGCAGCCAAAAAAGCATTTACGTCGGCATTTGAGGTTGAGCATCCAGAATGTCCCATACCGGGTCTAAGCGAGTGGATGGCAAAAGGTCAGGTTCTATCATGGTCACAATCAATTGAGGGATATCTGCTTTGGAGTCTTGTAGAACATATAGCCAGACATCGGAATCAAAGCAGCGATAATGACTTGGACGATATAGTTCTCTATTTTATGGAAAGCATTCCCGATGACCTTCAATGGCAAACCATTCCTCTCTGCAAGACACTGCGGGAACTCAGAGGACTCGGAGGTTTAACCATACCCGAATATTTTAATTCGCACAAATCCCCTCTGGAACGGGCGATCATACTTTTTTTTCTTCGTCGCCAGTGTGAGGAATTGTTCGACTTTGATGATGGAATGATGTCCGACATGGATTGGGCATATTCGGCCATTCTTTTTGGAGCTCGTTCAGGTTGGTTACGACTTCCGGTAGAATCACGCGGAGATGACCATCTGAGGAATAAAATTTGCGACTGGATGGCCTCTTATTCCCAGCGAATAGAACTTGTTAAAGCCCATCATCGCACTGAACACTGAATAAATGCAACCGTAACAACCCCTAAATACTATCGAATTTCAAAGTGAAAAAACTTAACGTACTTGTGGCTGGATGTGGACACATGGGGACCTCCCATGCGCGAGCTTACCACTCCATGGATGCCTTCGAAATTGTTGGACTTGTGAGTCGTACATCTGCATCTCGCAATCAACTCAGTGAAGAATTAGGTGGACTGCCTACGTATACCTCATTTGAAGATGCATTGGCCACGACCAATCCCGATGTAGTCTCCATCAATACGTATCCGGATACCCACGCCAAATACGTGCAAATGAGCCTTGAGGCGAATTGCCATGTATTTGTGGAGAAGCCGCTTGCCGAAACTGCAGAAGAAGCCCAATCGCTCATTGATCTGGCAAAAAAAACAGATCGGAAAATTGTGATTGGATATATCCTGCGCGTACACCCGGCCTGGAAGAAATTTATTTCCCTGGCGCAGCAACTGGGAAAACCCCTGGTCATGCGTATGAACTTGAATCAGCAAAGTAGCGCCGCCCAGTGGGAGACCCATCGAAAATTAATGGATTCCATGTCGCCGATCGTGGACTGTGGCGTTCACTATGTGGACGTAATGTGTCAGATGACCCGCGCCCGCCCGGTAGCCGTCAACGCAATCGGGGCGCGACTATCCGATGAAATCGCGCCAGACATGTATAACTATGGACAACTCCAGGTATTTTTTGATGATGGATCTGTGGGTTGGTATGAAGCTGGCTGGGGGCCTATGATGAGTGAAACGGCTTCGTTTGTCAAGGATGTGGTTGGTCCTCTCGGATCCGTGAGTATTATTGATGAAGTGAAAGAACAAACCGATGATATTGAGGGACACACGCAGACAGGCGGACTCAAGGTTCATCATAGCAGCCGAGGCAAAGACGGACACTTTGACCGACCTGACGAATTGCTTGACACGTCGGATGAACCCTCACACGATGAGTTGTGCGCCCTTGAGCAGGAATTTCTGCTCCGCGCAATTCAAGAGAACCTTGATCTGACGGACCATATGCAGGATGCCGTCAGTAGCCTGAAGATTGTACTTGCAGCCGACCAGGCTGCACGTGAGCGGCGTACGGTCACATTCTAGGGCCCGCGTTTTGCCGGCTGGCTATACTTATCGCCGGGCACAAGAATCATTTTGCTTACCTGCGATAGCTATAGTTCGGGGCCTCCTTCGTGATGTGTACGCTATGCGGATGGCTTTCACGGAGCCCACTGTCGGTGATTCTTACAAACTCGGCCTTGGTACGGAATGCTTCCAGGTTCTCCCCTCCACAGTATCCCATTGCAGCTCTCAGCCCACCGACCATCTGATAGACCACCTCGTGCAGATAACCGCTGTAGGGCACTCTGCCTTCGATACCTTCAGGAACCAGCTTCTTGATATCGTCTTCTGCATCCTGGAAATATCGATCCTTACTTCCCTCCTTCATTGCTCCCAAAGAGCCCATCCCCCGATAGGATTTAAACTTCCGCCCCTCAAAGATTACAGTCTCTCCTGGGCTCTCATCCACCGCTGCAAACAGGCTCCCAACCATGATACAGGAGGCACCCGCCGCCAAAGCTTTGGGAATATCTCCCGTCTGTTTAATCCCCCCATCCGCCACAACTGGAACCCCATGCGGTTTCGCAGCCGCCGCGCATTCAAGCACCGCGGTAAACTGAGGGACACCTACCCCGGCAACGACTCTCGTCGTACAGATTGATCCGGGGCCAATTCCCACCTTGATCCCGTCTGCACCTGCTGCGATCAAGTCCTCGGTTCCTTTCGCGGTCGCTACATTCCCGGCAAGAATTTCAAGAGTACCATGCCTCGCTTTCAAGTTTTCAACTGCCTGAAGAACTCCTTCAGAATGTCCATGAGCAGTGTCAACCACAACAAAGTCAACCTCTGCCTCAATAAGCGCATCTACACGCTCCAACATATCCCCAAATACCCCGACTGCCGCTCCAACACGTAGGCGGCCGAGAGTATCTTTGCATGCGAAGGGATGGCGCCGCTTCTTTTCGATATCCTTAAACGTGATCAGCCCTTTCAGATGCCCCTGATTGTCCACAACGGGCAGTTTTTCGATCTTATGCCGCTGAAGGATCTCCTCGGCTTGCTCAAGCGTTGTTCCCACAGGTGTCGTATAGAGCGGCGTCGAGGTCATCACATCTCGAACCGGCGTCCGGTTATCCTCCTGGAATCTTAGGTCCCGGTTCGTAATAATCCCGACCAAATGTTTTTTATTGTCCACCACAGGGATTCCTCCAATGGAGTAACGAGCCATGAGTGCACGGGCATCTCCCACTGTACTCTCTACTGCCAGCGTGATCGGATCCTGGATCATTCCACTTTCAGAACGCTTGACCCGGCGTACCTGTGTAGCTTGATCTTCTACCGACATATTCTTGTGTAGCACTCCAATCCCCCCCTCTCGTGCCATGGCGATTGCCAACCCTGCTTCCGTGACGGTATCCATTGCCGCCGAGAGCAGTGGAATATTGAGCTTGATTTTGCGGGTGGCCCAGGTATTAATTTTGACATCCCTAGGCATCACACTTGATCTTCCGGGAACCAGTAGCACATCATCATACGTCAACCCTTCGCGTGTCACCTTATCCGCAAGAATCTGCTCTGCTACAGAGGGATCTTTGGTTTTAGATTGTTTCATGACCGATTATGCTGATCTACCATACGATATAATTTGCGTATCTCGTTTTCTCTGAGTTCACGCCATGTTCCACGTCGTAAATGACGTGTTGTTAATCCGGCGTAGGATACTCGTTCCAAAGCCACAATTTTATGGTCAAGCACGGCAAACATCCGCCGGATTTGACGATTTCTTCCCTCATGCAACTCAATGCCTATTTCGAAGGGATTTCTTGAATGCATATAAATGGCGCGATCACAACTAGCCAAACCATCCTCCAGCTTGATCCCGCGACATAGTTGCTCCAGCTGTTCTGGTCGAACCGGCTGTGTCGTACGCACGAGGTACTGTTTCGGGATTTGAAAACTTGGATGCATTAGTCGATGTCCTAGATCTCCATCTGAGGTCAGCAGCAGCACCCCCGTTGTGTTGCGGTCAAGTCGCCCCACGGGAAACAATCCACTGGTCCCTCCATCCATATTAATCAGGTCTAGAACGGTTTTTCGCTCTTTTTGATCTTTGACGGTAGTGATTGTGTCCTTGGGTTTGTTCAGCAGTATGTATACAAACTGTCGTGGTGAGATTACTTTCCCATTGACACTGACCTTGTCCCCTTTCTTGACCTGATACCAGTACTCACGGACAACCTGCTCATTCACCTGAACCTGCCCCCTTTCGATGAGCCCATCTGCATTTCGTCGTGAGCAAATCCCCGCACGTGCGATGTAACGATTTAGTCGCCCGGCTTCCAATACTTGATCTCGTGCCTTAACCGTCTTCCTTTGTGCCATTGATCACTTGATAAAATGCGGGAATCTGCTGTACTTAGATTGTTACCTGATCATCGGGGGAGCCATTGTCACGGCTCTGACTGTTATGATTCAGTCCGTTTGGCATCAGAAGTCGTAAACGCTCCTGGTCAAAATTTGTATCTCCAAGTAGCTCTTCTGCTTGACGCAGATTCGGCAGTCCATCCAAATCATTTAATCCAAACTCCTCCAAGAACCGATCCGTGGTCGTATATAGCATGGGTCGCCCGGGAACCTCTGCTCGCCCGGCAATGGACAACAGGTTCAGTGACAGTAATTTTCGGATTGCATATCCTGAATCCACCCCGCGAACCGCATCCACCTCTACTTTTGTTGATGGCTGCTTATAGGCAATAATGGCCAATGTCTCCATTAACGGCCTCGTTAATTGGCGTGCGTGCTCGCGCTGGAAGAAAGTCGCCAAAAATGGGGCAACCGTTGCTGTCGTCGCCATGCGTAGTCCACCGGCCCAGTATTGAATCCGCAGGGCATGCCCTTCTTGTTCAAAGGAGGCATTAAGGTTCTCCACCGCTTCCTCCACCGCTTCCTCGCTTGGAAGAACCTCGCTTGCAGTCACTTCAGCATAAACACTACAGATCTGCTCCACACTCACCGGGGTTTCTGCGGCAAATGCCAGGGCTTCCAGAACCATGCTCAAGGTTACTTCTGCATTGGAAGCTTCCTGTTTGTTATCACACATTCTTAATCCCTCCTTTCTCAATTACGAAGGCATTCCCATCGTAAGCATTCAAAATACAAATCTCGTGTCCGTAGGCCATCTCCAATATTGCCAATAATGTGGCCACGATGAAACTTCGCGTTTGCCCTCTGATCAGATTTTGGAAGCTCACATGTTTCTCCGTAAACAAAATTCTACGTATATACTCAGATTGATCTTCAATTGAATACTGTTGTGGCTCAATAGTAATCGTTTCTTCATCTGGCGCCTCTTCTAGCACCAGACGAAGAGCATTCATTAACTCAAATATCGTTGTCTTCACCAGGACCTCTTTCTCAGGTGCTGCTACTTCAGCCGGCGTAGATGCTTCCCCCCGGGTAAAAAGCCTGGAACGCTCCTCTAACTGTTGATTCAGTGTTTCTGCCGCATTCTTATACTGGATATACTCAAGAAGCCGATCTACGAGTTGCTGGCGTGGATCAAGCTCCTCCTCCGTATCAATTTCTGGCTGTGGGAGCAGCATTCTGGCCTTAATACTGATCAGTAATGCAGCGAAGTAGATATAATCCGCAACACCGTCTAGATTGACGGACTCCATCAATTGGACATAGGCTAGGTACTCGTTCGTGATCTGGGCAATCGGTATATCAAAAATGTCAACCTCCCGCCGATTGATTAGAAGTAGAAGAAGATCAAGTGGACCTTCAAAATCCTCAAGCTCAACTCTGTACATTAACCAGTAATCTTGCGGGAAGCAAACCAGTCTGCCGTCTGCTGAAGCCCCTTATTAAGGCTGACCTCCGGCTTCCATGAAAGCTTATCGCCAGCCTTTTTACAGTCAAGCACACTACGTCGCTGCTCCCCCGGCTTCTCTGGACCATGTGTCGGATCCTGTCTGATACCGAGAACTTCCTGAAGCTTATGGTGAAGCGTGACCACATCTGTTTCAATGCCGGTACCAATATTGAATGAAGTTGGGGGCTCCCTAAAATTAAGTGCTGCAAGGTTTGCACGAGCTACGTCATCAACGTAGACATAATCCCGTGTCTGAAGTCCATCTCCATGAATGATGGTCGCCTGATGTGCCAGTAATCTCTCTGCGAAAATTGCAATGACTCCTGCCTCCCCATGGGAATTCTGGCGCGGGCCGTACACGTTCCCATATCTTAATGCAACGTACGGAATTCCATATTCATGATAATAGAACTGCAGCAACTTCTCGCAAGTCAATTTACTGATTCCATAGGGAGAAAGTGGTTGCTGTTGATGTGTCTCGCTCTGTGGCCCTGCTTCCGGTTCACCATAAATTGCACCTCCGGTTGACGCGAACACCACTTTGCGCAGACCACTTTTTTTTCCCGCCTCCATGAGATTGATCAATCCAAGAATATTGACTTGGACATCAAAAGCCGGATCCGAAACACTGCGGCGCACATCCATCTGTGCAGCATGGTGAACCAAGGCGGTATACTGATTTTCCCGGATCAGTGCAGATGCATCGGATGACTGGACATCCATCACATGGAGCTTTGTGGAAGGTGGTACATTCTCCCGAAAACCACTAGACAGATCATCTAACACTTCGACCGTATGCCCTTGGTCAATCAGAAGACCGGCAACATGTGAGCCAATAAATCCTGCACCACCTGTGACAAGAACTTTCATATGAGGGGCGGTTGGAACCGACTTGCGCTGACTTGCTGTTTAAGTTGATCGATTTTTATCGTTGCCCTATTTCCAAAGTTAGCGATTTGTCAACGATTTGCGTTGACCTCTGCATGTGAAAGCTACGCGTTGGGATCAGATACCAACTATGACTCGGGACGAATATGCTACTCATTCACTACTGGCATCGTTATTTTGAAAACTGGATTTGCATTCTCCAGATGAGATATAGTATTTCTTTCGGGATCTGCATAGCTCTATGCACGATCGTCTGCGTAACTGCGAGAGCACAGACATCATCGGAGCTTCGTCAAATTTTTGATGAACAGAATGTCTTACACTATGAAAAAGCAGTCTCCATATACCTTGACCTGCTTCAGCGGGGTTCCGCACCACCACTATCGGAGGAACTACAACAGCATTTACAATTGCTGAAACTGATTACTCCCTCGACCGGTCCAGTACGTTCATCCCTGAATGCGCTTCAGGAAGAGATTGGAGGGATTGCCGATGTTACTACACTCATGCATTGGTGGAACCAGCAAGACCCCATTCCAGCTACCTTTGCAAATGAGCGTATCATTGAACATTTATCCCGCACCTATTATGCACTCCGTCACTACAGCCATGCTCGCAGTGAATTCGGGGTAGACGAGCGTGGAGAGATCCTGATACGATTGGGATGGCCGGATACGCAAACCGAGGTCAAACTCAAAAATACAGGCCTTTACCTGCGCCCGATTGAATACACGCTTCCTCGGAATGAATTTTGGGGCTATCGGCGAATCCATCAAGATGCACACTATTTTTTCATTTATCAATCCAAGCGCCATGGATATAAAACAGGTACCGTCGAGGACTTGATTCCAAATAAATTTCGCACCCGTCAAGAAGATGCCCCAATCCTCCTCAGATGGCTTGACGAAATCTACCAGCAGCTTTCCGTCGAACATGAGCATTACGGCTCTCTGTTTGACATGGTCAGCAATTATGTTTCGATTGCATCCTCTGATGAGACCCGCCCTTTCTACTTTACGAAGCAGCTACTACGGGAGGCACGAATCCTGGATGACTTTCACCAGAAATCCCGAAATGAGCATGTTCCGATATCGGATACAGAGATCGCCCGCTCGCAGGTTTCCCTGCATCCCGAAGTACGGTGGGCCCGCTTCCTGGAGCCGGAAGGAACCACACGTCTGCATATTTCATGGGCAGTTGATCCGCAATCACTGCGGCCAAGTCGCAGAGTCATACGAAACTTTCGCAGAAGTGGTGCCCAGCCAACAGAAGATTTTCTGCTGACAGCATATCTCATCACGCGAGATGAACTTTTTGCCCCCTCGAATCTGAGACTTCGACAGTATCATTTAAAAGATGGAGTAAACTCGCCCTTTCCTCCACGTACATGGGTCACCAGAGGGCTGAGCGGGAGCACCAACGTTGCGCTGCAATGGGAGTATGCTTGGACTCATCTCGACAGTTTGAACAAACTTTTGCCCTCTGCAAAGCTTGGTTTCAGCGTACAGACACTTGACTCAATTCCCGCACTGAACGCTGGAGGTCAGTCCCTCGAAATGAGTGATATTCTCTTAACACAGCTTGATAACGAAGGCCTGCCCGACAGGAATGCACCAGTAACCGCACCACACTGGGATGCAGGAAACCCGCTTGGGATCTACTTTGAGATCTATTTTCTGCGCTTCAATGACCAAGAACAAACCAGCTATCGAGTTGCGTACGAGATCCAGAATATTGATGGAATCAAAGAACCCAAAATCTCTACCTCCACCGCATACAACTCAACATCCACTACAGTAAAGGAATACATCGTACTGGATCTCTCCGCCTGGAAAAAGCCTCAGCCGGTCTCCATTACCATCAAAGTCACGGATGATAGCTCAGGGGCTACGGTAGAGCGATCCACACTGTTGCAACTCAATACGCGATCGTGAAACAGTGCTTAACCAGATGGATGGACCTGCAGCCAAACCCGAAGAATCCCTAGTTGTGTAAAAAAGGCATTCACAAAAACCAACGGGGCCCCATGGCCATCAATTGACCACGGGGCCCGTCGGTTCACATTAACAAACCCTCTCCGCTGATAAGATATCGGATCGGCACCTAACTCCGACCCGGGCTCACAAGCGGATTGGACCATAACAATGCCCGTTTGACAACGTTCATGATCGAAGGTTCCAAGATATTTCCTACGAGTACCGTATCCGGAATAGTAAACAATAAAACGCCGGCACAAATCCAAGGGTGAGGACCGTAGCGAAGATCAGGCCAAACAGAATTGCAATCGCCATGGAGACAAACAGAGGATCGCCGCCAAACCACAGGGGCAGTAGCCCACCAACGGTCGTGGCGGTGGTCAACATGATGGGACGAAACCTCGTCTGTGCGGCTTGCAAAACCGCCGAACCAGCCTCCAGGCCGTTCTCCTCCATCTCAATGCGAATGCGATCAATAAGCACGATCGCATTGTTGATGACAATGCCGGCCAGTGAAATTACTCCCAGCAATGTCATGAACCCGAAAGGCTGACCGGTCACCAGCAGGCCGATCACCACTCCAATGAATCCCAGCGGAATGGTGAGCACAATAATAAGTGGCTTCCGAAGGGAATTAAACTGACCCACAAGCAGGAGCAGGATCAAGAGACCCGCCAAGGGCATCTTTGCGGCAATGGAGGAATTGGCTTCTGCCGAACTTTCGAAGGTCCCTCCAATTTCGTAGCTGTATCCTAGCGGCCAGCTTTCCTGCTGCTCCGCAAGCCAGGGAGTCATTGCGGTTGCGATATCGAATGCTGAGATACCCGATACAGGATCAAGGTCCGACTGCACGGAAAGCATTTTTGATCGATTGCGTCGTAAAATTTTAGAGGGTTCAAAGGTCAACTCCACATCCGCAACCTGCTGCAGCGCCACATTCTGGCCGGATTGGGCATAGACGTTGATGGACTCCAGTTTCCCGATGTCTTCGCGATCTCCAACTTCGGAGCGAAGGACCACCGGGATTGCCTTGTCCCCTTCACGATACTCGGTCACAACGGAACCCGAAAGGGCCGTACGCAGAGAAACTGCAATATCCTGATTCGTGATCCCTGCCCGCCTTGCCTGGGCATCATTGATGTTAATGATCAGCTTCTTGGTCTGTTGCCCCCAGTTGTCTGTAATATTGCGCGTGCCTTGGAGTGAAGCCACCTGAGACTTGATTTGGTCTGCCAGTTCGAAAAGGGTATTCTGGTCAGGGCCGAATAGGCGGATCTCGACGGGATTGGCATCTCCTGGGCCCGTTGCCAGTCGCTTGAGTGTGACCTCAATATCGGGGTGATTTTCTTCCACATACTTGCGCAACTGATCCATAGAGCTAATCAATGCGTCCTCGTTGGACGCATTGCCGATAAGGGCCGTATAACCAGGACGAGGTTGGGTCGGATTATAGCCCAGCGCAAAAGAAGGCATTCCACCCCCCATGAAGAACGCCCAGTTACGTACGCCCTCACGGTCTTCGTCCATTGCGAGTTCCTCAATCAGAAAGCGTTCTATATCAAGCATAGCTGCTTCAGTGTAGGCGAAAGACGTCCCATAGGGAAGCTCGAAATCACCAGTGAAGAGGAGCTCACTACTATCGGGAAAGAAGCTCATCTCGATAAATCGGAAGAGGCTGAATGCCACCATCAACAATCCAAAGGCACCCGCAACCGTGATCAGTGGACGTCGCAGAAGAACTTGGAGGATCCTGCGGTAGCCTTGGTAGAACGTGGAGTCGAAGGCATCCTTTTGAGTTTCTTCTTCATGGGCTGCTGTATTTGCAGACTTCTTTTTCTTGATCTTCAGAAAGATCACACACAAAAGAGGAACCATCGTAATCGCGAGAACCCACGATGAGAGGAGTGTGATTGCGATCACCTGGGCCAGTGGTGCTGTATATTCTCCAACTGCGCTTTCGGCGAGAACAATCGGCAGGAAGGCAGCAATAGTCGTCAGGGACGAAATCAGCAGCGGGACGCGTAGTTCCTTTGATGAGGCGATTGCAGCCTTATGTACTTTCTCTCCCGACTGCAGTCGCACAAGAATGGATTCGCTCATCACGATAGCATTGTCAACCAAAAGTCCCAGTGCAATAATCAGCGAAGCCAGCGACATCTTGTCCATGCCAATTCCGAAGAACTGCATGAGCATGAGGGTTGCCATCATCGTCATAGGAATGAGAGAGGCGACCACCAGACCAGTTCGCAGTCCCAGGAAGAAAAGCATACACAATAGCACTATCCCGACTGCTTGAAGAATTGAATTCACAAACGTGGACACTGCACGGTCTACCACTCCAGGCTGAAAGGCGACAAAATCAAAGGTGACCCCTACAGGGTATTGCTGCTTGAGTTCAGCGACGGCCGCCTGGATATTTTCACCTAGTTGGACGATATTGCCGCCCGTGCGCATCGAAATCGCCAGCGTTAGCGCAGGCTGTCCATTGGCGCGAACTTTTGTGGTCGGGGGCTCCGCATACCCTCGTCGAATCTCGGCCACATCGCCTAGATAGACGGTTTCGCCCGTGCCGGGTAGTGTAATGAGCGTTTGATGAATATCTTCCACGGAGGTGAAATTACCGGAAGGCTGCAGCGTAATCCGCTCTACCCCGGTCTCCACGATCCCCCCTGATATAATGATATTGCTGGATTGTAAAATTCCCTGAAGCTGGGCGGCGGACAGGCCCAACCCTGAAAGGCGTGCATTGTCAAAATCGACAAAGATACGCTCTTGCTGTATCCCTTGAATGGTAACTTTCGCCACATCATCAATCCTGAGAAAAACATCGCGTACCTGTTCGGCAATATTCTCCTGTTCCATGTAGGAGAATCCATCCGCAGTGAGTGTGACCACCGTTCCGAACACCTCGCCTAGTTCATCATCAACGACCGGCACAACTCCCTGAGGAAGGTCATTCCCGATCCCCTCAACTTGGCGCCGCAGATTATCCCAGACGGGGCGCAACTCGATGACGTTCTCACGGACTTCAACCGTGATGATTGATTGGCCGGTGCGCGATTCACTCGTGATGTTCTCAACCTCGGGAATCCCTTGGATCGCCTGCTCAATTCGATCGGTTACCAAGAGTTCAACCCGCTCGGGAGATGCGCCTGGAAATTGTGCATACACCCGTGCACTGCGGACGAGAAAACCGGGATCCTCTGCGCGTGGCAGTTCCAGATACGCGAGGACTCCAGAAAAGGCTACTACCGCTAGGACCACGAACGTGACAATGCGGCTATTAATGGCATAGCGAGTCAGATCCATGGCTATATAATTAACGGAATCATCGGTTAGCGAGTCTCCAGAAAGCGAACCTGCTGCCCGGAAGCCAGTGTCTTCAGTCCAGCAGTAGCCACAAATTCGCCGCTGGTGATACCATTTACAATCTCCAGTCCTTCCGGCGTGAGCGAGCCGGTTTCAACACTGCGGCGCTCAGCGGTGGCGATCTCTTCGGCGTCCGACAGGTTAAGAACATATACGAAGCGTCCCTGGTGGTCCTGTCCTACGGCCTGAGGCGGGACTAATACGCCAGTGACTTCAGACCGTCCTTCAACACTGAAGGTAACTTCCGCTGCCATTCCAGGACGAACTTGTGCCGCGTTCGTCCCTTGGGCGAGGCGTACAATGACGGTGAATCCACCTGCCCCCGTGGCTGCCGTACCAACTTCGGTTACCAAGGCGTCAAAACTCTCATCGCCGAGTGCACCGAAGGCTACTTGTGCCGGATGTCCTTCACTCAGGCCGCCAATAAACGCTTCCGGCACGGTCATTTCCACCTCGGGATTTCCACCGGTATCAATGAGAACCACGACCGGCCGGCCGGCTCCTACGGCCTCATTGATGTCTACTGCCACCCGGCTCACGGAACCATTCATCGGTGCACGTAACTGGGTGTATGCGACTTGCTGCTCGGCAAGGCTAAGGGCGGTTTTAGCGGAAACCTCAGAGGCGTTTGCCGACTCGTAGGAGGCGCGTGCCGCATCCATATCGCTCATGGATGTATTCCCATTTTCGTAGAGTGCGACGACCCTTTCATAATTTGCCTTTGCATTGCGAGACTGTGCACGGGCCTGGGCAAGACCGGCTTCGGCTTGTTGCCTGCGTAACTCAAGATCCCCGGAATCCAGTTGCATGAGCACCTGCCCTCTCCGAACCATGCTCCCAACATTGACCGCCACATTGGTGACGGTTCCAGCCACCCGGAACGCGAGATCCTGTTCGGAAGCTGCCCGGGCAACTCCCGGGAAGGTTCGGGTCTGATCGCCTCCGGTGACGATCGCTTGTGCGTACCGAACTGAACGAATTTCAGGGGCGGGTACATCTTCGTTATTGCCACACCCAGGTCCGGTAATAAGCAGGAGCACCGTTGCGGTTAAGAGAATCGTCCATGTTTTCTGGTTACTCATGATGGTTCTTCTAGCGTTTGGTGTATTCCTCAAGTCGTCGCACGAACTCAATTCGTTCATCCGGTGTTGCGAAGACCTCGAATCGTCCAACGGCTCGCTCCACCCGTTTCAGGTTGATAAGGTAATCAAAGGTTGCATTGGTCACGTTGCGATCGCTGAGTAGTGTATTGGTTTGTGCCTCAAGAAGGCTGACCACATTGACTAGTCCCTGTCCATAGGCTTCTGTGACCAGTTCTAGGGATTCCTGCGCTGTCCGGGCTGCCGCCTCACTCTCTCGAACCACCGTCAGGCTGGCTTTCGCGAACTGGAGTTGGGTGCGAACATTCTGTTCGATCCTTTGAGCAAGAAGATCACGCTGGAGTTGCAGTTGAGTGATGGTGGCGATCGTTTTGTCTCGGCGGGCGGAGCGGGAATTCCCATGGAAGAGTGGCAAGTTGATTGAAAGTCCAGCTCCCCATGGGAAATCGGGACGCTCTACCCCTCCCATGGCAAGTAATGATGAGCCAGCTCCCTCCCGAAGAACATTGGTCGATATATTGCCTTGGAGCCCCACGGTTGGCAGGTAGAATGCCTGACGGGTTGAGGTGAGGATTCGTTCCTGGGCCACAATCACCGCATCAAGGCTTTGAATTTCTGGAGCGATGTGTAGTGCCGCCTCCACTAGGAAGTCGCTCAGGAGATCAAGCCAATTGAAATCGGACAGATAACTGGTGGCCAGAGCTCCTTCAAGCAGTGCATATCCCTCCAAGCTGGATTCCGGCGTGACGAACTCTTCCTCAAGAGGGCGATTCAGAACTTGATTCAGTGCAATTTCAGCAGCGGAGCGTCTTGCGAACGCATCCATCCGATCGGCCCTCCGTCTTGCCAGCTCGCTTTCGAGCCGAAGCCGTTCACCAGGGCCTGCTGAGCCGATACGCTCCCGCTGCCTGGCCATCCGAACCGATGCAAGGGTTAGATCCAGGTTGTCCTGTTGGACTTGCTCCAATGTTTTGCTTCGCAGAACATTCAGATATGCCTCGGCAGCTTCAAGTCCCACATCAAGTGCAAGCACTCTCCGGGTTCGTTCCCGCGACGTTTGGATTGACTTCTGAGCAGACAGGTTGGCATTCGCGTCTGCAGAAAAGATTAGTTGTTGAAAGGTTAGTTCGCCATCAACACTGTGCTGAGGCTGTAGACCGAAGGATGATTCAGCCGACTCTTTCGAGATGGTTGTTCCGGTGAGAACGGACTCTATATTCGGAAGTAGATTGGATCTGGCTAGACGGACATCTTCGGCACCTATGCGCACTTCCTGGTCTTCAATTGCGATGGATAAGTTGACCGACATGGCCTCTTCCATTGCACTCTTGAGGGTTACACTGCGTGCCAAATCCTCGGGAGTATCAAAGAGACGCTGGGCCTCAAAGGTCTTTTCCACCGGAAGCACAGCCCCCAACTCGCGCACGGTGCGCATATTCAGTACCAGTTTTTCATCTGGCATGAGCGTCACCGGCAACGTACCTGCATCGTCACCAAGCAGGATGCGATACACATTGAGGGCGATCCGTCGGGCTAGCAGCGAAAGATCAACGGATCCCATCGAGGCCATGATCCCTTTTGATACATCATCAGTAAAATAGGCAAAGGAGGGTAGTCGACGGGCCGCGAGCCCTTCAGACAGTAACTCAAACTCACCTGGATTCAGGCGAGGTAGCGGAGTAACGTAAACTGCCTCGGTATTCTCGGGAAGGCCATCAAGTCCACTCGCTGCGGTGGCCCCCACGGGAATAATTTCAAGTGTAATTCCCAGTTCTGCAGCCCTTTCCAGAATCTGTTCAATAAACGCTGCAAACGTTACGGTGAAGGTCTCATCAATCAAAATGGCTGCCTGAGAAAAATTCGTCAATTCCTGGAACCTGGTTAAATCGCGAATGATCGGCCCGGGCGGGGGTGGTGCAATGTACGTCAGATTGGTTACACCACTGGTTCCATTGATATCTGGAAAGCCCTGCAGACTTGCGTCAAAGACACCTGACGCAATAACGGGTTTTAACCACGGCGCCCCACGGACAACAATCTCCGAGGCGAATAAACCCTGTGAAACAACCATTGAAACCTCTTGGTCAGAGATCAATTGCTCAAAGAACTGGACGGGATCCTCAACCATACTATCCAGTGTGATTACCAAGTCTTCAGGAAACTGAACATCAAAATCTTCGCGGGTCAATGCCAGAAGCTCCTGCTGAACGAGGGATCGGATCTCTGTGGCGAACAGATGGGTTTCGTCTGCGAAGAAGGCGATTCGAGTGACGGAATCGTCTTCCAGTCCCTGGTTCTGGAAGCCCAGCGCATGCATTTCAAGCGAAAAAAGCAATCCTGCCAGAATCGGCAGAATTCGAAGGCGACCTAGGCTAAAGTTCATTGATTTCCATCACATCTTCTCCTTTCTGGGTTCAACCCAAGGCTTTGCAATCCGTTTCCGAAAAGACACGAATCTATCTCCCCGAACCACTGCCATTAGGGCTGGCGAAAAAATAAATTAGCCTATCAATTTTCAAGATGGTACAACTAATCGGTTGCTGATCTGCGGTTTAATCATGTAGTTCCATCGCGGTAAGGACTCATTGTACTCCAGATTAAGTTGGTTCATTTTATCTTCGCTGATTTTGATTCCTCGTTCATATTCGCGTTCTACCAATTCTGCGTTGACGGTCAGTCCTGTCTGTGTCGTTGTAGTGTTGAGACAATTGAGCATCATATCAAAAGATTCAAGCGGGATCCCTGCCCAGTTTTTGGATACTTCACTGAAGAGGCGGTGTTCGATTGGATTCCATTTGGAGGCCCCACTGGGATAATGTGCAACGGTGACGGTGAGATTAAATGGATTTGCGAGTTTATGCTGCAGGAAGTATTTCCATGCACGCGGATGGCACCCATTGCTTCCTCCACTATCGGCCAGGATTAAAAATTCGTTCGCATCTGGATAGAGGTAGCGACCGCATTCCTTCCACCAAGTCGCTGTACAGTCTACCGAGAATTCAGGCGTATCATGAGAGTATCCCACATAGAATGTCCCCGTATTTGCCAGAACATCATAGATTCCGTACGGGATTGCAAGGCCGTCCGCCTGAGATCGGAAGTCATGATCATTGACGAGATGCGGGGTCCCCCTCCAATAGGTCCCTGGATTTCGAAACTGACCGATCAGTTCTTTTTTCTTGGTATCTACGCTGATGATGGGAAGGCGCGTGTGGGAGAATATCGTTCGAAGCATCGAAATGATTTGGAATTGGAGACTTCGGTCTGGATGTCTGATGGCAGACAACTGCTTGTGGTTCACCCGTAATGCAAATCCCAGTGACTTCAGAATTCGACTCACGGTGCGGTCCGTGAGGGGAATTCCGAGTCTGGTGAGCACCGAGGCAATCGAGTGTGTGGTTCGCCGATACCATTGCTGCCCAGTACATGGATCTCCCGCAGTATCACACTCCATCTCCTTCTGAATGAGTCCAATTATTTCGGGCTTTTTTTTTTCGATGGATTTGCGCCCACCACCAGGTTTACGGATTCGTTTCACCTCGAAATCTCCGTCCAAAAGCTGCCTCCGTCCTTTGGTGATCGTGGCACGGGCCATCCCTAATAGCTCAGCAACCCGCCGATCCCCTCCACGACCTACACGAAGCGAAAACCATCCAGCAAATAATCGTCGTTGCTTCTCATTCAGGGTATTAAGCAGGGTCTGGGTCCCCTTGGACATGGTCTCATTCCAACCCAAAGATAAGGCGTCCTTTTTCTGTCGTTGCTGTTTCTGGATATCGGAGTCCATGGATACATACAGATAATGCCGTCCTACTTTTTTTCTTGAAACACGACCTTCTCGAGTTAAACGAGTCAAGGTCGGCAGTACTGCCACCTTCACCATCGTTTGAAGATCCCGCGCAAAGAGCCCCGCCGGTGATTGTTCAATGAATGCGATCAGCGTGGAGGTCAGCGGACCCTCCCGGGAAAAACGAATCTCGTTGTACGACCAGAGACCATTCTCATCAAACTCTACGAGTTCGTCCAAGGTGTAATAGCGGCTATTGTGAGAATAACTGGTTCGGCACCCTGCCTGGGTGATGACTTTGTGGACGGTAAGATCACAGACGGGACCGATGGCAGCGCGGAGCTCGGCAAAGGTAGCGACCGTTTGGCCCCGAATGAGTTCCTTCACGAGACCAATTTTTTTCGTTCGGCTTGGCATGGAAAAGTTTTAAGTGATAACATTAAAGTATAAATATAGGTAAAAATGAACAATCGGCAAAAAGCAGGGGCAAATCGAAACTTTTTAGGCCAGAATTAAGATGAGAGCAGAGAGAATTCTCTGGATTACGCGGAAAAAGAGAGTTGAAAGATAGACAATGGTAAATTAATAGGGTAAATTATTTTTTCGCCAGCCCTTAGTTCAAATAATAATTGTTTTGAAATCGGCATTGGGCAACACTGGCAAACATTTGAACGATATGGCCAAGGCATCTGCAATGCGCTTTTTCATAGTAGAAATTTGGGAGGCTCGGCGACCGTTTGGTTGAGGCACCTTTGGATGGCGACATTGCCAGTTCCATTGTAAGGAACGACGGACAGACGATCTCCAGAACCACCATGCTTGAACCGAACAATCCTAATCCCCTCGTGGTCTATGGTCATCCTAGTTTCACTGGACCGGCGACAGTTCGTTTAATAAAGAGGTTCTACCGCGATTCGTGTGGAATGATTGAATTTGGTCTCACTCAATACGAATCACGGTAGAACCAATATGGGAAATCCTCAGAGAACAGCCCTCGTGATAAAACCGTAGGCAATTGCGAGGATAAACAGTTCTGGCTTATTGAGTGTAGATTGATCCACTTGAATGAATCTATATCATTGGGATATTCTCCATGCGTTGAGTGCACTTCACAATCTACTTGCGGGAGGAGTCATGCTGAAACTGGCAACCGTTCACCCGATCAATCACTCAGGACTCCAGAAGTAAACATATGGAAATGGTCCATCAAATTGTGCCTGTATTACGGATCCGCTGGCATCAACGACACTCTGGAAAAAGCTTCGGGGGATAAAAAGTTTCCTGCAAACGTTTGGATTTCCTCCGCGGTTACGGCCTCCAATTCTTCAATCGTTTCATCTATCGAAATGACCCTCCCAAAATATAACTCCTGCTTTCCAAGACGTGTCATCCGATTGGACATGCTCTCCAGCCCAAGTGCAATCCCCCCACGAGCCTGCCCTTTCGCCCGTGTCAGGATCTGGTTACTGACTGGTTTTTGAGCCAAACGGTCAAATTCCCGAAAAATCAAGCGGAGCGCATGGTTGATTTTTGACGGATCCAATCCCAGATAAACACCGAAATCGCCACAATCAGAATATGCATTCAGGAATGAATAAATATTGTAGCAGAACCCGTAACGCTCCCTGATTCGCTGATTCAGTCGACTGGAACTCCCCCCTCCCAGGATAATACTGAGCAGATCCAATACCGCTCTGTGTTTGGAGTGTACCGAGATCCCGGACCTACCCAGGATCAAATGCCCCTGCTGAATTGGTCGTGTCAAGGATAGCTCTGTCGACTGATACGGAGCAGAAGTAGATTCCTTTTTGGGTTTGGATGCGGTGGGCCGGAGGTCCTTGAATGCCTTCTCAACACTCTTGACAAGGGTTCCGTGACGGAGGTTCCCAGAGGCAGTGATGACAATTTGATCGGGAATATATTGCCTGCTGACGTAATCGAAAAGATCCTCGCGCTTCAGACCCGAGACCGTTTCGGGATAGCCAATAATTGGGCGACCAATTGCCTGCGATGGGTAAATAACAGATTCAAAACGATCCGTGATATACTCTTCCGGAGCATCATCGTACATCTTTATCTCCTCAAGTACCACAGACTTCTCCTTCTCAATCTCCCGTTCCGGGAATACCGGTGAAGCAACCAAATCACATACGGAGTCTATCCCCCGAGCGAGGTAGGAATCCAGAGCACGCGCAAAATAGCACGTATGCTCTTTCGACGTGAATGCATTCAGATATCCTCCAACCGACTCCATTCGGCTGGCAATCTGATGCATCCTGCGCTTGGTCGTGCCTTTGAAGACCGCGTGTTCAACAAAGTGGCTGATGCCTTCCTTAAACTCTGGATCATTCCGACTTCCAGAGTCAACCCATACCCCCACCGCGATAGATCTGACGGAAGAAACAGACTCGCTGAGGATACGGATACCACTGGGAAGCGTCGTCTTGGTAATCACGACTTTTTCCCTCCACTTAGGATCTCCGTGGTCCCCGGTGCCGATTTCCTCCACCACGATTCCCACCACCGCGTCGGTCAGGTCTGCCTCCACGAGGCGCGTGATCCGCTCGCTTAATGTGGGCAGGTCGGGGAAGCGTTACCTTATGGCTCAGGCGAAGGCGCCCCCGGTCACGAATCTCCATGAGTCTCACCTTGAGCTTGTCTCCAACCTGAACTGCATCCCGTGGGTGGTCAATCCAATCCCAAGACAATTCACTCTTATGCACCAACCCTTCTTTTCCAGGAAGTATCTCTACAATCGCACCCACATCAAGAATATTACGAACGGTGCCTTCGTATTCCTCGCCCACTTCCGGGGCAACGACCAAGGACTGGATGATTTCAATCGCCTCGTTGACCGAGTTTTCATCCGAGCCTGCAATCGTCACATAGCCTAGATTGTCTTTCTCTTCAACTTCAATCACCACTCCGGTATCGGCTTGAATCCCTCGCACGATTTTTCCACCTGGGCCAATCACAGCACCGATCAATTCACTATCAATCGTAATCTGTGTCAGCCTGGGAGCATATGGAGACATATTTTCACGTGACTCGGTAAGCGTTTCATCCATGATATCAAGGATGTGCAGCCTGGCCTCACGAGCCTGGAGCAATGCCTGCAACATCAGATCTCTTGAAAGGCCACTGATCTTAATATCCATCTGACATGCCGTGACTCCATCACGCGTACCCGTGACCTTGAAATCCATATCCCCCAGGTGATCTTCGGTACCAAGAATGTCGGTGAGAACCACATGGCGGGTTTCATCTGCGATCATGCCCATTGCAACTCCTGCAACGGCTTTTCGGACAGGGACCCCCGCATCCATGAGCGCGAGGCTTCCTGAACATACACTGGCCATGGAGGAGGATCCATTGGATTCGAGTACATCTGCATTGACCCGAATGGTATACGGAAACTCGTCCTGATCCAGAATCATGCCTTGCAAGGCACGCTCAGCAAGGTAACCATGTCCGATTTCCCGCCTACTTGCACCACGTAGAAACTTAGCCTCTCCTGTCGAAAATGGAGGGAACTCGTAGTGAAGGAAGAAATGTTTGTCTTCCTGGTCGAAGACTTGATCAACCGCCTGTTGATCACGGGTAGTTCCAAGAGTAACCGATGCCATCACCTGGGTTTCGCCTCTTGTAAAGATGGATGACCCATGTACTCGGGGTAAATAGCCTACTTCACACCAGATCGGACGCACCGTTTCAGGATCGCGTCCATCAATTCGTCTCCGATCAGCCATCACCATTTCCCGCATTACATCACGAGAAACAATTCCTGCAGCGGAACGGATCTGTGCGGTGACCGCGTTGACCTCTTCCTCGGGGAACTCCGCCGAGATCGTTTCAACCGCTTCATCTGTTAAGTTGGAGAGGCCTCCGTAAAATCCTTTCTTATCGTAAGGCGCCCGTATATGTGCTTCTAATTTGCTCTGAATTAATTCGCGCACACGGCTTACCATCTCAGTGTCTGGCAAATCCACTTCGTATTCCATCGGCTCAATCGGAGCGTGCATGGCTTCGAATTCAGCGCGTAGATCCAGTTGTGCCTGACAGAGCTTCTTGATTGCCTCATGTGCGATTGCGAGCGCCTCTACCACATCTTCTTCCGAACACTCCTCCATCTCACCCTCAACCATCATAATCGAGTCCAGTTTGCCTGCCACGACAAGATTTAAATCACTTGATTTCAATTCGTCCTTCGTGGGATTCACGACAAAGTCGCCACCAACACGACCAACGCGAACCTCTGTGATGGGTCCATCAAAAGGAGCTCCCGACAACAAGAGTGCAGCCGAAGCTCCGATTCCGAAGAGCATATCTCCATCATTCTCGCCGTCTGCCGAGATGACCGATCCAATCAACTGGACCTCATTTCGGTAGCCGTCCGGAAAAAGTGGACGAACTGCCCGATCCACCAGGCGGGAGGTCAGGATTTCCTTGTCATTCAACCGTCCCTCGCGCTTAATAAATCCGCCTGGAATTTTTCCTCCAGAAGAAAATTTTTCACGATAATCCACGGTAAGTGGGAAGAAGCTCTGTCCAGGTCGGACATTTGTTGAGGCGACAGCCGTCGCCATCACCATCGTATCTCCTGTGCGTACTACGACCGCACCGCCTGCCTGTTTGGCAAGTCGGCCGGTTTCCATTGATATTACTTTTCCTGGCGCATACTCCACCTGCGCCGTTACTGCTTTAGGGGTCATTTAACCTCATAATTAATGATAAAGCGTTCCGAACATCTGATTTTGTTCGGAGATTATACTGACCTACTTGCGTAAGCCCAACGCTTTGGTGATATTCCGATAACGCTCAATATCCTTGTCGATCAAGTAATTGAGCATCCTGCGACGCTTTCCCACCAGTTTCAATAGTCCGCGCCTTGTTGCATGATCTTTTCTATTATTCCTTAAATGTTGTGTCAGATGGCGTATCCGTTCAGAAAAAATTGCGATCTGCACCTCTGCTCTCCCCGTATCCGTGGGGCCACTGCCATATTTCTCTGCAAAATGTTGTGTCTGTTCCTTCGTTATCATTTTGTGTAATCAATTAGCCTTTACGTGGATCACATCCTCGCCAAATGCCCGAGTGTAAGGCTGGTCACGGTTAAAATAAATTGGCTGACCAGGATGAATCAGCCCAGTGTTACCCCACGCCACTCAGACTGTTCCAAAACCTTCCTGGAAATCACTTCGTCCTGTTGCATGGCCGCCTGTAATCCTTCCATCGAAGCAAAATTGCACTCCTCACGAATTCGCTCAAGAAAATGCACGGTGAGCTCTTCCCCATAAATGAGTCGATCAAAATCAAATAGATGCACCTCCATGTGTACCCCCCTACTCTCCTTGATTGCCGGGCGCGTTCCAACGCTCATCATTCCTCCCAGGCAGGCCCCTGAGATCTCTACACTCACAACATAAATCCCATGTGAGGGAATAACCTTCTTCGGCTCCCGCAAGGTCAGGTTTGCAGTAGGATAGCCCAGTTCCCGTCCACGGCCATCTCCACGAACTACCCTGCCTGTCAAAGAATGCGGACGTGCCATGAGCTTTGCCGCAAGGAATACATCCCCATCTTCCTGTAAAATTGAGCGCACTTTCCGGGAGGAGATCACCAGATCATTGACCTTGTATGGTCTGATCACTCCTACATCAAAATTGTGTTGCCGACCCAGGGAAGCAAGTAAATCAACATTGCCCTTTCTCCCTTTCCCAAACCGATGGTCATGCCCTACAACAATCGTTTGAAGCCCTGTGCGCTCCACAAGTAGTTCCAGTACAAAATCCTCTGCGCTCAACTTGGAGAACTTTTCCGTAAACGGCAACACGACCATCCGGGCTAATCCAAGCGAGGACAAAATCGCAGCACGTTCCTCCATGGTCGTCAGTTTGGGCAGAGACTGCTGCAATAATACCTCGCGTGGATGGGGATCAAATGTGATCAATGTACTGAGTCCACCTGTATCCTTGACGCGCTGCACAAGATCTGCAATGATCATCCTGTGCCCCAAATGTACGCCATCGAAAACCCCTACCGTCAATATGCTGTCTGGCCGACAAGTTAATTCGTCCAGCCCCCTTTCAAAGATCATGTGTTCTCAAGGACTGTGAGCAACTGCTCTATGGTGCACGCCCGTTCAACCTGATAACTCCCAACCGCTGTGCGGCGTAATTGCGTTAGGTGGGCCCCCACGCATAAATGCTGACCGATATCATGTGCTAATACCCTGATGTAGGCACCCTTACTGCATCGCACTCGAAAATGAACCTCTGCCCCCTCGACACGAAGCACCTCAAAACTATGGATGGTTACCGTATTGGGGCTGCGTTCGACAGATTCTCCCCGCCTTGCCTTCTTGTACAGCCGTTCTCCGCCCACCTTGACGGCGGAATACATCGGCGGAATCTGTTGAATAATCCCCGTATAGGCAGAACAGGAAGATTCAATTTGTGCGGAAGTAAGCGAATCAATCGGTTTCCGTAGCGTTACCTCAGTAGCTGAATCCATGGATGGGGTAACTTCGCCGAGGCGCATTGTGCCGTCATAGACCTTGGGGAGGCGCAAAAATTGCTCCTGAGACTTCGTAGCCTTACCAAACAGCAAGATCAACAACCCCGTTGCCAACGGATCAAGCGTACCCGTGTGTCCAATTTTGGTCGCTCTTGGAAAGTATCGCTTCAGCCTCCTGATAACATCGTATGAGGTCCAGCCACTAGGTTTATCTACCAGGAGTGCAGTGCCGAGAAAATCTTCCATAGACCTTGCACGGGCGCAAACAGATACATCCCATACCGGCACAGATTGATGAACCTGTTCTATCGTCTCAGGCATCATAATACGAAAGGATCCAACTTCATGAAGTTACAGCGGGAATCGTTCCCATTCGAAAGGTTGTGTACTCGAATGAGTGCACCTCCAATTGCCTGCATTCCAGGTATGTTGATTTTCGAGTCCGGAAAAACGATCATGCACGACCATCCTGATCCTTGATCTGCATAAACAGTGTATCCAGCTTACGGACCTGATCCTGGGAATTATCAAGAAAGAATCTGATACTTGGAACCGCCCGGACCTGATGACGAACTCTCTGAGCCAAGAATTTTCTCACCGCTGCAGCTTGGCGCACCAGAGCTTCGAAAGCCATTTGACGCTCCTCTGCAGAGTCGAGCATGATGCTCAAATCAACATAAACAATCGATAGGTCGCGCGTGACGCGAACTCCTGTCACGGTCACCATGGATTGCTCAGGAAACTCACGCGCGAGGATATCCGCAATCTCGCGGTGCATCAACTTCGCAACGCGTTGCGTTCGCACACTCATGGATTCTAGGAAACGTCAAGCGTACGCTTGGTTTGGACCATCTCAAAGGCCTCAATCTGGTCGCCAACTTTAATGTCATTGTAGTTCTCAACCCCAATCCCACATTCGTAACCGGAAACTACCTCTCGTACATTCTCCTTGAATCGGCGCAGGGACGCAAGCCGCCCTTTATAGATGACAATACTCTCCCGCAACACATGAACCGTATCGCTCCGGCGAATACGCCCCTCGGATATATAGCAACCTGCAACGGATCCGATTTTGGGGACTTTGAACACTTCTCGCACTTCTGCAACACCAGTAATCTTTTCCGTTTCTTCCGGGGTCAGCAGTCCCTCAAGTGCATCCCGGACATCCTCAATTGCATCGTAGATGATCGAATATGTGCGAATATCAATCTCTTCACGCTCTGCCGCCGCTCGTGCACCCGCAGTAGGGCGAACTTGGAATCCAATAATGACGGCATCTGATGCGGAAGCCAACATGACATCACTTTCGGTAATCGCACCTACCCCCGCATGAATAATGCTCACCGCTACCTCATCCGTTGAGATTTTGTGTAACGAATCGCTGATTGCTTCTACCGATCCACCTACATCCGCCTTGATGATCAGATTCAACTCACTGAAGTCTCCCAATGCCATTCGGCGCCCAATGTCTTCCAATCGCACATGCTTATACTGGCGCATCTTCTGCTCACGCCAGATCTGTTGACGCCTTTGGGCAATCTCGCGTGCTTCTGATTCATTTTCTACGCCGGCTAACTGATCCCCCACTGTGGGCTGGCCTGGAAGCCCCAACACCAATGCAGGCTCGCTTGGGCCCGCGGCTTTGATCCGATTATCCCATTCATCAAACATTGCACGAACCCGTCCACCGTAGACACCCGCCACGAACGGATCTCCAACTTTGAGTGTTCCGTTTTGAACAAGAACCGTCGCAATATTACCCCGCCCACGATCTAATCGGCTTTCAATCACAATCCCTTGGGCATGCCGTTTGGGATTCCCCTTCAACTCCAGAAGGTCTGCTTCAAGAAGTACTTTTTCTAAAAGGTCATCAATGCCCTCACCCGTCTTCGCTGATACAGATGCACATTGAACTTTCCCACCATACTGCTCAACCAGGACATTGTAATCGGAGAGTTCTTTCATGACCCGCTGCACATCCGCCTGCTCTAGATCAATCTTGTTGATTGCAATAATCAACGCAACCTCGGCTGCTTTTGCATGATTGATTGCTTCAATCGTTTGCGGCATCACCGAATCATTGGCTGCAACGACAAGGATCACAACATCGGTCACTTTTGCACCGCGAGCCCGCATGGCGGTAAATGCCTCGTGGCCTGGTGTATCCAGAAATGTAACCACCCGGTCCCCGTCAAGTGTCACCTTATAAGCTCCGATATGCTGTGTGATACCTCCAGATTCCCCGGCAGCAACACTCGCATTACGGACATAATCGAGGAGTGACGTTTTTCCGTGATCCACATGCCCCATCACCGTGACCACCGGTGCTCTTGGTTTCAAATCTTCTGGATCATCTTCAATCACTTCAATATCATCCGCGCCAAACTCGGTAATAAACTCAACCGTGCATCCAAACTCATCTGCTACATAAGCAATGGTATCCGCATCCAGCCTCTGATTGATTGAGACCATCATCCCGGAGCTGAGCAGCATACTGATGATTTCCGTCACCTGGACTCCCATCAAGTCGGCGAGTTCGCCCGTAGAGACGAATTCGGTGACACGGATTTTGCGATCCTTTTCTTCCTGTTCAATCTGGATATTCAGACGCTCTTCTGCGCGCTGCTGACGGCGTGCTCTTCGCCGGCGCTGGCGGACCCGCACATTGCCCTGATCCATGGATCGGAGCGTCTCCTGAACGGACTGTCCGACCTCTTCCGAATCTACCTTCGGCTTACGTTTGCGTTTGCGCTTAGCGGGGGTGGCTGCCGGCTTCTCTGCAGTCCCTTTTGCAGGCTTTGCCGGTGTTGCAATTTTTTTCCGTTTGCGTTTGCCTCGGCGCTTCGAACCCGGCTCGTCTTCCCCTTCGATCGTCTTCAGATCAATTTTACCGAGTACTTTTGTACCCTGAAGCTTGTATCTGTCTGCCGAGATCACATCATCTTCACTCGCCTCTTTGCCGTCTTCCGCCAATTTCTCTGGCTCAACCGGACGGATGTCTGCTACCTCATCTACCGGCTCGGGCTCGCCCTGCTCAGGACTTTCCTCCTCTGGACTCAAAACAGGTTCAGCTTCTTCTGGGGCCTCCTCTTCGGTGTCTACGTGTACAATCTCCTCTGCATCTGTAGTTACCGGTTCTGCGACCGATTCATCCTCATCAACGGGCTCAGCAGGTAACTCCGCTGCCGCATCCTCAGTTATTTCCTGCTCGGATACGATCTCTTCTTCATCGACGGAGCTTACGTCCACCGGCGAAGCGTCCTCTACATCCGGCTCTGAAACCACTTCCTCTTCGGGGACAGAGACTGGTTCATCCACCGCTTCCACAACTGTTTCCTGATCCGTGTCAACATCTGAAGGCGGCTCATCCTCTTCTGCAACCACATCCGGCTCCCTATCCGACAACTCTGACTCCCGGATGGAACGGAGTTCCTGCACACGTGCACGTATCTCGCGGTCCTCTGAAAAATGCTCCAACAGATCGAGATAGGCCTCTTCATCGGCGATTGCTGCGTTGATTCCGTTCCCTTTCAGCGCATCTGCATATCCACGTTCGCTCAGATGACTGACAATTGTATCAACCGTCAGGTTCAGTTCTTTGGCTGCTTTATGCAGCCGAACTTTTTTAAATTTTTTTACTGTGGCAGTCATTGCCATCTGCGCTATCTCGGTCGTTTATGTACGGATGCCGTGTTGCTATAACTCGTATTCTTCCTCTAGCTCCTGCCCTTCTTCTTCATCGAATTCAGCCTTCATTGACTCCATGATACGTGTTGCCACCTCAAGGTCAAGATGACTTCTACGAACAAGTTCGTCCACAGAGAGCTGCAGAACTGCTTTCGCGGAATCGCATCCAATCTCGCGAAGCTTATCAATGATTTCCTTGCTGAATTCATCTGCAAATTCGCCAATCTCGACATCTTCTTCATCCGCCGGGATCTCCCGGAAAATATCCAACTCAATCCCGGTCATCCGCGATGCAAGGCGGATATTGATCCCGCCTTTGCCGATAGCTTGACTCACCTCATCTGCCTTGACAACCACTTTGGCTTTGGGTGGGACCAACGTGTCATTAATGACTACGGACACCGGATTGGATGGTGAAAGTGCCCGCTTGATGAGCAGATACAAGTCATCGGTCCACTCCATGACGTCAATATTTTCATTGCTGAGTTCCCGTACCACTGCATGAATGCGGTTGCCTTTGAGTCCTACACAGGCCCCGACAGGGTCAATCCGATCATCATGGCTGATGACCGCCACTTTTGCCCGGTCCCCTGGCTCGCGCTGGATGGACTTTATCTCAACAATCCCTTCATCAATTTCCGGCACCTCCAACTCGAAAAGGCGCTCCATCAGTTGCGGCGCGGTCCGGCTGACGATCACTTTCGGGTTACTTCCTGCATCTCTGCGCACTTCCTTCACCACTGCACGCAGCATATCCCCTTTCCGGTAGCGGTCACGTGGGATCTGTTCTTCCCGGGGCATCACCAACTCAACCCTGTTATGCAAAACCAGAATTTCCCGCCGCCGTATCTGATAGATCTCACCGACAACCAATTCCCCGACAAGGTCTGAGTACTCCATATAGACATTCTCTTTCTCAATGTCCCGGATACGGTTGCGGAATGTATAGCGGGCCGTCTGTACGGCACGCCGGCCAAAATCAGCAATTTCTATTTCTTCGGCAACCTCATCTTCCACCTCAAAATCATCTTCGATCTTGATGGCATCCCTGAGTTCAATTTGGGTCACCGGGTCGGACAGATCATAGTCTTCGACCACTTCCCGAATATGCAGAACCTGTATATCTCCGTGATCCGGGTTCAGAATAATTTCAAATGCCTCATCCGAACCGAACCGCGTCCGGATCATGGCCCGTATGACATCCTCCACAATTAACTGGAGTGTATCCCGGTCGATATCTTTTTCCCGGGCAATCTCGGCGAATGACGAAACAAGATCTCTGCTGTGCATCTCAATTAATTTCTGTTCTTACCAGGGTAACTGCACTTTAGCCCATTGGATATCCTCGTGCAAAATCTTTACCGCCCCCTTCCCATTTTGAATCTGAATGGATGACTCCTGTACAGACAAAAGTTCTCCACAAACTTCTGTGAACGCATCTTCCTGCTTCCGGTAATGAACTCTCAGGTTGCGACCAATATGTTTGCGATACTGCCGGAGTAGACGTAGGGGACGGGTGGCATCTGGCGTAGACACATTCAATGTATAGCGCCCAGGCATGATGTCTTCCACATCCAGGATAAATCCAATCTCCCGGCTTAACTCAACCAGTTGGTCTACCCCAAGGTCTTCATCACTTTCAACGAATACATTCACCGCATGAGATCCCTTGCTCCCACGTACAGAAAACTCGACCAAAAAGATCGGTCCCCCTTCCAGCACCCCTTCCACAAGGGTTCGTACACGCTCTTCAAGTCCAACCGTATCCATGGTTACTGTATGTTAAAAACGCCCAGTCTCGACGTGCGTGACGGGCGCAGTTCAACGTCTATATTAAACAAAAAGGGGCCCGAAACCGAGCTCCTCTCTGCCGTCGAGCGGCTACTGCCCGCAACTAGATCACAGATCCCAGTGCGCACACTGCCGCTACATGGATGCTTACCATCCTCAACGATGATTGTTCCGATCAGACCAGACTAGTCCGCCGCTCCGCAGTAACCTGCTCCGGGTAGTCCAATGTATAGTGCAACCCTCGACTCTCTCGCCGCATCTGTGCACTGCGAATGATCAGATATGCGACGGCGATGAGATTACGCAATTCACAGAGCCTACTGGAGATGCGGGTTCGATGATAAAACTCCTCCACCTCCTCGTAAAGCAGCCGCGTTCGACGCAGTGCACGGGCAAGCCTCAGATCAGAGCGCATGATCCCCACATAATTCCACATGGTCCGCTGCAACTCTTCCCGGTTATGAGATATGAGCACCCATTCCCCCTGCTGCCCGGTGCCGGAAGCGTTCCAATCCGGCACCAGCTCATTAAAGTCTCGCTGTGCTGCGATTTGTGGGGCGATGTTGACCGCTCTTCGACTGAAAACCATGGCTTCCAGAAGAGAGTTGCTCGCAAGCCGGTTTGCTCCGTGCAAACCTGTATAGGCGACCTCTCCAATCGCCAGGAGTCCTGTAATACTCGTCCTGGCCATCATATCAGTTTGCACGCCACCACACTGATAATGTGCCGCAGGAACAACTGGGATGGGTTCGGAGGTCGGATTGATGCCTAGCTTCCGGCAGGTCTCTACGATATGCGGAAATGCTTCCTCCGTTTTAGATTTCTCAAGGTGTGACACGTCTAAATACACATGATCTTCTCCGCGGTGCTTGAGCTGGTCATCAATTGCACGGGCAACAATATCACGCGGTGCTAACTCCGCCCGGGAGTCATAACGCTCCATAAATGCCTCTCCACCCTGATTCAATAGAATACCACCATATCCTCTGATGGCTTCAGAGATCAGAAACGCCCGCCCTTTATGGAATTTCCCCTGATAGAGTGAGGTAGGATGAAACTGTATAAATTCCATATTGGCTACCCGTGCTTTTGCGCGATAGGCCATGGCAACCCCATCTCCTGTTGCAATGGACGGGTTCGTCGTATGCTGATAGACCGCACACGATCCTCCGGTCGCCAGTAGAGTCACACGTGCCAGAAATGTATGCACGGTCTCGTCCCTCTCATCCAGCACATAAGCACCATAACAACTGACATCCGGGCGTAGTCTTGTCACATGTTGCCCCAGATGATGCTCCGTAATTAGATCCACAGCATAGTGAAAATCAAGGATCGTGATATTGGGATGCGCCTGAATTTTTTCCAGAAGGACACGTTCAATCTCCCGCCCGGTCCGATCTCTGGCATGAAGGATTCTCGGGTGCGCATGCCCTGCCTCACGAGCCAGGTGCAACTGCCCCTCTGTTTTGGTGAAGGATGCCCCCATATCAATCAATGTCTGAATCTCACGGGGACCTTCGGTGATCACATCCCTGACTACACTCTCGTCACAGAGGCCTGCACCGGCAATGAGCGTATCCTGGATATGACTTTCAATGGAGTCATTCCTGTCCCATACCCCAGCGATCCCTCCCTGGGCATAATTCGTATTGGATTCGGCGGTCTCCTTCTTGGTGATGATTGCGACCCGCCCCTGATCGGCAACGCCCAGCGAAAACCATAACCCCGCGATCCCACTCCCCAAAACGAGATAATCATATTGGTGTTGGCCGGCCATCGTTATTGCAGGAGATAAGCTTTTATAAATGCATGCAGGTTTCCATCCATGACGGACTGGACATCTGTGATTTTGAGTTCCGTCCGATGATCATTGACCATTGTATAAGGCTGGAATACATAGGACCGGATCTGGCTCCCAAAGTCAATTCGTTTCTTCTGCGCTTCACGCTTATTCTTCTCTTCTTCCTGAATTGCCTGTTCTAAACGGTAGACACGACTCTTGAGCATGGTCATTGCCCGTTCCCGATTCTGCAACTGACTACGTTCCTCGGTACACTCTGCGGCAACACGAACCTTTTCCCCATTTGAGAGAGCCCCCGTCCAGATCAACCGTACACCGGTATCAAGCTTGTTCACATTCTGTCCGCCCTTTCCTCCTGAGCGGAAGGTTTGCAACTCAATATCTGCGGCTCGCAGGTCAATCTCTATGGTTTCGTCAATCTCCGGGTACACAAATACGCTTGCAAACGAGGTATGCCGACGCGAATTGGAGTCGAATGGGGAAATACGCACCAGTCGATGTACACCGGATTCAGCTTTGAGATATCCATAGGCAAACTCCCCCTGAACGCTCAGAGAGGCGCTCTTGATACCAGCGACCTCCCCCGCCTGGTGGCCGAGGATCGAAACCTTGAAACCCTGCCGTTCTGCATAGCGTGTATACATCCGCAGCAGCATCTCGGCCCAATCCTGACTCTCGGTTCCACCGGCGCCGGGATTAATCGTCAGAATGGCATTGCGATGGTCATCCTCGCCGGAAAGCATGCTACGCAATTCAAGGGACTCAATCGATTGCTGCAATGCCGTGCAGCTTGCTTCAATCTCCTCCCCCAAATCTTCTGATTCTTCTTCGGAAAGTTCAATCAGAACCGACACATCCTCCGCATGCTCGCATACGGTCTTGTATGCCTGCAACCACTCATCCTCGGATGCGATTGCACGCTCGTTCGCCTGCGCTGCTTCGGCATTATCCCAGTAACTCGGCAGCAGGCGTTTTTCATTCAGCGCCTGAACCCGTTCTGATCGCTTTGCAACGTCAAAGATAGCCTCCGAGTGCATGCGCGCGCTCCATTAAGCTTTCTATTTCTGGTCCGGATATCATCAAGTCAATTACGTTACAGTGAACGATCTGTAGGAGGCTGGTCTATCAGAAAATGCATCCCTCCCGTCTGATATGGAAATTTACGTACAATGTTGGTATTTCTGCATTGATGGTCAAAGATGGTCAAATGCCACCGAGGCGGACCCAATACCATGTAAAGTCACCCATGATCCAGTAATTACTAAATGCCTCTTTGAATTTGATGTGATTCTATCCCTCATTCAGGAACCTATGCCGAGCAACTACTCTTTTCAGTAACCTGTAGAAGATACAGGGGAATCATTTCATGAGAAAGCGTGGCACGGAATAGCAGCTGCAGGGACAGTTCACTTCAACCGCAGAAGGCGGGCTGGTTTGGTGTGTGGCTCAAGATTAGAACACGAGACGAAACATCCATCTTATTTTATCACCCAAGTTGATGACCCTGATTACTTGTATTTTGGATTTGTAGACAATAATCGGGCGGAGGGCGAAGATTGAGCGGGCACGTAGACAGTGTATTGACGCTCGGCATATCTTGGTATACATGGCGACGCTCGTGATCTTTATAAGCGGGGGCTTTCTAAGATGCGATCAGACGGAATTTAGAGCAAATGAGAGGAGATGGTATGGGTCTGAGCATCTACATCACTCAGGTATTCGTTCCAATACTCCGTAAAAGAACGTGGGTATGTCAGCGCTCGAAACCCCTGCCCAAACTTTTTTCTCCAGACCGACGAGTCTCCTGCACCTGGGGCGGGAATTTGATCTGGATGCGGGCGTATTTGGATACCAGCCAATCCTGCATCGAGGGGATTGGGATCGCATAAGTTCCTTCGCGCTCGTGCAGTACACCACAGTGCAGTGCCCGGTCAAACAGCCTCTCTGCTTCCGCTTCCCCGTACTCCTGTGTTAGGGTTAACATGATGTCTTCTTTATCCAATCCCTCGCCGAATGGAACGTCCGCGATCAGTTTTGCCAGACTACGGCGCTGTTTTCTGCTGAAATCGCCCATCCGTCCTTCATAATAATTTAATCGAAAGCGCCGACCCGCTTATCGCGGTAGGGACCCGGATTGCTCCCATAAGCGCTAACTTGTTTACAATCAATAATTATTGTAGCTTTCCCTAAATCAAAGGAACTTGCTCGGAATTTTTATGAAGCGAACCGTTACGACGGCACCGATTAGTGAGGACTGGGGAGTCTTGCTTTCGTTTCTGCCCGAGAACTGGAAGGATTTAGCAGCGGATACGGGCGCCTTACGCGGACTGCGTAAGGATAAGTCTCCAGAGGCCCTTCTGCGAACTCTGCTGATCCATTTGGGATGCGGGCATTCCCTACGTGAAACCGTTGTACGATCTCGTCAGGCAAATCTGGCCGAGCTATCGGATGTAGCGCTGCTCAAACGTCTACGCAAATCTCGGGACTGGCTTTCTGCACTCTGCAAGGCACTATTTGAGGAACATGGGAGCACGATCTCTGGTGATACGAAGCATCAAGTACGTGCGTTTGATGCCACGGTGGTCTGCGAGCCTGGACGAACTGGGTCGCAGTGGCGCATACATTATAGCGTAGCCCTGCCTTCCTTTGGGTGCGATTTCTTCAAACTTACTCCAACCAAGGGAAAGGGAACCGGCGAATCATTCAAACAATTTCCGGTTCATTCTGGGGATTATATTCTGGCGGACCGTGTCTATGCAACGGCCAGCGGCGTGCAATACGTGACAAAATCTGGTGGGTATGTCACCGTTCGTGTGAATACGGGTACGCTCCATTTCCATACGAAGCCTGACACATCCTTTGATCTGTTGCGTGCGGTGGAGTCCATCACCCGCATTGGTGCAATTGGGGAATGGAAGGTGTACGTCGGGTCGGATCCTCCGGTACCGGGGCGTGTTTGTGTCCTTCGGAAAACAGAGGAAGCGGCCCAGAAGGCCTGCAAGAAAATTCGCAAGGATACCCAAAACCATGGAACAAAGCCCATGGAACAAACGCTACGCTTTGCGCGCTATGTCATTGTATTTACCACATTTCCAGCAGATCAATTTTCTGCATCGCAGGTGCTTGATTGGTATCGACTGAGGTGGCAGGTTGAACTCGTATTCAAACGATTCAAATCATTGTCTCAATTTGGTCATTTACCGAAACATGACCAAGAGAGTGCGAAGGCCTGGCTTTACGGAAAGTTCTTGGTGGCACTGCTCACGGAAAAAATCGTTCGTCATGCACGAACTTTTTCCCCCTGGGGCTACCTCATTCCAAACGAGCCCTTGGAAAAACTTCAAGTTCGCCTTGAATCAAGTAACTCGGGCGATTGAGCCTTCATGTGGTCTGGAGACCATGATTCGAGATTGGAAAATGATCTCGAATGGACTTGAGGAATCTAATCGTAAAAGAAAACCTCAGATTGAAAAATATTTTCTTATTCAAACAAGTTAGCGCTTATGCGGATTGCTCCGGGCCCCCCGCACAGATCCGGACGTGCGCGTTAACGCATCCGGCTCCTCCCTCGGGTCGCACCGGCGTGCATAACGGCAGAATTGCCGTAGCCGATTGATCCCATAAACTCACTGATCCATCTCTGTGTATGGCGTGAGCCCGGATCTCCCAGCTTCCCCTTGGGTGGGGACCTTCGCTCCAGCGACTCCGCAGGTCGCCCCTTGTTCGCCGCCTTCTTCACTACTATGTCCCCATCTGACTGCTCCATCCCGTGCATCGCAGGCTTCGGCGTCTTCCGCCTTCCCTGCGCGATTCCAACTCTGCGTTTAGGACAGGATAGAGCCCTCCCAGGTCCCGACAAAATGCGTACATATGTCCCCGAGTTCTTAGACACCGTGGGCCTGTATGCCGCCTCGCCATGGCGGTGACATACATGTTGCCTTCGACCACTTGGACAGCCTCGGCGACCCAGACGATAACGATTTCGATGCTCAATAGCTCCGGCCACACGCACCTCTACCGACGCTTCGTCGTGACCCTCGCGGGGCACAACGCACGGCTCGAGGAAGTATGTGATTGGTTGCATCTTCATACTACGGGACTTGCACCCATCGCGGTAGGGACCCGAGTTTCCTCGGGCCCCCCGCACAGATCCGGACGTGCGCGTTAACGCATCCGGCTCCTCCCTTGGGTTACACTCGCGTGCTTGACGGAAAATCGTCTCGCCGGCCAGTCGTGTCGTATGTTCAGCTTCGGCCAATAGCGCTCAATGAGGATATCCAACTGCTCCCATGTGGTTCGATCCTTCTGGGATCGTCGACGTAGGATACACAGCCAGACCCATTTCAAGCACTTAAAACATCTCCATAGGTACCGATAACTCCATGGTACGGCATAGTAATTCAGCCATCCATTAAGAACTTGGCCAAGCCATAGGCCCGTATCATGCACGCTTTCGTGCATCCGGCGCCATAGCTCCCTACGAATTCGTTTTATGAAGCGCACCATGCGCTTCGCGATTGGCTTACGACCCAGCCCAAATGACCCCTTGCGGGTTTTACGACAGTAATGTGTAAATCCCAGAAAGTCAAAGGTCTTCGGCTTGCCGTCTCCCCGTTTTCTACGGTGCTCCATCGCGTTGCGACCAAATTCGATCAGTCGCGTTTTGTCTGGATGCAGACTCAATCCGAATTTCTCCAGTCGGGCCCGCAATGCACGTAAAAACTTCTCCGCCTCCTCCTTATACTTTCCACAAAATCGTCCGCATAACGAACGATATACGACTCTCCACCGATCTTGCGTGATTTGCGCTGGGACTCAAACCATAAGTCCAGCACGTAATGAAGGTAGATGTTGGCCAGAATCGGAGAGATCACCGCGCCTTGCGGCGTGCCTCGCCTACTTTCCTGCCAGTTCCCATCCTCCATCAACCCCGCCTTCAGAAATTTTGTGATGAGTCGGAGCACCCGTTGATCTGCAATCCGGTGTTCCAGGAAGCGGAGTAACCACTCCTGATCCACCATGTCAAAGAATTTCCGAATGTCCGCATCCACCACATAGTTTACCCTCCGGCGTTCGATCACATACGCGACGGCATCCAGTCCATCATGGGCACTGCGCCCCGGCCTGAATCCATAGCTGAACCCGCAGAACTCATTTTCATAAATGGGCTCTAAAATACATTTAACCATCGCGGTCTGAACGATCTTGTCCTCCAGCGCTGCGATCCCGAGCGGTCGTGTGCCTCCATCAGGCTTCGGTATATTCACCCGCCTGCTGGGGGTCGCTCGAAACGATCCACAGTGTACACGTGTGCAGAGATCCGCAAGGTTACAGTCCAAGTCCACGCTATACTCCTCCCACGTCACGTTGTCCACCCCAGGGGACGCTTCTCGCTTTAATGCGAAAAACGCCGCCGTCAGTGATTCCACGCTGATGTGGTGCAAGAGCGTTGTAAGTTTCTCCTTCGGGTTCCGTTGTACGACTTCCCGTATCCGCTCAATCCCCTGGTGCACACGCGCCCATTTCTGCGCATGGTGTGTGGTGGGATCTTGCGGATTCCCCTCGGGTAGAGGCCTTCGCTCCGACCGCTCCGCGGATGGCTCCTTGTTCGCGGTCTTCCTCACTACTATGCCTCTATCTGACTTCTCCATCTCGTGCATCTTAGGCTTCGGCGTCTTCCGCCTTCTCTAAGCGGCCCCGTACGACTACAGGGCAAGATGGAGACCTCCCAGGTCCCGGCAAAGTGCGTACGTGCGTCCCTGAGTTCCTGGACACCGTGGGCCTGTAGATCCTCTCACCATAACGATGACCTACATGGTGCCTTCGACCTGTAACACAGCCTCGGCGACCCAGATAATGCATATTTCGTTGCTCAATAGCTCCGGCCACACGCACCGCTGCCGACACTTCATCGGGACCCTCACGGATCACAACGCACGGCTCGCGGAAATATGTGTTTTGGTTAAACTTCATATTGCAGGACTTGCACCTGCTACACTTATGCCAGTTAGCGCTGCCCTGTACGTTTAAGAGGGACTTGACAATGGTTTTCCTATTGCTTAGTTTAGCAATATGCAAGCACAATCCGCGATACTTACAGTACTGCGTAATGCTCTTCCGGCATTGTCGACAACGGTGGTGTCACATCAAGACAAGAGTCGTCGAGCTTTGGGGCGAATTGTGTGTGCGCAGTTCAATTTCGTGAATGCTCAGGGAGGCCATCGGCTTTCGGGTTGCATGAAGGCATTAGTGTTACTGGAATCGGAGGGGCACTTTTCTCTACCGAAGCCACAAACCGCGTCGTTTGTCCGCGGTCCCCGTCTATTGGATGAACCGGTTCCGAAGGCGTTGGATGTCCCCACGGATGTCCGTGAGATCAAGGATTTGGAGATTATTTTGGTCACCGATTCGGGGGATCGAGCGATCTGGAATACACTTCTGGATGCGGAGCATCCACAGGGGAGCACCACCTTTGCGGGCGCGCAGCATCGCTACCTGATTCGGAGTGCGCACGGTGAACTGGGGGTGGTCGGTTTTTCTGCTGCGGCGTTGTATCTCAAGGCTCGGGATCAATGGATGGCGTGGGATCATCCAAAGCGCGCGGAGAATTTGAACCGTGTGGTGAACCTGAGTCGTTTTCTGATTCGATCAGACGTGTTCTGCAAGAACCTGGCGAGCCACGCATTGGGACGAGTGCTGCGGCGCTTGCCCTCCGATTTTATGGCAACGTATGGGTATTCCCCTTATGTGATAGAGACCTTTGTGGGACCCGATCAGGAGGGGACTTGTTTTCGAGCGGCGGGATTCCGATATTTGGGACTTACGCAGGGGCGGGGCCGCCATGCACCCTCGAAGACACGCACGCGCCCGCAGAAAAAAGTATTTGCCTATGAACTGGATCCAAACTGGCGCACGCACTTGGCCGTGCCGTATGTGGAATTGCGCCCTCGGCTGGAGGTGGGGGCAGGTCTGGACAGCGATCGGTGGGCGGAACAGGAGTTTGGTGGTGCGGATCTCGGGGATCGGCGTCTCAATGTGCGTTTGGTAAAAAACGCGGAGTTAGCGGCAAAGACGATGGGCAATCCTGTCACCACAACCCCCGAGCGAAATATCAAGGACGTTCGGGCCTACTGGCGTTTTTGGGAGAGGGCCAACGAACGTGGGATCACCCCGGCACAGATTCTGTTCCCGCATCGCCAGCGGACGATTGAGCGAATGCGAACCCAGGAGACGGTGTTGTGTGTTCAGGACGGAACCAAGATCTCATACAGTACGCGTTCGGACACCGAGGGACTGGATATCATTGGACAGAACCAGACCTCTGCGAAAGCCCGCGGGGTGTGTCTGCATGCAACGATCGCCCTGAATGACGAGGGATTACCGTTGGGGGTGTTGCGATGTGCCTATGGGACAGAGAACCCAAAATCCCAAAGCTGGCTACACGGTCTGTCTGACATTGACGAGGCAGCCGAGACGCTGCCACGCAAGACGAAGGTGGTTGGTGTGATGGATCGGGAAGCGGATGCGTTCGAGATTTTGTCTGCGCATCGGACGCTGAAGCGGACGCATCTATTGGTTCGGGCCAAGCACGACCGGAAGCTGAATACAGACGAGGGGCGATTATTTAAGGCGATGCGAAAGGGGCCGCCTGCGGATGTGATGGAGTTGTCGGTGGAGCAGTTGAGTCGTCGGATGAAGTCGGGGCGGGTCACTCATAAAGGTCGTCCGGCACGAAATGCCCGGATGGAGTTGCGGTATTGCAAAGTGACTCTACCTCCGACCAGGGACCGTACGCAAGCCCCCATGGAGGTCTGGGGAATTCATCTGCGTGAACTCAATCCGCCGGAAAATGCAACGCGGATTGAATGGTATCTGTTGACCACGCAACCCATCACAAGCCCGGAGCAGGCGAAGCAGATGGTAGAATATTACCAGTTGCGCTGGCGTGTGGAAGACACCTTCCGGGTGCTCAAGAGTGGCTGCAAGGTGGAGAAGTTGCGGATGCAGAAGGCGGGCTCTTTGCACCGGGCGATCACCCTGCACATAGTCACGGCGTGGCGAATCATGTTGATGACGCTTTTGGGGCGTGTGGACGCGGACTTGGACATGGACGTATTCTTTCGAGAGTCCGAGTTAGAGATGATGAAGGTCTACGCCCGTAGCTATGGCCTTGCGGTCCCCACCAGCCTGCCCTCGGCCATCTTACTGGTGGCCATGATGGGCGGCTACATGAATCGCAAACACGATCCACCGCCCGGGCACACCATCATGTGGCGCGGCTATGCAAACCTTCAAATGCGTGCCATCGCCTATGAGGAGTTGGGGGGCTTCTTTGACTTGGTGGAGCGTCCGCCTCCATAGCAGCCAACGTGCTCCATTGCTCCCTCCTGATCTGCTGTTCCCTCCTTGAGCGCCCGAAAGCTTCATACCCTTGCTGTGTGCAGGCTACAGAAGGATGTCGTGTCTGCGAGATCTCGCTTGTTCCAGAACGCGAAAAACACGGAAAATGGCAGTGCCAGACGGTCAACCTCAGAGAAATGCGCGAAATCTGTCGTACCTCGTCGGACAAGAACTCACGAAAATTCGCCTACATAAACCGAAGAACCCCCATTGTCCAGTCTTTTTTCTGAGTACAAGGCAGAGTTAGCCTGGCGTTCATCGCGGTAGGGACCCGAGTTTCCTCGGGCCCCCCGCACAGATCCGGACGTGCGCGTTAACGCATCCGGCTCCTCCCTTGGGTTACACTCGCGTGCTTGACGGAAAATCGTCTCGCCGGCCAGTCGTGTCGTATGTTCAGCTTCGGCCAATAGCGCTCAATGAGGATATCCAACTGCTCCCACGTGGTTCGATCCTTCTGGGATCGTCGACGTAGGATACACAGCCAGACCCATTTCAAGCACTTAAAACATCTCCATAGGTACCGATAACTCCATGGTACGGCATAGTAATTCAGCCATCCATTAAGAACTTGGCCAAGCCATAGGCCCGTATCATGCACGCTTTCGTGCATCCGGCGCCATAGCTCCCTACGAATTCGTTTTATGAAGCGCACCATGCGCTTCGCGATTGGCTTACGACCCAGCCCAAATGACCCCTTGCGGGTTTTACGACAGTAATGTGTAAATCCCAGAAAGTCAAAGGTCTTCGGCTTGCCGTCTCCCCGTTTTCTACGGTGCTCCATCGCGTTGCGACCAAATTCGATCAGTCGCGTTTTGTCTGGATGCAGACTCAATCCGAATTTCTCCAGTCGGGCCCGCAATGCACGTAGAAACTTCTCCGCCTCCTCCTTATACTTTCCACAAAATCGTCCGCATAACGAACGATATACGACTCTCCACCGATCTTGCGTGATTTGCGCTGGGACTCAAACCATAAGTCCAGCACGTAATGAAGGTAGATGTTGGCCAGAATCGGAGAGATCACCGCGCCTTGCGGCGTGCCTCGCCTACTTTCCTGCCAGTTCCCATCCTCCATCACCCCCGCCTTCAGAAATTTTGTGATGAGTCGGAGCACCCGTTGATCTGCAATCCGGTGTTCCAGGAAGCGGAGTAACCACTCCTGATCCACCATGTCAAAGAATTTCCGAATGTCCGCATCCACCACATAGTTGACCCTCCGGCGTTCGATCACATACGCGACGGCATCCAGTCCATCATGGGCACTGCGCCCCGGCCTGAATCCATAGCTGAACCCGCAGAACTCATTTTCATAAATGGGCTCTAAGATACATTTTACCATCGCGGTCTGGACGATCTTGTCCTCCAGCGCTGCGATCCCAAGCGGTCGTGTGCCTCCATCAGGCTTCGGTATATTCACCCGCCTGCTGGGGGTCGCTCGAAACGATCCACGGTGTACGCGTGTGCAGAGATCCGCAAGGTTGCGGTCCAAGTCCACGCTATACTCCTCCCACGTCACGTTGTCCACCCCAGGGGACGCTTCTCGCTTTAATGCGAAAAACGCCGCCGTCAGTGATTCCACGCTGATGTGGTGCAAGAGCGTTGTAAGTTTCTCCTTCGGGTTCCGTTGTACGACTTCCCGTATCCGCTCAATCCCCTGGTGCACACGCGCCCATTTCTGCGCATGGTGTGTGGTGGGATCTTGCGGATTCCCCTCGGGTAGAGGCCTTCGCTCCGACCGCTCCGCGGATGGCTCCTTGTTCGCGGTCTTCCTCACTACTATGCCTCTATCTGACTTCTCCATCTCGTGCATCTTAGGCTTCGGCGTCTTCCGCCTTCTCTAAGCGGCCCCGTACGACTACAGGGCAAGATGGAGACCTCCCAGGTCCCGGCAAAGTGCGTACGTGCGTCCCTGAGTTCCTGGACACCGTGGGCCTGTAGATCCTCTCACCATAACGATGACCTACATGGTGCCTTCGACCTGTAACACAGCCTCGACGACCCAGATAATGCATATTTCGTTGCTCAATAGCTCCGGCCACACGCACCGCTGCCGACACTTCATCGGGACCCTCACGGATCACAACGCACGGCTCGCGGAAATATGTGTTTTGGTTAAACTTCATACTGCAGGACTTGCACCTGCTACACTTATGCCAGTTAGCCTGGCGTTCATCGCGGTAGGGACCCGAGTTTCCTCGGGCCCCCCGCACAGATCCGGACGTGCGCGTTAACGCATCCGGCTCCTCCCTTGGGTTACACTCGCGTGCTTGACGGAAAATCGTCTCGCCGGCCAGTCGTGTCGTATGTTCAGCTTCGGCCAATAGCGCTCAATGAGGATATCCAACTGCTCCCATGTGGTCCGATCCTTCTGGGATCGTCGACGTAGGATACACAGCCATACCCATTTCAAGCACTTAAAACATCTCCATAGGTACCGATAACTCCATGGTACGGCATAGTAATTCAGCCATCCATTAAGAACTTGGCCAAGCCATAGGCCCGTATCATGCACGCTTTCGTGCATCCGGCGCCATAGCTCCCTACGAATTCGTTTTATGAAGCGCACCATGCGCTTCGCGATTGGCTTACGGCCCAGCCCAAATGACCCCTTACGGGTTTTACGACAGTAATGTGTAAATCCCAGAAAGTCAAAGGTCTTCGGCTTGCCGTCTCCCCGTTTTCTACGGTGCTCCATCGCGTTGCGACCAAATTCGATCAGTCGCGTTTTGTCTGGATGCAGACTCAATCCGAATTTCTCCAGTCGGGCCCGCAATGCACGTAGAAACTTCTCCGCCTCCTCCTTATACTTTCCACAAAATCGTCCGCATAACGAACGATATACGACTCTCCACCGATCTTGCGTGATTTGCGCTGGGACTCAAACCATAAGTCCAGCACGTAATGAAGGTAGATGTTGGCCAGAATCGGAGAGATCACCGCGCCTTGCGGCGTGCCTCGCCTACTTTCCTGCCAGTTCCCATCCTCCATCACCCCCGCCTTCAGAAATTTTGTGATGAGTCGGAGCACCCGTTGATCTGCAATCCGGTGTTCCAGGAAGCGGAGTAACCACTCCTGATCCACCATGTCAAAGAATTTCCGAATGTCCGCGTCCACCACATAGTTGACCCTCCGGCGTTCGATCACATACGCGACGGCATCCAGTCCATCATGGGCACTGCGCCCCGGCCTGAATCCATAGCTGAACCCGCAGAACTCATTTTCATAAATGGGCTCTAAGATACATTTTACCATCGCGGTCTGGACGATCTTGTCCTCCAGCGCTGCGATCCCAAGCGGTCGTGTGCCTCCATCAGGCTTCGGTATATTCACCCGCCTGCTGGGGGTCGCTCGAAACGATCCACGGTGTACGCGTGTGCAGAGATCCGCAAGGTTGCGGTCCAAGTCCACGCTATACTCCTCCCACGTCACGTTGTCCACCCCAGGGGACGCTTCTCGCTTTAATGCGAAAAACGCCGCCGTCAGTGATTCCACGCTGATGTGGTGCAAGAGCGTTGTAAGTTTCTCCTTCGGGTTCCGTTGTACGACTTCCCGTATCCGCTCAATCCCCTGGTGCACACGCGCCCATTTCTGCGCATGGTGTGTGGTGGGATCTTGCGGATTCCCCTCGGGTAGAGGCCTTCGCTCCGACCGCTCCGCGGATGGCTCCTTGTTCGCGGTCTTCCTCACTACTATGCCTCTATCTGACTTCTCCATCTCGTGCATCTTAGGCTTCGGCGTCTTCCGCCTTCTCTAAGCGGCCCCGTACGACTACAGGGCAAGATGGAGACCTCCCAGGTCCCGGCAAAGTGCGTACGTGCGTCCCTGAGTTCCTGGACACCGTGGGCCTGTAGATCCTCTCACCATAACGATGACCTACATGGTGCCTTCGACCTGTAACACAGCCTCGACGACCCAGATAATGCATATTTCGTTGCTCAATAGCTCCGGCCACACGCACCGCTGCCGACACTTCATCGGGACCCTCACGGATCACAACGCACGGCTCGCGGAAATATGTGTTTTGGTTAAACTTCATACTGCAGGACTTGCACCTGCTACACTTATGCCAGTTAGCCTGGCGTTCATCGCGGTAGGGACCCGAGTTTCCTCGGGCCCCCCGCACAGATCCGGACGTGCGCGTTAACGCATCCGGCTCCTCCCTTGGGTTACACTCGCGTGCTTGACGGAAAATCGTCTCGCCGGCCAGTCGTGTCGTATGTTCAGCTTCGGCCAATAGCGCTCAATGAGGATATCCAACTGCTCCCATGTGGTCCGATCCTTCTGGGATCGTCGACGTAGGATACACAGCCATACCCATTTCAAGCACTTAAAACATCTCCATAGGTACCGATAACTCCATGGTACGGCATAGTAATTCAGCCATCCATTAAGAACTTGGCCAAGCCATAGGCCCGTATCATGCACGCTTTCGTGCATCCGGCGCCATAGCTCCCTACGAATTCGTTTTATGAAGCGCACCATGCGCTTCGCGATTGGCTTACGGCCCAGCCCAAATGACCCCTTACGGGTTTTACGACAGTAATGTGTAAATCCCAGAAAGTCAAAGGTCTTCGGCTTGCCGTCTCCCCGTTTTCTACGGTGCTCCATCGCGTTGCGACCAAATTCGATCAGTCGCGTTTTGTCTGGATGCAGACTCAATCCGAATTTCTCCAGTCGGGCCCGCAATGCACGTAGAAACTTCTCCGCCTCCTCCTTATACTTTCCACAAAATCGTCCGCATAACGAACGATATACGACTCTCCACCGATCTTGCGTGATTTGCGCTGGGACTCAAACCATAAGTCCAGCACGTAATGAAGGTAGATGTTGGCCAGAATCGGAGAGATCACCGCGCCTTGCGGCGTGCCTCGCCTACTTTCCTGCCAGTTCCCATCCTCCATCACCCCCGCCTTCAGAAATTTTGTGATGAGTCGGAGCACCCGTTGATCTGCAATCCGGTGTTCCAGGAAGCGGAGTAACCACTCCTGATCCACCATGTCAAAGAATTTCCGAATGTCCGCATCCACCACATAGTTGACCCTCCGGCGTTCGATCACATACGCGACGGCATCCAGTCCATCATGGGCACTGCGCCCCGGCCTGAATCCATAGCTGAACCCGCAGAACTCATTTTCATAAATGGGCTCTAAGATACATTTTACCATCGCGGTCTGGACGATCTTGTCCTCCAGCGCTGCGATCCCAAGCGGTCGTGTGCCTCCATCAGGCTTCGGTATATTCACCCGCCTGCTGGGGGTCGCTCGAAACGATCCACGGTGTACGCGTGTGCAGAGATCCGCAAGGTTGCGGTCCAAGTCCACGCTATACTCCTCCCACGTCACGTTGTCCACCCCAGGGGACGCTTCTCGCTTTAATGCGAAAAACGCCGCCGTCAGTGATTCCACGCTGATGTGGTGCAAGAGCGTTGTAAGTTTCTCCTTCGGGTTCCGTTGTACGACTTCCCGTATCCGCTCAATCCCCTGGTGCACACGCGCCCATTTCTGCGCATGGTGTGTGGTGGGATCTTGCGGATTCCCCTCGGGTAGAGGCCTTCGCTCCGACCGCTCCGCGGATGGCTCCTTGTTCGCGGTCTTCCTCACTACTATGCCTCTATCTGACTTCTCCATCTCGTGCATCTTAGGCTTCGGCGTCTTCCGCCTTCTCTAAGCGGCCCCGTACGACTACAGGGCAAGATGGAGACCTCCCAGGTCCCGGCAAAGTGCGTACGTGCGTCCCTGAGTTCCTGGACACCGTGGGCCTGTAGATCCTCTCACCATAACGATGACCTACATGGTGCCTTCGACCTGTAACACAGCCTCGACGACCCAGATAATGCATATTTCGTTGCTCAATAGCTCCGGCCACACGCACCGCTGCCGACACTTCATCGGGACCCTCACGGATCACAACGCACGGCTCGCGGAAATATGTGTTTTGGTTAAACTTCATACTGCAGGACTTGCACCTGCTACACTTATGCCAGTTAGCCTGGCGTTCGTTACATTTTGCCAGTTAGCCTGGCGCTCCCAAGACGGTATTCAACCCTTCCGTGGTCATGGCACCGTCGTGGGCTCGTAAATGACGCGACGCCGGCTCCACATACGACAAGATATGCTGGGGCCAGCCATGCGTTTCCTGAGCAATGGCATCAATCCATTCAGTGGGATCACCTTGGGCCTCGCCTTCCTTCGCGAGCCAGTCGTGGATGACCGCACGCTCAGACTCTTTACTCAATGCTCCCAATTCCACGAAGCATCCTCCCGAAAATCTCGAAATTCCCAATGACTGAAAGGCCTTCTTCGTCGTTCCCAGTCCCGCCGCGACCAGGATGACAGGACGGACCAACTCGCCATTATGAATCGCATTAAAAACCTTAATGGCAGTCGCCCTATACTCAGATGGTGGAACATCCATTTCCCCCAGCACTTGTGCTTCGTCCAAAACAAGCAACAATGGTTGCCTGTCAGCCTGAAGTATATTCAGTAATGTCCGACGAGGTCGGCTGGTCCGAATTTCCCGTTTAACCAAATTTTCCACCCCGAACTGTGTGGATTTTTCGGTAACCTCAGACTTGTTTCCCAACCCGAGGTCTTCTCGTAATTCGTATGGATCCCAGAGAGATTCTGCCCCAATCTTGGCAACACCCCATTCATTCTCTCTCGCATGTTTTTCACATTCTTCAAGCAGGGCACTCTTCCCCACGCCAGGTGCACCTTGAATCAGGAAGGTCGTGCCCCACTTGTTTTGGGTTGAGTACCTCAAAATTCCACCGAGATCTCTCAGTATCTGCTTCCGCCCGTGAAAATACTTGGCAGGACCACGGTCGGGCACGAAATTTGATGGAAGCGATGGAGATGTACGCATGGTTTGAGACGCTGTGAATTCATGGACAGTTGATTACACAGACAGCCTTTGGATCCTCTGCCACGATCCGTGTTGGACAAATTTAGGGTTCCGTGGTTCCGAAAGATCCAGCTGAGGTATCCAGATCATAGGTCTAATGAAAAAGCGGGGCGCTATCTTCGCGCGTAGTTTCCCATTCATTGGACCTATGACAAACCATACCTGGATCCGATGAAAATTAAATCGCTTCCAGTTTTGATGGGCACACATCAGCACTCCATAACACTGGCTTGCAGGGTGGCCCACTTCACTCGGAACGGTGGCCCACTTGGATCGGAATACGCAATGAATCGCCTTTTCCAAGGTTGCCGGCTCACTGGCATTGCCGGGCAATATTTCCGCACTGCGCGGGAAACCCGAGGTATCTATGGTCAGGGCCAACGTGACCAACGGACAGTCCGAACGCTTCTCTTTACTGCATCCATGGCGCAGCAAGTCTCCGTGCTTACGGCCATAATGGAATACATTCGTCAGATCCAAGAAGGCAATGGTTTCGCTGAATCCCAGCAGTTCTTTGGTATTGCCAAAGAGCGCATCCATGATCGGTTTCCGATGCGCGTAGAGCATATCTCCAATCCGGTACAGAGCACTCGGGCTGGGAGGATCAAGTTGAAGCAACTCGAGGATACTGGATCGTTCGCGCATCCAGTCGCATTTTTCTGCGGCAATTTAAATCTCTATCCACAACATTCACGGTAGAACCCAAGAACATATCTGCAATTCACAGTCTTAATTCATTACCATCTTGTGCAAAAAATTCATCCAATTACTCCTCAGTATTAATACCTGAAACTATAACTTTTCCCTTGCCTGTCAGACGATATTTTTGCAATCGACTTTGAGGCTTTTCAGGAATTAGGAAAGCGACCTTTCCTTCCACTAACAGTTGGGAAATTACTTTGTTGAGTTGACCAGATATCCTTTTTTGTCCCAAATTTTCCGACAACTCCTTCTTTGACAGAGGACCATTCATCAGGAGATTGAGAACTCTCATCTCCAGTGATCCTTGTTTTTCCCTTTTCTGCGACTCTTGCTGCGACTCTTGCTGTGACTCTTGCTGTGACGTGGCGATGTGATACTCTAATAATGCCGATCGGTGTATCATCTGAACAACATGAACTTGGACTTCGAAACCGTCGGCATCAACAAGATTTAACTCTTCACCATATTCAAAAGATACTGGCTTTACCTGTCCACGATTAATGGAAATATTGGAAGCATAGAGATAGGTCCGGCGGGCGGAATCAAGAATAGGATTTAACCTTCCCTTGAGTCTAGGGATATAGCCATATCCCTCGGGAAAGATAACTGCACCACCATGCTTTAATGGGATCAGTTCCAGCGTGAGTTTGCGTTCTTCAGGTCTCCAGCCGTACTCTATGCATGCGGCAAAACCTTCGGCAGCTGCAAACACTGTCATCGGCAAATAGACTGAATGCAACTCAACATTTGCTTCACCCCGTTTATCGGTCTTAGTGCGTTTCCATGTCCCATTGGGAAACATTGCCAAAATGTCAACATCAACCAGTGGTTTTTTCCCACAATATGCCGTCACGGTATAGGTGCGAGTCCGTGAACGTGGTATGGTGATAACAAAGCCATCTTCAACCGAGAACTTCGGTTCAGGTAAACCGGCCTCAGCACAACGCTTGATCATGTCTAAAGTCCCCGTTCCCATATTTTCGATGTATTCAACCAAGTACATAGATTTGGCCAATCGCAAGTTTGCAATGTAGTGGATTTTTTTGCGGATCTCTGCTGCCCCTATTTTCCAGGGGGGCTCAAAAGGGCTATTTTTTCGTTCTTTTTTTACCTGTCGGTGTCCTCTTTTTTTGGGCGTTTCGTCTTGATTCGTTGGGTGTAATTTCCGATGTTGAGTTCCAACGCCTGGAAGACCTTCCGTTGGAATGGTTTCAGGTCTGCATCTTGTTTGAGTAGGATACAGTGGGTTTTATTTTGTGGAAGTACCGTGGTCACGCGGTTCTGGTGGTTGAGCGCTACCTTGAGCGTTCCCCAGCTCCGATGAATCTGATGGGTTCGCAGTTGACTCCGAATCAGGTGAGCCGTATGAAAGGCAAGGATCGACAGGAACAGGTGTGCCTCAATCCGCTCTTGCTTCCGATGGTAAATGGGGCGTAATCCGAGGTCGGATTTGATGGTACGGAAGGTTTGTTCAATCTCATTCAACCTCCAGTAGGTGCGTGCAACCTTTTTGCAAGGCCACTTGGTGTGACTGGTTCGCACGATATAGCCCCCCGAAGCATTCGTGCATTCGTCAAAGGCCGATCGACGCTGGATGCGAATGGATTGCGCATTCGGACTGTCTTTTTTCTGACCTACCGTCACCGCGTACTGATACGCAACCTTTTTATATTTCTCAACCAGTCGCCCGACCTTCTTTTGGACGACCTCATACGTCTTGGGTCGCCCCTTTACGGTCAGGCCCTCGTTCAGGTGCGCAATGGCTTCTTCAAATTGCGCACGCTTGGTCTGGAGGATCTGATCACCGACGGCCTGCCGGGCCGCACTATGCAGATACACACGTTGCTCTTGATCGTCCTTGCCAACCGCCCACGCACGCACCAGGGTCTTCGTGCTGGTTTCAAACACTTGATCGGGCTCGCGTTTGGGGACCGGTGGGGTCTTGGCCCGCTCCACGCAGATCCAACCCAGCCCCTGCTCCTTCAAATACGCCAGATTCGCCTCGGTTGCAATACCCGCGTCCATGATGACCGTAGGTTGGGCCCCAGCCAACTGCGCAATCGCCTGTTTCAGCGTACCGGGCTCACTGGCATTGCCGGGAAGAATGTTGGCGGTGCGAGGAAACCCGGATGCGTCAAGAGTCAGGGCTAACGTCACCAGCGGACAATTCGATCGCTTCTCTTTACTGCGTCCATATTGGAGTAACGTCCCTTGTTGGCGACCGGTATAGAAGGTATTCGTCAGATCATAAAAGACAATGGTTTCGCCAAATCCCAACAGTTCTCTGGTGTGTCCAAAAAGTTCATCCATGATGGACTTGTGGTGTTTGTACAGCAGGTCTCCGACATCGTAGAGCGATCGCTCACTCGGGAGTTTTGCACGAAGAAGTTCCAAGATGCTGGAGCGCTCGCGCATCCATTCGTGGGTTTGCCGTTCACTTCCCGGGGAAAGCATCCGTCCGACGACCAGCGCCGTCGCCCAGTGGATCTGATCTTCATTCAAGTGCAGGTCTTGAAGAATCTCGGCGAAACCCAAACGCTGCAACGCCTGCAACGCCACACGCTCACCCCCAACGGTTCGCGTATCGGTGTGATGAATCTCGTACGTGAGAATGGAATCCCGATCATCCCGCGGATCGTCTGGATCATACCCCTTGGCCTGGAGACGTTGGATGATTTCCTGACTGACTTTTCGGAGCGCCTCATCTTCAAGAAACAGCGGTTCATACCCCTGCAAGCCATCCATGACAAGTCGGGACAGGGTCCGCCATTGTGCCTGGGGGATGCTGAAATCCTGGCCAAGATTGAGCAGGGTACGCTGTTTGGACATCCCATTCACCCGATGGGATTCCACCAGGGAAAAGGTGTCGGCTTTGATCCCGGATTTCAGGGTTCGAGATTTCGACCGGATATACATAAACCAGGGGTAGATTTGATGGATTTTACAGGGATTGAGCGGAAAGGTTCCGTAAAAATCCACTATTTTGAGAGATTCTGAAACAAATACCAGAAAAAAGATGAATTTGTGCGAAAAATGGCCGATTTAACCCCTGAAATGGGCAAATTGAGGGCAAAAATCTCTAAATTAACGCAAGATGTCAGTCAGTATCTGACCGAATTTGCAAACTTGCGCAATAAGGAATTTTTGGGTACCGACCGGTGGGCAACACGTAGTTTCTCTACGGTAAGCTGAGGTGGAAGCTTGCCGGAATTCGATATCTCTAATCTGTCAGCGAATAACATTACCTGAACGCTGCTGTTGTCCGTGTAATCACGATGAGCCACCGCGTTGACAATCGCCTCAGTCACAACTTCTTTCGGAATCTCATATGTTCGGGCTGCACGTGGTGACTCTGTCCGTGTTCCAATAGAACGATTGATCTTGCTGAGTACAAAGTCCACCGCTTGGTCAACCAAGTCAAACACGGTTCCCTTGTAGACTTGATGAGACGGAATTGGCTTTTCGACCTCCGTTCCATGGAAATGTGCACACTTGATTTCTGAAGCGATCAAAAACTTTTGCGGAGCTTTACCAAACAGCAACACCGCAGCATTCGTTGGCCGCCCATCATTCAATAGATCCAAATGCTCCAACAACTCCTTTGGGGATGCATCTTCGGCAAGTGGAAACTGCCTGACTCTACGCGCTGTGCGGATGAATGGAGGCATCCGATCTGAGTCAAGGTCGTCCAATGTGGCCTTCATGCAGTATGCTGCATCAAATGGGGTTGCACGAATTATCTCTTTAGCAGCCAAGTATTCCACCAGTGCTGCGTAGACTGCATCTCTAAGTTCTTCAGGCGTTTTGAATCGCTTTCTGATCAGACCAGATTGGGCTTTTGTGACGAGAGCTTGCATCTTTGGGTGCCGAACATGCTCATCAATATCCTTGAGAAATACCATGCGGTGTATCCCCACGGCAGTTGCATGGTCAAACTCTCGCTCCGTCGGCGATATTCCCTCATCGTCTTCAGTGCCGTATTCACCGCCAAACAATCCGACATAGATATCAGTCTGCTCAACTTCATTTAGATAGAGTTGCTCAGGCCGCCGGTCTAAAGCAGGAACATCTTCGAATAGGAATACATCGAAAAATATCTGCATCATTGCATCACGGCGGAGATAGTCTCGGAGCAGTTCCCGTTCTTTTTTAAATTCGCCTTGGACACTGCTGATAAAAATGCGAATCGGATTCATGCGTACTCCTAATGATCAATCCCACATGACCCAAATCCGGGATATGGGTTCATGTAGGGACAACAAATCACACTACACAATTGGTCAGATCCCAACAATGTCTTTCCTAATCGGATATGCATTTTATCATCACCTGCTTCCTGAATCATTCTGAATCCCCCCCGTTATGATCCATCGCTCTAGAATTAGTTTTGGGGAATTGCAAAAACTTCTCAATTTTTACCTGTACGAAACATATGCATACCGAAAATGCCTCATTTTCATGCCTAACTCACAGCTTTCGTTGGCAAAGATCCGTCCTAGCTAATAATTTCCTGTGTTCTGGCGAAAAAGTCTCGCGCCCCTGATTGGTTGAGTAGACTTTACCACGCGGTTCGTCAATCAATTTCTTGTCTTTGAAATCCTGCTGTAATTTCTTGTCGTTGGAATATAAAAGGCGTGCACCGCTAACTTGGGCTAGGGCAATAATGTGATGATCATTGGATGAGCAAACAGATTCCTTTTTGAGATCTTCTTCCCTTTTATCCACTTGGCCTTTATTAATGGATCTCACTTTTCCAGAAAGAACAGCTTCCCGTGCCCATTGCTGAAACCCGAGCACTCTGTTTAATTCTTCCAATAATTTGCCACCAACCGCCAAGCGCCCGTTAGGATTACTGTCAATCCATAGGAAAAATTTCATGCCAGCCTCTGAGGGATTAGTTCCGAACACCTCGGATGCCACATTTGCATCAACAATGGCACACATTATTCAGCCCACAAAGACCTCCTTGTTTCTTCCATGAAAAATTGACGATAATTCTCTGGCATATCTAGTACGTTTCCTTCCTTATCTATACGGAGTGAGTGGATTTGAACGCTTAAATTGTTTCGCTCAAAGAACAAGATTGAGACATCTTCGGGCTTAAGGTTTGTCTTACCATCTCGCACATCCATACGAACTCGGTCCATCAAGTGATCGCTGTGGGTCTCAACCACTAACTGTCTCCCTTCGCCAGCAATTTCACATAACAGACTCCCCAGAGCAGCTTGAGCACTTGGATGAAGGTGCACCTCCGGTTGCTGCAGCAATGCCATTCTAGAAGTTAGTAGCAGTTCCGTTAGAATGGGCAAAATCTGACTAATACCATACCCCACATCTATCAAATTCTGTTTGGGACCCTTTCTTCTTTTTTTGCCAAATTTTCTAACCTGAATCTGAAACGGATCACTTCCAGATTTTCCGAGACGCTTAATACTAATTTCGTCAAATATCCCAGCTGATGAACCAAAATATTCTAGTTTTTTCTTAACCAATGTCCAAAGATCATCAGAGCTCGTAGCCAAACTCTCCAAGAGCATAGGAACATAGTTTCCCTCTGGATCTTCCACTAGACTAGCGGGATCGTATGTACGTTGTGGTTTAGACCGAACCGGCGCACCTGCATAGGGACGGTCCTTCATATCTCCTGAATCCAAGAGCCTAAAACCGGCAATCGCGTCTGCATCCGTTTTAGAGAAGGGAGGCGACTCATCCATGGGGATCATTACTGTTGGCTTCTCTGGATAGTCTCGGAAGATCAGTTCTGGGAGCCTCAGTAACACTCTTCTCAAAGTAAGCAGCGGCGACATATTTTTCATTAGGCCGGTAGGTAATGGCATTTCCCATATTCCCTTAGGGGTTTCTACCTGAATCCTGCCCCCCTCCTGAGTGTCGTATCTGTCTTCAATCGTAACTTCTCCGTCAACCAAGACCATCCTCTTTGGTACAGGAACTTTCCCATCCTTTCCGAACTCTATATCAGCGCCTAAATCATCGTCTATTTGGAGGCTTGCCTTAAATGTCGCTGCCGATCCATTTCTCTCATTTTGACGGTGTGCAATCTCTTCAAAGCTTCCCAAGTCATACGGAGTCTCTTTAAAATCTGGAATACGATGGCCATAAACGCAATCCCACAACGCACGTATCATGGCTAAGAAGGAAGTCTTACCAGTACTGTTGTCGCCCACAAGCAATGTTAAAGGGGCAAGGCGGGCAACTTGCTCTGTGTGAAAACATCGAAAATTTTCAAGCCTTATCTCTTTCATTGGATTCTCTGATTTACCGTGGTACAGCTAACAACATCGCATCCAAGAGTCGTTTTTCCTGACTGTCCCCTGGGTACAGAGCAGAAACTCTGGACCTCGTCTTTGTTCAGCATTAATCAGCGTGGCAATGCATTCCCGTAACCGCAACCTTGCCATTCTGTTTCCCAATGCATCATCTGGTAGCAGAATGGCGTCGCTGGGGAAGATGGGACCTCAACTGATTCCATAAAGACGCGAGAGCCGGGTTCATGGATGCCCCCAGTGCCCCGCCAGCGATCCCAAGTAGTCCCCCTACAAGTACTGTTATCACTGGAATGAGCGCACCTGGGAGCCCCCCGAACATCGCCCCCATGATGGCCATGAGCCGCATGGTTGGCTCAGGAGCAACCATGAATGCGTGAACGACAAACAGGGTCCAGCCTAATCCCACTGCAATGCCTCCCGCAAGCCACGCCCGTCTTCGACAGTACAGCCCTGCAGCGATGCCACCTCCGATACTCCATACCCATCCCAGAACCAGATGGAGGATTATCGCAATCCCCAGCCCGATCAATATTCGGATCATCGGGCATCCTTGCATTTCTGAACAAATCGACCGATCCGGCGGCTTGCCTCGGCGACTTTGTCATCCGCGGTTGCATAAGAGCAGCGTACGAACCCTGCCCCACTGGGCCCAAAAGCATCTCCTGGCACTACAGCAACCGATTCTTCGTGAATCAAATTCTCTGCAAACTCCTCTGAAGTCAGCCCTGTAGACCGGATATCCGGGAAACAATAGAACGCCCCCTCCGGCTCGAAGGTGGGGAGTCCTGCCGCCCGCAAGCCATCTACAATCACGCGCCTACGGCCATCATATGCCTGTCGCATACGCTCAACATCCGAAGCACCGTCCCGGATTGCCGCCAAGGCCCCGTACTGGGCAACGGTCGGAGCACTCATGATCATATACTGATGGACCTTATAGAGTCCCTCGTAGATTGAAGCCGGAGCAATCGCGTAGCCAAGCCTCCATCCGGTCATGGCATAAGCTTTTGAGAATCCTCCCAGGATGATACTGCGCTCGCGCAAAGACTCAACCGACCAGGCACTGGCATGTCCCATCCGCTTTGCATCTCCATAGATGAGCTGATCATAGATCTCGTCTGAGATCAGGACGAGATCATGAGCTTCTGCAATGGCAGCAATTTCCTCAAGGGTTTCCCGCCTCAGGATCGCCCCTGTCGGATTGTTCGGATAGCCAATAAAGATCATCCGAGTCCGAGGAGTAATTCTACTGGAGATCGCCTCTGCCGTCACTTCGAAATTTGTTTCTGCACTTGTAGGGACATAGACCACCTTGCCATGTGCAAACTGGGCAACCGGGCCATAGGATACAAAGCATGGCTCCGGGATCAGAACCTCGTCCCCGGGGCTCAGTAGCGACAACATCGCCAATTGCATTGCTTCACTGGCACCCACAGTGATCAAAATCTGATCTGCCTCGACCTGATATCCGTATAGATTGTGCAGGTGTTCTGCGATTGCCTCTCGCAGCTCAATCAAGCCAGCATTCGAGGTATAGCCCGTCTTTCCCGCTGCCAGTGACGCAACCGCTGCATCCATGATTGGACGGGGGCTCACAAAGTCCGGCTCCCCAATTCCCAATGAAATTACATCCTCCATGGAAGCTGCAATATCAAAGAAACGGCGGATACCGCTCGGGGGAATAGACTGGATGTGTGGGGCAAGTAATGACATTGTTAAACGAATTCTACTCCCTGTGCCAAGGGAAGGTCTTTGCCGTAATTCACCGTATTGGTTGCTCTGCGCATATAGTGTTTCCAGGCATCCGAACCACTTTCACGCCCTCCACCGGTTTCTTTTTCTCCTCCGAAGGCACCACCAATCTCCGCCCCGCTCGTACCAATATTTACATTCGCAATCCCACAGTCACTTCCTGCTGGTCCGCAAAAAATCTCAGCCTCTATAACATTATCGGTGAAAATTGCACTCGAGAGTCCCTGTGGCACATCATTCTGGATCCTGATTGCCTCCTCCAGTTGATCATATTCATGTACATAACAGATCGGTGCAAACGTTTCTGTTTGCACAATCGGTGCTTCAGGGGAAATTTCTATGAGCGTAGGCCGCACATAGACACCACCTGGGGGGACATTCGCCGTGACGCGCCCACCTCCATGGATCTGTCCTCCCTGCTTGGTCGCCGAAACCAGTGCATGCTCCATTGCCTTGGCCGCATCCTCATCAATGAGGGGCCCTACCAACACATCGCTTTCCCGTGGATCTCCAATCCGTATGGACCCCCAGGTACGGAGCAGGCGCGACAATAGCTCATTCTTTACACTTTTGTGAACAATTAAGCGGCGAAGCGTCGTACATCGCTGTCCTGCGGTCCCCACCGCAGCAAAGGTGATCGCTTTCACCGCGAGATCTAGATTTGCACCCGGAGCGACGATGAGCGCATTATTGCCTCCAAGTTCCAGCAATGAGCGCCCAAGCCGTTTGGCCACACGTTGCCCCACAGCCCGCCCCATTGCGATGGACCCGGTTGCCGAAATCAACGGCAAATACGCAGAGTCAACTAATGCCTCTCCTACATCACGACCACCATTGACCACTACGCTCAACGCATCTGGAGCATCTTCAAAGTCGCGGACCACCTTCATCAGAAGGTTATGGCATGCCCATGCAGTCAGCGGTGTCTTCTCGGAAGGCTTCCAGACCACTGGATCCCCACAGACCAGCGCCAAAGCTGTATTCCATGACCATACAGCCACCGGAAAATTAAAGGCCGAAATTACACCGATCGCCCCCAGAGGGTGCCACTGCTCCATCAGTCGATGTTGGGGGCGTTCACTTTGAATGGTCAACCCATAGAGTTGGCGACTCAACCCAGTGGCAAAGTCACACACATCAATCATCTCCTGCACCTCCCCCTCTGCCTCTGACTGAATCTTACCTGCCTCCAAGGTGACCAAGCAGCCCAACTCTTCTTTATGCTCCCGCAATATCTGTCCAAATTGATGGACCAACTCTCCACGACGAGGCGCAGGAACGACCCGCCATGAAAGAAACGCATGATGTGCAGCCTCGCATCCTCGTGCTACTTCTGTCGAAGTCGCCGAACCAACATACTGAATCAGGCTGCCATCAATGGGGCTATAAACTCCTATGCGAGGCCCTTCACCGGCGTTTACAGAAGAACCAATGATAAGTCCAGGCCCTATATCAGATACTCCAAGAGAGCTGAGAATGGTTCGTATGTTCATCCCAAGTATACGACTTCAGGTTGCATAAGACCCAGAAACAAGCAACTCTCATCATCACAGCAGCAACCAACTGAAAGTGTACTCCTCATCCGTGAACGAGATGTTCATCTGCAGCCGGCTATTCTCTAGGCCGATTATTTATGATTTAAGCTTCCTCCTTGGATTCTTCCTCCTCTGGAGCTTCCGCATCAGACGCTTTTTTCTTGGAGGCTTTCGCCTTTGAAGCCTTCACATCAGACACTTCTTCCCCGGACGCTTTCTCTTTGGAGACCTCTATCTCTGGAACTTCCACCTCGGGCACTTTTTCCTCAGAAGCCTCCACCTTTGGAGCCTTCACATCAGATACTTCTTCCCCAGACGCTTCCTCCTTGGAGACCTCAACCTCTGGGGCCTCCGGATCGGACGCTTTTTCCTCAGAATCCTTTACCTCTGGAACTTCCACATCAGACGCTTTCTTCTTGGAGGCTTTCGCCTTTGGAGCCTTCACATCAGACACTTCTTCCCCGGACGCTTCCTCCTTGGAGACCTCAACCTCTGGGGCCTCCGGATCGGGCACTTTTTCCTCAGAATCCTTTACCTCTGGAGCTTCCACATCAGACGCTTTTTTCTTGGAGGCTTTCGCCTTTGGAGCCTTCACATCAGATACTTCTTCCCCGGACGCTTCCTCTTTGGAGACCTCTACCTCTGGGGCCTCAGGATCGGACGCTTTTTCCTCAGAATCCTTTACCTCTGGAGTTTCCACATCAGACGCTTTCTTCTTGGAGGCTTTCGCCTTTGGAACCTTCGGATCAGACGCTTTTTTCTTGGAAACTTTCGCACTGGATGCCTTTTCCTCTTCCTTTAATTCTGCCTTCAGTGATTCAAGCCCACTGAGTTCTCCAATCGTAGTGGGGCCACTCGCTAACTGCTCACGCTTCGTATGTTGACGAACGGCCTTCTCTTCCGCTCGACGCTGCGTACGCTTGACATGCTCCTCTTTCTGACGTTCTTGAGCCTGTTCCTGCCTATCTCTGGCAGTTTCACTCATCATGATTTCTTTTTGACTCACATCCAGTCGAATCACTCGGAGAGTCAACTCATCTCCTTCCTGATATGGCGGGAATCCGCTGTCGTGCTTGTTCTTGAGCTCACTGCTAGGTACAAAAGCCTCAACTTCAAGAGGCAACTCCACCGTCAGGCCGTTACGGTCAATCCGTATAACCTTCGCCGGGTGGTCCGTCCCGGTCTCATAAACCGTTGCGAGATTAGTCCACGGATTCGTCTCGATCTGCTTATGTCCAAGAGCAATCCTCTGACGCTTCTCATCCACATCCAAGACAACGACAGAGAGTTCCTGCCTTTTCTTGATTAATTCACTAGGATGGCGAATCGTTTTGGTCCAGGATAGATCGGATACATGCACCAACCCATCAATCCCCGGTTCAATTTCAACAAAAGCTCCAAAGTGAGTAATGTTACGTACACGACCCCGAAGCACAGTCCCGGGAGGATAGCGCGTTGCAATGCCTTCCCAAGGATTGACCTCGAACTGCTTCATCCCGAGCGAGATCTTCTTCATATCGTGGTCTATGCTCAAGACAGAGACTTTCACGACCTGCCCCAGTGAGATCCGCTGCGATGGATGGCGGATATGTCCAGTCCAACTCATTTCTGAGACATGTACCAACCCTTCAATCCCCTGCTCCAACTCAAGAAATGCACCATAGTCTGTAATGGAGACGACCTTGCCTTCTACAATATCCCCCGGCTTGTAGCGATCTTCAATATTCTCCCATGGATGAGGCTGTAACTGCTTCAGACCTAATGAAATACGCTGACGTTCCTTATCGTACTCAAGCACAACAACTTTCAGCTCTTCATCGAGTGAGACGATCTCAGTTGGATGAGAGACACGACCCCAGGTGAGGTCTGTGATATGAAGAAGACCGTCCACCCCACCTAGATCAACGAACACCCCGAAGTCTGTGATATTCTTTGCAATTCCCTCCAAGATCTGCCCCGTCTCCATAGTGGAAAGGATGCTCTCTCGCTGAGAGGCAAGCTCACGCTCAATCAATGCTTTATGGGAAACGACCACATTTTCGTTCTCGGCATTAATCTTGACGATCTTGAATTGCATCCTGCGATCCAGATATGAATCAAAATCTCTCACAGGGCGCATGTCAATCTGGGATCCAGGCAAAAACGCCTCCAACCCATCAATCAGATGCACCAACATGCCGCCTTTGATCCGTCGGGTGATCGTCCCTTCCAACACAGTCCCGTTTTTAAACGCGTCCTCCACCTGCTCCCAACGTCGAACTTGCTCCGCTCTTTCTTTACTGAGAACGAGTTGGCCATGATAGTTTTCAATCCGCTCAAGATAAACCTCGACTTCATCTCCAATATTCAACTCACCTGAAAATTCATTCTTGGAAATCACGCCATCACTTTTGAACCCGATGTCGATCACAACATCTTTGTCACTGATCGAAATAATTCGTCCCGCTACGATCTCATCTTTCGAGACCTTGCTGAGTGAGCTATCAATAAGTTTGATTAATTCCTCTGTTTCCGCCTGCTCTTCATCGGTGGCTTCCACCTGTGCATCCAAACTGGAAAGTGAAATGACCTCTCCAAGAATTTCTCCTGTATACCCTACCCTAAGTGGCTCTTCGCCAACATCTTCCGGGATGGAAGGCTGTACGTCTTGGGGCTCTTCTGGAGGGTCGTCACCCTCAGGATCATCAGGGGCAGTGTCCGAGGACTCTGAAACTGTCTCATCTACGACCTCCGTCGTATCGGAAGATGCTTCGTCATCTAATTCAGTTGATTCCTCTAATGCCTCCGTCGTTGGCGCATCCACGACCTCAGAAGATGCTTCGTCTTCCGATTCACTTGACTCCTCTAGTGCCTCCGTCGTTGGCGCATCCACGACCTCAGAAGATGCTTCGTCTTCCGATTCACTTGACTCCTCTAGTGCCGCTGACACGTCCACGACCTCGGGAGGCACTTCTGATTCAGCTGAATCCTCAGATGTTTCAGGGACGATCTCTACCTCAGTAGTTACCCCGGAAGCAGGCTCAGATGGTTCTGCAGATGCACTGCCAGCCATATCGGCGGCAGCACTGGGGTCTGGCTCCGATGAGTGATCCGCCGAACTTGGCGGTGTACTCACATCATTATCTACGATCTTTGACTGTGGACTTTCCGCTTTAACGGAGTCCTCTACGGTTGCTTGTTTTTCTTCTGACATAGAAATTTGACCCGATCTTAGGTGGGATGCACTTCCTTTGCATCAGCATCAGGTGAGGGTTTAAGAATTTTAAGTGGACACTTACGTGCAGGAAGTTGCGGTACAAATCGCAGACACGAGTGCCATACCAGCCAACTTGTACTATCCCAAAAGAATCATCGTTCCAGGATGTATCCGAGTACAATAGCTGCCTGCTCATCGGGAGTCAGTTGATCCGTATTGATCACGATTGCATCAGATGCTTTTCTCAGAGGTGCGATCACACGCTGTGAATCCTGACGATCCCGCTCGATAATCGCATCGCGCACTTCTTGGAAGGAGGCTGTAACTCCTGTTTGAGAAAATTCGGCAAGTCGACGACGGGCCCGCACTTCGGGAGAGGCTGTAACGAAGAATTTCCGTTCTGCATCCGGGAAGACCACCGTTCCGATGTCTCGACCAACTGCAACCACCCCCGGATCCTCGCCAAAGCGATCCCCAAACCCATGTTGGACCTCCAACAAGAATTCCCGAACGCTCCGCAGCATCGCGATCCGACTGGACATTTCTGTGATCCGGGAGGTATGAAGCCGGGAGGATACGTCTTCTTCGTCAACGTAAACCTTCATACTAGATTGGATACAACTGACTTCTAGGTGCATCTTGGGTAAATAGGCCGCAGCACCACGCTCGGTACTTTCTATATCATGCTTCAGGAACCCAAACGCCACTGCCCTATACATCACACCGGAATCCATGAATACGAATCCCGAAACTTCAGCAATCTGATGCGCCATGGTGCTCTTCCCTGACGCGGCTGTACCGTCAATTGCTATAATCACTTCGACTTAGAATGCGAAAACTCCGTCATGAAGAAATTGATCGACCATCCGCCGATCAGGTCCGGCTACTGCCACGTCACCCGGTCACCGTTGTGCTGGATAATATACGATCCGTCCACAATGTAGGCTCCATCTTTCGCAGTTCAGACGGTGCCCTCGTTGAACGCATACTCCTTACGGGAATTACAGCAACTCCCGAGAATCCCCAAATGCACAAGACTGCGCTCGGTGCCCAGGACACGGTGCCTTGGAGCTATGAACCAAATGCAACGGTTGCAATTGATAACTTGCATAGTCTGGACTATACCATCGCTGTCTTGGAACTTACCGACTCCTCCATACCCGTTTCTGCTATCCCCCGTGACTGTTTTCCACTTTGCCTAGTCATCGGTAACGAGCTCTTTGGTGTGGACCAATCCCTGATCAATCAGGCAGACTATGCCCTGGAGATCCCACAATATGGTGCCAAACAGTCCTTGAACGTGGCTGTCGCCTACGGCATCGTTATCTTCGACCTTATTAAAATCCTACGGAATAGGTGATCATCCTTTACAGATGGGAGAGCCGCTGGACTTACTGAGTTTTTTTTCCGCTGTTGAAGACAAACAGTGGCAGGACCTGATCCCGGACGATCTATCCTGGCAGCCCATTGAGGGGATTGCGGTCCAGCCATATTATCGCCGTGATGCATCGCAGCCCTCCCCTATACTTGATCATACTGGATGGCTCATCCGTGCTGATGTTGATCTATCGGATGCTGCAGCTGCCCTGGACTCTGGTGCTGAAGCGCTGGGATTTGTTCTGCCAGGGCCGACCCCTGTTCCAGAAGATCTGCCCCTTGGAAGGATCCCACTCTTTTTTCGCGGCGCAGGCGTAGACCTGGAATTCATCCAGGCTCTTCGCACCAAGGCGCAGAGCAAAGGATATGAACCCGCGCAGCTTCGTGGCGCAGCCATTCTCCCCAAACCGCAATCAAGTCGTGCAAATTTGCAGGCTGCAACAGGGACCAGGTTATGGACGCAGTGCATTGACCTTGAGCCCTGGCATGACCAAGGCGCAACTCATGTGCAGGAGATGGCCTGCGGGTTGGCACAATTATCCAACCTGATGGCGGAGCTTGCCCCGGAATGCAGCACTGAACATGTCTATTTTCGTGTCCCGGTTGGGGAACGCTATCTGTTGGACATTGCCCGATTGCGTGCACTGCGCCTGTGTGCGAGGCAGATCCTGCTGGCCTATTCTGTACAGACGCAGAATATTCCTATCGTGGGAGTCCCAAGCCGTCGCTATGATTCGGTGCTGGACCCCGATACACACTTGGTCCGCCAGACCCTTCAGCATGCGGCCGCGATTCTTGGAGGCTGCAACGTGGTGGTCTCCTCCGGCATTGGATTGAGCCTGCGAATGCAGCAAATATTGCGTCACGAAGGGAGGCTCGGCACCATTGCAGATGCAGCGGCAGGATCCTGGATGATTGAGCACCTGACGGATGCTCTTGGACACGCTGCCTGGAAACTCTTTCAAAAGATTGAAGCGGCAGGTGGACTGCAAAAATCAGCCCCTTGGATCGAAAAAGAGATCCAACGTGCAGATGTGGAGCGAAAAACCGCGGCCCACTCGGGCAAGGAGGTCCTCGTGGGGATCAATACATACCTCTCTGATCAGGTGGAACAAGCAGTCCCGCAAACAGAAAGCATTGCCGCCCCACTTGAACATATTCGCCTTCGCGCAAAAGCGATGGGCCGCCGGACGCGTGTCATGATTCACGGGGCATGCGACCATCCTTGGCTTCAACGTCTTTTGGATTTATGTGCATGCACGATCCATCCTGAAAACGCAGATCTTACCGTCACGGAGACCCCTGAAGGATTTCTGGCTCAGAACGGTCAAGATGAAGCGGTTCACCTCTCTGTCGGGGAGCCACTTCATCTTGCTGCCGACCGCCTCTTAAAACTGCTAGAGAATCATGCGGCCTGATTTTGCGTCCATCCCCTTCCAGCGATCTGAAATCTCTCCTGGAACTGAGGCCAACAAAAAAAGCCTCCCGTATGGCACCGCTGATGCGGAAGCATTTGAGCATCTGGATTATGCTGCAGGCATCCCCCCTTTCCTGCGCGGCCCCTATGCGTCCATGTATGCGATGCGTCCATGGACGATCCGACAATATGCTGGATTTTCCACGGCAGAAGAATCCAATACTTTTTACAAAAATGCGCTGGCGGCAGGACAGCGCGGGCTCTCGGTCGCCTTTGATCTCCCGACACACAGAGGGTATGACTCCGACCATGCACTCGTCCATGGTGATGTTGGACAGGCTGGAGTTGCAATTGATAGCGTTGAGGATATGCGGATCCTGTTTGCAGATATTCCACTTGCGAATATGAGTGTCTCCATGACCATGAACGGTGCGGTCCTGCCCATCATGGCATTTTTCATCGTAGCGGCGGAGGAATTCGGGGTACAACCCAGCCAGCTTAGTGGCACGATTCAGAACGACATTCTGAAAGAATTCATGGTGCGCAACACCTATATCTACCCGCCCGCACCTTCCATCCACATTACAGGGGATATTATTGAATGGTGCGCCCATAAAATGCCCCGCTTCAATCCTGTATCCGTCAGTGGGTACCACATGCACGAAGCCGGAGCGCCAGCTGGCCTGGAGCTTGCCTATACACTTGCCAACGGACTCGAATACGTACGTGCAGGTCTTGATCGTGGCCTGGAGATTGATTCCTTCGCACCAAGACTTTCCTTTTTCTTCGGGATTGGCATGGACCATTTTACGGAGATTGCCAAGCTCCGGGCTGCCCGCTTACTCTGGGCAAGGCTCATCCAGCCGTTCGCTCCCCAGAACCCGAAGTCTATGGCCCTGCGCATGCACTGTCAAACCTCAGGCTACAGCCTTACCGCACAGGACCCCCACAATAATGTGGCCCGCACCACCCTCGAGGCACTCTCTGCCGTTTGCGGCCAAACCCAGTCGCTACACACGAATGCCCTGGATGAAGCACTTGCACTTCCTTCAACACATGCTGCCAGAGTTGCCCGCAATACGCAGTTGATTCTGCGGGAGGAGTCGAAACTGACCCACGCAATTGATCCCTGGGGAGGTTCCTATCTAGTTGAGCATCTAACTCACACGCTCACGCATCAGGCATGGAAGCATATTCAAGAAATTGAGTTGATGGGAGGCATGACGAAGGCCATTTCAACCGGCTTTCCCAAGATGAAGATCGAAGAGGCCGCTGCCGCCAAACAGGCGCGCATTGATCAGGGAGACGAAATCATTGTCGGCGTGAATGCCTTCCAGTCCGGGGCGAACACCGAGATCCCGCTACTTCGAGTCAATAATGCGGAAGTACTCGCCAATCAGTCCCAGCGATTAGAAGAACTGAAGAAATCCAGGGACACGGCAAAGGTACATGCGTCTCTGGCAAAGCTGCACGCCGCCGCATCCCAAAAGAACTTAAATTTACTGGATGCCGCAGTAGAGGCAGCGCGGGATCGTGCGACACTGGGAGAGATCTCCAGTGCCCTCGAAACCGTGTTTGGCCGCTACACTGCCCACAACGAAACCGTCACCGGTATTTACTCTGCCGTTATGGAAACCGATCAAGCTACTGACCGCGCCCGGCTTCTTACAGATCAATTTGCAGACCGCACAGGACGCCGGCCGCGTATCCTGGTCGCGAAGCTTGGCCTGGATGGGCACGACCGTGGTGCACGCGTGATTGCTACAGCATTTGCCGACTTGGGATTTGACGTAGATGTGGGGCCGCTCTTTCAGTCCCCCGAAGAAGTAGCCCGCCAGGCGATTGAGAATGATGTTCATATTGCGGGCATTTCCAGCCTTGCCGGCGCTCACAGAACGCTCGTGCCTGAGTTCACGAAAGTTTTGGAGCAACATCACCGGACCGACATTGAGGTCGTTGTCGGAGGAATCATTCCAGCCGAGGACTACCCCTTACTTCAGCAGTCGGGTGTCCGTGAAATTTTTGGCCCTGGAACCGTCATCGCAGAGGCAGCAATTACGATTCTGCACCGTTTACTGGATGATTATGCTCCAAAACCCTGAGATTGAACCATTGGTGAAGGGAATTTTGGCTGGGGATCGCGTGAGCCTCAGTCAGGGGATTACGCTCCTGGAAAGCACATTGGAGATGGACCAGAAATCATCGGAACGTCTACTGAGTTCTCTACCTCCCAAGGCAGATACCGCACTCCGCGTTGCAGTCACCGGCGCCCCTGGAGTCGGGAAAAGCACGTTCATTGAAGCGCTTGGGATGCATCTGGTTGATTCAGGAAGCAAGGTTGCTGTCCTGACGATTGATCCATCCAGCCCCCGAACCGGTGGAAGTATCCTGGGTGACAAAACACGTATGCCCCGGCTTGCAAAACATCCTGACTCATTCATTCGCCCCTCCCCTTCAGGAACCATCACGGGTGGGCTTGCCCATGCTACACGATCTGCAATCCTTCTTTGTGATGCCGCGGGATATAACCCTGTCCTGATTGAAACGGTCGGCACCGGCCAGGGAGAGTATGCCGCGCGGCAGATGGTTGATGCGGTTCTTTTACTGGTACTGGCACATGCCGGCGACGAATTACAGGGAATCAAGCGCGGCATTCTTGAGACCGCAGATCTCATTGCCGTCTCCAAGGCAGATGGCCTGCTGAAAGAGAAGGCCTCCCTGACTGCCAAAATCTACCGGCGTGCGCTTGCCCTTTCTCCCAACCGCTCCGTCATTCCCAGAGTCATGATCAGCAGTGCAGTCGAAAATACCGGGATTGCGGATATCTGGGATGCAATCAAGGAGTTTGAGTCCACAGCAAGAAAAAATGGGCAACTCGATCGAAGGCGTCATGAACAGATCAAATTTGCGATCTTTCAAGCTGCAAAAGAACTCCTTTTGACGCGCTTCAATAAATCTGAAGACCTCGAGCGTGAACTGCAAGAGCTTCAGAAACAAGTCACTAGGGGCGAGTGCACGGTCAACAGGGCGGCCCACATTTTACTTCGTGATCTATGAGATTTGCAATTCATCAGACTCTGCTTGACTGAAACGCAACCCACATAATCTATAGGAATTATATACATGTGCGCCCAGACTCATGCATCCATTTCACAGTTCACAGAGGTCGGTAACCCGAGCGCCTCTCGCTGTGCAATTGCCCCAATCCCGGAGGCCAATGGCATATTCAGCCATACCCCGGTATACGGAAATTCAGCGGATTGTTTGCAATGGGTACACATATATATAATTCCCTAATTTATCATCATCTATCATCCCCATTCTGATTCAATGGCACAATCATCGACTACCACTGATTTTATCCGAACGATCATCAACAGGGACCTTGATGCAGGCACACATCAACGCATCGTTGTGCGATTTCCACCCGAGCCGAATGGATTTTTACATATTGGGCACGCAAAGAGCAGCACTCTGAATTTCGGGTTAGCCGCCGAATATGGCGGCCAGTGTCATTTACGTTTTGATGACACAAACCCCGAAACAGAAGACCAGAAATATGTAGACGCCATCAAGCGAGATCTGCGATGGCTGGGTTTCGATTGGGGCGAACATGAGTACTACGCCTCTGATTATTTTGAAACGCTGTATGACTGGGCATGCCAACTCATCCGAAAGGGGTTGGCCTACGTCGATGATTCTCCAGAGAACATTATCCGGGGGATGCGAGGCACCGTTACTTCTCCTGGCAGCCATAGCCCGTATCGCGATCGCTCACCAGAAGAAAACATGGATCGATTCCAGGCCATGCGTCTGGGACAGTTTGACGATGGTGCCTGTGTCCTTCGTGCCAAGATTGACATGGCGCACCCAAACATGAAGATGCGCGACCCGCTCATGTACCGTGTTCGGCATGCGACCCACTACCGCAGAGGGGATCAGTGGTGCATCTACCCATTCTATGACTGGGCACATGGACAATCGGACGCCATTGAGGGAGTCACACATTCGATCTGTACCCTTGAATTTTCTACCAACCGTATTCTCTACGACTGGTATCTGGATGCTCTTGAGATTGACCCTCGCCCTCGGCAATACGAGTTTGCAAGACTAAATTTAGAATATAGCGTGACTTCAAAGCGCAAGTTGCTGGACCTGGTTCAGGAACATGTTGTAGATGGCTGGAGTGATCCGCGCATGCCCACCCTGGCCGGACTCAGGCGAAGGGGGATCCGTCCCGAAGCAATCCGGACATTTTGCGAGTCGGTGGGAACGACCAAGGTTGACAGCACCCATGATCCTGCTCTCCTTGAGTACTGCATCCGGGATAACCTGAATCAGAATGCCCCGCGCATTCATTGTGTGCAGACCCCACTCCCCGTCACTCTGACGAACCTGCCGAAAGATCATGAGGAGGATATCCAGGCCCCCTACTGGCCTCACGATGTTCCGCGTACAGGCACCCGCTCCCTCCCGTTCTCCAACGAAATTCTGATTGAGCGGAACGATTTTTCTGACGATCCACCAAAGGGCTTCCGAAGATTGACTCCAGATGGGATTGTTCGCTTGCGCCACGCATACATCATCCGCTGCACCCATGTTGAGAAAAATGAGCATGGACAGGTGATGCGCCTGCACTGCGAATTGATGGAAGGGGCGCAAAATGAAACGGATTCTTCGCAGGCCTCCCCACTAAAACCCCGGGGAACCATCCACTGGGTGGATGCCAAGCGATCCCTCCCGGTCACAGTCCGGGAGTATCACCACTTACTATCTGCCCCCATATCGGAAGGGGAGCTTTGGGCTGACCTCAATCCTTTTTCTCTCATTGAGCATGGCCACGCCCGTATTGAACCCAGCGTGGAGAATGACCCGCTTGATCAAAGATACCAGTTCGCCCGCCTTGGATATTACTGGCGTGATCCAAAATTCATTGGGGAACTTCAGCCCGTCTTTAACTGCATTGTCCCCCTTCGAGACTCTTCATCGAAAGCCAAAACCAAACCAGTTGTAGCTACACCCAAAAAAAGCAAGCCCCAGAGTGCTCAGCGCCCCCTGACATCGGATGAGAAACAATGGCTGCAGCAAAGCGGACTGAGTGCGGCGATCGGTCTGGCCATTTATCAGGTACCCGGGGCGCCGGAATTCTTTGAAGAAGCCTCAGAATCTGCCCCATCCGCGTCGGTTGGAAATTGGATGGCAAACCAGCTTCTGCCCGCTCTAAAGGATCGTTCGATCTCGGACCTGCCTTTTGGACCGAATAAGTTCTCACAATTGGTCCAGTTGGTTGACTGCGGGATTGCCAACTCCCACGAAACCCGGGAAGTACTCAAGCTCATGTTCACGACCGATGAATCCCCCACTGAGCTGCTTGCCCATGTGCAGGATTCAATTGTGAGCGACCCCGATGCTCTCAGAAAAATGATTTCGGACGTTCTGAACGGGTATAGTGACCGTGTACAGGCTTATGCGGCCGGGAAGGTTGGATTACTGGGCTTTTTTGTGGGGCAGGTGATGAAGCACTCACATGGAAAAGCGAACCCGAAGCAGGTTCAGAAGCTGGTTTCTGAAGAGCTTGCCCGAATCACCTCATGACCGGCCTCTTCAAGTACCATGCGGGCCCTATACGGATCTCGGATCAAAAAAAAATCTGTGTCATAGGTCGCGACCGCGAGAATTGAGAGATCTGCATCCGCGAGTATCCCCGCGAGTTCAGCCAGAATCCCTACCGCAGAAAAATTCAGTGGCCCCTGACAACCCATCAGATACCATCCGCGCTCCGCAGCCTGCTCCGACGGGATCTGGGACTCCTGACAAATCACGGCAAGCTCCTCTGGCGTTCGCGTGATGGATGTAAACGGTCCTCGTTTCGCCCACATGGGAATTTTGCTTGCAGGCGGAAAGCGAAGTACCGCAAAAGGCTCTGGATATTCTATGAGCACCATTTCATCAACCCAGAATACGTACTGCTCTCCGCAGGCGTCGTACACATGTGTCCTGTCCCAACACATGAAGAAGTGCGAAGAGACTTGGCCCTGCGGTGGTTCCGCTGACTGCAAGCCGCACGGGATGAATGATCCGCCCCGCCCCTACTCCACACTGCTCTGCTAACGCTCTAAGCTCCATTTCGAGCGTTTCTTCGTCAAACGATTTAACAGCCTCCAGGCGGTCTGCATACCCCTTCACCAAATCTGCTGCATCTGCCTTCCAACGTTTTTTGACACCGACTGGATCAAACTTGTCTGGATCTACAAAGCAGTAACCGAATCGAGTGGCAAGATCCTCTGCATGCTCCAGTCGGTCTCGAACCAGAAGGCACACCTGCTGCAAATAGCGATGATCCTGGACCTGAATTCCATGCGCTCCAAGAAATGGTAGAACCCGATTAGCGAGTGCTTCTATATCCAGACGTCGAAGATGCTGGCTATTGAACCAGCCCAGCTTATTCAGATCAAATTGTGCCGGCGCTGAACCAACCCGTTCCAGGCTGAATACCTGCTCTAATTCTTTAAGTCCGAACACTTCATCCTCCGACCCGGGATTCCATCCTAGGAAGGCAAGAAAATTCACGACTGCGGGGGGCTCAAACCCGCGTGCGCGATAATCCCGCACATTGATCAGAATCCCCTGCCGCTCTGCACTCCGCTTGGAGAGTTTTCCGCCGGTTGGGCTCAAAATCAATGGCAAATGTGCCATTTTGGGCGGCTGCCAGCCAAGCATCTGATAAAGCAGAATATGTTTGGGCGTGGAGGGAATCCATTCATCGCCCCGGATCACATGAGAAATCTCCATATGATGGTCATCCACCACATTCGCCAAGTGATAGGTTGGCATCCCATCCGACTTGACTAGAATCTGATCATCAATGCTTTCAGAAGAGACCTTCACCGCCCCTTTGATGAGATCATCGAACTGCACCGTCTCGTTCTCAGGAACGTGTAGTCGAATCACATACTCTTCCTTCGCATCCAAACGCTGCCGAACAACTTCACTGGATTGGGTGAGACTGTTATCCATCTGAAGCCGCGTACCAATCCCGTATGCTGCATTGGTTTTTCGGAGTGCAGCAATCGAGTCCGGCGAATCAAACGCATAATACGCATGCCCGGAAGCCACCAGCGACTCTGCATATTTAACATACAGAGATTGGCGTTCCGACTGGCGATATGGGCCATAGCCACCTCCCTGCTGCGGCCCCTCATCAACCTCCAATCCACACCACTGCAATGCCTGAACGATATCGTTCTCCGCATCTGCAACGAACCGTGTACGATCAGTGTCCTCAATACGAAGAACCAGATGGCCTCCTTGACTGCGTGCAAACAGGTAGCAATAAAGTGCCGTCCTTAGGCCGCCAATATGTAGGTAGCCTGTAGGGCTTGGAGCAAATCTAGCACGAATTGATACGGACTTGGATCCTTGCGTACTCACGATGACATTCGAGAAATTGTTGCCTGAATTATAGCTTAAGGGGACATAAAGGCGGAAGCCAGCCAGCCTTGGCACTTCATAGACGCCCCGCCAAACAGGTTTTAACAAATACTTTATGCATTGTTCGTTCGTTCAGAAGTCACCTACCTTGAGGTTACCCTAAAACGATCCAACAAACCAAACAAACTTCCTGGGAATTATATCCTTTCGTGAACAAAGCACTCAAGTTTTTTGGTGAATCACCGCCTGTACCTAAAATTTGACTGGAGTAGGTTGATCTCACGTACCAAGCCTGATGTAAGAGGCATTGGAATACCCAATTCCCCTACCCGCAAAAAACAGTGCTTTCCCAGACTAGATTGGCCTGATTGATCCATCTATGGAACCGTTGTAGCTGATCACGGTGCAACAGCGCTGCTTAAAAATCAGATTCCGATAGATGAAATTCGTTCGCTGTACTGCTCTTCTCACAGTAGTATTCTTGTCCTCAAATGCCTCCGCTCAGGATAATACGATCGTGGCAGAAATTGATGGGGAATCTCTGACGCTGCAAAAGTTTGAGCAGGTATACGCAGAGACCATCGGCGGCAGAGCCGCTGCAAGTGATGATTCCCTAAAAGAGTATGTTGATTTTTTGGACCGTTACGTGAATTTTCGGGTGAAGCTGAAAGAAGCCCATGTCGCCGGATACTTTGAGAGTGAAGAACTCCTCTCCGAAATTGATGGCTACCGCACCTCCTTTGCAAAACCCTATCTCATTGACAATAAAATCCTGGAACCGATGGTCCAGGACCTATACGAAAAGCGTAAAGAGTACATCCATGCCAGCCATATTATGGCGACCTTTGCCCCGAATGACCCTTCGCCTGCTGATACACTAAGAGCCTGGAATAAAATGCTTGCTCTGCAGGATTCTCTCCGAGAGGGTATCCCATTCGGAGACCTCGCAGAGCGAAACTCCGAAGATCCCTCTGCAAGTAGTCCAAGATCTATACGAGGATATCGGGGGGATCTTGGATGGTTTACTGGAGGGCAAATGATTGAGCCATTCGAAATTGCTGCCTATAACACACCCGTTGGAGGAGTGTCTGACATCATTCGCAGCTCTTACGGCTACCATATTCTCACAGTCCATAATCGTGAGTCCACCAAGCCGGACTATCTCGCCTCACACATCATGGTGCTGTTCCAGGACACGACGCAGGCTGACTCTGCCCGCACATACGCCAAGATGGATAGCCTTAAGGCACTGATTGACCAGGGAATGGATTTTGCCGAAGTCGCAATGAACCATTCGGAGGATCGGTCAAGTGCACCGCATGGAGGCTCTCTCCAGGGAATGATCCAATTCCGAAATCCCAACTTTGATCGGACCTTCCATGATGCCCTCTTCGCCCTGGAAATTCCCGGACAGATATCGGATATCGTTGAAACTCCCTCCGGGTTACATCTGATAAAACTAGACGAGATCGCTCCAGTACGAACATTGGAACAGTCCTACGAGAGACTGTCCCAGATGGCACAGAGGCTCCCCCGCATCAAAACTGCAGAGGCGGCACTGGCCGAGTCATTGCGTGGGCTCTATACGAGCACCGTTGATACTCTGTTGTTGACCCGCTTAATCGGAGATGTCCTTCCCGACTCCGTCCAAAAACACCTGCAGGAGTTAGCTGAGCATGACTCCGTTGGGACAATGCCGCTGATTATACTAGAAGACTCGGTCTATACACTGAACGAGTTTGTACACTTTGCATCTACTCAACCGAAACCGAACAATCCTACGCTGACCTCAACGGAACAGATACTGGTGCACACGGAGACCTTCCTTGATGATAAAGTCATTTTCTATCATTCTTTCGAACTCGAATACACCGACGAGGAGTTCAAAGAAACCATGCAAGACTTTAAGGATGGACTTGCCATCTTTGGAATCATGGAAGATTCGGTCTGGAGTGCAGCCTCCCAGGATACCCTCCGCCTGCTGCAGCACTACGAGGCAAACTCTGAGCGCTATCAATGGCCAGACAGATACCGGCTCATTGAGATATCGGGAGCATCCGATTCCCTTTTGACTGAAGCAGTAAACCTGCTGGAACTTGGTGGTACATGGGATGACCTGAAAAATAAGATTGCCGCAGATTCAACGTGGACATTGCAATTGGATACGATACTGGTTGCCGAGACAACCAACAGTGTCTACGACAATGCGGTCGACCTATCCATGGGAGAGCATACGGAAATCCTTACTGTACGCAGCCGTAAACTCGTGTTGTATATGGACGGGATAGAGACTGCCCGAACAAAAATATTCGAGGAGGCCCAATCCGAGGTTATGGCCGATATCCAGGTTGAACTGGAGCAAAGACTTCATCTGAGGCTGCGCGAAAAATATCGAGTGGCAACTTTCCCTGATCGGCTCGAAAAGGCATTCCAAGAGCAATGAGAATTTGGCTGGGGGTCATGGCCCTGCTTTTGATTAGTATCACTGGCTGCCAGCGTCCGAATTCATCTGACAAATTTATTGCTCGGGTGGGAGATGCCTATCTGCTGCAGTCAGATCTGGATGCCAGCCTCGCAAACCTGGCTTCCAATTTTGATACTACGCAGGTACGCAGACAAATCATTGATCAATGGATTGATAATGAACTTCTCTATCAGGAGGCATTGCGATTGCGCCTCTCAAATCGAGAAGACATCAAACGTCGCCTAGATGAGAGTACTCGTGCAGTTCTAATTGAAGGATTGATCTCCGACTACCACATGCAGGCTGATCATGAGATCACCCGGGTTGATGTGGCAACCTACTATGAAAACAATAAGGAACAACTGCGTTTTCTTGAGCCATTCGTACATATTCGCTATCTGAGTAACCCAAGCCAGGATTCTTTAGAGCTAGCCTGGCAGTTGTTGAACCAGACAGCCAACCCGGATTCGGTATTTGTCAGCCTGATTGAGCGTTTTAGTAGCTCTCCCGCCGATGCTCTCAAGATGAATCAGAATTATCTCCCTGAAACTAGACTCTTTATTAATCAATTCGAACTTAGTAATCTTCTTAAAGACACCGAAGCAGGACAACCGCCACAAATTCTACAGGGAGATTCCCTGTATCATTTTCTACAGATTATAGCGCGAAATCCGGCAGGTACAATTCCAGAATTACCCTGGGTGGAGACCTTCATTCGAGAGCAGCTAATGGTCCGCTTCAGGAAACAGAATTATACGCGCAGCGTTCAGTACTTACGCGTGGAAGCCGAGTTTCGCGAAGACATTGAGATTAGGTGAAGATATTTTTCAGGGCACCGGCAGCATCCACTAATTGTCCTGTACAATCCGTTCTAGCTGAGTTCCCGGTATAGCTTCCATTTGCATTCGAATGCCCCAATACGCCCACATCCTTCGATCACTTACACTCGTTGCCATATTCCTGGCCCCGCATTCCTTCGTGCTGGCACAAGAAGATGTGGTAGATGAAATTGTGTCGATCGTCGGAGAGAATAAAATTATCCTACGCTCAGAGATTGACGGGCTTGTGCAGAGTATCACGCAGCAGCAGGGACTTGAGTATAGTGACGAACTCTGGCTCCAAACGCTGCAGCAACTCATCGACCAGGGAGTGCTTGCAGAGCATGCAAGACGAGATACCAACATTGTTGTCACGGAAGACCAAGTGGACCAGTCGCTGAACCAACGCATCGAAATCATGTCGCAGCAACTGGGCGGCGAGGCTAGACTGGTCGAGATCTACGGCAAGAGCCTTGTTCAGATTCGAGCTGACCTGCGCGACGAAATACGGGATCGGATCCTAGCTGAACAATATCAAGGCTCAAAGCTCCGCAATCTAAAGATTACCCCCACCGAGGTGCGGGAATGGTTTGCGCAATTTCCAACCGACTCCCTGCCTGTACTCCCCGCAATCGTACGTGTCTCGCATATTGTTAAGTACCCTGCAATCCTTCCCGAAGCCACTGAGGAAGCACTTGAAATTATCGGTGCCATCCGGGATTCGATTACCACGGGAGTGAGCACGCTTGAGGACTTGGCCCGTCGCTACTCAGAAGACACCGGTTCCATCCAAACCGGGGGGAGATATGAAGACATGACGCTGGGCGATCTGGTTCCAGAATTTGCCGCAATTGCTGCTCGCATTGTGCCGGGCGAATTATCGCAGCCATTCCAAAGCCCGTTTGGGTATCATATCCTTCGAGTAAATGAGCGCGTCGGAGATGTCATAGACTTTAGTCACATCCTCATCAACATTGATCGCTCACGTTCGGATCCGTCTAGGGCTATTGCAGAACTTGAGGTGCTACGAGACTCAATCCTGACCTATGATATTCCATTTGAACTGATGGCAAGACGACATTCAGAAGAGGAATCCTCCTCTGAAATCGGCGGCCGTGTGATTGACCCAAATTCAGGAGAACGGGACCTTTTTGTTGAAGCCCTGGGACCGGACTGGAAGGCAACCACCGACACACTTGAAATTGGGCAAATCAGTCAACCAGCAGAGGTTACTCTCCTCGATGGAAACATCGCCTGGCATCTCGTACTGCTCCAACGCAAGGTGCCCTCACACCGGATCAACATCGAAACCGATTATACTCGTATTCAAACCCTGGCACTAGAGGATAAACGTGGACGGGAAATGCGCCGTTGGTTGGACTTACTGCGAGAAGATGTTTTCGTTGAACTGCTTGGAAAAGCACTCACAATGCAGCCACCATCCGAAAGGGATCCAGCCAGTTACTGACATCATGCCACAAGCACGAAACAACGAAGAGTCACCAGTAGAAGACCACTTCCCCGCTCTTGCCGAAGCCCTGCCCTCGGCATGCAAACGCCTTGAAGGGGAGATTTCCAAAATTATTATTGGCCAGAAGGAGATCATACGAAACACACTGGTATGTCTATTGGCCCAGGGGCATGTACTGCTCATTGGAGTACCCGGACTCGCAAAAACTCTTCTCATCCGTACGCTAGCGGATGCACTGGCCCTGAATTTTACCCGAATCCAGTTTACTCCCGATCTGATGCCTGGTGACATCACAGGTACAGAAATCATCGAAGAAGATAGACGAACCGGCGGACGTGCTTTCAAATTTGTCAAAGGGCCGATCTTTGCCAATGTTGTACTGGCCGACGAGGTGAACCGGACTCCCCCAAAAACCCAGGCGGCACTCCTGGAAGCAATGCAGGAACATCGCGTTACCGCCGGAGGAAATACCTTTGCTCTCGAAGAGCCATTTTTTGTCCTTGCCACTCAAAACCCGATTGAGCAGGAAGGAACCTATCCTCTCCCTGAGGCACAACTGGACCGGTTCATGCTTAATCTTTGGCTGGATTACCCTTCTTTTGATCAGGAGATTGAAGTCGTTCGCTCAACCACCGCTGGCCAGACTGTCGTTGTTCAACCTGCGATGTCTCGGTCTGAACTGCTTGATTACCAAAAACTTGTTCGTCATCTCCCTGTGGCGAATAATGTCATTGAATATGCGGTTCGCCTGAGCGCCAGCACACGCCCCAACCGTGAGGGAGCACCCGACTTTGTCAGCGAGTATATCGCATACGGAGCGGGGCCACGTGCCTCGCAATATCTGATCCTCGGTGCAAAAGCACTCGCGGCCATTGATGGCCGGTATACGCCCCTGATCAGTGATGTACAGGCCCTGGCCGTAGCGGTACTCCGCCACCGCATCATTGCCAATTTCAATGCGGAGGCGGATGGGATATCGGTAACGGATCTGATTGAGCGAATCCTTGATACGGTCACTACGTAGCCTATCTTCGTATTTGGATGGGGAATCTCCCCACCCATATCCAGCATCGTGATCTACCGGTTGACGACCAGCGTGTGATAAACATGTCCCTGCGAGCAGCCAACCTACAGTCGGCACACGACCCCACCCCATCAACGAAAAACCCTGGGATTTCCTCATGGTTTTCCATCGGGCTGGGATACATGATCCTGTCGGTCTTCTTCTTCAGCCTGATGTCATTGCTGGCAAAGCTGATCTCTACGACCATTCCAACAGGACAGATTGTACTGGTCAGGGGAATAGTCGGGAGTATTCTGGCATACTGGGGAATCCGTGCACTTGGTGTCCGAGTCTGGGGGGCCAATAAAAAACTGTTGTTTTTTCGAGGGATGACTGGATTTGGTGCTCTGATGTGTTTCTTCTGGACCCTGATCAATCTTCCCCTGGCAGAAGCAACCATACTTTTTTATATGTCCCCCTGCCTTGCGGCAATCTTGGCAACCATCATCCTGCGCGAACATCTGTCTATCGGGATGATAATTGGTTTTTCGATCTGCATCCTTGGAGTAATTTTTGTCATCCAGCCCGAATTTATCTTTAATATGCAGCGACTGCACCTACCATCTGTCGCTGTGGGACTCCTGGGAGCAGTCCTGGCTGCCCTTGCATTCGTATCCGTGCGCAAACTGCGCGAGACAGATCATGCGTTGGTCATCATCTTTTATTTCTCATTCGTATCCGCACTTTCGGCTGTCCCATTCGTCGCCATCCATCATGCGATCCCATCTCCTACGGAGTGGCTGGTACTGATTGGGATTGGGGTATCCACCCACACTGCACAGATTTTTCTTACACGCAGTTTGCACCGGGAGCAAACCTCCCGGGCCATGGGAGTAAGCTACGTTCAAGTCCTGTTTGCTGTCCTCTGGGGAGTTGTAATCTTTGGAGATTACCCCAACCTTCTGTCTCTCATCGGGATGATCCTCGTCGCGGGTGGTAGTGTGGTTACGGCCCAGCGACGGCGATCAGCTATACATCCAAGTCTTCCGCCTTCCGGGCATTCTCCATAATGAAATTATAACGGACGGACGAATCCCGCCCCATTAATCCAGCAATTGTAGCTTCTGCACGGGTTTTTTCAGGGATGGTAACCTGTAGGATTCGGCGCCGCGCTGGGTCCAGTGTGGTTTCTTTCAACGTCTTTGGCATCATTTCACCCAGACCCTTGAAGCGTTGTACATCTATCTTGATCCGAGAATTTTTGCGCCTTAGACGCCTTTCAATCCGACTTTTTTCTTCTTCATCCAATGCCCAATAGGTCTTCTTTCCCGCATCTAGTCTGTAGAGTGGCGGTTCGGCAATATAGATATGCCCACGATCAATGAGTGGACGCATATAGCGATAAAAGAATGTCAGCATCAGTGTAGCAATGTGATGCCCATCCGAATCTGCATCCATAAGTAGAATCACCTTATGATAACGCAGTTTGCCGGGTTCAAGATTGGCTCCCATTCCGCAACCAAGTGCCTGAACCACGTTGGACAACTCGGTGTTGTTTCGCAGCTTCTGGAGGGTTGCCTGCTCTGCGTTCAACACCTTTCCGCGTAATGGGAGTACCGCTTGTGTTTTTCGATCCCTGCCCTGCTTTGCGGAACCACCTGCTGAATCTCCTTCCACTATAAACAGCTCTCCCTCCGTGGGATCCATGGACGAGCAGTCTGCTAATTTCCCCGGTAACGTCAGCCGCCTCCGCTGACGCGCTTTGGAGCGAACCGATCTTGCAGCAGCACGACTTGCCTGACGCGCCCGCGCTGCCTGAAGTACACGAGCGCCAATGGCATCACTGGCCGATGGATGGGAATTCAGAAATTGCTCCAGCGCAATGCGAACCGTTCCGCTCACCAGTGAGCGTGCCGAAGGGTTATTCAGCTTATCCTTCGTCTGCCCTTGAAATTGCGGATCCGACATGAACATATTGATGACCCCAAAGAGTCCTTCACGTATATCTTCGGAGGTGACCTCTACACCACGAGGGATCGCATTATGCGTGTCCATCCAGGAACGAACTGCCGTTCTGACCGCGTCTTTATAGCCTTGTTCGTGTGTACCACCGTCATTGGTGGGGATCCCGTTGACATATGACTTTAGACATTCCCGCGTTGACTCTGTCCATTGGAGCGCGATCTCCAATCGTACAGCGTTTTCGAATGTATCCTGCTGGATGGAAAAAATGTCCGAGTGCACCGGAGATACTCCATCACTCTGAATCAAATGTCCCAAATAATCAACAATGCCTCCATCATGTACAAACTCAACCTCTTCCCCCTGATTTTCATCTCTGAAAATGATACGCAGCCCCTGATTTAAGTAGGTTTTAATCTCGAGCTGTGCCCGAATTCGATTCGCATCAAAGGTTACCGAGTCGAAAATTTCAGGATCCGGAGCAAAGTAGATGCTCGTCCCCGTTAATCGCGTACGCTTGTCCAGGTCCACCAACTTGCTCACCGGGCGCCCACGCCGAAACCGTTGCTCATAGGTTGTTCCTCCACGTTTGACTCTGGCAACCAGTTCTTTGGAGAGCGCATTCACAACCGAGGCCCCTACCCCATGCAATCCTCCAGAAGTCACATACTGATCCCCCTCGAATTTACCACCGGAATGCAGAGTGGTCAGGATGACTTCCAGGGCAGGGATTTTCTTCTCTGGATGAGGATCCACTGGAATTCCACGCCCATTATCCTGGACCGTTACACTCGCTGCATCCTTGTGAAGCGTGACTTCAATGCAGTTCGCATGCCCGTTTACTGCTTCATCTACGCCATTATCTACGATCTCCCAGAGTAGATGATGAAGCCCTGGCTTACCTGTACCTCCGATGTACATACCCGGACGCTTACGTACTGCCTCAAGGCCTTCCAAGACAATAATATCTGCTCCTGAATATGAACTCATGGCAAACGAATTTCATGGGGTTCAACCGCGCTGGGCACCAGTTCTCCCCTCTGGATGATTTTGCGCCCTTTGCCGCCTCTGCGGGCGACCTCGTACTTGGTTCGACGAATAATCTCCTGCCGTCCACGCGGGGTTTCAACCGCAACTCCCTCGCGTACCTGGGCACTCACATTGGCCCCAATCAGGATGTCTTCCGCAGCTACACGCATCCCGATAACGCCTTTCCCTGGCCCACTAATCAAGGGAATCTCTTCTGTTGAAAAAATTATTGCATGCCCCTTTTGGGAGACCAGACAAACAAATTCATCCCCGGCAACCGGCCACACGCCAAAAATTTCATCCCCTTCACTCAAACGCATGCACAGCCTCCCCTTGCGTGTAGATACATCAGAAAATAGTTGTAGTTGCTGTCGAAGAACCATCCCCTTGGATGTGAGCGCCACTATATACCCTAAAGCAGGAGCGTCCTCCTTCTCGAATGATTTGCTCATTCGCAAAACTCTGGAATCGCAGGGAATCGCACCAATAACCCGCTCCTTGTCTTTGAAGTCAAATAACTTCTGCAACGGGATCCCATGTCCCGTCGTGCTGACAATATCATTGGCTCGGATCGTGTATGCCCGCCCAAAATTCGTCCAAAACACTACTGTATAGCGTGTTCCTGTGACCAGTACCCATCCGACTTCATCTCCTTCTCGAACACGAATAGACTGAATCTCGGTATAGGATCGCTGCCTTTTGATCCAGCCGGCGCGAGTTACGATCACTACCGTATCCTCCTCCACAATAAAGTCTTCTTCGGAATACTCATAGAGTCCTTCATCCCCCGAAGATAGTGTCGTACGCCGTTCGGTGGAAAACTGCTGCCGTACTTCCTTTAGTTCTCTCCGAACCAACTTCCAGCGTGCAAGCTCATCGGCCAGCAGATCCCGAATCTCCTTGGCCCGTACCCGCTTGGCTTTGAGTTCATCCCGTACTGCATTGATTTCCAGCTGTGAGAGTTTATAGAGCCTTGTTTCGAGGATGGCATTTGCCTGGGGTTCCGACAGTAGGAACCGGTGACGTAAACGCTGCGCCCCATCTGCCTTATTCTTTGAAGCCCGGATAATCTTGATCGCCTCGTCCAATTCATCAAAGATCATATCAAAGCCATCCAGGATATGAATCCGCTCTTCAAGCTGCTTCAACTCATATCGCAATCTTCGTGTGACCACCTCAAGCCGAAACAGCAGAAAATGCTCCAAAGCTTCCTGCAAATTAATCCGCTTTGGCTCACAAACCTGTGGATTCTTCGTTGGGAGTAGGCAGGTCAGGTTGACATGGAATCTCGACTCCAATGGCGTGTACTTGTAGAGATAGCCCATGGCTGCCTTCACATTTGCGCCACGCTTCAGGTCCATCACAATCCGAATATCATCCGTGGACTCATCCCGGATATCCATCAACTGTGGAACTCGCCCATCTCCGATATGATTTGCAATTTTCTCGACCAAATCACTTTTGTTGATGGCATAGGGAATAGAGGTGATCACCACCTTTGATTTACGTTCAACCTGGTACGTCCCCCTCAAAATAATTGCCCCTTCACCTTTCTTGTAGATCTGATGCAACTCCTCTTTGGAATTCATCATTCTGCCACCAGTCGGAAAATCCGGTCCAAGAATGTGGCGGTCCAGTAAACGGTTTATTGTATTTGCAGGCCAAGTATGCTCTGATCGCCGAAGTAATGATTCCACCATGTAGATGGCACCACTCACAACTTCACCGAGGTTATGGGGGGGGATACTGGTTGCCATTCCAACTGCAATGCCGGTCGCACCATTGACCAGCAGATTCGGGACATTTGCAGGCAATACTACCGGCTCGGATAAGGTTGCGTCAAAGTTTGGCCTGAATGGAACGGTATTCTGACGGAGTTCTTCCAGAAAGGTCATTGCCAGAGGGCGTAATTTTGCCTCCGTATACCGCATTGCGGCGGGCCGATCCCCGTCAACGGATCCAAAGTTACCGTGTCCATCCACCAGCGGGTCACGCAGAGAGAAGGCCTGTGCCATCCGTGCCATTGCATCATAGATTGCACTATCCCCGTGAGGATGGTACTTCCCCATGGTGTCCCCGACGATGGTCGCACTCTTTCTGTACCTTGCATCGGGATACAAGCGAAGACTTGCAAACATTGCGTACAGGATTCGGCGCTGCACCGGCTTTAATCCATCTCGAATATCTGGAAGTGCTCTGCTGGTAATCACCGACAGCGCATAATTCAGATACCTCGAATTTGCAAGTTCATGAAGCGGAGCAGATTCAGTATTGTCCATTCCCTAGCGGAGATCTGATCTATTCCATGAAAATACTACCAAAAACATCATTTCCCTTTTATCCTTGCTACAATTCTGACAAAGATGTCCTGGCGTTGATCCAGGATCAACTCCTTATCAATATCAATGGTGGTACGATCTCAAGCTGCATTGGAATCATGCGGTGCATTTTAAGACCTCACATTTTTCAGATTATAGTATCATTCTGCTCTGGATCGCAGGGACATCTCCCTTCTGACATGCTTTCTACGTTCATTCCCAAAGATGATCTCTTTATACCCGAGTCCGCAATTTGCAATGGGGCCGTATCATTCACCATGGACTGGAAAAAAAATATCTATTCGAGGGGATACGATCTATTTGCCTACTTTACGAAGGAATCCTCTCAGCGCCACGAATCCGGTACATGATTACTATTCCACGCAGCCATCACGAACATGACACTACTTGATTGGACAATTGTTGGTCTTTATTTCCTGATTGCCGTTGGAATTGCCCTGTATTATTCGAGACGTGCCGGGAAGAATACTTCTGAGTTTTTTCTGAGCGGACGACGGATGACCTGGTGGTTGGCGGGAATCAGTATGGTTGCAACCACTTTTGCGGCAGACACACCGATGGCCGTAACCGAACTTGTGGCCGAGAATGGCATTGCCGGCAACTGGATCTGGTGGAATTTTGCCTTTGGTGGTATGCTGACGGTGTTCTTTTTTGCGCGTCTGTGGCGACGATGCGGAATTCAAACGGATGTTGAATTCGTGGAGGTTCGCTATACAGGACCGGCTGCTGCCTGGCTTCGTGGCATCAAGGCGGTATACTTTGGCCTACTCCTGAACATCATTATTATCGGCTGGGTCTCACTCGCAATGGAAACGGCCATCAATGTCCTATGGCCGGAATTGACCGTTTTTGGGCATGCCACGATCTCTATCGGTGGACTCACAATGAGCGCAGCGCTGGTAATCGTCAGTCTACTTGTAGTACTGGTTTCCGTCTTTGCACTGATCTCTGGCTTGTGGGGAGTGGCAGTCACCGATGTAATGCAATTCATATTGGCCATGATTGGCTCGATCCTGATGGCAGTATTTGTACTTCGCATCCCCGAAGTAGGAGGAATCGCCGGCCTGAAATCGCACCTGCCGGCAGAGACATTTCGCTTCTTCCCCACGATTGGGGAGGCATCCGGGGCTGTAGCCGCTTTTGCGCTGTCGATCCCCGCGTTTGTTGCCTTTATTGGAATTCAGTGGTGGAGTAGCTGGTATCCAGGTTCTGAACCCGGTGGGGGTGGGTACAGTGCGCAGCGAATGATGGGAACTGCCAGCGAGCGGGATGCGACATTTTCCGCCCTTTTATTCACTATCGCGCACTACTGCATTCGCCCATGGCCATGGATTATCGTTGCCCTGGCTTCGCTGGTCCTCTACCCGGACCTCACCCACTCACGGGAAGGGTTTATCCTGGTCATGCGAGACGTACTGCCGGTTGGAGTACTCGGAATTGTGTTTGCGGCATTTTTGGCTGCATTCATGAGCACGATTTCGACCCAGTTGAATTGGGGCGTTTCCTACCTGGTGAATGATTTCTGGCGCAGATTCCTAAAACCTGATCGCAGTGAGCGTCATTATGTTTTTATCTCACGCACACTCACCTTCATTGTAGGGTTGCTGAGTATTCTTGTGGCCACCCAACTTGAATCCATCAGCCAGGCATGGACACTCATTATCACGGCATCTGCCGGACTCGGCACGGTACTGATCCTTCGCTGGTACTGGTGGCGAATCAATGCATGGAGCGAACTCGTGGCAACCCTGGTTCCGATTGTGATGGTCCTCTTAACCGTGTTTGGGGTTCCAATTCCCGGAATTCAGGAACCCTTCCCATCCAACTTATTTGTTGTCGTGGGGGTGACCACGGCCCTTTGGCTTATTGTTACCTTCTTGACAAAACCGACAGATCCGTCTACTCTCAAAGCATTTTATACTCTGGTCCGGCCTGCGGGCCCTGGCTGGCGCCGGATTGCTGCTCTGTACCCGGATATAGAACCGGATGCGACCATTACTTCTATGGCACGTCAATGGGGTGCCGGAGTTGTTCTGGTCTATTCCTGTCTTTTTTCGGCAGGCTATTTGATTCTTGGAAATCCTTGGGCCGGCATTCTGATGCTGCTTGTAGCAACCGCTTCGACCCTCTATATAAGATGGGCGTTTGATCAGGACAAAGCCCATTGACACGGACGGAATATACCCTGAATCACGTCAGAGTTGATCCTTCTCCGTGATCGTGTACTCATCAAGCTGTCTAGCGGTGAGTAGCGGACCGGGTCCGGGCTGGTTTTGCCTACGCGTGTAGCTGAGCATGACTGAATTGGGTCGGGGCCCATTGAACAGATCGGCCTGGGTATCTTATCCCAAATCCTGACTACTCTGATCATGAAGACATAATCGGTGGACATCTGGATTCAAGGGATGATCTCACCAAGACCGGATTTTTAAATCCTGTTGGTTTACGTGACACTGGAAGAGCGGCGGACAGGGACTTGGATTGCCCCGATGCTCTGTGAGAGGGTGGCGTGGGAGAGACTCGAACTCTCGACCTTGCGATTATGAGTCGCACGCTCTAACCGACTGAGCTACCACGCCTGGCAGATGCTTGAACGGAGATAGTCCAAAGCGGGTTGCAACCACCCAGGGAAGCATTGGTACCACAAGCGCAGATTTTGATCGAATAACATGCACTGGGACAGCATTATCGGACAGGAAAAAGTGGTTGAGCTCTTAAGACGTTCGGTGGATTCCGGGCGTGTGGCTCATGCATATCTGTTTCATGGCATGGAGGGGACCGGAAAGCGTGCAGTTGCCCTGGCATTTGCACGAGAATTGCAATGTGAAGGCTGCAACGGGAACCAACCCTGCATGTCTTGCAGGCAAGCGGCCCAATTGGAGCACCCTGATGTACATGTTTTGATTCCTGAACCCAGTGATGCCAAGCCCCGGGATGTAGGCGAACGGATTGCATTACTGGCCGAAGATCCATACGCGGCGATAGATTTTGTTCGCGCCCCCACATTGGGATCTGGAAAAGGTGCGGCCGGAAAACTTAAGCAAGCATTTTATTCTGTTGATCGGATCAACCTGCATTTACGCCAAAAGATGATGATGCGCCCCCTAAGGGGAAGATATCGCATCGCAATCATCACCGACGCAGATACCATTCGCGAGCAGGCAGCGAATACATTCCTGAAACTTCTTGAAGAGCCTGGTCCTGATACGCTATTTATCCTGACGACATCCCGAAAAGATCTACTCTTGCAAACGATCCTATCACGCTGCCAACATGTGGCATTTGAAAACCTCTCGCCGGATACGATCTCCCGAGCGTTATATGAGCGTAAGGGGGTTGAGATGGAGCTTGCAGAACTGGTTGCGAATATGTCTCAAGGCTCTTATCTGCGTGCTCTAGAGCTGACTCAGAGCGAAGAACTCCGACGTGACCGTGAACGAGTTTTAACATTTCTTCGCTTGGCCTTCACAGAAAGGTTTGTTCAGCAAACGGATCTCATCGCAGAAATTAGTCAGTCCAGCCGGGATCGCATCCGGAATTTGCTACGGCTTCTTTTGAGTTGGATCCGTGATGTTGCGTTGTACCGGGCGATCGGGGAAGATGCACCAATCACAAATCGCGACCAGAAACAGGAAATTTCAAAGTTCAACCAGAACCTTCAAAGTGCCGACCTGGATGCAATGTCTTGTCTCATTGAAGAAGCACTTCTGCTGAGCGAATCGAACGTGAATACAACACTACTACTGATAAACCTATCACTGAGTTTGGGCAAAGCCATGCGAAGCCCACACAGTGGTAAGCTGTTTGAACCCCTTACAGGCTTCAATACAATTTCGTAGCAATCCTCTCTTTTGTCGCCCCAAAGTTCAGTTCTCCAGATACCAGGCGTCTGGTTTCTTGCAAGCTCATCGTTCGAACGTTATTACGTTCACGGCGTAAATTCATGTCCAGTATGCAGGGTCCCTTTCTGAAATAATTGAATTCATCATGGCTTGTGGCGCAAACGGTACCTGCGGTTGCAGCGGAAGTTCATTAACCGGCTACGGCGGTTGCAACGATAGTTGTCCGTCCGTGCAGATTTTTGACTGGCTTCCTGCATCCTCCAAGGATTCTGGTCGAGACCATTGTGATCTGGTTGAAGTCGCATTCAAGGGCCGACGCAGAAAGGTGTATCAGAATAGACGAAAAATAACTGTCTGTGCCGGGGATGACATTATTGTTTCTGCACAGCGGGGCCTGGATTATGGACAGGTTGTGCTCGCTGGCGAGCTAGTACATATTCGTGCAAAACAGAACCCAAACTATGGTCAGGTCCTCCGTCTGGCTTCATCAAATGATCGGAGCATTCACAAGGAGAACAAGGAAGCTGAAAAAGAGGCCCTGCTGGCTGCAAAAACAACCATCGGGAGACGACAACTCCCGATCAAACTTGTGGATGCAGAATGGCAGTTTGATCGAAAACGGCTGTCCCTCTTCTATACTTCCCAAACCCGGGTTACGATGCGGCCGGTCATCAGCGAACTTTGCCGGCGCTTCAAGACACGTGTCGAATTCCTTCGCTTGAGTCCTCGTGAAGAATCTGCTCGAATAGGTGGCCTTGGTGTATGTGGGCGGGAGCTCTGTTGCTCTTCCTGGATGCGACAAATTCCACCGGTATCCGCTTCGGCAGCAAAAAAAATGCACTTCCCCCTCACGCACGAAAGATTGACCGGACGGTGCGGACAACTGAAATGCTGTCTGAATTACGAGCTTGAGCAGTATATGAAAATACTTGAGGAATTCCCTCGAAAAAACGCAAAAGTGGATACCGACAATGGCCCTGGACGAGTCTTGGGCATGAATATTTTCTCCCGTACAGTCCGCATACACCTCAATAATAATCTGATTGAGGAATTTGATCTCCCGGAAATCACATTCATTAAAAAGAAGCGTCCACCACAGCGTGACCGGAAACCTGCACGCAAAAAGGGACGATCAAAACAGCGCCACAACTGAGATACACTATCCAATGAAGAATTCAGACCTCCAGCATTCGCTCATCTTGACTGAAACTGCACCTCGCCCTGCCTAGTCCCTTCTGCCATTACTTGGAAACTGCCCTATCATGATTGTTGTGGAATCTGAATTGCTGATTAGTGACGCCCCAACATGATGAAGCCATGTCATGATTCCTGTATATCAATGAAAACAACTCGTCCAGTCAAATAGATTATAATGGGGCTGGGTCCAAGGGCTGGCTGAGACCTATGGGATGAGTAACTGGTTGCAGCCTGACTCATGGCTATGGTTGGAATGGTTCAATCAAAATTCCATTTCCCATTTAAGAGACCTTGGACCTTGAAAGACTCAATTCATGATGAATACATTGGTAAAGATAATTCAAAAATGTGCGCCCCTATGGGCAATAAGTAGTATCCTGTTCCTATCGACAGCTATGGCACAGGGCACTGCCACCTATAGGCTCACCTTCACATCAACATGGACGGCCACTACACACCCTACAGGCTATCCATCCAGTCCCCATTTCTCTGGGCTGATTGGGGGCACCCACAACAGTTCAGTCGAATTCTGGACTACGGGAGAACCCGCAAGTGACGGCATTAAAGCAATGGCAGAGGGCGGAACCAAGGGGCCGCTTCGAAATGAAGTCAACCAGGCCAAGGCGAATAATAATGCCGATGTGATCATTGATGGGCCTGGTTTAGGCGCCCCTCCAAGGTCTACAACAACAACCTTCGAGATTCGTCCTCCGTGGAACCTGGTCACCGTTACCTCCATGTTGGCACCCAGCCCGGACTGGTTTGTCGGTGTATCAGGACTGAACCTGCTGGATGAGAATAACAGTTGGCGGGAAAGACATGAGGTGGAATTGTTTGTCTATGATGCAGGAACTGATAGCGGCCCCAACTATACCTCGACAGATCAGGCAACCAACCCCAGGGAAAATATTAGCCGAATCAGTGCATCTCCATTTTTGGTGGATGGAACCGTAAAATCAGTAGGGAGCTTTGTCTTCGAATTGATGTCAAGCACACCTCGAGTGAGCCTGTCCGTAGATGATCCTTCTGTAGAGGAGGGAGAGTCGGTGACCGTGACCGTAAAGATTTCTGAAGCTCTGAACAGTAATGTGACCATCCCCCTGACACTCACATCTGGAACTGCTGAATCCAGTGATTATGACAGTGCCTCTCCAGTAAATGTCACCATCAACAGTGGTCAGACTGAGACTGATCATATCATCAACACCTCTGACGATAACGACCTGGACGATGAATCTTTCACGGTAGCGATCGACACGGACAATTTACCCGATGAAGTGATCGCTGGTAGCCCTCTCTCGGCAGACATCACGATCAAAGATCCCGATGTGCCGGAAGTCTCCCTGTCGGTCAATAAAAATTCTGTGGCGGAAGGAGAGTCGGTAACCGTGACCGTAGAGATTTCTGAAGCTCTGAACAGCGATGTAACCATCCCCCTGACACTCACATCTGGAACTGCTGAATCCAGTGATTATGACAGTACATCTCCGGTAGACATCACCATCGCCAGTGGCCAAACCGAAGCGGATCATATCATCAACACCTCTGACGATAACGATCTGGACGATGAATCTTTCACGGTAGCGATTGACACGGACAATTTACCCGATGAAGTGATCGCTGGTAGCCCTCTCTCAGCAGACATCACGATCACAGATCCCGATGTGTCGGAAGTCTCCCTGTCGGTCGACAAAAATTCTGTAGAGGAGGGAGAATCGGTGACCGTGACCGTAGAATTATCTCACGCTCTGGCCAGTAATGTGGCCATCCCCCTGACACTCACATCTGGAACTGCTGAATCCGGTGATTATGACAGTGCTTCTCCAGTAGACATCACCATCACCAGTGGCCAAACTGAAACTCAGTATACCCTAAAGACCTACGAAGATGACGACCTTGAAAACGAGTCCTTTACGGTGGCGATTGACACGGGCAACCTAACCGCTGAAGTGGCAGCGGGGAGCCCTGTCTCGGTAGAAATCACGATCCTAGATTCCGATATGCCGGAAGTCTCCCTGTCGGTCGATAAAAATTCTGTAGAGGAGGGAGAGTCGGTGACCGTGACCGTAAAGATTTCTGAAGCCCTGAACAGTAATGTGACCATCCCCCTGACACTCACATCTGGAACTGCTGAATCCGGTGATTATGACAGTGCCTCTCCAGTAGACATCACCATCACCAGTGGCCAAACTGAAACTCAGTATACCCTAAAGACCTACGAAGATGACGACCTTGAAAACGAGTCCTTTACGGTGGCGATCGACACGGACAATTTACCCGATGAAGTGATCGCTGGTAGCCCTCTCTCAGTAGACATCACGATCACAGATCCCGATGTGCCGGAAGTCTCCCTGTCGGTCGATAAGAATTCTGTAGAGGAGGGAGAGTCGGTGACCGTGACCGTAGAACTATCTCACGCTCTGGCCAGTAATGTGGCCATCCCCCTGACACTCACATCTGGAACTGCTGAATCCGATGATTATGACAGTACATCTCCGGTCAATATAGAAATCATTAGCGGTCAAACGGAGGCGGAGCATACCATTAACACCTACGAAGATGACGACCTTGAAAACGAGTCCTTTACGGTGGCGATTGACACGGGCAACCTAACCGCTGAAGTGGCAGCGGGGAGCCCTGTCTCGGTAGAAATCACGATCCTAGATTCCGATATGTCGGAAGTCTCCCTGTCGGTCGATAAAAATTCTGTAGAAGAGGGAGAGTCGGTGACCGTGACCGTAGAACTATCTCACGCTCTGGCCAGTAATGTAACCATCCCCCTGAAACTCACATCTGGAACTGCTGAATCCGGTGATTATGACAGTACATCTCCGGTCAATATAGAAATCATTAGCGGTCAAACGGAGGCGGAGCATACCATTAACACCTACGAAGATGACGACCTTGAGGATGAGTCCTTTACCGTGGACATAGATGCTGATCATCTACCAACCGGAATTATTTTGGGGAGTTCGACTTCCGTCGAAGTCAAGATTACAGATAATGATATGCCGGAGGTGAATCTGTCCGTAGATCAAAATTCTGTATCGGAAGGACAACCGGTGACGGTGACGATAGAGCTATCCAAAGCTCTGGCAAATAATATGACCATTCCCTTAATACTCGCACCGAATACCGCTGAATCCGATGATTATGACAGTGCCTCTCCGGTGAACATAGACATTACCAGTGGTCAAACGGAGACGGAGCATACCATTAATACCTATGAAGATGCCGATACCGAAGACGAAACCTTCACGGTGGCCATAGATGCTGATCATCTACCAACTGGAATTATTTTGGGGAGTTCGACTTCCGCCGAAGTCAAGATTACAGATAACGATATGCCGGGGATATTAGCCCCCGTCTCTGTAGAAGTTGACGAAGGGCAATCCGAAGTGGTTCGAATCTCGCTTATGACGCAACCTTTGAGTGATGTGACCGTGACCATCACCGGGTATGAGAATACCGACTTGGAGCCTGATCCGGGGGTGCTGACATTTACACAAGACAACTACAACACTTCACAGACCGTAACATTAACCACGACAGAAGACAGTGACCTGTTAAACGATGAAGTGACACTGACACTGGAAACATCGGGAGGAGGCTATGATGAAGTGTCTCACACATTAATGGTAACGATCAGAGACAATATGGGCGTGAGCGTGGAAGATGAAGAGCCATCCACCTCCATTACGCTTTGGGGAAATTATCCAAATCCGGTGTCAGACCTCGCAAAAATAGTATTTGATCTGCCAGAACCTGCACAAATATCAATTCGTGTGACAGATCTATTGGGACGGACTGTTCAAATGACTCCCTATGGATGGTATGAAGCCGGCAGAGAGCATACGGTGGAGATTGGCACCGACAATCTGACTTCAGGAGTCTATTATTATACACTCAGGGTAGATATGGGAGATCAAGTGATCCAACAATCAAAAGCCATGTCAGTCGTGAGATAGATGGACCCGGAGTCCAGGCTTGATCCCATCAAGGATATCCTATCCTGGATCGTAGCTGACAGGCTTCCTCAATTATACTTGAGTTGCAGGTGCCCAACAACTTGCTCGCTGACCTTCTAATTCCGATCCTCTTTGGCGGCAGCAGCCACGACCTTTTCCTGCACATTTCTCGGCATGGCCTGATAATGGCTAAACCGTGCGCTGTGGATCCCCCGTCCCTGTGTCATTGAACGAACACGGGTAGAGTATTGATATAACTCGGCTTCCGGGACCTGGACAAGAATTTTTTGCATCGTCCCTTCCGCCTCCATGCCCTTGATCGTCGCGCGACGTCCATTCAAATCCCCCATCACATCCCCCGTGTATGTATCCGGTACCGTGACCTCCACGTCATGGATCGGCTCCAGGATGACCGGTTTTGCTTTGCGGAATGATTCCCGGAACACCATTCGTGCCGCCGTTCGAAAGGCGTTCTCATTCGAATCCACCGAGTGCATTCCCCCATCGAAGATGACAAATCGAACATCTCCAACCGGGTAACCCGCCACCGGACCTCTTTGCATGGCTTCCAGGACACCTTTCTGGATTGCACCAAAAAAGCGCCGCATATCAATCACGCCCCCAACGATTGCATCAATGAACTCAATCGTTGATCCCCACGCAGTTTGGGCTTGTGCGACATTGCGCACGTTGATGTCTGGTCGTTTCCGAAACTCATCATCAAGTGGCTCAATCAGAACAGAAATATCAGCGAACTGTCCTGCGCCTCCCGTCTGTTTCTTGTGCCTGTAGGAATTGCGTGCTTCGGTTGTAACGGTTTCGCGATAGGCAACCCGTGGACGAGTGTATTCCACCTCTACATTCACCTTGGACTTGAGTCGGTACTGAGCAACCTTCAGATGCATTGCCCCCTGTCCCCCCAAAGTGATCTGACTTAAGTGCGGTTCATGCATAACCACCAGAGAGGGATCCTCTGCAGTGATTTGATGTAATCCCTGCGCGAGTTTATCCTCCTCGCCCTCTACCTTCGCCTGAATTGCCTCACGGTAACGCGGTTCTGGGAAAGGGATGGGAGTAACAACCACACTGTCTCCTTTCCTGCGAAGTGTATTATTGGTATGGGTATTACGCAACTTGACCAGTGCCCCGATGTCCCCCATATTCATATGTGAGACCGTTTCACGATCGCGTCCACATAATACATAGAGCTGCCCCAAGCGCTCAGATGCCCCGGATTGAGCATTCTCAAAATCCATTCCCGATTCAATCGCACCGTTACATACACGAAAAAATGAATAGTCCCCCACATGATGCTCCGCCATGGTGCGATAGACAAAAACCACCGGATCCCCATCCATGCTCGGTTCAGTCGCCTTGCCCTCCGCTAACGGAAGAGAGGCGGCTTCCAGCGGGGATGGCACTACATTACCGATAAAACTCATCAGGCGAGAAGATCCCATATTTGTGGTCGCTGCTGTGCAAAAAACTGGATACAGCGACCTCTGCAACATCGCATCACGAAGTCCAGCACGCATTTCATCCTCGGTCAATCGTTCTGACTCCAAATATTTCTCCATTAACTCCTCGTCGCTGACTGCAATATCCTCGACCAATGCATTGTGTAATTCTTCTGCACGCTCGAGAAACTCGTCTGGGATTTCACTAAATGTAGGGGGGCCTTGAGAACTTGAGTCGAAGCTGATCTTCTTCATGATCAGCACATCAATCAATTCATTCGGGGCCCCGCCTGGGAATTGGATGATCGTAATCCCCGAACCGAAACGATCCCGCATCTGCGTAATGAGTGAGTCAACATCCGCTTGGGGGCGATCAATCTGGTTAATGACAAACATTGCCGGCTTTTCATTCTCCGCTGCCGCAGCCCAGGCCAGTTCGGTACCCACCTCAACCCCTTCCTGGGCGTTCATCACAAAAATGGACGTGTCTGCCACTCGAACAGCTGCAACAACCTCACCTACAAAATCTGGATATCCTGGAGTATCAATAATATTGATCTTGTGCTCTTTCCATTCCGCATGCAAAAGAGAAGAGAAGATGGACATCTGCCTCTCTTTTTCACTTGGCTGATAGTCACTGACCGTGGATCCTTCGGTAACCGTACCTAGACGGCGTATCTTTTTGCTGACATACAGCATGGACTCCGCCAGGGAGGTTTTCCCACTGCCTTGATGGCCGACCAATACAACATTTCGGATATGTTCAGGATTATATACTTTCATTGGCTCTTACTCTTGGATATCTCTCAACATGTTCGCCGCAAAATATACAGCCTGGAAAAGAATTTACCTGCTTTTCTGCCGCAATTGTGCTCAATGGAGAACACCTTCGTATAAAACCGTTTAAGCACTATGCTGTAGCACCGAAAACAATGCCTTGGTTCAAAAGAACGAAAAAGGGAATTTTAACCAGCCGTAGCGGTCAGCACGAGATGCCTGCCGGGCAATGGCAAAAGTGCCCGGGATGTGCAGCGATTAACGCTGTCCGAGAACTAGATGGTAACCTGAACATCTGCCCCAAGTGTGACTACCATGGCCGCCTGGGTTCAAGCGAATACTTTGCGTTGCTGCTTGACGATGGCTCCTGCCAACTCCAGGATCAGGAAATTATCTCAACAGACACTCTTGAGTTTATTGATCGCAAACGCTATTCTGATCGACTTGAGAGTGCGCGAAAAAAAAGCGGATTGCCTGACGCAGCACAGGCTGCTATTGGGCAAATGGATCGGCATACCGTATCTATCGCTGCCATGGATTTTAATTTTATTGGAGGATCAATGGGCTCCGTTGTCGGCGAAGTCATTGCCCGTTCCATACGTAGAGGAGTCGAACAGAATATTCCCGTCATTGTCATCGCGCAAAGCGGCGGAGCCCGGATGATGGAAGGTGCGCTCAGTCTTATGCAGATGGCTAAAACCAGTGCACACCTTGCCAGATTACATGAAAAAGGGATTCCGTATATCTCCGTATTAACGAATCCAACGACTGGCGGTGTAACCGCGTCCTTTGCGATGCTTGGTGATATCAATATTGCTGAACCTGGTGCACTCATTGGTTTCGCGGGCCCCCGTGTCATCCGCGAAACGATTGGGCAAGACCTCCCGAAAGGATTTCAAAGTTCTGAGTTTCTCAAAGAGCATGGTTTTGTTGATATGGTCGTGAATCGACGAGAGCTTCGTACAACATTGATCCACCTCCTCAACCTTTTCCAGGAAAAATCATCTACCGACAAAACAGATGGTGATTGAATATTTCCAGGATTACGAAGCCGTCAGCTCACGTGCTGCGGAACTCGTATGTGGAGTTATCTCTGAAAATCCCAACGGGGTTTTTGGATTCGCGACGGGGAGTACGCCAGAGAGGCTCTACGAGTTACTCGTCGCCCGCTATCAACGTGGCGAGATCTCGTTTGATCAGCTCCTTACGGTGAATCTGGATGAATATATTGGGCTTGCTCCCGACCATGAGCAATCCTACGCAACTTTCATGCAACGCCATCTTTGGGAGCATGTCAATGTGCGACCAGATTTCATTCACTTCCCGGCAGCAGTCCCAGATCCGTCCATGTTCGACCAATTCATTCAGAATCAAGGGGGGATTGATCTTCAGATTTTGGGGCTCGGAAGCAATGGCCATATTGGCTTCAATGAACCTGGGGCTCCATTTGATTCCCGTACCCGGGTTGTATCGCTTGCCCCATCGACGATTCAGGACAATGTCCGATTTTTCGATTCCATAGAAGATGTACCCCATCAGGCAGTAACGATGGGGATACAAACCATCATGGAAGCTCGCAAGATTTTGCTGCTCGCATGCGGCCCCGCAAAAGCCGATGCGGTTGCACGGTGCCTGCAAGGCCCCCAGACAGAAGAGGTCCCAGGTAGTTGTCTACAGACTCATTCCAGTGTCACTGTATTACTGGATGAAGCTGCATCTTCGGGGCTTAATAAACAATAACCTAGAATCTACTTTAGCTGTGATACTTGTATTAAAACCTGATACGGATCTGGAGTCGCCACGATACAAACTTCTGACGCGTTATCTCGACTCACTCGTGAACATTACGTATCAAGTACGGCATATTCAGGGCGCTGGTCAGCGGCTGACTGAGATCTATCTATTGGGGGATACCAAATCCCTCTCAAAGGAATTCATGCGAAGCCTGCCTCGTGTGCAGCGTGTGATCCGTGTACAGGAGGCCTACCGAGTGCTCGGAAGACATGGCCAGGAAGACTTTCTTCATCAGTTCGAATACAACGGCGTCACATTCGATCAGGCGAATCTTCATGTATTTGCTGGATTGTGTGCGGTAGATACTCCAGAGCATGTCGAACTCATGATGAAGGCACTCAAGGAAAACGGTCAGGTCTGCACCCGTATGGGAGCCTACAAACCACGTACCAATCCCTATTCTTTCCAGGGACACGGAAAAAACTGTCTCCCCTATGTCTTTGACCTTGCGGGCAAATACGACATCCGAATCATTTGTATGGAGATCACGCACGAGTCACACATTCTAGAGATTCATGAGACTCTTGAGTCCACCGGGCATCCCACTGGTGTCATGCTACAGATCGGTACGCGTAACACACAGAATTTTGAACTGCTCAAGTGTGCTGGTCGTCAGGACGACTACCCCGTCCTGCTCAAGAGGGGATTTGGCATCACATTGAATGAATCACTGAACGCGGCGGAATATCTGGCCAGTGAAGGGAATCGGCGCGTGATCTTTGCACTACGTGGAATGAAAACGAACCTGGGGGATCCACATCGAAATTTCGTTGATTTCTCACATGTGCCAGTGGTCCATCGACTCACTCGAATGCCTGTATGCATTGATCCATCCCATTCTGTCGGCAACCGACAACGAAGCCCAGATGGGCTATTGGATGTGATGCATGCCACAGCACAGGGCATCATTGCCGGAGCAAATATGGTACTTGTTGATTTTCATCCTAAACCTGCCAAGGCACTGGTGGATGGCCCCCAGGCACTGCGTCCAGATGAACTTCCGTTCTTTCTGAAAGATGTTCAGATTGCGCGTGATGCCTATCTCAAACGCATTGCACTGGTTCAATCCAGACAAGAGGCCGCATAACTGGCTTCGGCTCGCTCAATCAATGCTTCGATCTCGCTGAGCCCTTTGTGCCAGAATTCTGGATCCTGCAAGTCAACCCCCAAGCGACTAACAAGAATATGTGGCCAATCGGATCCACCTGCCCTCATTAACTCAATGTATTGGTCTGGAAATTCGTCCGGAGATTCAAGGTAGCGTTTATACAGGGCTAGCACTAACAGCTCTCCAAATGCGTACGCATAGACATAGCCTGGTGTATGCAGAAAATGCGGGATATAACTCCACCAGCTATGATACTGGTCAGTGAGTACCACGCTATCACCAAACATAGCAGATTGGGTAGATATCCAGTACTCGGCAAATTTATCCGAAGATAATTCCCCCTCTTTGCGCCTTGCGGTATGGATTGCGTGCTCGAATCGATTCATGGTAACCTGGCGAAAGACGGTTGCCATGGTATCATCAATCTTGCTCATCAGAAGCGTCAGCATGTTACGTGGATCAGTCTCTTGAGCCAACAGGCGCTGGAACGTGAGCATCTCCCCAAACACGGAGGCCGTCTCTGCCGTGGTTAGCGGAGTGGAAGCCTGCAAGTAACCCTGCTCTCTTGAAAGGAACTGATGCACCCCATGCCCAAGTTCATGTGCCAAGGTTTGTACATCTCGTGCACGCCCAGTATAATTTAACAGTACGTAGGGATGCACACTGGGGACTGATCCATGACTGAACGCTCCACCCTGCTTGCCCGCATACACAGGTGCATCAATCCATTTCTCCTCAAAAAAACGCTCGGCAACCTCCGCCAGAAGTGGATGAAATCCCCGGTAACTCTCCAAGGTAATCTGCCTGGCATCACTCCATGAATAGTAAGTGTCGCTCTCTCCGACAGGTGCATATCGGTCATAATCATAGAGCGGCTTGAGTCTCAGAATTTTGCCCTTAAGTTCATAAAAGCGAGCCACCAAGTCATAGCGGCTCACTACCGCCTGCACCAGGGCTTCTGCTGTTTCATCTGCAATTTCATTACTTAGGTTGCGGGACTTGAGCCAGTGGGGCAATCCTCGCATGCGATCATTTGCAGCCTTGTCAGCCAGCAATGTATTGAAGATAAACGTGAGTGTATGCTCATTCGAGACAAGCCCTTTTGAAAAGCTGTCCGCAGCTTCTTTGCGTAATTCTCGGTCATGGGCATGAAGCTTTGTAAGCAGATGCTCTTGAGGCAGGACTTCTCCCCGGAATGTAAAGCGCATTCTACTGATTGTCTCGGTGAAGTAACGCATCCAGGCAGATCTCCCGGTCACCTGCGTCTCTGCCAAAATCTTTTCCTCTGCCTCTGAGAGGATGTAATCCTTAAGAAGTCGCTCACATTCCAGAAAATGTCGATATCCGACAAGTTCGTCATCCTCCATCAGCGTCTGAGCCTGATCATCGTCCACTCTCATCCACTCCAACCCAAAGAATAGTAGGTTCTTGCTAATTTGCGTGGACAACTCACGAACATGCTGTAGAAGTGCTCCACGTACTGGATCATCCGTAGCCGTGACCCAAGAGAGATAGGCATAAGTGATTGCACGACCAACCCGCTCTTGAATCAGCTCATACTCTGTGATCGCTTCTCTCATCTGAATTGCCCCCAGACTTGCTACACTGCCTCTGCATGACTTGTTAAACCTTTCCGCTTCACTGGTTACATCAGCTAGATCTTTACGTAAAGCGGACTCATCCGAATAAAGATGGGTCAGATCCCAATGTACATTCTCAGCACCCGTCGTTTGCGTATCCATTACCCCATAGAAATTAGAAACCGCGTAGAACCTTGATTGCTCTAAATTGTTGTAATCACCTAAATAATCAAATCCAATATTTTGATGTCCTATCAATCAATTGACTCCATTAATGATTTCGATGCAATCCTAAAACAATCCGATTCAGAAACAGTCGCCGTGTTCAAGCATAGCTCTACTTGCGACCTCTCTGCTACCGCAAAAAATGAAATGGCGAACGTCAAGCTCCCTGTCTTTGAGCTTATTGTTCAGACCGCACGTCCTCTGTCCAATCATATTGAGACTCATTTTGGGATTCGACACGAATCGCCCCAAGTGATTTTAATCTCCCGAGGTAAACCCATCTATGACGCATCTCATCGGGCTGTGACTGCAGACAGTATCCACGCGGCAGCCGCGCAGTAGTGATCCGGGAGTCAGATACGCGGTCGTATCAGCAATCCTGAGGTTTCACTGTCTGTTGCCTGTGTACAAAACCGTATCACTGGACAGACTTCTAGTCGCCTTTGCCCGGATCTGGACTGAAGAATTCGGCGAACTTATTTGTTTTTCGAACAAATTCTTCGTGATCTTCTGGCGGCTCTCTCATTTGCGTAATATTCGGCCAGACCTTGGAATATTCCGTGTTGATTTTTAGCCATTTGGAATCGGGATCATCTTCAATTTCTGGCTTGATCGCCTCAACGGGGCATTCGGGTTCACAGACACCACAATCAATACATTCATCTGGGTGAATGACCAGCATGTTTTCACCTTCGTAAAAGCAATCGACAGGACAAACTTCAACGCAATCCATATATTTGCAGCGGATGCAAGCATCCATCACGATATAGGTCATGACTATGTGGTTTCAGCCAGAAAATAGCTATTTTTGCCGAATTGGGGGGCGGTTCCGGCCATGGTTTGCATACGTCTGCAGTATCAATTCAAGCGGTCATGGCCTAGCCTGAAATTCCCCCCGGCCACTTGACATTCCCCAAGTAATCCACTCAACACGCCGCATCAATCCAAGCATACAATGACAGAAAGATGAATACCTTGGCCAGGATAAGTGGACGACATTGATCAGAATATATTCTTGGACGGCGCGGCCTAATTCTCGGTCTTGAGCTTGCTGATTTCTTCGAACAGCATCTTGAAGGTGGCTATGGCATCGCCACCGCGAGGATGCTCGGAATCGACGCGACCGTAATACTGATCCATGAATGTCTTCGCGTCCGTCCAAATAGTCTGCAGCACGCCGGCAAACAGTTCCTTGGTTTCCGGCGAAGTGTTATGCCGATACTGGAGCATTTGGGCCAACTGCTCGACGGCCACCTCAGGGTAGCGGAACGGAGAGGAAATCACGCGAAGGCCATTCAACGCGAACAGCGGCGCGGTGGGGGCGGCCCTTGTGTAGTGCCAGTCTGTTATGACAACATCCCTAGGAATGAGATCCATCGCCGCATGCGTATCGTTCATGCTGGCCTCCCACATGCCCAGACCCGTTGCCTCGCCGTCCAACAGGCGGTCTCCCCAAATCCACAACTCCCTGCCTTGGGCCGCCAGATGGTCCCGAATACGTGTCACTTCGTCGGCGAACAGCTCTGCCTTGTCATGCCCCGCGCAGCGCGGACAATGCTCGTCTCCAATATAGAAAACCTCATCCATCCCAGCGTGAAACGCGTCCGCCTCGAACACGGTGACCAATTCGTCGATCAGAGCGAAGACCACATCGTGGACATCCGGGTGCCGCGGGCAGTAGCTCTTGACGTAGAGATCGTCGTCATTGGGCCACGCGTATTCTTCCGGTAGTTCAATGTGCGGTGTCTCGTCGAATTCCGGGAATGCCCGCAGCAGACCCTTGGGCGTCCCATGCCAGGACTGGTGCCCGAGCAGGTTGAGCAGCGGAATGATGCGGATGGACCCCTCGCGCGTTGCGGCCAGAATTTTTTGCACGTCCGCCTTTGACAACGCGTCTTCGTCCCGCACTGCAGGGTAAGACTCGTACTGATAGTTGTAGTCCACCCGGAGAACCAGCGTATTGATGTCCATCGGGATCAACTCATTATGAATGAATTCGACGAATTCGACGACATGTTCGGCACGCGGCGCTGCTACGGACAAGCCACGAACCGGCAGGATGTCGTCAAGCGCTTGCTGCGCCGCCGTCGGCCCACACAGCAGGAATGCAGTCAAGAGGGTAATGGATCGTGTCATCGTGTCAACCAAAGCATTTGCGAAGGGATTAGTGCCAATTAGAAGATAGCTCTTTTTGTCGAATGGTGGGGGGCAGTCCCAGCCACGGTTTGCATACGTCTGCAGTATCAATTCAAGCGGTCATGGCCTAGTCGCGGGTATTTTGGTAGCATTTCTCCTAAAGGCCAGATTTATGCTGGTTTCCTTGGAATTTTTCGGGTTTTGATCTATCCAGGGGGCATACCCCGGAATTATACCCAAATCATCCAGCCACTCACCCTGCCACTGCTTCGACTTTTCCCGGGTCATAGTTTAGAATCGGCCCCAACCAGCGCTCCACTTCACGCATCTGCATCCCTTTGCGACGGGCATAGTCTTCAACCTGATCCCGATCAATCCGGCCAACGGCAAAATAAGCACTTTCCGGATGCGCGATGTACAACCCGGAAACAGAGGCAGCCGGTATCATCGCGTAGCTCGTAGTCAATTCCATGCCGATGCGGTTCGCTTTGAGCAAGCGGAAAATTGTCTCCTTCTCCGTATGATCGGGCTGACAAGGATAGCCCGGTGCCGGGCGAATACCCGAATAAGCCTCTTTGATTAAAGCTTCATGGTCAAAATTTTCATCCGCCGCATACCCCCAAAGCTCCTTACGGACACGCTCATGCATATACTCCGCCAGAGCTTCTGCGAATCGGTCCGCAAGGGATTTGACCATAATCGCTGAATAGTCGTCGGAATCGGCCTCAAACATTTTGGCAATCTCCTCCGCCTCAGGCCCGGAAGTGACCGCAAACGCCCCAACATGATCATCCCTCTCTGCAACGAAATCAGACAGCGCAAAATTGGGCCGGCCATTGTCTTTAATCATTTGCTGACGCAGTGTATAGAACGTGTCGCCAGTATTGAGCTTGATATCGTCACCGTCCCGGGATGTCCCCCAAAAACCAACAACAGTTTTCGGCTTGAACCAACCCTGGTCAATGATTTGTTGCAACATCATCTGGGTATCACGCCAAAGATCACGTGCCGCTTTCCCAATCACTTTATGTTCCAAGATTTTTGGGTAGCGTCCGGCCAGATTCCAGGTCACGAAATAAGGGGTCCAGTCAATGTATTGAGCAAGCAGTGACAGGTCAAAATCCTCAAACACTTTGGTGCCTGTGAAACTTGGGGCTTGAAGCGCTGGAGCCTGTAGCCTGTGCGCATGGCTCCGTGCTACTTGAATCGGATAGCGTGGCTTCGGTGGTCCGCCGACTCGACGATCACGCATACGCTGATACCTGGCCTTTGTGGTCTCAACAAAAAGTGGCCGCTCATCGTCCGAGAGCAATGATGAGACAATGCCAATTGCACGGCTCGCATCGGTAACATGAATGGATGGGCCATTGCGGCGGGCTGGGTCAATTTTTACGGCCGTATGCACTGGCGAGGTGGTTGCCCCTCCAATCAACAGGGGTTGTTCCATACCGAGGCGCTGCATTTCGCCTGCTATATAGACCATTTCGTCCAGACTTGGTGTGATGAGTCCAGAAAGACCAATAATATCGACCTGTTCTTCTTTGGCTTTATCGAGAATATTCTCGCACGGTACCATGACCCCCATATCAACAACCTCGTAGCCATTACACGCAAGTACTACGCCGACAATATTCTTTCCGATATCGTGTACATCGCCTTTGACCGTCGCCATCAGGATTTTGCCATTCGAAACGTCGACGACTCCCAACTCTTCTTTTTCAGCCTGCATAAACGGGTCGAGATAAGCTACAGCCGCTTTCATGACGCGGGCAGACTTTACGACTTGCGGCAAGAACATTTTGCCGGATCCAAACAGGTCACCCACCACGTTCATGCCATCCATAAGCGGACCTTCAATAACATGCAACGGGCGATATGCTGCGATCCTGGCTTCCTCGGTATCTTCGACAATAAACTCAGTGATGCCGTTTACAAGCGCATATTCCAGCCGCTTCTCCACAGGGAGTTCGCGCCAGGACATATCCTTCTGTACCGACCTTCCTTTTTGACCACGGAACTGTTTGGCATAATCAACGAGCGCCTCTGTCGCGCCCTCATTACGGTTGAGGATAACATCTTCGACCAGTTCTCGCAGCTTCGGCTCAATCTCATCGTAGATGTCTAGTTGACCGGCATTCACAATTCCCATATTCATTCCGGCAGGAATCGCGTGATACAGAAAGACAGAGTGCATCGCCCGGCGCACTGGCTCATTGCCACGGAAACTGAAGGATACATTCGAGAGCCCGCCCGAGATGTGACAACCAGGGCATGTCCTACGGATGACCCTTGCCGCTTCAATAAAATCAACTGCGTAATTATTGTGTTCTGGGATTCCCGTGGCGACGGCAAAAATGTTTGGGTCAAAAATTATGTCTCCGGCGGGGAAGCCAACTTCTTCGGTGAGAATTTTGAATGCACGCTGACAAATTTCAATCTTGCGCGATGCGGTGTCCGCCTGACCAACCTCATCAAACGCCATCACGATGACTGCTGTACCGTAAGACAAACATGCGCGTGCTCGCTCCCGAAATTGATCCTCCCCCTCCTTCAGCGAGATTGAGTTGACCACAGCCTTACCCTGTACGCACTTGAGACCCGCTTCGATCACCTCCCATTTTGAGCTGTCAATCATGATTGGTACCTTAGCAATGTCGGGCTCGGCGGCAATCAGATTGAGGAAGGTTTGCATGGCTTTGACCCCATCGAGCATCCCTTCATCCATGTTGACATCGATGATCTGTGCACCGCTTTCGACCTGCTGTCGTGCAACTTCTATGGCGGCAGCATAATTACCACTCACGATCAGTCTCCGGAACCTGGCAGAACCGGTCACATTGGTCCGCTCACCAATGTTTACAAATGTCTGGGCGGCTGTGCTCATTCCTTATCTGGACCTTTATTTGTCCAGAATCTCTTGAGATTACAATAATCGGTATGGGGCACCCTGTTGGCCATAAATCCCTTTTGCTCCTCGGTTTAGCTCGCCAATTCAAAAGATTCCAGGCCCGCAAGTCGCAATGTATTCGCACTTTCGACTGGGCTTCGCGGCTGCAAACCTTCTATCGCTTCCGCGATTGCACAAATATGATCTGGAGTGGTGCCACAACATCCCCCGAGAATATTCACAATGCCATCTCGAGCCCATTTACCAACTTCGTCTGCGGTCTCCTGTGGTGACTCCTCATACTGCCCCATCTCGTTGGGTAGCCCGGCATTCGGGTATGCGGCAACCAAGGTATCCGCAACACGGGACATGGCGGCAATATGCGGACGCATTAAATCGGCACCAAGTGCACAATTAAACCCCACTGCAAATGGTTTTACGTGACGTACCGAATGCCAAAATGCTTCAACCGTTTGACCCGACAGGGTACGCCCCGACCGGTCCGTAATGGTCCCGGAAATCCAGACTGGTAGCTTTTCAAGGCCCTCTGCTTCGAGATCAATGATCGCTTTGATTGCTGCTTTGCAGTTCAGTGTATCGGTGATCGTCTCAATCAAATAGAGATGTACTCCACCTCTATTCAGAGCTTCGATTTGTTCACGATACGCTTGATAGACTTGGTCAAATGTCACTTCCCGTGCACCGGGATCATTTACATCTGAGCTCATGGAGAGCATCTTGTTCAGCGGCCCGATGGAGCCTGCGACGAAGCGCGGCTTCTGTGGCTCTTTTTGGGTCCACTTATCTGCCGATGCGCGGGCAAGTTTTGCACCTTGATAATTGATGTCAATGACTGACTGAAGATCGAGTGTGTAATCATCCTGCACAATGGTTGTCGCAGAGAACGTATTCGTTTCTGAGATATCCGCTCCGGCCGCAAAATAAGCGTCATGCAATTTCGTCACGCGTTCCGGTCGTGTTAAGCATAGAACATCACTATTGCCTTTCATGGGAACCGGGTATTCTTCTCTGGAGAACCGTGACCCACGATAATCCTCTTCGTCCAGTCCCATTCTTTGGAACATCGCACCCCAACAACCATCAAGTAGCAATATGCGCTGCTTGACAGCCAAGTAGAGCTCATTAATACGGTCTTGGCGATTGGTCATCAAGCTTTGGCGACGGTTGCATAAATGAGCATAGTGAAGCCTGTTCCCCTTGACGGCATCATGAATGAACCCTAAAGAGCACTGCCGGAGCAGTGCATTGACAAGACAAGTCCAGTAATGAACAAGAGCTTTCCATGGCCCTATTACACCATCGCCTGCGGTTTCAGTCCAAGCAATCGACAGGTAGACAGTGCCAGGCTCGCGCGATTAAGTGTGTAAAAATGAAACTCATTCACGCCTTGCTCTGATAGCTTGTGGCAGAGTTCGGCGGCTACATTCGCCGTAATGAACTCACACGTTGCTGTATCTTCATCGGTCCCCTCGTAAAGCTCATGCAGCCAGTCCGGCAACTTGACCTGACAGAGATCTGCAATACGTTTCATGCCTTTGAAGTTTGGTTGCAGCATAATACCGGGTACAATCGGCATGGTCACTCCACCCGCCCGTGCACGGTCAAGAAAGGCTAGGTAAATCTCTGGCTCAAAGAAAAATTGTGTAATCGCACGGTCAGCGCCGGCATCCTGTTTGGCTCTCAAAAACGCGATATCCTGGCCCCAGCCCCGACTATGGGGATGTTGCTCTGGATAGCAGGAAACGCTGACTTCAAATCTCGCGCCGGGTTCGATCTCATGTGCTCGAATCCCCTCAATCAATTCAATGCTGTTGCGAAAACCTCCTGGATGTTGCTCGAACTTTGTGCCTATGCCTTCGGGGGGATCGCCTCGCAATGCCACCAGGTGACGTATGCCCGCTTGCCATAAATCGACTGCAACCTCTAATACTTCTTCCCTGGTTGCGCTCACACAGGTGAGATGTGCGGCCGGCAAAAGCGGAGTATCCTGTGCGATTTTAGTAACAATCCTTTGCGTTCGACTCCGTGTAGAGCCGCCAGCTCCATAAGTTACAGACACAAAGCGCGGCGCCATCGGTGTCAGGCGTGCAACCGATTCCCAGAGCTTGGCCTCCATCTTATCCGTTTTCGGTGGAAAGAATTCGAATGAAACGTTGGGGGGCGGTTTCGATTGCTGCTCCGCAACGGCGAGTTTATTCACACTGTAGCCTCTTGGTGGACTAGCATGCCAAGTCGCTGTCCAAATGAGAACGCTGATGCCCTGATCAAGTGAGGCAGGTGCGTCAAATTTTTCCACCTGCACGGAAAACCCGGCTGCTTCCGCCCATTGCAACATATCATCTTCGGAAATTCCAAGCCGATAGTGTCCTTGGGATTCACGCAAAAACTCGAGTTCATGCGGGGCAAAATCAACGACAAGAAGTTGCCCTCCGGGTTTGAGAATGCGTGCTGCCTCTGTGATTACATCCTCGGGTTTTTCAAGATAGTGCAACACTTGATGCACGATAACAAAATCAGCACTGTCACTCTCGAAAGGGGTATTCGTGGCATCACCTTGGCGAACACGTGCATTTCTTGTTCCCGCTCGGTTGAGGTTTGCCCGTGCAACGGTCAGCATATGATGAGAGAGATCAAGGCCCTCGGCTTCCTGCGTATACGGGGAAAGCAGAATTAGCATCCGCCCGGTACCCGTCCCAAGATCAATGACCCGCTCGAATTGGCGTGTCCCAATATGATCAAGAATGGCCCGTTCAATTGCTGCGTCGGGATAATGCAGTGCCCGCAACCGATCCCAATCTTCGGCGATTCCTGAGAAATAGGATGCTGCTGATTTTGCACGAGTTGCACGGACCCGCTGCAGGGCTTTAAGGTCGGAGGTGAATGGATCACTATTCATCTCTAATTCAGAGAAGAGTCCCTGCAGTAGCCTTCCGGCCCAGCCTTTACTTTGGATTCGATAAAATACCCAAGATCCTTCAGGTAGCCGTTCAACCAATCCTGCCTGTGCCAATGTCTTTAGATGATGTGATAGACGAGGTTGACTTTGATTGAGAATTTGTGCCAGTTCACCAACGGCAAGGTCACCACAACGCAACAACACAAGAATGCGCAGCCGATTCGGCTCGCCAGCCGCCTTCATAGCACCAATCAGTAACCTTTGACACGCGTTCATCAGGCCTCATTATAAACAGACATTTATATAAACATATTTTTTAATGAAAATGTTCAGGGATGGGAGAATTTAACCGCCTTCTGGTCGTCGAAAACGATTCCTACTGGGCCAGATTCTAATTGTGTATTCGACCTTTGCCTCGAAACAGGTATCGATGAGCGGGGGCGATGAGCGGGGGCGATGAGCGGGGGCGATGAGCGGTGACCAGATGGTCGGAATATGCATGCAAAATTCAAGCAGGTTTACATATGCACATACTTGGGCTTGATTCTGCTCATTTTGTTGTATGTTTTGGGGGGAGATAAAATTGAGGTGATCAGCATGCCAATGAAGGCTCTTTGCAAAACCCACTTTGTTGAAACTGGCAACCACCTTGGAGTCTGTGGCTATAGAAAGGGAGAGAACTAATGAGAAAAAATGATGACATCCCGGGCAAACCTCTGCTGCCCGGGGCGAATCTAGATGACTTACTTACTCTAAATGAAGGAAAGATCGATCATGATTTGATATTGCAGACAACGCACATCGCTTTAATGGCGATGTTGGATGCAATAATGGAAGGAGGATATATCAACGTTATTGATCCCGGAACTGGAAAACCACGAGACCCACTGACTAGATTCCTGTCAGCTTTATCTAACTGGGAGGAATATTTGCAAAATGCAATTGATGAAGCTCGTGAAAGAGAAAAAGGAATTGTTGGTCTGAAGATAACCTCCAATGATAAAGATGAGGAATGGGCAATAGCTAGCGAGTTTGATCTTCATACAGTTCAAGAGTCAATCAATGCCATTGGCCATATACGAAGTGCAATCGCATCGCGGATTCAGCATATTATTGATGAACCGAACTAACATTCCCACGAATACCCTTGTATGCTCTTCAAGAATCAGAAACCTTGTATTCATTGGCCGCGCAGAGGACATCTAGCCCCCCACGTCTAATCCACCCCAATAAGCTTAAGACTGGACTCCTCTGCATCACAGACATCAGAAATCTTTGGTTCATCGGGACTGCCAGTTTTGTGTTCACCCGCCTCACAGCACATTCATGAACCTTGGCTAAGGCAGGAACAAAAGGACCCACCCCAGGATGCCCACATCTGGTACTGATTGAGCATGGGCGCTCTTTCGGGAGAATGACAGTCGCTATGCACTCTCTGTGGGAACACTGAGACCTAAATTCTCGCGTACGGCGACCTTGATTGATTGGTACTCGTCGGGATTTTCTCTGAGCCAGTTTTTTGCATTATCCCGTCCCTGACCAATTCGTTCGTCTCCATAGCCATACCAGGAACCACTCTTGGTGATGAGACCAATATCCACCGCAAGGTCAACCAATTCCCCTACAGATGAAATCCCCTCTCCGTAGATGATATCAAATTCAGCGTTACGGAACGGAGGCGCTACCTTGTTCTTGATTACCTTGACACGCGTTCGGTTACCAATTACTTCGGTGGCACTCTTGATCGCACCAATCCGGCGAATATCCAGCCGAACTGAACTGTAAAACTTCAGAGCTTTCCCACCTGGCGTCGTCTCAGGGCTTCCAAACATCACCCCAATTTTTTCACGTAGCTGATTAATGAAAACCACAACCACATTTGATCGGTTAATGATGCCTGCCAATTTTCTCAGGGCTTGGCTCATGAGGCGAGCTTGCAGGCCAACATGACTATCCCCCATATCCCCTTGAATTTCAGCCGCAGGCACCAAGGCTGCCACCGAGTCAATCACGATGAGATCAAGTGCACCACTGCGCACCAGGGTTTCGCAGATGTTTAATGCCTGTTCTCCTGTGTCGGGCTGCGATATGAGCAACTGATCAATATCTACACCCAATTGCTCTGCATAGGATGGATCGAGTGCATGCTCGGCATCAATAAATGCACATTGCCCTCCCAATTTCTGTGCCTCGGCAAGACAATGTGTCGCCAAAGTTGTCTTGCCTGACGATTCAGGGCCAAAGATCTCAACAATTCGTCCACGGGGTATGCCACCCACACCTAGTGCAGCATCCAAGGCTATGGATCCGGTTGGGATGGCTTCCACCTGTACAGGGGGGGAATCCCCCATCCTCATGATGGATCCTTTGCCATGTTGTTTCTCAATCTCTTTGATTGCGAGGTCAAGAGCCCGCATTTTGGGATTTTCTTTTGCACTCATGATTACATTATTGCATTACGCCATTCAATGATACAACACTTTGGCCAAGTTTTTTACCTCCTTCTGTCATTATTTTGTAACGCATTCTCGAAAAGCCTTGAGACATAGAGACCTGGGGCTCCCAAAAACGCGTTGGCATTAGGTAGCACTGCTTGTATGGAATTCCCGCAACAAGATATATCGATGTAAAGTGTGTAATTTTCACATACACTGGTTAACCCATCTTCACATTTTGCCCTAAAAAGTTACTGATTTCGGAGTAAAATCAGAGTTCATTTTCCTCAAAACGGCTCAATAGTGACCATTTTTGGCCTGTTTTTCATCGTCTCGGCCCAATTTTGTGCCATTTTGGCACCATTTTGTGTGGAGTTTTACGGAAAACCCCATTGTAGTGATTATTTTAGTGATTGGAACCTGCGAACCCATGCCCCGTTCCAATTCCCTACACCATTGCGCATCCCATTATGTTTATCCGTGCCAACCGCTACACTCGAAAAAATGGCCAAGAGCGCCGCACCATTCTCCTGCTTCAATCTCAACGCATCAAAGGCGTCTGCCGACACAAAACCCTCCTCAATCTCGGACAGGAGTTTTCGATCCCCAAATCCGATTGGCCCGAACTGATCCGAGAGGTCGTTGCCCGACTCAAAGGACAACCCACCGTGGCCTTTGCGGAAAAAGACCAAGACTTCCAGCATGCCGTGGATGACCTCGTGACCCGACTCTTGAAGCAAGGATTTGACATCTATGCCAAACCCCCGGTGGAGTCCATCAAGGTATTTCCCGATCAAATCGAACATACCGGCTCCCGCACGGTGGCGGGCGAGCGTCTGGCGATGGAAGCGATCCAGCAGTTGAAACTCCCCGAAATTCTGCGGCAGCTCAATGTCCCGGAAAATCATGTCCATCTTGCCTGTGCCGTCATGGTCGGGCGCATGCTCCATCCCGGCAGTGAGCGGGCGACCCATCACTGGATGGCCAACACGTCCAGTATCCTGGAGCTCCTTTCTACAAAGATGCCGTGTCTCAATACATTGTATGAGACCTCTGACTGGTTATGCAAACATCGTCATGAGATCATGGATCAGCTCTATGGGAATACCAAGGGATTCTTTGATGATCATGAGACGATCATTTTTTATGACCTGACCAACGTGTTTTACCATGGTACGGAAAAGGGAGATTTATTACGATATGGACATAGCAAGCAGAAGCGCGATGATTGTCCTCTGGTCTCGCTGGCCTTGACCCTGGACGCCTCGGGCTTCCCGCGCAATGTGGAGATTTTGCCGGGCAACGTGAGTGAACCCGGAACCCTCCGGCAGGCCATTGAAAACTTGAGTGATGAAACGCCGACGGTCATTATGGATGCGGGCATTGCAACCGAGCAGAACCTTGCATACCTGAAAGAGAAGAAGATGAATTGGATCTGCGTTCAGCGGACAACCTCCCCCGCAGTGCCCACCCAGGCGCCGCAGGAGGAGTTTGAGACGGCGGGTGGCGTTAAAATCCGGGCTTGGGAATTGCTGGACGAGGACGCGCAGCAAGGGGAATCGGAAGAGCTCAAAGCCCCGGAGCGATTCGTGTATGTACACAGCGCAGCCCGGCAGGCTACCGAGGAGCAGATCCTTGCCTCGAAATGTACGAAATATGAAGAGGCACTGACCAAGCTGCATGAAGGGCTTTCCAAGCCGAACTGTCTCAAAACGTATGAAAAGGTCGTTCGCAAGGCCGGTCGGCTGCAAGAAAAACACAAGAAAGTGAGTCATCTGTACGAGGTAGAGATCACGAAAAAAGAGGAAACGAACCATGCCGAACGTGTGACCTTTACCCAGCGGGAAGTGCATCGAGACCGGTGGTCGGCCGCCGGTGGATATGTTCTGCGCCACAGTCATGTGGACTGGTCCCTGGAAAAGGTGGCACGGACCTACTGGCGGCTCACAGAGATTGAAAACACCTTCCGGGCGATGAAGTCGGATCTGGGATTACGGCCCCTCTATCACAGTAACGATGAACGAATTGAGGGACATTTATTCATCACGGTGCTGGCCTATCATGTGGCGCATCTGGTTCGCAGCAAACTCAAAAAAGCGGGGATCCATGCCAGCTGGGATACGATCCGCAATAAGCTCAATGAGGTCAAACGGATCACCACCAGGTTGCCCATGAGCCAAACGCGCGCATTGATTCTGGAGGTGGATCAGCGCCTGACGCCGTTATTGGAGCAGGTCTTCGAAATCCTGGGATTCCATTATGATCCCGATGCGACCCGAACCAGACAGGTTCTCTCCGATACACCGAAAACTCCTTCAAAGCCCCCCGACTCATAAATGGAATCCAGTCGCTTACAGGTGGGAAAAGAAACGCCAGATGGAGACACGATCCCTATCTCTGGTCGGGAGAGTTCTGGACAAATAGGTCCTTCGATCAAGAGAAAAAACAAGAGATGAAACCACACTAAACCCGACTCGGTCAATCCAGAGTAGATGGTCAAAAAAAATGCTCCCAAAATGGGAATGCCAGAAGTCCGTATTTTTATATCACTACAAAATGTGAAGTTGGGTTAACTGGGGGGATGGCTGAGGGGAACTGAGCATTTGGCGAAAATGATTTGTGCCCTCTCGGATCCAGACAGGATAGATTTCTTTTATATACCCATATCAAGTCTCCTAGAAAGTAACTCTTTAGAAAGTCTCACTCAGAACTTTTAGAAGACCGTGTTCTGGTACCAGCCACTGGTATTTTTGATTCGGTGACACGTATTCACAGAACTCCTAAGCTGCAAAGTCTTTAAGCCATACGTTAAGGAGCAGCGTTGAGTCGTATTCTATTCAAGAGTGCATTACGTAGATTTGAAAGCCAATAGATCAATTAAGTCCGTGACCAACTTAATCCGTCATGATTCCCGATTAAGCACTAAATTAGCCATTCATCTTTAGCCAGATCATGTCTAACACTGATAGCCCATCCCCCCCGGGAAGTGTGCCCTTGGAAAAGGTCACGCAGGTCCCAGTTGATTGTTTGGATCTAGATACTCGTAATCCGCGCCTAACCGACATGGGTATTGGAGCATCTGACGAAGTAATCATCACACATCTCTATCGAGTCGAGGACCTCAGCGAATTGCTCCAATCAATTGCTGCGAATGGGTACATGGACATTGAGCCATTTATTGTCTGTGAGGAAAATGGAAGACTTACTGTACTTGAAGGTAATCGCCGGCTAGCTGCGGTCCGTCTACTGAGGGATGATGAGTTGAGTAGCAAAATACTTAGTGCGACCAAGACCAGGATTCAGGTCCCAGAAATAACCCAGCGGTGTAGAGACACACTTGAGAAGATTTCTGTGTACCGTGTCCGTAATCGTGAAGACGCCGATGCATTCATCGGATTCAAACATATCAATGGTGCGGCCCGATGGAGTTCTTATGCTAAAGCTAAATTTTCGGCTCGCTGGCACAGGACCAGCAACCTTTCTCTTAGTGAGATAGCAAACCAGATTGGAGATCGTCACACGACTATAAAACGGATGGTCCATGCAATCCATGTACTAGAACAGGCCGAAAAAAAGTCGCTTTTTGACATAGAAGATCGATGGAACCCGCGTTTCAGTTTCTCGCATCTGTACACAGCGTTATCACGTCCAGATTATAGAAATTTTCTCGGCCTTGATTTGCAATGGGCAAACTATGAACCACAACCGGATCCCATCTCTAAAAACAGGGGCTTCCCCTTTTTAAGTGGGTTCGGAGTCAGAACTGAGATGAACCACGATGCGATTGAATAGATTCGGAATGGATTTCTTTATTTATTTTGGGTCTGTTTTTGGAGTTCAAATCAAATATTTCATTCACCATGAGTGTACGTATTCAAGATATCAATCGATTGTTAGGGATTCAGTCTCCGTGGGAAGTCTCGGAGATCAAGCAAGATGATGCAACGCAGCTGGCTGAGATCCATGTGATTTGTTCGGAGGGTTCGGTACTTCGCTGTCCTGAATGTAACAAAGTTTGTCCTGGCTACGACCATCGTCTTCGGAAATGGCGTCATACGGATATCTGCGAGTATCAGACGAGTGTGGTTGCGAAAGTTCCTCGGGTGGAGTGTTCGGAGCATGGAATCAAGACGGTTTCGGTGCCTTGGGCGGATGAGCGCGTGCGTTTTACGACGGCATTTGAAGCGAAGGTCATTCACTGGTTGCTGGATACCACCAGTATTTCAACGGTGGCCTCCAGGATGGGAGTCAGTTGGACGATGATTGCCAACATTATGGAGCGTGCGGTAAATCGGGGACTGGACCGCAGAAAAGACGAACCCATTGCCCATATCTGTGTCGATGAGACCTCTTATAAGAAAGGGCACAATTACATTACTGTGGTATCCAATCCAGACACGGCCACCGTGCTGTATGTCGGGGAGGGTCGGACAATGGCCAGTTTGAACGGGTATTATGGTGGACGTTCTGCGGAGCAGTTGGACGCCATTGAAAGCGTCAGTATGGATATGTGGCCCGCGTATATCAGTGCCACGAAATTGTGGGTCCCCGGCGCGGATAAAAAGATTGCATTTGATCGTTTTCATGTGGCCAAATACATTGGAGATGCCGTGGATAAAGTCCGTCGGCAGGAGAACCAGGAATTGCGGAAAGAAGAAATCTACGATCTCACTGGAACCAAGTATGATTGGCTGACCAATCCGAAGAATATGTCGACGCGGCAAAAGAAACGATTCAACCAGTTAAAGACCAGTTCGCTGAAAACAGCTCGTGCGTGGGCCATCAAGGAATTGTCCCAGAAGTTATGGCATTATGTCCATCCCACATGGGCACTCAAAGGATGGAAACGATGGCTGTCCTGGGCCATGCGTTGCCAACTGGAACCGATGAAAAAAGCGGCGAAAACCATCAAGAATCATTTGTGGGGGATGATCAATGCAGTGGTCTTAAAGGTCAGTAATGGCCCCGCCGAGAGCATCAACAGTCGCATCAAATCCGTCAAAATTCGTGCTCGTGGATTCCGAAACAAACAGCGGTTTACCAATGCAATCTACTTCTATCTCGGCGGACTGGATTTGTATCCAGTAGGCTTCCAAAATCATACTACCCACACGTAAAAGCGAAGAGCCTAAAAACAAGGAGAAACATTTAGATGAACTGCTGAAATGGATCTATGGATCCAAGCAGGATGGCATAAATCCGGTAATAAGGTCACAGAATCCAGATATTAGGCGTCTGGGTGAAGTGTTAGATAACGCCGCGTCTTTGACGGTTCTTAGAGCAGGTCATCCCTTGGATGAAGCCCACGAAAGTACGCTACCCGCCGAGCAAAAGCTTGCAGAGTTATTGCTGCTTACACGCACGAAAATTCGTGAAGTATCTCACTTCCTGCGTGGTTTTGATGGCCAAGATACTTCTCTCATAGATATAGCAGAGGATATCTCCGAGACAGCGCAAGCGATACACGAGCGAATGAAAAAGAAGAAGGCGGATATTTCTGGAGGAATGAATGAGTAACAGTGTGTACTTACCGCATGAACAGGTTTTTGGATCCCAACCAGATCTAGACCTAGCTGCTGATTATCTGGAGTTGAAGGCTGTATTTTCAAAAGACAAATTCTCTCTCAGCCAAGATATCGTTGGTGTGCTGGAGATGTCATCCGAGAATGATTTTAACGATGTCGCTGCCGAAATAGAGGATCGCGAAAGAGTGGCTACAGATACTATAGGACGGATGCAATCGCGAAAGGATATACTACAGACCGCTTATCCATTCGAATTAGATACGTATGGAGAAACCATTTCGTTTACTTCTGAACAACTCAATTTTGCCCATACAGCATATCTGATATCCCTTCTTCTATCGAACTTACGTGCAGTTTCACAACTACTGAATGATTTTGACAGACACCCATCCGATTCCGATGTGCGCGTACTCCGGGAATATTTTCAATACATTGCGACAGCTGCTATTGCCGGCGAGATCGGGGGACGCGCTTGGTCTTTTGGTTTCCCGCGACTCGATCATTCAGGTTTTTTGGAGAAATTAACAGAAATTTGGAGCATACTCAAAGATGGAGGCGTAGAGCCTGATGTATCTGCCCCTACTTCGCCAAAGGACGATGACGTGGATATATTTGCCTGCCAGGAACCCAAGGATGGTCTGCCCGGCTTTCTACTTGTAGCCGCCCAAGTCGCGACAGGGAAAAATTGGAAGGAAAAAACAATTCTTAGGCACATCAACGATCGTTTTACAAAACGCTGGTTCGGACGTCAACCTGTGACCAAAATGATCGCATATCATGTCATTCCATTCGCTCGTCCCGATGAAGCATTCATGGACGATGTTGTGACAGTCGGGAATCTACTACATCGTCTTCGCGTACCCGGTCGCGTACTGAAAGCCGAAAAGCTGGTTCAGGATAATGTTGACATTGAGGGGTTCAACAAATTAGAGGAAGCCTCAGATTGGGTGAAGAACTACTTTGATTTGTGATATTCAGATGTTAGTCGGGTAACGGTTTACCAAGGAACCTCGTTAACAGTAGACTAGGAGTTTTTGAAAGTCCATTACACATCTGCTTGAATGAATATCAATTCATCAGTTCTTCAGGAATTCAGAATATCGTCCATCTTGGCCGCGAATGTTTCTTGTGTAGAGCAGCGTAGCCCCTTGCGTTATCCAGGCGGCAAAACATGGCTTGTGCCTCATATCAAGGAATGGCTCAAAAACCCTGTTGAATTACTCGTAGAGCCATTTGCTGGCGGGGGAATCGTATCGTTGACAGCCGTTATGGATAATCTTGCACAACAGGCGATAATGGTGGAATTAGATCGGGATATCTCTTCGTTCTGGCGGACAGCATTAGAGTATCCAGAGGAAATAATCCAGCGCATTCGAACCTTCACCCCCACTCGTGCTGACGTTGAACGTATAGCTCTTGAGTTCCCGGAAACGATTCAGGATCAAGGTTTTCGGACACTTGTATTAAATCGTACACGTCGTGGTGGAATTCTGGCACCTGGAAGTTCGTACATAAGGAATGGTGAAAATAATGGTGGCCTCTGTTCCCGATGGTATCCTGATACGCTAATTCTCAGACTCAAAGCCATTGCTGAGCATTCTGATCGGTTGTTATTCTATGAGGGCGATGGTCTACGGATATTGGAGTTACTGCGTAACCGAGATGACGCAGCGTTCTTCATTGATCCACCATATACGATAGATGGTGGGAAGAAGGCAGGAGCCCGCCTATATTCCCACAACACTGTAGACCATGAGCGCATTTTCGCAGTACTGGCCGACAGTAATGCAAATTTTCTGATGACCTATGATTGTTCGCCTGGAGTCAGCAAATTAATAGAGCATTACGGTTTTGAGGCAGTTTCAGTTGAAATGAAAAATACAAATCATCAACGGATTCCTGAGTTGGTGATCACGCGAGACAAGTTGTTCTAATCCTGCTCAACCAACCTTATGTGGTTCGTTTGGGGAAAAGTCAGTGCCATTATTCTGGTTGCTACGTTTGCGTAATGACTGAAGTGCGAGATTCAGGGCAGCGACCGCACTTTTCTGCTTATTGCGATCACGGCCCCGTCCGAATTGATGCTTAACCGCCCATGCTTCGTGGGCATCTGCATACCCAATCCAGACTAGACCAACAGGCTTTTCTTCCGTTCCTCCCGAAGGCCCAGCAATCCCTGTCACAGACAACCCTATATCACTGCCAAAGCGGGTGCGTACTCCTTCCGCCATTTGCACAGCAACCGGTTCACTGACAGCACCGAACCGATCCAACTTATCAACATCCACATCCAACTGGTGCTGCTTTATCAGATTTGAGTAAGCAATCACGCCCCCTAGAACATAATCAGAAGACCCTGGCACATCCGTTAGCTGATTCAGCACCAAGCCGCCAGTACAGCTCTCCGCGATGGCAATGGTCATTCCTCGACTCCTCAATAGACCTCCTAAAACACTTTCCAACGTGTCGTCATCCTGGCCGAAGATCATTGATCCAAGTTTCGTTCTGATACATTTCCCCGCAGCATCCAGGCGCTTACCGGCGTCATTTCCCCTGATTGTTAGCCTAACACGAACGCCGTAAGCTCCGGGCAGATATGCAATCCGAAGATCTGGCTCCAATAGATGAGATATAGATTTGATCTTACTCTCAAGCAAGATCTCCCCTACTCCGGCAGTCTTGATCGTACGCTGAGCAGTCTCTGCACGACCATCCATCTGCGTGATTCGAGGGATCACATGATCAGAAAAAATAGCTTTCATTTCGTGGGGAACCCCTGGAAGAAGAACCACCACATTCTCATTTGCTCCTTTGTGCCATAAGCCAGGAGCTGTGCCCTCGGAATTTGGAAATATTTCGAAACCATCTGGAACACTTGCAACTTTCTCTGAACCACTTGGCACAGAGCGTCCGAGGGATGCGAAGTAACGCTCAATTGCTGCTACGATTGTGGAATCTACCGTGAGACAGGAACCGGTAAATGCCGCAGCGGCCTCTCTCGTAAGATCATCAGAGGTAGGACCAAGACCTCCCGTTACCACAGTGAGGTTACAGCAGCGCATGCCATCCTCCATTGCAGCTTTTATCGCTTCCTGATCATCGCCAACTGTCAGCGAATACGAAACGGAAATCCCCAAACGAGTCAACTCCGCTCCAAGGTAAGTCGCATTAGTATTCACCACCTGCCCTACCAGAAGCTCATCTCCTACTGTTACAATACTTGCGACGAGCTGTGTCACCTCAACCTCTCAGTGTTTTAGTGTCCACGCTTGATAATCCTCGCGCCACTCTAGGAGGGAATCCTGCAATTCGGAGGATATGTGCCCGGTTTCGGATGCTACTTTTAACAAGGCGTCGAAATTAGACAGTGTTTCCAGTGGAACTCCTTTTTTTTGAAACAATTCGGCTACACCTTTCAGGTTATATGTAAAGATCGCCAAGGTGACGGCCGGCATTGAGCCAGTAGCTTTTTGTATAGCTTCGGCAGCCTGGATTGACGAGAGGCCGGTAGCCACGAGGTCCTCAATCAACAAAACCTCGCTACTTTCAGGTAAATGGCCTTCAATCTGATTCTGATGTCCATGACCTTTGGGTTCCGGTCGAACATAGATTAGAGGCAAAGAAAGACGCTCAGCTACCCATGCCGCGTGGGCAATTCCAGCCGTAGCTACACCCGCAACACAATCAAACTTATACTTTGAAGCCTTTTCGATGAACCCATCGACCAGCATTCGTCGGATTTTGGGATAGGAGAGCGCAAGCCGATTATCACAATAAAAGGGAGACAACATACCAGAAGACCAAGTGAATGGCTTCCCTGAAGTAATTGATATGGCCCCGATTTTAAGTAACTCCCGGGCTACTTCAAGTGCAATTGTATCGGATTGCTTCTTCATTGCGATACAGTCAAGTTTTTTGATATATGCGAATATAAGACAGTCCACTCAGGCAAGTTACAATAACGACCATTATCATGAATCCATACATGAGATTTCCTTGCAGAAATGCTTGAGCAAGTGTCTGTGTTCCAGAGAGATATTGCAATACAAGTGTCAATAAGAACAGACCTAAATACGTCATTTGCAGGACTGTTTTGGCCTTGGCAAATCGGATGGTTGGCAAAGATCCTCCTGTAGATTCAGCAGCCATTCGCAGTCCGGTCACCAGTATATCCCGAGATACAATCAACCCAACCGCCCACCAAGGTACTTGCTGTGGATAGAGCCAGGCTAGTGCAACAAAGCTCCCTAAAACAAAAATTTTGTCCGCTATGGGGTCAAGATGCCGCCCCAGCTGACTTTGATTTTTTAGCACCCGTGCAGCGTATCCATCCGCGAAATCCGAAACTGCCCCAAGAATAAAGAGCACAAACGCAAGCGATGTAGACAAAAGGGTCTTCTGAAAAAGACAGAAAACCAGAAGCGGGGTTACTATAATACGAAATACCGTGATGGCATTCGGAATGGATCGCATTGACACAACAATACAGGCAAAGCTATTCTACCTTGACTATGACAGTGCGTTCATCGGCTAACGGTTGCATAAATGTCCCATAATCTGCCATTCTGTCCGATGTGATCAATCGGCAGGATTATTGCCTAATTAGTGGCTGTCTGTCTAGAACATAACCCTAATAACCACAAAGAAAATATGAGCAAGATTATTGGAATTGACCTTGGTACAACGAACTCGGTTGTCTCGGTATTGGAAGGCGGTGAGCCTAAAGTGATTGAAAACTCGGAAGGCGGTCGCACAACCCCGTCCGTGGTTGCTTTTAAGAAAGACGGTGAACGTCTTGCTGGTGGACCAGCCAAACGCCAAGCCGTGACGAACGCAGAGAATACTGTTTTCTCCATCAAACGCTTTATGGGCCGTGCCTACGATGAGGTACCCGACGAACTTAAAACGGTACCATACAAGGTTGAAAAAGGCGAAAGCGGAACCGCACGTGTACGTATTGACGATAAGCTGTACTCGCCTCAGGAAATTTCAGCGATGATTCTGCAAAAGCTCAAAAGCACCGCAGAAGATTATCTGGGAGAGAAAATCACCGAGGCCGTGATCACGGTGCCCGCCTACTACAACGATGCCCAACGCAAAGCGACCAAAGAAGCAGGAAAAATTGCTGGTCTGGAAGTTCGCCGGATTATTAATGAGCCGACTGCAGCCGCACTTGCCTATGGCCTGGGGAAACAGGATAAGGATCGTACAATCGCCGTCTACGACCTTGGCGGAGGCACCTACGACATCTCCATCCTGGAACTCGGCGGTGGCGTGTTTGAAGTAAAGTCAACCAACGGGGATACGCATCTTGGTGGTGATGATTTTGACCATAAGCTGATTGATTACCTCGCTGACTCATTCCAAAAGTCTGAGGGAGTCGACTTGCGTGCCGACAAAATGGCATTGCAGCGGCTGAAAGAAGCTGCCGAGAAAGCCAAAACGGAGCTTTCCAGTAGCAGTGAGACCTCCATCAATCTGCCATTCATCACTGCAACAGCAGATGGTCCCAAGCACCTGACTACTACACTGTCGAGAGCAAAATTTGAGCAGTTGGTCGGCAACTTGGTGCAACGTACGGTTGCTCCAATGAAGCAGGCGCTCGAGGATGCCAAGCTCACGCGTGATGACATTGACGAAGTCATCCTGGTCGGTGGTTCCACGAGAATTCCGCTCGTACAAAAAACAGTGGAAGAGTTTTTTGGCAAGACACCAAATAGATCGGTCAACCCCGACGAGGTCGTGGCCATGGGTGCAGCAATTCAGGGTGGTGTATTGTCTCAGGATATTGATGATGTCCTGTTGCTTGATGTGACTCCACTCAACTTGGGTATCGAAACTCTTGGTGGTGTCATGGCTACGCTGATTGAATCAAACACCACAATCCCGACACGGAAACAGGAAATATTCTCAACTGCATCGGACAACCAGCCTTCCGTTGAGATCCATATACTTCAGGGGAACCGGGATGTCGCACTCCATAACCGGACGATCGGCAAGTTCCATCTGGATGGAATCCCTCCGGCGAGACGCGGAACGCCCCAAATTGAGGTTGCCTTTGATATTGATGCCGATGGCATTTTGAATGTGACCGCCAAGGATAAGGCGACGGGACGAGAGCAATCCATCCGAATTGAAGCGTCCAGTGGGCTTTCAGAGAGTGAGATTGAGCAAATGCGTCAGCAGGCACGAGAGAATGCAGATGAAGACAAAAAACGCCGGAAAGAGATTGAACTTCTTAACCAAGCGGACAGTCTCATCTACACATCCAAGAACAATCTCTCGGAGTTTGGAGAAAAACTCCCCGAAGACAAGAAAGCAAAGATCACTGGAGCCCTGGAGCGGCTCGAAAGTCTGCACGAATCCAAAAACTTCGATGAACTGGAGAGTGGTATTGAGCAATTAAGTGAAGCTTGGGCCGCTGCCAGCGAAGAGTTGTATGCAGCGCAGCAAGCTGCAGCACAGGATGAATCTGCCCCAGGAGAACCCTCTGCAAACGGTCAGGCATCAGCAGACGATGTGATTGATGATGCTGATTTTGAGATCGTTGATGAGGAGCCGGAAAATAAATAGTCTCCCACTCAATCAAGGTCAAACAGTTGCCGAGCGTTCGCGCAGGTAATCTCTGCCACCTCGGCAACTGTGCAGCCTTTAACCTCGGCAATCTTTTGGGCCACCAATGCCGTCCAAGCTGGCTCATTCCGCTTTCCTCGATACGGGACGGGAGACATGTAAGGTGCATCGGTTTCCAGGACGATTTGATTTAAGGGAACGTCACGTATCCTATCGGCCACGCCTGAATTCTTGAAGGTTACTGCCCCGCCAACCCCGATCAGAAAGCCCAGTCCCGTAGCAGCTTCCGGGAGCCAATCCGGTCCAGTAAAGCAGTGAAAAATCCCGCGGGGGCGCGTGTTGTCGTAAGTAGGTAATTCGCGTTCAAGCATCTGGATTGCATCACGATGCGCGTGGTCCCGATGCTGTTTATCTCTCAGGTGAATAATCAGTGGCAGGTTCTTTTCCGTGGACAGCTGGATATGGCGGATAAAGAATTCCGGCTGCCGCTCATCGTAGTACTTATCCCAGTAATAATCAAGTCCGGATTCCCCCACTGCGATCACGTTCGGCTCATCACATAAGCGGGTGATTTCGTCAAAATCATGCTCACTTGCCTCAGGGATGTGTGTTGGGTGGATGGCCGCCATCGCATAGACCCCCTCGTACTTCTCAGACAGATCCAGTGCACGATAAACGGATGGCACATCTACAGCAGGTAGAAGAATTTGCTCTACTTCTGCCTCCTTTGCCCGTACCATAACCGCACCTAGATCCTGTTTGAATCGGTCATCATAGAGGTGCGCGTGCGTATCAATCAACATGGGCTTATGGAGAAATATTTTCTGACTGATGAACTAATGGCTAACTATTGGGGGTTTGATCCCGAACATTTCGGATAGAATCTCTTCAAGCATGTACTCTATCGTGCCGAAAACTACGGTGCAGCAAGTTGCAATCCAATGGAGCGCTCTCGTTTGAAAACTTTCTGGCCAGATTTTCATACCGGTATCGGTGCATCGCCCCTTTGTAATCAATTTTGCTACTGAAAATTGTTTGCACTATGATCCTGTACACGATCAAGATCTGATTGTTGATCATCAGAACATGGCATCGTTTGCTGGGAGTACAGCACAGATCCGAGATGTCGACTCTGCACCTCACAAATACACTGGTGATGTGCATGATCGTGACTCCTCCTGAAGTGGCCGAGAAGATATTGTTCCAGTGGGCTCTAACGAGGTACATCTGGAAATATCAAAGTCTTATTCATCATAAATTCGTTCGGGCCTGCAAAGTGCATTTCGGGTTGAGGAGAGTCAGGGTTTTCAATACGAGATGGAGCATGCGAGGCAGTCTCCCAACGGGAAGAAAACTCGGGAGATCTTGTAGTATCAAGCCAAGAAATCTCGGAAACAACGAGTGTTTCCCCAGGCTTCAGAAATCAATGCCAGTCTGATATCCCAGCATCAAAAACTATATTGTATACCACCGCTTCAGACCAGATCACGTCGAATTCCTCTTCCTCAAACGGCAGAGCATCTATAGAGTTGAACTTTCCCCCTGGTACAGGATAAAAGATTCCGTTTATGGGCAATACGTCCAATTTTTGGCTCTTCGCTTTTATGCCTTTTATGAGTGAGTAGCCTATATTCGGAGAGGGCTATGTTTAAACGGGACAAGATAGGAACTGGTCTATGCTCCCCCCCCTTTTTTTTTTATCGTCCCGCGGCTCGCTTCCGGTTGCTCCTTGGAAGGGCCACGCCGCAGAGATGCGGGACCCCACCGTTTGTTCGTAGCAACATCGTTGTTGCGGTAATCAGTGAAATCCTACTCGGCTGTCTTCGGCGTCACGCCCGCTGCTGTGAACAGTCGCAACCTTCCGTGCACCATAGGTGGTGCGTGCTAACACTGGTCTGCTTTCTGTTGATTGCAGTCCTGCCTTCTCCCGTCCAAGCCCAGAGCACGGCGACCCCTCAGATTTCCCTTTCAGCGGCGTCGCTGACGGTGACCGAAGGTGGCAGCGTGAACTACACAGTGGCGCTGGCTACGCAGCCGACGGAGACGGTAACGGTGGCGATCACCGGTCTCTCGGGGACGGACGTTAAGATTAACAACACCTCCCTAACGTTCACACGGACGGACTGGTCGATGGCGCAGACGGTAACGGTCAAGGCGGAAGAGGACGATGACGGGGTGAACGATCCGGTGAGCTTGACACACACGGCCTCGGGCGGCGACTACGATGCGGTGACGGCCGTGCTGGCGGTGACGATAGACGACAACGACGAGCCCGCACTCCGGCTGTCGCTGCCGTCACTGACGATCCAGGAGGCCCGGGAAGGGCGTTACACGGTAGTGCTGGCGACGGAGCCGACAGCGGAAGTGACAGTGACAATCACGGAGACTACGGGAAGATTCACGATACCGTCGCCGCTAACGTTCACGCCGTCGAATTGGTCGTCGCCGCAGACGGTGACGCTACGGCCTCAGCGTGACGTAAACCTGTTGGACGAAACGGTGACGGTTGTGCACACGGCATCAGGCAGCGAGTACACGGGCAAGAGTGCGAATATTTCGGTCACGGTGACTGATAATGATGCCCCCGCACTTCGTATGAGTACCCTCGTTCTAGCGGCTGGCGAGGGACGCAGCACTACCTATACGGTGTGGCTTTCCCACGAACCATCGGCGATGGTGACCGTGGATATCATGGGGCATTCCGAAACGGACCTGACGCTGGACAATACGTCGCTGACGTTCACGGCATCGGACTGGCGCATGCCGCAGACGGTAACAATCTCAGCGGCCGAGGATGACGACGAGGATGACGACACCGTAGAGCTGGTGCATTCGGCTTCGGGTGGCGGATTTTCCTCGGTGATGAATAGAACCGTGACGGTGACCGTAACGGACAACGAAGGTTTCCGTATCATCCTTGCTGAATTGGGTAGTACCTTTATACAGGAGAGCAACTCACGCGACTACTTGGTGGCATTGAATCGGGAGCCGTCGACAACTGTGACCGTAACGATCACCGGGGGGGATGACCTGATGCTGGACAAGAGAATCTTGACGTTCACGTCGCAGAATTGGTCGATGGCGCAGACCGTGAAGATAACCGTCCCCGCGGAAATCAACGATGTTCATCGCGCCCAGCGAACGCTGATTCACACGGCCTCGGGAGGTGACTTTGGTTCGGTGACAGCGTCCTTGGAATTTCAGATCTCCCAGAACACGAGACTAGTGCTTAAGAATGCCACCCCCTATCGATTTGAAGGCACTGAGTTCAGCTACTCGTTAAGCTTGGCCGGGCGACCTCCGCAGGCGGTGACGGTGACGATTTCCAATCCTACATCCTCATATGTAACGACGGACGTAACCTCACTGACCTTCACCCAGTCGAACTGGGATATGCCGCAGATGGTGACGGTGACCATCGGTGAGGACGACAACGCTATCAACGAATGGGTAATCATTGGTCACTATGGACCGCCGGGATTCCCAACAACAAGCCAATTAGGACTCTGGGTCGCCGACAACGACCCCCCGGGTGTGCGGCTCTCGGCGCAGACATTGGACGTACTTGAAGGCGACAGGGGTAGCTACACGGTGTGGCTTGCGACCGAGCCGGAGATGCCGGTGACGGTGGCCATCACGGGATATTCGGGATCGGACCTGAGTCTGGACAAGAAGTCGCTGACGTTCACGGCGTTGAACTGGAACATGCCGCAGACGGTGATGGTCGACGCGAATGAGGACGACGACGAATTTAACGATAAGGAGACCCTCGTGCATACGACGTCCGGCAGCCGCGAGTACCCCGCGCTCACCGCGAGTCTCGGGGTAACGGTGACCGACAACGAGGTAGCTGGGTTGCTCATCTCGCCCCCTGCGCTCACGGTGGCCGAAGGCGGCAGCGGCAGCTACAGTGTGCGGCTTGTGACCGAGCCGGCGGCGATGGTGACGGTGGCTATCACGGGGCATGAGGGGACGGACCTGAAGCTGGACAAATCGGCCTTGAAGTTCACGCGTACGAACTGGAACAGCCCACAGAGAATAACGGTGTCGGCGGAGGAGGACGCCGACCGGACGAACGACATGGAAACGCTGCTGCACAGTGCCTCGGGAGGCGACTACCCCTCGGTTACCGGCAGCGTCCCGGTGACGGTGGACGACAACGACTGGACGGTCGAAATCGGCGGAGTGCCGGACAGGATCAATTTGACCACGGCGTTCACGGCGACGTTCACGTTCTCGGAGGACGTGACGGGGTTCGAGACCGGGGATGTGACGGTGACCGGCGGCAGAAAGGGGGCCTTCTCCGGGAGCGGGAACGAGTACACGCTCGTAGTCACGCCGTCCGGCTCGGCGAACGTGGTGGTGACGGTGATGGACAACTCGGCGACCGACGGCCTCAATACGGGCCCGGCCTCGGACGTCTCGGCCACGGCGATCTGGGACGTGTCGGCTCCGACGGTTGAGATCACGGGGGTTCCAGCGAAGATCAATTCTGTAGCCGAGATCACGGCGACGTTCACATTTTCGGAGGCCGTGACGGAGTTCGTCTCCGGGGACGTAACGGTGAGCGGCGGGACGAAGAGCACATTCACGGGATCTGGGAACGAGTACACGCTGGCGATCACGCCAAACGGTTCGGCGAACATGGTGGTGATGGTGACGGCGAACTCGGTAACTGACGGTGTTAACACCGGTCCGGCCACGGCCGTCTCGGCCTCGGCGGTCTGGGATGCGTCGGCTCCGACGGTCAAGATCACGGGGGTCCCCGCGAAGATCAATTCAATGGCCCAGTTCACGGCGACGTTCACATTTTCGGAGGCCGTGACGGGGTTCGTCTCCGGGGACGTAACGGTGAGCGACGGGACGAAAGACACATTCACTGAAGTCAGCGCGACGACCTACACGCTGGAGGTCACGCCGGATGGTTCGGAGGATGTAGTGGTGACGGTGACGGATAACTCGGCGACCGACGGCCTCAACACCGGCCCGACCTCGGCGGTCTCGGCCACGGCCACTTGGGACGCGTCGGCTCCGACGGTCAAGATCACGGGGGTCCCCGCGAAGATCAATTCAATGGCCCAGTTCACGGCGACATTCACATTTTCGGAGGCCGTGACGGAGTTTGTCACCGGCGATGTGACGGTGGATGGGGGTACCAAGGGTATCTTCTCTGGCAGCGGGACGACCTACACGCTGGCGGTGACGCCGTCCGGTTTGACGGATGTGGTGGTGACGGTGGAGGCAAACTCGGCGACGGACGGCCTGAACACGGGTCCGACCTCTGCCGTGAGCAAGACGGCGGTCTGGGACGCGGATGCTCCGACGGTTGAGATCACGGGAGTGCCGCGCAAGATCAACTCAACCGCCCAATTCACGGTAACGTTCACATTTTCGGAGGCCGTGACGGAGTTCGTCTCCGGGGACGTAACGGTGAGCGGCGGGACGAAAGGCACATTCGACGCCGTCAACGCGACGACCTACACGCTGGTCGTCAACCCAACGAATGGATCGAACGTGACGGTGGAGGTGGCCGCAGAAGCAGCCACCGATGGGACCAATCCCGGCCCGGCCTCGGCCGTCTCGGCCACGGCGGTCTGGGATGCATCGGCTCCGACGGTTGAGATCACGGGAGTGCCGCGCAAGATCAACTCAACCGCCCAGATCACGGCGACGTTCACATTTTCGGAGGCTGTGACGGGGTTCCAGACCGAAGATGTGACGGTGAACGGCGGCACAAAGGGGGCCTTCTCCGGGAGCGGGAACGAGTACACACTCGTGGTCATGCCGTCCAGTTCGGCGGATGTGGTGGTGACGGTGGCGGCAAACTCGGCGACCGACGGCCTGAACACGGGTCCGACCCCTGGCGTGAGAAAGACGGCGGTCTGGGACGCGTCGGCTCCGACGGTCAAGATCACGGGGGTCCCCGCGAAGATCAATTCAATGGCCCAGTTCACGGCGACGTTTACATTTTCGGAGGCCGTGATGGAGTTCGTCACCGGGGACGTGACGGTGAGCGACGGGACGAAAGGCACATTCACTGAAGTCAGCGCGACGACCTACACGCTGGCGGTCATGCCGTCCGGTTCGACGGATGTGGTGGTCACCGTGACGAACAACTCGGCGACCGACGGTCTCAACACGGGCCCGGCTTCGGCCGTAAGCACGACGGCCATCTGGGATGCGGATGCCCCGACAGTCACGATCGGCGGAGTGCCGGCCAGGATCAACTCAACCGCGGAGCTCAGCGTGACATTCAGGTTCTCGGAGGCCGTGACGGGGTTCGCGACGGAAGATGTCACAGTATCGGGTGGCTTGAAGGGAACCTTTTCCGGCAGCGGGTCGACCTACACGCTGGGGGTGACGCCGGCCAACCGTTCGAACGTGACGGTCGAGGTGGCGGCGAAATCGGCGACCGATGGCGTTAACGTCGGACCGGCTTCGGAGGTGAGCAAGACAGCGGTCTGGGACGCGGATGCTCCGACAGTCGAAATCACTGGGATGCCCGCGAAGATCAACTCGACGGTCCAGTTCACGGCGACGTTTAAATTCTCGGAGACCGTGGCGGGATTCGGGACCGAAGATGTGACCGTGACCGGCGGCTTGAAGGGGACATTCTCGGGCAGCGGAGCGACCTACACACTGGCGATCATGCCGTCCGGTTCGGCGGATGTTGTGGTCACCGTGACGGACAACTCGGCGACCGACGGCATCAACACGGGCCCGACCTCGGCCGTGAGCAAAACGACCATCTGGGATGCGGATGCCCCGACAGTCACGATCGGCGGGGTGCCGGCCAGGATCAACTCGACCACGAGGCTCAACGTGACATTCACGTTCTCGGAGGCCGTGACAGGGTTCAATACGGAGGATGTGACGGTGAACGGCGGGACGAAGGGGACGTTCTCGGGCAGCGGGTTAACCTACACACTGGCCGTCACGCCGTCCGGTGCGGGGGATGTGATGGTTGAAGTGACGGACAACTCGGCGACCGACGGCATCAACACGGGCCCGACCTCGGCCGTGAGCAAGACGGCGATCTGGGACGCGGAGGCTCCTGCGGTTAAGATCAGCGGGGTGCCGGCCAGGATCAACTCAATCGCAGAACTCAACGTGACGTTCACATTCTCGGAGACCGTGACGGGGTTCAACACCGGGGATATTATAGTGACCGGAGGCACGAAGGGCACGTTCACTGGATCCGGGACGATATACACGCTGGCGGTGACGCCGTCCGGTTCGGCAGATGTGGTGGTTACCGTGACAGCCAACTCGGCGACGGACGCTAACACCAATCCCGGCCCCGCATCGGATGAGTCTGCCACGGCCATCTGGGATGCGGATGCTCCGACGGTTGAGATCGGCGGGGTGCCGACCAGAATCAACTCAACCGCGGAGCTCAGCGTGACGTTCACGTTCTCGGAGGCCGTGACAGGATTTGAGACCGGGGATGTAACCTTGACCGGCGGCTCGAAGGGGACATTCTCGGGCAGCGGATCAACCTACACACTGGCCGTCACACCGGCCAACGGCTCGAACGTGACGGTTGAGGTGGCTACGAACTCAGCAACCGATGGCCTCAACACCGGCCCGAACTCTGCCGTGAGCAAAACGGCCGTCTGGGACGCGGGTGCTCCGACCGTCGTCATTTCCGGCGTGCCGGACAAGATCAATTCGACCGCCCAGTTCACGGCGACGTTTACCTTCTCGGAGGCCGTGACAGGGTTCAATACGGAGGATGTGACGGTGAACGGCGGTGCTAAGGGTGCGTTCTCGGGCAGTGGAACGACCTATACGGTAGCCGTCACACCGTCGGGCGCAACGAACGTGGTGATCACGGTGGCAGCAGGCTCCGCAACCGACGGTGTCAACACGGGCCCCACCTTGGCCGTGAGCAAGACTGCGGTCTGGGACGCGGATCCTCCGACCGTCGTAATTTCCGGCGTGCCGGGCAAGATTGCTTCGACGGCCCAGTTCACGGCGACGTTTACCTTCTCGGAGGTCGTGACGGAGTTCATCACCGGGGATGTGACGGTCACTGGCGGCTCCAAAGATGTGTTTTCCGGCAGCGGGTCAACCTACACGCTGGTGGTTACGCCGTTCAACGGTTCGAACGTGACGGTCGAGGTGGCAGCAAAATCGGCGACGGACGGCCTGAACACGGGCCCGATCTCGGCCGTGAGTGCGACTGCGGCCTGGGACGCGAATGCTCCGGCGGTTGAGATCGGCGGGGTGCCGGTCAGGATCAACTCAACCGCGGCGCTCAGCGTGACGTTCACGTTCACGGAGGCCGTGACGGGGTTCAATACGGAGGATGTGACGGTGAACGGCGGGACAAAGGGCGCGTTTGCCAGCGTCAGCGCGACGACGTACACGCTGGTGGTCACGCCCTTGGGTTCGGCGGATGTGGTGGTGACGGTGGCGGCCAACTCGGCGACCGACGGCCTCAACACGGCTCCAGATTCACCCGTGAGCAGGACGGCGATCTGGGACGCGACGGCTCCTGCGGTCGCAATCACTGGCGTCCCGGCCAAGATCAGTTCGACGGCTCAATTCACGGTGACATTCACATTCACGGAGGCCGTGACAGGGTTCCAGACCGGAGATGTGACAGTTACTGGTGGCTCTAAGGGTATCTTCTCTGGCGGCGGGGCGACCTACACGCTGGCGGTAACGCCGTCCGGCTCGGCGAACGTGGTGGTGACGGTGACGGCGAACTCCGCGACCGACGGTCTCAACACGGGTCCGGCGGCGGCGGTCTCGGCAACGGCCATCTGGGACGCGGCGGCTCCTAAGATGGTGAGCCTGTCGGTCACGCCCAATCCGGTGGACGAGGGGCAGTCGGCCACGGTGACGGCCCGGCTGTCCAGAGCGCTGCCGAACGGCGTGACGATCCCACTGACGCTGACGGCAGGCACTGCCGAGTCCGGTGACTACGGCGCGCTGACGGGTATCGCGGTCGCCGCTGGCTCCACGACCGGGACGGGGACCGTAGCGACGGTTGAGGACGCCGACCGGGACGACGAGACGTTCACGGTGGCGCTGGGCGCTCTGCCGGATGGGTTGATGCCAGGCGACCCGTCGTCGGTCGGGGTGACGATTCGCGACCGGACGCCGCCGCCCAATCGTCCGCCGACGGTGACAGTGTCGTGCGACCCGTGCGTGGTGTCGCCGGGCGGCTCGTCTCTCCTGACCGCCACGGCATCGGACACGGACGGTGATCCGCTGTCCTATGCCTGGAGTGCGCCAAAGGGCAACTTTACAGGACCCGCCGACGAGCCCGTGGCGCGCTGGACGGCCCCGGCCGAACTCGGAACAATGGCGATCCGCGTCGAGGTCACCGATGGGCGGGGCGGCTCGGCATCGGCCACCGTAGAGGTCAAGGCCGTGAACCGCCCGCCCGAGTTCGGGCAGCCCGCCTACGACTTCGAACTGCCCGAGAAGGTGAGCGGCCGCGAGAGTCCGGCCGTTCTCGGCCCGGTAACGGCCTCCGACCTCGACGGAGACGCGGTAACCTACGAGTTCGCAACCGGCGACCAGAACCGCTTTGCGGTGGGTGTGCGGGACGGCGTGGTCAGATATGTGGGTCCCGGCGAAGACTTTGAGACCGAACCGAACCGCTTCGAGTTGACGGTGCGCGTGAGCGATGAGTTCGGGGGTGAGGCGCGGACGGAGGTCGCGGTCGTGGTGACCGACGTCAACGAGGCACCCGAAGCGACGGATGACGAGATATCTACGCTTGAAGACCAAGTCGTGGATGTCCATGTACTCACCAACGACACGGATCCGGAGGGCGACCGGCTGCGCGTCCAGTCGGTCACGGCGGCGGCGCACGGGGCGGTGCGCCTCGCCTCAAGCGGAATCGTGATCTACACGCCGGAAGCCGACTTCAATGGCACCGACTCGTTCACCTACATAGCCTCGGATGGGGATGGCCTCACGGACATGGCAACCGTTGAGGTGACGGTGCTGCCCGTCAACGACGCGCCGGCGACAGTTGGGACGATCCCCGATCAGACCCTTGACGAAGGCGGTGATCCAGTGCATGTGGATGTCTCGCCTTACTTCGGCGATGTGGAAGAGGACGCGCTGACCTATGGCGCGCAGTCGAGCGACACCGGCGTGGTGCAGATCTCAATGACTGACGAGGTGCTGGTACTGGTGCCGGTCGTGTACGGCTCGGCTACGATCACAGTCACGGCGTGGGACCCCGCGGGTCTCTCCGCGACCCAAAGCGTGCGCGTCGGCGTGAGCGACCGGCCGCAGCGCGCAATCCTAGCGAACGTGCTGGCAGCCACTGCGCGGAGCCACTTGGCGAGCATCCGCGTGGCGTTGGGGCGCAGGATGGAGACGAATCCCTGCGAGGCGTCCCATCTCGCGGTGATGGGCCGGTCAGTGCCGCTGGATCGAACGGAGGCTGCGGCGATGATCGGGCAAATCGGGACCGGGGCCCACTCGGCGGCAGCCGCCGCCCTCGGCCTGGGCAAAGGCGCTGGCGGCATGCGCCCGCTTGTGGAACCGGGATCGTCTGCAGCAGGGACGGCTCTGGAGACCGAGCTCCTGTCGGTGCCTGCCCGTGCACTCCTAGGAGACATGTCCGGCGAGGGTGCCGCAGACTTCCTCCTTGGCTGGAGCAAATCGGAGAGCAAGGAGGGGAGCCAGTGCCCTGGACGCGGACGCTGGTCCCTGTGGGGACAGGGCGACGTCCAGAGGTTCGAGGGAACGCCGTCCTCGCACGCCCATGACTCCGCCCACGACGGAAAACTCTTGACCGCATATGTAGGGCTTGACACGAAGCTCGGTAAGCGATGGCTGGCCGGCGTGGCGCTTTCGCGGAGCGAGGGCGTGGGCGACTGGCGCGTTGGCACTTCAGAGGGACAGCTCACGCAGTATATGACGGCGGTCTATCCGTACCTGCGATGGACAGGCAGGTCCACATCGGTCTGGGCATCAGTCGGTGCGGGCCGGGGCGACGCCCGGAACGTGCGGGCGACCAGGATGCGGGGCACAAGCCCGACCGACCTCTGGATCGGGCTCGTCGCACTTGAACAGAACCTAGGCACACGGGCCGGGCTCACTGTCACCCTCGTGGGCGACGCCGCCTGGGCCAGCCTCCGCACCGGCGAGGGAGTGGAGACCATTGATGGCCAGAACGTTGCCGTCGACCAGATACGGGCCGGGGCCGACCTGTCGCTGCCCGTCCGCCTCGGCAGCGCGGAACTAACGCCGTCTGGAACAGTGCATTTGCGACGCGACGGCGGTGCGGGCCAGACCGGCGTCGGTATTGAGGTTGGCGGAGGCCTACGGGCCATCCTCGGCATTGTGCGCCTTGACGCGCAGGCCCGCATGCTCGCCCATCACTCGGCCGAGGGCTACCGCGAGCGCGGAGCAGCGGTGACCCTCGTACTCGGGAGGCGAGATGGCTTCTCGCTCTCGGTCTCCCCGCGCTGGGGGGACTCGGCCCGCGCCAGCGGCGCGCTCCTGCGCGGTCCGCTCGGTGGGGGTATGCATCACGGCGGGCCGGGTGCGGACCGCTGGACCCTCGACGCACGAGCCAGCTACACCGTCCGTCTGTCCGGTGGCCTCAGCCTGGACATGCAGGGCAGCTACAGCGGTGTGTCCGGCGGCCCCGGGTTCGGTTTGAGCATTGGGAGATCGGCAACCGCCACAACGAAGCCCAAGAGATAGCACGCCTGTACTGGAAAAGACTCGTTTGAAAAAGAAAGTTTCACACACCTCTTCCATGCTACAAAACGTATGAAATTTTGCAGGGCCACGCTGCAACAAACCGCTGATCATGTAGATTTTGATTGGAGATCCATATTCATGCAATGCTTCGGCTTTCTTGGATGCGGATGCCATATTCATGCAATGCTTCGGCTTTCTTGGATAACAAGACAAAAGAAAAAGGGGAGCCGTTGCGCAGCTACCGTACTCGTTTGTGACTGAATTTCCTCCCATTTTCTAAGGTTTTCCTCTTTTTATTCTGATTTTCAGGAGACCGGGCCGGTGATTGATCGAACCGGAATCCTGGACTTTTTGACCGATCAACTGCACGATCCTCGGGATCCACATCGTACCCAACAAGGGCATAGTTTCATAATTAGTTGGAATATATTTGATTTGAATTGTGGTCGATTCGGAGTTTCAACCCTTTTACATACCACGATTTACGATAGAATCATGTTCCAATCTGATGAAATTTTTCAACCGGATCCGACGCTGGGCGATGCTGGTGAGATCGGTCCATCGTTGCGACTATCGCTGTTGCGTCATTTGGGTGAGTTGATCCGGGATTTGACCTGTGATACGGAGGTGCGGTTGCACGGGCCGGCCCCGGTTGGTCCAGATGCCCCGGAAGCATCTCTGGACGAGGCAGAGCCTGCCGGTGCGGCATTCGAGGTGATTGCATTGTCCGACTACGGGGATGAGGCGGCTCTGCATGCGGTTCGGATGGAAGCGCTCCAGGTGTTTGAGACCCGTCCCTTACGCCAGGAAGCGGTGGTGGTGGTGTGGGTGGATGCGGTCCATCTATGGGGACGTCCACTGGTGCTCTGCACAGCTGCGACCATGGAAGGTTATCACCGGATTCTGGGCTTTGCAGAAGCCTCTCTGCAGGACCTTGCTGCGATGCAGCAGTTATTCCAGGACCTGCTGGACCGCGGACTCTGTGTGAAGCGGGGCCTACTTTGTGTCACTCCTGGAACGGCAGCGCTTTCGCCGATACTCACCGAGTGTTTGGGTCCGCAGGTTCGTCTGCAGTACTGCCAGATGCACAAGCGCGAGCGCGTCATCAGCTATCTGTCCGAGGCCGACCGACTGCGGATTCGCGGGGCCATCACCCGCGCCTTTGCACTTCCGGAGGCCGCACAGGCCCATACCGCCCTGATGCAGATTCATGCCGAGCTGAAGCACTCCAATCGTTCCGCCGCCCAATGGTTGCTGCAGGATCTGGAGCAGACCTTGACCGTGCACCGCAGTGGACTGGCGCAGAAGCTGAGTTCCAGTTTGCGCAGCACCCGTTGCATCGTGCGTGTTGCCCAGCACCTGAACCAGCGTTTGCGAGGGGTTCGCCACTGGCTGCCGCCAGACTCGCGCCGCGCCCAGATTGCACTATTGCTCCTGGAGACGGATGCCAATAAATCAAACGGCTGGCCTGGCTTCGTCTCAAATTGCAAAGTGCCGGTATTGACCCGCACCGTCACATAGCCACCAGATTCCGTTACATGCTGGATTCCCGCAAGGGTTGAATAGCCCCGGTCCGCCAAAATATAGTCGTTTGCCTGAATCGGAAATTGTTTAAAGGATTCGCCGGTCCCTTTTCCTTTCGTCGCAGTCAAATTGAAAAAATCACAGCCCAGCGCAGGTAGTGTCATGCTGTAGTGCAGTCTCCACAAAGATCCCGTACGTCCTGACTCGCGAATGTGAGTCGCGTCAAACGCACGCATTTGACGTCCCATTCCCGCCGATATCCCAACCCCATGCTCCTGAAACAACGCGATACACATCAAACGCAGCCATGCACGAGACTTCTTCAGACGCTTGAACAATGCGACTGCAGATAGATCCGCAATTTGTGCCTGACGGGCTCGTACGACCGTCTCCCGTAATGAGTGACCACAGCCCAAATGCAGCAATAAAGTGCGAAGTAGACTTTCCGGCGACTTATCCTTACGTAAGCCACGTGAGGCACCAGATTCCTCGGCCAACTCTTGCCAGTTTTTCGGTAAAAATGAGACCAAGACTTCCCAATCCTCTTCCGCAGGGGCGCGGATCACGGTTCCCTTCATTTGATTACAATGGTTGAATGATTCGTCACAGATGTCTCTCACAAAATCATACACAGGCGAGGTTCGTGCAAAACTCTTCTACAACCCGAAAAATATGTCCATAGACACTCCCAGAGCAATAATTGCCTCCAAACGAGAGAGTTTTGCAAGAGGTTCAGGAGAAATAGCATTCCAGAACAAACATGATCATCTCGGTTAAGTCTACGAATTAGATAGAATTCAGTATCCTAAAATCACGAAAATTACCATGTAGAAACACCCTAATATAATCAATTTCAAAACAAGTTAACGCTTATGGGATTTCACCCCCCGGCTCTCACAGAACCGCGCATGAGCCTCTCAACTCACGCGGCTCTTACCATGCAGCCGTTTGGAATTGAACAAAGGTGAACCATAAAGAAACGCCCAATGCACGAATAGACCAGAATTTTGACGTGCAATCTTCCTTAACCATCGACATGATCTCTTCCAATGTCTACGGAAGCGCTTATACTTCCGCATCACCCACCGGATAAGATGTTCGTCAATGCTGAGCAGAACCTTTCCAGCACCCCGTATTGTTTCTGTCTTACCGCCAGACCTTACCGTTCGGCAAAGTAGTGGGGGGCGTTATCAGCAATTGAAATCGCTCATGGTTCAACGCCGATCATCATGAGGAGGCTCTGGGATGCGGAGCCTGTGTGACAAAGAATACCGAACGAAATCATTACCAATACCCTTTCTCTGCTCAAGCATAGTACGAATTTTGTCTGGCACATTGTCAATGTCCAATTTGGCGGCGGCTTCCAATATCAGATCATAGGCATCTATTACATCCCTTGTGGTTACTTCGTATCCCCAGCCTTCATTCAGCCATCGAAGTGCAGATAATGCAGAACCGAATGCAAACCCAGGCGCCGACTCAAGAGAATTTTTTGCCGCACGGGTCAATGTCTTTGGCTCACAAGGGCTCTGGTTCGCGAGTTTCAATGCGAAGTCATAAAATTTCAGACTCTTAGCGGTGGCAAACCACTTACCCTCTTCTCCTGGAGTGGTCTTGACCAGATCCGTAAGGATCTCTGCCGGTGCCCTCATGGGGTAGCGTTTTGCCAAGGCGCGAAACCTCGCTAGGTATGAATTGCCTCGGTCCATCAACAGACCATAACTCCGATAGGCTTCATCATGCAGGCCAGAGGAGATCAGGACTTCTTCGCAAGCCTGATCAATGACCCAGTCTGGCAGATTTGGGCCTCTGGATGCCTCGGCATATTCCAGTGCTTCCGATTCCTTGCCCATCGCCATCAATGCCTTAACACCATAGCGGCGATAGTGCCAGCTCGGGTTACCGCCCAACGCCAGCAGGTCCAACACATCTTGGCAGCGTCCGGCCATCAACAGGCAGGACAGGCACGCCGTTGTACCGTGAAAATAGCCGCCTGGATTCGGATCGGTCCAACATAGTCTCACGGTTGGCACCAACTCCTCCGCCCACTGATTGGCTACTTTGACAGATCCGCATAGTTCTCCCCAACGATCACCCACTGGCTCTAGGTAACCGATGTCGTCATCCTCGAAGGCATCCCATAAGCGTTTGAGCCATTTGTCGCGGGTTTTCGCATCAGACGGAGCATGGATGATCAACGGAATCATCTCATCAAGTGCCTTGCCCACCGGGGACCCCAGAGAACCACTGGAAGTGTTCACATTTTGCAGAGCAGGCGATAGCTTTTCAATCAGACAAATCGCACCTTCTGCTGCAAGACCATGGTTTTTTCTTGCGACCTTTTTGATCTCGGAAACTGCCTCTCGAACACGCTGACAAGCCAACCGAGATCCCTTCCAGCCGTAGGCCCCACTCCGAAATTGATTCTTAAACACCCACTTGAATGTTTTTTTACCCGCCGTACGGCCGCTTGTAACAGAACCTTTCGTCTTTTTAATTTCCATTCCGATATTGACGAATGCCATGTCCATGTAACCTAATACGAACGGCAATTGTTTTCTACTTCGTTGTTGTTCACGGTAACGAATACGCAGAGATAGGAGGCAGGCGCCTCATTTGCCCCTAACTATGGAATGAGACCTATCTCTTTGTCTCAAATCGCAATTTTGTGCTCGTGGATTTTCAAGTTTACATCTGTTTGTTTCGGATCACGATGCGGGGCACTCCTGCATATAGTGTGGCCAAACAAATCAAGCCTCGATATCTACTCCAGTGCTTAACTTGTGTCTCTTGTAACAATACTCATTCAGAAATATGATTTGGACTAAACTGAGCAAACACACCGATTTGGGACTACTCATCTTGCGGATAGGGTTCGGCCTTGGTATGCTGATCTTCCACGGCTGGGATAAATTGATGGGAGGCCCGAAGGTATGGAACTCCGTCGGCCAGTCAATGCAGGTCTTTGGGATTGACTTTGGACACACCTTCTTTGGATTTCTGGCTGCTTTTGCCGAGTCAATCGGAGCCATCTGTGTCATTCTCGGACTCTTCTATCGCCCCGCACTTGTGATGCTGGGACTCACCATGCTTGTAGCAACGCTGACACTTTCCATCACTGGATCTGGTGATCCGGCACATGCTTTCAAGAATTTCTTTGTCTGCGCCGGCAAGTTCCTGATTGGCCCAGGAAAATATAGCATTGATTACAGGTTTGCTGGAAAAACTGCTGGGAGTGCTGCTGTATTGGTACTGCTTTTGGTAGCGATCCCTAGTAGTACCCTCGCACAACACAGCACGGTCCATGACCAATTGACCATGCAAAGTCAAATCTTAGATTCGGAACGGAAATTTGCCGTCTATCTCCCACCCGATTATCACACAAGCGAACGCAGCTACCCCGCACTATATCTGCTGCATGGTGCAGGAGACGATCAGACTGGATGGATTCAGTTTGGTGAAGTCCGGCATATCGCAGATAAAGCCATTAGAGAAGGAAAGGCAACCCCAATGGTTATCGTCATGCCGGATGCTAATACGGGAGTGCGAGGGTATTTCAATGACGTCACCGATTCATGGCGCTACGAGGATTTCTTTTTTGAGGAACTGATCCCCCATGTAGAAGAGCGGTTTCGGATTAAACCCGAGAAACGATATCGCGCCGTTGCCGGCCTCTCCATGGGCGGAGGAGGCTCGTTTATTTATGCACTCCGCCGTCCTGAGCTTTTTTCATCCGCCGCCCCACTGAGCGCATGGGTCGGACCAAGTTCAGCTGAGGAATACAAAAGCGTAATGCAGCGCTGGGGAAACAACCTATCGGGCATCTCAGATGATGCAATTGAGGAATACGTCAGAAGACACAATGCTGTTGAGCTAATCCGTACGCTACCCGAAGATGGCCTGCGATCCGTTCGATGGTTTATCGATTGTGGTGATGATGATTTTCTGTATGAAGGCAATTCGCTTGCCCACATCGAGCTTCGAAAACGTGAAATCCCACACGAATTCCGTATTCGAGACGGTGGCCACACATGGACCTACTGGCGTGACAGCCTTCCGGTCGTGCTTCACTTTGTCTCGCAGGCATTTCACCAGTACTGATTGAGTACCCGGCTTAATATAAAACTGCCCAATTTCGGCTCAACATTCAGCGATTTTATTGCCTCATGGCCAAGATAATCATGAAATGATTCCTGTACCCAGTCTCCACCACAGGGGGCAGCAAGTGGGGCGGAACGGTGTGAGCGAAGGGGGGTCTGGGAGCAGAAAGGGGAGACCCAGTCGGTCTGGTGGAAGCATTGACGGGATAGCCCTCGCACAACAAAAGGATGGGCATTTCGGGCCCGCTAAACATCCCCCTATATCAGGACGGGAATGGGCGTTCAGCGACCTAAATCCATCCCCGGATTCCTACCAGGAGACCGGGGAACTTTCATCGTCTCCGGCGGAGATTTGGTTTGGATGTGGGCGTAATTGGTCACCAGCCAATCCTGCATCGAGGGAATCGGGATCGCATAATTTCCGCGCCGCTCGTCGAGCAACCCCTTTTCTAACCCCAATCGGAATAGTTTTTCCGCTTTCGTTTCACCGTACTCCTGGATTAGGGAGGCCATGATAACCTTGTGGGTTGTGCTTTCTCCTAAAGGAATATCTACGAATACTCTTGCCAGACAATGACGATATTCCCCGGTGAAACCGCGCGCCCGGTTTTCGTAATACGCCAACCGAAAGCCATGCCCTGCTTCCAATACGGCATTCAACCCATCTGCGGTCATGACCCTGTTGTCTGCCTCCAGTTGTTCCAGCGCGGGATCCACATACGATAAGATATGCTGAGGCCAACCATGCGTTTTCTGAGCAATGGCATCCACCCATGGCACGGGATCCCCTTTCGCCTTCCCTTCCTTTGTAAGCCAATCGTGGATGACCGCACGTTCCGCTTCCTTACTCAACGCTCCTAGTTCTATCAGATATTTCTTTGAAAACCTCGAAATCCCCAGCGATTTAAAGGCATCCACTGTCGTTCCCAGCCCTGCCGCGACCAGAACAACGGGTCTGTTTAATTGCCCGTTGTGAATCTCGTCCAGCATGGCTTCGAGGTTTGCACCTCAATCATCTGGCGGGTGCGGGGACGTCTTCAATCTTTGTGCTTCGTCCAAAACGAGGAGTAAGGGCTGCTTTCCTTTTTGAAGAATTTTTCTTATTGTCCTACTATCCCTGCCAACTGTAACCGACACCTCTGAAACTCCGATTTTTAGAGATCTGAATGTAGACCAGAGAAAATTTCCCGAACCAAGGAAATCACGCAATGCGTCTGGATCCCAAAAGGCCTCCGGTTGAATCTTTGCAGTCTCCCATCCATTCTCTCGTGCCCGTTTTTCACATTCTTCAAGCAGGGCGCTCTTGCCCGCGCCGGGTGCACCCTGGATCAGGAAGGTCGTGCCAGACTTCGCCTGCACCGCACGCTCCGTAAGTTCATTGAAATCGCTCAGCACCTGCTTCCTCCCATGAAAATACTTGGCAGGACCACGGTCGAATGCTGCCGTCAGTGGCGGAGAAGGAGAAGAGCGAGTGGATGGCCGCATGATTCTGAGATACTGTCTGAAGTTATGAACAGTGACCATTTAGACAGATCTCAAGGCTGCATGGTTCCAGATAGTCGGTGTCCTGGTACTTTTCGAACCTGAGTAGAATCATGTACAGACCGACTGAACGATCGCCTGCCCAATCGCTTTCGCGAGCGCTGGAGGAACCGCGTTGTAATGGTCGGGGCGGGGAGATGCCAACCCATCCGCCCATAGACATCCCTCCAACTGATTCGGTCTTGATTGCTGTGACAATCATTAACCAGATGGGGGCGGCCAATCCCGCCAGCTCTTGCCGGAGATGGATGTGCGAATCCGTTCCAGGTTCACCGGGGATAGCTCGGATGCCGGGTGGAGCTGATCCAGGTCACATCTCCCCCCTGCAGGGATTGGGGGGAGCCCCCCGATGGCATCCCGAACCGTCTTGGGGTGCAGTGGTATTTCGGGTGGAGGTAGGTGGGTTTTTCCCAGCCTGGATGCTAGGAGAATGAGACGTTTTCTCGACTGGGGTACTCCATAGTCGGCAGCGTTGAGGACTCCATGAGCAATGGAATATCCTGAATTTTGGATCGTGGACATAAAGTCCACGAATGCCCTGACCCAAGGATGGACTGCGTTGGCGGTGGCGGCCTCTTGGACTCTGTCGGCCACCGGGATGGGAATGGTCTGCAAGATCTGGAGCACCTGCTCGGCGTTGATGCGCCGGATCCGGTGTCGCTTCAATACCTTTTCCACGGAAGCGAGGCGCACGCGGCGGGCCCGTGCTGGCGTGGGAATGAGCGTCCACAGGTCTCTCAGACCGCGGAGCACAGCGGGAACCCGAGTTCCAGGAATTGCGGGAAGTAGCGCCAGAGCTGAGTTCGGACCTGATGCGTCAGCCGGGTGCGCTGGGCCGTCAACTCGCCTGCCATCCGAGACCACTCACGCAACTGAATGATCTCCGCATCGATGGGGTCTAATCGACGCAGACATCTTGGATCGGTCCGAATGGCATCGGCGAGGACACGAGCATCCCGGCGATCATCCTTCGCCCCAGCCGGCGAAAACCGATCCCGGAAGCGATCCAACTGCTTGGGATTGATCGCAAACACTTGGAAGCCGTGCTCCATAAAGCAATCGACGACCGGGCCATGAGGACCTCAATGGTCACCGCAATGTCGCCCGCATCACAGCTCGCGTGATGCAAGATCCAGCCCCGCAATTGGTAGAGCCCTTCCCCCGAATGTGGAAACGCTTTCTCGCCAAGCACGGTCCCCGCTGCGTTCACGATGCACACCTGGTGCAACTCAGAGCCCCAGTCAATGCCAGAAAAAATGGTGGGTTGAAGATTCATAGACATAATGATGTATATTTATAGTGAAGGTGGTCGCGGATCGCTGTGACGCTTCGTCGGTCCCTGTATCGGTGCTCAATGGCACAAACTCTCTACGGGGCGTAAATCACAGCACTCCCTAGGGCACGACTTCCCCCCCAGGCGTTCGTGACGCAGGGGGCGGTTGGTTACTCCTGGGGAGGTGATCCGCGGAGATCTGATGCAAACTACAAGTACGCAACGCGCCTGTGATCCTGGAAAGATCAAACGATCTTGAAATCAAAAATCCTAAGAGCTATACCGATTATCTCCAATTTCTTTGATCACTGAAACACGTACTCATTTCGCATCCCTTACAATATACAGGGGGCCTTGGGCCTGTCACCGAACCCACTTAAAAAACGGAAGCCCCAAAATTATTGACTCTGCCCACTCACCTAATCTTCAGAATATGTATATTTGGGGTTTCTGCACCTAATAGCCATTCAAATAAACTTCATGATTCGTTCTATTTGCTTATTCGCAGTTGTTGCTGTCTTTTTCGGATTTACAACTCCAGCAATCGCGCCATCAGGTTCAATCGGTACGGGACCTGGGCAGATCAGCCCGCGTAAAGCGTATGCACAGGGTAAATCGTTAACTTTCAAAGTATTGGCCTGCAAGGGATGCCCGATTGAGAAGTCCGAGTTGGATCGTGATCGGGCAATCATCCTGGCTGCCAGCTTAGAGGCAGTCTACGCCAAGGAAGAAACTGGATCACCATATGACGAGGCAGTTAAGGAACTGTGCAGCCCCGACATAGAGGAAGATGATTGCGGTATCCGCATGGAAGTCGTCCATTATTTTCTAACCCGACGCTATAAGCTTCAAACTCCCATCCGTGGCATACAAAACGAGGTCATTGATGAAGGATAACAAAGGCAAGGAAATCGTGTGCGCTCTGCGCAGGCTACTACTGCCTGCCTTCTTAAGCATGGTGCTATGGAACCCATCACAGACGGCTCTTTCTCAGGGCACGCCATGGATTGCGGAGCCCCGCACCGGTAGTGTCAGCGTTTCATATTATAATCAAAATGCTGAGAAATTCTATCGGGGTACAGAAACCGTTAAAGGACCATTGGAGGCTACAGGAGCAAGCCTGGGACAGAATACGGTGTGGATTCATGCCAACTATGCACTGAATGATGCGGTTGCTGTGGATCTGCAGACGGCCTGGGCAAAAAGCAATGTGGATGGTGCGGTTGGCCCATCCGGTGGGGAAGAGAGCTACAGTGGGCTATTCGATACCAACCTTTCCGTGACTTGGCGTTTTGTAGATGAATTGGTCAGCAGTAATGCACCCAGTATTGCGGCACGTGTTGGTTTAACAATCCCTGGCGGATACGACACTGGCTATATCAACTCGCTCGGAGATGGTACCAGTGGATTCGAGGGATCATTAATCGTTGGTAAGTTCTGGAATATGGTAGGGGCATCGGGAGAGATTGGTTACCGACACAGAGGATCCACTTCGGTAAACTCCAATGCAGTAGGTGCTGGTCAGGGCGATGACGATGTTGATGTTCCTTCGGAGATATTTATGAACCTGTGGGTCTTTGTTCCTATTGGCAACCGTATAAGAGTAGGAGGCAACTACCGCATGGTGAATGCAACCTCGGGAATTGATATTGGTGGGACTGGTTTTTCACCGAGCCGGTTTCCCGGCTTGGAAGAAGATAGCCAGATTCTTGGCGGCCAGTTGTTTGCCGACCTGTTTGGCAACACGAGCGTACATGCTTTTTTTGGAGGGGTTGTTGGAGGTCGTAACACGGCGGAATCTACCGTGTTCGGCATCGGTCTTAGCGTAGGATTGGGCGGCGGCTCTGGTAGTGGCCTATAATTACCACCACGCCAAACCTTGTTTTTTCATGTCTGCGGAGATTGGCTGTGTTGGGCAGGCGGTGTGGCATCACCCATCAATAAGCTGACAACAGGTAGCTCTGAATGTACATAAAAATGGGAAAGAATAAGCGGGTTCGAGGAAATTTCGGGCTCCCTCAATTTGGAATTGGAGTCTTAGGGTTGTTGATACTCACTGCTCCCCTCTCTTATGGCCAGCCTACAGATAGTATTTGGGACAAATTTGATTCCGCGAATACCGCTACGATTGACCACTCCGACTGGCAAGTAATTCTGGACGCTTACCTGGTCACGGATGATCCATCCGGTATTCATCTTTTTGACTACCAGGCACTCCAGACAAACACAGCAGATCGGCAGCGCCTAAATCAATACCTCGAACATCTTCAGAGGTTGGATCCTCGCCAATATGCACGGGACGTTCAGATGGCCTACTGGATCAACCTCTACAATGCGGTAACCGTACGTGTCGTTGTAGATGCCTATCCCATTGAATCAATTCTCCAGATTCATAATGGAGAAACTCCTGATTCCGGGCCATGGAAAGACATCCATGCAACCGTAGCTGAAGTTCCCCTGACGCTGGACAATATTGAGCACGATATCCTGCGTCCGATCTGGCAGGACAGTCGGATTCATTATGCAGTCAATTGCGCCAGCTTAAGCTGTCCAAATCTGGCATCCGAGGCCTTCACCGCAGAGAACCTGGAGCGGTTGATGGATGAATGCGCGAAAGATTTTGTCAATCATCTGCGTGCGGTAGAATTCCTGGATGAGGCATTTGGGGTTACGTCAAGTCTATATTTCTGGTACATGGAAGACTTTGGCGGCTCTGAGGAGGGTGTGCTGGCTCATCTGCAAAAGTATGCAGACGAGGACTTGGCGGAGCAGTTGAAAAGCTTTGATGGATCGCTTGATCATGAATATGACTGGCGTCTTAATGAGGCAGCTGCTCAGTAGCGAGCACCACCATATCGAAGCCCCTGATTCCCTTTTACATACAGCTATATTCCCTCCGGCTTCGGGATCCAAGGGGATGCCGGCTTGCCCGCCCCTACACAAGATTGGACCTGATGGATCTGCGTCTGAATATGTCATAGGACAAGGCCAGTAAGATCAATCCATACTCCAACGGGCGCACCCAGTCTGGATGTGCAAATGGATGCATATCCATGTTATCTAGGTTCAATCCCGTGATATACGATAACAGCACTGCGACCGATGCCGTCCACGCCCAGGCACTGGGACGGATCACCGCAAAGGGCAGTAACCACAGCAGGTACCAAGAGTTGACGACCGGCCAGAGCGCAAGCAACCCGCCATAAATCCAATCGCCACGGACAATTGTGCCAAGATTCCTTTGCCTGTACACCAAATAGTAACTTCCTACTGCAATTGCAAGCACGAGACCACATATCATCCGAGCCATCGAATTAGGGACCCAGGGCTTTAATAAACTGAACAAAGCAGCATTGAATTCCCATTCGCGGGTAAATACAAGAAGCGTATCTAAATCTGTGCTGCCCTGCAATACGAAGGGCAAATAGATCAGTGCCAATGTTCCTAAAAAGAGCCCCCAGACACGTAAAAGTGTGCGTAATAGAATAAACGGTACAACGAGCAAGGCAAGAATTTTAGCCCCCACAGCCAAAGCCAAAAAGACAGCAGCACCGTAAACCCTATCCCTTCGAGCCAGCACTATGGCAGCAAGCACAAGAAATACAGCAACCCCATCAGGATGGGCGGTAAAGGCAATCTCCTTGATCACCAATGGACTCCATGCATAGAGCAATACTGCCGGTGCAGATGCCAATCGAAGTAACAGGCCTATGGTCATCAGATCGAAAAGGATCATGATCACCTGCAATGCAGTGACACTGCCAGGCGCAAGTCCGTATCCCCCCAGAAAGACGAGTTGCGTCACCGGTCCATAGATCGTTGGCAATTCGGGGTAATTGATGCCATCTAGAATACGTTGGAACTGGTCCGGCACATTCATGTCCAGGAAAAAGGCTTCTGGAGCGATGCCGTAAGGGGTGCCGTCCTGAATGAAGCGAAAAGCATCCCATAAGTACCTGTGAAAATCGTCCTCATAGAAGGGACCGCCAATCAGGCCGCAGATCCGAAATATGATAGACCAGCCAATAAGCCTGGTCACAGATAATTTTTGTTCCGGATGACTACGGTAATAGGCATAAAGGATAAACGTAATTGCTGCAACACAGATAGAGAACCCCAAGAACAGATGAAGAGAAGGATCTCCAGAAGTTTGAGTAATCCAGCAGAGTAGGCCATAGGCCAGTAAACATGCAAAACCCGCTACATCAATTGGAGAAATAGATCGCATCAATCTCTGCAGGGGAGAAAGGACATAGCCAGTATGACGTTTCTGACCTAAACGCCGAAAGGTATGTGTACTGAGATGAATTTGCACACCTAATGAGATCGAATTTGCACACCTGAGGATGAATTTTTTTTTGAGCTTGGATTTTACATTTATTTAGTGTTTATTTCGTTTAATTCGTTCAAAGGTTCCGTCAGATGTTTTCGCATGGACTCTCCCTTGAGTTCAATTCGATACGCGGGTTGAACAAGGCGGTCCAAGAGGGCATTGGCAATCGTAGGATTGGCCATATTTTGATGCCAGTGTTCGACGGGTGATTGACTGGTTGCAATGGTGGATCGTTTTTGAATCCGCTCATCTAACAATTGAAAAAGATCTTCCTGTTGGGTTTGTGATAGATGGAATAATCCCCAGTCATCGAGGATCAGTACATCCAGTTTTCGCAATGTATCCAAGATCTTCAGGTATCGGCCATCGGCACGGGCAACGCTCAGTTCTTCGAGCAGACGCGGGAGTCGGTGGTATCGTACCCGAAAGCCCTCCAGACAGGCCTTGTGTGCCAATGCACAAGCCAGGAAGCTTTTGCCGGTTCCACTGGGACCCGTAAGGATGACGTTCAGGTGACGTCGCATCCAGTCGCAACTGGCGAGTTGCAACATTTGTTGCTGATCCAGTCCGCAAGCGGTCCGATAGTTGATATCTTCCATACAGGCATTTTGATGCAGTTTGGCGCGGCGCAACCGCGCGGTCAACGACCGGTTCTTGACTTCGACGGTTACCTCCGTCACAGGGGTTCTGGAGTGGGATTTCCGGGAAAACTGAACACTACCAATCCCCCTTTTCAGGGCGGAATGATGAAGATCGAGACCGAATGGGACGCTTGATTTAGGAGGTCGTCCCCTCTTTGAACAGTACGGTCTGGCGCTGTATCGTCAGACCGACTGTCTGGTATAGGCGCCCGCTCGTTTCGGTAACCTTCGATGGAAGAAGGTATTCTGCCCGATTGCCTCGATCACAAATCATGGAGGTTTCCACCGCACCAAGTTCTGCTAAAATCTGCCCTTCACTCAGGCGATGTTTTGAACCAAACCTCGCATTATATCGGTGTCGGAAGATCCGTAACAGGGCAAATGCAACAAAACAGATTGCAATATGGGCACGCACCCGACGCTCGACCCAGTGAAAGATGGGCCGGATCGCCATGGTGTGTTTCATCACACGAAAACCTTCTTCAATTCGCCATAACTCTCCATAATGTTGATAGACTTGTTCTGGAGTCAGATCCTCCAGACTCGTCCAGACCCCATGCAGCCCATCAAACTTCTCATCCCGAACAATCGCTGCTTGATCTAAGCTCACTCCATCCTGCTTCACCTTCAGAAATCGACCACTTCTGCCGGTGCCCTTGACCCCCTGTTTCAAACGATTCTTCACCTTCTCAATTGCCTTCTCCCGTGAATGTACATCCCGAGCTGCCTTCTTTGGACAATAGCGCAAAATCAAGCGTCGACCACCAAGTTTGTGTTCGGTAACCTTACGACCCGTCGTTAAAACCTTCCAAGACTGTGCCCCGAGAATCGTCTTGGTGTGGAGTTGATTTAATGACCGTAAACGTGCAGCCACGATATAGTCACAGCCCAGACTTTGCAACAACGCTAAATTCTCCTTGCTCAACATCCCTGAATCGGCAACGACAATCATCCGATCCAAATCAAAACATTCTTTGAGGCGCGTCATCGCCGGTTCAAGCGTCTTTACATCGGTGGTATTGCCGGGAAAGAGTTCGTACGTGACCGGAAGCCCTTCTTGGGTTTGGATCAATGCCAAGACCAACTGAACCTTTTTGGGCTTCCCATCCTTGCTAAACCCTTTCTTGCGTAGCTCATCCGGCAACTCACTGGCAAAGCTCAATGTCGTCACATCAAAAAACAGCACCTTCAGTTTCCCGCCAAGCATGCCGAGCGTCTCGTTGGAGACCAGCTGCTTCATCTGTTCAATTCGGTCGTCCGTGACGGCATCCATCATCCGATAGAACTTCTCCACCGGAACGTCCACCCCCGCATCCTTGGACATCTGCCGTGCATGGGCCAGTTTACTATCCCCAGGTGCAGCCAGACGAAGTAAAACCGCTTGCTTGAACAGACGACGAGACATCTTCTGACGGCGATCAAAGACCTCTGTAAACCGCATCTGGTGATACAGGGCCCCCATGACCTCGTGAAAGCCCAGACAGATGCGCCGTATTTCCTCCAGCTTCCGTGCATCTTTGATCACCAGTGCCTTCGACTCCCGTTTTTTTCTGCGGGCAGCCACCACCTCGTCTACATAAGACTCTGCAGGAAATAAGGAGGGTTGCAGGTCTTCTTGGATCCGAGCTAATTCCAGATAGGCAATTTTAACCAGACCGTCCACTGCATCCGGGTGAACGCTTCCCATGTGTCGGACGATACGAACCCGCGGCTTTCTTTCCTTATTACGGTAGCTCTCAACAATCTGGACAGAGATGTTTTTCGTGGTTTTTCGTTTGAGTTCTCGGACCCACATGACACAGTTGGTTGGTGAATTACAAAGATACGAAAAATACAATTAAAAAGCAAGACTGAACACTACACAGGAAGGCCAAAAAAAAACCTCCCAGAAAGCACGGAAACAGTGGTTTTGTACCTGGAAAAATCGAAACCGTCAAAGTCAGGTCCTGTTGGGTTTGTGATAGATGGAATAATCCCCAGTCATCGAGGATCAGTACATCCAGTTTTCGCAATGTATCCAAGATCTTCAGGTATCGGCCATCGGCACGGGCAACGCTCAGTTCTTCGAGCAGACGCGGGAGTCGGTGGTATCGTACCCGAAAGCCCTCCAGACAGGCCTTGTGTGCCAATGCACAAGCCAGGAAGCTTTTGCCGGTTCCACTGGGACCCGTAAGGATGACGTTCAGGTGACGTCGCATCCAGTCGCAACTGGCGAGTTGCAACATTTGTTGCTGATCCAGTCCGCAAGCGGTCCGATAGTTGATATCTTCCATACAGGCATTTTGATGCAGTTTGGCGCGGCGCAACCGCGCGGTCAACGACCGGTTTTCCCGGTCACTAATCTCGCGATCCAGGAGCAGCCCAAGACGTTCCATGAAGGAGAGACGTTCAATTTCAGACTGCGCCAATTGATCGCGCAGTGCACTGGCCATACCGTGAAAACACAGCTTTTCGAGTTGGTCCAAGGTAGAATGATGGGTCATGGTTGAATCAGATGGTTAGTTTGCGTAATAATCTCCGCCGCGGACATTCTCATGTAAGATGGGTGGCGGAGTGGGGGGGGACTCGTGAAGTTGATCCCGACCGTATTTCAGGATGGAGGCGAGGCTTGGATAATTGAAGGCATGTTCTCCCAGTGACCATGCAAGCCCACAGGCAGCATCCAGGCGTTCTTTACCGTAGCGCTGCTCCAATCCCAGAATCCCTTTAACCGAACGGAAGCTTTGTTCCCGGTGCTTTCGGTGATCCAGGATCGCCTCAATCAGCCGCAGAGCGTTGGGACCTATGGATTTGGCGAGGTCCAGAATACGCTCTCGATCTTGATACTGACGATGATGTTCTGGCAGATGGCTCTCATGGGTGCTATAGCGTCCCTTCCCCCGAAGCCGGGTATGTTGCGCGATGAGTTTCGTCTTGAAAAAGCATTGCACCAAGCGATCCGAAATCCAGACCTCCAACGTCTGATGTACATAACGGTACGGAACGCTATAATCGCCGCCCTTGGCGTACACGTGGTAATTCATACTCACTTTCAGCTTCTTACATTCTCGATAGGGATACCGAGTCTCTGGTAGGGGGCGCATGGCCGGCAAGTCCAACTCCTCAAATTGACTCAGACGCGTGCCCAGCTTCTTTTGGAATGGTCGGTTGTTCAGCTGATTCAAGAGTGGACGGATCGCCTGATTGAGCTCCGCAATACTGAAAAATTGACGCAACTCAAGACGCGTCAAGATGTGCGTTGTGATCCATTTGACCGCTCCCTCCACAGCACTTTTATCTTGCGGCTTTTTTACACGTGCAGGAGAAAGGATGAGGTCGTAGTAGCGGCCAAAATCCTCGTAGGTCTTATTGATCACGGGTTTTGGGCGACGAGCGCGTATAACTGCCGCCTTCAGGTTGTCACAGACAATCACCCGGGGAAGGGCCTGCAAAAATTCCAGACATCGCACATGGGCATCAATCCAACTGCGTAGTTTTTGGTCCTCCACCGCTTCCACATAGGTATAATTGGAACCGCCCATGGTGGCTACAAAGATCTGGGCGTTCGTAGTCTCGCCGGTCTCTGGATTGGTCACTTCGATGGTTTTACCAGCAAAGTCCACGAACAGATTGTCTCCGGCCTTGTGCTGGAGTCGCATCGTCACCTTCTCCCATATTATTCATCATGGATTTTCCCATGGCTCCAAAGTGCGTCTTTGGTTGTGAGGAGTCAGGATTTTTTGTATAAGATAGAATCTGCGAGTTGACCTTCACGATTGGGGCGACTCCCGAGGTCATTCTCGCATATTTTCCGGGTTGATTGAGGTAGATTTCCGGTCAACCCATTCCTCATGTGCAGTCCAGTCCTACAGCGAGGTATGTTTCGCTCTACACTCATTCCAAGAATCACCTCCGGGGAGGATTTTCGCTTCGGAGTCCGGCCCGAAGCAGGCACGAATTCCGGGTGTAGCGGAAAGGCTCAGCTTCAATATTCCGGTATTGTGTACCATTGCAACTGCTGAAAGTGTTCCAGGAAACGCTTCCAGGCCTGTACGGCTGACTGGGCGATATAAAAGGTTACATAGCGGCCATGACGTGCCATGGTTGCACCGACCTTCAGCACACACAGTCGGAAGCGGCGAATGTGCATGTGCGCCTCTTCCCGATCGGGGTCCGGGGAGTCCTGCACATCCGTCTCCAAGGCACCCCCCGTTGATTCGTCCAGCACAGCTCCAGGTAGATTCGTTTGACGCAGCCCCTGGGCGCATTGCGTTGGCGCCGGTGGAGTCTGTTCAGACGATGGCGTCTCATCCAACGGTGGAGGCGGACTATGCAAGTTGCATCGACTGATGTGAAGAAGCTGGTAGGCCAGCATGTACACCTGGAGGCGCACATCATTCTCCGCGCCGACCTCCGCATCGGGATCCACTTCGTATGTACGCTCAATCGGTCTCTGACGGTAATGCGACTTGGGACGTGGAGAGGACGACAATGATGCGCTGCAGGCGATTTTCATCTCGCCCTGATGCATCTCCGCCTTTCCGCGTTGACTGTACATGGGAACCAACTTCTGACCTGGATACATCTCCGCATCAAGATTGGTCACCAAAAAATAGACCCTGTCATATAGCTCTCCCGGGCGCGACTTGATCACCAATACCACCCGACGAGTACATTCCCACGACTTCGCATTATACGTCAACTCAATGCAGGTCATATCCTCCAACGGGCGATCCTTCACGTACTTTGCGGCCATCTGCTCCAGTGTCTTGTTCTTGCGTAGACGCATGAGATAGCCAATATTTTCGGTCTCCAGTCGTGCACACAACGCACCACTATTGAAGCCGGCGTCCATACGGACAATGACCTGGTCGGCGACATGCTGGCGCACCGCATGGGCGATGGGAACGATGAAGTCCTCGCAATCGGTGACCTCGCGCTGAGTTCCCGGACGCAATTGCGCCCCGAGCACATCCCCGGTCTCCCCGCACGAAGCAATCAGGGGAAGGAAGATGGTCCGCTTATAATGCCCATGATACTTGCTGCCAAGCTGGTTGCCGTGTGCATCCACGGGCATCGCATCCACATCAATGACCACTTCATCGCGCCGCCGTCCACCGTTTTGGACCAGCATATGCTCCATCCCCACCTTCAGAAGCCCTGCCTTCAAGTGAACCAGATTCTGTACCATGCCCAGCAGACCCACCAAGCGGGACATGGTCGGCTGCGATGCCAACGCACGATCCGATCCGACTACCCCATCCCCCCGGCTCGTACTGGTGGACACACCAAAGGCCGCATCCCGACTGAGTGCATCCGTCCATAACGAACTCCAGCCCTGCATTAACTGAAGCAGCCACTGTGTATTCAAACAAAGGATAGTGGATACGATGTGGATCCCGAGGATCGTGCAGTCGATCGGTCAAAAAGTCCAGGATTCCGGTGCGGTCAATCACCGACCGCAACAAGAATGCGCCTGCGTCCGAGGTCGTATGGTTGCGACTAGACGATTTGATCCGAATTGACTGGTTGAAGGGAAGCACAAAAAGAGGCTCAGAAGACGGGGACATGGGATCACCTTGAGGGTGAAATGAGTAGATAATTCTTAAACAGGTCAGCAGACTTGATTCAGAACGAAAACAGGGGTTTATTCGATCAAATTCCACGAAAAACAGGGCTAATCGCCCAATGAATGGAACAAATATAGCAGGATAAGGCTCCCCAGATGCTTATCAATATGAAACTGCTAAATTGAGATGAATATTATGGGTTCATTGAACTACAACGTTGCATTCATGTCTGATCCTACCAAGATTACCCAGAGTCATCTCAACCGTCGGGCGTGTCTGTATATCCGTCAATCTTCTTTGCATCAGGTTCAACAAAACAAGGAGAGCCAGCGTCGGCAGTATGATCTGCGTGAGCGTGCGATTGCGCTGAGATGGGCATTGAGTCAGATTGATGTGATCGACGAGGATCAGGGCAAGTCTGGGGCCACCAGCGCGAATCGCATAGGATTCCAGGACTTGCGCGCACGCGTAGGAGCCGGAGAGGTGGGGATTTTACTGTGTCTTGAAGTCTCCCGTCTATGTCGCAACAATGCGGAATGGCAACAATTGCTTCAAATTGCATCCATCTCGAACACCCTGATTCTGGACGAATATGGAGTCTACGATGCTACAGATATGAATGACTGGTTACTGTTGGGAATCAAGGGGCAGCTTTCGGAATTTGAACTACGAGGAATTCGGGCGCGCATGGTCGGGGGACAACGGAGTAAAGCCCAGAGAGGAGAGTTGAAACTTGCGTTGCCGGTCGGGTTGGTCTACACCGAGACCAATCAGGTGGTCAAGCATCCAGACCGTTCTGTTCGGGATGCAATTGACTTGGTGTTCCGAACATTCCGTCGGCTTAAATCTGCCCAACAGGTCAAGAAATGGTTCATCAATCAGGGGCTGCTGCTGCCTGCACGCAATATTGGAGCACCGCTACACTGGAACACGGCCTCCCAAAGTCGAATCATACAGGTTCTTCGCAATCCTCGTTATGCGGGGTGCTATGTGTACGGTCGTAGGAAGAATGACCCCCAACCAGACGGGACTTGCCGGGTGGTTGAGCTGCCGATAGACCAGTGGATGGTATGCGTTCAAGAGGCCCATGAGGGGGATATTGACTGGGAGGAATATCTGCAAAATCGGGAGATGATGCGCAAGAATGCAACCAGTTTTCTCAAGGGGGCCGAACGGGTTCCTTCTCCGCGCCGAGGAAATGCGCTCCTTCAATCTCGGGCCTTGTGTGGGATCTGTGGTTACCGAATGCAGGTGTCGTACAGTTCTACAAAAACCAAGGGACAGGCCTGGTACTATGGGTGCAGTGAGAACAGTTCTGGGAAGGGGAAACCTACATGTCAAAGAATTCGGGGGCATGTTGTGGATGCGGCAGTCAGCGAATTTATTGTAGCGGCGGTCAATCGAGAAAACCTAACTCTATCCTTGATGATTCGAGAGCAGTTGCGCATTAACTTTGAGGAGTCGGACCGTCAGAGACAAAATCGAATTGTAGAGTCAAGGGGCCGGCGCGGTGCTCTTAGGGTCCTGTGGCAATTCCATCGCTTTCGCTCTGGCCCTCAGTCAGGCTCCCATCAGTCGTTTCCGGCCCCCTGCTCGTCAAACCGGACGTGCGGTTTTCCCGCATCCGGCTTTCAGTTGAACTCATGCCTTCGCCCACGGAAAGTTCTTTGTCGTTGGTGCAAGATGGTGTAGACCATAGATTCCTCGTAGTCTATCGTCCGAGAAGTGCACATATTTCCCGGATTTCATCTTGTGCTTCCGACAGAACCACTGTCGTAGCCTCCGCGTTGCGTGTCGGTCAATCGCATGGTAGGCAGGACTTACCTGCCCCAGAGTAAAGTAGTTCGCCCATCCTGATAGAATCCAGTTCAGGCGTCTTACCATCTCTTCCGCGTCCATTAACCCGAATCGATAATCCGTTTGTTCGCTGATACGGCGGCAAATGCTTTGAACACTTGACTTGCTCGGGCGAGTCCCAATATAGGGGGTTCCCGTCCCATAAGCGTTAACTTGTTTCAGAACTGGGAAAATATTGTTCAATTTGATAGGTCCTGCGCCTTGGAGGTTCTGCTAACGATCTGGAAATGATTGTCCAATGCTGAATCATTTCCTTCAGAGCATAGTGGGGTTCAATTGCCCGAAAAACTTGATTCAGCGCAAACTTGAAATCTCTCCATGCACTTCGTCTGCATTGGATATCCCCAGGGGGAAAATGTCCGCGCATACCGGACGATTTTTTCGGTCAGCAGTGCGACCATTAGCTTCCCATAGAGCCATGCCTGTGAACTTTCTTCATCCAATTTCGGCAGATGCCCCAGTTGGGCCAATGATTTGAATCGTTTGAAGACCAGTTCCACCTGCCATCGCAGCCGATACCAATCTAAAATATCCTCCGCTGAAAATTCATCAACCGGAAAAGTTGTGAACAGAATGACATAGCGCGCATACCGCAAAGTTTCGTCTCGGGGTTGACGTCCCTTGCGCTTTGCCGTCTTTAAGATCCGATCCTCTGCTTCTTGGATGGCTTCGTCCGTTTTTCGCAACGCACAGACACGACCTTGGATCGGGAGCAAGGTTTTGATGTATACCGTCCAGACTCCCGTCTTTCCCGTTTGATGGATGGACTCCACGGATGCCAATAAATCAAACGGCTGGCCCGGCTTCGTCTCAAATTGCAAAGTGCCGGTATTGACCCGCACCGTCACATAGCCACCAGATTCCGTTACATGCTGGATTCCCGCAAGGGTTGAATAGCCCCGGTCCGCCAAAATATAGTCGTTTGCCTGAATCGGAAATTGTTTAAAGGATTCGCCGGTCCCTTTTCCTTTCGTCGCAGTCAAATTGAAAAAATCACAGCCCAGATCAGGTTGTCATGCTGTAGTGCAGTCTCCACAAAGATCCCGTACGTCCTGACTCGCGAATGTGAGTCGCGTCAAACGCACGCATTTGACGTCCCATTCCCGCCGATATCCCAACCCCATGCTCCTGAAACAACGCGATACACATCAAACGCAGCCATGCACGAGACTTCTTCAGACGCTTGAACAATGCGACTGCAGATAGATCCGCAATTTGTGCCTGACGGGCTCGTACGACCGTCTCCCGTAATGAGTGACCACAGCCCAAATGCAGCAATAAAGTGCGAAGTAGACTTTCCGGCGACTTATCCTTACGTAAGCCACGTAAGGCACCAGATTCCTCGGCCAACTCTTGCCAGTTTTTCGGTAAAAATGAGACCAAGACTTCCCAATCCTCTTCCGCAGGGGCGCGGATCACGGTTCCCTTCATTTGATTACAATGGTTGAATGATTCGTCACAGATGTCTCTCACAAAATCATACACAGGCGAGGTTCGTGCAAAACTCTTCTACAACCCGAAAAATATGTCCATAGACACTCCCAGAGCAATAATTGCCTCCAAACGAGAGAGTTTTGCAAGAGGTTCAGGAGAAATAGCATTCCAGAACAAACATGATCATCTCGGTTAAGTCTACGAATTAGATAGAATTCAGTATCCTAAAATCACGAAAATTACCATGTAGAAACACCCTAATATAATCAATTTCAAAACAAGTTAACGCTTATGGGATCCCGTTCCCGGGCGATAGTTCGTTCCAATGCGGTATCCAAGAAACTCAAATGCTTCCTCGGGGCATCGTAAGCATCGGGTCTTTTGGGCGTTGATGGGGAGCTTCAGACGATCCATCAATTGGGTAATCACCGTCAGCATCTCTGCTGCTGATGTTCGTCCCAATACACAGAAGTCGTCTGCGTAGCATACGATCTCCGCCCCAAACTGCCGGGCGTGACCCAACAGTTTCCAGCCAAGAATAAAACGCCGCATGTAAATGTTGCTCAACAGCGGGGAGATTGGGCTCCCCTGGGGAGTCCCTTTCCGTTCCCGCCGGGCGCGATTTGTACAACGTTTTCCACCTGTTTTATCCTCCTCTACTACCGGCATTTCCATCCATGACTTGATGAGTCCGAGCATCCGTCCATCGCTGATGCGACGGGCTAAACTCTTCATCAACTCCGCGTGGGGAATCTCGCCAAAGTAATTGGACAGATCCGCGTCCACCACTTCCTGGTGGCCTTGGTTCAATAGGCGGTGGATGCGTTTTACCGCATCCTTTGCGCTCCGACCCGCTCGGTACCCATATTGCTCCGGTTGGAGGTCCGCCTCGAAAATCGGCGATAATACCAACATCGCTGATGTCTGTGCGACCCGGTCCCGGAGACAGGAGATTCCCAACGGTCGAAACTTTCCCGGCTGTTTCTTTGGGATCAGCACCTGACGTACCGCCTTCGGCGTGTAGGTACCCTCCCGTAAATCCTGCGACAGTTCCTCCAGCCAGCCTTCCACTCCCCTTGCTTCAATGTCGGCGATCGACTCTCCGTCTACGCCGGCACTGCCACCATTACGGCGCACCATTGCCCACGCTGCCCGAAGAAAATCCTTACGCCATACCTTGTCTGCAAGAGCGTGGAATCGATGGTCTGGGGATTCCTTCGCTTTCGCATGTAGTACGGTCTGGAGTCTCTGAACTTTGTCAAATCCTGTTAGACCTTCGTCAGTAATCATGTCCTTTCGTCCGTATCCATACTGGGGTCAACTCAGGGACCCTTCCCTCCACAGGCATTACCCCGCTTCTCTGGTACTACGGACCCATCCGTCACCCTGACGGCCCGGCCTGCTCCTTACGGAGGTCCGGTTGCCGTGTGCATCGGCACCGAAAGGGCTTCCCGTGTTGCTGCTTTCCTGATCTTCCATGCGTGCCAGCGCCAATACCCCGGTGAGCCGTCTTGGTGCTCGGGTCGCTCACTTCCCAAAACGTTCCCGTCTTCCCCATATTAACGGAAGGTCGACGCTCACATTACCCGTTTCGAGGCCTGCTCGGCGTTCACTGCGCGTTCCGGCCCGCATGGTCGCTAAGCTACTCTCGTAGCCCGTTAAACCTTAGTGCTTCATATCATGTCGTTACCTCCATCATACGCTAAGGCCGCTACCAACCGGAGCGACAGGTGTTGGGTGGGATTCGCACCCAACACAGGAAAGCGCCTTTCCACGGCTGTCCAACGACAATTAAAAGTTTCACCGGCGACAATTAAAAGTTTCCTTTCAGTTTCGTTGGGACGAATGGAGTTTTCGTGCGTGAACGTGCGAATTATTTTCCATTCAGTCTCTGGCGATGATTACAGATCAGCAAGCAAAACTTTTAAGAAAATTGGTACAAGAAGACAACATGTCAGTCAAAACATCCGCTGCAAAGGCGGGCATGAGCGCGCCGACGGCGCGCAAATATCTTCGTTCGCAGAAGCTTCCGAGCGAGCGAGATTATCGTCGTACGCATCGAACGCGTACGGATGCATTTGCCCAGGTTTGGGACGAAGTCGTGGGATACTTGCAGGCGAACCCGGGGCTTGAGGTGAACGCTCTGTTTACCCATTTGCAACGCACGTACCCCGGTCAGTTCAAGCCGGGACAGTTGCGCACCCTGCAACGTCGTGTGAAGGTATGGAGGGCGCAGGAAGGCCCCCCGAAAGAAGTCTATTTCGAGCAGGTGTATGCACCTGGGGATCGGGCCCAGTCCGATTTCACGTGGATGAACCATCTGGGCGTGACGATCCAGGGCGAACCCTTTCCCCATTTGCTGTATCACTTTGTGCTGGCGTATTCCAATTGGGAATCCGGCATGATCTGCCGGTCCGAGAGTTTTGAAGCGCTCAGTGCAGGACTGCAGAAGGCGTTCTCGCAACTGGGTGGAGTCCCGCGGCTACACCAGACGGACTCCATGAGTTGTGCGGTCCGCAACCACCGAGGCGCCGAACGGGGCAGTTTCACGCAGCACTATGAAGCGCTGGCGCGTCATTACGGTATAGAGATCCGGCATACGCAGCCGCGGAGTCCGCATGAGAATGGCAAGATTGAACAGCGGCATCATCGATTCAAGCGCGCGCTGGAGAATCAGTTGATTCTGCGTGGGAGTCGCAATTTTGCCAGTCGGAAGGACTATAGCGCATTTTTGGATACACTGTTTCAGCAGTTGAATGCGTCCCGGCAGGCACGTTTCAAAGAAGAACAGGCGCACTTGCGTGCATTGCCTTTTCGACCTTTGAGGTTCCATCGGCGCGCGACGGTACGGGTCTCCAACGGCAGCACGATTCGTGTACAGAAGAACCGGTATTCGGTCCCAAGTCGACTGATTGGGGTTCAGGTTGAAGTCCGCGTGTATGGTGAATGGATTGAGGTGTGGTACGCCCAAAAACAGATGGTGTGGATGCCGCGTCTGCACGGAGAAGGCGAGACTCAGATTGACTATCGTCATATTGTGCATAGCCTGGTCCGTAAGCCCGGGGCCTTTGCAGATTATCGCTATCGTGCCGAGTTATTCCCCAATTCAACATTTCGCAGGGCGTATGACGCACTCCGACGCACGCATACGGCTTCGATCCGGGCCGACCGGGCCTATCTGGCCATTTTGGTTCTGGCTGCAACCGAGAGCGAATCCGGGGTGACCCATGCCCTGGACCGGCTGCTGAATGACAAGAAGCCCCTGACCACGGCGCAGGTGCAGGCGTGGTTAGATGCCCCAACTCCTGCCTCATCCATTGTGAAGGTGGCCGTATATGACCAGTTGCTGGATCAACCTGCGGCGGTGGGAGGTGTGCAATGAAGACGCAAACGACCCAAGAACTGGAGCATGCCTTGTGGACTGGACTGAAAGAACTCCGGATGCCGGGCATTCGGAATTCTTTTCAGGATGCGGCCCAGCTCGCGCGGCAGGAATCGTTGAGCTTTGAGCGCTTTTTATTGTCACTCGTGGAACGGGAACAGCAAGTGCGGACCCACAATCGCATTCAACGCGGGCTTCGTAACTCCGGCTTACCTCTGGAAAAGACCCTGGACCTGTTTGACCGAACCCGATTGCCTCTGAAGATCAATCATCAGTTTAGTATGCTGCTGGAAGGCGGGTTCCTGGATCGAAGCGAAAACGTGTTGGCCGTGGGTCCGCCGGGCAGTGGAAAGACGCATCTGGTCTGTGCGCTGGGGCATGCGCTCGTGCTTCAAGGTCGGCGCGTACGCTTTTATGGATGCAGTACGCTGGTGGAGGAATTGGTCCAGTCCAAGCGTGAGCAGCGCCTGTCAGAGTTCATGAAACAGCTCCTGCGCTACGAAGCCCTCATCGTGGACGGGTTGGGCTATATGCAGCACAGTCGCCAGGAGATGGACCTGTTTTTTCACGTACTGGCGGAGCGCTACGAACGCGGAAGCCTGTTGATTACCAGTCACTTGGCCTTCTCCCAGTGGGAGAAGATCTTCCAGGACCCCACGGTCACAACGGCGGCCGTGGACCGGTTTGTGCATCACAGTGTGATCCTCGAACTCAACCTGCCGAGCTATCGACTTGAAGCGGCGCAACAGCGGCAGAAGGCGAATTCTCCAGAAACCGAGACCTCCTGAATGTACAATTGATGAATCTCTCGAACATAAATTCACCTCCATCGCACCTGGTTCGTGTCCACCTAGAACTGACAATTTGTCAGTCCGGGCGCAGACGAAACTCGTGGGATTTATCGCGCGCAACTTCGCTCCGCAGCTCGCTGCTCCGCTTCGTTGCGCGCCCGCCTCCAATAGAACTGAAAGGAAACTTTTAGGAAACTTTTAATTGTCGTTGAAGTAAAATTTAATTGTCGTTAAACACACGGCGCACGTTAAATTATCGCATACGACCGATCTGGCCCGTCGGCGGTATATGGAAGTGGATCCATCAAACCGGCTTGTATCTGCAACACTCGAGGCCGAATGGGAATCCAGTCTAAGGGCGCATGATAAGGCGGTTCAAGAACGTGAGTCATATGCTCAGGCGCACATGAGCATGTCTGATCCCGAATTGGATGCGCGTATTCTTGCTCTGGCCAATGACTTTCGCCATATCTGGAATGCAAACGAGACGGAGAATGAGGATCGAAAACGTCTTCTGGGTTTTCTGATTGAAGATGTTACCCTAATTCGCAATGATGATCAAATTGCGATCAAGCTTCGTTTATGTGGAGGTCGGGCGCATGAATTACCACCGGCAGAGTTACCCTTACCTCGTTCAACCGCTCTACGCCGCGATGCTGCACCGCAGACATTGGCCGAACTTGAGACCTTGCTTGAAGCAGGATACTCGGATCATTCTGCCGCCCAGCAATTGAACCAACGCGGATATCTTGATTCTCGTGGAGAACCGTTCACGAAAAAGAGTATCTATACCATCCGTATACGTTACAGCATGCAGAACGGTATCCAGCGGCAGCGTGACAAATTGCGGCAAAAGGGCTATCAATCTGGACATGAACTTGCTTCTGAATTAGGCATTAGCTACAACGCGCTACGAAAACGATCCCACTCAGATAACACCATTAAAATTCGTCAAATTCACGTTTCAAAACGTACCTACTCCATGTACAAATACGTCCCCAAACCACCAATCCTATCCATCTCGAACACATGAATCCAGCAGATCGCATTCAGAATCCAAAGACATGTCGTTACCTCCATCATACGCTAAGGCCGCTACCAACCGGAGCGACAGGTGTTGGGTGGGATTCGCACCCACCACAAGAAAGCGTCTTTCCACGGCGCACAGTAATTGAAGGTTAGGTTCAACAGAAGGATAAGGCCCGGCTGAGGAACCTGCTATGCTATTATATCTTGCGTTATGGCCGGATTCGGCAGAATTAAATGACCTTTGGGGGTGCGACTTGAGGGACAGGATTCATGGTTGGGAGTCCATCTTATCCCTGTCTAACGGAACGATGGTAAATCCGGTAAATCCATAAATGGCACTGATGATCGGGTTCGTATAGTTGAAAAATGCAAATGGAAGGTAAGACAACGTCGGTACACCAAGTGTAGCAGCCATAAACGCACCACATGTGTTCCAAGGAATCAAGGCAGAGGTCAGCGTGCCGGAATCCTCCAGTGCACGCGAAAGATTTTTCGGATGCAACCCACGCTTTTCAAACTCTGCACGATACATACGACCGGGGATCACAATGGAGATATACTGGTCACCAGCTACAATATTCATCCCAAAAGCGGTCCCGAGCGTTGCTAAAATAAGAGTGCCTGTGCTGCGGGCTGCTCCAAGAATTTTTTTCGTGATCACCATCAACATCCCCGTCTTCTCCATCACCGAACCAAACATCATCGCCGAAACAATGAGCCAGATGGTGTCAAGCATACTGGACATTCCTCCTCGCGTCAGAAGATCATCCAAGGCTGCATTACCGGTATTGGCAGTGAACTCCCCAAACATGACCATCCAGAACCCCTTAAAGAGAACCAGAACATGTGGTAAATCCGACTCACCTACAAAAGCGATGACCACCTCCTGCTGAAAAATCATTGCCGTGACCCCTCCTAACAATGCTCCAATAAGAAGAGCTGGAAACGCCGGCATCTTCTTGTAAATCAGCCCCAGTACCGCCACCACAGGAATCAAGAGATGTACCCCCAGATTGTAACTGTTCTCCAGGGCATTCAACACTTCATCCAGACCCGTGGAAAGATCCATGTCCGGTCGCCATACAAACCCAATGATTGTGAACAGGATTAAGGCAACTGTAATACTTGGCACCGTCGTCCAAAGCATGTGCCGGATATGGGTAAACAACTCGGTCCCGACCATCGCAGGGGCCAGATTGGTCGTATCCGACAATGGAGAAAGCTTGTCTCCGAAATACGCACCGGAAATGATTGCCCCTGCTGCAATCCCCAGATGGAGACCAAATGCTGCAGCAATTCCTACTAGAGCAATCCCAATCGTGCTGACGGTCGTCCACGAACTCCCCGATACAATAGCCACAATTGCACAGATGACACAGCAGGCCGCGTAAAAAATCGTAGGATTCAGGACCTGAAGACCGTAATACATCATGGTTGGAACCACACCTCCCAAAATCCATGTCCCGATCAGAGAACCCACAACCAGAAGAATAAAAATAGCCCCCATAGATAAGGAGACCCCCTTGACCATGGCTTTCTGTATCTGCTTCCAGGTAAACCCGATCCGCAGACCAATCAACGCACTGACCATGGCAGACAGGATCAGTGCAATCTGGTTCGGACCATAGGACGCATCTTCACCGAAGAAATTCACAGACGCGACCAACAATAGAATCAGTACCCCTACTGGGAGCAGGGACTGCCAGATGCTTGGGATCGATTGTGCTTCCTGCAAACTATACCTCAGAGCCAGATTTGTGTTTTTCTACGCGTGAGCGCGCAACCGAAAGATATTCCTCTCTGGTCATTCCCGGCTTGAACGCATTGAAATAGTCGTCCGTCAATTTCTTCGCAATGCCCGAGAGTAGAATCAGTGCCAGCACGTTCGGAATCGTCAAAATTGCAATGGCCGTGTCTCCAATCCCCCAGACCGTATTCAAGCCTGCTACAGCACCGACAAAATGCATGATCACAAATACCATCTTGTACGGAAGTATAGAGGATCTTCCAAAGAGGTACATGGAACACCGGTCCCCATAGTAACTCCATGAGATTGCCGTTGATATTGCAAATAGGAATACACAAAGGATCACGAGATACTTCCCAATATCGCCCAGCCCCTGTTCAAATGCCAGTGCTGTCATTGGCGCACCGTTCTCTACAGCCATGCCGTAGAGTTCTGTGTACTGTGCTTGGGTGCCCTCGGCGATGGCGATCCCCTCCTGCGTATCAATGATGCCTGTAAAGGGCGTGGTTTGCTCCCGGTCAATAAAGAACTGCTCTATCGGAACCTCGTGCCATGCATACATGACACCATTGCTTTCAGCAGATACTGGGATACCTTGGTCAATTATGATTTCTGCGGGGGTATTGTCCGAGGGCTGATAGCGCCCTCCAGTTTCTTTGACGTAGGAAAAATCCCCATCCCCGATCAAAAGTTCGGTATCTACTTTATCCTTCCATACCCCAGTGGTGAGTACCACCAGTGCCGTAATCGTACAGATGACAATCGTATCAATAAAGGGCTCCAGCAACGCAACTGCGCCTTCTGAAACAGGTTCTTGCGTCTTGGCGGCAGAGTGTGCGATCGGCGCGGATCCCTGTCCCGCTTCATTCGAGAACAAACCACGCCGCACGCCCCATAGAATCGTCTGCAACAGGATTCCGATTCCAGTACCGGCCACACCTGCAGTGGGATTAAACGCCTCCGTGAAGATGCTTGCCAATGCCGGAAATACACCATTGTAATTGATTGCCAGGATTACCACGCCGCCGGCAACGTAGAGTAGCCCCATCACTGGTGCCAAAATACCCGTCACCCGGCCAATCCGTGAGATTCCGCCAAGAATCACCAATGCAACGACTGCCGAAGTCAGTCCTCCCGTTATCCATGTTGGGATCGCAAATTCGCTGTTCATTAAATCCGAAACCGTGTTGGCCTGGATGGCATTCCCCGTCATGAATGCAACCAGGATCATGGCACCGGCAACCAGCATCGCAAGAGGCTTGAAGGATTTTCCTAATCCTTGCTCGATATAGTACATCGGACCACCTGACACCGTGCCAACAAGTTTGCTTCCCTCCCGATCTACCACACGATAGCGCTGTGCCAAGGTTACCTCGGTGTACTTGGTACACATGCCCAGTAATGCCGTGACCCACATCCAGAAAATTGCACCCGGGCCTCCCCAGTGGATTGCCAATGCCACTCCTGCAATATTCCCAATCCCAACCGTCGCCGACAATGCAGTGGTTAGGGCCTGAAAGTGCGAGACATCTCCTGCATCGTCTGGATCATCGTATTTACCTGTAGCGACCTTGATACCATGCCCAAACTGCCGAAACTGAACAAATCCAAGCCGAAAGGTCAAAAATATCCCGGTCCCAACCAGCATGATCAATAGCGGGTAGGCGAGCAAACTGTCAATAAACTGTTGCGCGTTTATAAAGACGTCCATGTCAATGGTAGAATTACGAAATGAGATATAAATATAGTCACTGGCTGCTTCGTTCTTATCCTGTAATGGAAATGGCTTGGAGTTTTAGATATTTTTCCAGGATTTCCACATTTTTTTCGAGTCTCGCCTTTGCTCCGCAATAGAAGCAGCTTGGAGTACAGCTTGGATCATGCTCCCCTCATTGGCCTGATCCTTCCCCGCAATATCAAACGCAGTTCCATGGTCCGGGGAGGTGCGTACGATGGGTAATCCTGCTGTAAAATTCACACCACTGCCAAATGTAAGCACCTTGAATGGAGCCAGCCCCTGGTCATGGTACATGGCCAGAACACAATCGTATCCACAATACTGCCCGCTCCCAAAAAAGCCGTCCGCCGGGAATGGCCCCAGTGCAATAATGCCGCGATTTCCAGCATCCTTGATGGCTTCGATAATCACTTCCTCCTCTTCACTGCCAAGTACGCCATTTTCTCCGGCATGCGGATTGAGTCCAAGGACAGCGATCTTGGGCTGTAAAATCCCAAAATCCCGCATCAGGGATATTCGTACACGTTTGAGCTTTGCGACGAGCCCGTTGATCGTCAGCCTTTCTGATACCTGTTTCAGGGCAATATGACCGGTAGCCAGGCTGATGCGCAACTCTCTGGACACCATCATCATGACCTGATCCTTGACGTTCGTCTTCTTGGCCAGATACTCTGTATGCCCCGGAAAATTATAGCCTGCACGAACAATGGCCAGCTTTGAAATCGGCCCGGTAACCAGCGCACTCACCTTTCTCTGCTTCACAAGACGGATCCCTTCGTCCACGGCATTCATTGCCATGCCACCGGCTCTAGGAGTCAGTTTCCCCATCTCCACTGACACCTCCTCCCCTTTACTCGTATCTACAATCCGGATGCCACGCTTGGGAAGAGGGACGGTCATATTTTCGATGAGAGCAGGTAGCCGCCTGCCCAAAGCCTTCGCATGAACCTGCAAGACCTTCTTTGCCCCAATGAGCACCGGCTCTACCCGCTTCATTACCAGTGGATCATCCAGACACTTCAACACCACTTCCGGGCCAATTCCATTGGGGTCGCCCAGCGTGATGGCAATGCGCATGCGCTGTTTCGAGTCCGCAGTCAAGGGTCTAACGCTTCTTGGGATATGCGTAATCGCGAATAAATTCGGTCAAAAGCCGAACCCCGAAGCCCGTCCCTCCAGCCGGTCTATATGGCAGTTCGGACTTCAGAAATGATGGACCTGCCATATCAATGTGAACCCACGGATAGTCAACAAAATTTTCGAGAAATTTTGCGGCAGTAATGCTGCCCGCTTCGCGGTTACCGATGTTTTTGATATCTGCAACATCGCTCCTGAGCGCCTCCGCATAATGGGCATGCATCGGCATTGGATGTAAAAGATCTCCACTGCGCTCCGCTGCTTCCATCACCGGCTCCAGGCGTTGGCTTGCCCCCGAATCCTCCCGGGTCATGACGGCAGCAACCTGGCTCCCCAGTGCGACAACCTGTGCACCGGTAAGTGTGGCGAGATCAAACACGATTTCCGGCCGGTACAGCTTTGCATACGAGAGCGCATCTGCAAGAATCAGCCGCCCTTCTGCATCCGTATTTAGTACCTCTACGGTCATACCTGAATGCATTCGAAGTATGTCTCCAGGTACATAGGCATCCTGTCCTGGTCGATTGTCTGTTGCCGGAATCAGGCCAATCACGTACAACGGAACATCCAATCGGGCGATGGCCTCCATGGCACCGATCACGGCAGCGGCACCTGCCATGTCTGCTTTCATGTGATCCATCGAGTTTTTTGTCGGCTTGAGAGACAGTCCACCCGTATCAAAAACAATTCCCTTACCGATCAGCACGACCGGCCGGGAGTTCCCCGCTTTACTGGGCTTCCATGTCATTTCAATCATGACGGGTGGCTCAAGACTGCCACGGTTCACCCCCAGCAATCCCCCCATTTTCTCCTTCTCGATGTCTGTCTTATCCCATACCGACACTTCATAGCCATATTTACGACCGAAGCGCTCGACAATTTTCCCAAGTAGGGTTGGGGTTTTATCGTGTGGAGACAGATTAATCAGATCACGTGCTGTAATGGTTGCTTCGGCTTCAATTCGTCCACGCTCTGCTCCCCGCCTAGCCGATTTTTCATCACGACCCGCATGTAAGACCAGTCGTTCCGTGACGGTTCGTTCCTCATTGGGCTGTGTCTTGTAACGGTCGTATTCATAGGAGGCGAGCATGTACCCCTCTACCAGGGATTGCCCCGTCGCTTCAGAGTCAAGCTGTGAGTCGGGCAGGCATAAAGCAACCGTGGTTGCTTTGGTCTTCATTGCCATGCGTGCACCCGCCGCGGCCGCCCTACGGATCGCCTCACGATCAACATTCTCTGGATATCCCAATCCCACGACCGCGACCCTGCGGGCACGACCAGAGGCAGGGTAACATAAAAGAGTCTCTCCAAGATCACCCTCAAAATCAATCAGCGCCGTATTGAGTGCCTCGCCAACTGGTCCGCCAATCTGTGCTGCACGGGCGCGCGCAAGCGAGCGTCCAACCGGGATGATGAGCAGATCTACATCCAAATCCTGGAGACTAAGTGTGGTAACAGAAACTTTCATTGTTTTGGACTGGATAATGCTTTTAGGTAGGCTTGATCTTCTTCTGCCAAGGCCATGATGTCTTCTTCCTCAAATAAGTCAGGGATCCCACCGAGAACGACCTCGACCGCCTCCCTGATCGGGCGTTGAATGAATGCCCCTGCTGCATTCTGGTGTCCTCCACCACCATAGGTTTGCGCCCAGGAATCCATTCGATGGCTGCCTTTGGATCGGAAACTTACCTTCACACCTCGTTTCGTTTCCGTGAAAGTGAGCGTAATACGGACCCCGACAATCGACATCATCATGTCCGAAAACCCATGAATCTCGCCATACCCTACCTCGGCCGTCTCAAGCATGTGTCTAGTGATTGTGATATACGCCAGTTCCCCCTCATACAAAAAAGTCAGTCCCTGAAATACCATCGAAACCAAGCGAGGCCAGGAGGGACTATGGTTCTCATAGACCCCGGCATAAACCTCCAAAGGAGCGTGACTTCCGCGCTCAAGCAGGTCTGCTGCCATTCTGTGCACCTTCGGAGTTACGGAAGAAAACCGGAACGAGCCTGTATCCGTCATGAGTGCCGTATACAGTGCCGTAGCCATGTCTGAATCAATCAAATCTCGATCATAGGTACAAATCAAATCGTAGACCAATTCCCCGGTCGCCGCTGCATCCTCATCGCGCAGCATCCAGGTAAACCAGGACTCCGGTTCCGTGTGATGGTCCACCAATAGTACAGGTCCCTTGTAGAGATCCAGAGCCCGGCCCACAGTTTTACCTAACCGGTCTCTTGAGTTTGTATCTACCACAACAAAGAAATCCGCCCGGGCAACTGCATTCAAATTTTCCAAGGTGTTTCCGGTTCGGATCACCTCTGAACCGGGCATCCATTCCAGACTAGATGGTACGGGGTCAGAATTAAACAGCACCACTTTTTTACCCAGACACTCAAGAAACCGGCCAAGTGCAACCTGTGAGCCAATTGCATCTCCATCCGGACGCTGGTGAGTTGTAATCACAAAACGATGATGACCAAGTAGTAACTCTAAAATGTCTTTTAACATGGCATCAACAGATGTCGCAGTCAGAACCAGAAGTTTCGCTCGTACCCTCCGTGAACGGCAACCTCCGCCAGCAGAGTGCGACGCACCGGCGATCACCCACAGAACGTTGTTATAAACCCTCGATGATCCTCAGGTAAAACCTTAATATGACTTCTTGAACGGAAATTCCTTCAACTTGTTCGATGGGGCCAGTATCGCTATATGGAAAGCCATGCTTCCGTCTGGCGGGGAAGTACCGATTCTGGTGAGATCGACTCTGCAAGTAAGACCCGGCTGATCCGCTCCATACGCGCCCCCTGTGAACCCTTGACCAAAATCACATCTCCTGATTCCGGTTGATAGATCTTCCCGCGAGTCAACTCGTGTACAAACTCCCTTGAATCAGGAAGGCAATGCATTCGACGCTTCAGCGCTGCAGGAAATTCTTCTGCCGCTGTCTGCATTCGGGGACCACATCCATAGATCAGGTCTGCATCCTGGATCGCTTTTTGCAAGACTACCTTGTGCGCCTCATGCTCTATTGTACCAAGCTCCAACATGTCACCGAGGAAGACAATCCGCCTTTGAGCAGTTTGCTGACGCAATACATCCAGCGCAACCTTTACCGCGTCTGGACTCGCATTATAGGAGTCGTCAATTAAGATAGAGCTATTTTTCCCGGGAAGCCGATTCAGGCGTCCTTTCTCGGGTTTCAGTCCGCATAGAGCTTCATTAATTGTTTTTGGGGGCAGTCCCACCGCAGTTCCAGCTGCAAATGCAGCCAGTAGGATGTAAATGACATGCTCCCCCAACAAGGAAACTTCAGCGGTAATTTCATCCGGCGTTATATCCGCATCGTCAGCCATCCCGTACAGTAGATGTCTGCCTTTGCATTCCATGATCATTGCCCGCGTATGTGGATCATCCGCATTCAGGCAGGCAATCCCCGTGGCATCAAGTGCCCGAATCAACTCCCCCTTTTCCCGCTGAACCCCCTCAATTGAACCCAGCATCTCCAGATGGACTCCCCGCACATTCGTCACAATGGAAATATCCGGTTTGAAGTACTGGCAGATCTCTTTCAGATCTCCCTTCTTTGCCGCTCCCATTTCAAGGACTAGGTAGGTATTGGGCTCAAGATCACTGTTCGCCAGGGTGAGGGATAACCCGAGTACTGTATTGAGATTGCCGACCGAAGAGACCACGGGACCTGCGGCCCGTAACATCTGCGTCACGGCCTTGCGCGTGGTGGTCTTGCCCATTGAGCCGGTAATCGCAATCACTTGCGCATCTGCCTGCTTAACTTTGTTGTGTGCAATTTCCGCGATATGCGAGATCGTGTCTGGGACGATGTTCAGCCTGCTCCCACTTACTCCCTCAATCGCCCACTCCACAATCGCCTTTGAGGCACCTCTTCTGAACGCCTCCTGCACAAAATCATGCCCATCATAGCGTTCCCCCTTGATTGCGATATACGTATCCCCCTCTTTTAATGTCCGGGTATCAATCGAAAACGGCATTACCGACTGCGAATCAATTGTGAGCGTCGGTGATGGGTGACAAATGCATCCTGGATCAGGGCATCCACAAGATCAGAAAACGACATCCCGGAATAATTCCAGAGCAATGGATACATACTGACCGACGTAAACCCTGGGATGGTATTGACTTCATTGACCAATACCCGATTATCTTCTTCAAGAAAAAAATCTACCCGGGCCATCCCAAAACAATCAAGAACCCGGCAGGTCTGTCGGGCTAAATCCTGCATGTGCATCATGACGGTCTCCGGTATTGGTGCTGGAATGATGATCTCGGTGGAGGATTCATCTTTATACTTTGCCTGATATGAGTAAAAGGAATGTGTCGTGGTTATCTCGCCGCAAACAGATACGTGAACCGGATTTCGACCCAATACAGCGCATTCAATCTCACGCCCTGTAATTGCTTCTTCCACCAGCACCTTTGCATCATACTTGAACGCCTTTTCAATCGCCGATTGATATTCCATCAAGGACTCTACACGGGAAATCCCGATGGAGGATCCTGTGTTTGCCGGTTTAACAAAAAGTGTTTTACCGAGCATTCGGGCTAGATAGTCATAACTGGGGAGGTTGGTCTCTCCATTATGGAGAACCCTGAAGTCTGGTACGGCGATCCCCGCCTCCCGTAATAGGCGCTTGGAAACATCCTTATCCATACAAACGGATGAGCCAAGAACCCCCGCTCCCACATAAGGAACCCTGTACATCTGAAATAGCCCCTGAATCGCCCCATCTTCCCCATTTGTCCCATGCAGAACAGGAAATGCTACATCCACATGAACCGCATCCTTTGGGCTTTCAACCGGGGCCAATCCCCCATCCGGCTCCAAGAATACCAACTCCCCCGGTGCCTGAAAATCAATCTGTGAGGACGGCGTATCCGAAGCGGTTGCCACGCGAACCCATGTACCGTCACGATTGATACGAACCAGCGTAACGACATAGCGTGTCCGATCTATGGCATGAAAGACATTCCGTGCCGATACCAGAGAAACTTCATGTTCCGCCGACTGACCTCCGTAAATAAGAACGAGGTGTGGTACGGAAGGAGTGTGTTGCCGTGTCACGATTGATGCTCTACCAGTTGCCCTTTATTATAAATTGCCCAGGCGCGCCCGGTCATGGGCGAGCCCACGAATGGGGTATTTCGACTCTTGGAGTGAATGTGCCTGGACTCAAATATCCAGTTGGTTGTCGCATCAAAGATCGTCAAATTCGCTTTTGCTCCTGCTTCAAGCGCCGGAACATCAAGCCCCAGAATCTCACGAGGAGTAACACAGAGCCGGTTTACGGCCTCGGCAACGCTTAAGCGCTGGGTGGCGATCAGGTGCTGTCCAGTGAGTCCCCAAGCCGTTTCAAGCCCAATGATCCCAAATGGGGACGATACAAAATCCGTTTCCTTCTCAAAGGCGGCATGCGGTGCATGATCCGTGCAAATCACATCCAGGGTTCCATCACAAAGCCCGTCTCGAATTGCTTCCACATCCTCGGCTGTCCTGAGGGGTGGATGCATTTTGGTCTGTACATCAAAGCCAGATTTCTCAACCATCTCATCGGTCAAAGAAAAATGATGTGTACATGCCTCCGCCGTCACATGAATCCCGCGCGCTTTCGCTTCCCGGATCATTGCCGTCGAACGTGCAGTCGATACATGTGCTACATGTAAATGTCCCTCTGTCAATTCCGCCAACATGAGATCCCGCCCCAGCATTGACTCTTCCGAAAATGTTGGGATCGGTGTCAGTCCAAGGTTGGTGGATATGACCCCTTCATTCATTTGTCCCTTGGGCCCCAGAGACAGGTCTTCCATATGATTAATGATCGGCTTACCGACAACCTTGGTGTATTCAAGTGCTCGGCGCATGAGGCTTCCATTCTGAACCGGCGATCCATCATCGCTGAATGCCACTGCTCCGGTGGCAGCCAATTCAGCCATCTCAGATAAATCTTTCCCCTGCCGCCCCCGGGATACACAGGCAATCGGATGCACATCCACGGGCAACTCTTCCGCCCGCTTAATCAATGAATGAACAGCTTCCCTGTTGTCAATTGGCGGATTCGTATTTGGCATGCAGGCAACTGCCGTAAAGCCCCCAAAAGTGGCTGCCCGACAGCCCGTTGCAATGGTCTCCTTATGCTCTTCACCAGGATCTCGTAAATGAACATGCATGTCCATCCACCCAGGGGAAATTATTCGTCCTTCCGCATCCAAAATCCGCTCATCGGAGACCGTAAGATTCAAGCCTATTTCTACAATCAGACCATCGCGAATACGTATATCTGCGCGTCGGCTTTTCCCCGTCGAGGGATTTAGGATTACTCCATTCTGAATGCAAAGATCTGGTGTCATTCACTACCTAGTCTTATAGGACATTCCATCTGATAGAACTGGAAGGGTGCTCCGCAGACAGTAGTGTAATGTAGGGATTTCTTGCTTCTGCAAAACAATCGGGAATTGGCACGCCTGCTTCAAGCAGAACCTATACGCGTCAGAACGATCTTTGGATCTTGCAGAAGAACATCGATTTGACTTCCTATTACAACCCCGAACGGGCATGGCCTTGATGAAGATAAGGGAAGAAGTACGTCCAATCCTGCTCCGACTTCGTGTGCCGGTATATCTCCAATCCGTCAAAATGTTTATGTCGAATATGGTCATAATGAGTCAGGTTTCGCGTATGTATTCCGTAAATTAGGGCATGATGCTGGAATTATGAACTCCCCTGCTCCCTCGTGATGAATGGGCTGCCTGGATTGCGTACATAGTCTTCGGGGCTTAAAATTTGATCTATACATGGCACAGAAATCTAAAGCAAAACACGAAACCAATATCCTTGTCGTTGAAGACGAGGAAGATATCGCGGAAGTCATTGCTCATTTTCTTGAAGAAGTTGGCTATAATGTGGATATCGCCTACGACGGGCAGCAAGCTCTCAGAAAGACTTCCCCAGAGACGGATTTGGTTCTCCTTGATGTTATGCTCCCAAAGGTTGATGGGTTTGAGGTGTGCCAGCAACTCCGATCAAAAGTGGAGACCGAGGCAATTCCAATCATCTTCCTCACCGCAAAAGCCGAAGATAGTGACCAGATCCGTGGACTTATGTTGGGTGGGGATGATTACTTGACGAAACCCGTCACAATGGAAATTCTTCTTGCGCGGATACGGGCTAGCCTGAGACGAGCTCAGATTGGAGAAGTTGAAACGATTACAACCAAGGGGCTCACTATTTATGTCAATGAGTACCGGGCTAAACTCCGGGGAATTGATCTTGGACTCACCTTGACAGAGTTTGAGTTACTCAGTTTCCTGGTCCGGCATCCTCGACAGGCCTACCGCCGGAAGGAATTGCTGGATTTGATCTGGCTGGATTCCAAGATGGTGACAGAACGTACCGTAGATACCCACATGAAAAATCTACGCGAGAAATTGGGGAGCTTTGCCAAATACATTGAAACGGTTCGAGGGATCGGATATTGCTTCAGTGATGCAATATCCGAATCGGGGAAAAACGAAGAACGTTGACCAAACGAACGGTCCGAATGGCCTGGCCAATACTCACATAGGGGACTCACGAACGGTCCGAATGGCCTGGCCAATTCATACTCACATAGGGGAGTTCCCAGCCCGAGCTCCCACGCGAACATGGATGTTTCTCACGTTTGCGGTTTTTGTGGGGCTTGCTGCCGGCGGGATCGCCTTTTTCTTGACCTTGGACTTGAGTGACCGCATTCATAACGCGGCCCATCACAGTTACCTCGTCGATACGGAACACCTCGCTTCGCTTATCCTGTCCACGGAGGACCTAACCTCCAAAATACCTCATAAGCGGGTTGGAAGCCTGGACACCACAGCTGCCGTGGTACTGCAACTTGAGGATCTACACATTTTTGTTGGACAACATGATTCTCTGTACTGGAAAAATGCTCCCTTGGAGGACCCTATCATCCTTGACATCCTCTCTCGCACCTCCGCTGAAGAGCCTTTTTTTGATATCATCACCATCGGGAATGGTCAGAGAATGAGGGTCGGGGCGATTCGGCAGGACGGGGTTGTGATTGGACTGGTGCGACCTGTAAGTGCATTGTATGTCTTGGCAACTAACATGCGAAACCGCATGATTTTGGGAATTGGACTCGCATTGTTTATGTCCATGATTGGTGCTTGGATTGCTTCCAATCAGGTTACAAAGCCACTGAGAAAGATTATGAAGACCACCCGGCAGATTGTTGCAGGTGAGTATGGCACCCCAATCCGTGTCGCCTCCAGAGCTGCGGAATTCCAGGATCTAGGACACAACCTTGAATATATGTCAAGGATCTATACGGAAAAAATTCACGAATTGGAAAATGTTACAAGGCTGCAACGTGAATTTATCAACAATGTATCCCATGAGGTCCTCAACCCCATCTTTGCAATCAGTGGCTTCCTTGAAGCCTTGGGATCTCCGAAGCTCTCCGAAAAACATCGCCAAAGATATTCCAAGAAAGGGTTGCAAAATTTACAGCGACTCAGCAATCTGTTCAGTTCTCTCATCGACATTGCGAAACTTGAGAATCGGGATCAGCCGCTAAACCTATCAAGGTGTAACCTGGCGACACTAGCCCTTGATGCAAAAGACATATTGATCCATCAGGCTCAGAAAAAAAATCTGCAGCTGGAACTCGATGAGGAGGACACTTGGGTTCAGGCGGATAGAGATCAGATTCGACAGGTTTTTCAAAACCTGATTCACAATGCAATTCGATATAGCACTTCTGGAACGGTTCGCTGCCGCTTTCGCAAACGCCTTGATAAGGTGTGCGTGGAGGTGATCGATGAAGGCCAGGGAATACCAGAGAATCATTTGAGTCTGATCTTTGAACGCTTTCACCGAGTCGACCGCTCGCGCGCCCGACGAGATGGTGGAATTGGACTTGGACTGGCCATCGTGAAACAAATTCTGCAGGAACATGGAGAGTCCATCCATGTGGAGAGCATTGTTGGACAAGGATCTCGCTTCTGGTTTGAGTTGTCCTTGTCCCCCGAGCAGCCCGAACCCTGAGGAACTATTGGTAAGTAGAGACGTAGGAACGGGCCGAAATGCACTCGTAACACCTCTCCATCCTGAATGCAAGCGTTGCCGCGAGTGGACCTCCCGTTGTTGCATGAGAGGTTTTTTGTTATCTTAAATTGCTGCCGCGTTTCGAAGGAGGCGAAACACATAGAAAATCCACGAAACCAAAAAGGGCCCTACGCGCGCCCTACCTAATGGGCGACATGCTTCCCATTATCAAGTTTTTCATCCAAAGAAATGGCTGACCTTCCACCTGATCATACTATTTCTAGTATCGGCTCAGCCGATCTGAACACACGTACAGAAACCAACGGCCATTCTTCCGTCATTCCGCAGGATACTTCATTCACCAATGTGAATGAGAGCTGTTATGGAGAGGGCTTTGGTGTGGAGTTGGTCCAGCCTTCTGACTTCGACAAAGAAACCCTCTTGCATGTACTACGCACCATGTATACGGCGCGGCTCCTTGATGGAAAGATGCTTACCCTGCTCAAACAAGGAAAGGGATTCTTCCATATAGGCTGTAGCGGCCACGAAGCTACACAAACCGCTATTGGACTCCTCAGCAGGCCCGGCCATGACTGGTTCTGTCCTTACTATCGTGATCTCGCACTTGCACTCACCCTTGGACAAACCATTGAGGAAACCTTTCTTGATCACCTAGCCAAAACGGATAGCGTGAATTCAGGAGGTCGTCAAATGCCCGCGCATTATGGTGCGCGGGACAAAAATATTTTCAGTGTTTGTTCTTCTGTTGGGTCTCAATACCTACCGGCACTGGGCCTTGCAATGGCTTCGATGAAGCGGGGCACGGATGCATTCACATTATGTTCTGCCGGAGATGGCGCAACCTCCCAGGGAGCTTTCCACGAAGCTCTCAACTGGGCAGCCCGTAATCAAGCTCCCGTTCTATTTTTAATACAGGACAATAAGTACGCGATTAGTGTTCCGGTCACTGAACAGACTGCAGGAGGAACCCCCTTTAAACTTGCAGGTGGCTATGAGGGCTTGGCGAGGTACCGCGTGGATGGAACGGATTTCTTCAAGATCTACTCCGTTGCCAAAGCAGCAATTACTCATTTGCGGGCAGGAAAGGGGCCTGTCTGTTTAGTCGCTGATGTCGTTCGGCTTTTGCCTCATTCTTCTTCAGATAACCATCTCAAGTATCGTACCGAAGAGGAATTGATTCAAGATCAGACGGCTGATCCGATTACCCGACTCGAACATGGCTTGATCGAATCGGGCATTTTGACTACCGCCCAGTCAGAAGCTCTTCAGGAAGAGATCAAAACCGAGATCGACGAGGTGGCCCGCTCTGCAGAACAACAAATCGACCCAGATCCTGAAAATGCGGTCACGCACGTTTTCTTTGAAGGAGACCTGAACCTTACCTACGGCATTAATGAGCCGGGGGGAGAGCCTGTAGTCATGGTAGACGCCATCAACCATGCCCTCCATGAAGAGATGGCGCGTGATGAATCCATTCTCGTCTACGGAGAAGATGTTGCGGGAAAGAAAGGGGGGGTGTTCACAGCCACTCGGGGATTGACGGAAGAATTCGGTACTGAACGCTGCTTCAATTCCCCTTTAGCCGAAGCATCGATTATTGGGACTGCGGTTGGCCTCAGTGCTGCTGGTTTTAAGCCGGTTGTTGAGATCCAGTTCGCGGACTACATCTGGCCAGCAATGCAGCATCTACGCAATCAGGTAGCTACATTGCGTTACCGATCCAATAATGCATGGTCCTGTCCCATGGTGATCCGGGTACCGTGTGGTGGCTACATCCACGGAGGTCCTTGTCATTCTCAGAATATTGAGAGCATCTTTGGCCACATGCCGGGAATCCGCGTCGTGATGCCCTCTTCCGCTGCAGATGCAAAAGGGCTGCTGAAGACGGCAATCCGCAGTAAAGACCCCGTTTTATTTCTTGAGCACAAAGCTCTCTATCGGGCAGCGAATGCCAGAGGCCCTGAACCGGGTGAGGACTATCTGGTCCCATTCGGAAGGGCACGTACCGTCCGTGAGGGAACGGATCTGACGATCATCACCTATGGATTCCTTGTCCACAAGTGTCTTGCGGTTGCCAGGCAACTCTCCAGAGAAAACCAGCTATCCGTCGAAGTGATCGATCTGCGCACTCTGATGCCATTGGATTCTGAAGCGGTGCTCGCTTCCGTCCAGAAGACGCATCGCCTGCTGATCGTGCACGAAGACCATGAATTTCTTGGTTATGGCGCAGAGGTTTCTGCTCAGATATCAGACGCAGGATTCTCCCATCTGGATGCACCCGTACGACGCTTGGGGGCGAAATTTTCCTACATCCCCTATGCCGGCCCACTGGAACGCGATGTTCTCCCCCAAGATGAAGACATCCTCTCCGCAGCCCGTTCGCTGGCTGCCTGGTAGACCTACTCCAGGTAATGATCAACGCCTCTACCCTCGATGAAAGGGAGATAGGTCCTTCTCTTGACGTTCTGACCCGAAAGAAATTCCACGAAATGCCCCAAGCATTCACCGGATAATCTGGACAAACCTGCGCTTGCCTACCTTGATCAGACAAGGTGCTCGTTTCACTATATCCAACACCAGGCGGCTGTCCGTCACCCTTTGTCCATCAATACTGACTGCCCCCTGCTCGACCAATCTGCGTGCTGCACCATTTGAAGGGGTTAAGCCGGCCATGGTAAGTAGGTTCAGGAGTCCTATTGGGCCGTCAATCTCCACCTGAAACGATGGAATATCGTCTGGGATCTGCTTACGTATAACGGTGTGTTCAAAATGCTCTCGTGCCTTTGCTGCATTTTCGGCCCCATGATAAAGCCGAGTGATGGAGAGTGCAAGCCGATGCTTTGCATCCCGCGGATTGGTGGCACACAGCTTCTTTAATGCGGGTAACTCTGCCGTCTCCTCATCACTCGCAAGCTCAAAATAACGATACGTCAATGTATCCGGAATGGAGAGAACTTTACCATACATGGTTTCTGCCGATTCGGCGAGGCCTATATAGTTGTCAAGCGACTTCGACATTTTCTCTACCCCGTCCAGCCCCTCCAGAATTGGAAGCGTAATACAGACTTGGGGCTCCTGCCCCATACTCTTTTGCACGGTCCTGCCCATCAGCAGATTGAATTTCTGGTCGGTTCCACCCAGTTCAATATCTGCTTCTATCTCTACCGAATCCTGAGCTTGCGCAAGTGGGTAGAGAAATTCATGTAGCCCAATCGCATCTCCTTTCGCATAACGCCCTGAAAAATCATCACGCTCCAACATGCGGGCGACTGTAGATTTTCCTGCCAACCGGACCACATCTGCAAAAGACATCTTTTCGAGCCACTCGGAATTATACACGATGCGAATGCGATCAGAGTGCAGGATCTGTGAAGCCTGCTGAAAGTAGGTTTCCCCATTGCGGCGGGTTTCTTCGAGTGAGAGTGCAGGTCGCATTTTTGAGCGACCACTTGCATCTCCAATCATCCCGGTAAAGTCCCCAACAATTAAAACAATCTCGTGCCCGAAGTCTTGAAATTGCCGGAGCTTCCGCAGTACGACTGCATGTCCAAGATGCAGGTCCGGTCGACTGGGATCGCATCCTAACTTCACGGTGAGCGGCTTCCCCGTTTCCTCTGCACGGAGCAGTTTTTTGCGAAGATCTTCTTCCGGTATGATCTCCTGAATACCGCGCTTTAAGTGCAGAATCTGGTCCGCTACTGGTGGAAAATGCATGTCAGTATTGCTTCAGAGTTCGTTCCAATTCTCGCTTCGTATCCCGCTCTGCCATGTCCGCCCGTTTGTCAAAGAGTTTTTTCCCCTGGGCGATGGCAATTTCTACCTTAATCTTACCGTGATTCAGGTAAAATCTGAGCGGGATTAATGTATTGCCCTTTTGTTCAACTGCTTTTTGCAAACGTGCAATTTCTTTACGATGCAACAGGAGTTTTCGGGGCCGCAGGGGGTCATGATTATTAAGGTTCCCATGCTTATAGTGTGAGATATGCGCATCAACCAGGAATATCTCCTGCTGCTCAATTTTGCACCATGCTTCTGCCAAGCTCACGCGTCCGTCACGAATTGATTTCACCTCGGTTCCAACCAGTACCATCCCGGCTTCAATGGTATCCAGAATATGATACTGTCGCCGAGCCCGACGATTGCCTGCCAAGGTTGATTTTGGATTTCCCATTTCTCATAACTCCTCTTCTCCGGCCTGCCCCGTATCCTGCCCCCACCATGGCAACTGCTGTGCATGTTCTGATGCAAATATTGGGAGTGGTACCAGATCTTTTGTCATCCCGTAATAATACATGTATTCCCGGATTGCAGTAAGTCCAGCAACGGTCAGATTATCCAGGCGCAGCCGGAGGCTTTCACCGAAAAACTTGTTTTCCGGCGAGTCTGAACGAGCCCCCCATTGTTGCGCAACAGTTTCAGCCTCTTTTGTGAGTTCAATCAGCGATTGGGTCATTAGATCGGTCCCTGTCCCTTTCAAACAAGCGTATACGCCCCACACCATCGGGTATTGCGCAAGCTCATACCACTCCTGCCCAATATCCAGTGTATCTGGATCTTCGACCTGGAGCAGTGATGTCGATTCCGGGAGCAACTCAATGTCGGCTTCTCCATCAAAGACGACCTGAACCTGCCGCCCATAATGCTCTTTGAGAATTACTCTTGCCATGAATTCTTCGAGCTTCTGGCGAGGGATGGATTTCAATACTTTAGCCTGTTGGAGATCTTGATGAATGCGCAACCGTGCGAACGGGTACCCCCATGAGGATACTGCCCCACCAGGTATAATATCAAATTCCTCTACCGCCGCGAGTACAGTAGTCACCGGCAACAGGGCAATATCAACTTGTTGCTGACGCAATAAATCTACACAATATGAGGCAGAATGCTTCTCTGTCTCCCTGCACAGTGATTGAGCAGCAAACTCAAGGCATTTCGTCGATGGAAAATCCCAGAACGCCAATTGCATCGGCAATTCTAGGAATCCCGCACGCGTTCCTTGATACGGGAGGCTTTACCGCGCAGGTCACGGAGGTAGTAGAGCTTTGCTCGACGTACTCTCCCAAAGCGTTTGACTTCCACACGTGCGATTCTCGGGGAGTGGAACGGAAAAACCCGCTCAACCCCGACACCGCTAGAAATCTTTCTAACCATAAAGGTCTTGTTGGCACCTGCTCCACGGATCGCGATGACGGTACCTTGAAAAATCTGTATGCGTTCTTTTCCTCCTTCGGTCACACGCAGATGTACGGCTACCGTATCTCCGGCTTCAAAATTCGGTAACGAATCTTCACGTAACTGTGTGGTTTCTACGATTTTCAGCAGATCTTTAGACATGATTCTTTGAGCTAAATGTCAGGTTTGAACCTTTGCGGCGTGCTGTTGCCAGAGATCCGGTCGCCGCTCCCGGGTACGCTGTTGCCGAATTTGATCACGCCATTCGGCAATTTTGTTATGATTTCCACTACGAAGTACTTCCGGCACCTGAAGCCCGCGGAAAGAAGCAGGGCGTGTATACTCTGGAGCACCAAGAAGTCCATCTTGGAATGAGTCTTCCAGAGCAGATTGTGCATCTCCGAGCACCCCGGGGATTAACCGCAGGACTGCATCCATGACCAGAAGTGCAGGAAGTTCTCCACCACTGAGTACATAATCCCCCACCGATATCTCCCGTGTCACCAGCGTTTCCCGCACCCGGTGATCCACTCCTTTGTAATGCCCCGCAAGCAGCACGAGATGATTTTTGAGAGAGAGTGTATTTGCCAGAGACTGGGTAAAAGGCTCGCCATCTGGGCTTAAATAGACGATCTCATCCGGACGATGATTCAGCGCCTCAATGCAGCTAAAGATTGGTTCTGGTTTCAACACCATCCCGACACTCCCACCATAAGGATGGTCGTCAATCTGTTGATGCCGTCCTTCGGCATACACCCGCAGATCATGTACATGTAACATGATATCCTCTTTCGCCCTGCGCACCACGGTCAGGTCAAGTGCTTTCTTGAACTGGTTCGGCAATGCTGTTACAATGTCGATTCGCATGGTCTTTCTAGTCTAAAAGCCCCTCCACGGTTCGGATCACCATACGCCTCCGGTTGACATCCGTTGATACGATGAATGCAGGGACTGCAGGAATCAGCGCTTCTCTTTGTCCTGGACGTTCAATGAGATACAAATAGTGACTTCGCGTATCCCATACATCTTTCAGGACGCCAACCGACTCCCCCGCATCAGTCACAACTTCGACCCCAATCAGGTCATGCAGAAAGAACTCCCCCGGCTGCAAAGGCGGCAGATCATTCAGGTCTGCAAAGACTAGTGGCCTGCCCAAGCCTTGTGCGTCGGTCACTGTATGTATTCCTGCAAATTGCATCAATATTGTCGTACCACGTTTGGAGTTCTGTAACCGGGTACTCTCTACGTCGTAAGGTTGTGCGGTCTGTGGCGTATCTCCCAGCCAAATCCTCTTTAAGTTTTGCAACCGGTTTGGATCATCACTTTCGGGGACTACTTTACATTCACCTTTCAATCCATGCGTTCGGACAATTCGTCCAATCAGCACGAGGTTGTCTGGCGAAAAAGCCCCATCAAACATTTACGATTTCTTTTACGCCGATGATTCAGACGGTTTGTCTTCTTTTTCAGCAACTGCTTCCTTTTCGGCAGCGACCTCTTTTTCAGCAATTGCTTCTTGCTCGCGAGCTTTCGCCTCTGCGGCGGCGGCTGCAGCTTTTTTTCGTTTTTCAAGTAATTCCGCCTCGCGCTTTGCAGCCACTTTTTCTTCGGCATCCAGTGCCTGCTGACGAAGCTCAGATGCGGTTACCTTGGCGGAGACCTTAATCTTATCCTGACGATATTGCCGATGCGCCGCCACCGCCTCAGTAATTGCATCCGGTTCAGCACCCTTGTGCTCCATATGTAACCCCAGAAGAACCCCTTGTTGGCTGAGCAGGCTTCGCACCGTATCGGTCGGCTGAGCACCTACCTTAAGCCAGTATCTGATACGGTCGTCTTTGAGTTCGACACGTGCTGGTTCTTCCAGCGGATAATACCGACCGAGGTCCTCAATAAATCTACCATCCCGCGGTGCACGCGAGTCTGCCGCAACTACAGCCCAGATCGGCTTCTTTTTTCGCCCCATACGGCGTAATCTAATTTTTACTGCCACCTTTCTATTTACGTTTTATTATTGAATGTTATCGCGCTGCCTGCAACAACGCGGACAAGTCCACCGGTCTCCCCTTACTTGCTTTTGTCTGCATCCGTTTCATGAGCTTGCGCATTTGTCTGAATTGGCGCAAGAGTTGATTCAGATCTCTGACTTCCAAACCGCTGCCGACCGCAATGCGGCGCCTGCGGCTACTATCAATTCCATCGGGATGCCTGCGCTCCCATGGCGTCATACTTAAAATCAATGCCTCCGTCTGGGCCAATCCATCCTCTTCGACGGATACATCTTTGAGTTGTTTTCCAAGCCCCGGAACCATACCCAGTACATCTGTCAACGAACCCATGGATTTGAGTTTCTGGAGTTGTTGATAAAAATCCTCTAGGTCAAAGGACTGTTTTTGGATTTTCCGGCGCAGCGTTTCCGCCTGTTTCTCATCATACTGCTCCTGGGCTTTTTCAACGAGACTGACGACATCCCCCATTCCGAGAATGCGCCGTGCCAACCGGTCAGGGAAAAACGGAGTGAGTTGATCAAGCTTTTCCCCCGTTGAAGCAAACTTGATCGGCTTATCCACGACGGAGCGTACAGATAATGCAGCCCCCCCACGGGTATCTCCATCAAGCTTGGTCAGAACGACGCCATCAAAATTAAGCCGGGTATTAAACTCGCGTGCTGTATTGACGGCATCCTGCCCTGTCATGCTGTCCACGACAAAAAGTATTTCGGTCGGCTCGACCAGTCGTTTGATGTCGGCCACTTCCGTCATCATGCGCTCATCCACATGCAGTCGACCCGCAGTATCAATGATGACCGTATCACGGGCCTGTTTCCGGGCATGTATCACCGCTTCCCTCGCCACACGCGGCGCATCCTGCAGAACGCTGCCATCGTCTTCGGTTATGCTGTACACGGGCACATTGATCTCTTCGCCAAGCCGGCTCAATTGATCAACGGCTGCAGGTCTGTATACATCTGCTGCCGCCAGAATAGGGACACGCCCCTTGGATTGTAGATACAGGGCCAGCTTTGCACTGAAGGTGGTTTTTCCCGAACCCTGCAATCCAGCGATGAGTATGACTGCCGGAGGTTTATCCCCAAGATTGATCTCCTCAGCATTGCCTCCCAGGAGGCGGGAAATCTCGTCGTAGACGATCTTGACGATCATCTGACCGGGGGCTACCGATCGTAAAACCCGATCACCAAGTGCCTTCTCTTTGACTCGATTAGTGAAGTTTCGCGCAACCTGATAGTTTACATCTGCCTCAAGGAGTGCACGCCGTACCTCACTCATTGACTCTGCAATATTGAGTTCGGTAATGCGACCTCGCCCCGTAAGACTCTTGATCGCTCCTTCTAATCGCTGGGAGAGATTTTCAAACATGGAGATTTCGGTACCTAAATCTCGATAGAAACAGGTAATTTACTGAGAATAGCAGAGTTGTACTACCGAAGAGCGGTTCTTGATCACGAAAAAAGGGGGTCCGCCCTGATTTTCATATATTTTCTTCTGAATTTTGTCCAAACCTGAAAAAATATTGACGAAATCTGCCCTGCGTGCCCATTGCCGTTCCATGCGACGGCTCATTGCAGGGGAAGACTACCGCCTGGAATGCCGGAAAATCATCTCCCAAGCCGCATCCGTGCCTCAGTTGCTGGAAGCCCAAACCATCCTGTCATACTGGCCGAAACTTGAAGTACGTGAAATTGATCTTCGACCACTCAACTGCTGGCTGCGGGCCCGAGGATGCACCGTATTATTACCCATCATTGAACCGAATTCGAAAATCTCTCGTATACATTGGGGGCATTTTGATCACGAGCGTACACTCATGCCGAACCGGTGGAACATTCTCCAGCCCAAAGATCGCACAGAAATTTCTGCCGAAGACATTGATGTCGTCCTCGTTCCTGGGCTTGGATTCGACCGGCGAGGACACCGGATTGGCTATGGCGGTGGCTATTATGATAGACTCTTTGAGTATGTTGATGCGTTCAAGATTGGTCTGAGTCTGGACAGCTGTTTCGTTGAGATGATTCTGACCCAGCCACATGATGTTGCTGTAGACTGTCTGATTACTGCCAACGAAACGCTCAAACTTAATTAGCCGGAATGCCGCGTCGAGTCAAAGAAACGACTGAGTTTACGGATCTGCACGAAGAACATGAATCTCAGAGTATCTCCAACCTAGAGTTTGAAGAGCTTCTCTTCGAGGACACCTCGGAGAAACCCCGGCGATTTCCGAACTTGTCACTCGTTGCGGGATTTGGACTACTGGGAGCAATTATTCTCTTTCTCCTACAACAGGTTGGCATCCTACCCGGGGACGGTTTTCAGGATTATTTTATCCTATTCCCTCTCATTGGTCTGATTCTGGTAATATTGTTCGGCTTCTCCCCGGGACGGCACAGACGAAGTAAACGTGCAGCAAGGAAAACACGGAAGGCACACTTAAAACGACAAAGACGAGAGCGGAAAGCTCGTGGGAAAGACCCTGGTATTTCAGGAAAACTGGAAAAGCCAAAATGGAATTTCCCCGTTAAGTCACGTAAAAAATATGTGGCTGGAGTCTGTGGAGGTCTTGCACAGCACATCAATATGGATGCGACCTTGTTTCGGGTGCTCTTTATCCTCGCATTGATTGCCACTGGGGGAACAGTTCCTCTATTCGCTTACATACTCCTGGCCATATTCATGCCTTCTCCTGATGACAAAGCGAAGACCTCTTCGTAACCTCGGTCAGAGTCGTCTTTGCACGGGAGGATTCTATTAATTGGTCGTCACTCAACGCAGAGGCTTACAACAGTAGTTCTGTCAGAAACCACAAGATGAAGTCTGGGAAGTATGTGTACCTCTCGGATATCAGGCTATGGGAAACCTATGGTCTACAATATCTTGCGGTGAGGACGAAGAACTTCTCGTGGGCGGAGGCATGAGTTCAACTGAAAGTCGGATGTGAGAAGACCGTGCGTCCGATTTGACGAGCAGGATGCCGGAGGCAACTTATGGGAACCTGTAAAAGGGTGTGTGAACAACAAAAGCGAATGATCTGCAGAACATAAGCACCGTACCGAACTCTTGACTGCATGTGTGCCATGGAGACCGGACGATTGTATAAGCCTGCTACAGTTTCAGACAAAGCCTGATCTCCACAAATGCACAGCCCTCCTCGCGAGTTGTTGCTGTCGTTTGTTCACTAATTCGGGTGTCCACTCCTCGGGTGCGGTCTTGGGAATCGCTCTGGTAAGAGCATATGCGCTGTTTTTATACGCATCTAATTTTTCATCATACGTTGCATTACTGATTTCTTTGTTCTCGGATGAATCAAGAAGAGTTAGATTGCCGAGGCGATACACTGAGGTTTCCTGAAGTCCAGACGGGAAAGTTTCATCCCATGCTTCCATCGGATTTTCGGGTAGAATATGTTCAACTGTTCCAGGGTCTGTTACAAAATCACAAGAGCGTCCACTGGCATCCTGTTCAAGTCGTGCGAGAATGTATTTCGTCAATTTTTTCTTTTGACCGCGGGGATTGATCACAAGGAGTGAGAAGTCTTGATGCATTTTTTCGTCATCTACATAAATTGGCTTAATGAGTTTGAACACATCTGCTGGAGATGTTGCATCCCCGGCTATAATTGCTCTTGCGGCATTGGGATAGACGCGTTCAAGCACATTGGTATTAAGACTGCTGATCACGTTATAGCGAAACGAAGTGACGCTTACGAGTTTCAGCACTCGTACAAAATCCTCTTTTGAAAAACCCTCCCAAGCGGCGAACACGAGCGGCAGCATCTGACGTACCCGAAAAAGACAAAGTTCTCGGATATAAGGTTTTGCGTCGGACAATTCCATCCAGTAACCATGGTTCGGATCCGAGACTGCCGCAAACAGTTCTGCTCTGCTTTCCAGTTCATCAAGAAGCGCAAAAACGTCCTCTTGCGATTTTGTGCTGTCTCGTACTAACTTGAAAAGGCGCTGGCTTCGCACTCGCATCTGGCTCTGTTTGCAAAGCAGGTGGTAGCGTAGAAATTCTACAAACCGTCCACCATGGTCTACGGTTGCAATCAGGCTTGCCCACCGGCGCTGAAGAGCTTCCAGATCGGTGCGGACTTTTACCAGCGAGAACAGATAATTCTTGAGTAGATCCGTTGTTGTAAGTTCAAGACCGCGCGCGTTGAGAGTCTCAAAGACCGTATACGCATTCAGTTCATCATCTACTGTTATAAGGATAAACAGTAGCTGGCGTGCCGCAGTCTCAGACAGGATGCCAGCCACAGCTTCTCCATCGGTTCTCAGGTCTCCCTGTTCGTTAAGTCGCTCTGTAAAATAGAGGAAACATTTCCAGAGTAGTTTATTCGACTTCGGGAGCTTCCTTGGGTTAAGAGGTCTTTTCAGTTGAACTAGATAGTCTTGATAGAAGTCGTTATCTGTATTGTTCAACAGGAGGCGGGTACTCTCGGTGAGTGATGCGGGATCTTTTTCTCCGATAAAGCGATTGCGAAGCTGTTGCGCGCGTTCTTTGTTGGAGTCAGGATCAATCTCCTGATCGGCCATAGTGTACAACTTGCTTATTACGGCAAGCGCAAACAGGCTTAACGTAGCTAATCGCTGCTGACCGTCAATGACCATGAATTCACGGTCACTTTTTCCCTGAATTACTAAAGCCCCCATGTAGTGATGGTCTTGTGTGTCAGGTATCAGTCCGACGATATCATTCCACAGATCTTCCCACTCCTCTTCTGACCAAGAATAATCGCGTTGATATGGCGGTACGCTGTATAATTTGCCATTACCTATCAACTCCATATAGTTAATCGTGCGAGTATTCAACACGTTTGTTTTTGCCATCACGAATCTATTTAGTACCTGTCCGATAATACCCGAACATCTTTAAAATGTGTCCTTGGGGCCTCCTACAGTCAGATTTTACCGCAATTCCCCCGATTTTTCTTCAACAAGTTTTTAATTCCTCTCGGGAGCGGATGATTTTCAGGAAAATCCGTAATCCCTGAAAAACCAGTACTAGATGCCTCTCAAGACGGTTCTTACTCTGAATTCGCTCTCCAGATTTTCGACCCCTGCCTGAATCAAAGGAGTATAAATACAAAAGGGTCGTCCATCTTTATTTGTTTGGGGCTTCCGTTTTTCAAGTGGGTTCGGAGTCAGAACTGAGATGAACCACGATGCAATTGAATAGATTCAGAACGGATTTCTTTGTTTATTTTGGGGTTCAAATCAAATATTTCATTCACGATGAGTGTACGTATTCAAGATATCAATCGATTGTTAGGGATTCAGTCTCCTTGGGAAGTCTCGGAGATCAAGCAAGATGATGCAACGCAGCTGGCTGAGATCCATGTGATCTGTTCGGAGGGTTCGGTACTTCGCTGTCCTGAATGTAACAAAGTTTGTCCTGGCTACGACCATCGTCTTCGGAAATGGCGTCATACGGATATCTGCGAGTATCAGACGAGTGTAGTTGCGAAAGTTCCTCGGGTGGAGTGTTCGGAGCATGGAATCAAGACGGTTTCGGTGCCCTGGGCGGATGAGCGCGTGCGTTTTACGACGGCGTTTGAAAGCAAGGTCATTGACTGGTTGCTGGATACCACGAGTATTTCAACGGTGGCCTCCAGGATGGGAGTCAGTTGGACGATGATTGCCAACATTATGGAGCGTGCGGTACTGCGAGGACGTGGACGCAGAGAAGAGGAACCCATCGCCCATATCTGTGTCGATGAGACCTCTTATAAGAAAGGGCACAATTACATTACTGTGGTGTCCAATCCAGACACGGCCACCGTGCTGTATGTCGGGGAGGGTCGGACAATGGCCAGTTTGAACGGGTATTATGGTGGACGTTCTGCGGAGCAGTTGGACGCCATTGAAAGCGTCAGTATGGATATGTGGCCCGCGTATATCAGTGCCACGAAATTGTGGGTTCCCGGCGCGGATAAAAAGATTGCATTTGATCGTTTTCATGTGGCCAAATACATTGGAGATGCCGTGGATAAAGTCCGTCGGCAGGAGAACCGGGAATTGCGGAAAGAAGACATCTACGATCTCACTGGAACCAAGTATGATTGGCTGACCAATCCGAAGAATATGTCGACGCGGCAAAAGAAACGATTCAACCAGTTAAAGACCAGTTCGCTGAAAACAGCTCGTGCGTGGGCCATCAAGGAATTGTCCCAGAAGTTATGGCATTATGTCCATCCCACGTGGGCACTCAAAGGATGGAAACGATGGTTGTCCTGGGCCATGCGTTGCCAACTGGAACCGATGAAAAAAGCGGCGAAAACCATCAAGAATCATTTGTGGGGGATGATCAATGCAGTGGTCTTAAAGGTCAGTAATGGCCCCGCCGAGAGCATCAACAGTCGCATCAAATCCGTCAAAATTCGTGCGCACGGCTTCCGTAACCAAAAGCGGTTTGCCAATGCAATTTACTTCTATCTCGGAGGACTGGACCTGTACCCGGAAGGCTTCCAAAAACAAACTACCCACTCATAAAAGCGAAGAGCCAAATAAAGGAATGCAACCATGGCAGAAGCCTCGCCGTAAATAGAATCAACCTGTACTCTATAATCCACCCTGCCATCACAGTCATGTTCAACGAAACGTAATTTTAAATGTCTTCTGAGAAAAAACGTCTGACCCGTTCATCGTCCGACAAAATGGTCGCCGGAGTGCTCAGCGGAATTGCCGAGCACTACAACCTGAATATTACATGGCTGCGTATCGGAGTTCTATTCGCCTTTTTTTGTACAGCCGGAGCAGTCTTCCTCGCTTATCTTGCGGCGATCATTATCATACCCAGTGACGGCTAAATTTCAGCCCCTTGAATTCGCACTTGGCCTGTTTGGCATTTCTAATTTTTCGCCAACACCCTTGAAGGATTTTACAGGAGCGCGATCGGTGCTTTCATGCAAATAAATGGGGCTTCACTTCGATGTGAAGATAGACGGCTGCGAACCTCAGGGCCGATAAGCCATTCAGCGATGCGGGGTTTTGACTGCAGGAAGTGAAGATGCTCAAAGAGATTCTTTTGGAATGCAATCCGACGGAAGAGATAACATGGCGGCAACCCCGCTATACCTGGTGGTGGAAAGAATATCTGCACTATTCATATGCACCATTCAAAGGATGAGAGGCTTTCTGGCACTGCTGTTCTTCAAGTGTGCACTGCTGAAAGATCCGCACGGCATCCTCCAGAAACAGGGGCCGAATTCGAGAATTGGATATATATAGGATGTGCTTTACTAGCCACTGATGAAGTCAAATGAGCAGTCAGACCCTATAAAAAAATACCATTGAAATTGAAAAGGCTGGGCTCAAGGTAGACGTAAAAAAGGACACGGAATACCCTGCAGCGCTTATCCATATTTTTGATATTGATCCCGACTTCTGCATATTCCAATGATGTGGCCCACTTGGATCGGAATACGCAGACTTCAAAATGGCCTTAAGAAACTAACGCCCGGCCGACAGCTCGGATATATTCTACATTTCTCAAGTGCCAAGCAGTCAAAAACACGGATCGAACGAAGTGGAGATAAAATTTTCGATGGAAAGAGCTTTTAGGGCCGGTAAACGGCTAAACCGGCCCCTTCCCATCTTGGATCTCTTTCCATATCGCAAGTTTATCCTGCCTCAGATGGAATAAAGTAATTATTGATTGCGTCTATCTTCTGAAATTGACGCAATCCCACGCTTAAATCCCTCTTTCATGTCCACTCGAGTCTTTGCAGCTACTCTTACGCTCTTTCTCCTTGCGTTTCCAGCTTTGGCGCAGCAAGAAACCATAAATATTGTCTCAGGGAAAGTGGTTGATCAGACAGATAATATGCCTTTACCCGGGGCCACCGCTATTCTTGAAACCATCACCGACTCCGTACTTATTGCCGCAGGAACAACCAATGCGGATGGATTCTTTGCGATCAAATCGGGCGAACAGGGGGAGTTTCGCCTGCGCCTCTCTTTTGTTGGCTTTATTCCACACGAACAATTGATTACCGTCAATGGGGCCTACAAATCTCTTGGCACAATTCAACTGATATCGGATCTATTGCAATTAGACGAAATCATCGTGGAAGAGACCCAAGAACGTATGGTCATTCGCGGGGATACAACCATCTTCGATGCAGATGCCTACAAAGTCAATCCTGACGCGACTGCGGAAGACCTGATCGCCAAGCTACCCGGCATCGTCGTGCAGGATGGCCAAGTCGAGGCACAAGGTGAGCAAGTGCAACGTGTGATGGTTGACGGACGGGAGTTTTTTGGCCAGGATCCTACCGCCGCTCTTCGAAACCTTCCCGCAGATATGATCCAGAATATTGAGGTCTTTGACCGGGATAGTGATCAAGCTCAGTTCACAGGTTTTAATGATGGGAACCAGGAAAGAACCATTAATGTGGTCACCCGAAGTGGAATGAGTAATGGACGGTTTGGGCAGGTCTATGGTGGATATGGTGGGGATCAGCGATATATCACCGGAGGAAATACAAACATTTTCGACAATGACCGGCGGATTTCAATTATCGCGCTATCCAATAATATTAATCAGCAGAACTTTGCATTTCAGGACCTCTTGGGGCTGATGGGTGGTGGCGGCAGAGGGATGCGTGGGGGGGCAGGTGCGATGATGCGTGGGGGTGGTGGAAGAGGTCGCGGTGGTGGACGCCGTGGAGGTGGATTTGATCCGAGAAATTTCCTCGTAGGGACGCAAAGTGGACTGAATCATACCACCTCCAGCGGAATCAACTACAGTGATAAGATTGGTAGCAAGGTTCGCCTCAGTGCCAGCTACTTCTTTAACCGGGTATCCAACGAGAATACCGCATTTCTTGATCGGGAACTCTTTCTGAGTGGAGACCAATCTCAGTTCTATAATGAATCTACCCAGTTAAGTAGCACAAACTTCAACCATAGACTCAATGCTCGGATTGATTATACGATCAATGAAACAAACTCACTGATCATCCGCCCCAGGCTCAGCTTTCAGAATAACTCCTCCTCCAGTCTGCAGTCGGGTATTAATTCCCTTGTGACCGGAAGGCTACTCAATACAGCTGACAATAATCATATCACTGACAACCACGGATTCACCTCCTCAACTAGTATTCTGTATCGACACCGGTTTGCGAAAGCGGGCCGGACTGTTTCTGCGGACCTCCGTTTAGGGTTTGACGGACGAGAAGGAAATACCAATCAGGTTTCTGTTACCGAATTTCTGCAAAACCAGCGCAATCAGCAAGGGGCTGTCAGTGATTCAATGTATGACCAGGATATTGACAACGAAACAGCTGGACAATCCTACTCTGTCCGGCTTGCTTACACCGAACCATTGGGGGAATTCGGGCAATTGCAACTCACTTACAGCCCCACCTATAATCGCAATGTGTCCGACCGCTCCGCCTACATGCTTGACCTGAGAACCGGATTCCATACGATCCTGGATCCCACCTTCTCAAGCCTGTTTGATAATGATATTTTCCGGCAGCGTGGTGGCCTCTCCGTTCAGCGGCGCATTGATGACCGTTATTCTATCCAGTTTGGCCTTGAGGTTCAAAATGAGCAGTTGATTGGCGATCAGACGTATCCCATCCCCTTTCAATTGGATCGCTCGTTTGTGAGTCTGCTACCGGAAGCAGAAATCGAATTTGAATTCGGTGAGGCTTTAGATCTGGACATTGACTACCGCACACGAACCAATACCCCTTCAATCAGTCAGTTACAAGAGGTCATTGACAATACCAACCCACTTTTCATCTCAAGTGGTAATCCAAACCTTGAGCCCAGCTATAGTCATACGATCCGCATTCGAGGACGACGGGGAGATCGACGAGCTGGTCGAATGATCTTCTCGTATGTCAGTTGGACCAGAGAAACGAATGCAATTGGGACATCCTCATTCCTCGCCTCTCGGGATACACTGATTACGGACAATATCCTCTTATCTCAAGGTGCCCAGTACTCTGCACCTTTAAATCTCAAGAGCCCCAGTACTTCGGTGCGCTCCGTGGTTGGTTTTGGAACCCCCTTTCCGCTGCTTCGCAGTAATCTGAATTTTAGAGGTGGTGTCACCTATTCTAAAACCCCGAGCCTCATCAATAATGTCGACAACCTGGGCACTCAACTCAGCTTCAATGGTGGATTGACCCTCGGAAGCAATATCAGCGAGCGATTGGATTTTACGCTTACCTCTAATTTCTCCTATACGGCTGCAGAAAACTCATACTATTCTCCCCTTGATGAGAACTTTTTTCAACAGGACATAGGGGTTCGTTTTGTGTGGCTGCCACTTGGTGGATTGGTGCTTGAGCATAGCCTGACCTACAATAATTACTACGGCTTGGATGAAGAGCTGTACCCAACCACATTTATTGCCAACGCCGGTGTGGGATATAAATTTCTACAGGCCGATGCGGCAGAAGTAAAACTGGTCTTCGGTGACATCTTCAATCAAGAGACCGGCATCAGTAGAATGATCACGGAGGCGTATGTTGAGGATAGTCAGACCCAAGTGCTTGGGCGCTATATTCTGCTAAATCTAAGCTATCGCTTTCGCAATTTTGGATTGTAACCCCACACCACTTCATCGAATTGGGACAGTATGAACATCTGCTGCATCCGAGCAGTGTGAACTCTCCTTCGTGCAGATGTAATCCTCAAAGAGGATATCCAGTCGAATGTGGGTGGCTCAAGCATCGTCTAGATTCGCCCTCTTGGATGAGGTTGTCAATGGTGACAGCGGTAACGATGCTCGTTCCCTTTACCCAACCGTTACTCAAAACCTGATCATCCCACATATGTCAGATTCTCCGCCTCTTCGTATCTTGGGCAGATGAAGGTCGGAATAGGGTTCTGCGTAAATATCCGATCAACGAAATGAACTCAATTGGAAGCTCTGCAAGACTATGAATCAAGGTTCCCCTTAGATCGACATTGGCGCTTTCGTGGCTTTTCTCCATGTAACCAATTTTTTGAAGCATGCGCAAGAAAAATAAGGTTGAAGTTGAGCGGATCCTGAACAAAGAAGCGATCCTCTACAAAGATCGCGTACTGAGCGACGTTACTCTGGACTGTAAGCCGCGCAAATCCACGCTTATGCATACAGCCTCACGCCTGTTACTCTATTCCAGAACCCCAATGGGACTGCAGCTCACCGTTGCTCGTTACAAAGAGGTGGAGCACATCACCTCCGGAAAGAAGAAGGGGAAACACTATGTCCAACTCTTGGGAGAAGGTTCTCGTGTATTACTTCTTTTTGACTCCAAATCTTCCCGAGAGACCTATAAAAGTCTCTGTGCAGCAATTATTGAAGACAATCGTATACAAGGTTCGGAGGGCTGAGTTGTATCAGTCCATTCCAACTCATACTGACCCAACGGCTTGCGATTCCCTTAATGAATAGTGTAAAGCACTATCGCACAATTTGGCTGTCTGACTTTCACCTTGGCACGAAAGATACAAAAGCAGCCTACCTACTTGATTTTCTTCGACACAATGAAAGCGATACGCTTTACCTTGTGGGGGATATCTTTGATGGCTGGGCCCTGTCCCGATCATGGAATTGGGATCAATTCCATAATAACGTAATCCAAAAGATCCTACGCAAAGCCCGGAAGGGAACCCATGTCATCTATCTCCCAGGAAATCATGATGAATTCGCCCGGGATTACCTCGGGCTTCGTTTGGGGAGAATCCATATCAAACAGGAGGCCATGCATGTGACAGCTGATGGCCGTAAACTGCTTGTCCTGCATGGAGATGTCTTCGATGGGATGATTCGACATGCACGCTGGCTCTCTGTACTTGGCTCCAAAGCGTATCGTGCTCTTCTCATATCGAATCACGGGCTAAATCGGGCAAGACGGCTTCTTGGAATGCCATACTGGTCACTTTCAGCATACATGAAGCATCGGACAAAACGCGCAGTTCAAGCCATTGCCGACTTTGAGAATGCAATGGTTGAGGTTGCAAAAACAAATCACGCCGATGGAATTGTTTGTGGTCATGTTCATTTCGCTGAAATACGCGAGATCGGATCCATCCTGTATGCCAACGCAGGTGACTGGATTGAAAGCTGCACAGGACTGGTCGAACATTTTGATGGCCGACTGGAACTCCTGCACTGGGTGACGATGGATCATAAGCCTCAACTGACCCGAGGCACAACCAATGGTGCGCCGTCTGGTACGGTGACCAATACCGAGCCGGAAGTGGCCAACTAACATGGCTGAATTACGTGTTTTCTTCATTGTGCAGGGAGAAGGCCGCGGCCACTTGACCCAAGCACTTGCCCTTGCATCCATACTCCGCAGATCAGGGCACTCTGTCTGCAAAGCAGTGGTGAGCCAAGGGGGCGATCTCGTCCTTCCCGACTATTTTGAAGAATGTCTGGAAGCCCCCGTCATAGAGGTCCCAAGCGGGCGCTTCTTTGTCAATCAGGAAAGCCGGAGCATTGACTGGGGGCGTACGTTGGTCAATAACAGTTTCCGATGGAATGAATTCAATCGCAGCTTTGCGATCCTTAGCGAAATACTCCAGACGGAACGCCCGGATATTATTGTAAACTTCTTTGAGCCACTCGCCGGATTTTTCATGCTACGTGAGCGCCCCAAAATCCCGATGGTTGCAGTGGGGCATCAATTTATGTTTCTGCATCCCCAGTATCAATTCCCTGCTGGCTTCGAGGTGCAGAAAATTTCAACCATAACCTTCACGCGCTTAACGGGATTGGGTGCCGAGCGTCGACTGGCACTTTCCCTCTATGATGCTCCGCCCCTTCCAGAGAAAAAAATCATTGTGATGCCGCCCCTGCTAAGGGATGAGTTGTTTGAGTTACCTGAAGATGTGTCCGAGCCTTATTTCCTGATCTACCTGTATCATCACAGCCTCAGCAAGGATTTGATTGCTTGGCATGAACGCAACCCCACTTATCGAATACATTGTTTTTGGAATAACGATCAAGCCGAAGAAATCACGCATCATAGTGATACGCTTACCTTCCATCGTCTGCATGGCAGTCGCTTTCTGGAAATGATGGCACGCTGCCAAGGTATTGTCACTACCTCAGGATTCGAAACAATGGCGGAAGCCATGTACCTTCGTAAACCCCTCATGCTCAACCCTCTTCATAAACATTTCGAGCAGCACTGCAACGGGATAGACGGCACAAACCTTGGTGCCGCTATACAAACTAGCGACCTAGACCTGGACCAGTTAGTCGGATTTATCCCGAAATACAGCTATGACGCGACCGAACTTCGATCCTGGATTGGAAAAGCAGAAGAAATGTATGTTCGCGAATTGGAAATGGTCGCGTCTATGAAAGATTCATAGACGTACATTCGGAAGATCCAAACCCGCGAGACTGATTACCCCGCGTCCGCTTATGGCTGCATCCTCAACTCACACCGCCTACGGAATCACGGAAATCTTCAACTACTTGACCGCCATTACCAGATACGGTTGCCCAGCCTCATAGTCTGGGCAATCAGGTAACTATCTTTTTGGGCAATGGTGTACCTGACGCTCCCGTTGCTCCCGATCCCTGCGTGTCCAGACAGCTACACTGATTGCTGCGGTCATGAGTCCTGCCATCCCGAAGACACGCCAATAATTGCGCTTTTTCATCGTAGTCACCTTGCAGTTGTTTGGAGGTTAAAAGATTCTAGTCCCGATGCCTCATTTACACATATCGGGTCTGATACGATGAACGCGACCTTTGTTTTTGACCACTTTTCCCGCACCTCTTGTGCAGTGTCCTGTCCTAGCCCTACCTGTTGCTTTTTTTTAAACTTGACATTGGCAAAAACGTTCTGTATCTTCGTGATATGGAACGTGCACCGTCCTCCATATTGTCCTGTTTACGCGCCTCGCCTTGCGGCTTGAACGAGGTTTTACAGTCTCATCGGTCCTACGGGCGTACTGCACTGGCCCGTAAAGTGTGTGAGGTCTTCGGATTTTACAGTGCAACTGGAAAGCTCCGCACGGCAAGTAGTTTACAGGCATTGGCGGTGCTGGAACGGGAGGGGCAATCAAGCTCCCTGCTTCCGATCCGCGCCCCAATCGTCCGAACGCTCGTTTGCTTCCAGATCCGGTCTCGTCTCCCATTGATGTGCCGGATCGACTCGGTACCCTAAAGGGATTACGGATTGAACGCGTACGGACTCGGGATGAGTTGGCCCTTTGGAATACCTTGATGGCCCATGAGCACCCGTTGGGGGTGACCAAGTTTGCTGGCATTCAGAAGAAATATATATTCAACAGTGACCATGGCTATCTTGGGGGGATTGGATTTGCGGCGGCCGCGTTATATTTGGCTGCGCGGGATATGTGGATGGGCTGGTCATCCGAGCAGCGGGAGACGTATCGGTCCCACGTAATGGGTCTGAACCGTTTTTTGATTCGTCCAGACGTTCGGTGCAAAAACCTGGCCAGCCATCTATTGTCTCGCTCTTTGCGGCAGATGAAAGCAGATCTGTACGAGGAGCACGCAAAGCGGATTTGGGTGGTCGAGACCTTTGTGGATCCATCGTACTCGGGTAGTTGTTTTCTCGCAGCAGGATTCCACAAGGTGGGGCAGACGATCGGACGAGGCCGTCATGCTTCCACGAATGCGTGTACGCGGAGCAAAAAGGCGGTCTTGTTGTACGAGTTTTCTTGTGGATGGCGAACCCAGTTGGGCGTTGCTCCTGCACCGATCTACCCCACGTTGGAGATTCATGAAGGCCTTGATGGAGACCAGTGGTCTGAGCATGAGTTTGGGGAGGCGGATTTGGGGCATCGGAGTCGGACCAAGCGTTTAGTCACCAGTGCCCGTTTGCTGAGTCGTGTACCAGGAGAACCAATTACTGCGAATCTTGAGATGGATCGTTCCGCGGTGGCCGGCCATTACCGATTTATTGAAAATCCCGACACGACGGCGGTGACACCGGAACGGATTCTGGCCCCCCATCGCAGCCGGACCGTGGAACGAATTCGTGGAGAGAAGACGGTTCTGTGCGTGATTGACGAGACCAAGATTTCCTATAGTACCCGTCCAGCGTGTGATGGACTGGAGGTGGTGGGACGGAATCAGACGACTTCGAAAGCGGAGGGCGTCCGGTTGCACGCCACCTTAGCGGTGAATGATCGGGGACTTCCTCTGGGCGTACTGCGCTGCGGATATCGCCCCTCCGATCCGTCAAGCAAGTTTCCAGACCGGCAACGATGGGAGGATGCAGTCGACGATGTCGTGGAATGTGCGAAAGACGTTCGGCGTTCCACGCGAATGGTGGTGGTCATTGATCGGGAGGGAGACAGTGCCCCCCTGATGGAGCGATGTCTGCGCAGTCAGCGCGTGGATGTGTTGGTTCGTGCAAAGCATGACCGGGTTCTCCCGAATGGGAAAAAGCTTTTTGGACTGGTTCGAGGACTCAAGTCTTCCGGCGAGATAGCGGTTCCGGTTCAGCGATTGAGTCGTCGGGTCAAGTCAGGCCGGGTTCTGAATGAGGGACGTGAAGGCCGGGATGCATGTATGGAGGTCCGCTTTTGTGCAGTGGAACTGCCCTGTGGTCCGATGAATGCCGTCCAGATCCGGGAAACCCATCGCTCGTCCGGTGCACTGGAATGGATTCTGTTGACCAGCCTTCCCGTGAATACATTTGAGGAAGCGAAACAGATCGTACAGTATTATCTGTTACGATGGCGGATTGAAGACATCTTCCGAGTTCTGAAAGGTGGATGCAAAGTGGAAGAATTACGGATGCAGTCGGCCCGTGCACTTCACCGTGCGGTGACCCTCTACATGGTGATTGCTTGGCGTTTGCTGTTAATGACGCTTCTGGGGCGAGATGTTTCCAATGCATCGATGGAGGTGATGTTTACTAAGATCCAACTGCGCGTTCTGAATAATTTAGCGATGGAACATGATTTACCGAAGCCAGTCACGATGGCATCGGCAGTCCTGTTGGTTGCACTTCTGGGCGGCTATCAAACGGGCAAGAAACGTCCACCGCCGGGGGTGGAGGTCATGTGGCGTGGCTACCGGCGCCTGGAAGTGGGTGCCATGTGTGTGTCGCTGGATAGGAAACATCAAGACCGGGCTCCCCCCTAGTCCTCCGAATATCTGGAACTTGTGGGAAGGCAGAACCTGGGGCAGGAACTGAATTGAGACGCTCGTGCGGGGGTGGTGTGTTAATCTGGAAGACTGCAGAGACCGATTCCCTAACTCCGCAAAAATGGAATTCGCTCCCCGCAAGGAACGCTCACGCCTCAGATAAAACGACTCAAAAACGGATCCAGGTTAAGAAGTGCAAAAAATGAAGGCTTTCAGACAAAATCAACTATGTCAAGTATTATATTTGAGCAACAGGTAGTCCTAGCCTGAATTCCTAAACCGGAATAGATATGACACTGAGTGCCCCTGAAGTTGTCATATTCGGAGTTTTTTTTACTATTTTTTGACTCAACGTCATTTGTTATGTGATTGAGCCATAATCTGTCCCCCTGCGTCGACGCAGCGGATTGCCAAGTACGGGACAGATCTCCTGGCGGGGGGATGTCTGACTTGCCCAAAGGTGGTCAACATCAATCTTGTTCTACGCCGGGAGCTGGAGATGACGGTATACCCATCCGCAGGGAGAACCATCTCCTTTACCCAGCAGCCGGATTAAAACCACTCCATTCACTGCTGGGGTTTTTGAAATAAACAGCGGTATGCTAACGCCATTTTCTTCGATCTCTATGGGTTGTTTCTTTATCTCGCTGGGGTCTGAAAATAAACTGTCCACTAAAGAAGAGGAAGAACCAGGAATCAAAGGCAGAGTACATGACCGGCACGATGACCAAGGTGAGGAAGGTTGAAAAAGACAATCCGCTGATGATCGCAATGCCCATCGGTCCCCAGAATTGAGTGTTCTGGGATCCAAACTGGATATTCGGCGCTAGATCTGCCAATAATCCAACAAAGTCTATGTTGAGCCCGAAGGTGAGCGGTACCAGACCAATCACAGTCGTTAGGAAGGTGAGCAGTACCGGTCGAAGACGTGTAGCTCCGCCGTCAATAATCGCTTCCAATTTGCTTTTCCCTCGTTCACGTAACTGATTGATGTAGTCAATCAGCACAATATTATTGTTCACGACGATTCCAGCCAGACTGATGAGGCCGATGAAGGTCATCAACCCGAAAGGGGTACGTGTGAGGATTAATCCCAGAAGCACGCCAATGAGTCCTAGGATGACAGCTAACATGATAATAATCGGGACAATGATGCTATTGAACTGTGCAATCAGGATGAGCGTGATGGCGGCGACCCCGATTCCCATCGCGACCTGCAAAAACCCAAACGCTTCCGCCTGATCTTCACTCTCTCCCGTGTACGATAACTGATAGCCGATCGGCATCGAATCCTGATATCCCTGCAGATGCGCTTGCACCTGCTGCAATACCGCGGCACCATTGGTGCCTGCAACGACATCGCCAGTCACGGTGGCTACCCGATTGAGGTCCAATCGCGTGATTGATCCATATCCGCTGCCAATCTCAAAATCCGCAATGGAGGACAACGGAATCTGAGTTCCTTCATGAAGGACGGTCAGTGCATCAAGTGCTTCAAGGCTAGCGCGCTGATTTTTCCCTAGACGAACCGTTACATCGTATTCATCTTCTCCCGAACGATACTTGGTTGCTTCACTACCCTGGATGGCTGAACGAATAACATTGCTGACGTTGCGGGAGTCCAGCCCAAATCGAGCCGCCCGTTCACGGTCAATCTGGACATGAATTTGTGGTCGCCCGGTATTGAGGTTGTTGTTAATGTCCACCAAAAGGGGAATCCTGTTGTTTCGGGATGCCTGTCGAAGGGATTCGGTGACCTCTTCGGTGATCCGTGCAATTTCCGCAAAATTGGGCCCGGTGATTTCGATATTGACAGGTTTGCCAACGGGGGGGCCCGCATTGTCCTTGTTGATTTCGAAGATTACTCCTGGAATTCCCTGAAGAGATTCACGAAGCCGTTGAAGCGTATTGCGACTTGTTTCCGGTCGATTCCCGTAATCCACCACATTCAAGGTCAAGACAGAGCTTTCCGAGTTCCCAGGGCCGCCCCCCATCAATGCTCCACCTCCACTGCTGGTTCCAACATTTACAAGGATACTCTTGATATTGTCCTGATCTGCCTGATTTTCATTCAGGAGGGAGTTAATACTGGATTGTGCAACCTGGGCAACCCTGTTGGTTTCTTCCAGATGTGTTCCCAGAGGGAGTTCCATGTCCACGGTAATAATATTTGGATCCGTATCCGGGAAGAACTCAACGCCGGTTGGGGCGGCCACGAACAGTGCAATCATTGAGATAAATCCACCGGCTACACAGACCAACAGGCGCGCGCGGTTATCGGACAACAACAGCCTGGTACGCTGTTTCATGACCCGTCCATTCAGCAGATAGCCAACGAAACCAACTCCCATGATTATCGCAGGCAGACTGAGCAGGATCAAGATGGTCTGCAATTCTGCTCCCCGAATCAGCGCCATCAATCCAAGAATGGATGATGCAAAAATCGCAAACAAACCGCCCGCCTTAACACTGGTGAGACCGTTGAGATAGATCACCTCAAGGCAGTGGAGGAAGACCATGAGCAGTCCCATCACAAACAAAATCGCTGCAGGATAAAGAAGGACGGTTCCCGCTGCTGCATTGGTCAATCCAAGTACAATTCCACCAATCACGGCCAAGATGATCCCCAGCATCAGAGAGAGGAAGCAGAATGAATTTTGGAGATAGGGGTTGGGGGTAAGGATCACGGCGGTGATCGAAAGTATAATGACCCCCAGTCCAAAGAGGGCGGAGATTCCGATCAGTGGGGAAGGACCGTCTGGACCACTCAGGAATGTACCGGAAACGGCGATTCCCAAGCCAAGGACAAAAACAACCACTGCACTGATCCATAGCCGTTTATGCAAAAAGAGGGGGGCTCGGATCTCATAATCACGTTGTAACTGGACCCCCAGGAATCCACGATACCAGGTAATCAAATTCGGTAATGCCTGACCAACAAAGCCCTTAGTAATCGGGCTGAAGCAATATCGGTGTGTCAGGATCAGGAATGGCACTGCAATGGAGAGTACCAGAATCGTTTGCCAGTTTGCAAGTCCAATCACCAAGACTACGCCCGCAAAGAAGGCAAACAGAATCACGCGAAGCGCTAGGGAAAAACGCATTTTCGGGTCTGTATCCAGCCGAACGAAGTACCCAGTGATGACCGGATTGATAATAATGGCAACAAACAGCGAACACGATAGCGCAATGATGAGGGTCATGGGCAGATAGCCCATGAACTCGCCGGTAAGTCCCGGCCAAAACAGCATAGGAATGAAGACCGCTACGGTGGTTGCAGTCGATGCAACGACGGCACTACCGACTTCACCGGTTCCCAGCTTCGCAGCTTCAAACCGGGAGTGCCCCAGTTCCCGATAACGATAAATATTTTCCACGATGACCACCGCATTGTCCACAAGCATTCCGAGGGCAATGATCAGGGAAAAGAGAATGACAAAGTTCAATTCCTGCCCGATGATCTGGAATACCAGGAAGGTGAGGAACATGGAGAGGGGAATTGCAATCCCCACCAGGGTAGCCGTGCGGACCCCCAGGAAGAACAGCAGCACAAGTACAACGAAGATCAGTCCGCTGATAATATTATTTTCAAGATCGTTCACAAGCTCCTGAACCTGATCGCTTTGATCGCCGGTCACCACTACCTGTGTTCCACGCGGTAAGGGGAATTCGTCCAGAACCGTTCGGATTTCGTCGGCAGTATCCAGGATATTCGCACCACTGCGTTTTTTTACACTGAGGGTAATCACCGGATAACTCCCTGTCTCCGCCAGACGGACCAAGCGCTTACCCTCTTCTTCCTGAAGCAGCTGCAACCTGGAATAGGTGGAGCGTTCTTTGAAGCCAAGATAGACCTCTGCGACATCCCTGACGTACACCGGAAAGCCGTTCGGGCTTTTGAGAACAAGGTCTTCAATTTCTTTCTTAACATTCCGAAACTCTCCGTCAATCCGCACGAGGTAGTCCCTGCTATCCACGCGGATCGTGCCCCCGGGGGTATTGGAGTTTTCGAGCCGGATCGTTTCAATAAGATCTGAGAATGTAAGATCATATCCTTGCAGTGCATGAATATCTACATCGACCTTCACCTCCCGCTCAAGTGTGCCAATGAGTTCCACTTCCAGGATGTCTGGGCTTTTTTCAATCTCATCTCCCAGATCTTCCGCGATTTCTTTTAGCTGTGTGACGGTAAATGCCCCGGCAAGGTTAATACTCATAATGGGGATATCCTCCACATCAAACTCACTCACAATGGGCTCTTCAATGTCGCTGGGCAAACGGGGCTTGGCAACCTGGACTTTGTCCCGAACTCGTTGATAGGCAAAATCAAGAGATACGTCCGTTGTGAACTCAATGACGATGGTGGAGACTCCCTGCACAGATGTGGATCGGATTTCTTCAATGTCGGATACGGATTGAATTTCCTCTTCAATGATCCGGGTTACGAGGGACTCAATATCACTTGGACTGGCACCCGGATAAATGGTCGTGACGACGATCGTTGGAATTTCGATGGACGGAAAGGCTTCCTTTGAAATCGTCAAATAGCTGACCAGCCCCCCCACCGTGAGCATGATTGTCAGGATCGCCACACTTGGTCGATACTTAATTGCAAGGTCGGTGATTTTCATTATAACTCAATCTCAAGAGTGGAGGTTGAGTCCAGGGGTGTCTCCATAATGGGGACCCCGTATTCGTCTAATCCAGAGAATACTTGGTCAATGGAGACCAGGTCTTGATCTGCAAGAGTGGATTGTCCACGAACTACGACCTGCTCATTTGCAGACAAACCACTGGTGATGACCACCTGGTTTGCATATTCTGCCCCTAGGGAGACCTCCCGTAATTGGGCAACGCGATTACCATCGTGGTTTTCCACGACAAAAACTGAGAGACCATTTTCGGTTCGAGTGACCGCATTTCCGGGAATAACCAATGCATCTTCAATCGTCCATCGCACGATCGCGAGTTCTGCGATCATTTCGGGCTTGAGCCGTCCGTCTGTATTTTCAACTTCAACATTGACTTCGAAGGTTCGACTATCCGGATCAATGATACTTCCTGCAAACGTGACCTGTCCGGTGCGGGGGGCAGTCCTGGTCGTTGGGGGGGCGACTCCTACCAAGGTGCCGATTTCAATGTCTCCGGCATAGCGTTCTGGGACGCCGGCTACAACTTGAACATTGCGTGCATCAACCAAGCGAAGGACTTGCGTGCCGGGAACGACCTGCTCCCCGGGTTCCACATAACGGGCCTCTATTTTTCCATTGATCGGCGCTTGAATGGAGGTATAGTCCAGTTGTCGTGCGACTTGTTCATAGACGGCTTCTGCCTGTGCCACTGCGGATTTTGCTTGCTCCAGTGTAGTTTCCAGCCGGGCAAATTCCAGAGGGCTGATGATCGAATCTGCAAACAGGGGCTGCTGCCTAGTGTAGCTGTCCTTGGCTATTTTCAGGCCGGATTCCGCATTACTGACCTGTGCCTTTGCCTGTGCCACACTGGCACGAATGAGTTCATCTTCCGTATTGGCAATCACCTGTCCCACACGGACGGTTTGTCCCAGTGCCGCAATGGTCTCAAGCGTACCGGTTGTTTTAGACGAGACAATCACATCCTGTCTCGCTTCAACGGTGCCGGTCAGTTCAATAATCTCATTGAATACGGTCGGGGACAACTGCAAAACCTCTACATGCTTGGTGTCCAGGGGCGGGGCGGCGGATTCACTGCTTTCGGAATTGCCTTGTGGGCTTGTACAGGCAAACCAGAAGAGGCAAACCAGCAGGAGGATGTATTGAATTTTCATGAATGTGTTTTGTCTTACCTATTGGCGGATGCCAACTGTAGATCTGTTTGTTTTTCGATGGGTACACCGAGGGCAATCTCCAGGTTGCTCTGGGCTATGAGAAAGCTGTGGACGGCACGCAGGTAGTTGAGCCTGCTGGTATCTAGTTGGGAAGATGCAGCCCGTACCTGAAGCGAGTTGGCGACTCCTTCCTTGGATCGGGCGAGGGTATACTCATAATTCAGTTCAGCATTGGCGACATTGACTTCCTGACTGCCGATCTGATGATAGGCGGTATCCAGGTTACGCAGCGCAGTTTCGATTTCCATTTTCGCGGAGGCAGTCAATTGATCCACATTGACTCCAGCTTGACGGGCGGCTACTTGGGCCCGCTGCACATTCCGACGACGCGCGAATCCATTAAAGAGAGTCCATTCCACCGAGAGGCCAACATTCAAAGAAGATTGCCAGTAAGCTTTACTGAAATAGGAATTACTTCCCTGTGAGAATGCGAAGGGGTTATTTGGATCAGAGAGCGTGAAACTTCGGTCATCTGGAATTCTGCCGGTGTAGTTAAAATTCACAAATCCATTGATTTTCGGGAAAGAGTTCATTCTGGTTGCCCGCACTTCATTCAAAGCATACCGGTAAGCTAGTCGAGCTTCTTCCAGATCAGGTCGTTGCGAAGAGGCATGTTCAAATACCTCCGAAGCAGATGCAGCTAGATAGGGGGACATCTCATGGATCGTAAGGGTTCCATTCAGAATTAGCTCTTGTTTTGGGTCTAGTCCGATCAAGTATTTGAGTTGATCCAAGCTGTTCGATGCACGGGTTTGTGCCTGAACTAATTCAGATTCACGATTGGATAGTTCCACATCCATGGTCAGGCGTTCCATCTTGGGAAGAACCCCGTTACTCACTCTCAGGGCGGTCTCATTCCGGGATGTACGCGTTCTTGCAACGCTTTGAGCGGCCACACGAGCTTCTTCCTCTGCGAGGAGTGCGCCATAAAAAGCTTCCCGAACTTGGCCGATGATCAGCTGTTCTTGACGCTCGACGGCTTTAGGGAGTTGTTTTCGAGCAGCCGCAAATCCATCAGGATGCAGGAGCCTCGAAAATCTAGGAGCATCCAGAATCGTTTGTGTGAGTGTGATGGAGTTCAGATACTGGTTCGGAATCGCGAACGGGTTATCACTGGGCTCGGCAGGGACAATACCGGCGGCGTCCAATCCGCGCCGCCGTCGATCAGCAAATTCTCCAAAGGAGATGGGTTGTGTTGCATCATTCCCATCCGTACGAACGGTTTCATTGAATCCAAGCCATTCAACAAAGGCAAATCCAGAAAAAAAATCGCCCGCAGAACTACCGGCAAATGGATTGGCTTCGCGTATGTTTCGGGTATAAGAGCTAAAGGCTTCAATGGTTGGATATCCGATATCCGCAACCCCTATTTGTATCTGGATTTGGGCATCCTCTTCCGCCATGCGAACCTGCTGAAGCACATAGTTATTCACTAGAGCGATTTCGATCGCTTCGCTCAGTTTAATTCGCAAGGGAGTCGTTGCATCCTGAGACTGAGCACTCGTGACAAAGGCAGACAGGAGAATGAGGGCAATAGCAAAACGCATGGAAAAGATAGCTGACTTAAAAGAGGTTTCGGCGTGTCTGCACATCAAAATCGGACAATAAAGAAAGCTGGTTAGGGTGAGGTGGGCTTGTACGTGTATTTTTGAAGTGTGTTGAAGCCGGCTTCATGATCAGAGGTGAAGTGAAGGGATCAAACAAAATCCTTATGCTGGTGCGCATGTAGGTAGTCCACTACGTTCTTAACCTGTTGGGTGCTATTCTGATGACAGATCAGCAGTGCATCATCGGTATCTACAACGACGACATCGTGGATACCGACTACGGCAACTAAGCGTTTTCCGGCATTGACCAGACATCGGCTAGTATCATGTACGATGACATTACCTCGGAGGACATTGCCATGGCGATTTTTGTCGCTCAAATCGTAGACTGCACGCCAATCTCCAATATCACTCCAGCCAATATTTCCTGGAACGACATAGACATTGTTGGCCCGTTCCATAATTCCGATATCAATCGAAATTCGTGTACTCTTATAGTAGGCTTGGCGGATGGCTGCATCTTCTTGATCCGTTCCAAGGTGTCTGGAAGCTTCTTCGAAAGCACGCCAAGTGCTTTTGAGATGGGTTTGCATGTTTGCCAGGATCGCATCGGCACGCCAGACGAATATTCCACTGTTCCAGAGAAAGTCACCGGAATCTAGAAACCGCTCTGCTGTTGCTTCACCGGGTTTCTCGGCAAAGGTCCGTACCCGGTATGCCCCGTCACTTTCGCTTTCAGAAGGGTCGTATTGGATATAACCGTATCCAGTGGCAGGATAAGAGGGCTGGATCCCGATAGTAACCAGTGCTCCGGGGTTGTTCGCTACTGTAGCAGCCTTGCGAAGGATATTCAAAAAACGATCCTCCCTCTTGACTAGGTGATCTGCGGGAAGCACAATCATGACGGCCTCTGGATCTATTGCACGCAATTTTATGGCTGCATAGGCTATGCACGGAGCTGTGTTCCGGCTGATGGGTTCTCCAAGGATATTCTCCTCTGGTATGGAGAACAATTGCTCCCGTGTAAGATCCGCGTAACGCTCATGGGTCACGACCAGAGTCCGTTCTGGGGGAACGATGGGAGCCATGCGGCTCAGTGTCTGCTGAAGAAGGCTTTGTTCTTCAAAGACATTAATAAATTGTTTGGGGCGGGCTTCTCTGCTCTGGGGCCAGAACCGGCTTCCAATCCCCCCCGCCATGATGACGCTGTAAATCATTGTAAATATTCTGAGTCCGATACGATACAGATTCGGATTCGGTTGCGTTAAAGGAACTCACGTGGAAGTCTCCCACAAATCCTCCCCGCAGAAGTTGAATCTGTGTGATCTGGGGCCATGAAAGGGTACACTGTGCACGGTATACCGTGCGTGATTGATTTGTGTTCGCTGTTTTCCAACGAAGAATGGGCTCTACCCACCCCCCATAATATTGTGGATTGATACTCAGACCTCTGCAGAAAAGACGTGTTGCGGCTCTAAAGTTTTCAGTCCTTCTGTATCCTTATACCGATGGTTTTGATTTCTTGGATTTTGCATGGATTCTCTTCTGTATTGGGTGGTTCACGGCACCGGGGGTTGCAGGTCAGAAATATGATTTAATAATTTTGGTAGTTGGAAGACATTTTCCCTGGATCAATTCGTTGATCCTTCGCATCACGGATGCAACCGCTGTTCCCCTCTAATCTGTATCCGTTTGAATCTGGAAGGAGAGAAACATCTGACCACACGGATCCAGTTTGATCTTCCAAAGACGGCACAGGTGAGTCTGCAGATTGTAGACATGCTGGGTCGCGAAGTGATGACGTTAGCGAAGAAGGAATTTGAAGCAGGAGCAAGTCGGAGCATTGAACTCAATGCATTTCATCTTGCATCCAGGATCTACCTGTATCGGATGATTGCGACCGGAGCAGAGAGCAGGTATGTGAAAACAGGTCGCATGACGCTGGTAAAGTAGAACTCGCCCAGTAGTAGCCAAGCGACTCAAGAGCTTCAATGAAGCGCCCCGGTACCTTTCGGTATCGGGGCGCTTTTGGTTTGGGAGATTGGTGGTGGACCGCCAGTGTAATCCATGGATGGAGATGGTGGGAATGGTGCTGGAAATCAAACCCGAGATTCCCCCATGCCCGATGATCAAATCTTCAAATGAAATGCAGGCCCATCAATCAAAGAAGAACCCTCCAATGACCTGCTCTCAACGCTTAGGGAGTCGGAGATGTACTCTTATCGCGGTAGGGACCCGGATTGCTCCGGGCCCCCCGCACAGATCCGGACGTGCGCGTTAACGCATCCGGCTCCTCCCTCGGGTCGCACCGGCGTGCATAACGGCAGAATTGCCGTAGCCGATTGATCCCATAAACTCACTGATCCATCTCTGTGTATGGCGTGAGCCCGGATCTCCCAGCTTCCCCTTGGGTGGGGACCTTCGCTCCAGCGACTCCGCAGGTCGCCCCTTGTTCGCCGCCTTCTTTACTACTATGTCCCCATCTGACTGCTCCATCCCGTGCATCGCAGGCTTCGGCGTCTTCCGCCTTCCCTGCGCGATCCCAACTCTGCGTTTAGGACAGGATAGAGCCCTCCCAGGTCCCGACAAAATGCGTACGTATGTCCCTGAGTTCTTAGACACCGTGGGCCTGTATGCCGCCTCGCCATGGCGGTGACATACATGTTGCCTTCGACCACTTGGACAGCCTCGGCGACCCAGACGATAACGATTTCGATGCTCAATAGCTCCGGCCACACGCACCTCTACCGACGCTTCGTCGTGACCCTCGCGGGGCACAACGCACGGCTCGAGGAAGTATGTGATTGGTTGCATCTTCATACTACGGGACTTGCACCCATCGCGGTAGGGACCCGAGTTTCCTCGGGCCCCCCGCACAGATCCGGACGTGCGCGTTAACGCATCCGGCTCCTCCCTTGGGTTACACTCGCGTGCTTGACGGAAAATCGTCTCGCCGGCCAGTCGTGTCGTATGTTCAGCTTCGGCCAATAGCGCTCAATGAGGATATCCAACTGCTCCCATGTGGTCCGATCCTTCTGGGATCGTCGACGTAGGATACACAGCCATACCCATTTCAAGCACTTAAAACATCTCCATAGGTACCGATAACTCCATGGTACGGCATAGTAATTCAGCCATCCATTAAGAACTTGGCCAAGCCATAGGCCCGTATCATGCACGCTTTCGTGCATCCGGCGCCATAGCTCCCTACGAATTCGTTTTATGAAGCGCACCATGCGCTTCGCGATTGGCTTACGGCCCAGCCCAAATGACCCCTTACGGGTTTTACGACAGTAATGTGTAAATCCCAGAAAGTCAAAGGTCTTCGGCTTGCCGTCTCCCCGTTTTCTACGGTGCTCTATCGCGTTGCGACCAAATTCGATCAGTCGCGTTTTGTCTGGATGCAGACTCAATCCGAATTTCTCCAGTCGGGCCCGCAATGCACGTAGAAACTTCTCCGCCTCCTCCTTATACTGAAAACATACCACAAAATCGTCCGCATAACGAACGATATACGACTCTCCACCGATCTTGCGTGATTTGCGCTGGGACTCAAACCATAAGTCCAGCACGTAATGAAGGTAGATGTTGGCCAGAATCGGAGAGATCACCGCGCCTTGCGGCGTGCCTCGCCTACTTTCCTGCCAGTTCCCATCCTCCATCACCCCCGCCTTCAGAAATTTTGTGATGAGTCGGAGCACCCGTTGATCTGCAATCCGGTGTTCCAGGAAGCGGAGTAACCACTCCTGATCCACCATGTCAAAGAATTTCCGAATGTCCGCATCCACCACATAGTTGACCCTCCGGCGTTCGATCACATACGCGACGGCATCCAGTCCATCATGGGCACTGCGCCCCGGCCTGAATCCATAGCTGAACCCGCAGAACTCATTTTCATAAATGGGCTCTAAGATACATTTTACCATCGCGGTCTGGACGATCTTGTCCTCCAGCGCTGCGATCCCAAGCGGTCGTGTGCCTCCATCAGGCTTCGGTATATTCACCCGCCTGCTGGGGGTCGCTCGAAACGATCCACGGTGTACGCGTGTGCAGAGATCCGCAAGGTTGCGGTCCAAGTCCACGCTATACTCCTCCCACGTCACGTTGTCCACCCCAGGGGACGCTTCTCGCTTTAATGCGAAAAACGCCGCCGTCAGTGATTCCACGCTGATGTGGTGCAAGAGCGTTGTAAGTTTCTCCTTCGGGTTCCGTTGTACGACTTCCCGTATCCGCTCAATCCCCTGGTGCACACGCGCCCATTTCTGCGCATGGTGTGTGGTGGGATCTTGCGGATTCCCCTCGGGTAGAGGCCTTCGCTCCGACCGCTCCGCGGATGGCTCCTTGTTCGCGGTCTTCCTCACTACTATGCCTCTATCTGACTTCTCCATCTCGTGCATCTTAGGCTTCGGCGTCTTCCGCCTTCTCTAGGCGGCCCCGTACGACTACAGGGCAAGATGGAGACCTCCCAGGTCCCGGCAAAGTGCGTACGTGCGTCCCTGAGTTCCTGGACACCGTGGGCCTGTAGATCCTCTCACCATAACGATGACCTACATGGTGCCTTCGACCTGTAACACAGCCTCGACGACCCAGATAATGCATATTTCGTTGCTCAATAGCTCCGGCCACACGCACCGCTGCCGACACTTCATCGGGACCCTCACGGATCACAACGCACGGCTCGCGGAAATATGTGTTTTGGTTAAACTTCATACTGCAGGACTTGCACCTGCTACACTTATGCCAGTTAGCCTGGCGTTCGTTACATTTTGCCAGTTAGCCTGGCGCTCCCGAGAAGGTTTTTCACAGCGTTCGGGTAGAACCTATGGGATGGCCGATCCAAGGAATTTCGTGAGAGACTCGCAGGTTGATCGTATCGTGCCAATCTGTGTATTCTTGACCCAAAGCCACGATCATTGCGTACAATTGAGCTAATTTTGTGTGAACGAGACTTTTATGAAAATTGGAATTGTTGGAACAGGTTATGTTGGACTGGTTTCGGGGGTCTGCTTTGCAGAGATGGGAAACGATGTCTGGTGTGTTGATGTGGATGATGTCAAAGTCGCAGATTTACGCCAGGGAAACATGCCGATTTACGAGCCGGATCTTGAGGTACTGTTGCATCGGAATCTGCGTGAGAAGCGCCTGACATTTACGACCTCGCTCAATAAAGCACTGGAAAATGCCGAAATCATATTTCTGGCACTACCTACACCACCGGATACAGACGGAGAGGCAGACTTATCCTATGTACTGGAGGTGGCACGTGAGATTGGCCTCTGGCTTGGGACTCACCCGGAGGCCATCTACAGAATCGTTGTCAATAAAAGCACGGTTCCCGTAGGGACGGCGGACAAGGTCAAAGAAGTACTGGTTGAGCAGGGGGGGAATCCCGGCGCGGATTTTGACGTCGTATCCAATCCTGAATTCCTCCGGGAGGGGGCTGCGGTGGACGACTTCATGAAGCCGGAGAGGATTGTTCTGGGAACCTCAAGTGCAAAAGCCGGAGCTGTCATGCAGCGTCTCTATGAGCCATTTGTCCGGCAGGGTAATCCAATTATCATCATGGACGAGCGCTCAGCTGAGCTAACCAAGTATGCGGCGAATGCCTTCCTAGCCTCACGTATCAGCTTCATGAATGAGGTGGCCAACCTGTGTGACCGAGTGGGTGCGAACGTAGACAAGGTGCGTATTGGAGTTGGAAGCGATAGCCGGATTGGCCGCCATTTTCTTTACGCAGGAATTGGGTTTGGTGGAAGCTGTTTCCCGAAAGATGTACAGGCACTTTTGCGAACAGCACGTCGACAGGGCTACGATTTCAAAATTCTTCAGTCGGTACTTGAGGTAAACGAAAAGCAGCGAATGCGATTGGTCGATCAAGTACGTTCTCATTTTGGCAGCGACTTGCAAGGAAAGCGTGCAGCGGTGTGGGGGCTTGCATTCAAGGCGAATACGGACGATGTGCGGGAGTCTCCTGCACATGTCGTGATTCGGGGGCTTTTAGAGAGTGGGGTGCGGGTCACTGCTTTTGATCCAGAGGCAATGGATACCTCGCGTACCGTATTAGGAGAGTCGATCACCTATGCGGGGAGTGCATACGAAGCTCTTTCCGACGTTGACATGCTGCTTATCTGCACGGAATGGCCGGAATTTAGGCGTCCTGATTTTCAACGGGTTAAGGGGTTGATGCGTCGACCGCTAATTTTTGATGGGCGTAATTTGTATAATACCCGAAGGATGCAGGAGCGAGGATTTGAGTATTATAGCATTGGTCGTCCTGGAATCGCTCTGAAATAATCTCTCATCGCAATCTTTAAGGAGAAATGGACTGGCAGGCCTGGCTAACGATTGCCACAATTATTGGGATTGCCATTGCATTGGTCAGGGACCTTGCCAGACCGGACATGATTTTTTTGAGTGCACTGGGGGTCCTCTTGGCTGCAGGGATCGTTACTCCTTATGAGGCTTTTGCAGGATTTTCGAACGGGGCGGTGATTGCACTCGCATCCCTGTTTGTGGTCGCCGCGGGAATTGAGGAGAGTGGACTTCTGCGCCGAATCGAGTGGCGGCTCTTGCGCAAGGTGCATTATTTGCCCACGGCACTTCTTCGCATGATGGTGCCAACGGCATTGGTGTCTGCGTTCATGAATAATACCCCCGTTGTGGCAATGTGGATGCAGCCCGTGCAACGTTGGGCATACCGGTCCAAAATTTCTCCATCGAAAGTGCTGATCCCGTTGTCTTATGCATCGATTGCTGGGGGGATGGTCACCTTAATGGGATCCTCCACGAATGTCGTGGTTGCAGGTTTGGTAGAGGGATATGAGCTTCCTCCACTGGGGCTTTTTGACTTTTCCCTGATTGGGTTACCGGCAGCGATTGTCGTATTAATATTCCTGGCCTTTTTTGGTGTGCGGCTTCTGCCAGATCGGGCCAGCGAACCTGTGTTTACGCGTTCGCGCCTTCAACAATGTTTATTTGAAATTCGTATTTCCGATGGCTCTCCTTTCGCTGGGAAGACATTAGATCAGGCGAAACTAGATATCGATAATGAATCCACTATTGTTCAGGTGCGACGGGGGAAGCATATTATGCCTGTTGATCGGCAATTCGTTCTGGGACAGAGGGATGTGCTATGCTTTAGTGGAGACGTCTCCATATTTGAGAATCTCCTGCTTAGGCCTGGTTTAGAGCCCGGTGTAGCGATTGCCAAGGAGCGGACAAAGAATCTACTTCCAATGTATGAGGCGGTACTTAGTGAGACTTCCAATCTGATCGGAAAAACGCTCAAAGATGTAGATTTTTTGTCAACCTATGGCGGGATTGTCCTAGCCGTACAACAGAGAGCAGGAGGGTTGGAGGGAGCAATGACGGATATTACCCTGAAAGCCGGAGACCTGATCCTAGTTGGTGCGGTGGCAGGTTTTGAGGATCGGTGGAATGCGAGCCATACAGAGTTCTACTATGTGTTGCCTCGTGGAGCATCTCATGGGAGACCACCCAAGAGACAACTGGTGCTGTCATTGGGGATTCTGGTCGCGATGATTGTTATGATTTCGATGGGGGTGGCTCCGCTACCTACGGTTGCATTTGGGGGAGCACTTGCCATGGTCGCCACACGCTGTATCGGGATTACAACCGCTCGGAATGCACTGGACCTGCAGGTATTGCTGCTTATTGCGGCAGCTTTAGGGCTTGGTGTCGCGGCCGAGAAAACTGGTCTTGCAGAGGGACTTGCTCAGATCCTGACAAGTATGGCCACCGTGAGCCCAATTTTGGCGCTGCTGGGGCTGTATGCCTGCACCAATATTATGACAGAATTAATTGCAAACAAAGCGGCAGCGGTATTGATGCTACCGGTTGCCCTTGGAATGGCAACCACTCTGGATGCGGACCCCAAAGCTTTTATATTGGCCGTAGCCGTTGCCGCAGCCGCCAGCTTTATGACTCCGGTGGGATATCAAACGAACTTAATGGTTATGGCGGCTGGGAATTACAAGGTTCGTGATTATTTACGTGTTGGTCTACCAATCAGTTTATTGATCATGATCACAGCAGTGACAATTATATCTATAAAGTGGTTGTAGGCGGGAAAGTAGTCATCTAGGCTAGGGAGTCCGATTAAACGGAACAAATTCCTCTGTCAACAGTGAACCGGTTCGCTTTTTATTAAACAACGGAGCGTCTCCCATATTTTCCGATTGAACACAGAATTGATTTACGCCGATGCCGACTTTAATTAATCCTCATGGAGGTTCAATTGTGGAACTGGTTGTTGAGAAAGAGCGTGCGGACATTCTAAAAAACGAATCCGTAAACGTTCCATCAATTACCCTGACCAAGAGGCAGTTATGCGATCTTGAATTATTACTCTGCGGGGGTTTTTCTCCGCTGCGAGGCTTTCTAAATCAGCGTGATTATGATCGTGTACTGGAGCGTATGCGCCTTTCGTGCGGTACGCTTTGGCCAATGCCCATTACCCTTGACATTACGGAAGCGGATGTGCAGCGGATTGAGGGGCACGATCAAGTTGCGCTGCGTGATATTACGGGATTGCTTTTGGCAATCCTTCATGTTGGAGACCTATGGAAGCCGAATAAGGAAGCAGAGGCAAAAAAAGTATTCGGAACCACTACACCTGAGCATCCCGCGGTAGCATACCTGATTGATCAGGCAGGCTCCTATTATCTGGGGGGTGATTTGGAAGGAATCCGAATGCCTCCACACTATGACTTTCTTGATCTTCGCCATACGCCCAGGCAGCTACGCAATTCTTTCCAATCCCGTGGATGTTCCCGGATTATAGCGTTCCAGACACGGAACCCCATGCACAGGGCTCATAAGGAACTCACCGACAGGGGCTCCAGAGATATAGATGCACAGCTGTTGATTCACCCAGTAGTGGGGATGACAAAACCCGGTGACATAGATCATTATACGCGGGTAAGAAGCTACAAGAAACTACTGGATTATTATCCGAAGGGACAGGCATCACTGAGTTTGTTGCCATTGGCAATGAGAATGGGTGGGCCACGAGAGGCACTCTGGCATGCGATTATTCGCAAGAACTATGGTTGCACGCATTTCATTATCGGGCGGGATCACGCCGGCCCTGGCAAGACGCGAGGGAAGGCTTTTTACGGGCCTTATGATGCGCAGGAACTGGTGAAATTCCATACGGAAGAACTGGGAATAGAGGTCGTACCGTTCCGTTTGATGGTCTATGTACCGGCGTCAAATTCATACAAGCCGATTGATGAAGTGGCAGAGAATGAAGCGACTTTGGATATTTCTGGAACACAACTGCGCAGCATGCTTGCCACCGGAGAGGAGATTCCCGAGTGGTTTTCCTACCCGGGCGTCATTGAGGAATTGCAAAAAACATATCCACCTCGGGGGCAGCAGGGATTTGCAGTATTTTTGACCGGACTATCCGGGTCGGGAAAGTCTACAATTGCAAATGCACTGCAGGCACGACTCCTGGAGACCCTCTCTTGTCCGGTCACCTTGTTAGATGGGGATGTCGTTCGTACTTATCTTACTAAGGGACTTGGTTTTTCCAAAGAAGATCGGTCTATAAATGTACAGCGTATCGGTTATGTTGCTTCCGAAATCGTCAAACACAGAGGTGTTGTGATCTGTGCTCCAATTGCTCCCTATGAAGAAGACCGAGCAATTAATCGCAGGCGGATTGAACGCGAAGGTGGATACATTGAAGTATTTGTTAATGCACCAATAGAGGTCTGTGAGCGCAGGGATGTCAAGGGGCTCTACGCAAAGGCACGTGCCGGAATGATCAAGGGGTTTACCGGAATTGATGATCCATATGAGATACCTGAAACTCCTGAAGTGGTTTGTAAAACCGATAGGGAAACGGTTGAAGAGAGCACGGATCTTGTTGTGAAGAAACTAAGAAAATTAAGATTTTTGATTTAGATAGAACCTCTTGCAAAACCCTCTCATTTGGATAAAAATATTACTCTGATGGCGTCTACGGGCATATTATGCGGATTGTAGAAGAGTTTTGCAAGAACCTCGATAGATATGAGTAAAACAGTGCAGAAATCCATAGAAGACAGGATCGCGTCACGCGATCTTCGTGTCGCTGTATTGGGGTTGGGATATGTGGGGTTACCGTTGGCGGCCGCCTTTGCAGAGGCGGGATTCAGCGTCATTGGGATTGATATTGATGAGAAGAAGGTACGTCTGATTAATCGTGGTGCCTCGTACATAGAGGATATTCCCAACGACCGTTTAGTACCACTGGTGGCAAACGGTCTGATGAGTGCCACCAGCGACTTCAATATTCTTGATACATGTGATTCAGTCAGTATTTGTGTTCCCACACCACTTCGCAAAACGGGAGCGCCAGATGTTTCACATATTTTGAGCGCTACGGATGCAATTGCCAGACATCTTCACCCAGGAATGATCATCGTGCTGGAGAGTACGACGTACCCAGGTACTACTACAGAAGTAATCTTGCCCCGCTTCCGTCAGGAAACTATGAACCTAGAAGTTGGAACAGATTTTTTTCTATGCTTTTCTCCAGAGCGCGTGGACCCGGGGCGTAAAGACTGGACCACTAAAAATACACCAAAGGTCATGGGAGGCGTGACACCGTCATGCCTCCAGGTGGGCCAAGCGCTGTATGAGTCCGCGATTGAGTCGGTTGTCCCCGTATCGAGTACCGAAGCGGCTGAACTCACCAAGTTAGTAGAAAATACGTTTCGAGCCGTCAATATCGGCTTGGCGAACGAAGTGCTTTTAATTTGTGACAAACTTGGGTTAAATGCCTGGGAAGTGATTGAGGCTGCGGCGACTAAACCGTTCGGTTTTATGAAATTTTTACCTGGCCCCGGTTTGGGTGGACACTGCATTCCGATTGACCCGCAGTACCTGTCTTGGAAGCTGCGTACACTCGGCTACACTGCCCGGTTCATTGAGTTGGCAACCGAAATCAACACTGCAATGCCGAAGTATTGGGTGCACTGTATACAGGATATCTTGAATGAGCACGGGAAGCCGCTTCGTGGAAGTAATGTTCTCGTCATTGGAGTTGCATACAAAAAAGATGTAGGGGATTTACGGGAATCTCCGGCATTGGATATCCTGAAATTACTCAGGGATAAGGGAGCCGAAATCAGTTATCACGATCCTCTCGTATCCGTGTTCCTCTTGGATGAATTGGAAATGGTCTCCGTTACGGATTTGAATCGTGCTCTGGAGTTGGCTGATTGTGTGCTGATTGCCACGGATCATGCCAGCTACGATTGGGCAGATCTGTATGCACGGGCCCGATTGGTCGTGGATACGCGTGCTACATTGCATCAGGAACAGGATGAGATCCTACAATACTCGCAGGAACAGATGAAGCTATAGGGATTCCTTGTTTCATGCACACGAGGGAATAGTTTTAGCCTGAATTCCCAAACCAGCATTTGTGGGGATTGAGCTGTGAAAATGGGGAATATTTTACGGGATATTGGGAGAAGTTCCCAGACAAATCACCGTTTGGAGGAAGAAATGGGCCAGAGAGAAGTACGTATAGAAAAAGTAATTATATGAATTAGAATCAGGCAATAAATGACACTTATTCAAGGAGTAATGCGAAAGAATCCCCGATACGACAACTTTGATGCCGTTCGATGTCACAATCTATTTTAGCTTGGAGATTCAGGCTAGGAGATAAACTGTATATCGCAAATATATTTGAATTACAAGCTCAACGCTTATACACACAGATCTATTGAACTGACGTCTCAATGGTCCGTAAATAGGCAAACAGGTCCTGAATCTCTTCGTCGGACAGCACAGAGAGCAGCCCTTCCGGCATTAGTGACTCCTCGGAAATCTCCAGCGATTGTATCTCGGTGCGATTCAGAACAACATCTTCCTGGCCTACGGGCCGCAGCGTAACTTGGCGATCACTCTCACCTACCAGTGTACCTATATACGTACGTCCACCGCGGGTCGTTGCGAGTACCATCCGATAATCATCCTGGATGAACTCATCCGGGTAGATGAGATTACTGAGCAGGTAATCTACATTCGTCCGATTGGATCCCGTCAAGTCCGGGCCTAGGAGGCCACCGGTTCCATTCATTTGGTGACATGCCCCGCAGGCCTGTGCAAAGACAGTCTGTCCGTTGGAGGCGTCCGCAGCCATTCCAGACATTACTAGAGATTGATACCGAGTGTAAGTCGAGGCCTTATCCCCTGGAAGCTCGTCGATCGGCCCCCAGATTTCGACAAAACCACTCCCCACAACACGCCGCATCTGTCGGGCAATCCAGACAGGGATTGCATTCCGCTGGATCGAACCATCGCGGAGTGCCTCGACCAGCATCCATCCGTAAATCGGGCGCGATGCCATTGTCTGAATGATGGCTTCCTTTTCAGAGTGTGTGGCATCCGTGTACATTGAAAGCAGAAGCTGTCCCAGTTCCTGGTCACTGAAAGCTGCAACCGCCTGGATTGACGCAATCCGCATATTCGGGTCATTAACCAACTCAAACAGGGCCTGTCTGAGTGCATCAGGCTGTGAGGGCACAAGTGATTTCAACGCGGCAATTCGCCGATCCGAAGACATGGAAGCGTTCAGCACCTCACTCATAAGTGCACGTTCTGCCGCGGCATCACCAAACAGCTGGGCAACTTCGGTAGCCAGTGCGCGGGTTTCACGTTTGCGTCGTAACCTCCCATAGGTGCGCTCCCAGTCTTTGGGTGCTTCTATATCTCCCATACCTTCCAATCCAGCCAACATCCCGCGCAACAGGTGCTCATCCCGGTTCGAGTGAAGTGCTCCCAGTAACGGAGATATATGTCCGGCTTCAACCAGGCGCCGACCAACAAATTCCGTCATGCGCGGATAGCCATCCACATCTTCGATAAGCGAAAGCGCCCGCTCCGGTGCTTCCGCCACCAGCGGCTCAAAACCTGTCCATAATAAAGTTGGGATGTTTGGGTCCTCGCTGTCCTCCGAATAGTTCATCAACGCCGCTATGATTGGCCAGCGCTGCTCATAGGAGATCTGCTGAAGCATAGCTGCAAGATATTTACGCACGACTGGAGAGGCCTCTTTTTTAGCGAGCTCCTCAAGACCCAGTAGCGCCTCGGATCCAATCGAGTCCTGCTCTGCTATCAATCGAACGGCCCAGGCCCTGACGTAGGGTTCATTATCCTGCAGCGCATTCGAAAGGGATTCGATGGGGAAATTACCGGTTATGTACAGCGACCACATAGCGCGCAGTCTGAGCGGCGTTGTGGCACCAGTCTCATAAAGCACATTCAGATGTGTCAGAGCCGAGGCATCCAATGCACCCATGCTCGCGCGGTGCTGCAATATTACACGGGCACGCCGGGCATGCCAGTCGCTTCGACTTTCCTGAAGCTCGGCTAATTCAAGGTCGCTAAGTTGTTGCAGGTCCCCATAACGTCCATCCCATTCTACAGCATGAGACTCTGATGGTGTAATTCGAAAAATCCTCCCAGTATCCTTGTCCAAAACATCCCCGCCACATATGTCCGCATCGTGCCAGTCGAGAACATAAAGTGCTCCCTCTGGACCTATTTCCATGCTGAAGCCAACCCATTGAGCATTATGCGCCATCATAAACTCATCTCCATGACTGGCTGTGAACCCGCTGCGACTTGGCTGCAACACATCACTTAGGACCGCGTGTTCATGAATATTTGCCATGAACAGACGTCCTGTTTCCTCCGGAGCAAATGCGTCAGATTGATAAATGCGGGCGCCCCCGTGTGCTGAACGGTGTCGATGATCTACAATGGGCGCGATATCTTCGTAAATGTGCGGATTTAAGTGAGTACCTCCCTGCCGCATGTAGATTCCGCCCGGGATCACATGGAAAACATGAGGGATCACACAGGCACTTATGAAGAGTTCACCATGCGCGTCGTAATCAATACCCCAAGGGTTACTGAAGCCATGTGCCACTGTCTCAAACCTGTCCTTTGTCGGGTGATAGCGCCATACGCCGCCGTTGATTTCCACACCATCGGCTTCCAGTAGATCTTCTGGAAATGGATCTTCATGCCCATAGATCCGTGCCTCCGGTCCTGGTTTTCTTATAACCGATGAGGTGGCAAACCCTTCAAGACCATACAGCCACCCATCCGGCCCCCAATGAAAACTGTTAATCGTTTCGTGTCTGTCCCGAATACCCCAGCCGGTAAGACGAATCTCAACGTCACCGACATCTGCACGGTCGTCACCATCTCGATCGGGGATAAAGAGCAGGTGAGGTGGGGCACCAAGAAATACACCATCAAAGCCCACGGCCAGTGCACTCGGAAAAGCAATTCCTTCCATAAAAACCTTCCGAACATCTGCGGTGCCATCGCGATCGGTGTCTTCCAGGATCACGATGCGGCTATCTCCAGATCCAGAGAATCCTGTCTGACGTGATTCATAGTCCCGATTCTCTGCTACCCATAATCGTCCTCGATCATCCCAGGCAAAGGCCATGGGCTGAGTGAGAAGTGGTTCACCCGCCCAGGCGTTAACTTCATAGCCTTCCTTCAATGTCATTATCTCTGCTGCTGCGACTGGGCTTAGGAATTCTGCTTCGCGCGCTTCCTGCTGAGCCAATCCCCAAAGAGATGCGGTGGAATACATTGCGCCGGAGCGATCAGCATAGTCCTCCCATTTTGCCCGCATCACAATGTCACTCATTTCTCCCGTGTACACGAGCAAACGGTGCCGGATGATTTCCGTATTACCAGCTTCAATGGTCCAGTTGCCAAGTCTGGCACGAACAGGCCCTACACCCAGTTGACTATCCACACGCCAAGGCTGCGGGAAGTCCGCATTATCAGGATGATCAAATATGGCCACATGGGCCATATCTTCACGCCCCGGCAGTATAAGACCAACATCCATCCACATGGCCCGCTGGCCCTCAGCAAAATGGTTGCGCTGACGTGCAGCATTCACTGCACGTCCCTCCATGCCTGGAGCCCAGGGCATCCGCAGAAACAACCCGCCGTAATCATATTCGCTGACAACAATGTCGCTGATGGCCTTGCCTGTCCAGATCAAATCCAGTACAACAGCACTGTCTGCTTCGTACATAGTCCAGTTCTGGGTTTCCTGGAAAACAGGGTTACCGTTCTCGTCGAGTAGATCATACACGGTAACCCAGCCAATTGTATCTCCGACGGCTCTGGTTACCATCACGGTATCCCTTTGCCAATAATCTCCCTCCGGGTGATGGAAGTAATCCCGTCCATTCAGCCGTGTGAAACCCCAGTACAGTCCGGTCTGATGCCGGTGATGGTCCGGACTAAACTGGGTCACCGAGGTCGCACCATCCGGTGTCAGAATCGGGTGCAAAAATGGCCTGAAATCCTGCGCAGACTGTACCACCAGTGCAGTATCCCCACGCACATCGTTCAGTACAATAACCTGATCATCGGTTTTTAATACCCTCAGGCGAGTAATCTCGGTCACACTGGATGTACAACCCGCAAGGGCAACAACAATTACTATTGGAAACAGTTTTTTCATGGGAGCCTCTTGCCAAACCACTCGTAGCGACTGGGTTTAGCAGGTATATAGGACATAAATTCGTGCAATTATTCCAGAGAACGTGTATGACCGTGACGTGTTCGCTGTCGCCCACCGAACAAGGGGGTATTTACCTTGAGCGAGGCCTTGTTGCGGTGAACTTTAATCCCGTTCTATGCGAATTGTACACACCAATCCCACGGCTTCTGTTTTCCAGAACATCTGAATCCTGTAAATGGCACTGGATGGTTCAGTTATTGGGCAATGCGCAACAGCTGATCCACGATAAGCACCAGCACTCCGAACACCAGAGTGCGCCCGCATCCGCAATGCCAATAGGCGAGCCACCCTCCACAGTCGAGCGGTTGCATCGATCGATCCAGAGGCCAGACGCATCCCGTCGGGCTAAAACGCGACGGGGATTACCTCATCCGTAGTTCCATTGGTCGGGAGTCCGCCCCGATTTGAACCCGAATATTCGAAATATTAGAACATTCACAGCTATGAAATCTAAATCGACCCCGAAATAGGGTTGATTCAGCCAAAATGACAAAAATCTGTAGCTCCAACACTCGAATATGGACGAAAGGGGGAATCTCAGGCCAGCGTTTCGTGATTTGCACTGTGCCCTAAACCATAGGTCCAGCACGTAGTGAAGATAGGTGTTAGCTAGGGTCGGCGAGATGACCGCGCCTTGCGGCGTACCCCCTCTTGCTTTCCTGTCAACTCCCACCAAGGAGATTGGATATCAAAAGGTAATCGGTATCTTGGATGCATACGCCTATCGTATTCTCGATTGAAATTTTGAATCTGACTCCACTCAGAATGGTTTAATAGAATGGCGCAGATACAATGAAATCCATCTTGTCTCATTCTCCTCAATTCCAGCTATATCCACTTCGTTCATGGTAGTGCCTAGCTCTTTAATCCCCTACCTGAGTTCTCGTAAAAAAACTGCAACGTCGCAGTCTGCCGAATGAGAGCTCTGGTGGATTTTGCTGATGCAAATCTGCGAATATTTGACAGACCACCCCCGAAACCCAATACAAAGGATATCTACCTAATTGGGATTTGCGGTACAGGGATGGGTGCCTTGGCCGGCCTCTTGGGGAAGGCAGGATACGCAGTACGTGGATCCGACAGTGGGGTCTATCCCCCGATGAGCACGTTCCTGCAGAACCAGGGGATCCCTGTCTACGATGGATACTCAGAAAAAAATCTAACTCCCCTACCCGACTTGGTCATCCCCGGCAATGCCTGTGTACCGACCCATCCCGAAGCAACCTTGGCCAGAGAACAATCCCTCCCACAATTGTCGCTCCCCGAGGCGCTCCACCACTTTTTCTTAAAAGACCGCCGAAACCTAGTCGTTGCCGGGACACATGGAAAAACAACAACAACTGGGATGTTGGTACATTTGCTACGCGCCGCCGGGCGAGATCCAGGGTTTTTAATCGGAGGCGTGCTCCAAGATCTTGAGCAAAACTTCTCTATCGGAACCGACCCCCAGTTTGTGATTGAAGGGGATGAATACGACAGCGCCTATTTTGATAAGAATCCTAAATTCTTACACTATGCACCGCAGGTTGCGATTGTAACCTCCATGGAATTTGATCACGCGGATATCTATGCATCATGGGAGGAGTATCAGGAAGCATTTGAAGCCTTCACGAAATTAATTCCTCCCGACGGCCTACTGGTTATCTCCGGTGAGACTACTGCGAAGTTGAACACCGGTGCGGCTCCTGTGCTAACCTATGGACTGGACTCGCATCATGATGTCACTGCACAGGTGACCCACACTTCCGATAAGGGGATTGAATTCAACCTGCACTACCTTGGACAGGATTTGGGACAAATGCTGCTCCCCATGAATGGAAGTCATAACCTTCACAATGCACTTGCAGCTAGTGCCGTTGCCTTGCATGAAGGGTTAACCGAAACCGAAATTGCAAATGGACTCGCCTCTTTCCCCGGTGTGAAGCGACGACAGGAAATCCTAGGCGAACCTGCCGGTATTCTGGTCGTAGATGATTTTGCACATCATCCGACTGCGGTGCGTGCGACTATTCAAGCGGCAGCAGAACGCTGGCCCAGCCGGCGATTACTAGCCGTGTTTGAGCCACGCTCCAACTCCAGCCGCCGAAAAATATTTGAAGCTCCGTATGGAGAAGCATTCCAGGGAGCAGCAAGAGCCTACTTGTGCGCTCCACCATTTCGTCACAATGATGTGCAGGAACACTTTATGAATATTCAGACGGTCCTGAAACAGATCCGTACAACGGGTACGGATGCCAGATCCTTTGAATCTGCCTCTTCTTTACTTGAGGCGCTTCTAGAAGATGTATGTTCTGGGGATGTGATCCTGATCATGAGCAATGGAGGCTTTAGTGGGCTGCACCAAAATTTACTGACTGCTCTTTCTACACACAACCGATAAATGCCAGGAATCGTCGGCCACATACTGATTCTGATCGCTTTTGTGAGTTGCATCTTGTCTGTCTTTGCATTCTATCAGGCTGCAGAACAGGAGCATCATGGGTCGACTTTTTACCGTCTGGGAAAAATGCTGTGGGGCGTGATGACCGTCTGCCTTTTCGGTGCATGGCTACTTCTGATTGTCCTCATCGCGACCCACCAGTTCCAGTACAATTATGTTTGGGCCCATTCATCTCTGGATTTACCCTTTCATTTCCTGTTCTCTGCAAGTTGGGAGGGTCAGGAAGGCTCTTTCCTGCTTTGGATCATCATGAACTGCCTGATGGGATTCGCATTAATTCGGTGGGCCGCACCGGATTACAAAGCCCCTGTGATGACGGTTGTGGCGTTTTGCCAGGCTTTCCTTCTTACGATGATTGTGGGGATCCGGCTTGGCTCCATTGAGATTGGTGCTGCCCCCTTTGCAACACTCGCAGAAGCGAATCCAGATGCTCCCATCTTTCAGTCGAACCCGGATTTCGTGCCTGCAGACGGGACGGGTCTTAATGATCTCCTGCAAAACTACTGGATGGTGATCCATCCTCCTATGCTTTTTGTCGGGTTCACCACAATGATCGCGCCCTTTGCCTTTGCCGTGGTTGCGCTTTGGAAACAGCGCTATACACAGTGGGTGCGACCTGCACTCCCCTGGACACTGATCAGCGTCATGTGCCTCGGTGTAGGAATCGCCATGGGCGGCTACTGGGCCTATGAAACGTTGAACTTTGGTGGTTACTGGGCCTGGGATCCAGTGGAAAATTCTTCATTCGTACCGTGGCTGGTCGGAATCGCTGCAGTGCATCTGATGCTCATTCAGCGCAAAGGAGGAATCGGACATAAGGCAGCCCTCTTTTTGTCTATCCTGGCCTATATCCTGGTGGTCTATTCGACCTTTCTGACACGGAGTGGCATCCTGGGAGACGCTTCCGTCCATGCATTCGTTGATCTTGGGCTCTATAACCAGCTCCTCATTTGGATTCTGGCAATGGGGCTTTTAGGATTTGGACTGTTTGTGTGGCGCTACCGCGAACTCCCCGCTGCGCAGCAAGAAGCTCATTTTCTGTCACGTGAGTTTCTGGTATTTTCCGGATCCGTCCTTTTGACCGTGATTGCAGCGGTGGTGATCCTAGGCACCAGTGCCCCCATATTTGGAAAACTGTTCAACAACAACCCGGCAACAGTCCCCATTGATTTTTACAATGAATGGACCCTGCCACTCACGGTAGGGATTTTGTTTTTAGCTGGACTGGGGCAACTTTTCTGGTGGACCAAGATGAATATCCAGAAGGTGAACCGTGTCCTGATCTGGCCCGTACTTCTGGCCACTTTCAGCACCGTCATCGTATTGATTCTGACGCCATTTGCGACGGAAACAGTTTTAGATGGACAGACCTTCTGGCAGCGCCACGGCTATGGAATTCAGTTGATGCTGCTCCTTTTTGTGGCATTTTTTGCCTTCTACGGCAATTTCTCTGTGCTCTGGCGAGTTGGACGGGGAAACCTGAAATTAGCAGGTGGCGCACTCGCACATGTGGGATTGGGCGTGATGGTCATTGGCATTATTGCATCCTCTGGGTTCAGCCGAGCAATCTCGGATGCGCCGCGAGGCAGTGAACGGGATAATTTCGTTGTTGAGCAGGGGCAGCCTGTGCATGTTGCAGGATATGAGGTGTCCTACATCGGAACCGAACCCGGAGTACGCGGACATACTCGCTTTGTACTTGATTTTACGGATCCAAGCGGACAATCCTTTCGCCTTAAACCCGTTGCCTATGAATCCAGTACGGGCCAGTGGATCCAGCACCCGGACCTCAAACCCTACTTCGAAAAAGATGTCTACGTTGCGGTCACGCCTCGTCAGATGCTTGACGATGGAGACTCGGAGAATGAGATTGTTTTACGCCGGGGACAAAGTACCCTCATCAGTGATGGCGCCTATCAGGTCACCTTCACCGGATTCGATACCCGAGTGGATTTACAATCTGTCCTGAGTGAGGAAGAAGTCGCACGTACAGAAATTGCCGTAGGTGCGGTACTCCAGGTCGTTAATATGAGCACCAACCTGGTTGAGGAAGTGACGCCGATTTATGTGATTCGCACGGATCGCAGTGTGAACCCAATTGGTGCACAATTCGGGGGAATTGGGTACTATTTCACGGGTATGAATGTGGACACCGGGGAGATTACACTCTCCCTTGACGGTGCAACTGCAGCGGACTATGTCGTGGTACAGGCTCAGGAAAAACCGGCAATCAGTCTAGTCTGGATTGGAATCATCCTGCTCAGTGGCGGTTTTCTATTATCTGCATCCCGGCGGATTATGGACCTACGCTGGGACGCTTCCCGTGGTTAATCAACTCTAGGATTCTATCTTCAGGAGTGGACAATTGCTTCGCGGGCGAGTTCCCGGCCCGCGTGTGTTAACTCTAAATACTCCCCAACTATGTGCAGCAAGTTCTGCGAGCCAGCCCGGGTAACCACCCCTTCTGCAAAAGATTCCTCCCATGCCATGTGACCCTGCAGATGGTCAATGCGACATTCCTGCTCTGCCTCAGGCGTCGCTTCGTGTTGCAGTAGATGGATGACCAACATCTTGATGGCAAACTGCCACTTTTGGTACCTCCTTCGTTTCCATGCAGCTAATAATCCCTGCTCCGGGGCTACACAAAACAGGATCGCAAACTGCACGCCAACCATGACCGCCATACACCCTGCGATTGACGCATCAAAGAGATGTGCCATCCAATACCCTGATATCGAGGCGGTAATGCCCAAGGCTACGCTGTAGAGAATCATGTGTCCCAACCGATTGGTGATCAGGTAGGCACTTACCGGAGGTCCAACCATGAGGGCGACAACCAGGATGGATCCAACAGCATCAAATGCAGCGACTGCGGTCATGGATACTAGTCCCATCAATATATAGTGTAGTACTCCCGGCAAAAATCCCAGCATTGTACAGAGGGCACCATCAAACGTGGCCAGCTTTAATTCTTTATAGAACAGAAGTATAAACCCCATGCAGAGTAGACCAACGCCCCCTGTCGCATACAAAGCCTGGGGGCCCAGATCATGTCCCGCAATTTCCAGACGATCAAATGGCACAAACGCCAATTCTCCCAATAGCACGGCATCCGTATCCAGGTGTACATCACTGGCAAACCGTGCAATCAGAATCACACCGATGGCAAACAGGCTTGAAAATACCAATCCAATCGCAGCATCTTCGCGCACGCGATCCGTCTTTCGTATCCATTCAACCAATACGACCGTGAGCAGCCCTGCCGCTGCCCCACCCAATATGAGCAGTGGAGACGACAGATTCCCGGTCAGAAAAAAGCCGATCACGATGCCTGGCAGAATTGCGTGACCGATCGCATCACTCATCATCACCATCCGCCTCAGAACCAGGAACGTTCCGGGAAGCGCACACGCAGCAGCAACGACGGCGGCCACCAATTGGATTTCCAGTTGAAACGTGCTCATCGGCTCCGCTCATTCAGGAGTTGATTGCAGGTCAGAATCCCATCTGGAGTCAACGCCCATGCTCCGCTGTCGTACATCTTTACCAGTCCCTTGCCTTCCAATCCACGCAGCTGTCGATAAAGCGTACCTCTCCTTGGGCGAATGACTCTCAGGGCGGTCTCCATATGCGGGTATTCCAAATCGTCATGCTTTCTTGCCAACTCAAATAAATCCAGTAGAACCGTCTCGCTCTTGAGTTTGCGATTCTGTACTACCTGGCGAACCCGCTGCCAGATGATGCCGCGATGCGGTGCAATCAGCACGGATGCAACGACAAACCCACTGGCACAGACGACAATGGTTGGACCGGTCGGTAGATTCAAGGTGCTCGTGCTCAGGAATGCCCCACCGACCCCACAGAGAGCCCCCGCGACCATTGAGATCAATGTCATCCCCCCTAAATGATCTGTCCACTGACGTGCTGCTGCTGCAGGTGCAATGATCATGGCACTCATCAGAATCACTCCCACAGTCTGAAGCCCGATCACGATTGCAACGACCAAGAGTGTCGTCAATCCGATATCCAGCCATCGTACCGGCAATACCAGGCTGTGCGCGAACTCTGGATCAAAGGCAAGCAGCTTGAACTCTTTCCAAAATAAGAGCAAAGCCATCAATGCAATCCCACCCAAGATCGTCATCGTAATGACATCTCCTACAACAAGGGATGCTGCCTGACCAAACAGAAACGAATCAAGCCCCGCCTGATTTGCATTGGGATATTTCTGTATAAAGGTCAGCAGTACCAGACCTGCACCAAAGAACACCGACAATACAAGCCCAAGCGCACTGTCGTACTTGACACGTGTGCTTGTGGTTACGAGTAATACGATTGCAGTGGCGAGCCACCCCGCCAACCCTGCTCCTACTATTAAGACCAAAGAGGCTTTACTGCCGGTCAGAATAAACGCAAGGCCAATTCCCGGTAAAGCCGCGTGCGATACGGCATCTCCCAGCAAGCTCTGCCTTCGCAGCACCGCAAACGTGCCTAACGCACCACTTACTGCACCCAGTATGGCGGTACCAAGTGTGACCGTGCGAAACGTATAATCATCGAAAAGTTGCTCCATGATTATTGTGCATCCTTGATGACTGCGATACGACCTCCATAGGTAAGTCTCAGATTCGTATCTGTGAACACTTCTGAAACGGGTCCACTTGTAATCCGGCGTACATTCAAAAGCAAAACCTCATCAAAATAGGTTGAGACGGTCTGGAGGTCATGATGTACGACCAGAACCGTTTTTCCAGATGAACGCAGAGAGTGCAGGATGTCAATAATCGCACGTTCGGTCGTCGCATCTACGCCCTGCAGGGGCTCATCCATAAGGTATACACGAGCATCTTGAATCAGAGCACGTGCCAGAAATACGCGCTGCTGCTGCCCCCCGGACAGTTGGCTGATCTGGCGATGAGCAAACCCGGCCATATCAACCTTTTCGAGCGCAGCCATCGCTTCCTTACGCTCACTACGACCGGGCCGGCGAATCCAACCAAGTCGGCCGTAAAGACCCATCAAGACCACATCCAATACATTGGTTGGAAAATCCCAGTCCACCGTACCACGTTGCGGCACGTACCCCACAGACGAAGCTACGTTGCGGTACGGTTTCCCCAAGATGCGGATCTGGCCAGCCGCCGGCTTCATTAACCCCAGAATTGCTTTGATCAGGGTCGTCTTTCCGGCGCCATTGGGACCAACAATCGCCATCAATACTCCTGAAGCAACATCCAAATCAATGTCCCACAGGACTGGACTTTCCCGGTAGGCTACGGTAAGGTCACGAACTTCTACTGCGTTCACCATTGGAAAGCGCTTTGACGATTGTATCAATGTTGTGCCGAATCATCCCCAGATAGGTCGATGCCGGGGTGGATGTCCCTCCCAGAGCATCTCCGTACAATGTACCACCAATACTTACCTCAAAGCCTCTGGATTTTACGGCTTCCCGTACCGCTTCAATGCCACGTGGAGAGACCGAAGATTCAATGAACATTGCTGGAATTCTTCGCTCAGCCACCAGATTTGCCAGACCCTGTACATCTGCGGTTCCCGCTTCCAGTGCAGTGGAAATCCCTTGGAGACCATGTACTTCAAGGCCATAGGCCTGCCCAAAGTATCCAAATGCATCATGCGAGGTAACGAGCACCCGCTTCTGTTCAGGAATCTCGGCAGCCCTTCTTCGCACATACGCATCCACGGCCATCAATTCAATGACATAGGCTTCTCCACGCGATGAAAACAACTCTTCACGCCCGGGTGCCAGTGCTCCAAGTGCATTCGAAAGAGCATGTGCCGCTTGGGCCCAAAGCGTTGCATCAAACCATACATGAGGGTCATAATTCCCCTGGAAGAGTTCCGATGCGATCAAGAGACTATCGGGAATACCGACCTCGGCAACCGCAATCGTTGCTCTGCCCCGCTCTTTCATGGCCTCAAAGAGGTCTCCCATCTTTCCTTCCAGATGCAGCCCGTTATAGACAACAAGATCAGCTTCGGCCATTCTTAAAACATCCCGGGCACTGGCCTTATATAGATGCGGATCCACACCCGGCCCCATCAATGATTCCACCACCACCTCCGAGCCGCCAACCTCACGAACCAGATCTGCAATGATGCTTGTCGTAGCCACAACCCTGATTGTGCGATCAGAGAGTAAATTATCTGAACTCTCTGTTGGAGTACAGCAGGCCAACAGACTTAGTCCTACGAGACATCCGACGAGCGTACGCATTCGACAATTACAAATTTAGTCTTGCCTAAAACTTGATAAAGGTAAAACTGTTGCCGAGATGCTCAAGTCCCATGAATCAAGGTTCACTCTCGAAAACCCTTACCCCTGAACAAACACGAAAATATTAAACCTCCAAACCAATTCTTCCACCCCGGTTTTATCTTCATGGAGCTGGGGTTATGTTCACAACCCTGGCTGTTATGCCCTAAAATTGGAGGTGAGGCAGATCTGAACAATTTCTCAGCTGTGTTGCACGATGTGGCTGTGCTCAAGGAAAATATTACTTTCTATTGCTCCACCTGATAGCACTTATGCAAGCGATCCAGCTGGGGCGATAGAGGAATTTCGAAAAATATAGATCGATATAGCTCACGAAAGAAATCGTGACCGGCGTGAACAACTTAAGCTACGAAGCGAAGGCATGAGGAGCGGAACGGTCACTTCGCTCAAAGTGACAAGTGAAGGTATACTGAAAACAAGGACTGTCAAAAATAATCCCTGGAATAAAAACCAATTTATTCATGCAGTGGTGTCTGCCTTTGTGATGCTCGTATGGTTGCACTGGTAATGACCCTATTCATGCTCCATGAGCTTGAATCAGTCAATTTCACGTTGCCCCCACGGCCCTAAACGTTTTACCCCATATTATTCATCATGAATTTTCCCAAGGCTCCAAAGTGCGTCTTTGGTTGTGAGGAGTCAGGATTTTTTGTATGAGATGGAATCTGCGAGTTGGCCTTCACGATTGGGGCGCCCCCCGAGACCATTCTCGCATATTTTCCGGGTTGATTGAGGTAGATTTCAGGTTGACCCATTCCTCATGTGCAGTCCAGTCCTACAGTGAGGTCCGTTTCGCTCTAGACTCGTTCCAAGAATCACCTCTGGGGAGGGTTTTCGCTTCGGAGTCCGGCCCGAAGCAGGCATGAATTCCGGGTGTAGTGGAAAGACTCAGCTTCAATATTCCGGTATTGTGTACCATTGCAACTGCTTGGATCTCAATATCCAGATATTCCTGTATTGCTTCCATCTTGCAGTATAAACGAGATGTAGACTGGGATCAACCGCAATCCATTCCCCAAGTCTTTCACGAAAATATTTGTGGTGGGGACTATTACGCAAATAAACCAACCCGATTCCGATGAATCACCATCCAATCTTTACCCAACTTGACCACCTCCGCTTCCATGGGATGGCCCGTGCATTGCGCGATCAATTCGCTCAACCCGACACGGAGCGTCTAGCCTTTCTGGAACGGCTTGCCCTGCTACTGGATTGCGAAGCCAGTGATCGAGAAAACAAGGCACTGAGTTCGCGATTACGCCGTGCCAAACTCCATCAAGTTGCCTGTATGGAAAACATTGATTACCGTACCACTCGCGGACTGGATCAACGCCTGATGTTACAACTAGCCAACGGGGACTGGATTCGCCGGCATCTAAATGTAATTGTGACCAGTCCGACTGGAACCGGCAAAAGCTATCTTGCCTGTGCACTGGCGCACAAGGCCTGTCTGGAAGGCTTCACGGCTCGGTACCATCCGTTTACCGCGTTTGCTTCAAGAGTTGACGATTGTTCCCGCGGATGGACGCTACTTAAAGTTTTTGCGCGCACTGAGTCAACTGGATGTACTGGTCCTGGATGACTGGGGGCTCTGCAAGATCTCGCATGCCCAACAAGAAGATCTATTCCAAATACTGGATGACCGTATCCAGAAACGCTCAACCATCGCAACAAGTCAACTTCCTGTTCAACATTGGCATGAAATGATGGCAAACCCGACCATTGCCGATGCCATTCTGGATCGTCTCGTCCAGCCTGCATACCACATTGAACTCGAAGGTGAATCCATGAGAAAACAATCCCAAAAACCTGAAAATTCAAGCCCATGAAACAAGTACGAAACTTACTCATTGCAAAGCCTGAACAAAACGTGAATAGCGGGGGAACAATGAAAATGCTCTAGGTGGGCAACTTCAATCTGAATACCCGGGCGACTTGACCTGAATACATAGATATATATAAGAGGTTCTTGCAAAACTCTTCTACAATCCGCATAATATGCCCGTAGACACTCTCATAGCAGTATTTTTCTCCAAATGAGAGGGTTTTGCAAGAGGTTCATTAAGTGAAAAATTGTATTATACCCCTCGCTCGGAGCCCACTAATTTTTACGCATCCCCCCAAAAAGCATCACGAAGCTAGGATGAAGTCCACTGTTTTAACTTTGATATTGGCGATTTCCTGTTTGCCCCCTGTATCTTATAGATGATGTTCAACAGGGTTCAATTTTGTAAACCATCAAATGAAAATTTTTCGATATCGCGGAAGATTTTGAGTCGCGGCACCGTTGAATGTTCTGGATTTACAAAACAAGAATTTTTGTTTTGCACCATGTAGCGCGGGTAATCTCCCTGGGAGTAACCAAACGCCCCCTGCGTCTAGAACGCCTGGGGGGGACTAGTACCCCAGGGAGTACCGTGATTAGACGTCCAGTAGAGAGTGTATGCTATTAGCATTGATACAGGACTCTCTACCATTTATGCAAGTAAAAAAGCGGAATTTTAGAATTTTTTTTTTCAGGCATGATTTTTTGATCGTTTCACCACGAATTTTGCCCGTTTCCGTATGATTTCGCACAGATCTGCCGCCCCCAACTCTTCAATCATCGGGGTTGATCCTTATAACTTTGCAAGTGATGACATCGCAGACTGCAGATCAGTTGATGTACTCGTGGAATGACAGAGCAAGCCCATAAACTGAGACAACGGGCACCTCAATTTTGATGGAATACTCTACCGTTAAGTGAGTGTCAGGATACGAAAATCCTCCACCGCCAGGGGGTTAAGGACAATGGATAGAGCAATTCATGAGGCAGCGGCGGTTCTACGACTGGGATCAAAGAGGGTCCGATCTCGAAGCATTACGCAAGCGACGGCCAAGAGGCGATCGCCAACCGATCGCAGACACCGGCCGTGGGTATGCCCTCGCTTACGTAGAGCTTGGTACTTTGCTTTGCTGATGGGATCATGCTGTATCGCGACTCTGCTCCAGTGGTAGACCGCATTGCCCAAGCGGGACTGGTAGGCTTTTCGTCGAACGACTTGCCACGATTTTCCAGAACGTTTTGTCACCGGTGCCACCCCACAAAAACATCGCAGGCCTCGATAATTTCGATCGTAGAGTAATTCATAGCCTTCCGAGATGATCGTTGCCAGGACCATGGGGCCCACCCCTGGAAGGGAGGAGAGGATCTCTACATCGCTCAAGGCTTTTTTATCGGTGGATGTTTCCTGCTCAGGTGCCGTGTTCTGCGACGTGCAGTTTGCTGTCGCTGGACCCGGAATGTCGTTGAGCGAATCAAGAATCGTTTCCATGGCTTGTTTCGCTTCGCTGATCTGCTGTTGAATTACCTTGAGCTGTTGCAGACAAACTTGGATGCAAAACGTTGCGCCCTTCACCGTACCGGGGTCGGCGCTGACGGCTTCGGCTCGCAGCTGTGTGAGCACCTCTTCTGCATTCAAACGCCGTATGCGGTGGTTTTTTAGGATCTTTTCTACCGAACTGAGATGAATCCGGCGTGCACGCTTCGGCGTGAGAACGAGTTTCCAGAGGGCTAGGAACACGGGGGAGTACAACTCGAACTTGAGTTCCAAGAACTGTGGGAAGTACTCCCAGAGTTCCATTCGGACCTGGTGGACGAGCCGAGTACGTTGGCGGATCAATTCATCGCTGATCCGTGACAACTTACGCAGTTCAGAGATTTTGGGATGCGCAGGTGCCAGTTTACGGAAACATTCCAGATCGGTCCGGAGGGCATTGGCGAGGACCCAGGCATCTTTGCGATCATCTTTCGACCCTGCAGGCGAGAATCGATCCCGGAATCGGTCGGATTGTTTGGGATTGATGGAAAAGACGTGAATCCCACGCCCCAACAGAGCCTCCACAATAGGACCGTGCGGAACCTCAATGCCGACGCCAATATGCTCGGCATAACCGTCTGCGTGATCAAGGATCCAATCGACGAATCCTTGGATGCCTTCGCCGGAATGAGAAAACTTCTTCTCCCCCAGACGGTCCCCCTCTTGGTTCAGGATGCAGGCTTGGTGAAACTGGGACCCCCAGTCAACGCCAACCAGGATAACGAGTTGTTGCAACTTCTTGGACATAATTCAGTACCTTTTTAAGGTTGGAAAAATGCGGGTCGCCGTGACGTTGCGTCTGTCCCTGTATCAATGCTAATAGCATACACTCTCTACTGGACGTCTAATCACGGTATTCCCTGGGGTACTAGTCCCCCCCAGGCGTTCTAGGCGCAGGGGGCGTTTGGTTACTCCCAGGGAGATTACCCGCGCTACATGGTGCAAAACAAAAATTCTTGTTTTGTAAATCCAGAACATTCAACGGTGCCGCGACTCAAAATCTTCCGCGATATCGAAAAATTTTCATTTGATGGTTTACAAAATTGAACCCTGTTGAACATCATCTATAAGATACAGGAGCGGGGGTGTCGCGTACGGCATCGGCAGCTGGTCGAGCTTCTCGGTCCTCAACTCCGAAGTCATCGCGCACGAGTTCGGCCACAACCGCAACCTCTACCATGCGCCGTGCGGCGGAGTCAACGACCCGGACCTATACTATCCCTACAAAGAAGGCAGTATCGGCACTTGGGGCTACGACTTTGATACCGCCGAGTTGATACCGCCGAATCAGTGGGACTTCATGTCCTACTGCAGGCCCACTTGGACCAGCGACTACCACTTCACCAAGGCCGTCCGCTATCGACTCAAAACCGAGACTAAAACTGGCTCGAGATTGATCGCCACCACCATCGACCAAGCCGACTCTAGCCGAACCCTGATGCTCTGGGGTGGCCTGAACGGGGAAGACGAACCCCATCTCAGACCCAGCTTCTTCATTGACGCTCCACCCACCCTGCCGGAAGCCGACGGCCCCTGGTCACTCACCGGGACGGATGAGGCGGGCACGGTACTGTTCTCGCTGTCCTTCGCCATGTCGGAGTTCACCGACACCGACGACCAACTTGCCGGATTCTCGTTCGCGGTACCGGTCATATGGACGGAGGAACTGGCGACGATCACGCTGCAAGGTCCGGGCGGATCCGCCAGCCTCGACCGCCACACCGACCAGCCCATGACCATCCTGCGCGATGCAGCGACCGGTCGGATCCGGGGAATCCTCGACGGAGTCCTGGAAGCGACGGCTCTAAACATGGCCGCGGCCGCAGGCGAGGATACCCAGAACATTCAGATTCTCTTCAGCCGGGGGATTCCTGATCCCGCAGAAGCGCGCCAGTGAGGAGGCCGGACAGGACGGTTTACATGGAAAACCTCGAAATTGCAGCCCTTAGGTTTGGATGCGCACTCTCCTGTACGAGGCACTGCGGCTGCCATCGAATGCCAAAGCCTCGCAATGGCAAGGACGGCAGATCGTACAGCCCCAATTGGACACGATCGCTTTCCTATTGGTGAATGTCTTATCTTGGAGTGAGGGGTATCTGCTGTGATATCCGGTTCGTGGTTATGCAACGTATGATCTACCTTGTCCAATGTTACCCACCAAGTCATCTTCCTCTGCCTGTATCCGTGTAGCCCCGATGCTGATCTTCTCAATGATGAGTTGCCTGTCTCCTTTGACCCTTTTTGCACAGGAATCGAAGATCCGCCCGGAAACGCAGTTGCCTCCGTCTCCTCCGGTTACGATCCCAGAACAAGTGAATCACGCTGCCAATGTCATTGCAGTATTGAAGATTACCGTGACGGACAATGATAATAATGTGAGTAGATCCACGAGTACGGAGTTGCCCGAGGACCTGTCAGTGCAGGGCAACTATCCCAATCCATTCCGCACAGTAACGAGAATTGTCTTTAACCTACCGGAGCAGGCACAGGTGTACGCCGAGGTTTTCGACATACTTGGCCGTACTGTCTATACGTCTCAGACGCAGCAGGTGGCTGCGGGCTGGGATCGTACACTGTCACTGGATCTGCCCCAAACGAGCCCCGGCCTGTATATCTACCGCATCAACATGGAGACGACATCTGGAACGCTCTCAAGAACCGGCCGCATCATCCGGGTTCGATAGGTCCTCAGTGGATTGCGTCCGCGTCTAGGAGATCTCGGACACCGTGGGACCGTACATGGCTACAGGTCGGTCATGCTTGGACATGAAAACCTATGAGCGTAAAGGATCGAATCCCGATGCTTTTTCAGTCGATCCATGAAGCGCTGGAATATTCCAACGGAACTAATAAACCGAAAACCCATTTGCAATCCAATCAAGGTTCAGCCTCATAAAACGCTATTATGTCCATGGCAATCAACACGATCAAGGAATTACGGACCGTCTATCGGCCTCCGGCTCCAAGGGCCGGACTCAAAGTTCTGGACCATCTAGATGTGCATTGTCGAAATTTCATTGCTCTTTCCCCGTTCTATGTCATCAGTTCGGCACGCACTGACGGCCGGGCTGATGCCTCACCACGAGGTGACCCGCCTGGAGCCTTGGCACACATTCCAGACAGCAAGACACTACTACTGCCCGACCGACCGGGAAACCGCCAAGTAGATACACTGACCAATCTAGTGGAAAGCCCCTATGTAGGTTTGGTTTTTTTCGTGCCGGGATTGACCGAAACGCTTCGAATCAACGGACAGGCTGAGATTTCCACCGACACCGAACTGATGGAGCCGCTGGCGATCAAGGGCAAGTTGCCCATCTGCGTCCTCAAGGTGACCGTCGAAGAAGCATTCCTACACTGTGCCAAGGCGCTGATTCGTGCCCGGCTCTGGGAACCGGATGCCCAGGTCGAACGCTCCTGCTACCCAACCTACGGACAAGTGCTGGCGGATCAGATTGCAGAAGCAAAAGCGGATGAAATTGATGCCGGAGAGGCAGAGAGTGCCCGAACCGAGCTTTTCTGAACAAGACATCCATACGCGGACAAGTGGCAAACCGGACCACCATTCTGTCAGGCTTTAGTTGCCCCACCTGCATACTGCCGGCCAGCGTCCCCTCCCTCTCAATCAGACCACAATTATTTATTGTCACTTCCTATTGATTGTCGACAGATACTCCAGATCAGAATCTGCTGATCTCGTAACGATCCGTTGATCTTCAAAGGCAAAACTGATTTCTCAGCTACGCGATCGCACCACCACAACTGCTTCCCGCTCCAGCCGTACATCCATAACAATGGCGTGCCGTACGTATTGCATGATCCTGCCAGGCGGCAAGATTAAAATCCCGTACATGCGGCCTGGGAATATCCATACGCATTTCCAGTTGCTGATTGAAATCACAATCATATAGATATCCATCCCAGCTTATGGAGAGTGTATTCCGACACATAAGTCCTGTAATTGTCGAAGAATTAAAGGATTGCAATAATCTATTCAAGTAAAGATTTACCTGATTTGTGTCTACAAGCCACTCTAGATATCGTGACATTGGCAAATTATTGAGTGTCAGCAGCTGATCAAATCTGACCTCGTGATTGCGTGCCAAAGCCGTCTTCCATTCTGCTTCTAGGGAGGGCTGATTCCCTGACAGGAATGCTCCAACCGGGTTCGTTACCAAGACTAATTTGCGACGGGGATCTCCCTGTCCATACCCGACCTGATTCAAGCGCTGCAGCGCCTGGATGGATTTGCTGTACGTCCCATCTCCACGCTGTGCATCGGTACCGATTTCGCGGTAGTGAGGCAGCGAACAAACAACTTCTACGCCCCGATCTGCAAACCACTCGGGTAAATGTTCATAAGGACGTGTGAGCAAAATCGTGAGGTTGCATCGGTCAAGAACACGAAGCCCTCGGTGCACACATTCCTCAACGAGATACTCAAAATTAGGATTGAGTTCGGGAGCACCACCGGTAAGGTCAACTACTTGGGCTCCGGATTGATCAATCGCCTGCAGGCAAGCATCAACGGTCTCCCGGTCCATGTTCTCATGGGTACGATCCGGCCCTGCATCAACATGGCAGTGCCGGCAGGTCATATTACAAAGCTTGCCAAGGTTGATCTGCACAATCTCCAACCTGTCCGGCTCCAGCCGTGGCCACCCACAGGAAGCTAAATCAAGCTCAAACTGACCACTGTTCGTTGGCCCTCCGGTCGTACGTACCGCATTAAGTACTTTCAGTTGCTCCTCAGGACGCGCCAATTGGGCAACCCGAGAAGACAACGAAGAAGTGGCACGCGGGCCTTGAGGAAGTGTATCCAATGCAATCATCTCTTAAATCTGATTCCCATCCAGAATTACATCGTTAAACGCTTCACCTGGTCAAGCATCTGCACTCCATGCACCAATGCCGCACCACCTCGTATCGCAGTCGCCACATGTACCGCTTCGGTCATCTGTTCTAAATCCGAACCCGTTTCAAGGCATGCAGTCGTGTATGCATCAATGCAGTATGGGCATTGAACGGTATTGGCCACTGCCAAGGCAATCAATGCCTTCTCCCTGGCTGTCAAAGCTCCTTCCTCAAATACCTTGTTGTAGTAGGTGAAGAACGCGTCGGCCAATTCCTGATTTCCCTCAGCAATTTCTCCGAACCGAGGTAAATGTGAGCGATGGTAGTAATGATCCATGGACGGTGTGATTAGAGGTCTTGAGATGGCCGCCGAGCACGAATGGTGAGTCTTGCAAGGCCATCCTGCTTGTTAATAATTTCCAGAGACTGGAGGCGTACGATTTCCGGCTCGGTGAATCCTGTTCGTGCAATCAATTCCAGATAGGCTTCTTTTTCTGCCGCTCCGGCAACGCAACCTGCAGCTTCCTCCGCCTTCCTTAACAGTCCAGGATCTGGGTCTCCGACCGTCACCACATCTGAGATGATGAAGCGACCACCTGGCCGCAGTACACGGGCGATCTCCGAGTAAGCTTTTTCTTTATCCGGGACCAGATTCAGTGTGCAATTGCTGATGACAACATCAACGGAAGCATCTTGAATCGGAAGATCTTCAATATCTCCCTCCTGAAAGAACACATTGTCTATCTCTACGGCAATTGCAATTTCTTTTGCATGTGCAACCATGGATGGAGCTAAATCGACACCAAGAACCTTTCCTTTTTCTCCCACAAGTGGTGCAGCAATCATTGCATCAAGGCCAGCACCCGAGCCAAGGTCAAGTACGATCTCACCCGGCTTCAGGTCTGCATAATCTACCGGTGTCCCGCAACCTAATCCTAAATCAGCCTGTGCCTGATAACCGGGGGTATCCTGGTAAGCAAGTTCATCCACCATACGGCACCCACAATCCCGCTCCCCCCGAGCAATTGCATCGTACTTTTCACGCACAGTTTCTTTAACTGTGCAGCATGTTTGATCAGATTGAACCATCTTCATTTAGTTTGTTGACGGACCTCATTTTATTTTGAGAATGTCAAGTAGCCCCGAGGGATTCCCCCCGGGCTACTTGACAGCCCTTGAGATTCCCTAGTAAACCTCCATGGGTTTTTCCTGCTCCTGATACTGCAACTCATAGAGCGTTTGATAGAGACCACCAGCTGCAACTAACTCGTCATGCGTTCCTTGCTCTCTTAATAGTCCTTTGTGGAGCACAAGGATAGTATCCGAGTGACGAATCGTTGACAGCCGATGGGCTACGACCAGGGAAGTTCTCCCTTCCAATACCCTTTCAAGGGCATGTTGGATAATATGTTCCGTCTCCGTATCAATACTGGAGGTCGCCTCGTCAAGCACTAAGATATCTGGGTCATGTGCCAAGACACGAACAAATGAGAGTAGTTGCCTTTGTCCCTGTGAGAGCGATATTCCCCGTTCACCTACATCATGGTGGTATTGTTCGGGAAGCTGTTCGATGAATTGAGCTGCCCCAATTGTGTTTGCAGCCTGCTTCACCTGAGCAAGGGAGATATCAGAATTTCCCAGCGAAATATTGCGATATATTGATCCTGAGAACAGAAAAACATCCTGTAACACCAAGCCGATACGCCAACGCAGATACTTGATTCGGAGTGTGCGAATATCCTTCCCATCCAAAAGTATTTGGCCCTTTTGGATATCATAAAAACGCATGAGGAGGCTGATAATCGTTGTTTTTCCACTACCTGTTGCTCCTACAATCGCTGCATTCTGTCCCCTCTGAATCGTAAACGAAACCCCCCGTAATACCCAATTTGGCGTTCCATCATCCAAGTTTTTGTAGGCAAACCAAACATCATCAAAAACAATGTCTCCTTCAAACCTTTGTGGAGGATCCTGCGCTTCTACATCGGGCAGTGACTGATTATTATCAAGCACATCAAAAATACGTTCTGCACCCGCCATTGCACCTTGAAGCGTATTAAACTGCTCTGATAAATTCCGAATTGGCTCGAAGAATTGGCGGCAGTATTGAATGAAAGCAATGAGAACCCCAATGGTCAGTGCACCACCAATTGCACTGACACCACCTGTCCATAACACAAATCCAATCGCGGTGGATGCAATGATGTCCACCGCAGGCCAAAAGAGTGAGTGGTAGAAGACTGTTTTGAGCTGTGCAGTCTGATGCTCATCGTTGATTTTCTCAAAACGTTTCATCTCCACTTTCTCCCGGCCAAAGAGCTGCACAATCAGCATCCCTGTCACATGTTCCTGCATGAACGAATTCAGGCGTGCAACCTGCTTACGCGTCTCCCTGTATTGTCCCCGAACGTTTCGCTTAAACCATAGCGTCACCAACAGCATAAATGGCATCACGCACAACGTAACCAGTGCAAGGACCCAATTGAGACTGAACATGAATGCCGCAATGAAAACCAGTTTGAACATATCCCCCATAATCACCACAATTCCCGCAGACAGTACATCCGCAAGTGCCTCCACATCCGATGTCGTACGGGTGATTAGCCGCCCGATGGGCGTTCGGTCGAAGAAAGAGAGGGACTGCCTCTGTACATGGCGAAAAACACGTACACGTACGTCGTAGATCGCCTGCTGCCCAATCCATTGGGTGAAGTAAGCATTCGTATACACCAACGTCCCCTCCAATACAATCGCTCCCAACAGGACAGATATTAATAAAAATAAACCGTCTAGTTCGCCAGGGACAATGTGACGATCAATCGCCAAACGAATCAACCAGGGACGGAGCGGACCTAAAAACGAAACCAGAAGCACTAGGCAAAATGCAAGGATTACCCAGTGCTTATAGGGTATTAAATATCCAATGATACGCCTTAACAATCTCCGATCCAGGCCTTTTGTCTTACTCATTCGGGGAGTCGGTCTGTGGTGCAGCCCCCTCGGAGACGATGGGATACACACGATATTCTTCCGCAATCTCTGTGTTAGGAAAAACTGCTCTCGCCTCTTGCCTGAGAAGCGTCACATCCCAATATCTGGCACTAAAATGTGTCAACAGTAATTTACCTGCACCAGCCATCTTCGCCAATAACGCCGCATCATGTGCTGTACTGTGCCCGGTAGAGGAGGCGCGCTCTGCATCTTCCTGGCTGAACGTGGCCTCATGCACCAGTAACTCTACATCCCTGGCCAAATTCAATCCCCCTTTACATAGACGTGTATCGGTAACATATGCAAAGGCCTCCCGTGACCGCCTCTTCACCTGATCCGGAGAAACTATCCGCCCATCTGATGCCTGAACGGTATGCCCCGCAGCCAACCTTTGAAACTGTTCTTGCTGATCTATCCCATGTGTACGTGCCAACGCCCCATCAATTCGGTTTGCCCCATCTATTTTTTCCACACGATAGCCAATACAAAATCTGCCATGATCCAATGGCTCAGCATGGACCTGTAGCCCGTGCCCCCGGTAGACTTCTTGCGATCCAAAGTCTTCCTCCAGCACTACGTATTGAATCTGAAAACGAATTTCCCCCGGTCGAAGTCCTGGGACTGCTCCTATGATATCTACAAGCTCCCGGGGAGCTATGATCGTAAGTGGGGTTTTACGTCGCTCCAGGGACATTGAGATCAGGAGTCCAAAAAGCCCCAGATAATGATCTCCATGCAAGTGAGAAATAAAGACTGCCTGAATACGACTGCGACGAACCCCTGCCTTCAGGAGACGGAACTGCGTCCCATCCCCACAGTCAAAAAGGAGCACCTTTCCCTGGCTTCGAAGCACATAGGCAGATAATCCCCGATCCTGAACAATCGTTGCTGAAGATGTCCCCAATGGTATTAATTCCATCAAACTCACTGCAGTGCTTTGAGCCTTTCTTCAAGTAATTGGCGCTGATACATCTGTGCATAGAGCCCATTCTGCTGCATGAGAGACTCATGCGTTCCACGCTCTACAATACGCCCCTGGTCAAGTACAATGATCTGATCTACCCCCTTTATACTTGAAATGCGATGACTGATCATGATCATGGTATGATGCCCTTGTCTTTTACGCAGATGCTCAAGGATACGTGACTCGGTGTTTGTATCTACACTGCTAAGCGCATCGTCCAAGATGAATATTCTTGGCTGCCGGATCAGTGCGCGAGCAATGGTCGTTCGCTGAGCCTGTCCACCGGAGAGTGAGACCCCTCGTTCCCCTACCCCACTGTCGAGTCCCTCCGGGAATTCCAGAACGGTTTCGAGAAGTTCCGCTTCAAATGCCGCCTGACGGATGTCTTCTTTCGATGCATCCACCGTTCCAAAAGCAATATTATTCCCTATCGAATCACTGAACAGAAACACATCCTGCGGAACATACCCAATCTTTTTCCTGAGCACACTGAGTGGCAATTTTTGTGCTTCCCGGCCATCAATCAAGACCCGCCCCTTTGTTGGCTCGGTCAGACGGCCAATCAGATCTATCAAGGTTGACTTCCCTGATCCAGTTTTCCCAACAATGGCAAGACTTTTTCCAGCAGGCACATCAAAGGATATATCCCGGAGTGCATACGGCAGATGCTCTTCGTACCGGAATGAGACATTTTCAAAGGTCACTCGTCCGTCAATCTTTCTGATCGAATGATTCGTACGGGAGCTATCCGATATATCTGGGTTCTGATCCAAGACCTCATAAATTCGCTCCGCGGAAGCGCTGGCCCGCTGCATCATGGATATTACAAGACCAAATGCAGCGACCGGCCAGGTCATGAGTGCAACATAGATAATGTATTCTGCAATGTTTCCTATTGTAATAATCCCTTCAGAGACTAAGCGTCCGCCTACCCAGACGACCATGATTTCCGACAGCCCAACGACGATCACAAAGACCGGTCTCCATGCTGCCTCCACTCGCGCAAGACCTAGCATTCGCGTTTTATAGGAACGACTTTCTTTTTCGAATGCCTGGGTCTCCGTCTCTTCCCGCGCATAGGCCTTCACCAACCGAATCCCTGAAAGTGTTTCCTGGACACGGCTCGTGAGCTGTGCGTACTGGCGCTGAAGTGCCTCGCTACGCTTATGCACAAGTTGTGCAATAATAAAGATTGATACGGCAAGGATCGACATCGGCATGAGCGCATAAAATGTCAGTGTCGGCGAGATAATCAGCATGGCTGTAATTGCAGCAATCACAATCACAAGGGCTCTGGTGGAGTACATGATCGCCGGTCCGATGTAGCGGCGTACCTGCTCGATATCGCTCGTTGCGCGTGTGATGACATCTCCCGTCCTTGTCCGATGATAGAAATTGGCTGAAAGTTTTTGCAAGTGTTCGTACAATGCGTTGCGCATATCGAACTCGATATGACGCGAGGCTACAATCACGGTCTGCCGCATCAAAAACGTGAATGCTCCGTTTGCTAAACTCAGACCAATGATGATTAGACCAAAAATCAGCAGCGTCCAGAAAAAATCCCAATACAATGTATGCTGTAGATCTGTGGCTTCAAATTGTCGATAGAGTCTCTCAAAACGGGGGAGGCTGTCAATGGCTTGTCGAACCACGACGGGCACTGCAATTGCAAAAACTGCAGAAATCATCGTAAATAGGAGACCCGGTACGAACAACCGCCAATAGCGTATAAAGTAGGGGTTTAGCCGGGAGAGGGATTGCATCGGAATGGAACTGGATTGACGGCAAACGCCGTACAGGTAAATTCGGATCCGTAAAACTAAAGAATAAGCCTCGTTTTGATCGTACCAAACTAATTGAGATCCAATGAATCAACAACTTCGAGACATCCGCCTGATTGGAGTCCCAATGGATCTGGGGCAGGATTTGCGTGGAGTAGATGTGGGCCCCAGTGCACTTCGATATGCTGGGCTTGCAGATCGTCTGCGCCAGTTGGGACATCGAGTAACTGATTCCGGGAACATTCCAACCGCACTCCGAGCCTCACTGGATACGGATGATGACTATGTTGAGCCTATCCGGGATACCTGCAGCCTGTTGTATGAGGAGGTTCGACATGCAATCGCTCAGGGACAATTCCCTTTGATCATGGGAGGCGATCATTCGATTGCGATTGGAAGTGTCGGAGGGGCAACCCACGATGGACCGAAAGGGATTATCTGGATTGATGCACATGCAGATTATAACACCCCCGCCTCCTCACCCAGCGGGAATATCCACGGGATGCCCATGGCGGTCCTTTGCGGATCTGGATCCGAGCGATTAACCAGCGTGGGACGCCCCGGCCCAAAACTGCGCTCAAAAGATATTGCAATGATTGCGCTGCGCGACCTAGATATAGCAGAGCGCCGCATTTTGCAGGAATCGCAGATGGGCATCTATACGATGCGGGACATTGATGAGCGTGGCATTGCAGCGGTTGTAAAACCGGCCCTCAAACAACTTGAACACTGTAATAGTCTGCATGTCAGCTTTGACGTAGACAGCATTGATCCATATTTTGCACCAGGGGTCGGAACGCCCGTTGAGGGCGGTCTCCGCCCGCGGGAAGCGCACCTGCTGATGGAATTGATCGCAGAGGATGGTCGCTTGGCCTCGGCAGAAGTCGTTGAGATCAACCCCATTATTGATGAGCATAACCGGACTGCCGAACTGGCTGCCAGCCTTTTGGCATCCCTTCTGGGGAAAACGATTCTCTAAGCCATCACATGTACGCTGTCAGAAATTTTTTTCGTGATAGACACTTCCGCCCGATTATCGACTCTAACGATCATCCCATTGCTTTGTCGTCCAACAATACGGACCTCACACCCTGGCATTAGGCCAATATCTTCCAGCGAGTCCAATAAACTTGTGTCCGTATCCAAGAGGTGGTGAATCGCCAGCGGCTGATCGGCGGGGGCATCTGAGAGTACTACGGTCTTAGCACGAACTAATTTGAGATCCTGTGTCGGAATTGGATGCCCATGTGGGTCATGGGTTGGATACCCCAACAGAGCATCTATCCTCTCTTCAAAATCCTCGGAAATATGATGCTCCAAGTGTTCTGCCTCATCATGCATCTTTTCCCAAGAGTAGCCCAGGATTTCTTTGAGATAGGTTTCCAGGAGTCGATGATGGCGAATGATTTCCAGCGCAATTTTTTCTCCAGCTTCTGTGAGCGTGACTCCCTTATAGGATTCATGCACTACCAGCGTCATTCGATCCAGGCGCTTGATCATGCCGGTCACAGATGCGGCTGACACATTCATTGCGCGAGCAATATCTGTGGTTGTGACCACAACATTCTCTTCCTGGATCAAAAAGATCACTTTCAGATAATCCTGAATAGCCGGGCTAAGCATCGTGGTAAATCAATGAAACGCAAGCTCTAACTGCTATAGCAGTTGATGGTCCCTGCCCGAAGATAAGACAGATCTAACAACGATAGAGGGAGATGCCTGTGCTATGCTGTCCTAATTCCCGACCTGCGAGCAACCTGTTGTAGTCGATATTCAAAGTAGCGAGCGAACACATCGTTTTCAGGAAATTCATTTGGAGCCACCCAAAACGTACCTAACCGCCCAATCAGTCCAGCAATCCAATCTGCAGCTTGTAGATTTTGATAACGGTGGCTCTCCAGATGAAACGGCTGTTCAACCAGGCGTTTGCACTGATCAACATCGCCATACATGCTTCGTGCTGCTTGATCCAGAAGACTATTACGCTGGTCATGCTCATCCAATGCTAGCATAAAATTCTTAGGCCTGGGGGACGAATTTTCACAGTACTGATTTATGCGCTTTATCAATTGCCGTAAAACACCCCGATACATCCCAATTGGGTTGTGTTCATCAGGCATGGCTGTTTTCTCAAGCCCGTAGTAGAATATAAAGCCGCCCGACTTTTGGATCTTGTAAAAGAGACGGGAAGTGAACTGGCGAAGCCACGGATAACGATGTAAGTTGTTCGGGTGATAGAGATTCGTTCCTTTTTTTCCCATTCCCATGGATGCTTACCTGATTGATTGATATTCGCTCTCATAAACTGACATTTCCTTTGGAAAAACCAAGTTCCAAAATGTCGCACAGAATCTACAGGTGTTGCGAAACCTGCCAGACCGAATACAGGGCAATCATTGTAGCGCGAATGCTTGCGATCTACAAAGGGACCAATATGACCAAATTCGTCAAGATAGACAAAGTACATGGACTTAATCAGAGGGCCTCAAAAACACGAAAGCCCACACTAACGCGCGGGCCTCGGAGGGAGGGCGTTCACACAGAACGCGTCTCAATGCTCTCATACATAGCGTGATAGAATAGGTTCCACACCTTATCCCGCCCTGTTCGTTTCACATTGAAATGCATTTGCATAACAAGATCTAAATATGTTACCCGCTTGATTGAACCGATTCCACCATTGGCGTGCCGTATCTGTGGTCACAACCGCAGAATTATTTTCCTGGATCGTGGAGATCTCTTTTTTTATTGGGATACTGACCGAGAAATGATTGTAATAGGGCATTGTGGTAAGCATCTCCCAATCCCCAGTCAATAGTCCCATCTTGTATCATCCCAGCAATTAACTTCACGGACATGCTATGCTTCCTCTCCATCATACATTCGTTTATTTGAATCAATCTCTCGAAATCCGCACAACCCAAGACGGTAGCCGGACTTTATACAGCAACCAGTATCAGCAATCATTCCATTCAATGCACGGCGCTTTGGCAGAAGCCAAGCATGTGTTCCTTGAAGGTACCAGGTTGACCGAGCTATTCCAATCCAGGAAAGAGATTGCCATTTTAGAGATCGGCTTCGGCGCAGGACTGAACTGGCTCTTGACTGCATCGCTTGCCCTGCGCCATCGCGTGTCCATCACATATACTGGATTAGATCTGCAAATACCAAGTGCTGACCTATTATCCCAGTTAAGCTACACGGACCTGATCGGTGATCCCTCGCTTGCGGAATATCTTATTACGTGGAGACAAACCTTTGATAAAGAAGTCCCCTATGGCATCTACCAGCTACCTTATGAATACGACAGCATCCTCCAATTACACATCGGCGAAGCCACTGCTGCCAACCTTTCTTTCAGTACATATGACTGTATCTACCTAGACGCATTTGATCCACAAGTGAACCCAAAGCTTTGGACGTTGGCCTTTATTCAACAACTACATGATGCTCTATGTGATGGCGGCTGCCTTGCAACCTATTCTGCTGCCGGCCATGTTCGGCGAGCTCTTGTCGCAAGCGGGTTCTCAGTGATTCGGCGACCGGGGCCACCCGGAAAACGAGAAGTCCTTGTTGCATGGAAGCCTACTGCTCCGTGACCGTGAGCGTTCCACGCTGGCCCAACGCTGCATACTGACCACTACTGAGCAGATTGAACCCTTCGGCATCCAAGGCTAAGACTGGAATCGATTTTTGATAAAGTTCATCCGCCACAATCGAGGCAAGCACCAGAAATGTGTCTACCTGATTCGTGATCAAAGCGGTGGGGGCCGTCCCCCTGCGTACCGCCTCCAGTAAGACTGCAGTGGTTGTACTCGAACCTTTTGAAGCAGGAATCGCCAACACACAACCCGTTGCAATTTTCCCCGATAATGGATGCCGACGATCAATCACCTCTCCCGTAAACTGATTGTAACCACCCCAGAAACTAAGCGGCATATCGCTGACCAAAAGCGGACCGGAAGCAATCCCCTCCACCAGCGCTGTCCCGTGTATTACGTGTCCCATCGTGTTGAATCGATTTCAATTCTACCCAACATGGCGGATTGGACACAATCTTCGAGTGATCCGTACACCACACGAGTTCCCAACAACCCAGGCGCGTAATAGGCATACTTCGCGGAATTTGTCATCAACACATCAATGGAATCGGGAAGCATCGGACTGGTCAGGATGCATGTATCCACCGTCACAGTTCCTCCAAAACGCCTGATCGTCTCCAGATACCCTGCCTTGTCTGCAAGTGTACGAACCACGCGGCTTGCAGTAATCAAAAACTGGACACGTTCATGCTTGCATTTCCCCTCCACAAGTTTTGACAATGAAGCAAACTCATTCAAAGAAAAATGAGGACTCCCCAGAGCAATTATCTTCAGTTGATCATCCTCGGTCGTGGTTAATTCTTTGCGCACCGTGCGCAGCATGTCCATTGTAATCGCCGCGCTACGAAGAGGGGGGGCTCCACAAAATACCGTGTCCCTATCCGGGGCCTCGGGAGTAACGCCAATGATATGATAAAGCGCAACCGATCCCGCGGAAGCCATTGCCGCCCCCAACGCTTTCAGGTTATCTTCGTTCGGAACTGTATCCAGACCTTCAATTACTGGAACCAGTGTCCCGGCATCCATGCCAATCAGGTGCCCCAGTACGCCATAAAAGCTGTCATCTTCCAGGAGGGTGGTCGGGATGCCACGGAGTCGATAGAATAATTGCCCTCGCCGGTTCTCCTCCAGATGCAAGCCTGCTGCTGGAGCGCGACCGGTAATCGCCGCGCATATATCCAAAAGATCCGGATAACGTGCTGTCCTTGCCCCCAGAACCGAATTCACGAATACGACCGCACTGGATTCTCCCCATGCCACTTGTTGTCCGAAAACTGGACGTTCACTTTCCTGATATGGCGCACAGGTCCAGATAGGCTTGCATCCCATGGACTGATAGGCAATCATCTGCCTTCGGGCTTTTTCCGCCCAATCTGCAGGCACCGCCCAATGTTCCCATCCATATTCGTCTATCCCACTCACATTCAGTGTCGCCGGAACAACGACCCTCGCTCCCCAACCTGATAAGCGCTCCGCATACTCAAGAGTTGCATCTCCCTGGAATAGTGAGCTGTCAATATGCGCAGCGGTGATATCCAGAAGTTTTTGGGCCCCGAAGGCCGGTAACATGCGTACAAGAATCCGCATGGCCATCTGCCGAGCCTTCCCCTGCTCACCATGCAAATCCGCCTGATCACTTAAAGTCAGATTCATCGACGGTAATCTATAGTCTCTTTCCTGAGAAAAAACCCTCCAACTTCCAACTCCCTGTATGGTACGAATCAGATCACTATATTTCCCCTTGAAATACCCCCTGAATGCTTTGATCAAACTTCTTTGCCTTGGTGATGCCCACTTGGGGCGCTATCCATCCCGGGTTCCCACCGACGATCCATCCCTATCCGTTCGTGCCGTCTGGGAACGAGCCGTCACAAAAGCCATTGATAATAATGTCGATGCTGTGATTCTGACGGGGGACATGGCCGATAACAGGAATTCGTACTTCGAAGCATATGGACCCCTTCGAAACGGCATTTCCAGGTTGAGCCAACGTGATATCCCTGTGGTTGCGGTTGCCGGAAACCATGACCATGAAGTTTTTCCCCAACTCGCTAAATCCATGCCACATGACAATCTCATACTGCTTGGGCAGGGTGGAACATGGGAGGAAAAAACATTGTCGACCCGCTCGGGGCGATCTCTTCGTTGCGTTGGATGGTCCTTCCCCAGTGCCCATTATGACCCGTCGCCTCTAGATATTTTCAATCTGCCGCAGAGTGAAAATTTTACGGTTGGCATTGTTCACGGAGATCTAGAGAGTCAAGGGGGGTACGCCCCGCTAGCGAAACGAGACCTGGATGCTCAACCCGTTGACCTATGGTTACTTGGGCATATACACGCCCCACAACTTCATCAAGATTACAGAGCCCCGGTCTTATATCCGGGATCCCCTCAGCCTTTGCATCCTGGTGAACCCGGTACTCATGGGCCATGGATGATCTCGATTGATGGTCGTAATCATATTCAAACTGAGCAGCTCTCTCTGGCATCCGTACGCTACGAAGAGGTTGTGATTGATGTATCAGGTCGGGAGCAGGTCGGGGACATAAACATATCTGTAGTAGAGCAGCTTGAGGAATTCGCCACAGAACTGACCAAGAATCATCCTCTGCTCCAACATCTTTCCTGTCGACTGATACTTGAGGGACAAACGCGGTTACATCGCAAACTGTCCACTGAACAACTTGCCAACACTGACACTTATGATCTGCAAGTCCATGGATGCAGCCTCACGATTGACAAAGTATCCATTAATACCGCGCCAATCCGTGACCTGCAGGAGATTGCACAGCTCAAAAATGATCCACCAGGTATACTCGCACGATGGCTTATAGAGCTCGAAAATACTGACGGTCACGCCTTACTCAATGACGCGCGTGACGCTGCAGAGACGGTATACAAAAGTGCCGGGTTCCGGAATCTCGGTGAAAAAGAACCCGCCCCAGAGACACTTGCCAGGCTGGTAAACCAGCAGGTGATGCTGCTGCTTGATGAACTCCTGGCACAGAAAGAAGACAATGCCTGAATCATTATTCTTTAAGGAGGTGCGGGTTGACCGGATGTATGGTTCCCGTTTTGATCTTTGTCTCTCCAATCTTTCTGCTCACCTCAATATCGTATTTGGTCCAAATGGGGCTGGAAAGACCACGATTGCCAATGCTCTTAATGGGATGCTGCTGCAAAGTGCCGCCCGTGCAGTGAACTTATATGGAACTGCAGACCTTTGTTTTGGTCACCAAACACTGCATGTGGACGTGAAAGATCGCCGGTCCGAATGCCGCATCGGAGTGAAAAAAGTAAATCGAAGCGAGCTATCCCAGTTTCTACGGCCCAAAAGTTACCACCTATCTCTACAGGAACTCCTCCCGGAAATCACGGGAAGGGAGGACGGGGATTTAGCCAAGGAAATTATCAAACAAGCCAACGGCGGGTTTGATATTGCTGAAGCTGGTAAAAAACTTGCATTCAGTCTCCAGAAACGATACAATAAAACCACTGAAGCCAGAGAATTTGAGCATGCCGACAACAAGCTGCGACAAGTACTTCAGGAACAACGCCATCTTCAGGAACAGAAAAATCAGCGTACCAACATTCAGTCTGAGCTTGATGCATCCAGGCAAGCCGCAGGACGCGTAGCGACCATTGAAAAGATTCAAAAATGGCAGATTGCTGAAGGAGAATACCAAAAAGCCGCCGCCATTGCAGGTGCCTACCCTGCGGTGATTCGCTCCAGCCATGATCTGACTGACATTGTATCGAAAACTCGGAAATTAGCCAACCTACTTCGTCAATTGGAACGAGATGTTGATGTGCAGCACGAAACAATTAAATCCACGCAGGAAAAGCTTCATCAAAATCGACTCTCGCCAAATGGACTTAAACCAGGCGAATTGCAACTTCTGGATTCACATGTCCGCGACTGCGCTGAACAATACCGAGACCTTGAAAACCTGAAAGAAACCTGCCAGGCCATAAAAGAACAGGCGCGGGATGCCTGGAAAAACCTTGGTGGCCGCGCAAAGCAGGGTTGGGAGCCTGCTTTCACACCGGAAAACCTTCGAGACCTGCAAAAATATGCGAAAGACTTTGGTTCGCATATTCATGAAAAACAGTCACTCAAAGCATTAAAAACCCTTCTCGAAGCCATTAATCAGAGGGATGCTGGCATGAACAGTGACAATCTCCGTGATGCACAACAGATTCTCGTGCAATGGATTCTCGCTTTGAAAACTGATTCCCCAAAACGGCAAAATGCCCGTACCTTACTGATCGTTACAATTATCCTTTCTGCACTCCTATCCCTAGGAGTCGGAATTACCCTGCATCCTATTGGGTACTCTGGACTGCTGATCAGTGTACTCACCCTCTGGATCCATAACCTGCTCCGCTCAGACAAACAACCACAGATCCCATCCACACAAATTGATACACTGAAGCGTCTACTTCCAGAACTGTCTCAAGAGTCTGATCTGGATTCGTTGCAGTCGGGGCTGGACCAGTTAATTGAAACACGCTCCAAAGTAAAACTGGACGAATTGAAGTCCTATGAACAATCACGGATCGAGCGTTCCCTGGAAAACCTGACCGAACGGGAATCTAAACTTGAAACCCGCAAGCAAGAACTAGTCACCTCACTTCATCTTGATGATCCCCCGAGTGACGTTACTTCTCTGATCGAAGTTGTTGATCGCATTCTCAACTGGCGGAATCTGGATCGTAAAGCAAAGGAATTAAACAGTAGATGCAACATCGCATCTGAAAGGTATAGAACTCTCCTGGAAACTACAGGAGATCTATTTGCAAAGCACAGATACGAACGTCCAACTGATCCGCGGGATGCGGAACGGCTTCTTGATGAACTTCGACACGATAATGATGCCGCAAAACGCGAAAGCGACCGCCTTGCTCAGGAGAAGAAAACCTGGGAAACGACCCAGAGCCAACTCGAAGATCAAGAGTCCCGGTATACAAAGGTGTTCACAGACCTGGAACTGGATACAGGGGATCTTGCTGGCCTCGCGAACTGTGCCAGACAATTTTCGGAATGGACCAATGCAAACTCCCAAGCGAACGAATTACGGATACGCTCAGAGAGCCTGCGCCAAGACCTTCCACAGGAATATCAATCACTCCTGAAAACGGAAGATCTGGAGAGCGAGTTGACGCTCGCGCAGCAGGAATCTGCAAAAGAGAAGGACTTGCAGGAGCGGTTGACCCGACTCGATGCCGATATTGAACGTGCAGAAAGAGGTAACTCTCTCGAAAATGCATTGGCTGAAAAGGAAGACAAGCGGATTGCGCTTGAGGGCGTTCGGGAAGAGAAAGCGGCAAAAGCGGTCGGACAGGCGATCCTTGAAACACTCCGTGAGAACACCATCAAGAATGCCCCCCTGGTATTTCAGCGTGCACAGAAAAATTTTCAACGAGTTACTGACCACCGCTACACGCTTAAGATCCCACAAAAGGACAGTTTCCAGGCGCGAGATGATCAGCGAAAGCGTGATTTTGATTTAACGGAGTTATCTAGCGCAACAAGGGTTCAGCTTCTCCTGTCTGTGCGCCTTGCGTTCGTTGAGACACAGGAGACCAACTACCGTTTACCACTCACCCTCGATGAGACCCTGGCCAACAGTGACGATGAGCGAGCACAGGCAATCATCAAAACAATGGTAACCCTGGCCAAGGATCGGCAGATTTTCTATTTTACCGCACAGCAAGACGAAGTAGATAAGTGGGGGGATTTCGTTCCCGAGCATTTATTGAAGGTACATTCCATTGGGTAACCGATGCCTGCTCTGCACCGATTCAATGCAGATTTTGGGCCTTCGCCTAATTTTCCGAAACCACTCCTCTAAAACTGAAAAAATCTAAAAAAGTAACTACGCTTCTATATTTATTCCCATTTTCGAAGCGATCTTGATTGCAAGTTGCTTAAAATCTTCTTTTGAATCCCGTACAGCATTTGCGTGAGAACCTATTGCTCCATCTGCCGAAGTTAAATTGAAAATCGGTTTGCGATGCTCTTGGGCCATAGGAATCAGACTGCGGTAATGTTTTACGGTCGCTAGGCAATGCTCTTTCTCCAACTTCCCATTACCATTCGGATCCTCATTTAATACAGATTCGCAATAGGTTTCCGGTATGCGCTGTACCCATTTGTCATAGGCTTTTACGGGTCGGTCTAACCGTACACCATGTTGCTGGCACAAGTATCCTATCGGCTGCATCTCTCCTCGGGGAAGTTGAAAGTTCTTCCATGAAGACGCATCTTCACTCTCTCTCCAGTTATCTAGTGCTTGGCAGAAAATAGCTGTTTTTTGAATTTCGACTCAGTAGAAATTGGGAGGTTTCCTCAATTTTCCCCTCGACATGACGAACTTTGGAGGCCCCGTGTCCATTCGGTCCCTTTCGCGTCCGTTTTTGGCTTTGTTCTTGTCGTGTTGCAATGCTATATCCGTAGATTTCGTGCAGTCTGAACGTACCTCTGCCATCCGCGTCGAACGCGCGGTCATATCTTGACTCGACTTCAGAGATCTCCTACGCTGCACGCCGTCGGCGTTTGGCACGTTTCAGTTCTTGGCTGAGAACCAGACGTCCCAACCGGTGGAGATTGGCCGCCAGGACGGCGGTAGCTACAACCCGCTCAAAGCTCTCTGGGCTCACTTCACGTACCACATCCCATCCTCGTTGGCCTAAATTATTCAGTGCAGATTCCACTGCCGAATGTCCTTTGCGTCCTTGTTTGAACGAGTCCGTTGCCTGACGTTCCTGCTCCTCTTTCGTACAGCGCCCCTTCTTCAGCGTTGCGTTGACCTCTAACAACTGATCCAATTCGTCAAACGTTTCTGGACTGTAAAACCCCCGATCCAACGAACAACTCCGAGCGTCTGGGTAGATCGCCTGCGTCGATTTAATCAAGGATACGGCCACATCCTTGTCCGTCCCGGTCCATATAATTTCGTATCCCAAGACAAATTGATGCTCATCCTCGATCATCGCAACCGGAACCCCTAACTCGCATACGACGCCGACTTTGCCTTTCTTGATCCAACACGTATGCGGTTTGAAAATAGACATCACCTTCTCCTCGGAAGGAATCGTTTCTCCCCGCAGAATGCGACGATCAATTTGGTCTGCAAATTTCGCCGCATAGGCGACCAATTCCACGATCCGAACCTTTGCACTCTGCAGCTGAGCCAGCTGTTTTGCATCCAAGCCAGAAGGTTGACCCACATGGTTCTGATCCATGGGCGACGTAAGAAATGCATCCAAATCGCGAAGCAGTTGTTCCGCTTTCTCCCGAATCTTGCAACAGTACGCCAGGTATGCTTCTACCCCCTCGTGGTTGGATTTGTACTGCCGAGCCGTGCGGATGGATTGAAATAATTTGTACGTCTCTCGCTGAAGATAGGCATGTTGCCGCCAGCCCCTAAGCCCCGACTGCTTCGATACCCGTACACACTTGCGGATCATACACCGAATCGTATCCCACATCAGACGCACATCCGTGGGAAACTCAACATTCGTCTTGACGACTTTGGAGTCTCCTCGTGTTTTCAACAGTTCTCCCTCGGTGTGCCCTACGGCTTGGTGCCCCTGTTTCACCACCAGAGCATTTATCTGCCCAAGAAGCTCCGGAGACAGGCCCGACACATTATCCTGGATGGTCTGACGGTTGTACTGCGTGTCGTCAGCATCGCTGTGTCCCATCATCTGGCGAAGGGACTTTAACCCATTGGCCAATACCGCCAGACGATCATAGTCACAGTGGATCGCTTGACGCAAGCCCGCCAATACCACGATCCTCCACAGGTCCATCCCCGGACGTCCACGATCCTTGCGGACCCCAGGATTATAGCCGGAGTCCATCAGATCAAAAAGCTGTTTACGGGTCCGAGGATTCTTGAAGATCTGTTGGACCCCATACAGATAGGCAATCACATCGTCCCGACTCTTGAGATCCAGCTCAATCTCCTCAATGGGAACGGTGCCAATCGTCATTTGAGCTTGAAAAACCTTACGCATGTGAAAAAGAGAAATGGTTGAAGATTCAACGCCCAAGTCCAAACAGGGTTAACCTTTTGCCCCCTAAAAGATGCGAAGAATTCTGCCTTAGGGGACCAGATCCCCTGTAATCTCCCCAAATCCCCCCAGAAATTACCTGAATCCTAAAAATTCGCAACCAAAACGATTCTCGAAAACTACTCCATAGACCTTGAATCAAAGATTATTGGCCATTTTTGGTATTTTCTGCCCAGCACTATCTAATCTTTTCCGCCATTGATTTTTCCATTTTCTTAGTGTTGGACCAAGATTCTTCAGTCCCTGCAGGGAAAAAAGGTCTGCCCCCATAGGTATGACTACATAGTCTGTAGCTACGAGCACCGACCGATTGATTGCACCAAGATTAGGCCCGATATCGATCAGAATAATTTCAGCCTGTACTTGGTCGGCAGCCATCTGCACGACCTGCCAGAATGAACTCAGTATACGCATATAGCGATACAAATTACTGTCATCCAGGCTTTTCGGCCATGCTTCCGATAAAACACTTTCATAGTCCGACAATCTGATGTCACCCGGAAGTAGGTAAAGGTCGGTGGTTCTATTCTTGAGTACAGGTATTGTAATATCTCCAACATCGGCTAATGGTTTGACGCAATTGTAAATTGTGGAACCTTCATTTTGCTGATTCCAGACCGTCTCAATCTCGCCTTCATTTAAAAATGCTGCGGTGAGGTTGGACTGTGGGTCTAGATCGAAAGTTATCACTCGTTTCTCTAGGCTGGCAAACATCCAGGCTAAGTGATAAATCATGGAGGTTTTTCCCACACCGCCTTTATTATTAAAAAATGTCAGAACAGATGCTTTCACGTTTTTCCTCTCAGTATACAGAGAACTAAACTCTGATTGACTTCAAATTCAGGTTCAGGATTGCCATTTTCTTTCATTGCCGTTCTGGCTGTAGCGATACCACGACCGAACGCCTGAACAAATCCGAATGTTTTTAACACATCACATATATTCGGATTACGGTAATCGGTAATGCCGGGATTGCCAAAGTTCTCTGGCGTAACATTGCCGTAAGGCCCCCCTGGACTGTTAATTTCAATACGGTCGTTAAACCAGTAGACACGTACCGGTGCATGAGTATTTTCGTAAGTCCTGTGAAGCACGGCGTTATAGAGAATTTGCTGAAGAGCTACATGCGGATAAGGGGCTTCTTTTTTGTGTACCGGTGCCGAGGCAATATCTACTGAAGTACGATTATGAGCTTTTAGCTTCTCTTCAGTACGGCGCAGCATTTCAACCAAAGCGCCACGTATATCCTCCTCGTCTATTACCGGATCGTGTAACTCCCTGCCGTCAATACGCAAAAATTGAATATACGCTCCTGGAAGGAAATCCTGTGGGGTTTTGCCAATGGACAGCAGTCCGAGCAAGGTTGGAGTGGTGTCTGTGGGTGATACAGTAAATTTGCATGACGTCAGTTGTTCTTCATATGTCCTTCCATTGTTTTTCAATACATCCTCAGCAAATGCAGCCGGAAGGTATTCGTTTTCAAAGATGGTTTTTGAAAGATCTGAGATCGCGCTAATTGGGATAGTGCTGATATCGAAAGGCAAGTTCTTTCCTCTTCTCTTTTCATTGAGAATGCGTTCCTCCTGATCATTTGCAATCGAACGCCGTGGTCCTGTACGAATCCATATCCGTCCCCCATATTTAACCGGTGGCATATCTGAAGGCATGACCGTCACTACTGCCATTTCGGTACCCTTAAGTCGCCGTTTCTCTACCGAAAGAGCGGGCAATGGGAGGATATTTCCGCCGGTTTTCATATCAGCCAACTTCCGCAAAAGCTCGTCGCTGATGAACTCTCCTGATGGAGAACCATCATCTTCTGCACCGACAAACAGGAGTCCTGGTCGGTTGTGATTTGGGAAGTCATTGGCGAAGGCACATATGGCCTGCCGAGCTTTTTTAGACGTGTCTCCTCTGAATGAACGCTTCCTCTCAACCCGGTCAGATTCAATGTCGCTTAAAAGATTTTCCAGTTCGGAATCAGTGAAACTTTCCATTTAAGTTGACTACTCCGCAATTGGCGACTTGGTCAGATTATTTATTTTCTAGACTGTCATGTAGCCGAAGGTAATTCCCCCCGGCTCTCACAGAACCGTACATGAGCCTCTCAACTCACACGGCTGGTATAGTAGGATTCTCCATAACCAGATATAGCTCACATAGTGCTATGCTTTTTGTGAATTTACATCGAAAAATATAACTTGACTTGCCCCATCTTTAACGTGAGGTCTCTTCAGAATGTCCCACATTTATTTTTTTGTAGATACTCTGGGCCAAATCCTCCAGCTTGACTCAATTATTTTTCGCTTCAATGCAAAATTTCGTTGTGTACATTGCCATCATGATCTGTTTCGAAGAAGCGTTTCGTGACTCTACAATGCTGTTTCTTTGAAGAGGAATTCAAATCATCATTTCTTGTCTTGTTGCTTGGAGGAGCAAAAGCAAATTCATGATAAAGAAGGACAAAACACAGAATAAGCATCACAAGCCAAAGGATACTGAATATACGAAGAAGGGCAGGGTGATTAAGCGAGGATCCGTTAATCCTGCTGGTACCAGGAACTCTGATACGATCAGTATCGTTGATCAAGTACCCCCACCAAAGAAAACACGGAAATGACATTACTCAATAGCAGGATAGGCACAAAATTTGGGGATGTTCAATTTGGTGTTCAGAAGTCATATCGATACCATATTGCACGCCAAAAGCACTATGAACTCCTTGTTCGGATAACATCATTTGCTATTATTGTGTTAACTGCCTGTTCAGGTATTGCTATCATTGAATGGCCAGAACAGATTTCGAGATGGTACGGACTTCTCGCACCAGTACTTGTAATTGTGCTTTCTGTATTTGAGATTGTAAACAATACGTCGGCAATGGCTACGACACACAAGCTGTTAGCTCACCAGTTCAATCAGTTAGATATAAAAATGGTGGCATCTGATCGAACCGATGATTCAACAGCTTCGTTATTTCAGGTACATCGCCAAGAAATTGAAACAGCAGAGCCCCCTGATTTGCATGTCCTTAATGTCGTAATACATAATGAGCTTTGTCAAGCTATCGGGAATACAGAAGATCTTTATCATATTGGTGTTTTACGGAAAGTCCTCCGCCAGTGGATTGACTGGCCTCCGCAAAAATGGCAACGATTAGAGGAATATCAAGCACAGAAGCTTTCCTCTAAGAATGAGTTTCAAACATCTACATAAAAGGGGAGAGTCTTCTTGGGCTCATTCGCCAATTCCCGCAACCGATCAGAGTCGCAGTTTAGCCCCTGTTTCGAGATCACCAGTACAAAGATGCAACAATGTGGCATCCCCGGTCGCCCCACCTCCTGATTAATGCTCTCGCCGATCTGCTTTGATAAGATCATATCGAACAGACGTTCATGGCACTATTTTAGTCTTCCCCGACACCATAATTGCAGTGGTTAACCAAGTACCTGTACCTCCATCTGAGCGCACAATTGATTTCTTCCAATATGCTTCGATCTACGATAGCCATTCTTATTGCCGGATTTCTTGTATCCAATTGCACTTCACCATCCATGAATGTGACGGGCTCTCTGCCAAACGACATCGAGCGCGCCTGGATTGGATCGGACTTTTATGCCAACCGCCTGATGGATTGGCGCTATGCTAACGGCCGGATTGAATGTATTGAGGGAAGGAGTGCCAAACCGATGCGAACGCTGCACCTTCTCACTCATTATTTGGGAGAACGGGCAGGCGAGTTCAGAATGTCGGTGCGAACCGGTGCGCTAAATCCCTCGGACAGCATCCATGCAAATACATGGTCTGGTTTTCTACTTGGTGCCGGAGGTCCGGATGTAGACTGGCGAATCTCAAGCCTGGTTCATCACTGGCCCGGTGAGGATGGAGGGTTAATTGTGGGGATCGACGGTCAGGGGGAGATCATTGCCCGCTCGAATACCAGTGCCGATGCCCCCAAAGGCCCGCGAGCCGATATTTCCATTGAAGCATGGCCACTCATTGAGGCTGAACAGTCTACGGGTAACGTTCCCGCCGGGAGTTCCGTTGAACTGAGCGTCCAGGCCCAACCATCCGGAGATACGTTTGATCTCCTGGTTACCGCCTCGGATCCAGAAACCAATGAGCAGTTATCTGAAGCCCGATATACCGGATTGCCGAATCATTATTTTGTCGGAAATGTCGCACTCGTAAGCCACAACAGCCCTCTCATGGAAGGTCAGGGCTACTGGTTCGATGACTGGATGATCGGAGGTCCAAAATTCGTGTATGATGAGGATCGGACATTCGGCCCAATCCTGGCATCCCAGTATACGGTGAGCAAAGGAACGCTAAAGATGACCGCACAAATGCCGCCTCTCGCAGAAACGGATACCCGTACAGTCGGGCTGGACCTGATGCTCAATGAGACATGGACCCCTTCTGCAACAGCGACCATCGTTCCAGATAGCTACACCTCTACACTCCGCGTAGACAACTTCCATACAAGCACAGATATCCCTTACCGATTGACCTACGATTTGCGAACCGCAAACGGGACTGAAACTGCATACTATACCGGTACGATACGTGCACCAAAAATTGAGGACCAGGAGTTCGTTCTAGCCTCACTGAACTGTCAGCATATTTCCAAAGCTCGTGATCTGGTATGGAACCACAGTACGATCTGGTATCCGCACAACGAACTCACCGCTTCTGTTGCAGCACACGATCCTGATTTGCTCTTCTTTGCCGGAGATCAGATTTATGAAGGCGGCCTCGCGGGGATCATCCGTGCCCCTCTGGATAAGGCAATCCTGGACTACCACTACCACTGGTACCGATTTATCTGGTCATTCAGAGACTTAATGCGAGACCGCCCAACCGTTACCATCCCGGATGATCACGATGTATACCACGGGAATATATGGGGCCATGGTGGCAAGAAAGCCGAGGGGCCTTGGCGGCCCCAGTCCGATAATGGTGGCTACATTATGGATGCCCGCTTTGTGAACGCGGTCCATAATACACAGGTGGCCCACTTACCCGACCCCTTTGATCCAACCCCAATTGAGCAGGATATCAGTGTGTATTACACGGATATGACTTATGGTGATCTCAGCTTTGCAATTGTTGCAGATCGGATGTGGAAATCCGCTCCCCGACTTGTTCTTCCAGAAGCCCAGGTACGCAATGGCTGGCCAGAGAACCGTGACTATGATGCAACTACAGTTACCGAAGCACACCTCCTGGGACCTCGGCAACTTAAATTCCTGAACCAATGGTCGCATAAATATCCTGATGATGTCTGGATGAAAGTTATGCTCTCCCAAACACTCTTCAGTAATCTTGCCACGCTTCCCAGCGGATCTTTTGATGACCGTGTCGTTCCACAAATGCGATATGCCGAACCCGGAGAATACATTCGTGATGACCACATGGGGACAGACATGGATTCAAACGGGTGGCCGCAAAGCGGGCGCAATCGTGCCCTGAAGACAATCCGCAAGGGATTCGCCTTTCACGTAGCAGGGGACCAGCACCTCGGCAGTTTTGTGCAGTACGGGATTGATGAGTTTGGAGACGGCCCGAATGCCTTTATCTCTCCGGCGATTGCAAATGTATGGCCCCGACGCTGGTTCCCGCCGAATCCTGGAGCCAATCGCAAACCGGATGCTCCTCCCTATACGGGTGAGCACCTTGACGGCTTCGGAAATCGCATGACCGTACACGCGGTGGCCAATCCGGTCCGAAGCGGACGTACTCCAGAGGCACTCTACGACCGAGTCCCTGGCTATGGAATTATCCGATTCAACCGTGACTCTCGCACGATCACCGCCGAAGCATGGCCTCGCTGGATTCACCCATCCGATGAGGATGCCTATCAGTATCCCGGCTGGCCAGTTACGGTCACACAGGAAAGCAATTATGGTCGAGAAGCAGCCGGATATTTACCACCTATTGATGTAAGGGGGCTCGCAGAACCCATACTGACATTGGTTGATGAAAGCAGCATGGATACTGTCTATACCATTCGCCTCGCAACCCTGCCGTTTCAAGCAAAGGTCTTTGATGTGAACAGTTCCTATACTATTATTCTTGGCGATCAGGCTGCGCACCAAACAACCCTGACTGGAATCCGGGCAACGACACTTGAAACCGAAACCCCCGAAACATTACTCGTCACGTTTTGAAGCGACTCTGTCTTTTGCTCCTTTTTTTGACTGCATGCGAAGCAGCCCCTCCCAATGTGGTGGTCATCCTGATTGACGATCTGGGATGGAGGGATACCGGCATATATGGAAGCACTTTTTATCAGACCCCGAACATTGATCGATTAGCAGCAGAAGGGACCCGTTTTACACAATTTTATGCCTCCAGCCCGGTTTGCTCTCCGACACGTGCCAGTATTATGACCGGTAAGCATCCGGCGCGACTTCAGATCACGAACTGGATTGGCGGGATGGCAAACGGCCAGCTCCTCCAAGCCGAGTACCGACATGCCCTTCCGCTGGAAGAGATGACCATGGGAGACATTTTCCAGGAAGCTGGCTACAACACTGCCTACATTGGCAAATGGCACCTGGGTACCGAAGGCTTTGGACCTGAATATCAGGGGTTTGAAACGGTATTCGCATCCAATGATGCGGGACAGCCCGGATCCTACTTTGCACCATACACCAATGCAAATTTCTCGGCTTCAAATGTGCCCGACCTTGAAACGGACCCAGACAGCACCTATTTGACAGACCGGCTCACGGACCTTGCCATAGATGTGATCACGTCTGACAGAGAATACCCATTCCTCCTAGTGCTGTCTCACTACGGGGTACATACACCTATACAAGCCAAACCCCAGGATATCCAACGCTTCCATACTTCGGATATGCAGACGGATTTTAAGCCGGAACTCTTCGGTGGTGCAACACGCACAACGCAAGACCATGCGACCTATGCAGCCATGATTGCCTCGGTGGATGAAAGCGTTGGACGAATCCTGCAGGCATTGGAAGAAACAGAACTTCATAAAAACACCCTTGTCGTCTTCACTTCTGATAATGGAGGCCTATCCACACTGAGCGAAGACCGCAGGTGGGCTCCGACCTCCAATCTGCCACTTCGCGCCGGCAAGGGCTGGTTGTATGAGGGCGGACTCCGTATTCCCTTGATTATCCGAGGGCTTCGGGATCTGCCCCCTACCATGGACCGGCCGAGTACAACAGATGACCTTCTCCCAACCATTACCGCATTGGCCGGGATTGAAAATCCTGCAGTTGTCGATGGCATGGACCTCTTCACTGCGCCAACTCCCGAAAGGACTCTGTACTGGCACTTTCCCCACTATCATGGCTCCGCCAACCGCCCCTCAGGAGCGGTGCGTCATGGGAGATATAAGGTCATTGAATGGTTCGAGAACGATGCCGCCGAGCTTTATGATCTCGAATCGGATCCGGAAGAAACCATAGACATCAGTCAATTTGAACCTGGTTTAACCCAGGACCTGTTGCGCCGGCTGGAAACATGGCGAGGCGCAGTGGATGTGCAGATGCCCCGCCCTAATCCAGACTACTCTGACCAACCAGGCGATAGCTGACAAAGGCAAAATGGCGGCTATCCGGACTCCATGAAGGGACATTGATGGTTCCCTGCCCACCAAACAGATGTGCGATGATCCTTGGAGCCTGCGTACTGCCAGTGGACATGATTCGGATCTTCACATCCTTATTCGGAGGATGCCCTTCTACAGATTTATCGTAGGATAAAAACACGATCCAGTTGCCATCTGGAGATGGATGTGCAAACCAGTCTCCGTATTCATCGTCTGGGGTCACCTGTGTCTGATTGCCGCCATCTGGATCCATACGCCAGATCTTCATCTGTCCTGTGCGAACGGAGTTGAAATAAATCGTCTGACCATCCGGGGAGTATTCCGGCCCGTCATCAAGGCCTTCGGCATCTGTCAACCGCACTTCTTCACCCCCATCCCGCCCAATCACATACACATCGAAATTGTCATTCCTTCGTGCACAATAAACAAGCTTTTGTCCATCTGGTGACCAACCGTGCCAATAGGATGGCCCTAATTCAGTGATCAGTCGAGGCAATCCACCCGTAGATGGCATGATATAGATCAGAGACCCCCGATCCGATGTGTTGTGGCTGAGTGCAATTTCTGTCCCGTCGGGGGAGTACCCATGATCATTATTACACCGATCAGCAAACTGAGTCTCAAGCATTTGAGGCTCGCCACCGGTTGAGGGCATATGATAGAGGTGCCCTGCGCTATTGTACAGCAGTGTGAGTGAATCCGGTGACCAGTTGGGAGCTTCAAAATGCTCCTCTGCCTGTCGAACAATTTGGCGCTCACCACTCTGGCTGTCAATAATTTCGAGTGTGCTTTCTACAATTCGCTCGCCAACCACTTCGTTCTCTTCCAGGTGAACATTCTCGAAACGGGCAGTTGTCTCGGCAGTGGAATCGTGGGCACAAACCACCAGGCCCGCATACGCGGTTTGCGGTAACTCTACCGTGATATTAGCTACAACGACCGTTCTCTGTGCTGGTCTGTCCAGATAGAGTGTGAACAGATTTGCTGTACGCTCAAGGCGGAGTGTCGCCGGAGCGGAAACCGATGTCGTGACTTCATAGGTTTCTCCTCCCTGCTCCGAACGCCACTGCAAGGCAATCAACCCATCAGCATGGATCAGAGCGTCAACATAAGCTGCGTCTGCATCCAAGCTATCACGCACCATCCATCCCGCCTTGCGATACTGGTGGCCTGTCGTATCTGTGAATTCCACATCCGCTTTCAGGACAAGGTCTCCCGTCACCTCTTTCCAGGCGAAAAAGAACTCGTCACTGGTCCCATAAATATCCGCACCTCCCCCAGTGACCGTATACACCTCCGTATTACGGTCATAAGTCAGACTTCCCTTCAGAGAAGGATTTCCAACGTCAGTGAGTCCGTCAAAAATCCCTGTTGAAACGGGGGCTGTACAAGACGTCAAAAGAACGAATGTAACTGGGGCAAAGGCTCCCAACCTACTGGATATGATACCGAGCATGAGGCCAATCAAAAATGTTTAGGCCTCAAAATACAAATTGAAAACCGAGTTTTGAGCAGATGTAACCGCGAGTTTATCATTATGCCTCACATTCTCCCCGACTAAATGAAGTAAAACGGATCACCACTGGGCTGGTGCACCACGATTGTATTGGGTAATCTTGGTTTCAACCACTCAGCCAACCACGCCATCCCCGGTTCTTCGCTGAGTGCATGTCCAATCACAATCAACCCCTTCTCCTGATCCCCTTGCCAATTCGCATCACGAATATACTCCGTCGTTTCCCATTCCCGCACCTCTCCAACCACAAGGACATCCACGTCAGAAAGCATCTCAATCTGTCGCCTTCCACTTACGGCTCCGACCAGTAGCCCTACCCTGCTGCATGACATCCCTGCATTCCCCATCACACGAATCCGCTTCGCACCGAACCTTGCTTTCATAAATTGGGATAGTTCCGCCAGCGATATAGGGGGAATCTGGCACAATTGAGGTTGACCGGCCTCCGCGTATGCCTCCCAACCGAGCAATTTCAAGACACCCGTAGCAATGCCGTCCGGCTTGTATGCATGCCAGTAATCATGAAATCGCCACACTACAATCCCATGGTCTTCTAAGGTCTTCCGCTTTTTTTGATACACCGGATTTCCCTCAAGCCAATCTGTCTCATCCAGATGGTTATAGTAGGTAGGCTCATGCGTGATGATTAGATTCACACCATGCTGCGCCGCATAATCAATCGTTCGATGAGTCGCAAGAAACGTAGTGATAACACCGCGCAGCGGCTGGGATGGATCTCCTGATTTGATCGTATCTACGGTTGAATCCCACGGTGCTCCCGGGATTTCATTCATGATCAAATTGATCGCATCCTGAATGGTTGGCGCTTTTTTGGGAAGACCTGCCATGATAATCCCCCCTCCTGACTGAGCTAAAAAATCTCTCCTTGTAATCATACTGATTTTTCTTTTGTTACCGGCGACTAAAGATACAAAAACATCCGTCCTGTGACGCTCCATTCCCTATCTTATATCTACAACTCACATACCCTCTCTATCATGCTACGTATACTTACGCTCTCATTAGCCACTTTTTGTGTCGTATCAACTGGTCATGCACAGACATGGACCTCACTTGTTGATGGAGATGATCTTTCTGGATGGGAAAAACTCGGAGGCGAAGCGACCTATGCGGCCTCCAATGGCGAAGTCACTGGAACGACCTCTGAAAATACTCCCAACACATTTCTAGCTACCAAGCAATCCTACGGCGATTTTGTGCTCAGTGTCGAAGTATGGGTCGATCCTGAAATCAATTCCGGCATTCAAATTCGGAGCGAATCCAAGGAAGCCTATTTGAACGGCCGGGTTCATGGATACCAGGTAGAAATTGATCCCAGTCCCCGAGCCTGGAGTGGAGGCATCTATGACGAGGCCCGAAGAGGCTGGTTATATCCTCTTTCGGTAAATGAAGACTGCCGTGGAGCTTTTAATCCACAGGGATGGAACCTTTACTACATCGAAGCTATCGGTCCCTCCATCCGAACATGGGTGAATGATGTGCCCTGTGCCGCACTTTATGATGACATGACTGCTTCGGGCTTTATCGCGCTGCAGGTACATAGCGTCGACCGGTCAGAGCTGTCTGGGCGTAACGTACGCTGGCGAAATATTAGAATTATGGATGAAAACGTCACCCCTCGTGACTGGACAAACAATTATGTGGTGAACCTCGTACCTAATTCACTCAGTGAGCAGGAGATCGCACAAGGATTTTCTCTGTTATTTGATGGTAATACCACAGATGGTTGGCGAGGGGCAGGCAAAGAAGCCTTCCCGGAGCAAGGCTGGAAAGTTCAAGACGGCATCCTGATGGTTGAGGCCTCCGGGGGTGCTGAGGCAACTCACGGAGGAGATATCGTGACCGTTGATGAATACTCCACCTTCGAGTTCAGCTTGGATTTTAAGCTTGCCGAAGGGGCAAACAGCGGCATCAAATACTATATCACTGAATCATATGGTAGTGATGCCTCTGCCATCGGCCTGGAGTACCAGCTCCTTGATGATGAGCGCCACCCTGATGCCACGCAAGGAGCCGCCGGTAACCGAACCCTGGGATCCCTCTACGACTTGATTCCTGCGCACGAAGGAAAGACGGTTCACAAACCTGGTCAATGGAATCGGGCCCGCATTGTCGTGACCGGGACACGAGTAGATGACACCGTCACAGGAAGCCGAATGACGCAATTCGAATTCAAGGGGGCATATGTAGAGCATTGGCTCAATGATCGTAAAGTTCTGGAGTATGAGCGTGGAACCCCCGTCTTTGATGCCCTGGTAGCCAGAAGTAAATATGTTGTTTGGGAGGGATTTGGGCACTGGCAGCAAGGCCATATCCTTTTGCAGGATCATGGAGATGAGGTTCACTTCCGCAGTATCAAGGCCCGGAAAATTGATTAGTCGTCTTGTCATACGACCAATCAAGGGATCCTCTGACTGCACATAAAGACCTGCGTAAGCGCCTCCGTTATTACACACGTTGATCTCACATCAAAATGAGTGAACTTCGTTGGGGAATCCTCTCAAGTGCCCGCATCGCAAGGCAGAAAGTTATTCCCGCTATTCAGGATAGCCAACGTGGTGCAGTGGTCGCCATTGCCTCCAGAAACCCTGACTTGGCACAGCAAGTTGCTGAAACCCATCAGATTCCCACAATCTGTCCTACCTATCATGACCTGATCCAACTGAATACGATTGATGCCGTCTACATCCCGTTACCAAATCACTTACATGTTGAATGGGCTTGCAAAGCCATCAAGGCGGGAAAACATGTGTTATGTGAGAAACCATTGGGGCTCAATGAAATGGATGTGCAGCATCTCCTGAGCGTATCCCGACAGTATCCTAAACAACTTGTTGCGGAGGCATTTATGTACCGCCACCATCCGCAGTGGACACGTACACGCGAATGGATTCGCTCCAATTATATCGGTGAGTTGCGAAGTGTTCACGTTCACTTTTCCTACGACAACAGGGACCCAGACAACATTCGAAATAAGTTGGAGTTTGGCGGCGGAGCGCTCATGGATATTGGTTGCTACGGGATTTCTGTTGCCCGCTGGCTATATGGTTCGGAGCCCAACCGGGTATGTGCACACGCTGAGCAACATCCTCAATTCAAAACAGATACATTTACAACTGTTCTGTTGGATTTTCCTCAGGGTAGCGCCACTGTCGTCTGTGCGACTCAGATGCAGAGGGCTGAGCATGTTGCACTTGTGGGTACCAAAGGGAAGATCACGCTGCAAACCCCATTCAATATCCCCCCGGATGAGCCCGCGTATTTGGATCTCCAGCAAGATCTCGAACGGACGATTCACACTCTGGAGCCGACAAGTCAGTTTTCGGAGCAGTGTGATGCATTCGCAGCCACTGCAATTGACGGGAAGCCGTTTTGTACTCCAATTGCCGACTCTTTGAACAATATGAGAGTCATTGATGCATGTTTTCAAAGTGCACAAGCCAATAGATGGATTGCCTGCTAACACCTGACTGATCCCTGATCATCAATTCCAATAACATCTTTAAACCCTTACATCATGGACCGTCGTGACTGGATTCGCCTCAGTATTGCAGGCACCACCCTGCCGTTTCTGCCCGGCTTTACTCCCATACTTCCAGGATCGGATCAAACCCCGATTCGCCTTCACAGCAACGAAAACCCCTACGCCCCCGGACGTTCTGCGCGGACGGCAATGCTTGAGGCCCTGGATGAAGCCAACCTCTATCCTTACCCACATTACCGCAGTCTAGAAGCTATGATTGCTGCTCGCGAAGGACTTCGGCCAGAGCATGTAGTTCTGGGAGCCGGGTCCAGTGAAGTTCTCCGCATGGCAGCAATGGCATATGGGCTTAATGATGGCGAAATCGTCACCGCGTATCCCACGTACGAGGGACTGGAGAACTATGCAAACTCCATCGAAGCACGGGTTCATCGTGTCCCTCTTAAAGCGGACAAGAGTATTGACCTTGCTCTTATGGATTCCCGGACAACCCAGAATGTAAAGCTGGTTTTTGTTTGCAACCCAAATAATCCAACCGGGACGATTTGTGACAAAGACGAGCTCACCGAGTTTTGTACTCGGGTTTCCCGGCGATCTGTGATCCTGGTTGATGAGGCTTACTACGAATTAGTTACTCACCCCCGCTACAGCAGTGCTGCACCTCTTGTCAGGGCAGGAGCCAATGTGATCGTCTCACGAACTTTTTCAAAGGTCTATGGCTTAGCTGGATTACGCGTGGGCTACGCTCTGGCTCGTCCAGACATTGCAGAACGTCTCCGCAATTACCGTACAGCGATCAACATCAATATTATGGCACTCCGGGCTGCCATCGCCTCCCTTGAAGATCGCCGATTCCTGAATTACAGTAAAACTCAAATTGAGAACAGTCGTATTGAAACCACTCGCAGATTACGGGAACTTGGGCACTCGGTTGTTGAATCGCATACCAACTTCGTATTCTTCCACCTTGGCCGTCCCGTTGAAGAATTTCAGCAATCAATGGCTTCTCATGGCATCCTGGTCGGACGCCCGTTCCCACCCTATCTAGATTGGTGCCGTCTAACCATCGGAACTGAAGATGAAATGTCGCAGTTCTTTGATGCGCTTACAGAAGTCATGAAACCGTCAACCCGGTAGTACCTCTGCAACGATATGCTCAATCAGGGCTTCGCCGTAAATCTGACAGTTTATCTATTCCTGAGTATCACATGTGCGCTGCCCACAAATGGGCAGGATGCGGGGTTTCAGTTTGCACGCGTTTGGTATGAAAGTCATCCAGGATTCCGGGAAAGTGCCTGGGCTACGGATTATCCTACTGCAGAGTATAATCTGCATGAAGCGATCAGCCGCACGACCGGGCTTCAACTGGAAGGACCACCAGTAGTGGTTTCATTAAAGGATCCCAACATTTTTGAATACGCGGTACTCTACTTGACCGAGCCTGGATATTGGCGCACAAATGAACAAGAGGTGGAGAATCTAAGACGCTATCTTGATCGGGGCGGGTTCTTGATTATTGACGATTTTCACGACTATGGCCGCGGATATACAGGACCGCAGTGGAATAATATGTATGACAATATCAAGCGGGTCTACCCGGACCGCGAGCCAATCGAGCTCACTGCTGATCATCCAATCTGGCAGATCTATTACGATATTGATCCAGATGCAGCTATTTCTACGAAAAACGGTGGCTCCTGGCGTTGGGGCGGAATGCGTTTTGCACCAGAAGATGACATTTACTACGCTGTATTCGATGATGCAGGCAGGCCAATGATTATCATCTGCTATAACCAGGATATTGGAGATGGCTGGGAATGGCCAGGAGGACGCAATTTAGGATCTGCTTCAACGGTGAGCTTCCAGATGGCAATTAATTTCATCTTTTATACTCTCACTCATTAACTCTTAGCAACAATGAAGTAGCAAGTCGGGGATGAAGGCCAATTTTTGAGGTTCTTCTGACGACCTTCTTCTCCGTTTTTCAAGAACATCTTTGCTAGTTTGCCCCTACCCTGCGCACTCTTGTCCCGTTCCCATTTGACATGTTCCAGATGCCGCTCGGTTTTCCGTAGCAGATGCAGGGTGTCCTGCAGTTGGTTCCAGATCTAGTTGACCCGCTGATTGGGCTGTCCTCGATAGTATTTCCGGTTCTGTAACAGTCCTGGGAACTGGATTCGCTCCGGTTTGTGTTGTTCGTTCGTCAACCAGTTCCTTTGTTTCCCTCACCGTTCCCGTAGCTTTTAATTCTGCTTTCCCGGGCGTTATCCAGTCACCCCCGCGCGTATACCCCTGAGCGAGCATCTTTTTGATCTCTTCTAGAGGTTCTATCACAATTTGTGTGGAATGATTGAATTTGGGTAAACCAAAACTAACGTTTTCATGCAAAAAACCACGATAGATTTCATCATGCGGTACACTTTGGGACTCAGCTCTGACTGGCAGGTTGACAAGGTGCTGATGAATACGGAGGATCAACGTATAGATGTCTACCTGTCGCACTCGGGGAAGAACCTTGTTTGTCCAGAGACGGGGGAGAGAGGGACGTTGTACGATCACCGTAAAGAGCGATCTTGGCGTCACTTGGACTGGTTTCAATGCAAGTGTTTTATTCATTGTCGGGTTCCCCGGATCCAGTCTTCGGTGGGGATCAAGACGATTCAGATTCCCTGGGCGGATGCATCAAGTCGTGTGACGTATTCGTTTGAGTGCTGGGCGATTGATTTGCTTAAGGCGACGAAGAACCAGACCAAAACGGCGAAGCTGCTACGGTGCGGATTTAACCAACTCAACCGGATCATGCGTCGCAGTGTTGAGCGGGGTCTTCAACGGCGACCTCTGAAGGAGATTCACCATGTGGGCATAGATGAGAAGGCCCTGAAGCGGAATCATGTGTATGCAACGATCGTGAGTGATTCTGTGCGTGGAGTGGTCATTGATGTGGGCGAGGGGCGGACCAAAAAAGGCACCATCGCACTGTTAGAGCGCATTTTTGCGGAAATCAAGGGCGTTGTGGAAACGATCACGACCGATATGTGGAAGGCCTATATCAACGCCGTTAAGACGGTATTTCCCAACGGGACACTGATTCATGATCGCTTTCACTTAATCCAGTATCTCAATAAAGCGATCAACCGGGTACGCAGGCGGGAGGTGAAGCTCCATCCCGAATTGAAAGGGACTCATTACGTGCTTTTGAAGAATGAAACCCACCGTACCCAAAAGCAAGATGAGATCTTCAAAGTCATCCAGGATGCCAACTTGGAAGTCAGTCTCGCCTGGCGATCACGCGAGGACTTTAAGGGGATCTTTGCGTGCAGCTCCTTTCCGGAAGCAAAGGCATATCTTGAACTCTGGCTCACCAGTGTTCGAGAAGCGGCTGTGAAGGAAGTCATCAAGATTGCCGAGATGTTTGAACGACATTTTGACGGCGTCTGCAATGCACTTTGTCATGAACAATCCAACGCCAAAGCAGAACGAATCAATGGCAAAATTCAGGAGGTTAAAACCATCGGCAGAGGCTACAGAAGGTTTGAAAACTTTAGAGTTGCGATTCTTTTCTTCTGCGGAGGTCTTGACCTCTATCCACAACATTCGTGATAGATCCGGTGTCAAATTTATCTCAGTACACAGACATATCCAGCGCAATTACGGTAGAATATAAAAAAAAGGTTATATTGGTGTTCACTCAATCCTTTTCTTACCATGACATATTCGTTTTACCCCCCTGTATCTTATAGATGATGTTCAACAGGGTTCAATTTTGTAAATCATCAAATGAAAATTTTTCGATATCGCGGAAGATTTTGAGTTGCGGCACCGTTGAATGTTCTGGATTTACAAAACAAGAATTTTTGTTTTGCACCATGTAGCGCGGGTAATCTCCCTGGGAGTAACCAAACGCCCCCTGCGTCTAGAACGCCTGGGGGGGACTAGTACCCCAGGGAGTACCGTGATTAGACGTCCAGTAGAGAGTGTATGCTATTAGCATTGATACAGGGACAGACGCAACGTCACGGCGACCCGCATTTTTCCAACCTTAAAAAGGTACTGAATTATGTCCAAGAAGTTGCAACAACTCGTTATCCTGGTTGGCGTTGACTGGGGGTCCCAGTTTCACCAAGCCTGCATCCTGAACCAGGAGGGGGACCGTCTGGGGAAGAAGAAGTTTTCTCATTCCGGCGAAGGCATCCAAGGATTCGTCGATTGGATCCTTGATCACGCAGACGGTTATGCCGAGCATATTGGCGTCGGCATTGAGGTTCCGCACGGTCCTATTGTGGAGGCTCTGTTGGGGCGTGGGATTCACGTCTTTTCCATCAATCCCAAACAATCCGACCGATTCCGGGATCGATTCTCGCCTGCAGGGTCGAAAGATGATCGCAAAGATGCCTGGGTCCTCGCCAATGCCCTCCGGACCGATCTGGAATGTTTCCGTAAACTGGCACCTGCGCATCCCAAAATCTCTGAACTGCGTAAGTTGTCACGGATCAGCGATGAATTGATCCGCCAACGTACTCGGCTCGTCCACCAGGTCCGAATGGAACTCTGGGAGTACTTCCCACAGTTCTTGGAACTCAAGTTCGAGTTGTACTCCCCCGTGTTCCTAGCCCTCTGGAAACTCGTTCTCACGCCGAAGCGTGCACGCCGGATTCATCTCAGTTCGGTAGAAAAGATCCTAAAAAACCACCGCATACGGCGTTTGAATGCAGAAGAGGTGCTCACACAGCTGCGAGCCGAAGCCGTCAGCGCCGACCCCGGTACGGTGAAGGGCGCAACGTTTTGCATCCAAGTTTGTCTGCAACAGCTCAAGGTAATTCAACAGCAGATCAGCGAAGCGAAACAAGCCATGGAAACGATTCTTGATTCGCTCAACGACATTCCGGGTCCAGCGACAGCAAACTGCACGTCGCTGAACACGGCACCTGAGCAGGAAACATCCACCGATAAAAAAGCCTTGAGCGATGTAGAGATCCTCTCCTCCCTTCCAGGGGTGGGACCAATGGTCCTGGCAACGATCATCTCGGAAGGCTATGAATTACTCTACGATCGAAATTATCGAGGCCTGCGATGTTTTTGTGGGGTGGCACCGGTGACAAAACGTTCTGGAAAATCGTGGCAAGTCGTTCGACGAAAAGCCTACCAGTCCCGCTTGGGCAATGCGGTCTACCACTGGAGCAGAGTCGCGATACAGCATGATCCCATCAGCAAAGCAAAGTACCAAGCTCTACGTAAGCGAGGGCATACCCACGGCCGGTGTCTGCGATCGGTTGGCGATCGCCTCTTGGCCGTCGCTTGCGTAATGCTTCGAGATCGGACCCTCTTTGATCCCAGTCGTAGAACCGCCGCTGCCTCATGAATTGCTCTATCCATTGTCCTTAACCCCCTGGCGGTGGAGGATTTTCGTATCCTGACACTCACTTAACGGTAGAGTATTACATCAAAATTGAGGTGCCCGTTGTCTCAGTTTATGGGCTTGCTCTGTCATTCCACGAGTACATCAACTGATCTGCAGTCTGCGATGTCATCACTTGCAAAGTTATAAGGATCAACCCCGATGATTGAAGAGTTGGGGGCGGCAGATCTGTGCGAAATCATACGGAAACGGGCAAAATTCGTAGTGAAACGATCAAAAAATCATGCCTGAAAAAAAAAATTCTAAAATCCCGCTTTTTTACTTGCATAAATGGTAGAGAGTCCCCCCCATTTTTTTAGCTTAGCAACTATTCTTCTCCTAATTACCATTGTAACTGTGAGCGGGTGCGCACCCGCTCCAGCCGAGATTATGGCCGAACCGGTGTCCAAGGTTCCATATCTGGATCTGACGTGTGATGAGTTGGATATAGAACTACAACTCACGCAGGCTAAACTTGAGGTAGCTGAGGAAAAACAGCGCAGTGCGCGACGCAAAAGTATCGGTGCCAACTTATTGTTATTGGGAGCCGGAAGTCTCGTGGACGGTCCACAAAAAGAGGTAGCGGTACTCAAGGGAACTGTAATAACATTGACGGAGTTGATCGAAATCAAATGTGTGGTTCCTAAACCACTGCAATCCACCTCCGAACAGATCGCGGTAGGGACCCGGATTGCTCCCATAAGCGCTAACTTGTTTACAATCAATAATTATTGTAGCTTTCCCTAAATCAAAGGAACTTGCTCGGAATTTTTATGAAGCGAACCGTTACGACGGCACCGATTAGTGAGGACTGGGGAGTCTTGCTTTCGTTTCTGCCCGAGAACTGGAAGGATTTAGCAGCGGATACGGGCGCCTTACGCGGACTGCGTAAGGATAAGTCTCCAGAGGCCCTTCTGCGAACGCTGCTTATCCATTTGGGATGCGGGCATTCCCTACGTGAAACCGTGGTACGAGCTCGTCAGGCAAATCTGGCCGAGCTATCGGATGTAGCGCTGCTCAAACGTCTACGCAAATCTCGAGACTGGCTTTCTGCACTCTGCAAGGCACTATTTGAGGAACATGGGAGCACGATCTCTGGTGATCCGAAGCATCAAGTACGTGCGTTTGATGCCACGGTGGTCTGCGAGCCTGGACGAACTGGGTCGCAGTGGCGCATACATTATAGCGTAGCCCTGCCTTCCTTTGGATGCGATTTCTTCAAACTTACTCCAACCAAGGGAAAGGGAACCGGCGAATCATTCAAACAATTTCCGGTTCATCCTGGGGATTATATTCTGGCGGACCGCGTCTATGCAACGGCCAGCGGCGTGCAATACGTGACAAAATCTGGTGGGTCTGTCACCGTTCGTGTGAATACGGGTACGCTCCATTTCCACACGAAGCCTGACACATCCTTTGATCTGTTGCGTGCGGTGGAGTCCATCACCCGCATTGGTGCAATTGGGGAATGGAAGGTGTACGTCGGGTCGGATCCTCCGGTACCGGGACGTGTTTGTGTCCTTCGAAAAACAGAGGAAGCGGCCCAGAAGGCCTGCAAGAAAATTCGCAAGGATGCCCAAAACCATGGAACAAAGCCCATGGAACAAACGCTACGCTTTGCACGCTATGTCATTGTATTTACCACATTTCCGGCAGATCAATTTTCTGCATCGCAGGTGCTTGATTGGTATCGGCTGAGGTGGCAGGTTGAACTCGTATTCAAACGATTCAAATCATTGTCTCAATTTGGTCATTTACCGAAACATGACCAAGAGAGTGCGAAGGCCTGGCTTTACGGAAAGCTCTTGGTGGCACTGCTCACGGAAAAAATCGTTCGTCATGCACGAACTTTTTCCCCCTGGGGCTACCTCATTCCAAACGAGCCCTTGGAAAAACTTCAAGTTCGCCTTGAATCAAGTAACTCGGGCGATTGAGCCTCCATGTGGTCTGGAGACCATGATTCGAGATTGGAAAATGATCTCGAATGGACTTGAGGAATCTAATCGTAAAAGAAAACCTCAGATTGAAAAATATTTTCTTATTCAAACAAGTTAGCGCTTATGCAGGTTTCCCTGGGCCCCCCGCACAGATCCGGACGTGCGCGTTAACGCATCCGGCTCCTCCCTCGGGTCGCACCGGCGTGCATAACGGCAGAATTGCCGTAGCCGATTGATCCCATAAACTCACTGATCCATCTCTGTGTATGGCGTGAGCCCGGATCTCCCAGCTTCCCCTTGGGTGGGGACCTTCGCTCCAGCGACTCCGCAGGTCGCCCCTTGTTCGCCGCCTTCTTCACTACTATGTCCCCATCTGACTGCTCCATCCCGTGCATCGCAGGCTTCGGCGTCTTCCGCCTTCCCTGCGCGATCCCAACTCTGCGTTTAGGACAGGATAGAGCCCTCCCAGGTCCCGACAAAATGCGTACATATGTCCCTGAGTTCTTAGACACCGTGGGCCTGTATGCCGCCTCGCCATGGCGGTGACATACATGTTGCCTTCGACCACTTGGACAGCCTCGGCGACCCAGACGATAACGATTTCGTTGCTCAATAGCTCCGGCCACACGCACCTCTACCGACGCTTCGTCGTGACCCTCGCGGGGCACAACGCACGGCTCGAGGAAGTATGTGATTGGTTGCATCTTCATACTACGGGACTTGCACCCGTTACATTTTACCAGTTAGCCTGGCGCTCCCAAGACCTGTGCCACTATCCGACTCTATTGTAGACAATCTCAGTAATGGTTCGCATGATATTGTAGGGACTTACATAGGCAGACTAGGGTTGTTATATGAAAACCACACTGAGTATAAAGCGACTGAAGCGATCTTGCAAGTGCAACCCGAAGGAGCCGGAACTACCCTTACTGGAAACATCAGTTATTCAACAACACAGGGGGATATGGTGTGGGAGTTGCCCGCTATGTACGGCAAAATCAATCAATCCGGGGTATTTATGCCGATTAACGATTTCTACCATAGTTACTTTCCACCGGTTTATGCCAGAGAATGTGGCCCATTTGCCACAGTAACATCCATTGAATTTTTCGCGGACAGCCTGCGGATTGACGAAGAGACAAATTTAGGTCCGTGTGGAATCGGTTATCTCACGGGTACACTCGCTCGCGAAAAATAAGATCGTTCACTATTAACCCATTAAGGTTCTGTCCACAATATTCGCGTAGAACCCTTCTAGATTTGACACCGTGCCGAGCAAGTTCATCGCGGCTTCGTAGGACTGATGCAGTTTTCGAAGCTTGTCAGGGTCAGGGAAGTATTTTTTTGTAGGACAGATACCTCCGACCATCCGCCGAAAATATGAATATAGGAGGCGGGATTCATCCATGTGCAGGACGGCTTTTGCAAGCTTGCCCTGCCCATTACCCAACTTTTTGACTTGACATTCTGAACAGTGCCCCCTATATTGGTGGCATGTTCACGCAGAGTCAGGTTTTGCGCACCTTGAGTGCTCCGGAATCGCAGGCGCGTCTCAGTGCGGTGTTGGGCGATGCCGCGTTGTCCACGCGCGCGGCGATCGCAAGGCGCGTGTGTGAGCTTTTCACATTCGTGGATGCCTGCGGTCGGTTGCAGGTGTCGACCTGCGCCCGTGCGTTGTCAAAGCTGGCCGACCGTGGACGGATTGCATTGCCGGCGCCGACGAACAACTACGCGGCGGGGGCGGGTCCCCGCCTGCTGGCCGAGCCGGTGCCTGCCCCGGAACGTTTGCCGGAGGTGGTTCAGCAGGTGCAGGGTCTTACGCTGGTTAAGGTGACCGACACGGATCAGCGTGAGATTTGGAATACGCTGTTGCATCATGAGCATCCGCGTGGTGTGACGACATTTTGCGGCGCCCAGATACGGTATCTGATTGACAGTGTACACGGTTATGTGGGTGCGGTCGGTTTTTCGGCGGCCGCCCTGCGACTGGCGGCCCGGGAGCAGTGGATGGCCTGGTCGGACGCACAGCGACAGGCCCATTTGCACCGTGTGGTGTGTCTGAGCCGATTCCTGATGCGGGAGCGGTGCGAGCATCTGGCCAGCTACGTGCTCAGTCGACTGCTCAGTCGACTGGCGGAGGACTATCAGCAGCATTACGGCTACCGCGTGTGGATCGTTGAAACGTATGTGGATCCCCAATGGCCGGGTACCTGCTTCAAGGCCACCAATTTTCAGTACATTGGACAAACCGCTGGTGGCCTCCGCCATGACACCCTGGAGCCGCCGAAGGCGTTGTATGTATACGAACTGGATCGCAGGTGGCGTCAGCAACTGGGGGTGCCATCGGTGGAATTACGTCCGGTCCGACAACCTGGTGAGATGTTGGATAGCGAACAGTGGGCCGATGCTGAGTTTGGGGATGCGCCGTTGGGCAACGCGCTGCGCTCGGCGCGGCTGGTCAAGAGTGCGTCTCTGCTCGCCGATACCATCGGCGCGGCGATTACCGGGAACACGGGCGATGATCGGGCGGCGGTCAAGGGGCATTATCGCCTGTTGGCGAGCGATCCGGCGTCTGAGGTGACGCCGGAGAACGTGTTGGCCCCGCATCGGGCATGTACCATAGCGCGTATGCGCAGCCAAAAGATGGTCTTATGCATCCAGGATGGCAGTCGGCTCAATTACGGGTCGCGCCTGACCTGCGAGGACTTGGAGGTCATTGGTCAGAATCAGACGACGACCAAATCGCGGGGATTGCATATTCATACCACGCTGGCAACCACCACCGAGGGTCTGCCACTGGGCGTGTTGCGGTGCAGTACCAAAGATCCGACCGATGGACCGTTGAAGCCAAAGGCGCAGCGGTGGCTGGATGGTTATGCGGATATTTGTGAAGCCGCGCAGGAGCTATCGCGCAAGATCAAGGTCCTCTGCGTGATGGATCGGGAGGGCGACAGTTTTGCGCTCTTTGATGCGCGGCGGCAGCACAAGCGGGTGGATCTGCTGGTGCGGGCGTCTAAGAATCGACGGCTGGCAAACGGCAAAAAGCTGTTTGAGACGATGTCCAGTGGCAAAGCTGCCAAGACGATCAGGATTGAGATCCATCGCCGGTCCGTGCGCTCGAAGGCGGCCGGACGCGCCTATCGCGTTGCCGATGCCGAAGTACGCTATGGCCCGGTTACGCTGCCCGCGACCCCACTGGTTGCGGATGCGGATCCGGTGACCCTCACCGGAGTGCATATCAAAGAAGTTTCGCCGCCTGCGGGCGAAAAAGCGATTGAATGGTATCTGCTGACCAGTCTTGCGGTGCCCTCGGCCCGCGCTGCGGAGCGGGTGCTGGGGTATTATCTGAAACGTTGGCGGATTGAGGACTTTTTCCGGGTGCTCAAGAGCGGCTGCAAAGTGGAACATATGCAACTGCGCAGCGCCTTAAGACTGGAACGGGCATTGGCGATCTATTGTGTGATTGCCTGGCGTCTCATGGTACTGACGCTGTTGGGGCGAACCATGCCGGAATTGGATTCGTCGGTATTCTTCACAGAGCTGGAACTTGCATTCCTGACCGGCTACGCCAAGCGGGTACGACTGCCGGAACCCAAGATGCTGCGGGACGCCATGTTGCTGGTGGGGGTGTTGGGCGGCTATCAAAACCGGAATCGTGCCCCACCGCCGGGCCATCAGATCATGTGGAGGGGAATCGAACGACTCGCCATGGCCTTGGTGGGCTATCAGATACACCTTGAGGAGACCCGCTGCTGCTGTACAGATTCGTGATCCCATCACGAAACGGGAGACTCTTACCCCAATGCGATGGCCCAGACCTACCGGTATCGTGATCTCAAGCGTGAAAACTCTCCGTTACCCAATGCTGCGGACCAGCAAGGCGTGCGCTGGAAAGAAGCGCTCCGACCGGCCAATCACGGCGGTAGAAAAAACGCTCACGGCACTCCCACATAGTTAGACTACGCCATTACTTGGGTATAGGGCAGAGCTTGCCTGGGCATTCATTCTCCAGCCACTCGGGACTGGTTCAACCCGGATCTCTGCCTCTTCCAGAGAATCCTTGTTGGATTCGTTTGCTTCATCTGCCTTGATTCCAGACTTCCGAAGCAACTGTGAGACTCGGGTGGATTGACTAAACGAGTCAGAGTTCTGTTCTGCCATGATACACTTGGACAAGATTCAGTGGTTCCCCAAAATGGGGTCTCCACTTACTCATGAGCATGACAGAAGGTCCGTTCATGTAACAATTCTCCAGACCAAGGGAAAATCGCGCTAAACGGTCCAGGTTATTAGGACATAATGGTGCTTGCATTGCATTCACACCATCCCCCCACAACAGGGTTATATATCCAGGTCGTTCATTTTGCCTAAACCGCACTGGGGAATGTGATCAAGCGAAATTTAGAGCAACCGAGAGGGACGAAATACAGTGGTTTCGCTTCGTGATCCCGGTGTCAAACTTTCCATCATCGGATCATCCGCAGCCGCTTGTCCTTTTTCGATACGTTTGTATGATCTGGACGAAATTATGGCGATCTCATCTAAAATGATGACCGTTTTGGCATGGGGTGATCCATGTTCCTAACTTCGAACTCATCCCAGAGATTGTGAATTTTTTATGAAGGCTGTTTTCAGAACCATTATTTTTTCTATACTGCGGTTCGTTCAACAATAACCAATCTCATTTTAACAATGAAAAAGCTTTTTAATTTCGCTTGCGCAAGCATATTTTTCCTCCTCGGGGGTGTTCTTTCTGCGCAGACCGCTGACTCTGGGCCTGAGGTCACTCTCACCTGTGACAATGGCGAGTGTACGACCAGTGTTACTACCTCTGAAGATTCATGGACAATGAATATTGATTGTGGAAACAATGAAACTTGGGAAGGTGGTGGGAGCGGAGCTTGGGGAGGTAGTTTGTGCGGTATTTCCATTGAATTTGAATAGTGTAGGTTGCTCATTGAACAATACCTCCACAGTAAGTCAGGAATAAATAGATGTGGTTTGTTAATTCTTCCATCTTCGGTTGTGGGCGTGTGGGGGTATTGTTTCTTTTATTACCCCTTGCAGCATGTCAGAGTGGGGAAATACCTCTTACGAGGTTTGAAGACTCTCCGATCATTGACAGCTTGCTGGCTTCTGCTCCCCACTTCGTGGTCAATACGGATATTGAAGCGGAAAGATGGGTTGCTAACACCAGATTAGGCATCCCGACTGACTCGCTGATCCTTGGCAGACCACAGAACATGATTGCGATAGGGGATAGTGTTTATGTCTCTGATCCCGTAGCGATCTTTTCGGTAGGAATCGATGGTTATCTCGGCCAGAAAATTGGTAGGCATGGAAAAGGCCCTGGCGAGTTTACTTACTTAGACGGACTGCAATACAACGGCTCGCACGTATTCACTAGGGATCAGGGACGTATACAGGTGTTCACAGAGAAATTTGATTTCGTCAATTCGTTCTCTTCCTCTAGAATGCACCAGCGAAGATTCTCGGTTTCCCCCGAATATGTGTTTGTGACATGCTCAGAGAGAGTGTGGTTAATTTGCACCCGCAGTACCTCTCCCCCTTATGCATGGATTCAGTCTGGAGAATTACTTCCTGTTTTAGATTTGCCTGATCGATCGGGAGAAGATGCCAACTTTGCAACGATTTCTCCTGACGGGAATCGAATTGCTTTGGCGTATAAGGGGCTCCCTTATATTTTTATTTACGACAATCAGTTTAGGCATCTTCGAACAATCCGATTTGAGGGAGAGAATGTCCGTGATTTTGAGCCTGTAGGTATCCCCGGCGGTGCCCCTCCCGAAATCGTTGAGCCTGGATCTTTCGCTTTTATAGAGACAGTAAAGTTCATCAATTCTCATTACTTGGTCGCAAGAGCACCTCGCAGTGACAATTACCTTTTCGATTTGTCGGGGGAGGATTACGAACTTATACGAAAAATAATCTTCCGGCCCATCAACGACACGGAAGAGCAAAAAGATATTGGTCCTGCAGATTTCCTCCTGCATAGAGGTTACTTGTATGTATCTTCACCGTGGGAGGAATATATATACGGATACGACTTTGATCTGTGATACGGCGGTTTGAAGCCTAATAGGTCGCCCCGAAAATAGAAGGGCCAGCCATTTTACCTAATCTGCACCTGCTGCTGCAGTTCACCTTGGCAGCGCCATACGCGCTCGAATAGATCGCACGGATGCCCGTGTAAGTCCTACCAGGACATAAACCAAAAGAACCAACAGCAGTCCTGTATACGGAAGAAACCCGATCAGCAGCACGGAAATGATATAAGCACCTGAAGCGATGGGATACTGGCGAAGATAATCAAATGAAATTCTTGGCACCCCATCAAAACGGATCAGAGACACCATGAGCAAAGACAGAAGTACCACAACAGGAATGAATACCTCCATATCAAGTATTCCTGAGCGTAAGAGCCATGTCTCCTGATCAATATTGAGTACAATGGCAATGATGCAGTAGGCTTGTACGGGAGCTGGTAGCCCCTCAAAGTCAAGTTTCTTCTCTTCCGAAAATTGCACATTAAATCGTGCTAGACGTACTGCGGAACACATTGCAGGTAGAGCACTGATAATCAGGCCAAACATCCCGCTGCCTTCCAGCATTCGGGCATAAATCAGATAGGCTGGAGCCACACCGAACGATACAACATCGCATAAGGAATCAAGCTCTGCACCAAAAAGGCTAGCACCACATGTTAAGCGTGCTGCCATTCCGTCCAATAAATCAAATAAGCCCGCAAGAATAATCAGATAGCACGCATATACGAATTGCCCCTGGTGAATCTGGGTAATCGCCACGAACCCACAGAACAGGTTCATGAGTGTAAAAAAAGATGGGACTGCGACACTGGCCCGACTCCGCTGGCGTGCTTGGGAAACCCCATTGCGATCCTCCGTGGATCGGCGAGAAGAACTCAACTTAACGGATCGTTTTCGATCACTCATGGGTACGTCCAGATGATCGGTGAAGATCGGACAAATAAAACCCAGCGTCCATGTGCATTTCTATTATGAAGACTGGATGATATTGGCTCCTGCCTGATTCGCTGAAGTATTCCACGATCGCATCCATGCTCTCTCCTGGTCTCATATCCATGAGGCCTAATTTGAAGATCCTCGCAGAGATACTGTTCCCATTTCTCTGCAGCCCCAGCCCTTAAGCTGTGCAAACATCCTGCATAATTTTGATTTGGATCTGACCAAACACTCAGGGAAGATCCCCAGATTAACGGTTGCCATTCATTCCTCCCCTACAGATTCACCCTGAAGCGGCTGCACGGCGCCAAGCACACTAACCCCGGCACGTACCCGATCACCAACCTTCACTTTAACCGGCATGTCAGCCGGGAATATGATATCCATACGTGATCCAAACCGGATCAACCCGAATCGTTCGCCTGCTTTGGTCTTATCTCCCTCCGAAAGCCGATAGACAATGCGCCGTGCCAGGCTCCCCGCAATTTGTTTGAACAAAATTCGTCTCCCGGACGGATGCTCTATCCCGATCTGAGACTGTTCATTGGAGGCAGATGCTTTGGGATGCCATGCCACCCGAAACTCCCCCGGCTTATATGCAACATGACGCACCGTCCCACTGACTGGAACCCGATTTACGTGAACATCCAATATGGAAAGAAAAATTGAAATTCTCCATGTTATCCCTCCAATGAACCGTGGTTCTTCCTCCTGAATAATTTCTACAATTTTACCGTCTGCCGGAGCCAGGATCAATAGATCTGAATCTGGTGGTCCTGTACGTTCTGGATCTCTGAAAAAATAGGTTGCCATCAGACCCAGTCCAGGAAAAAAGAGCGGGACGAAAATAATCTCAAACCACTCTGGCACACCAGGGATCATGAGTAGGAGTCCTGCTACAATCAATCCTGTAACGAATGCTATGGCAACCAACGCCACCCCTTCGCGAGCAATCATGATTTTAGTACAGTCATCCTCTCGTATTCGCCGAGTCCATAGTCAATCAAATCATTTAGTCTTTGACTATGAAAAAACTCCTTGATACATTCATTGAGTAGTGCAGCAATGGTACAGTAATGCCTTTCCATTGCAATCATTATTGGTTCGATTGTAGCGGTGCGTACATGAATCCGGTAATCAAGATCTTTATTGGACATGTCTCAACTCATTCAACATCTCTCCAAGTTCGTAAGATCTAGTTCTGAGCACTGAGATCTGGAAGGCCTCGACTGAACAGCACACGTTGAGCTGTACCTCCCGCTTTATTACTTATAGCTGACAGTATACTGTTGTCCGAAGGGTCATAGTCGTCGAGAAAAGCCGTGATCTGTCCTGAAACCCGGTCAATTACAATCGCCATCGAATCATCGTATTCCTCGTCAATAGTGAATGATCCACCTGGTCCTGAAAGTGTCACCGACTCTAGGGATTGGGCCTGCTCTCGCTCAATAGACACCGCAAAAAGAAAGGAGGATCCACCATCTCCGTCAGCTACTATCGGCATGGCAAATGTCAAATGAAATAACTCATTGCCGTTTCGCCCATATCCGACAAGCCTCCATGGACCCGGAGCCTCAGGAAGTTTAGGGACGCCCTCAAGCATAAAGATTGGGTCTAGGAACGGTCTTGAAGCAGCATCCGTACCCCCCCATAGAAGAAGGGTGTTCCCAGATAATTTGGATGCGAATGATGGCTCTTCCTTAATGGAATTCCCAGTTTTGGAATTACGGTAATCAACGAGTTTTTTAAAGTTGTAATCGCTAATCCATGGAGGATAGCAGTAGGCCATTAGATCATGTGCGGTGTCTGGATCAAGGATGCGGCCTGCGTCATATCCCCAGGACCCGGTTGACGCATCAGCATAGGGATATGCCGGATCTAAACCAGTATTAGCTATACACGGCGCATGTCCCAACGACAAGTTGTGGCCAAGTTCATGCGCCATGGTGAAAGGCCCTGGTGGCGAAATACTTACATATCCAGGATACTCCCCTCGGGCGCTACTAGGCGCCTCATGGAGTCCCATCCAATGACCGCTACCCCCTTCCTGATGTCGAAGTAAACCTACCTTTCTATATAGTGTCTGTCCAGGAATACCAGAACATCCTTAAAATGTGCCCTGTAGGCCTCCTACGGCCGTTTTTTAGCGTAATTCTCTAGATTTTTCCTCCACGAGTTTCTAAAGCCCCCTCGGTGGTGGGCGATTTTCAGGAAAATCCACAATCCCTGAAAAACCTGTACTGGAAGCATCCCAAGGCGGTTTTTACTCTGAATTTATTCTTCAGGTTTGTCGATCCATGCCTGGATCATGGGAGTATAAGTGGAACCGGGCCGTTCATCTTCAACTTTTTTTTGCGATGCGAAAAGCGTATGACTTTCAATTATCAATGGATTGCATCTCCATGGAGGAGATCCAGCTTGATCCAAGAAGCCGGGATGTGATTCAAGTATTTCTGTATGGGCTCCGACAAATTTTTCTGGACCTCCCGACCCGATTGAAGTTGATGGATCTTTTGGAGAGGTATAAACCGGGAACCCGTAAGAATTGTGGGCGCCCCGGAATGGACGTGTGGAATATCTTGGTTTTGGCCGGCCTGAAGCAGGCGCTGCATTGCAACTATGATCTTTTGACCGCTTTGGCGAACCATATGGATATTGTGCGGCAGATGCTGGGGCATGGAGCGGACGATCGGACCCGCTACACTCGTTCCGCCATTCATGATAACGTATCGGCACTGTCCCCCGAATTGCTGGTGCAGGTCAATTGTTTGGTGGTCAAACTTGGGCACCGAATGGTCGGCAAACCCGAGGGCGAGACGCTCAAATGTCGGTGCGACTCGAAACCGGTGAAGACCAATGTTCGCTTTCCGACCGATCTGCTCTTGCTCTGGGACTCGGTACGTTGTCTGATTCGTGTCAGTGCGAAGATGGGCAAATCATTTGGGATGGATGGTTGGCTGCAACACAAAAGTCTGAGCAATAAGGTCTACCGGGAATATAGGGCAGCTCGGAAGGGTCAGCGGCGTAACTACAAACTCAAGAACGTTCGCAGATATCTGCGCAGCAGTCGTGCGATGGTCAAAAAATCTCTTGACCTTCTGGAGCAGATCAATGCACTGGAGCAGGAGATTTTGGCCCGTTCCGCCCCCCGTTCCAATGCAGATCAAGCCACTTTGCAGGAAATTTTTGAGGCAAAACAGGAACTCTGTCTGTATCTGGACTACATTGCGCGATTTTCCGATCAGATCCAGCGCCGCATCTTTGAAGGAGAGCAGATTCCTACCCACGAGAAAATCTATTCGATCTTCAAGCCGTTCACGCGATGGATCGTCAAGGGCAAGGCAGGAATCCTCTGCGAGTTGGGGGTCCCGGTCGCGGTGATTGAAGATGAGGATCAATTTGTTTTAGGCTACGGGATTCTTTGGGAGGGAACCGACAAGGATATTGCGATTCCCCTGGTGAAGACCTTGGAGGCACAGTATCCAGGGATCTCCATGACCTGCTCGTTTGACCGGGCGTTTTACAGTCCTGAGGTGCGTAAGCAGTTGGATGAAAAGCTGGAAGTTACGGCCATGCCGAAGAAAGGGGGGCGGACCCAAGAGGAACAAGCACGTCAGAATGACCCGGCTTACCAGAACGCACGGAAGGGGCATGCGGGAGTAGAGTCCTGCATGAACCATCTCAACCATCGAGGCTTGTCACTGGTGCGTGAGACCAGCAGCGAAAGCTTCGAACGTGTGGTGGCAACCTCGGTATTGGCCGCGAACATCCACCGGTTGGGGACGCTAGTGCGAGATCAGGAACGAAAGCGTCTCAGACGTCTCCAGAAACAACGCAAGCGATTGCGGCGCGCGGCGTAGCCATCCCGCTTATCCGAGGAAGAACATCAAGTGGCTCGTACGGGCGGATGCGAGAGGTGTGTCCAGTAGATACGAAATACCTGTAATACAGAAGAATCCAGCACAAACAAGTGTCTCAAAAACGACCGCCCCACCAATAATCAAACGGATTGAACCAAAATGAACCCCAATATCTCGGAACAGACCCGGAGCACAGGCATTTTCTGGACAGACACTATATAATGAGAGGCCACCCTTTGTATCAACCGTCACAGGAGCATGAGCGGTAGCCGATATGTCTTTTATAGGAAATAGATCTCTCACACGCCTTAACGTCGAGTGTGTGTTAGGGCTCGCTGCCATTTCATTTGCAGTAGGAATTATGTCCTCACCTCCTTCATGCCCTGTTGTCACGAGAGGGACGAAAACTATATTGAACGTGGGAACAGTAACGACCCCAATCGAGATACGTCCTGTGGCTGGTATCCGCTTGGCTATCCCCAATTCTTCCGGCACCTCTCCGTCTGGATCTACCTCAATGACCATTTCCAATCCCGGTTGGATTATATCTGCTGGAACATCAGCATTGAGAGAGAACCCAAGCCCCTGTGGCCATACCTCAGTTTGAATGAAGTTCGTTCCGGCAGGAATATTGATCGTATGCTCCTCTCCATTCAAGTAAAAGGTGACGATTGCCCTTGGAAGCGTGACACTGCTGGATTTATTTGCAATTGGAAATACTCTCAGCGTCGCCGGTTCTCCAGCGATGAGTGGGACAGAATTGAAGAAGGAATGAACCGCCTGAAATACATATGCATAAGGGGGCGGTGGAGGTGTTTCGTCATCTGCTACCGAGACCCATAAGCGATTTTGGGCATTATCATAGTTAGAGCCCGCTGCATACGATACGATCACATTATCGGTTGTCCAACCTATGTCGTGGGCAGCAGTAACCGTCACGGTCTGCTCATTGCTCCAGTTAGTGGGCGTAAACGTAAAGACCGTTTTGTTGAAACCCAGGGACGAGCGAGTATGCCCGTAAGTCTTTACCGTAACATCCGCCGATGGCTTGGAAGCCAGTCGAATTGTGTAGCTTGCACTCTTTCCCTCGTCTACCGACAGACTTGATGTGGATAGATCAATCCCAAATTTGTCATCGTCACTGACTATTGCCAAAAGAAGATATTGCTTGCCCGCCACTGAACCACCCCCCTGAGGCACATGTATCAACCATTCTTGTTCATCAACCTTGTCGTTATCCTGAGGAGCGTTGGCGGTTACGGTCTGGGGCTCGTCCCAGTTTGAAGTCGTGAATATTAAGCTGTTTTTGTCTGTAGTCAGAACACTATTTGGCGTTGTGCTAATCGTTACCGTTACCTTTCCGATGGGTTTGCGTGAGAGCCACACCGTGTAGTCGGTGCTGCCTCCCTCGGGTAACGTTATATACTCAGACGAAATTACTACTCTCGGGTCCAAATCATCGTCACTGACGGTCACAGGAACGCTGCGGGTCACATCTCCGTAATCGGCGCCGGATGCCGTGTGGACCAAGATTGCTGTATCGTTTTCCTGATCATCATCCTGACCAGCATCAACCGTCACAGACTGGTTCGTGCTCCAATTTGAAGTCGTGAACGTTAAGCTCGTATGGTTCAGCGTTAAGTCAGTGTCCGCATACCCGGTGATCTCAACCACAACATTCGCCGATGGCTCTGTTGTCAATCGCACCATGTAACTCTTGCTCGCTCCCTCACCGACCGCAAGACTTTCAACCGAAATGTCCAGTCCCTGCATGTCATCATCCTCTACCGTCACCGCAACATTCCCCGTTACATCTCCGTAGTTGGCCCCCGATGCCGTGTGGACCAGGGTTGCTGTATCGTTCGTGGCATCATCATCCTCACCAGCACTGACGGTCACCGTTTGGGCATCATTCCAATCTGAAGTCGTGAACGTCAAGCTCGGCTTATCCAGTATCAGGTCGGCGGCCGTATGCCCCGTAATTGTTACAGTCACCGTCCCGGTTGGCTCGCCTGAGAGCCGCACCGTGTAATTCTTGCTTGCTCCCTCGTCTATCGCCAGGCTTGCAACCGAAAGGTTCAATCCCTGTGCATAATTATCCTCTATCGTCACGGCAACATTCCCCGTCACACCTGCATAGTCCGCACCCGATGCCGTGTGCACCAAGGTTGCCGTATCATTCGCCGAATCGTCATCTTGACTGGCAGCAACGGTCACCGTCTGTACAGCGCTCCAATCTGAAGTCGTGAATGTCAAGCTCGCCTTGTTCAGCATCAAGTCGGTGGATGCATGCCCGGTGATCGTTACGGTTACCGTTCCTGTCGGCACGCTCAAGAGCCGCACCGTATAATTCTTGCTCGCTCCCTCGTCTATCGCCAGGTTTGCAACCGAAATGTCCAGCCCCTTCGTGTCATTATCCTCCACCGTCACAGCAATATCTCCTGTCACACCTCCATAGTTGGCACCCGATGCCGTATGCACCAACGTTTCACTGTCGTTTGTCGCATCGTCATCCTGCCCAGCAGTGACGGTCACCGTCTGGGCATCCCCCCAATTTAAAGTCGTGAACGTTAAGCTTGACTTGTCCAGTGTCAGGTCGGTGCCCGCATACCCGGTAATTACTACCGTGACCGTTCCCGTCGGCGCGCTTGAAAGCCGTACCGTGTAATCACTATTACCTCCCTCTGACAACGATACGTTCGCAGATGAAAATTCCAACCCCCCCGGCGCATCGTCGTCGGGAACCGTCACCCCTACATTGGCTGTCACCGAATGATAGTCCGCCCCCGATGCCGTGTGCAACAAGGTTTCCGTATCGTTGGCCGCATCTTCATCCTGCTCGGCAGTGACGGTCACCGTCTGGACAACGTTCCAATTTGAAGTCGTGAACGTTAAGCTTGACTTATCCAGTGTTAAGTCAGTGGAGGCATGCCCAGTGATCGCAACCACAACATTCGCCGTTGGCTGCGTCGTCAATCGCACCGTATAATTCTTGCTCGCTCCCTCTGTGATCGCCAAGCTTGCAGCCGAAATGTCCAGCCCGCGTATGTCATTATCCTCCACCGTCACAGCAACATTTCCCGTCACACCTCCATAGTTGGCGCCCGATACCGTGTGCATCAACATTTCGGTATCGTTCGTCGCATCGTTATCCTCACCAGCAGTGACGGTCACCGTCTGGGAATCCCCCCAGTCTGAAGTCGTAAACATTAGGCTTGATCTGGCCAGCGTTAAGTCGGTGCCCGTATGCCCGGTAACCTCCACGGTGACCGTCCCCGTCGGTGCACTTGAGAGCCGGACCGTATAATCACTGTTGTCACCCTCGGGCACCGACGCGGTTTCAGGTAAAAATTCCAACACTCCCGGCGCATCGTCATCCTCTACCCGCACGGCAACCTTTGCCGTCATACCTGCATAGTCCGCCCCCGATGCCGTATGCAACAAGGTTCCAGTGTCGTCTGTCGCATCGTCATCCTGCCTGGCAGTGACGGTCACCGTCTGGGCAGCCCTCCAATTTGAAGTCGTGAACGTTAAGCTCGGCTTGTCCAGATCCAGGTCTGTATCCGCATGGCCGGTAATCCCCACCGTGACCACCCCGGTCGGCTCGCTTGAGAGCCGCACCGTGTACGGACTGCCACCTCCCTCAGATACCGATACACTCGCAGGCGAGACAACCAGAACCCCTGGGGGATCATCATCCGTTACATCCACTTCTACATTTGTACTCGCATTCCCATAGTTGCCCCCTGATGCCGTATGCACTAGTGTGATCCTCTCGTTCGTCGCATCGTCATCCTGTTCGGCAGTAACCGTTACAGTCTGTGCCATCTGCCAGTTGATAAGCGTGAACGTTAAGCTCGGCTTGTCCAGGTTCAGGTCGGTGCTCACATGCCCGGTAATCCCCACCGTGACCGTCCCGGTCGGCGCACTTGACAACCGTACCGTATATTGATTGCTGCTTCCCTCAGTCACCGACAGATTGGAAACCGACAAATCCAGTTGCGCCGAATCGTCATCGGTGACCGTGACCACCACATTTGCACGTACATCTGCATAATTGCTCCCCGATGCCGTATGCACTAACGTGACATCTTCGTTCGTCGCATCGTCATCCTGCCCAGCCGTGACCGTTAAAGTCTGAGCCACATTCCAGTCTGTCGGCGTGAACGTTAAGCTCGCCTTGTCCAACCTCAGGATTGTACCTGAATGTCCGGTAATTCCGACCGTAACGGTTCCGGTCGGCTCACTCGACAGCCGCACCGTATAGTGATTGCTGCCTCCCTCGGGCACCGGCAAATTGGATACCGATAAATCCAGTTGCGCCAAATCGTCATCGGTGACCGTGACCACCACATTTGCATTCATGTCTTCATAGTTGCTCCCAGATGCCGTATGCGCTAACATGACATCTTCGCTGGATGCGTTCAGGTCCTGCCCGGCAGTGACCGTCACAGTCTGAGCCACATTCCAGTCTGTCGGCGTGAACGTTAAGCTCGCCTTGTCCAACCTCAGGCTTGTACCTGAATGTCCGGTAATTCCTACCGTAACAGTTCCGGTCGGCTCACTCGACAGCCGCACCGTATACTGATTGCTGCTTCCCTCAGTCACCGGCAAATTGGATACCGATAAATCCAGTTGCGCCGAATCGTCATCGGTGACCGTGACGACCACATTTGCATTCACATCTTCATAGTTGCCCCCCGATGCCGTATGCACTAACGTGACCTCTTCGTTCGTCGCATCGTCATCCTCACCAGCCGTGACCGTTAAGGTCTGAGCCACATTCCAATCTGTCGGCGTGAACGTTAAGCTCGCCTTGTCCAACCTCAGGCTTGTACCTGAACGTCCGGTAATTCCTACCGTAACGGTTCCGGTCGGCTCACTTGACAGCCGCACCGTATACTGATTGCTGCTTCCCTCAGTCACCGGCAAATTGGATACCGATAAATCCAGTTGCGCCGAATCGTCATCGGTGACCGTGACGACCACATTTGCATTCACATCTTCATAGTTGCCCCCCGATGCCGTATGCACTAACGTGACCACTTCGTTCGTCGCATTGTCATCCTGCTCAGCCGTGACCGTCACAGTCTGAACCGCGTCCCAGTCTGTCGGCGTGAACATCAAGCTCGCCTGGTCCAACACCAGATCTGCATTGGAATGCCCGGTAATTGTCACCGCGACCGCTGCTGTCGGCGCACTCAACAGCCGTACCGTGTACTGATTACTGCTGCCCTCGGTCACGGAGAGGTTTGATTCCGACAATACCAATCCCGGGGCTGCAGACACTTCACATAGAGATACGAGTGAAGTCTCCAATCCATCGCTCCAACTTCGCAATAATGGGTTCACCGGCAGGCATACATCCGTTCCATTGGCCTCAAAGACGCGTAATTCCTCAAGATTTGCAAAGCTTGCTGGAACTTCACCTGATAACCCTGCATTATCTGCAATGTCAAACGTTTGTAACTTTGATAGCTTCCCAAGCTCGCCAGGAAGAGAACCCGACAGACGATTCAACGAAAGATCCAGACGCGCCAATTGAGACAAGCTGCCTAACTCTGCGGGGAGGTGCCCGGTCAAGCCATTGTCATCCAACTCTAGAGCGGTCACATATCCCCGAGCGTTCGTACTTACCCCATGCCAGGTGTCCAAAGAATTTTCGCCCATCCAATTGGTGTTCTGATCCCAGTTTTTTCCATCTATCGCCTCGTAGAACTTGGTAAGCGCTGCACGTTCGGATTCCGCAACCACCGTCAAATCATCCGTGTTTACGAAGACCATGACCCTCACGCTAACGGTACCCGTCGTGATCACAACGCGGGTACGACCACCCCCCATGGCCGTCACGAGGCCGCTTTGATCCACGGTGGCCACGGCAGGGTTTGCAATGCTCCAAACCAGTGGGACATCGGCAAGAAAGGTGCCTGAGGCATCGAAAACCGTTGCTGCCAGTATGCTAGTTTGACCAATATTCGAAAATCTGATCGTATCCTGAGATACCGCAATTGAGTCACCAGCCTGCCCTATCGGGGAATCAAAAAAGAAGGAAGATTTTGGGCGCAATCTGAGACTTTCAAGCGAGTAATTTGCGGCAAACTCCGCAAAATCAACGCCTCCTTCTTGCCCTACTTCAGTAGTTTCCACAGACAACCGACTTGCGCCAAACTGTGATGAAAAAACTCCATAACAGAACAGGCAGATCAGTAATTGTACGGATAAATATTTCGTCATGAAATGCGCTGGCCACCTTTGCTTTACGCATAGACCCCTAAAACAGAATTGGATCGTGCAATAAACACACGGACGAAGGTTCGGGGGTACTGCTTGACAGATACCCAACCAATCCTGAATCCATCATCTTGATTGTCCAACTTGCATCCAGTCTCGGATCATTGTACACGTACCAATCGACCAAACCGTACCTCTGTGAACTCTTGTGACGAAAACTGCACACGATACAAATATAGCCCCGAGGTCAGTGAACTACCGGGCAACTGCACACTTTGTCCACTGCCTGCAGGCATACTTGTCGCAGGAACCGCGAATACATGCCTCCCCAATAAATCCATTACCTCTACCGTTACAACCGCCGCCACCGGCAAATCTATCACCACACGAGTCGTCTCGCGAAACGGATTCGGATAATTGCCCTGCAAGACGAAGGACTCCGGCAACCTGGAGTCTTCCTCTGCCGACAGCGGACTGACCACTTCGATGGAAAAAGTCTCCGAAACCTGGGTTCCTGCAAAGTCCCATGTCGTATAGGTATATCCTACAGGACTACTAACCATTGACGGCGTCCCCGTCAATAATCGTGACGCAGAATCAAACATTAGACCCTCCAGAAGCATGGGAGACAATGAATATGTATAGGGGGCTATTCCTCATAAGCGTTAACTTGTTTTGAAATTGATTATATTAGGGTGTTTCTACATGGTAATTTTCGTGATTTTAGGATACTGAATTCTATCTAATTCGTAGACTTAACCGAGATGATCATGTTTGTTCTGGAATGCTATTTCTCCTGAACCTCTTGCAAAACTCTCTCGTTTGGAGGCAATTATTGCTCTGGGAGTGTCTATGGACATATTTTTCGGGTTGTAGAAGAGTTTTGCACGAACCTCGCCTGTGTATGATTTTGTGAGAGACATCTGTGACGAATCATTCAACCATTGTAATCAAATGAAGGGAACCGTGATCCGCGCCCCTGCGGAAGAGGATTGGGAAGTCTTGGTCTCATTTTTACCGAAAAACTGGCAAGAGTTGGCCGAGGAATCTGGTGCCTCACGTGGCTTACGTAAGGATAAGTCGCCGGAAAGTCTACTTCGCACTTTATTGCTGCATTTGGGCTGTGGTCACTCATTACGGGAGACGGTCGTACGAGCCCGTCAGGCACAAATTGCGGATCTATCTGCAGTCGCATTGTTCAAGCGTCTGAAGAAGTCTCGTGCATGGCTGCGTTTGATGTGTATCGCGTTGTTTCAGGAGCATGGGGTTGGGATATCGGCGGGAATGGGACGTCAAATGCGTGCGTTTGACGCGACTCACATTCGCGAGTCAGGACGTACGGGATCTTTGTGGAGACTGCACTACAGCATGACACTACCTGCGCTGGGCTGTGATTTTTTCAATTTGACTGCGACGAAAGGAAAAGGGACCGGCGAATCCTTTAAACAATTTCCGATTCAGGCAAACGACTATATTTTGGCGGACCGGGGCTATTCAACCCTTGCGGGAATCCAGCATGTAACGGAATCTGGTGGCTATGTGACGGTGCGGGTCAATACCGGCACTTTGCAATTTGAGACGAAGCCGGGCCAGCCGTTTGATTTATTGGCATCCGTGGAGTCCATCCATCAAACGGGAAAGACGGGAGTCTGGACGGTATACATCAAAACCTTGCTCCCGATCCAAGGTCGTGTCTGTGCGTTGCGAAAAACGGACGAAGCCATCCAAGAAGCAGAGGATCGGATCTTAAAGACGGCAAAGCGCAAGGGACGTCAACCCCGAGACGAAACTTTGCGGTATGCGCGCTATGTCATTCTGTTCACAACTTTTCCGGTTGATGAATTTTCAGCGGAGGATATTTTAGATTGGTATCGGCTGCGCTGGCAGGTGGAACTGGTCTTCAAACGATTCAAATCATTGGCCCAACTGGGGCATCTGCCGAAATTGGATGAAGAAAGTTCACAGGCATGGCTCTATGGGAAGCTAATGGTCGCACTGCTGACCGAAAAAATCGTCCGGTATGCGCGGACATTTTCCCCCTGGGGATATCCAATGCAGACGAAGTGCATGGAGAGATTTCAAGTTTGCGCTGAATCAAGTTTTTCGGGCAATTGAACCCCACTATGCTCTGAAAGAAATGATTCAGCATTGGACAATCATTTCCAGATCGTTAGCAGAACCTCCAAGGCGCAGGACCTATCAAATTGAACAATATTTTCCCAGTTCTGAAACAAGTTAACGCTTATGGGGCTATTCCTCCCATTGCCTCAGGAAAAAGAAGCGGAGTAATCGCACGGTTCACATCAAAACTCAGATCATCAATATTGGCGCTCAAGCTTAATTTCTCCTTGCAAACAGGTCCGTTCACCACAGCAATGCTGCGAAGCCACGATTGAAACGCCGCGTCCGGCGGAGAGCAGAGCGATTGTCCTGCAAAACTCAGGTACTCCAGCTTACGAAGGCCCAGCAGTGACCGGGGCAAGCTTCCAGAAAGATCATTGTTGTCCAGAACAAGCTGCTGGAGTTCCTGCAGATCACCGAGAGCCGGAGGCACTTCACCGGAAAGGGTATTGTCGTTTAACCATAAAATCTCCAATTGACTGGAATTGCCCACTTCGTCTGGAATACTGCCCGATAGCTGATTCCCGCTAAGAACCAGCGAGCTCAGCTTTGTCATGTTGCCGAGTACATCGGGAATCATGCCAGAAAGCCGATTATCATGCAACCACAGCACTTCCAGTTCCTCAAGGCTCCCCAACTCCGCAGGAATAGACCCTGTCAACTCATTGTGGCTCAGTAGTAACGTCCGCAGTTGCGAGAGCTTACCAATCTCGGTCGGAATGCCTCCGTCAAGAATGTTCCCATCAATCCAAAGCACTTCAAGATCCGTCAGGTCTCCGATCTCTGGCGGGAGCATTCCCTCTAGATTATTGTCGTTCAACTGCAATTCGGTAAGCTTCTCCTGATGCACGGTAACACCGTGCCATGTGCCTAACTCTTCCATGGTCGGACTAGCCAGCAGGTCCCAGTTCGTGTTTTTCTGCCAAGTATCACCATTCGTGGCACGATACAAAGCTGTGAGCACAGCATGCCGTGTGCTAACGTTACCTGTCACATGGTTCTGACCCTGCCAGAGGCCCTCTGTAACCCTTGCTGGAGGCGTTACAAACCCCTTTCGTCGCACCTCCGTGCGGTTCGCCAAATGACTTCGAAAAACATTGGACGAATCAACAGCGTTCTGTCCCTGAACTCGAAAAATAGAACCCCCCGCCTCTGGCCTGAGATCCTCCGCCGGGTACATCAAGCCCGCACTGGAAATATCAGAGGAACCAAACCCTTGCAAACCCTCAACCGATTGTGGCAGATTTGGCAACTGCGCAAAAGAGGAACTAATCAAGAATGTGGCTAACAGCACTGTTCGGACGATCATTAAATTTGCTGCGATTCTTTAAGCCTTACCCAATCTTGCGAAAGATGTAAGCGTCCATATGCTGAACTATTTTTTTGACTGATTTATGGATTTTCATCCCCGAATCTGACCAATCTCAACGATAATATAGCCTTTCTCATCCTTACCTGCTACATCCTGCACATCCGAACGAGAATCCAGAATTGGGCTCTTCTACGCATCCAATGGGTTCAACCGTTCCACCTGAATTCGTAGCTCCCGAATAATGACACTCATTCACCAAATGGTCTTGAAACAGCTTCCCGGCCCATTTCTAGGTTGGTTGCTACTTCTGCTATTCCTTTTGCTGATGCAGTTTTTGATCAAGTTTCTGCCAGATCTGGCTGGCCGGGATCTGCCGATCGGGCTCATTCTGGAACTGATCGCCTATAACCTTGCCTATATGGTTGTACTGGCCGTGCCCATGTCTGCCCTTTTGGCTACTCTGATGGTCTTTGGTACGCTTGCAGAGTCACGTACATGGATCGTAATCCGTAATTGCGGCATCACCCTCTGGAGTTTCACCTGGCCTGTACTTACCGCTGCCGCCCTTCTCTCCTGTGGCATGATTTACTTCAATAATGTACTGCTTCCAGAATCCAATTTCAGGGCCCTCAACATGTGGCAGACAATTCGAAATGCACGACCAGGGTTCGAACTGGAGCCGGGAATTTTCTACCAGGAGATTGACGAATACAGTATTCTGGTCGGCCAACGGGAGGGCAATCTTCTATACGATATTCTCATTTACGACTATACACAGGGGATTGCCAGTGGATCAACGATTCGGGCAAAATATGGAGAATTAATCCCACAGGGAAACTTCCTGGATATGATCCTCAAAGAAGGTGAAATGCATCGACTCTATCGACCTACCCGTGTACAGACAATTGAACGATATGAGAAACTGACCTTTGAGCGTTTTCGCTTACGCCTTGATCTGAGTGAACTCGGCCTTCAAACCAATGCTCAAGCGGGCGGATATCGGTCTGATCGCTCAACTCCTGTGAATCGGATGTTTGAAATTGTTGATTCTCTTAAGGACCGCCTAGCGGAGCAGGCTGCTGAACTTCAGAACAGTATGCCGAGCCCTCTCTCATCAGAGGCACCATCAACCATGCCGCCCATGAGCCCCGAGCATGAAACACCTCCCCCATTCTTGCCTCGCGGAGATCCTCAAGTAGATTCAACCGCTCCACGCAGTGTTCTGAAAGGCTTAACAACAGATCAGGTCCGTCGGACATACCAGCAAGCACGCGATTATGGGCGGGATACGCGAAGTTCCGTTGCTAGCAGAGGGAGAAATCTTAAACAAACCGCAATGGCAATCAGTCGCTACCAGGTGGAAATTCACAAGAAGTATTCCATCTCAATTGCCTGCTTCATCTTTGTCCTCATTGGTATACCACTTGGCTTGCGTGTCCGCCGGGGTGGACTTGGAACCGCCTGCCTCCTGGCAGTTGGCATTTTTATTTTTTACTGGGTTACGCTGGTTCAGGGGGAGAAGCTAGCGGATCGAGAATTGCTCAGTCCATGGCTCGGCATGTGGTGTGCAAATATGCTGATTGGTACGGTCGGCATCTGGCTATTTATCCGAGTGACCCTTGACATGAGAGCTCGACCAGGTTATGCCGCAAAACCTGAGCCTATTGATTCATAAATTTCCGACCCATCCAATGCATTGTATACAAAGTCGATCCCTCTCCCTGCAGACTGGATCCTCCGCTTGGACGGATCGCATCCATCACTGATGATGATTTATAGAAATTCAATGACAGATAGGGATCCCCAGCGTGTTCCTGTCTCAAGATCCATTGACGCGTAATGCTCTACCTAGTCCCCACCCCGATCGGAAATTTGGCAGATATCACGTTTCGCGCTGTCGAAATCCTGAAGTCCGTTGATCTCATCGCCTGTGAAGATACGCGGTCATCTGGAGTGCTTCTCGCACATTATAGCATCCACACTCCAACCATCAGCTATCACGATCATAACGAACGTGCTCGTGCACAACAGCTTGTTGAACGGATGAAAGCCGGACAACAGATTGCTCTGATCAGTGATGCCGGATCGCCTGGACTCAGTGACCCCGGATTTTATCTGGCTCGCCTATGTTGGGAAGAAGCCATCCCAATACAGGCTTTACCAGGCCCTACCGCGCTGATCCCTGCCCTTACTGCCAGCGGCCTACCTTCGGAACGCTTTGTATTCGAAGGATTTCTGCCGGTACGAAAAGGTCGCAATCAGCGCCTGGAGGCAATCCGCGCAGAAACACGTACCGTTGTACTCTATGAAAGCCCGCACCGGCTGATTCGTACCCTGACCGACCTGATAAATTTGCTGGGACAACAGCGGATCGGGGGAATTGCCAGGGAGCTTACAAAAAAATTCGAAGAAATTCATCGGGGAAACCTGCAAGAACTGCTTGACGGATACCGTGAAAAACCTGCCATCAAGGGAGAATTCGTAATTATCATCGCACCTTCAACATTCCATTGATTTGCATGTCTATTACCCATGTAAAAACCTTCACCCATAACCCATTTGCCACCAATAGCTACGTCTGCCATAACGACGCAGAAGCGGTGATTGTGGATGCAAGCTGTTCAAATGATCAGGAAGAGGCAGAGATCGCCGAATATATCCAGTTCAAACACCTGACCGTGCGACATCTTTTGCTCACGCATGCACACATTGATCATATCCTGGGATGCACAGCATTATCCAAACGATTCAACCTTTCATGGCAAGCCCACCCAGACACGTCGATATGGCTTAAGGGAGCACCCGCTCAGGCACTCCTGTACGGCTTTCACATGAAGCCCGTACCGAAACCTGGTAAATGGCTTCGTGAGCAGGACACCATCACGTTTGGGAATGCAAAGTGGAGAATTCTATACACGCCAGGGCACGCACCTGGCTCAATTTGCTTTGTTGATGACGCCAGTCAGTTTGTGATTGCGGGTGACGTACTGTTTCAGCAGTCAATCGGTAGAACCGACCTGCCTGGAGGGGATATGGGAACGCTAATGGAGTCCATTTTTCAACAATTACTCACGCTTCCCAATGAGATGACCGTTTATGCAGGGCACGGCCCGCCTACTAAGATTGGGCTTGAGCGAATGCAGAATCCTTTTCTTCAATAATCCTCGCCCGCCACATCATCTACAAGGGCGCGAACTTCCTGACCTGTCAACCGATCATCTAGCCTCATGATTGAGCGATAGACAAGCTCCCCCATATGGTCGCAGGCATCAAATTGGTCGTCTCCGTGATATGCCCCCAAGCTCGCCGCCAAGATCTGCACATGATGGTGGTCTGCAATACGATCTTTGCACATCACTTCCAGTAATGCCTGAACACGGCCGTCACCCACACGGACACGATTTGCCATCAATGCCCGTTCTTCTTTACGGTATTGTGCAATTGAAGCGGGCGGAAGTACATTCTTTACGGCATCGACAAAAGGAGTATTGGACTCATATGCCTGCGGCCGATATACCTGGATATTCCTGTGATGGCTCTGTTGATCAAAATCAATGGGGCGGAATCGGTAGTTGTATTTTTCCAAATCCGGGGTAATATCAACAACAAAATTTCCCGTATGCATATCCCCTAAAAGCTGCAGGAGGCAGCGGGTATCAAATTTGACGAATTGCTTGGCCAGGCGAACCAGATCAAACCGATTCTCTGGCATCGCCGTGGACAAAAACACATCGCCAGGAACCCCCACAATATGCTCCTCTATCGTCGTATCATCACGGACAAAATACTCAATCCGGCTCGGGGAAAGTAAATGTTCAAGCTCAAGCCCATAGATGCGGTTGGCATCTGTTCGTTTGACGTAGTAGTAGTCAAAATTCTCATTGAGCGCATTCGCAATCCTAACCCTGTAGGGGAGCGTATTTCCATACAAACAGATATCTACGCGGTCTACATAGAGATGCTGTATGATGGAAAGATCTCCATGAGCACGTAGATCTGCATAGGTTACGACTAGGTCTTGATCAATCTCCTGCTGTTCGTTGGGCTGGTAAATCACACTGGCCCAAAGAGTATCGTTGCCGTCTTTGTCATAGAGCGGCACCGATTCAACATACCTGGCGAGGTCCTGATACCGAACGCCCCTTGTCTGAAGCCTTCCGTAGCGCTTCAGGTATCCACTGAGATCTTCATTCAGGGAATAGAATGCTTTTTTTCGACTTACCAGATGCTGGTTAAGACGGATTGAACCTGAGTCAATGGGCTCCATAGACAATCAATTCGTATATGACAAATGCCTTGTTGTTCAACAGAGAGGGTTGGCAAACAGCAGCAATTATTTTGTGTACAAATACGCGGTCAGAGTATGTCAAAATCCCCTACTCACCTTTTTGATCCCCCCTTTTAATGCCTGTGTACACACTACTATTGGAATATGATGGTTCAAAATATAGCGGATGGCAACGACAAAAGACTCATCCCACCATACAGGCAGACGTAGAAGAAGCCCTAAGAACGTTTCTGCGTTGCGATGAACTCCAGATCACGGGATCTGGGCGTACGGATGCAGGAGTACATGCGAGAGGGCAAGTGGCTCACTTTGAATGCCAAGCGATCCCCACTGATCAATGGCGCCGCCTGGTCCATGCATTGAATGGCCTGCTCCCTCCCCTCATTGCCGTACGTGCGGCTGCGAAGACACGTGATGACTTTCATGCACGCTACGATGCAAGGCGACGAACGTATCATTATCATATTTCCAGTGTACCGTTGGCACTTGACCGTAATCAGCGCCTGTTTATACATGCTGCATTAGACTATGAACGTATGAATCATGCATGCAACCTGCTGATTGGCACCCATCACTTTGGGGCATTCTGCCGAACACGGAGTGCAACGATCAATCGTGTCTGCACCGTATACTACGCACAGTGGGAACCCGAAACACTGCCTGGGTATTGGAAATTTGTCGTTGAAGCAGACCGTTTCCTACATGGTATGGTACGCTCTCTGGTCGGCACCTTACTCGAAATCGGACAGGGACAAAGATCTATCCAGGATCTGGGAAATATTCTGGCATCCCAGGATCGGCGTGCAGCTGGCCCAGCTGCACCCGCACATGCGCTGATGCTTGATCATGTAACCTACGCTGCCCCCCTCTTTGAAGACTGAACTGACTCATGCGAAATTGGTGGTTGGTTGGACTGATATTCCTCGCATGCGAGAGGCCGTTTATAGAGACTTCCGAGCCGGAACTTGTGGTGATTGAGCCTGATTTGACTGAGGTGCAAACTTCCAATGTCATTACGCTCCGGGTGCAGTCTATACATTTTCGGGCTGTGCAAGGAGTGTCTCTGAACGGCGTTCCCATGGATCCCGCTCCCCCAGGGCCTGCGTACTGGCAAAGTTCCATTAACCTGCGCCTTGGAATAAATACGTTTTTCCTGGAGGCAACCGATCAGGAAGGAGTTTCCCGAAGAGATACTGCCTATGCGGCTTACCTGCCCCATCTTATTTCTCGAAATGCACCTAACCTGCCAAACGGAAGAGGTGGTCATTCACTTGTACGCCTTCGCAACGGCAGCCTGATGGTGACCGGGGGAGCCCGCCGGCAAAAGGGGCCTGCACAGAGAGAATCATTCCTCCTGGGTCGCGGATCCGACACCTTTCATCAAATGCAGGAGCGTTTACAAACCCCAAGGACCGGGCATACGGCCAGTGTACTTCCAGACGGCCAGGTACTGATTGTTGGAGGCAGCAGAATTGACTCCCCCAACCGTGTAAGTGATTTGATTGAAACCGTAGAAATCTATAACCCTGCCGAACCTGCGTTCAATGAATTTCCTGTACAAGGACAGGTAATCCGGCGAACGAACCATACGGCCGTCGTTCGTGAGGCAAATGGCGAGTGGCTGCTTGACCTTGTAGGAGGCTACGGGGATGTACGATATGGCTCCACCCCTTTCTTTGGAATACGCAGAGACCTACGTACATTCAGGATTGAACTGGATGGATTGATTGCACTGAATACAATCACTTCCGCGCCATTTATTGATCATCCAGTTGCCAACCACACTGTAACCCAAGCCGCCCCCGGTTCGTACTTTATCCTAGGAAGCCAATTTGACAATGGAGCAGCCATTAATGGAAATATGCGCATAGAATATCCACGCGGGGCTGGACTGACGCTCTCCCAGTTACCTGGACTGCTGACTCCCCGCACAGCACATGCAACCGCTTCCGTTCTGAGTGGACTGTTTGCGGTTTTCGGTGGGCATGTTGAATCTTCTGAGATCGCTACGGGAATTGAGTTGTTCCACGAGCAAACTGATCAGTTTTTTTTCATGCGACCCGACCAGGAGATGGCCGCTCGCACCCATCATGCCGTCCGTTCCGTCGGATTACGGTCTGTCATTCTGATTGGCGGATTCAATCGGAATGGAACAGCTATCACTACATCCGAGTATTTTATCGTATCTCCTGAGTGATTCTCACAACTCTTAGATCTATGAAGCTTGACCGGATACTGAACTGGATTATCATTGCGATTGTCGCTTTGGTGGTGATCCTGCTGTTTGAGTTTATCCTCGGGCTGTTCGTCGGGCTGTTCCGGGCTGCGATTCCGATCTTGGTTATCCTTTTCCTCGTTGCTCTTGTTTTGCGGTTCATTGGCACGCGGCGTACTCCATAAAGGGGATGGCACTATCGCGGTTGCTTGAACCAGATCGCCGGTTTATGCGCTCAGCACTTCAGCAGGCTGAGCAAGCAAAGGAAAAGGGCGAAGTACCTGTTGGAGCCGTCGTGGTACATGGAAAGCAGATTGTGGGACGGGGGCACAACCTGGTTGAATCCCTCCAGGACCCAACTGCTCATGCGGAAATGATTGCCATCACTGCAGCATGCGAAACCCTCCAATCCAAAGTCCTTCAAGGCTGCACACTCTATGTCACTCTTGAACCATGTCCGATGTGTGCGGGTGCAATTGTATGGGCCCGATTGGATCGCTTATGTTTTGGTGCCATGGATCTTAAAGCAGGCAGTGCCTCTACCCTATACAATATTCCGCAAGATGAGCGCCTAAATCATCAAGTAGATGTGGTCGGCGGTGTAGAAGCGGATCAGGCAGAGGAGTTACTCCGGTATTTTTTTCAGCAACTCAGACATTCGCCTTCCTAGATCTGTATCAACCATGCTCCACCTATTACAGTACACATGAAGGATCTCGTAATCATAGGAGCTGGCCCCGTAGGCCTGGCCTGCGGCATTGAAGCAGCAAGACATAACCTGAGTGCCACGATCATTGACAAGGGAACGCTCGTCAATTCACTGGTTGGCTATCCAACTCATATGGAATTCTTTTCCACGGCTGAGCTTCTTGAGATTGGCGGCCACCCCTTCCCGACGCTATCTACCAAGCCCACACGCCCGGAAGCCCTGAAATATTATTCCCGAGTTGCCGAGGTGGAATTCCTAGATCTACGACTTTATGAGCGAGTACAGCGTGTAGATGGTACGGACAACAATTTTTCAGTCGTAACCAGCAAGGGGACCTATCCCTGTCGTAAAGTCGTAGTGATCACTGGATTTTTTGACATCCCGAACTTCCTTAACGTTCCCGGTGAAGAGCTCCCCAAGGTCACACACTATTATCGCGAACCATACGCTTATGCCGGACAGCGAGTGGCCGTGATCGGGGCAAAAAATTCGGCTGCCAAAGCTGCCCTTGAATGCTACCATTATGGAGCCGATGTGAACCTCATTCATCGCGGCAGTGCTCTGTCCGATAAAATCAAATACTGGATCAAGCCAGATATTGAAAACCGCATCAAGGAAGGCAGCATTACCGCGCATTTTGATACCCAGGTAACCTCAATCGAATCGAATCGGTTGATCCTCAATAGCCCCGAGGGCACGTTCTCCCTCGGCAATGATTTTGTAATTGCGATGACTGGCTATCGCCCGGATTATTCCTTCTTGGAGACATTAAAAATTACTATCCAGGATGATGTATTCCGAACTCCGTTTCATGATGCGGAAACCTTCGAAACGAATCGTCCTGGATTGTACATTGCCGGGACAGTGTGTGGTGGTCTCCGTACAAGCCGCTGGTTTATTGAGAATGGGCGCTTCCATGCTGCACAGATCATGCGCCATATTTCCACAGGGACTGTCGAGCCGCTAAAACTAGATCAGCGTTATTGGAAAACAGCCGAATAGGGTGCCTCTTCGATCAGCCACACGTAATCTTGTAGCATAGATTCGAAGAGTCGTATGAGTCTGTCAGGCATCCATCCCAAACAGGATTTGTTCCTAACAGCCCGTGGCAACGACTCTTGACTGAACTTTCCCCTATTTTGATTTTTTTGAAGGCACGGTTTTCTCCACAAATTCGAGGCTTTTTTGAAAAATTATCAACCGCCAAGGGTGGCGATCTGGGGAATTTGGTTCGGTGAACCGAGGACTACAGCAGTTTAATATTCAGCAGTTTGAATGCCCGCTTTTGGATGGAACTGATGTCCTTGACCATGACGACTTCAGGGGGTGCGTCCGCCTTGATTTTCGGAATGACAACGAGTCGGCATACCTTGGCAAGTTCTTCCATCAGCCCCGCAAAACTCTGAGCCTTTTCGCCCGTTTCGGTTTTCTTGGTCTGGGCTTTCTTTTTGGCCGATTCCGAGGGTTTGGTGGGTTTGACGACTTCTTCGCGCTGCACTCGTTTTGCTTCCAGATCATCCTCTGCAAACAACATTGGAGCCAACTTCCGACGCAGATGATATTCTACGTAGTGCTTGCCCGAAAACAGTAAATCAGTACTGCTATCCTAACGAGGAAGCGTTTGGGGTGGCATTTCCGGCGATTTTCGTTCGAATTCACTGAGGAGGTTTCGGGCGAAGATTTTTTTTGAAAACGTCGATTTTTCCGTTTTTGCAGCGTAAAACCGTCCTGGAAGCCCATTCCAGGTCGATTGTGTCCATTTTTTGGGCACGGGTTCCTGCATTGAGGCAAAAATCTTCAACCTCCAACGTTGCCATTTTTCTTGTGATGAGACATCATTTCAATCTTGCCCCTTCCTTTGGCGTCATCCCGATTGAGGAGATCGAAATCAATCCCAAAATCCCGCGATAATATGCCCAGAGCACTCCTGGGATTACAACAGATTTGGGGGAGCAAACCCCACCTGGAACAAATCCTCACCATTCTTCGCCAGAAAATCGGAAAAACGACCCGTCAATGTGAGGAGCGCCCAGGGATGCACTACATAGGCGACAAACTGTTGTCCTGGTTGTTCTAACCTTATCATAAAACAAAAGGGAATTATACGCACAGTGAAACTTGTACCGAGCTGCTAAGCATAAGAGGATAGCAGCTCGAGCGTGGAATGGCTTTACTTGGCGGATCGCACAAAAAGGGTACCACGTTCGTTGAATCGCCAAACATGTTTTGTGATGAGGACGCGGCATATTAGTCCTCGGACCCATTGTATGAGTGGGCGGAGAGCCCACTTGATAGCGTTCTGGCGATACGCACAAGAGATGCCGTACGGTTCCCTCCCGTACAAATGTTGGCCCAACACATGTACTGGAATTAAATTTTCCCCACAGATAATCGTTGGATAGCGAGTTGATGCAAAATGCGACATGATCCCTTTTTTGTGCAAATTAAAGACGGTCTAAACCGACCACTCAATCCAAAGTCGTTCGAACAATGCGCAGTTGATTTGCTGCGTACCGACTACCCTACACTTGTCCCAGTTTGCGGTGGAAATGACTCTGGATTTGACGGAGCCATTGCTGACAACGAAGGAGAAGCCTTCCCGCTGATTGTTACTACAGCAAAACAGGCTATTCGGAATCTTGCTCGCAATCTGAAACAGTACAAAGAGCGAGGCGGCACGAGGAAAAAGGCTGTTTTCGTCACCTCACGTGAGCTAACGGCACTAAGACGAGAGAATTTAAGCAGGCGGGCACGCGAGCTTGGGTTTACCTTGGTGCAACTCTATGATCAAGAAGCCATTGCCAACTTGCTCTATGGCTCTCCACGCTGGTACAAGGAATTGTTGGGACTTTCTGGAAGACCATCGGCTCTGTCGCATATCCCAAAGACGACGCGCCCGCTGATATCAAATCAGCCGCTTATCGGGCGAGACGGCGAATTCGAATGGCTTCTGAATACTGGAGGTGACAAGTTGATCGTAGGTCAGCCAGGTTCTGGCAAAACCTATATCCTGTATCAATTGACCGTTCAAGATCAAGGCTTATTTATAGTTAGTGAGAAACAGACCGCCATAGCTAATGCGATACGTGAACGGCGACCTCCAGCCGTCTTTGTGGACGATGCCGGAGATAAACTGGAGCTAATCACTAACTTGGTGCATTTGCGGCGCACAACTGGCGCAAATTTCTCAATTATTGCTGCTTGCTGGCCAGGCGACAAAGATCATGTTGCACAGCAATTGAACCTGGGAGATGCGAAGTTTTGCCATTTGCATCCTCTGACTAGGGATCAGGTTGTGGCGGTCGTGAAACAGGCGGGGCTGGAGAAGCCAAATGACCTTGTACGGTTCATCGTAGATCAGGCTATTGGACTACCGGGGCTTGCTATCACACTTGCCCGTCTTTGCCTTGAAGGATCTGTGGGTGAAGTAGTGCGTGGAGATACCCTAAAGCGAGATCTCCTCCGGCTCATAAAGCGAGAGATAAAGGACGATACCGAAGCCATTCTCGCCGGGTTTTCCGTTGGAGGCGAGGCAGGAATCGAAATGAGCGCAGTGGCAGAGGCACTAGATTTGCGATTGCTTGAAGTCAGGAAAATGCTTACGCGACTTGCTACGGGCGGTATCATTGCCGATAACCCCCATGAACGCTCGCCCAAGAAGCGTGTCATCGCAGTGCAGCCAGCGACGTTGCGCCATGCCCTTGTCCGCGACGTTTTTTTTTCTGGACCGGCATCTCTACCTAAGCATATCCTAGATGGGCTGATTGATCAAGCGCATTCCAGTGCTGGCGTTGCAGAAACCATAATGGGCGCCTATGTATGTGACGGAGATGTTCCCGAGGCGCTATTGCAGGATCTTGTTGAAAGAGCCGGCGACACGGAGACATTCAGCCGTTATGTTGCAATCGGACGACGGCAGACTCTGTGGGCTTTAGAACAGCATCCAGATATTCTCTTGATTGTAGGAGAATATGCACTTCGCAGTGCTCCGGTAGAGGTCATTCCTCTCTTACTGGATGCCGCTGTAACTGCACGTCAACTGCTGCATCAGGGGGATCCGGAGCCATTGCGTTTAATCGGGAGATGGACTTTTTCCGGGACCCCTGGAACTGGCGAAGCCTTGTACAGGCGCCACGTCGTATTGGGGACTGCGATTTGCTGGCTGAATAGGGGATGCGATATTGATGTAGCAGTGAGTGCATCATGTATTGCAGTTTCGCCAGCGTACGAGGCGACCACGACTGATCCTGGAGCCGGCAACACGCTTACCACTACCAGCGGCCTACTGACACCATATGAGATCCGTCAATTGAAATCGCTGTGGGACGAGTTCTTAGGCACTATAGCAGACCGCGATGACTTCAGTTGGGTCCCGATATTCAGAGTCTTAGATAGTTGGGCTTACCCGGGAATACCGCTGCCATCGTCGAAAGAAAAAATACATGCTGAGACGCACCAAGCAATTGCCGAAGTTGCGGTCGCGGTAGTTGAGGCGCTGGCGAGAATGGCCCAAGACAAGTCCGCCGTATTACAAAGACTCAAGGACTACATTGAAGAGACGGGTGCCAAAGCCGACTGCCAGATCAACGAATTAATGTTTTTGTTCTGTCCTGATATGGACAGACAAGACTGGAGAGCTTCCTCGAAGAGGAGAGATCGTAAACTATCTGAGTTGGCATGCAAATGGCATACGCGACTGCCAGAACAAGCTATTGATGAGATCACCGCCATAGCCCAAGAAGCATTGCAGGCTGGCATTAGAACGGACCCGTGGATAAAATCATTCTACGAAAAGCTCTCTCGGTTGGTCGAGAATCCCGTGCCATGGTGCTGGACCTTGATCTACCAAAATGCGAGCGCTCACTACGTTGCTCCGTTCCTTCAGCGTGCAGTAGCGGACAGTATACCGGGATGGCTTGAAGTGACTTTTGCCTGCCTGGAAAAACCGGACCTTCAAAACCTGGCCGTCAGACTTGTCTTGGAAGAACCCGATTTAGAGCCTGACCTTTTTTCTAACGCCTTTGCCCTAGTTGCCCACTTTTCCACTCACGTAGAAGATTTGTGCATGCGCGGATTGGTGCCTAAAAGCATTTTGCGCCTACTGCTAGAGCACGAGGATCGTGGTGTCGCAATAGGAGCTGCGAAGGGGGAATGGAGTTTTAGGCCAAACGGCCACATACGAGAATCTGTTTCAGAAGCTTGGCGCCTTGCCGTGATTCGGCACGGCATGAATGAGCGGTTCATAGAGCAAGCCTTTAAGCTTGATTCTGAGCTGGCCCGATCCTGGCTTCTGGCAAGAATGCAGGATGACCCGAGTTCTTACCTTCTCCCCCATCCACGCGAGACGAACAGCACATTCAGAGTTGCGATCCGAGGGCAAAATGCCAACTCGCGGGCATTTCTGCTTTCGAATCTGGCAGAGCTGGCAACCTGGCAGCAAGGTTACAGAATCGCGTATCAAGATTGGACTACTCTAATTGTTGAAGATTCTCGGGAGCTACAACATCAGCTACTTGAGGACTACAGACTTGAAGATTATCACCTGGCTCCTTTGAGACGCTACCCTCTTGACAAAAAGCATATTGTTCTTGACGCCACTTGGGAGCAATTTGCACTGCTTGCATTTGGAGCAGGCTATACAGCGGAGCAAATATTCTCCGCCACTCGTCCGAACCTGTATACTTGGTTCGAATCTGAATCTGCTCTTTACGCAGTCTGGTTGGATGACTTCGGGAAACTACTGTCGCATGAGGAGCATGTCATACGGCAAGTTGGAGAACTGGGACGCCAGTGGGCAATTGAGACTCGAGACAAGTTGGTTGAAAAAGAGCATTTAGAGGCGGTCTACGGGAGACATTGATAGAGCATTACTAACGTCAATTCCTGCATTGGGGACTTCGCAGCAGGTTGTCAGGGCATGAGCATTAGATCCAGAAAGAATTGGGCAGTTGGCTCACGATTCGTTGGGTTTCCTTGCTCACGCGGATGACTTTGGCCAACAGCCTGAGCAAGTAGGCCAGATCATGCATAGTCTCCAAAGCGTAGCGGTTCACATCATCAACGATGCCGATAGCTTTGCCTGTCCCGACACATTGCCGCTCCATCACCCAAAGCAACCAGGGCCATTATTGCCAGTTCCATCGGAGTGATTCATGAACGTATTCGGTATTTCAGAATGGCTCCTCCGCCCAAACCCCTGGGTTCTCCAATGGACTATCCAGAGTTGCGATGCGATTGCAAGATAGTCAACCCCAGAGGCATCCGATGAAATCCCGATGGACTTCGCAACTCAACCGCGCTTCCCTAGATACCAGCATCAAAGAGCGTACCATCGTTTGGGCTCATACAGACTACCGCACATTTTGATGCCCAGGCAACCTCAATCGAATCGGATCGGTTGATCCTCAATGGCCCTGAGGGCGCGTTCTCCCTAGACAATGATTTTGTAATTGCGATGACCGGCTATCGCCCGAATTATTCCTTCCTGGAGACACTAAAAATTACCATCCAGGATGATGTATTCCGAACCCCGTCTCATGACGCGGAAACCTTCGAAACGAATCGTCCTGGACTGTACATTGCCGAGACAGTGTGTGGTGGTCTCCGTACAAGCCGCTGGTTCATTGAGAATGGGCGTTTCCATGCTGCGCAGATCTTGCGCCATATTTCTACAGGGATTGTTGAGCCGTTAAACCTGGATCAGCGTTATTGGAAAACAGCCGAATAGGGTGCCTCTTCGATCAACCACACGCAATCTTGCAGCATAGCCCATCTTTACGATTCCCCCTACCTCCATCCAATTTTCCCAGCCCATTGGCGGTATGATTACAGGAAGATCTTCCTAGCGAATATTCCACAGAAAAAAATGCCCTGCACCTCAGACAGACATGGAGCATATCCCTCGGAAGGGGTTTACGGATCACGCGGCTTGAATACGATCGGAACAGTCATTCTCACTTTCACTGGACGTCCATGCTGTCGTCCAGGGATGAACTTGGCATGTTGAGCGACAACCCTGATTGCTTCCTGATCACAACCACCCCCAAGGCCACGCAAAACGGTAGCCTCGCTCACATTGCCGTTCTCATCTACGAGAAACCGTACAATCACTCTGCCTTCAATATTGCACTTGCGGGACCTTACCTTGGCCTGTAGGCCACCGATGCCTCCAATCAACTGAGGCATTTGCTCCTCAATCACCTCTTCCTCATCCGGTGTGGATACGTTGACTGGGGCGTCCAGGTCCAGTAAAGCTAATTGTGCCTCGGCGTGTCCCTGTTCGGCAGCAAGGCGAAACCATTTGATAGCTTCTTGATCGTTTTTCGGCACACCCTGACCAGTCCTGTACATGAGGCCTAAAGTCACTTGTGTGAGGACATCTCCCTGTTCGGCAGCAAGGCGAAACCATTTGACGGCTTCTTGATAATCTTGTGGCACGCCGTCGCCATTGTGGTACATGTTACCCAAAGAACTTTGTGCGAAGGCGTGTCCCCGTTCAGCCGCAAGCCTGTACCATTTGATGGCTTCTTGTACGTCTTGCGGCACGCCGTAGCCAGTATAGTACATGTTACCTAAACTATATTGTGCCTTGGCAAATCCCTGTTCGGCTGCAAGCCTGCACCATTTCACCGCTTCCCATTCGTCTTGATTGAGGTCCTTCGTGCCCAAAACATATAAGGTGCTAAGTCTATATTGAGCATTAACATCTCCCTGCTCAGCCGACAGACGTAGCTGTTCAATGTCTTGAGCTACCACAAAACTTGAAAATTTTGGTGCCAGAAAAGCAAGGGACAATAGGAGCGGTACGAATTTCACCGGATGTGACATGTTGCAGATCAGATAACAGAATTGGGACTTATGGGACAGTTGAAGAACTCCTAAATCGGATAGGAGATCCGTCAACACACCGTGCCAAAATGTTAAAGAGTTTGATATCTCAATGGCAAACCTCTGATTCGTGAACGGTAGTCAATCCTGTCAGGATAGGTCGGATCAATGTAAGCAACTCTTGCTCCATAAAAAAGGATCTTCTACAAATTAAGCAGGACCGCTTAGCGGAAAACAGACTGTTCTCAGGTACGACAATTCGCTGACCGAACTATCTGAAAAGCCCGGACTTTACTAGTTGACTGAGAATGCAATCGTCGGTGCAGCACCGATAATGGAAATGATGACGATCAAGACATTGTACTTGCTGTTTATCACACCAATCTTAGTATCGAGCTTGCTGTTTAGAGCATCCTTGTGACTGTCTAATTACCATTTCTTTTGAGGTCAGTTTAGTTGTTTCATTACCGAACCCTTTCCTGATTAACAATATCCTCCATCAACTTGTTTTACCCGTGCCTCTTCGGGAGATAGAGGATCCTCCAAATTGGAACCTGTCACTCTATACCAGGGAACAACTTCGGTTTGAACAAGTGAGCAAATTCATCTGAATATACACTTAGCCTACATTGCAAGACAGTAAACGCGAAATCCATGTCCCAAAAGATTGAGTATGCGCCCCTTTCAAAGATCTTACTTGATCCGTTGAATCCTCGCCTAGGGCGGGCTGCCCAAGAAGGCAGATTGACCCAGGATCAGGTCTATGAGTGCATGCGCGACTGGTCTCTTGAGGAACTCGCTACGTCCTTTCTTGAGAGCGGTTTCTGGGTGCATGAAGCAGTCCTTTGCGTAGTCGAGAAGATTGACGAATGCCAGCAGCTAGTCGTCATTGAGGGAAACCGCCGTATCGCCGCTCTCATGCGCCTCAAAAAGACCTACGAAGGCAAAGAATCGTCGCCAAAATGGCTCGAATTGATTAAGGACGTTGACGAGCCAACCGAAATGCTTGCAGCGATCCCCTTCATAAGGATAGCGAAACGAAGCGATGTCAACGCTTTTCTAGGTTTTCGCCATGTCACCGGTATAAAAGAGTGGAAGCCAACCGAGAAGGCATCATTCATTGCAAGATTGATCAACGAGGAGAACCTCTCATACCGAGATGTCATGCGCAAGATTGGGAGTAAGACACCTGTCGTTGAGCGTAACTACGTTGCATACTGTTTATTTGCCCAGATGAAGGAGATTGAGGGTCTTGAAGACATCCAAGTAGAAGACCGATTCAGCGTGCTCTTTCTCTCTCTGAGATCGGCATATGTTCGGAGTTTCTTGGGCATAGAGGGTAAATTTGGCATGCAACCTTCCAAGGTGCCACCACCAGTAGACGACAAACATCTAGAGCAACTCAAGGAATTCTCAATCTGGCTTTTTGGGGACGAGAGAACGCTTCCTATCGTGCGCGACTCTCGACAGATCGACAAATTCGCTCGCGTATTGGCTTCCGAGGAGGGACTCGATTATCTTCGAGCAGTTAAGCGACCAGATCTTGAGAAGGCTTATGTCATCGCAGGCGGCGATCAAGAGGAACTCCATGAAATCATCTCGAATGCTACCTATAACCTTCAGGAGGCACTGTCGGTGATCCACATGTACACGAATGACACGAAATTAATTAAGATGGTGAAGCGTCTGATCATAAATGTTGATCAAATAAAGAAAACGCTAAACATTGACTGAGCAATGTTGGAGATACCGCAATCTGGATTCAAATACTCGGTAAACACCTCTAACGTTCGATCTGGATACCTGGCCGACTGGCTGGAGGCGAATATCCTATTCGAGGAACCGAATGTATCCAAAAGCGACGTCGTTGATATGCTACTTGAGTATCAGATCTGCCCTAGCGACGGACAGGATTTGGCTCATCAAATCGCAGTAGACGGTTGGGAAGAGTTAGGGCGACGCAAGCGCTGGGGTGGACTGCCTTCATCAGTACTAATCAATAGCGCGAGGATTAAAGCGTGCGAATCTTGGGAATGCACGCCGATGTGGGCGTTTTTCGTGCTGCTTTCGGCGTTTAGGATCTATCCAGATTGGGCCAGAAAACATCAGGATTCTGCTGCTCAAGGCGACTTATTTGAGAAAGTCGTGGAAACTCTCTGCCCTGCAATGCTTCCCGGCTGGATCACGTATCGTACCGGATGGTCTCCCGACAACACAAAAAACATCCCGGCGATCGTGAAAGAACTCTGTACCCGGTTGTATGTTAGTGGTGCGGACGACTTGAAAAGATGGGTCTCGCCCAAGGACAAGGACGGCGGGCTTGACATCGTTTGTTATCGCCAGTTCGATGATGAACGGGAGGCTTTACCCACGTTCTTCCTCCAATGTGCCAGCGGCAAGAATTGGCGTAGCAAGGTGGATACACCAAATGCGGATGAGTGGCAGAAATATCTTAATTCAGCGAACCAACCAAGCACCGGGATCGTCGCCCCATTCGTTATCGAAGACCGTGAGTTGAAGAAAGCGGCCCTTGCTGGTCAAGTGGTCGTTTTCGACCGGTTGAGGATGTTGAGTTCCACGAAGAGAACTGGAATTACTCTACCGACGGATTTGCGTCCCGAACTACTTAATTGGATGCGTCCACTCGTCAAAGATTTGCCCAGGACAACGTAGCGATCCGACCGTGCCAGTAAGGTTTAGAGTTCACCGGATGGATACCAACATCAACGTGACAGTGGCCCTTAAAATGCTCGTCCGTATATTCCAATTGAAAGTGCCATGTATTCCGATTTGAAATGTGAACTTACTCTAAACTCGCGTTGCAAGGCTTCACCAATCCTTGCGTCTTTCTTTGTTGGAATTGCCTTAAACATTTATTCTTCAATAGTCGCCAAGAATTTCCTTCCCTCGTATGTATATGGTCGTAACTTAATGTCGCGGGAGTTGCGCCTACATGGAAGTAAAATTCAATCTGAGTAGATGAATGATGTAGATCTGATTAGATCGGCTAATTGATCTGAATACGCACGTAACTCTTAGGCGCACAGAAAAGATTATAAAGACGTACGATGAACTCCCAGTTTAACATCAACAGTCTTGAAGCATCCCTTACTAACAAAGGATTCTGTAAACTCTCGTTTTCGCAGATTTGCAGATCGTATCTTCACATCGGTGTCCAGGCGAGAAATCCTTATCCATATCCTCAGATATTCCCAGCATTAGCTACAATCGCTCTGCAAGATGTATTAATGCCAAGTTCTTACCACGATCATTACAGGTAGAACTAACCGGTTCTTTGATAGGTACTATTTAATAATCGACAATTACATAGCAAAATAACACGATTTAATCATGAGAGATGGGCATTAGTGAGCGAGTATATGGAATTCTTGGGCGTTAATTATGACAGGGGCGTATGCGTGCGGCTGAGCGGGAAACCATTGCAGTCCATGGGAGGCTATGTACTAAGCCCAGCAGGCATCATGCATAGGATTATTATTGAGCTTAATAAAAATTATGGCATAAAAAACTTTAAATCCAGTCAAAGGGGCGGGATGCTACGCTGCAAGAATTTGCTTAAGGAGAAGTAATGGTAAGATCGTGTAACTATACTAGAACCGTTCGAGACGACCTTTCCTTTAGGGGAGAACGATTATTGCGCGGACGGCACAGGATACACCCATATCCCGCCATGCTGCATCCGTTACTCGTGGACTTCCTCATAGACAAGTATGCCGAGGAGCGGGCCGTAATATTCGATCCGTTTTGTGGAAGCGGGGTTACCCTGTTACAATCTAAATTGAATGGGTATGAATCTGTTGGATTTGACATAAACCCCATTGCACTGCTGATTGCGCGAGCTAAGACTCGGACTTATGGGAAAGAGAAACTGCGGGAAGAGTCCAAGAGCCTTTCAGAGTCTCTGCACAAGAGCGCAACGCCCCTCTTTACCACGGACTGCCAAGTAGACATTCCCGAAATAAAAAATAGGGACTACTGGTACTCCAATGATGTGGTCAATGATCTCGGTAAAATCCGTTGGGCATTGAAAAATCAGCCCTACGAGTACAGCGACTTTTTTCTGACAATCTTCGCTTTCGTCTGCCGCAACCAGTCTTTGACCAGAAACGGCGAGTTCAAGAGGTACAGGATTAGTAAGAGCCGATTGGATAAAACGAAAAACGAGGTATTCCCGCGATTCTTTTCGCACCTTAAAGATATGGTAACCGTGTTCTTAGGCGCGAATCAGGGGGAAAAGCAAAGCACCCCCATACTGGCCAATTCGGAGGATCCATTGCCGTCACAAATGCGATATGACCTAGTCATAACTTCGCCACCGTATGGTGATAGCAGAACCACCGTTGCGTACGGGCAATACACGAGTTTCGGAAGCGAATGGCTTAACGGACTAGTCAACCAAAAGGTGGGTGGCTATCAAGTTGACTCCGAGTGTCTGGGGAGAAGAGGGGAAATAAACAAGAAGCTAGACGAACATGAAATGCTAACTAACACAGTTGAAGAAATTAAAACAGAGGACCCCAGGCGAGCATCTGACGTGTTCTATTTCTTCAATGGCTATTACGGGTCCATACGGAATGTAGTGTGTAATCTGAACCCCGGCGGGACGGTCTGCTATGTGGTTGGTAACAGGACGGTAAAGGGCGTACAGATACCAATGGATCAAATCACAGCCTCATTCCTAGATTCTATGGGAATGGAATTCAAGGGAATATTTATACGGGAGATCAGCAATAAGGTAATGCCGTTAAAGAACTCTCCTACAAACAAGGCAGGGGTTACGTCGACAACGATGGCCAACGAGTTCGTAGTTGTTTTCGAGAAGCCGGAATCTAAATGACCCTAGAGAAAACTGTACAACGATTGTCCGAGATCAAGGAAATGGGATACGTACGGACATATAGGAGAGGACCGACCGGTATCGGTAAGACCTTGGAAGAACTACTAGGAATCACGGAAAATAATATCAGTTCTCCAGACTTGGGCCAGATTGAATTGAAGGCGCAGCGGGAAGAGCATAGGGGCCTGACCACGCTGTTCACTTTCAATCGGAAGGCGTGGAAAATGAAACCACTAGATGCCATTAAGCGATACGGAAATCGAGATCGTAATGGCCGACTCGGCCTGTATTACACAATGGGCCTGACACCGAACAGTGCAGGGTTGTTACTCGTGGTTGAATCTGAGGCGATTTCGGTCAGGCACTATGACGGGACTGTAGTTGCCTGTTGGGAACTACGGGAAATTGAACGGCGGTTCCAACAGAAAGTAAGGAGTGTACTACTGGTCAAGGCACGAGTTGAGGAACGAGGAGGTGTGGAGCACTTCCATTATTACCGTGCAAGGCTACTGTCTGGGGGCGCAACCCAATCCATTCTGCGAGATCAATTCAGGAGTGGGCAGTTGTTTCTGGATCTGCGGCTACATGATAAAGGGACCCACGCCCGCAATCACGGAACTGGGTTTAGAGTTAACATGAAAGACATAGAGAATTTCTACCCAAAGGTAGAGGAAATTGAGTTTTAGAATGGGGCGCAGGCGGCCCAACGATCCCTGCCGGACTCTGTAAAGGAAGTGACCTAGAGACGAATTCAAGCTACTGGGTCGGACAAGCGAAAGCAGGAAATCATCGGTAAGGCCGTGCAGTGTCTAGTCATGCGGATTGAACCAGTGACGTATCAGTTGCCGAAGACTGAAAAGGAGAGAGAATACGTGTTCGAGGTAAGTCAGAGGAAATCGTAAAGGGCAAGTTGCGGCCAGTAGATATTATACTAAAGCCTAGGCGCCGTACGGCGGATTTAGAATCTAGGTTAAGGGTGCTGGAGCAAAAGGTGCGAAAGATTAATGCAGAGAAAGGCAATCGGCGTTGTGTGTTACGATAGTCGCAGTTTTTGCAGCGGCAGTCGGAGGTATTGCGGCGATCCTGTCGGGCGCAAGCAATGATTTGGGACTCCGACTATGATAGGCTTGAGCGGAGGAATACTTGCAACAACATGAACAATACGAGGGATCGGAAAAGACGGCAGACGTACCATGACTTGTAGTTCAGGTGAGGGACTAACGAAAGAATATTGATGCCTGGCCAGATGTTAACGATATTGAGTCGTGATGTGCTACTCTGCAGAAATGGCCCTATGTCGGGGGTATATTGTGTCTTCTCCGATAATAAGTGCGGCAAAGATGCGTTTCACAACTTCAACGTTGACGGCATTGCCGAATGCTTTATAGGCACTGTTTTTGGTTTTGGGAAGGTGCCGGAGATCGAAACTTTGAAGGCGACTGCACTCGTAAGGTGTCATGTAGCGGCGAAGCCAGCCTATAATCGGAACTTGGCTAGTGGTCATGGCGATTAGCGAGGGCGCGGTTTCGGCCCTCTTGACTCGGATGCCGCTGGCTCGGAACTGAATAATATGTTTCCAGACATTTCTTTCACCCCCTTTGACGTTCCATTCCAGCTTTTGGAAGCTCGGGGGAAAGGATTTGACTCGATCAATCCACGGATCAATTATTGATTTATGGGTTGCATAAAATGTGCGATTTTTTTCGATGATATCTATCTTCCAGGGTGGGAAGTATTCCAATTTTGTTCGTGCATATCTGGGAAGTGCTGCTTCCGTTTCCTCTGATGTCAAATCTAATAGTGATTTCCCAAATGCCCCCTTAAAGCTCTGAAGCCCCAAATAACCGCACTCATGTGGCGTTGGACCATCAAGAGGATAATCTGCACCGAACTCCATAGCCCAAATCGGAAATGATGGCAGTTGTACTTCTTTTGGGAGAGTAGTTAATAATTCCTGCCAGACAGACAAATAGTTTATATGGATAGGGCTTAAGTAAAGCGCCTCCTCTGGCTTATCCTCCAGAACCGAAGCGATATTAACGACTTTTTCATTTGCAGGCGGCCATGAAAATTTATCCAGCCCGTTGCGATCTCCGACAATAAAAGCGCGCTTGCGTTTTTGCGGAATCCCAAACATGTGAGGAGAGAGACAGGAATACTTAACACAATAACCAAGGTTGCGGAGATCTCCGCAAATTTTATTCCATGTCTTCCCACCATCATGTTTAACGAGATTGGGCACATTCTCAATGATAAAGAATCGAGGCTCTTTCACTCGCAGGATCTTAGTTACATAGTTAATGAGGTCACCCCATTGCGGACATTGCAGACCCATTTGTTCGCCGGCCTTAGAGAATGGCTGACACGGAAAGCCTGCGCACAAAATATCATGGTCGGGAATTGAGGGGATTTCTACCCCTCGAATGTCACCCTCTGGACTTATCCCAAAATTCTTCTCATATAAGGATGCTAAATCATCATTGATCTCCGAGGCAAAAACACATTTTGCGCCTAATTCGCTGAGTGCTTGGTGAAATCCACCAAGACCAGCAAAAAGATCAATGAATTTCAACTGTGGCAAGGTGATGATACTTGCGGTCTGAGCGTTAGGACTTGGCCTTCGCTATATTCTTGAATGGCTGATGGGCAACTGGCTACACGGCACGGACGTACCTTAAAATAGGGTAATTGCTACTTAAACGGAACAAATATGAAAAAGTTGTCGTTAAATATATGATTATCATATTATTAAAATTTGGAATACTTTCAACAAAATCAACTGCATCAGCCCGCCCGGATCCAGCCACGGTGATCGCTAGCGTCTGTGAAGTACTATATGCCAAACCTGCATTGAGTTGTGACGTTACGGTCACGGTAGTTGGTCCGCCTTTCTCGTTGAGTATTTCTGTGTCTGACTGTAGCGTGAACGTACGGAGTTAATTCTTCGAATTCGCCAGGGAGAAGAACTGGGGATTCGCCCTCATAGTGATTGTCAACAAGATGTCCTTGTCATCATAGCTGGAAGTATGCTCAGTTCCGGGTAGGATGGCGAGAATTTTCGGCATTGAGGGTTGAACACCCAACACGGAAACCGCCGAAAAGATGAAAACTAGCCAGACCATCAAGGCCACCTACCATTTTTTGTCAGAAAAACCCTGGATCAAAACAGCAATCGCATCAGCGGACTGGATGTGAGTGTGTATCGGTTTCAAATGTCCCTTGAGGGAGCATACCGAATTCGGCTTGCAGACCGGGGGCTGCTTCAGCCATTTATTGAGACTGGACTGCGCGGGGATGGCGGAGATGGTCAAACGGGGGCAGGACTGGAAATGGGCGGCGGTGCACGCCTTTCGCTGCCCTCTGCGGGACTTCAGATTACAGGACGCGGACAGGTCCTTGTTCTGCATGGAGGAAATATAGGCGAATGGGCATTTAGCGGAATGCTGCGTTATGCCCCTGGTTCCTGCAATCCTGTGTTTATGCTGGGCAAGCCATTTGGTATCCTGCCAGATTTCTTGAAAATTTCCGAACCGTTCACCGGTTGATGAGCGCAGTTCCAGATTTGGCCCTGTATTGCCATCAGGCTTCAATCACGACTCGGTTACGGACTCAACGTCAATCATAGATCGGTTATGCCCTACACTGGGATAGAGCTCGGACATGGTGCAGCCACACAGATGGGAGCAGAATATCGAATTGGATCACAACTGAGCATTCGGATGGAAGCTACTTATCATATGCAGTCTACCGTGCATCAGAGTTCGCCAACGGTACGTGCACTGGTTCTACTGCGATAGAGAACTACTGCTGCATCCAATATCCCCACAGGGGTTGCAACGATCTTGGAATGAGTCATCCATTCAGAGAAATTTATCCCGATTTCGTCGGCATACACCGCGGTCAACAAAAGGACACGGTTCCATAGAAAGGCTGCATGTATTACCTTTATTGAGTTCCTCTAACACATCCAACTCTTCTCAATCCTAACCCGAACGAAGATGAGGCATTATTGCACAATCGTATTTACAGCCCTGATCTTATTCTCGGGCTCAGTTCAGGCTCAGTCTGGACGGATTCCGGTGGCAGCCGACAGCGGCATGGTTGTTTCCAGTCACTACTTGGCCTCAGAAGCTGGCATGGAGGTCCTTCGGAGTGGGGGAAATGCGGTAGATGCCGCGATTGCAACGGCGTTTGCACTCGCAGTCACTCTCCCCTCGGCCGGGAATATCGGAGGCGGAGGATTTCTGGTTTATCATGGTGCAGACGGCTATGTGACCACGTTCAATTTCAGGGAAAAAGCCCCCCTGGCAGCAACAGAAACCATGTTTCTGGGACCTGACGGTGAAATAATTGACAATTCCAATCACGAGGGGCCGCTTTCTGTTGGTGTTCCTGGCACCGTCTCTGGACTCTGGCTTGCCCATCAGCGCCTAGGCACGATGGATTGGGCAACACTTGTAGAACCGGCAGTCCAACTGGCTGCAGAGGGATTCCCTTCCACGCGTGCCATGCAGTGGTTTCTGACGCAACTCACACAAAGATCAGATCCTCTTTACGCAGCGACCCGCCATGCTTTTCTGAAAGATGGCACGGATGTTTTCAAACCTGGAGAAATCTGGAAGCAGCCTGATCTAGCTGCCTCACTGGCCCGTATCCGTGATCATGGACACGATGGATTCTACAAAGGGGAAACTGCACGACTGTTGAGCGAATTCATGGCCCGCCACGGCGGCCTGATTACCATGGAAGACCTCGCCCTGTACGAAGCAGAAGAGCTGCCTCCGGTACGCGGAAGCTTCGGGGAATATGACATATACTCAATGAGTCCTCCCAGTAGCGGGGGCGTGGCACTCATCACCATGCTCAACATTCTGGAAGCTTACGACCTTACATCATTAGGACATAACTCCGCACAATACCTGCATCTGCTGACTGAAGCGATGCGACGGGCATTTGCTGATCGTGCAGAGCACTTGGGAGATCCAAATTTCAATCCAAATATGCCTGTGGAGCGCTTGATCAGTAAAGCTCATGCTGATCAACTTCAAGCTACAATCAGCGAAGAACGTGCTTCCCCGAGCGATCCAGGACAGCTCAGTCAGTTGTATCTATCAATGGAAAGCGAGGAGACAACGCATTTCTCTGTAGTTGATGCTGCGGGGAATGCAGTTTCGTTGACCTACACACTTGAGCATAGCTATGGCTCACAGATTGTTGCAGACGGGACCGGATTTTTGCTGAATAATGAGATGGGAGATTTCAATCCAGTTCCAGGTAATACGAACCTGTCTGGTCGTATTGGTACGCCTCCCAATCTTGTTGCTCCCCAAAAACGTATGCTGAGCAGCATGACCCCTACGATTGTAGCAAAGGATGGGAAACCATTCATCATAGTGGGAAGTCCCGGCGGGCGTACGATCATTAATACAGTCCTTCAGGTCATTCTGAATGTAACTAGCTTCGAGATGGACATCGCTCAGGCCGTAGAATCCTCCCGTATTCATCACCAGTGGCTACCGGACATCACCAGCTTTGAGTCATGGGGAATCTCCCCCGATACGCAGGCACTGTACGAGGCCAAAGGCCATCGGGTACGTTATCGCAGCTCTCAGGGGCGCGCACATTGTATTATGATCCAAGGCGGCACGCTTTACGGCGCAGCCGATTCACGCAGCTATGACGGACGGGCAATTGGATTCTAGACCCCAAACACTCCGGCGTGCCCTGACCACACTGGACACGTCTGCTATTCTCATTGGCATCACCATCGGGGCAGGCATTTTTGCTGTACCACAGCAAATTGCACTGAACATGAGCTCGTTCAGTCAGATCATCTGGCTTTGGGTGGGCTGTGGGGCACTGGCGCTCGTTGGCTACCTCATTTATGCTGAACTGGGCACACGCCTACCCGTAACGGGCGGAGAATACGTGTACATCAGTCGAGCTTTCGGCCCCTTGGCCGGATTCATCTTTGGCTGGGCCCAGATTTTTATCATTCGATCCAGCCCACTGGCAGGCCTCTCTCTGGTAACAGTTGCCTACTTTGAGTTTTTTGTGGATCTGCTTCCCTGGCAGGAAACCGTCTTAGCACTGTGTATCATTGCAGCCCTCTGCTATCTGAACTATACTGGAATTCAACGTGCAAAAATCTATCAAAATTTTTCGACGATTGCAAAGGTGAGCGGTCTGCTGCTTCTGGTGATCATTGGTCTGATCGTATTGCCGGGTGGCGAAAGCAAACTTGGAGAAACAGCTGCCAGTCAAAGCAGACTTGGTTTCACCGGCAGCATTGCCGACTCAATACTTCTGGTCCTTTTCACCATGGTTGGATGGGAGCGCCTGGGATATGCTGCAGGCGAGATGAAAACCCCGAACCGCTCACTTCCCCGCGCATTGCTGCTCGGGTTTATCACCGTATTTGTCATTTACCTTGCAACGAACGTTGTCTACCACGGCATTCTGGGATTAGAGGCGATTCGCGAAACGAATCGCGTAGGCGCCGAACTGGCGATTGTACTTCTAGGACCAATCGGGGCTGGTGCCTTTGCCATTCTGGTCATGATTTCGGCCACGGGAAGTGTGAACGGGACGATCATTGCCGCCCCGCGGGTCTACTATGCAATGGCAAAGGATGGTATCTTTTTTCGATGGCTGGACTATGTGCATCCAAAATACCGCACTCCATCCCGCGCAATCCTGCTTCAATGCGGCTGGGGAGCCGTCATTTTATTGGTTCGTGGATCTTTTGAGACCATTGCAACGGGGATGGTCTTTGTCATTTTGATCTTCTACGCTGTTACTACAGCAGCTTTGTTCGTGCTCCGACACCGTAAAGTGGGTGCCGACCATACAATTTTCAAGGTGCCGGGATACCCCGTTCTGCCTGCCTTTTATCTACTTTTGCTTGTGACCTTAATTCTTGTTCGCGGCGTGCTGGACTGGCAACAATCCTTGATTGACTTATCCTTTGTGCTTTCAGGGTTCCCTGTCGCGGCCTACTTCTTCTGGCGACGTCGCGGGAATGCTTCTAAAGCGTAATTGGGCAGAACGGGCAAAGCAACGTCGTGAACCCGATACTCTCTGAGTCAGTGTTCAAAGAGTATATAATAATTCTGGCAAATCTCCGGAATTATTCGTTGACGCACCGCAAAAATAAGTGGATCCTGACATCCAGTGATAAAACATGTTCATGATTTGTCCAGATGCAAAATGCCCAAATGGTTACAATGATACCACGCCGTCCCCTCACAAGGTATGAGGTGAATTTCGCAGAGCACGAAACCCAGACAACTATGCTTCGTAGAGAGCAAGTTGCGTAGTATCCATTTACAAACCTTAGCTTTATCCAATGAAATCCAGCTTTTTCACTCTTGTTATCCTGCTGATATGTGTACCAAGCACTTGGGCCCAGGAAGAGACAACCATGCAAATACCTACGATTAGTTACGAGAAATTCCATCTAGACAATGGCTTGACTGTCATCGTCCATGAAGATGACAAGGCACCCCTGGTAGCCGTGAATCTTTGGTATCATGTCGGATCCAAAAATGAGCCCGAGGGACGCAGCGGATTCGCTCATCTATTTGAACATCTGATGTTCAATGGCTCGGAAAATTTCAACGACGACTACTTCCAGGTACTTGAGCGACTTGGCGCAACAGATCTGAACGGCACAACCAACAGGGACCGCACTAACTATTTTCAGACTGTACCCAAAAATGCAGTCGATCTCGTGTTATGGATGGAGTCTGATCGAATGGGTCATCTCCTTGGTGCGATTGATGAGGCAAAACTTGACGAGCAACGCGGGGTCGTACAGAACGAAAAACGCCAGGGCGAAAACGCCCCCTACGGACAGGTCTTTAATCATATTACAGATGCCACTTACCCCAAAGGGCATCCCTATGCCCATACCGTGATTGGCTCCATGGAAGATCTGAATGCCGCAGAATTGGAAGATGTGCAGGAATGGTTTAAAGCATACTACGGTCCAAATAATGCTGTCATCTCAATTGCAGGTGACATTACATTGAGTGAAGCTCGCGCACTGACTGAAAAGTATTTTGGCGATATTCCTCCTGGACCACCGGTATCCCAGTTTGATACGTGGGTCGCCAAGCGTACAGGCGAACAACGTGAGGTTATGCAGGATCGTGTACCACAGGCGCGAATCTATAAGGTTTGGAACGTACCTGAACGCTATTCCAGCGATTTTCATCATCTAGACCTTGCTTCAAGCGTCTTGTCCAGTGGCAAGAACTCAAGATTCTATAAACGCCTAGTTTATACGGATCAGATTGCAACGAATGCCAATGCCTACCTCTATTCGGGCAGCGTAGGCAGCCAGTTTATCGTTGAAGCAACCGCCCGTCCGGGCTTATCTCTTGCAGATGTCGAAGCAGCCCTGGATGAAGAATTAGCCGCCTTTATTGCCAGCGGGCCAACGCCAGAAGAGCTCCGCCGAATCATCACACAGGAGAAAGCGAGTTTCATCTACGGTATGGAACGGATTGGCGGCTTTGGTGGAAAGTCTGATATTCTGGCATCTTCTGAAATTTACGGAGGCAGCCCTGATGCATACCTTCAATCTTTCAATGACAAAGATGCTGCGACTCCCGAAGATGTTCGTCAGGTAGCCGAAGAATGGTTATCGGACGGTGTTTATGTGATGGAGGTTCATCCCTTCCCTGAGCTTGCAGCAACAGTAGAGGGGCAGGAACGATCCACGCTACCTGAAACTGGTCCTGAACCCGAGGTGAAATTCCCTGAATTACACCGAACCACTCTCAGCAACGGGCTGGAAATCATTCTAGCAGAACGCAATACAATCCCTTCCGTTAATCTCAGCCTGATCCTTGATGCAGGCTACGCCTCGGACCAGGGAATCGCCCCAGGAACAGCTAGTATGGTCATGTCCATGCTAGATGAGGGCACCACTAGCCTTACTGCCTTGGAAATCAATGATCGAATTGCGAACCTTGGTGCGAATCTGAGCACTGGTACTGGCCTGGATGGTTCGTTCGTGAGTCTGGTATCTCTAACAGCCAACTTGGAGCCGAGCTTAGATCTCTTTGCTGATGTTATTCTCAACCCATCTTTCGCAGATTCAGAGTTTGACCGATTGAAATCAGAGCGACTAGCAGGAATCCAGAGAGAAAAAGTAAACCCTGTTCAGATGGCCCTGCGGGTCATGCCAGCTCTTTACTACGGAACAGATCACGCGTACAGTAACCCCCTGACTGGTAGTGGTACGGAAGAGTCCGTCACGAACATGACACGTGATGACCTCCAGATGTATCATAACACCTGGTTCAAACCGAATAATGCAACACTAGTTGTTGTGGGAGACATTGATTTGGACACCATCATTCCACTTCTGGAAGCCCGTTTGGGCAAATGGGAGCCCGCAGAAGTTCCCTCTAAAAACATTGCTTCCGTCCCGCATGAGGGTGGCTCACGCGTCTATCTAATGGATCGCCCTGAGGCCCAACAATCTATCATTTTGGCTGGCCACCTTGCACCTCCACGGAATACGCCAAATAATATTGGGATTGAGACAATGAATACAGTTCTCGGTGGTGCCTTTGTTTCGCGCATCAACATGAATCTCCGCGAAGATAAGGGCTGGTCATACGGAGCAAGTTCATTACTGCTTACTGCCCGTGGACAGCGCCCTTTCCTGGTGTATGCACCCGTACAGACGGACAAGACCAAGGAGTCAATGATGGAAATCAAAGCGGAGTTAGAAGGCATCCTTGGGGACAATCCCGCAACCGAAGATGAAGTTCTTAAAGCACAGGAGAGCCAGACTTTAGCACTCCCAGGACTATGGGAGACCAACGGATCGGTAGCAGGAAGTATACAGGATCTTGTCCAGTATGATTTGCCGGAGGATTACTATGAAACGTATCCTGGCAAGGTGCGTGCTCTGAATGTAGATACGATCGCGTCAGCCGCGGAGGAAGTCCTCAGACCAAATGACCTGATCTGGCTGATCGTGGGAGATTTGAATGTGATTGAGTCTGGCATTCAAGAATTGGGCTACGGATCGGTGGTCAAGCTTGACACAGAAGGGAACGTAATTGAAAACTGATCTCCACACACCAGGCCGGGGTGCTCCCGGCCTGGTGTGTCTCGGGGTTTGCAGGACAACAGGAGAACTGCCCAGAAGCTACCTTTCGCAGATCCGCCCTATCTTCCGATCATCTAATCGGCCTGTCTACTCATCTTCTTTGGAACTTCCCGATGCTCCGCTCAGCATTGCGGCAATATCAACTCCAGTTGATGCTTTGAGGCTCTCCAATAAAGCCGGGGTAGATCCAGCAATCTGATTAAACACGGAAGGAACCCCTGTTCCATTGCCGCTGTCAACAACCGTAAGTTTATCAATCGAAAGATTGTCAACGGTCTGAACTACCTGTTTTAGTATATCCGGCAACATTTGGATCAGGAATAGTCGCTCGGCATTGGGACCAGCCTCCTGCCAGAGTATGAGTTTCTGGCGTAGAATTTCAACTTCTGCCTGCCCATCTTCGAAGATTCGAGCGGCGTTTCCTTTCGCAATTTCCTCTTTTGCCTGACGCTCTGCCTCGGCGGCCACAATCACATCTGCACGCTGCTGCTTCTCTGCCAATTTTATCTCTTCTATTGCGAGTTGCTGCCGGGCCTGCGCGGCCGAAACTTCTGCAGCAACATCAATACGAGCCTCCTCCGCAGCACTTTTGGCCGATAACTGCGCCTTTAGGATGCGCACATCATTCTCTGCCTGCTCAATGCTTTTGTCTGCATTCGCTTCCGCAAGTCTTGCTTGTTCACGTTTTTCTGCTTCAGCAACACGTGCTGCAGCAATAATATGTGCTGATTGCTGACGCCCGATTGCATCCAGGTATCCTACATCATCTTCGACACTCTGGATTTTCATGGTGTCCAGTTGTAGTCCTAGATTGCTTAAGTCAATGTCGGCCTCGCCCAAGAGCTCTTTGGCAAATTTCAGTCGATCTTCATTCACTTCTTCTGGCGTGAGCGTTGCCAATACTCCCCGCAAATTACCTTCCAGGGTTTCTTTCGCGATCATCTGGATTTCATGCGGATCTTTACCCAGAAGCCGCTCAACGGCGTTCGAAAGCTCCGATTCATTGGAGGCGACCTTCACGTTGGCAATTGCCCGCACAGTAAGCGGAATACCCCCTTTGGAGTACGCATTCTGAACCGTCAAATCCAAAGGGATGGTGTTCAGGCGAATCCTTTCAACTTGCTCCAGAATAGGAATTCTGAACCCGCGCCCTCCCTTGATGAATCGGTAGCCTACCTTCGTTCCGTCTGACATACAGCGGCTGCGTCCACTGAAGATGAGAACCTCATTGGGTTGACAAATTTTCAGGTTTGCTCGCACGATGCCAAATACTACGAAGATTGCCGTGACGAGGACTCCACTAATAACAACGATTGTTTCCATTTTGAGAAATTGTATGATAACGGGGACTGCTCAGCTGGGATGAAGCACTTTCCATACCTTGCGCACAAAAACTACATTTCAATTCTGGCTGAACTCGAGAATTACACTCTTAATTAGGCTAAGAGCTTTTGGTTCGTTTAAATATACTACAGCCTATTGCCACGGGGAGAAACAAGCATGGATGCAAACTGAAGCAACCCATAGGCATGTCCATTCAGAGTGTATGGGCCCGCTCGTCAAAGGACATAGCTTTGGAGAAGCTATGTCCTCAATACCTCCGCTACTGCCCCCTCCATACGGACAACTACAACCTCTTCTCCTTGAACAAAGGCATCTTCCTCTCCTTCAAATCCACGCGCCTTGAATTGCATACGTTGCCCTTTTGTGACCAAAACAATTTTCCCCACATCTGAACGCCCAAATGGAATAATCACTTCGGCGGTCCGACCCGTGAGATCCGAAGCAGTAACCTCGCTGGAAATGTGTGCATATCCGATACGCTTGATCACATAATTTCCACCGATCCCAACCGTTAGGCCAACAGCCAATGACGCGAACAGCCGTACGATTTCATTCACGTTCGCAAAAGGCAGCAGCACACCACACATACCAAAGAACGCCGCAAACAGAAAAATCGTACGTACTGAAAATAGGTCTACCCAACCTGCTCCCACATCCGAATCCAGATCCATATCGGCATCCAAGTCTGCGTCCAAATCTGCATCCAGATCAGCATCAAGATCCGAGTCACCTCCACCGATCAAAGAAAGTAAAACAAATACTCCACCAACAATGAGGCTGATCCAATACAATGCGTCCATTCCAAATCGGGTACAAAATTACATCTGCAACCGAATAGCGTGCCAAGGGGTCCCAATCATTCCCATCCCTTTCATGCCTTGCTTTGCAAGAATGCATCCCCTATCCATGATTCCAAACCGCTCCCTGTTTACGCCGTTGTTTTGTGCATCGTGACCATGTCTTATCACGCAGTATCTCCAGAATCTTGTTCCGGAAACTGTTCAGACGTACCGGTTACAGTTTGGGTTATAATTCCAAGAATAATTCACTTATTCGGGACATATTTTTGAGAATGGTTGTAGACGCGTGATTCTTTCCTACTAACAGTCAATCTAGATTAATGATGAAAAGCAAAATTGTTTATATTGTCGCAGGCGTTTGCTGTACTGTCGTGGTTTTCGTATTCGTCCTATTGCCGCATTTAGATGTTGTCCAGGCATCCGGCGGTGCATCCCTTCAATAACACGAGGATCACAATCCTATCTGCTTCTGGCCTTGTGGAATTTATGTTTCGTGCGGTGGTGGATGTGAAAACGGAAATTGCTGTACAGGGGCAGCTGAAGAAAGTGGTTCCTGCCTATACCATAAGGAAGTTTTAGTTGTTGAATAATATGCCACTCCGGCTGGGCTCAGTTGCTTGCATCTTGTGGTTGGCATGCATATCAGCATGCCAACCGTCGGGTCCGCAGTACCGTGTGGTGGAATCGGACTTCATGGAGTTTGAAGATCTCTTCACTCCCATAGATACGATTCGTCTTGACGCTTCGGTACTCATTGGTCAGATTGGTTTTGTTGATATGTCTGACCGAGAAGAATTTTTGGTGACGGATGATGTGATGCGGATGTTGTACGTCTTCACAGCTTCCGGGCGACATGTCCGCACGATTGATATCTCACGCTGCAACCCAGAAGATGGGGGGAGTTTACTGTCTGCACGATTTCTAAAGAACGGCGACATGGTTGCAGTCACATCACGTGGGGTCTATGCCCTCAATGCAGACGGATCATGTAAGCAGCGGCTCTTGGGGATACTTCCCAATCGCCCATCATTCTGTGAACGCCAAGACACAGTCTATTTCATCGATCCCTCGGCCAGACCTCCCCAGATCCATGCCTATTCTATTGAATCGGGCATCGTGCGAGACTATGATCTCAGGAAACCCAAGTTCCCAAGATCAACCGCTGTAAAGAGAGGCTATATAGGGCGACAGATCGCCTGCTTTGATCGTGGAACATTCTATCGTTATGCAGAGAGCAGTGATGGAGAGCCTCTATGGTTAGGCAGCGATCCAGTGTTGTTTCAACCGATGTCCTATCGTCCCCCTGAGCAAGATATGACTTCCCAAGGGAACGATCGTGTGTACGAATTACAGGAACTTGCGCATGAATTCACTTACTCAGACGGGATCTTTGAATTGGATGAAAACCACCGTATGGTGACGTTTCAGTATCCCACCGAATTCAACATGACCATCGTGAATATGGAAACGGAGACTAGCATAAGTACTACGGATGATCAAAGTTTGGACATCATGTTAACTAAGAAAGGACTTATGTATACGTTGGGGGGCTATGAGCTACTTCCGTCTGGTGAGACGGGCAATAGAACGCTTGAAGTCTGGCAATTCCATCCCTTTGAGTCGTCACACTCCGAGACTCGGAGATGAAAACTCTTCGATAAACCTTTCCCCTTCCGAGTGAGTGAGTTATTTGACCCAATCTGTTTCGGATGCGGGAGAGGCAGGAACATCATCGGGGAATAGTTCTTGTCGTCTTTGCCTCTCGGCCATCAATGTCTGAATAACGTGTGACTTTGTGCGGGTATAAGCAACCATGCCGGCAAATAGGTCAGCCAACTGCACAAATGGCGTTTCGGCAAAATCTACTTCTTTGGCGGTCTCTGAAGCCTCGCAAACAAAAAGCCGGGATACCCGGAGAAAAACTCCAGGCACCCCGGCTGGGCACTCGCTAGTTTGCTTGGGCGCGAACCTAGGGAATGGGTGTTTCATCGCTCATTGCCTCCCTGCCCTAGCAACTCCAGACATGGCTCCCACCCCCTGTCAGCGATTGGTTTTCTCGCCAGGTTCGTCATCCCAACTCAACCAGACTAACTACGCCTGCGTATTCCGATCCAAGTGGGCCACTGATTCCGATCCAAGTGGGCCACCATTCCGAGCGAAGTGGGCCACCGTTCCGAGCGAAGTGGGCCACCGTTCCGAGCGAAGTGGGCCACCATTCCGAGCGAAGTGGGCCACCATTCCGAGTGAAGTGGGCCACCATTCCGGGCGAAGTGGGTCACCCTGCAAGCCACCAGTATTATGGAGTGCTGATGAGCGCTCATCCAAACTGGAAGCGGTTTAATTTTCATCGAATCCAGATATGGTTTGTCATAGCTTTTAGTTTCACTAAACGCGATGAACTATGCCTGCAAAACGAGTATTGATGAGAAAGATCAAGCACATTCTGAAACTACGATTTGTGTCCAAGTTGTCCAAACGCGCGATTGCTCGCCATGTGGGAGTTGGTCGCGGTTCGGTTTCCCGGATTCTTGAGCGTGCAACGGTGGCGAACTTGACCTGGCCGTTACCTGAGAAGATGACGGATGTGGAGCTGGAGAAGATCCTCTATCCTGGTTCGGCCCGCAGTGCTTCAACTCAGCGGTCCGTGCCGAACTGGGTTGAGGTTGAGCAGGAGCTCACCAAACACAGGGCGCTGACTCTGGCGCAGCTTTGGAGGGAGTATATTGAGACGCACCCGACTGGGTACCAGTACAGTCGCTATTGCGATCTCTATCGCCGTTGGCGCTCGAAGCATATGGATCCGGTGATGCGTCATACCCATAAGGGGGGCGACCGCTTGTTCGTGGATTATTCGGGAAAGAAGCCATGTGTGGTGGATCCAGATACCGGTGAGGAGCGGACCGTGGAGTTGTTTGTTGCCGTACTGGGAGCGTCCAACTATCTGTATGCGGAAGCCACGGAGACCCAAAAGGCAAAGGATTTCTGCGAGTCGGTTCGCCGGACATTGGAATTTTTCGGAGGGGTACCGCGCGCGATTGTGCCGGACAATCTGAAGTCCGCGGTGATTCGATTCCAGAAAGATGATGTTCCCGTTCTGAATGAATCGTTCCGCGATTTGACGGAGCATTACCGAGTGACGGTGCTGCCCGCTCGCCCGAGGAAACCCAGAGATAAAAGTGCAGTGGAAACGGGAGTATTATGTACCCAGCGTCAGATTCTGGCCCCCTTACGCAACGTGAGCTTCTTCAGTCTACCGGAGCTCAATGCAGCCATTTTAGAAGGGGTAAAGGCGTTCAATCGGACCCCCTTCCAGAAGATGTCCGGCACCCGACAAAGCAGGTTTGAAGACGTGGATCAACCCGCCCTGCGCCCATTGCCGACCAACCCGTACGAGTATGGGGAGTGGACCAGCATGCGGAAAGTTGCCCCGGATTACCATGTCCAGATTGAAAAACACTGCTACAGTGTGCCGTATTCCTATCTTGGGAGGTTGGTGCGGGGATTGATCCGTTCATCGACCGTAGAGATTTACGATGGAGAGAATCGAATTGCATCTCATGTGCGTCGTCGATCCGGCGGTCGATACACGACCGACCCGCTGCATATGCCGGATCATCACCGAGAGTATGCGCGGTGGTCGCCCCAGCGATTCATCGACTGGGCACAAACCATTGGTCCGCAGACGACCGCATTGATTCAAGCGAACTTTGCATGGGCTCGGATTCCCGAGCAGGTCTATCGGCGCTGCATGGCAATTCTGCGGCTGGAGAATGAGTTTGGCCGTGACGGGTTGGAGAAAGCATGTGGGATTGCGTTAGAGAGACAAACTCTGAGCTCGCCAGCCGTGAAACAGATCCTGAAACGGACCGCAACCCAACGGAGCCAGACGCCCCCCATTGACCACGAAAACATTCGTGGATCCCACTACTATTCATCCAACGGAACCGATTAATGCTTATCCATCCAACCGTCTTAAAACTGGAACAGATGCGACTTGGCGGCATGGCCACCGCACTGCGCAACCAATTGGAGATGCCCGACATTGAGGCAATGTCGTTCATGGATCGTCTTGGCCTCATGGTGGACCATGAAGAAGCCGTACGTGAAGATCGGCGACTGGCCCGGCGATTAAAGACTGCCAAACTGCGTCTGCAAGCCTGTATGGCGGATCTGGACTACCGTCCGTCTCGCGGACTCGACCGGCGCCTGATGCTTCACCTGGCCACTTGCCAATGGATCCGACGACGACAGAATGTCCTGATTACCGGGCCCACCGGAGTCGGCAAGAGTTACGTGGCCTGTGCGCTGGCCCACAAAGCCTGTCTGGAAAACTTCCGAGTGCGCTACGACCGCCTGCATCGCCTGTTGGAAACCCTTCAGATTGCGCGCGATGAGCGTACCTATCTCCGCGTGTGGAAACCGTTGATCCGCGCCGATGTACTCATCTTGGATGATTGGGGACTACATGGCATGAACCGCGCACAACAGCGGGATCTGATGGAACTCGTGGACGACCGCTATACGCTGCGATCCACCATTATCACCAGTCAGTACCCCATTGACAAATGGCATCAGACCATGGAAGATCCTACATTAGCCGACGCAATTCTGGATCGAATCGTCAACAATGCACACAAAATTCAGTTGACCGGTGACTCCATGCGCAAGGTAAAAGCAGAACAAGAATTGATCATCGAATCCACAGAGTCATGAACGACAGTCTGACAACACATAAGTGGCCCACTTCGCTCGGAACGGTGGCCCACTTCGCTCGGAATGGTGGCCCACTTCACTCGGAATGGGTGGTCCACATCATCGGAATATGCAAACTACGCCTATGCAGGCAAGCCCCACGAGTTTCCGATAATCATTCCCCCGATTAACGTATCGGAGTTACCGCTGCCACATCCTCCTCTCTGGTTCGAACGCGAATAACGCGTTCAGCCGGGAACACGAAAATCTTACCGTCACCGACATTACCTGTGGCTGCAGCGCCGCAGATCGCGTCCACAGCAACATCGACAAAATCATCAGAAACGCCTATGTCAATCATGATCTTGTCTTGTAATTCCATTTTCGCGGTCGTTCCGCGATACGTTCCAACCACTTCTACTTCACCGCCATGTCCACGCACTTTCGAAACCGTCAGTCCGGTAATATCTGCTGCATAGAGAGCGCGAAGTACATCCGACAGGGTTGATGGCCGGATGATTGCTTTTACGAGTTTCATTTTATTTGATTTTTTTATTTATTGCCGTTTTTGATACCGTTGACGCGTGCAGGTGCCTCTGTCTCATGAAGCAGAACGGCCCCTTCTCCCGTTGCGTATGCTTCCTCTCCATGTGCCACGAGATCCATCCCCAAGCCTTCATCGAAGGATTCAGCCCGCAAACCAACTACTAACCCAATCGCCTTCAGGATGATGTACGTCAAGCCACCACTATATACCGCAACTGCAGCAACGGACAAAGCCTGGATTCCGAGTTGTCCGAAGTCGCCACTGAAAAATAGCCCCTCAACCCCTGAACCAAATGCTGCCGTTGCCAACACTCCTGTCAACAGTGCTCCCATAATTCCTCCCATACCGTGGGCAGCAAACACATCCAAAGAATCATCCAGGCTCGTTCTGGTACGCCATTTGATGATAAAATAGCTCGGGATTACCGCAATTGCTCCCAGGATGATCGCCCCTCCAGGACTCACAAACCCCGCAGCCGGTGTGATGGCCACCAAGCCAACAACGATGCCGGTGGCAATACCAACTGCCGTAACTTTTCCTGTGGTAAACTGATCCAATAGAGTCCAGACAAAGACTCCTGCTGCCGGTGCAAGCAATGTGTTGACAAGTGCCAGAGCAGCAATCCCATCTGCCGCAAGCGCACTCCCACCATTAAAACCAAACCATCCAAACCAGAGAACACCAGCCCCCAGGAGTACGAAGGGGACGTTATGAGGCAGAAGTGCTTCCCGCCCATAATCTTTGCGTGGGCCCAGCACCCGTGCAGCTACTACCGCTGCAATTCCTGCATTTACATGGACAACTGCACCACCGGCAAAGTCTAATGCGCCGAGGTCACCGAGCCAGCCACCTCCCCACACCCAATGGCATACTGGTGCATACACGATCAACCCCCAGAGACCAATAAATATGACATAAGGGATAAATTTCATTCGCTCTACGACTGCACCGGATATGAGCGCAGCAGTAATGATGGCGAACGTTCCCTGAAATCCCATGAAAAGCATATCCGGGATTGTACCATTGGGATCCAGCCCAACACCTGTCAGAAAGGACATTGAGAAATCGCCAAACCAGGCATTCCCCGGGCCAAAGGCAAGAGAGTATCCAGCAATCGCCCACAGCGTACCGGAAACCCCCAGGGCCACAAAGCTCATCATCATTGTATTGAGTGCGTTCTTAGAGCGGACAAGCCCCCCGTAAAAGAACGCCAGTGCAGGGGTCATCAGCAGAACAAGAGCCGTGGAAATCAACAACCACGCCGTATCTGCACCATTAATGGACGCTACTGCATCTGCTTCCTGGGCAAAAGCTGAGAAAGGCATCAGCAGACCCAATCCTGCCAATGCATAAAGTTTTTTGTAAGGCATTATTTTCCAGATTTATTAAGGATGAAGCAAGTGAAGACCTTAATAATTTAGGAAAAATAATTACAATAGAGGTTCTTGCAAAACTCTTCTGCAATCCACATTCTATGCCCGTAGACACCCTCAGAGCAATATTTTCCTCCAAATGAGAGGGTTTTGCAACAGGTTCAATAGCCAAACAATTCAGGAATTTTTGTGTTTTTCCGGTTGTTTTCGAGAAAAATTTCTCGTTTCCAGGGAGCAGGCAACCCCACGGGCCTTGATATGCATCCAATGGGACTGTCTGCTGCTTTGATCTATTCCGTAAGGGGGTGGGCTACTCCCTAGTCAGAGTTTATGATGAACAGAGGGGCATCTTGGAGATCCTTGAAATTGGGACGAAGCCGCTCGACATTATAGAATTTTTCGATATCCACCACTTTGTGCGGTCCGCTAATCACTTCCATCGAAATATTTCCATACACTCCATTGCGAATATTAACCAGACGCCCTGATGTGCCTTCCAGAATTAAATCTAGAGCTAAATTACCGTACGCTATTGGTACGACAGAATCCAGGGCATCCGGCGCTCCGCAACGCACCAGATATCCCAGTCGCTGATTCACAACATTGATCCGCTTACCCTGATTATATGCTGGTGATCGCTGCTTCAATTCTGTGCCAACCCGAATCCCGATTCCGCCCAGCTTCGCATGCCCGTACTGATCCTTCTCAGACCCCAAAAAGGACATCTGATCGTCTCCCCTGATTTTTGCCCCCTCCGAGACCAATACAACAGAATAGCGGCTGGGATGTCGATTCCGATCATAGACCATCAGGTCCGTTAATTGATCTATATCAAAATCAGCCTCGGGAATCACGCAGCGGTCCGCTGCACCGGCCATCGCCGGCAAAAGTGCTGAATAACCTGCATAACGACCAAAAACCTCAATGACTAGAAAACGCTCATGTGACCCTGCGGAAGTCCGCAATGTATTGGCCAATTCAATCGTTCTGGTCACACATGTACCAAACCCAATGCAATAATCCGTACCTGGCACATCATTGTCCATGGTTTTGGGGATTGCCACGACCTTCACACCTTCTTTGTGTAAGCGATAACCATAGCTAAGCGTGTCATCTCCCCCAATTGGGATGAGATAATCAATGCCAAGGTATTCAATATTTGAGAGCACTGCGGAGGTGACGTCATTCACCTCCTCCTTGAACTGATCCCGCAAGTGTGCCGGCAGTGTACTCTTCGGCAGGTGGCTTGGCCGTGTGCGTGAGCTATGCAGGAATGTCCCTCCTGTGCGTGCAGCGGCATTCACTGTGGATTCCTTGAGTTCTTGCACACTTCCTGAGTTGTCCGCCTCGGAATCCTGAACAAGATCAACCAGCCCTGCCCACCCTCGCTTGATCCCGAGTACTCTGTATCCTTCGCGCAGTGCACGAACGGTAACAGCACGAATTGCCGGGTTCAATCCCGGCACATCGCCACCACCCGTAAGAATTCCGATTGTACCTTTATATGCCATGATGAATTTAATTTCAGTTCGTTGATTTCTTCGAAAATTACGACACGTCAGGCAATCGGTTACACTGTTTACAAAATGATCATCCTGATAAATTCGTTTTTCACGCGAGTTCGGGAAGATTTTTCCCGACAAATCGTCTAAGCAGCTAAAGAATTTATTATTTTTTCAACTCATGCGTCACACATCCTCTTTCCCATGCTTTATTCTGCTCTTGAGTGGGCTGTTTTTTGTCCAGAGTGGTTTCGCCCAGCGAGGACCACGCGGGCCGCGCGCTAACCCACCAGAAATGCAGGGAGCCCTCATTGACACGCTGATCTCCAAGCTTGAGCTTGCGGATGAACAGATTCCAGCAGTTCGTGCGATCCTGGAAACCCAGGCAAATTCTTTGATGGCTCTTCGACCTGAGCCCGGCGGAGGTCGCGGCCAGTTTCAGGCTATGCGTGCCAAACGTCAGGCAATCAATCAGGAAACCGAAACCGCACTTACAGCGCTTTTGACACCTGAGCAAATGACCTCGTACCGAACATTTATGGACAGTCAGGACCGAGAACGAAGACAACAAAGGCGTCGCAGAAATCAAGAGGATCGCCCGTAACCTCCGCTCTGCTTATGGATCGATCTGCTTTGCCTCTGGAAAAAAGACACCAATGAAATGGTCTTGCACTGTAAAAAAATGAACCGTAACGTTGAGTCGTGAAAAAGTGGGAATCATTTCTTCAGATGAAATCCTGCTTGATCGCGCACGAAAGGGAGACCAAAATGCATTTCGCGAGATACTTGAACGACATCAACATACGGTGGCTCGTACCGTTGCAGGTATGCTTGGAAATACCTCTGACGTGGATGATGTGGTTCAAGTGGTCTTCATTCGATTTTATAAAACACTTCACCGGTTCCGCGGAGAGGCAGCCTGCCGTACGTACCTCACACGGATTGCGATTAATGCATCGCTTGATGTTCTTCGACGACGAAAAAACCTGCGTTCGCGATTCATCAGCCGGGATGATGACAAACTGCCAGAACCAGGAGCCGATGATCCTGAATCAGAACGCTTTGATCGGATACAACTCATTAATTCAGCGATGAATCAACTTAAGCCCCATCACCGTGCAGTCGTTGTACTTCGACTGATTGATGGATACTCCGTCATCGAAACTGCTGAACTACTTGGGATCGCCCAAGGTACGGTAATGTCCAGATTAAGCCGTGCGACGGCTCATCTGCGTACGATCCTGGGCCCCATCCTTGAAGAAGAGAATTAGACAAAGGTATCGAATCAAACAAGTTATTTCTCCTATGAAAGATCCTCACTTGCATAAGCTACTCCAGGAAGCGGCGGAAATCAATGCTGAATCCGGCACTCAGCCGTTCCTTCCTGATCGCATCATGCGACAGATCCGAACAATCAATCCGTCGGAAGAGCACTTTTTTGAAATAATCTGGTCTGCTTTCAAACCCGTCATCCTCGCAAGTGTACTCTTTGCCTTGGGGGTTCTCTCCTACAACACATTTATCAGTCGTAGCTATGAGGTCCCCCCTACAACGACAGAAATTGTCTTCGGCCTGCAACCCCTGACACTTACGACCGCCTATTCCACAGATTTGGACGAATTCCCGCCAACAATCCCATGAGTACTCGTGTTAAATCGCTGGTCATCCTTGGATGTACCTTAATTATTGGAATTACCATTGGTATCCTAGGAACCAGTACTTGGCAACATCGCCGGAACGTTACTCTGTCCGAAACTCGAATTCAAGGTGGACTCATGCGTCACATTGAACGGGTCATTGATTTTCAAGATGAAGAACAACTCACAGAAGTCAGAACCATTGTGCGTCGCTCCGAACAATCATTGAGGCAACAGCGCCGACGCATGATAGACAGCCTAGCCGTTCACCGCCAGATCTTAATTGCTGATCTGCAACAAGTTCTCACACCAGAGCAATGGCAGCGCCTTGAAGTCTGGATGGACCGAGAACAAAAGCATCGAAGAAGCCGACGAGGTCGGTCATCGGATCAGCGTCGCTCATCCCGAAAGGATTCTTCGAACCAAAAATCCCAACACTAATCTAACTCTGATGCGATTCTCTATCATCGTAACCGTGATTGTGATTGCCGGCGCCTCGCTCTGGTATTTCAACCGGGGCTCCGCTGAGCCTGTCAGCCCTTACCGGTTCGTAACACTTGAAGAAGGCGATCTTGAATCTGTCGTTGCAAGCACAGGAGCACTGGATGCTGTGACAACGGTCCAGGTTGGTACCCAGGTTTCTGGCATTATTGCCAGTATTTACGTCGACTTCAAGACCGCGTCTACGAGGGGCAAGTGATCGCCCGGATTGATACCACACTCCTGTGGAGTGCTGTGCGTGATACAGAATCCAACCTGGAACGGAACCAAGCACAGCTCCGACAGGCCCAGCGGGAACTGGAACGGTTGCAACCCCTGTACGAGCAACAATTCGTGACCGAGGTAGACTATTCCCGGGCACAGTACGACCTAGATATTGCCGAAGCAGCAACCAAGAGTGCAGAAATCAGCCTGGATCGCGCTCGACAAAATCTGAGTTATGCTACAATTATAGCTCCGATTTCCGGGACCGTCATTGAGCGAAATGTGGATGTTGGCCAGACGGTGGCAGCGAGCTTTTCTGCACCTCAGCTTTTCCTGATTGCTGACGATCTCTCCCGTATGGAAATCCTTGCATCTGTAGATGAGAGTGACATCGGACAGATCCAAGAAGGACAGTTTGCCCGATTTACCGTACAGGCATATCCTGATGAAGTTTTCACCGGAGTGGTCCGGCAGGTCCGTCTACAATCAACCGTTGAAGAAAATGTGGTGAATTACACCGTCGTTGTTAACGTTGAAAATCCTGACGGACGCCTTTTGCCCGGTATGACGGCCACCGTTGATTTTGTGATCGAATCTGCCACCAACGTTCTCAAGCTACCTAATGCCGCACTGCGTTTTCGGGCAACTCCGCGAATGTTTGAAACCATTCGTGCACGCAGGGAGGCAGCGGGGGGAGATGGGCCTGACGACAGTGCAAATCCAGGAAACGGCAACCGGCCTAGCAATGGTAGTACATGGAGCGGCAACGGAACAGGTGGCTTCGGAGGGGGTGCGAATAATTTCACCATGATCTGGTCTCTGGATGAAAATAACGAACTAATGGTCGTTCCCGCACAAACTGGAATCACGAACGGCCAAATGACCGAAGTGTCCAGTTCACGCCTTCAACCTGGCCTGCAAGTCATCGCGGGGGTCACACAACAGGAAGACGAAGACTCAAATAACCCATTTCAGCGCGCCCAACGACGTTTTCGTCCAGGAGGATTTTAGTCCACATGGAACGTGAACCAGTGATGCGGACACAGGGATTGACCAAGGTTTATACCATGGGCAAGACCGAGGTACACGCTCTGCAGGGGATTAATCTGACGGTCGAACAGGGCGAAATGATTGCGATTGTGGGGGCTTCCGGCTCCGGAAAATCCACTCTGATGAATATTATCGGCTGCTTGGATTATCCTACCTCGGGGACCTACTTTCTAGATGATGTCCATGTAGAAAATTTATCCCGTAACCAGTTGGCCGATATCCGAAACAGCAAGATCGGCTTTGTTTTTCAGGGTTTTAACCTGCTTGCTCGAACGACTGCTCTTGAAAATGTTGAGCTGCCGCTACTCTATGACCGATCCCGACGCAAGATTCAAATTCGAAAAACGGCTGAAGAAGCCCTTGATCGTGTTGGACTTGGGGATCGTATGGACCATGAACCTAACGAGCTCTCGGGTGGTCAGCAACAACGCGTTGCCATTGCGCGTGCACTGGTAACCAATCCATCCATCCTCTTGGCTGATGAGCCGACCGGCAACCTAGATAGCCATACCTCTATTGAAGTACTCTCTCTCTTTCAGGAACTTCACGACCAGGGAATGACGGTTCTACTCATTACTCACGAATCTGATGTAGCGAATTGTACGCAACGTATTATTGAGTTGCGTGATGGCAAGATCATTCAGGACAAACGTATTCAGTCCATCAAAGCACACAAGATTGCCGTATAGAAACTGAGCGAAGTATCCGACTCCATCTTATGTACCCATGAAATCTTCAACACTCATCAAGGTTGCCTCCCAGAGCATTTTGAAAAACAAAATGCGCACGCTCCTAACCATGCTAGGAATTGTCATTGGTGTTGGTGCCGTCATTGTTATGGTCGCCATTGGACAGGGTGCACAATCCCAGATCCAGGAGCAAATCAATACTCTGGGGACTAACATGATCGTTGTCACTCCGGGTGCCAGCAGCCAAGGCGGTGTAAGCCGGGGGGCACAAAGTTACAATCGCCTCACCATCAAGGACTTTGAAAAAATTAAACGAGAGAGCCTGATCGTCTCTGCGGTTTCCCCGGTTGTGTTTAGTCGAACGCAGATTATTGGAGGACAGGGAAACTGGCGTACAACCATTAATGGAGTCTCAACAGATTACCAGATTATCCGGAATTGGGATCTTAAATATGGCAGATTCTTTGATCAAAGTGATGAGCGCCAGATGCGACGTGTCATCGTGCTGGGGCATACTGTGGCAGAGAATCTCTTCCCTGGAGAGGATCCCGTCGGACTGACCGTACAGGTACGCAACGTTCCCGTACAGGTTATTGGTGTCCTTGAACCCAAAGGGCAAACCGCCACCGGTACAGATCAAGATGATGTAATTTTTGCTCCCCACACGACTGTCCAGACCCGACTCAGCGGATGGAGTCGCATATTTCAGATCCTAGCAAGCACGCCTTCCTCGCGTGATATCCCTGCGGCACAGGAGGAACTCCGATCTATTATGCGGGAATCTCATGGTCTTGCGGAATTTGCCGAAGATGACTTCACGGTACGCAACCAGAACGATCTCGCTGCGGCTGAACAGGGAACCACGGAAGTCATGACCATGCTTTTGGCTGCAATTGCCTCCATCTCACTCCTCGTTGGAGGAATTGGAATCATGAACATCATGCTCGTATCTGTGACCGAGCGCACCCGTGAGATCGGGATCCGTATGGCCATAGGTGCCCGCGGACGAGACGTACTGACTCAATTTCTTGTTGAGAGCGTCGTCATGAGCATATTGGGCGGCGCAATTGGGGTTGGGATTGGCTTTGCGGGCTCAAGCATATTGAGTCAATTAACGGGATGGAACACCGTTACCTCACCCACCACTGTCATGGTTGCACTGGCGTTTTCTGCGGGTGTTGGCATCTTCTTTGGCTTCTACCCTGCACGCAAAGCTTCCGCACTGAACCCGATTGAAGCACTCCGCCACGAATAATCGCATCCATCCGCCTCCTACCCGCATAAACGGTAGGGAGTCCCCCCATTCTTTTCCCCGAGGAGGCAGGATGCGATCTCCCCACTAGTCTCTCTTAGAGCTACGTAATGGAATCTGTGCACACAAGGGACAACGCCCGGGCGGAAAAAGTGAAAGGGGCGCCGTGGGGGGAAGGAACACCGTATCCCCAACTCAAACGCCACCGACCAACCAAACAATCAGTCCTCTAAACCAGGGAAGATACCTGTGAGGAGGCCGGACGCTTTCTTAACCCGCCTTCCTACTGTTTCTTTCCTCCTGCACTTCCTTACGGATCGTATTGGCAAGATTCCTCAAGTCCAACATGGCTTTGCGAATACGAGCACCCGCAGCATCTACATCTTTGTCATGAAACTTGGTAAAATCGGATTCAACGTCGTCAACGATCGTCTTAAGCTCACTATATCTGTTCATCGTGGTTTGATTGGTAAAACGTTTGGTTATGAAAACTGTGTAGTTTAGAGTTTATTCCCAGAATAAAACCCGCCAATTGGGGTTGATCCTCTGAGGATCTGCTCGTAAAAGTGGAATATACGCAATCTATTCAATATGTTACCAAATTCTGGCCCACTCATCCCTTATTTACGCTACTGGGACAGAAAATGATGGAAATCATGACCAAAAATGTAACCACATTACATGGTAGTGCCTGGATACATTGCCGGGTCTTAGGGGGCAGTAACTCGAACTCCCCTCGCTGTGCAGCCAATCCAATTCCGAAGGCCAGTATGTTTGCGGCCGCATTCAGGTCCGCACAGCCACAAGCCATACACTCGAATTTGCTTGCGTCTCCGATTACCTGACTCGGTGTGCCCACACGCATAACACCGCTGACTGGTATAGGCCGCCTCGACCTTGATCACTGCACGGTACTTATAGCCCAGCACCGGATCCAGCTGACTCCAACCGATTTTTATTTATGTGCACACACTCCAGCACGATTAGCTGAAATCAGTCAGTTCGAGTCAAACTCTCCGTCCCGAATTTCGAGATGGCATCCAATGTCTCGCGTACGTCGTTCCAGGTCGTCGTGTAGTTGATGACGCACATCCTGAGCGCTAACGTCCCGTGAAGACGTGTTGATGATATGAACGCACGGTCTTCCCAGAAGACTCGAGCGAGTACGGTCTTGTTGATTTCTTCCAACATATCCTCGCTGAGGTCGGTGTTCGCGGAATTGACGCGGAAGCATGTAATCCCCAATACCACAGGCGCCAACATCTCCAAGACGGTACTCTTCTCAACATATTCCTCAATTCGATGTGCAAGCGCCATCCCATGCAATTGGGCGCTCCGGAATGCGGCCATACCGAAGGTCTGAACCGACATCCAGATCTTCAATGCCCTAACGGAGCGACTAAGTTGCACGCCTCTGTCCGAAAAATTCGGATGATCAGCACCCCAAATCGTGTCCTGAAGAATATCGTGCTTACCGGCAAACACCCGCTCAAGAGTGCGTATGTCCTTCACCATCAGACTCCCCACCTCATAGGGTTGGAAGAACCATTTATGTGCGTCCAGCACAATTGAATCTGCACGCTCAATTCCACGCAAGATATTCCTACCTTCCTCGGTCACGATGACAAAGCCTCCATGCGCGGCGTCAACGTGAAGCCATATATTCTGGGCCTCGCAGTAGTCCGCCATCGTTTCCAACGGGTCAACAGCCCCGCTGCTGGATGTTCCAGCGTTTGCACATACCGCGATGGGACTGAGTCCGGCAGCTCTATCCTTGGCCACGGTCTCAACAAGCACATCCATGTCCATGCGGAAACACCCGTCCGTCGGAATCATACGAATGCGTTCTGGACGAAGACCCATAATCCTAGTCGCTTTGGCGAGTGCACTGTGGCTCTGGTCGCTCATGTACAGACAGCCACGTTCCGGATTGTTCGCGGCCTCCCGCGCCGCAACAAGAGCATCAAGATTCGCCGCTGACCCCCCGCTCGTCAACAGGCCTCCCGCACTTTCTGGATAGCCAATCCAGTGCCGAAACCAGTCAACTACGACAAGCTCTAGCTGGCTCGGACCGCTCGAAATCAACCAAGAGCTCTGATTAACATTAAATCCGGCAACCATGAAGTCAGCCAACACTCCAGGCCAAGTGGGCTGCGAAGGGATAAATCCGAAACAACGTGGATGATCTAAATGCAATGCGACCGGAAGAATCTCGTGTGCGGCCTCTTCTATCACTTGCGAGGCCGAACGGCTCTCCTCGGGTGGAGGCTTCATCAATTGGTCCTCAAGTTCTTTCCGGAACTCTCCCGCCCAGGCATCTTCCCCAGGCAAATTCTCAATATGCTGCACCACCAACTCTGCCGTTTGGCGTGCAAGTGCTAGCATCTGTTCCGGCAACATACGGAGATCACTTCCGACTCCATCATTACCGCCTTTTACTTTGTCCATCACATGTCCCCGTGGGCACAGAAGTCAAGTGCACCGGATAAGATAATAAACAATGCGGGCACGAACATAAAAAGTGCCAACCCGATTCTATTTTCCGCAGCGGAACCCATTTCCGTTGAAATTTTCACTAAACACTTCCGCTCTTTAAATAGAACGAGCACCCCAAATCCGTTCAACACAAAAAACGCCATCCGAGGGAACCGTGCCTTATTTTCTGCGCGAAAGGTTCCCTTTACAGCCCCAAAATACGCTTGCATCTTTCTTATTAAGATTTTTTGTAGGCATCATAGCCCATAGGCTTTTGTGAAACACAAATCTATGAAGAACCAGCCCTGGATTCGATAAAAACAAGTTGCGTACCCCCCCATGAAACTACATCAATTCCCCAGGATACTCGTCAGTAAAGTGTCCTACCTTCAGTGGAGCATGCACCATAAAATAAATAACTGACCCAGCACTATATTACAGGTTTAGCACAAAATATGACTGCGGGGAGAACTGAATGAACTCAACGACGAAACCATTCCACCTTGTCATCAACGGCAAGAAGGTCCCTACCGAACGATGCTTTGAAGTGTTAAATCCCGCCAACGAGAAAGTAGCCGGACTTGCATCATTGGCAAGGAAGAAAGATCTGGATAATGCCGTGCAAGCTGCCCAGATGGCGTTCGAAAAATGGCGCGAAGTGCCCGAATCCCAAAGACAGGCGGCATGTCTGAAAATTGCATCGAAAATTGAGGCAAACGCCGAGGAACTTGCCCGTATCCTGACCGCTGAGCAGGGCAAGCCCCTAAATGGTCTCGGCTCACGCTGGGAAATCGGCGGCGCGGTAGCCTGGACCCGCTATACAGCCAGCCTTTCCCTTCCGGTAAAGGTTCTCCAGGACAACGATGAGGGCAGGATTGAGCTTCATCGCAAGCCAATCGGTGTTGTAGGCTCAATTACTCCCTGGAACTTTCCGGTCATGATCGCAATCTGGCATATCGTTCCTGCTGTTCTCTCGGGCAACACGGTGGTGTGCAAACCCTCTCCCTTTACGCCCCTATCAACGCTGCGCCTCGTTGAACTCATGAACGAAGTGTTGCCAGAGGGCGTGGTCAACTGCATTGCAGGCAAAGACAGACTGGGCGCCGCAATGACAGCACATGAAGGGATCGGCAAAATTGTTTTCACCGGTTCCTGCGCAACTGGCCAGAAAATCATGGTAAACTCAGCAGAAACCATGAAGCGACTGACTCTTGAACTCGGCGGAAACGACGCCGGAATCGTTCTTCCAGACGTTGACCCAAAGCAGATTGCCGAAGGGCTTTTCTGGGGCGCATTCATTAACAGCGGCCAAACCTGCGCGGCGCTGAAACGTCTCTACGTTCATGATGACGTGTACGACGGGGTCTGTAGTGAATTGGTTGAGCTCGCCCGAAAGATGAAGGTTGGCGAGGGTGCGAACGAAGATGTTGTTTTGGGGCCGATCCAGAACCGCAAACAATATGATATCGTGACCGACTTGGTGCAAAACGCAAAGTCCAAGGGACGCGTGCTCTTGGGAGGAGACCCCAGAGAAATACAGAAGGAAATGGGTGGTAAGGGGTATTTTTATCCGCTCACAATCATAGCCGACTTGGAAAACGGAGACCCTCTGGTCGACAAGGAGCAGTTCGGACCCGTTCTGCCGATTATTCGCTATCATCAGATCAAAGAGGCAGTTGAGAAGGCAAACGACAATCCAAATGGTCTCGGAGGTTCGGTCTGGAGCCGGAACATAGAAAAGGCGAAAAAAATAGCAACCCAGATGGAATGCGGTTCGGTCTGGATAAACAAGCACGGAATGATCCAGCCCAACGCTCCCTTCGGCGGGGTAAAACGCTCCGGCTTTGGAGTCGAATTCGCAGAGGAAGGTCTGGAAGAGTATACGGATATTCAGGTCATCTTCTCCTGACGTGTCTTGGCGCCAGTTCCCTGTAATCCCAACCAAAGTTTCGGGTCTAATGAAGAGCAACTCGGTTTCATACCGTCCGCTAGTGCATGGATGCCCAAAAGATTAAATGAAAATGAGGACGCGTTCGGTGCGGCGGGCTACGACACTGCGGCCTTCGTCATACATAGTAACTGCACGATTTCCCATGCCAATTTTCGAAGCTTTGATCCTTCAAATACGATTTGCTTTGGAAATTCACCGCACTGTATTTGAAAAAATATCTCCAAGTTTCCAATCTATTTGCTATATTAGTCCCTATCGGTAGTAGCGATCTGCCAAATGTTTGGCTCAGAACCGTATATTCGTACACTGCTGGCACGTAAACACATTTCAACAACTTGGTTACAATGAAATTTACTCACATTCTTTTTCTCACACTCGCTCTGCTGATCACCGCTTGTGGTGGTTCTGATTCTTCCACGGATATGGACAGTGACGCAGAAATGCACGAAGACGGCGCCATGATGGACGATGATGCCATGATGGACGGCGACGCCATGGAAATGGACGCTGATTCTGCTGCCATGGAGATGGATGCTGATTCGACCGATATGATGGAGGAGGCGACGGAAGAGGAAGCAATGGACGAGGGGAGCGAAGAAGCTGAAGAGCAGTAATCCGTATCACTTTGGATACTGATCACTCCTGTCCCGTACAGTTGGTGCACTGGACTAACGTTTAAAAGTGCGCACGGTGTGTCGCTTGGCCTGCTCTGGGCCTAAGCTGATGTGCTGTGATTAATCTAGGTTGTGATCGTGTAACCGTCTGGTTGACGCTGCGAGTACTCCGCGTCATGGTGCTCCAGGCATGGCATCTATGAAGGCTCAAAACCCATCGCTTGTGCCCTTTCGGCATTGGGCGACCAGTGACTCTCCATGGGAATCAAAGTACGGATACGCGCGGGTGGTAAGAAGCTCTCAACATATTTTTGTTTCGGGTACGACGGCAGTCACCCCTGAAGGCAATGTGGTCGGCAAAGGCGATGCCTACGCGCAGACCCGGTACATCTTATCCATCATTGCGGAAGCCCTTCACGAACTAAAGGCATCCCTGACAGATGTAGTTCGTACGCGGATATATGTTGTGGATATTGATTCGCATGCGGATGCTGTCGGCAAGGCGCACGGTGAGATCTTTGAATCCATCCGCCCTGCCGCAACCATGGTGGGTGTTGCTGGACTGATCGCCCCCGAATTACTGGTTGAAATCGAGGTGGATGCCATCTTGCCTACTCTCCCAGAGCCACAGCTTCCTCAAAACGCACACTGACCAAACTGGAAACCCCCTCTTCCTGCATCGTGACCCCGTAGAGACGATTCGCCATTTCCATGGTTCGCTTGTTGTGGGTGACCAGAACAAACTGCGTCTCCGAAGAGAAACGGCGGATCATCTGCATAAAATGACCTACGTTGGCGTCGTCCAGGGGTGCATCCACTTCATCTAGGAAACAGAACGGACTCGGTTTAATCAAATAAATCGCAAATAGAAGAGCAATCGCGGTGAGTGTTTTTTCTCCGCTGGATAGCTGTGCAATACTGACAGGACGCTTCCCACTTGGCCTTGCTGTGACCGAAATTGGGGATTCCAGAACATCATCCGGCTCTGTCAGGTCAAGTTCGCATTTCGCTTTCTCACCAAAAAGCTCACAAAAGAGCTTCTGGAAATTTTCCCGAATTAAAACATAGGTGTCAAGAAACTGCTTTGATGCCGTGCGATTGATTTCTTTGATGGTCTGCACGAGTACCTTTTCCGCCTCTTCCAGGTCTGAGCGCTGTTCCATCATGAATTCCAGTCGCTCATTCTGCTTGTTATATTCTTCAAGCGCTAATGCATTAACATTCCCCATTGACTGCAGCTTGCGCTCGGTCTCCTGAATCTCCTCTCTGAGGACCATATCGTCAACCTCCTCAAACTCTGGCATTCCAGAAAGCTCAAACTGATATTCCTCCCCCGCACGAACCTGCAGATCTTCCCTGCGTGCTTTTACGGCACTGTATTTTATCTGAACATTCGTCTCTTCTTCTTTTGCTTCCTGAAATGACCTTTGTGCTTTTCGTACACGTTCATTGGTCCGCTCTAGTTCAAGACGCAATTCATGCTCCCGAGAACTATCCTGCGTATTAATCTCATGCAAATCTTTGCGGCAGGTGTATTCTATTTTGAGCTGCTCCGTCAACTCGCTGACCTGATCGAATGCATCCTGCTGCATCTGCATCAATGCAGCATGTTCTTCGTCATGTACTTCTGCCTGATTATCCAAGCGCAACTGCCCCTGCTCTATGCGCTGCAAATCCCCTTCGAGACGCTCACGCTTGGCTACAGCTTGCACCGCAGAAGTGTGGGCATTCAGATACGCATTCTGCATCTCTTCTAGCCGCCCCCTGCATGATTGAATTTTTTTGTCGATAGACTTGACGTTCTCTTCTGCTTCAGAGAGCTTTTCATCAATCTGGATGAGTTGACCTCCACCCGGCTGCGCCTCCTCTTCTAAGTTAGCGATCTCCTGTGCAATCTGATCCAGCCTGCGTTTCAGCGCTGCGAGTTGGTTTGATCCCAATTCACGAATCTGAATATACTTCTGAGCAGCACGGTCGGCCTCTGAATACACCTGCTCCGCTCCACGGGTCTGATCAATTACCCCAACTAAACCGATTTGACACTGTTCTTCACGTAGCCCTGCAAGAATAGATTTTGCATGATCTACCTGTATCTGAAGCTCCGAGCAAGCCTCTTTCGCTGCCCGCAGACTATCCCGCCGGGATAGATGTGAATAGGTTCCTCCCTCCTCGCTTCCACCTGCGTAAAGAACGCCGCGTCCATCTATCCATTCTCCCTGTGAGGTGATATACCGATATGCTTTCCCATCTTTTCCAATGAGCAAATGCCTAGCTCTGTCAAGAGATTCAACGAGTAACACATCCTGAAGCAGAAGCTCAGCAACCGGTCTGTAGACCTCATCACGTAGTGTAACAAACGTCAATAAAGCACTCGGCAAGTGTTCGCTGGGACGTGGTAGAAGTGGAACATTCTCCAAGACGATAAAATAGGCACGACCCATATCTTCTGAGCGTAGCCGCTCAGCGGCCATCTTGGCAACACGTTCCGTCTCTACAACTATACAGCTCCCATACGGCTCAAGAGCAGCTGCCAGAGCTGCCCTATATTCAGAAGTGCAAGTAATCAGATCGCTCAGTGTGGTCACCTGGATATCCTTTGCTTCTGTCAGTAGATGCCGGACGGCATCGGGGAAAAAGTCATAGGTATTTACCAGATCTTCTAGGATCTTAACCTCTGCGCGCTTGGCAGCAAGTTGCCTCTGCGTCTGCCCTGCTTTGTCTTCTGCATGGGAAATTTTTCTCTCCAGCGCTGCATGTGCAACTTCAGCCTCTTGACGCACAATCCGTGCACGATCAAGTTTTTCCCGTGCTTCTTCGAGTGCCTTTGTAGCATTTTCAGCCACCTTGGAAGCATTTCTGCTTACTTTCTCTTCGGACTTCCACTCATCTTCAAGTCTGTTTTGCTCTTCTTTTAAGTGAGTGATCCGCCCCTGTAGACGGTCAGAATGACGCTGATGGTTGAACTTTTGCTGATCAAGATTCTTCACAGTTACTTCCAGAGCCTCCCTCTGGAGTTCAAACGTCTTCAATTGTTCACGTACGACATCTCTTTCGGTAGAAGCCTGATCGAGGAGTTGGGCTGTTTTATCCGCTTCCGAGAGCGCACCCGAGAGTTCTCTTTCTGTTGATTCCCGCTGCCCAGCCAAGGCCTCCCGTTCAACGACTGCTGCTTCCCGTTCCACCCTTAATCGGTCAAGGTTCTGTACAATCGTTTTCTGATTCGCCTCCTCCAATCGCAGATCTCCTTCGAGTTTAATGATCCGTTGTTCATGCTCAACAAATGCCTGTCGATTTCTTTGCGCCCTCTTTTCTTCCGCGACAAACCTTGTGCGCAACGCTTCGAGCTGCGCCTCATTGGCATGTACCTGCGCAGCTAGGCCGGCACAGACATCTGAAACCTTGATGATCTCATCTTTAAAATTTTTCTCTTCCGTCAGTAAACGGGAATACTCAAGCTTGAACAAGTTGATCTGAGCTGTGCGTAATTCCGTTTTGTAACGCAGGTAGCGTTCTGCGACTGTAGCCTGTCGTTTCAGGCTCCGAACTCGCTTGGAAATTTCATCTGTCAGATCCCGAACCCGTGCAAAATCCGACTGCATCTGATCAAGTTTGCGAAGTGCATCTGCTCTTCGCTTCTTGTATCGCGTGATGCCGGAAGCTTCCTCGAACAGCCGACGACGATCCTGTGTGTTCTCGGACAGGATTTGATCAATCATCTTCAACTCAATGACCGAGTAAGCCCCTGCCCCCATTCCGGTATCAGTGAAGAGATCCGTAATGTCTCGGAGCCGGCACTCCACACCATTGAGCAGGTATTCCGCTTCTCCAGACCGGTACAGGCGTCGTCCCAAGATCACTTCTGAGTACTCAAGGGGTAGTACTCCACGAGTATTTGCAATGGTCAGCTGTACTTCCGCAAGTCCGACTGCACGGCGGCTGGTCGTACCGTTGAAAATAACGCTGTCCATTTTACCCGATCGTAGTACACGGGCACGCTGCTCTCCAATCACCCAGCGCAGAGCATCCACAATGTTTGATTTTCCACAACCATTTGGACCGACAATCGCGGTGATTCCGGGATCAAAATGTAAATCCGTCACAGAGACAAAGCTCTTGAAACCCTGAATGGAAAGCTTCTTCAGATACATGCTTCTTTTTCAATGAGAATGGCCGGCATTTCAACCGGCCATCCCACGGACTTCAAATATAGGTCAAGATTCCCAATGATCCCACGATTAATAAAAAATTTCATCATGCATCTACTCCATCTTCCGTTACTGAAGGCTCTGTTTCCATCACGAGTCCGCTGGCGTCTGGTGCTACATCCAACGTCACGATCTGACCTGCTGAGATCCAGCCGGATAGAATCTCTTCTGCCAGCTTATTTACAACCTCGCGCTGGAGTAGACGCTTGACTGGACGAGCTCCGAATGCCGGATCGAACCCCGCTTCCGCCAGATAATCTCTGGCACCGTCTGTCAGTCGAAGCGACACCCTATTACTCTCCAATGCCAGTTGCTGAATCCGGGCAAACTGAATCAGTACAATCTGGCGAATGACCTCTTTGTCAAGTGGGTTGAATAGAACTATTTCGTCAATGCGATTTAGGAATTCTGGACGCACACTCGCTTTCAGCAGATCCATAATCTCACGTCGGACTTCCTGAGCATTAAACAAGGTACCGGTCTCAATTCGCTGACGAATCAGGTCACTGCCCAAGTTACTGGTCATGATGACAATCGTATTCTTGAAATCTGTCGTACGCCCCTTGTTATCGGTCAGACAGCCTTCATCCAGGACCTGCAGCAGGATATTAAATACTTCGGGATGCGCCTTTTCGATCTCATCCAATAGGACCACCGCATAAGGGCGCCGCCGAACCCTCTCCGTCAACTGACCTCCTTCTTCATACCCAACATATCCTGGTGGTGCACCGATCAATCTGCTTACGGTATGGCGTTCCTGATACTCACTCATATCAATACGTATCAGTGCTTGCTCATTATCAAAGAGGAATTCAGCCAAAGCTTTGGCCAGTTCAGTCTTACCAACCCCGGTGGAGCCAAGGAAAATGAAGGATCCTATGGGCCGCCCCTGCTCCTGGAGTCCTGCCCGCCCTCTGCGCACCGCATGGGCAATGGCCTGAATGGCTTCATCCTGCCCCACCACACGACACCTCAACTCCTCCTCGGCCCGAAGCAGCTTGGCACGCTCACTTTCCATCATCCGGGAAACCGGGATGCCTGTCCATTTTGAAACAATCTCGGCAATATCTTCCGCATCCACCTCTTCCTTCAGGAGTGCTCCATTTCCCTGCACCTCTTGGAGTCGGGACTGAGTCTCATGGATCTGATTCTCCAGCTCCGGGATCATACCATGGCGAATTTGTGCCACCTCCTCATATTTACCTGCACGAACGAGTGCTTCATCTTTGATGCGCAACTCTTCAATCTTTTCTTTCGCTTCCCGGATGTCCGAGATGAGTTTCTTCTCTTCGTCCCATCGCGCACGCAGGCTGCCCCTTTCTTCCGTCAGATTCGCAAGTTGCTCCTCGAGTACAGCAAGTTTTTTTTTGTCCTTCTCACGCTTGAGCGCTTCACGTTCAATTTCCAGTTGCCCGATCTGACGCTCTAAGGTATCCAGCTCTTCGGGAAGGGAATCAATCTCTGTCCGCAGACGCGCCATCGCTTCGTCAACCAAATCAATCGCTTTGTCCGGCAGATGGCGATCTCCGATATACCGGTTGCTTAATTGAACGGCTGAAATAATTGCCTCATCGTTGATCCGCACCCCATGATGTACTTCGTAGCGCTCACGGATGCCGCGCAGGATTGAAATTGCATCATCCAGTTGAGGCTCGCTCACCATCACCGTCTGGAATCTGCGCTCCAGTGCTTTGTCTTTCTCGAAATACTTTCGATACTCATCCAGTGTCGTTGCACCAATCGCACGCAAATCGCCCCGTGCCAAAGCCGGCTTCAGGATATTTGCTGCATCCATCGCACCTTCCGCCGCCCCGGCCCCTACCAACGTATGGATCTCATCAATGAAGAGCAGCATCTCTCCGCTCGCATCCGTGACCTCCTTGACCACGGCTTTCAGCCGATCTTCAAACTCCCCACGATACTTGGCACCTGCGATCAGCGCACCCATATCCAGTGCATGCAACCGTCGGGATTTTAATCCTTCGGGAACGTCTCCCTGCACAATTCGGATCGCAATCCCCTCTGCAATTGCCGTCTTCCCTACCCCTGCTTCTCCAATCAGGATGGGATTATTTTTTGTCCGCCGTGACAGGATCTGCAATACACGCCGGATCTCTTCATCACGCCCAATCACGGGATCAATCTTGCCGACCTCCGCTAATTCGTTGAGATTCCTTGTAAAGCGTTCGAGCGCACGGTAGCTGTCTTCAGCATGCTGATCTGTCACGCGCCGGTTCCCGCGAACACTTTTGAGTACCCCTAGGATTGACTTTTTTGTGATCCCCCGATGGGCCATTGCCTGGCTTACGGCCCCACCGGTTGCAGCCAAGGCGATCAGGAGATGTTCACTGCTTACAAAATCATCCTTTAGCGCTTTGGATTCTTTGAGGGCCTGATCAAACGTCTGCTTCGTCCCACTGGTCAGGTAACCTCCTTCAACCGATGATCCCGTGACCACCGGCAAGTTTGCAAGCAACTGATCCACCTCGCTTTCCAACCCTTGAAGGTCCGCCCCCAGTCGCTGCATGATGGTAAACCCAATGCTGTTGGGGTCCGCCAAAAATGCTTTCAGCAGATGGGCTGAATCCAGCCCTTGGTGGTTATTGCCTGCGGCAATTTCCAGTGCCTTCTGAACGGTTTCACGCGCTTTGACCGTGTAGTTATTTAGATTCATTGTATTGTATGTCGTTTTGTCAGTGTGTCTACGTACATACACAAGGATCCAAAAGTATTCCGCAGTGCAGAATAATGACAACTTGTCCTATCTAACCTCCAGATCTGAGCAAAAGACGGACAATTGCAGGGGGATTCGGCATGAATAACACGTCCCGCTGCCAATTTCTGGAAAAACCTGACCGGCATTCCCTCCCTGATCCAGAGATGTGCGAAACCAAAGTGACCCCTAACGCCCCTATTGAAAATCGCTCACAAATCGCTGACATGTGCTCTCTTCAATATACATCATCGGCACGGCGGAGCAGACCTCGATTTCTCGCCTGACCGTCATTGCACCCCGAACCCCAGAAGGGGAGATCTTGTGTTGGTCAAGCCGTCTCCTGCCGGAAAAACCCCGTACTGCTGGGGAAAGCTACTCGAACCGCTCTATTCGGAAAATGAGAGCCCACTGGAAAGCTGGATGTGGACGGTGGAGCACCCGACTGATCAAGAATTCTCCGACCACATCAAAACTGAGCTGCTGCAACGCGATAAGATCCTAACCATCGACGAAACCCTCAGTATGTACGGAGTAACTCTGTAGTTGTTATTTTCCAAGGCATTTCACAACATGAAACCTCTGAGCGAATACACGGCCGAGCAGGTCAAAGAGGCTCTGCAGTGGACAAAACAAGGTGAAACCTTCGATCATATCTGCGAGGATGTGCCCGAAGCTGCGCAGCACTGGGTGAGAGAGTGGGTGAAGCAGTTTGAGAAACGCTTCTATTCCTAGGCGACGACAGTTGCGTATGGATGAAGACTTCACCCTGAGTGATCTAGAGCCCCCTTCTCCAGCACTGGCTCCAGGAACGGCTCATGCCCACATTGACCCGCCTTGAGAGCTCCTATGAGCGCACAAAGGAAACTGGACACAAGAGGCTATGGGGGTTTAATCTGGAGTTCCCCAAGGAGGAGTACCAGGCGGCCTACGATTTTATCGTGAACGAGCGAATGCCAGAGCGCATGAATGAGCTGCCAGTCTGTTGCAATGGGACATTGATTGCGATATTTAAGTGCCACGAAGACACCTGGAATAAGGAGGCGGATGCCGCCGGCCTCATCGCCGGTAGAGCGTATCCGATGAGTCGGACGGAGAAGGACATGGATATGCCCTGTATGGAATCGGTGGTGTCTGGACTACCGGACTTTATCCAGGCACTCAAAACCAGACTCCACGAGCGGCAGCATTCAGTGGCTGACCACCTCATATGAGGCTATCTGGGCGAATCTGATGCGTCGAACGTACTTCCAGTGGAAGCACCATCCTACTAGCGCCCCTCTCGTTGATCCTGCGCCACCTGGCAGACGCGCTGCAACAGAAAAACGATCGAAATTCCTGGGAATGCGGGATTCTCGATGTTTTGTCGTATACTCGACGCGTTTGCATTTTTCAACCATAACAAAATTTTTCTTCAAAATGAAATTTTTACTTAGCTTGGCATGTATGTGCCTATTTCTTCTCGCTGGCAGTGTTCTTTCTGTCCAATCTCAAGATGCTCCCGAAGTCAGAACACTTTTTTGCGATAATGGTGAGTGCAGTACTCTGGTTATCGAGAGTCGCGGAGGATGGGCACAGGCCATTGATTGCGGCTATGGTATCCGCGTTTTTTTTGGTACTGGGCCCTATGAGGGAACAGTATGCGGCATGACAATGGAGTGATTTGCCGTAGATGAATTCCATTCCCATTCCCCGCATATTGCCATCTCTTAAATGGAGGTATGCGGGGATTCTGTTCCTGTTAGTATCCTTTACTGCATGTCAGAACGGAGAAACAACGCTTACTCGATTTGAAGATTCTCCGATTATTGATAGCTTACTGGATTCTGCTCCCCACTTCGTAGTCAACACGGATATTGAACCGGAAAGATGGACAGCAACGACCAGGTTAGGGATTCCAACTGATTCGTTGTTTCTTGGTCGTCCGTCCAATATGATCTCAGTTGGAGATAGTATTTACATTTCTGAATCGTATGGACATAACATCTTCACGGTTGGAGATGATGGCTATTTGAGCCGGAAAATTGGTGCCCAAGGAAAAGCTCCTGGAGAGTTTAATTACATCATGGGGATCGATTATGACGGTTCACACATATTCGTCAAGGATTCGGAACGTGTACAAATATTCACGGAAAACTTTGAATACGTTGGTTCGTTTTTTAATCCCATTACAGGATTGCAACAGCGATTTTCGGTTTCCCCTGATTATATATTTCTGGAATGTATCGGGCTTGACTGGCTAATTTGTCCTTATAGCAAATTACCCCCTTATTCATGGATCGAATCCGTCAAGTTACTGCCTGTTTTGGACCTGGATGGTCGGTCGGGAGAAAACGCCAATTTCGTAACGGTTTCTCCTGGGGGGGATCGAACTGCAGTGGCATACTTGGGGCTCCCGTATATCTTTGTTTATGATGATGAATTCAGGCATTTGAAGACCATTCGATTTGAGGGAAAACGGGTTCGTGATTTTGAGCCTGCTGCTGGTCCCCCCGCTGGATCTGCTGGAGGAATGGAACCTGGTACGCGTGGATTCGTCTTAACAATAAAGTTCCTTAATTCTCGCTATCTAATTGTAAATTCGGCGGGTAATTATGTCGATGTCCTTGATTTATCTGAAAATGACTATGAAATGGCCGCAAAAATGATTTTCAGCACATTCAATGATACGGAGAAAATTAATCCTAGGGATTTTCTCCTGCATGGAGATCATTTGTACGTGTCTTCGCCGCGGGAAGAATATATATACGGCTACGAGTTTGACTTGGAGTAAAGGGAGCGGCCAGAAAATCATTTGAGGCGATCTGAATCCCTTATTTGCGATCAGTGGCACAGATAAGGGCACCCCGTTCGTTGATCCTGCGCCACCTCTGGGTACCTCTGCGGCAGATCGTAGCAGCTCCGGCCCCACGTTGACCAAGCGGGCAATGTATTGAAATTCATGGCCCTGCAGTTGTGCGCCTGGCACGTGGCTGGCGCGGCCATTCTTTGATTGCCCGCCGCATATCTCGCACACCGCGGCGTAAACTTTGGCAACGGACACGCCATATTTTTTAGCTGCATCCTACGGTGAAAGCCCTCGCTCTGCTATATGGATATTGAGATCCAAATTGCCGTGCGCCAGGCTAACTGGCAAAAGTGCAGCGGGTGCAAGTCCTGCAATATGATCTGAGTACACAGCTATATCCTCATAAATACACCATCGCTATTTACGCTTCAATTTATTCGGCCCATCGATCAGTTGCCGTGCTTCCACATGATTGAACACCGATAGGTCATCAATGCCATGCTCTCGAAAGTGATCACGGCATCCCAGATCATCTATCAAGATTTCGAAATAACAAAGCCTGCTGTGCTCAGCCGTGAACCTTCTCCAGGCACAAAAAGACCTAGTCTCCCAATGGAGCCGGTCTCATCCCCTCACAGCCCTGCTCCACGTCAGGAGAGAGGGATCTCCTATACCGCCCATCCCTCACGATACTCACGGGTCAAGAGTTCATGCGGAACGTTGTCACTGAGCACCTTCATGTTCTCAGCATCCCAAGTAATCTGCTCCCCGGTACGTAACGCAATGACCCCCAAACAGGTCGCTTCGGCGAGGTCTGCAATGTTTATGAAGCTCCCCCGGCTTTGCTTGCCCTCCCGGATTGCGTCTACATACTCATCTGCAGAATTTTTAACCTCTTCTACAGGTCTACTTGCCGGCAAGGATCCCTGCAGGGCAGTCATTCTACTTTCGGGCAGAAGACGAAAATTAGTCCCAAGAAAGTTCCCGAGAATCGTTCCATATTCTCCTACATACAGTACTCCCTGATTGGGGAGTCGCTCACCTGGTCCTAATAATCCCTTGGCTATACGTGGCTTCATGCCACCGTCATACCAGAAAATATCCAAATCTTTATGCTCAAAATGTACTGTGCTTGCCGTTGGGAACGCGACTTCCGAACGACGCCACTGACTTTGATTCCCTACAATGGTTGCTCCAGTGGCAGAATTGGCCTCCACGCGAACCACCGGGCCTGGGTTCAGCATCCGATAGGTCCTCCATAAACTGTATTGTCCCATATCCCCTAGACAACCACTGCCAAACTCAAACCATCCCCGGAAAAGTGCATGGGTATAATCAATGTGGTAGGGCCGATCGGGTACACATCCCAGCCATAGATCCCAGTTCATGCCATCGGGGATTGCCATCTCCTCTTTGGGATTTTCGATCCATCCTTGGGGCCATATAGGACGATTCGACCAATTATGTACCTCTTTCACCTTTCCGATCACCCCCTGATCCAGCCACTCCCACAACTGATAAAGTGCCGGATCATTGTTCCATGCCATAAGGTGGGTAGTCACACCGGTTTCTTTGGCAGTTCGAACGGTGTGGTGCACTTCATGCAGCGTATTGGCGAGCACCTTGTGGGAAACCACTGCCTTGCCTGCCTTCATTCCCGCAATATTCACCACCCCATGAAGATGTTCAGGGGTCATGTCAATGATGGCATCGATGCCCTCAGATTCGGCCAGCATCTCTCTATAATCCGCATAAAGCTTTAGACCTTCCCAATCACTCTGCCCACGCTCGTTCGCATAATACCCCTCAATCATCTCCTTCGCGGCCATGAGCCCGGCCCGAATGCCGGTTTCGGATCCCCAATTGGGATTACCAAGAAATTCACGTATTGAATTGCGAAGGCCATGCGGGCTCCAGTCGCGATAATCCTCCGAGTCCGTATTGGGATCACAGATTGCAACTATATTGAGATCCTCCCTTGGCAACCAATCGCCCATCAGCTGGCGTAAGGCCTGTGTTCCACAGCCGATCAATGCAACATTGACCTGATCGCTGGGGGCAACACGTCCCGGCCCGCCAAAAATTCGCCGGGGGAGCACCGCTGCAATAGATGCAGCTCCAGCAGTGGTTGTGATAAATTCGCGGCGGTTGAAATTTTTGGTTTGTGACATGACTATCTGAGTTGTTGAATACCCCCTTAAATTAATACAATTGAGGTTGATAAAAACGGACATGTGTTTCGTATCGTCCGCTATTCTCATCAGACCTTAGTTTACATGCACAAATGTCTTTATCTAGGGCCGGACGCCCATACCCGCAACAGTGTTCTGGCGGCCATGGATCCGTTGGGCCACCTGATATCTATCACAGAGTTTTCGACTTCGGAGGCCGTGTTGATCGGCACGTGACCCGGCTGCCTTTGCACGTTAAATAATTGGCGATCTATTCCCCGACCGACAGAACGTACCCTGTAAAATTCCGTACATTTTACAATGCAGGGGAGGTGCATGCGGAACTTAGTTTTTCGAACGAGGCAAACAAGGATCCGTATCTATCCCATTAGTCGGGATCTCCCACATAGTTTGGGAATCATGAAAACACTCAAGCCCGTTGCTATTGTACTCGCGGGTATTATCCTTCTGTTACTCAACATTGCGCTTTGGCCTGACGCTCCAGTACGACCTTTTCAGTTGAATCCGCTCACGGTGCAGTCAGAGGAGTTCAGGCTAGTGGCAGGCACACAAGGCCATCCGGACAAGTTCTTTCAGTACCACCATGACATCAGGGCATCCGCAGATGGGACGAACCATTACCCGATGGGCTATCGCCTTAAGGAATTCAACAAAGTATTGGCGGCCGCGAAAACATCCGGCACCAAACTCAACTGGGTCGAACGAGGTCCAGGAAATGTCGGCGGACGGACCCGGGCTATACTGATTGATCCCGACGATCCACGAAACACATGGTGGGCTGGCTCAGTGTCTGGCGGTCTATGGAAGACAACAGATCGTGGATCCACATGGCAGCCTGTAACGGATAATCTACCGAACTTGGCAGTCAGTAGCCTGGCGATGGCTGAAAGTGATCCCAATGTCATCTACATGGGTACCGGCGAAGGTATTGGCTTTTTCAGTTCAGTAGCTGGTGACGGCATCTTCAAATCTGTGGACAGAGGCACAACGTGGAACCACCTGTCTGCTACTTCTGGCAACACAAATTTCCGATTTGTAAACCAGTTGGCCGTAGATCCCATAGACTCGGATGTAGTGTTGGCCGCCACCAATGAGGGTATTTTCCGGACGGTCGATGGCGGTGTAACTTGGACTGCAACATACAGGAGTACATCAGAACGCGAACCGGTACAGGACTTGCGTGTGCAGCCAAGCGACTTCAACAGACAAATAGCAAGTGTCGGTGAGCATGGCATACTCTACTCTAATGATGCTGGTATGACATGGGCATTCGCATCAGTAGACTGGGCTTCTGAATTTTATCGCATTGAACTGGCGTATTCCCCCTCCAGTCCAGATATCGCATACGCCGCCGTTCATGCGTGGACCACCAAAGGAGGTTTCAGGTTTCTGTCCGACCTTTACCGGAGTGAGGATGGCGGTATGAATTGGGTCCGTACCGTTAGCCATTCTGGTATAAATTGGTTCGGACCCCAAGGCTGGTTCAACAATACGCTAGCGGTGCACCCATTTAAACCGGACACCGTATTTGTTGGCGGGATAGAACTTTGGCAAAACAGAATTATAGGTGAAAACACTTTGATTCTGGTTAGTGAATTCGATTATGGCGGCTCTCATGAGTGGCTTGAGTTCAAACCTGTTGTCGAGGAAGGTGTGTATTACAGGATTGAGGAGAGGATGGTTGTCCAGCATCCAGAGGCTGTGGACGTGTCGCTGACAGACTATACTGATATTGAGATTCGCTGGGGCCGGAACAGGCAGTTGGCTCATCGCTTCTGGGTGGAAAAAACAGCCGGCATATTTCAAAATGGGGTGCGGCTATCCCCTTCTCCGAATATATGTACGCTGACTATGTGGAAGTGCCTTTTCAGGTTTGGGACACCGAGAACAATCGCCAACTAATGGTTTCCTTCCGCGATCAGGCTGATGATGGCAAGTTCAATCTGATCCGTTATAACACTCATTATCTAACCCCGCGTGATGAGACGAGTATGGAGTACATGTTCATTCACAAGTACGATTACAACGCTGCAGTGCCTCACGAAAGTATTGCTCGAGACGGCGGCCTGGTGAATGGAATGCTATACATGCTGCACCCAGTCCTCGTTGACGATCCTACTGTTACATGGGACCCGACTAACCTACCAAACCAAACAATTTCAGCCTCGTTCGAGCTTGCCGGGAACCCACGTCGAGACCTAGACCTGCCTAGTCAAATTGATGCTAACCGCGCCACACATGTGGATCACCACGCCATTGTGCCCATCCCAATCAATGAAGACCGGAATGAATTCTGGGTTCTGGATGCCAATGACGGTGGCGTTGCATTGTCTACGGACAATGGCCGGAGTTTCATAGAGCTGGATCACGCAAGTTCGGGATACAATACCATGCAGGTCTACGGGGTGGCTAAAAAGCCCAGAGCTTCCGTGTACATCGCCGGCGCCCAAGATAACGGAACGTGGAGATCCTCCAATAATCCGAATAACCGAGATGGATGGATAAAGCAGGGCGTTGGTGATGGGTTTGAGACAGTATGGCACGCTACCGATCCTGAGAAGATTCTGGCATCAGAACAATTTATCTCAATAGGGAGAACAACCGACGGTGGTGCAACTTGGGAAGCTTCGTTCAGTGCGGGCATAGAGGACGGGCAGTTTATCACCCAAATAGCGAATTCCGATAAGGCTCCCGACGATGTATATACTGTCGGGGGTAAGGGGGTATGGTACTCCAGAAACTTTGGAGAAACTTGGGCCTTGACGCCCATTACAGAAGCTTGGGAGATTTGGTCGGGCTGCAGAGTCAGAGTCTCAATTGCCGACCCGAATGTAGTATGGGCAGGGTGTGGATTGATTTCCAGTCCAAGTGACACAAGACTCTTTAACAAGCTGCAAGTCTCCCGAGACAAGGGCGAATCATTCGAAGCGACGGCCTTCCCCGTTATGAACCGGCCACCAGAAACCTATGTATCGGGGCTTGCGACGCATCCCACTGAAAAAGGCACCGCTTATGCGCTGTTTTCACGCTACAACCATCCCAAGATTCTGGAAACCAAAGACTATGGGCAGACCTGGACGGACCTCTCCGGTTTTGCCACATCGGACGTAAGCACGAATGGGTTTCCAGATGTGGCTGTGTTCGATCTGGCTGTGATGCTACACGCAACCAATGTCCTTTGGGCAGGCACCGAGATTGGCCTTTTTGAGTCCCGAAACTATGGTGCGGATTGGAATTATGCAGACAACGGTCTGCCGGCCGTCGCTGTCTGGCAGATCAAGATCCGGGATGATGAGGTTGTCTTGGGTACGCATGGTCGCGGTGTTTGGACGGTTCCAGTGGGAGAGGTCGCCACCGCGATAACCGACAAGCCGGATGAATTACCGTCCGAATTTAGCCTTTCACAAAACTACCCGAACCCCTTTAATGCGTCTACGTCTATTCAATTCAAAGTACCGAAGGAAGTACGGGTGCGTCTAATTATCTTCGATGCAGTCGGGCGGAAGGTGTCTGTATTAACCGACCAAATCTATTCTCCTGGAGTCCACCAAGTGGATTGGGACGCCAACGCGTATGCCAGCGGCGTGTATTTCTATGGGATGGAGTCAGAAGGCAAACTCATTCACACGCAGGCAATGACGCTTCTGAAGTAGCATGGCCTTCATGTACATGCTTCAAATGGCGAGGCCACCACGATCAGCTTTAACACGCGGTGCGGAAACGTTTCCGTGAATCGCCGCGAGTCCGGGAACATAGATTTTCACCCGACCTTTTCAGGCCACTACAACGGACCTGCTCAGGGGGATGATCGCCGGATTCGACTGCATATTTTTGTGGACTGCTCCCCCATCGAAGCGATTGCAGAAGATAGGACCATTGTTTTTACGAACCAGATCTTTCCGGCGATGAAGGGCGGCCGACTTGAACTCTATGCGAAAGGAGGTCCAGCACGCCTGATATCGCTTGATGTCTGGACACTAGAATCAATCTGGAAATAGTCTTGATGCCGCCAAGGACGTGTTCATTTCCTAATTCCATGGATCTATACGAGGAATCAGGGAACGATCAGATTCCGACCCAGATTGAAGGCAATGAGCCGTCCTTCTCCGGCTTGAGCCCGTGACCTCCACCTCACCAGCGATAAAACCATCACTGCTCAGTGACCGGCATCGGGGCAATCCGTGCACCACTACTGGGCATGATGAGTCGGCTTTCGTCAAACGGCTGGGTATATGAATGCTCGCTGGATGCTGCTTCATAGTATTTTCTCCCCTTCGCTCCCTCTGAAAACCCGTATCCTTCAAATTGGGATGGAACCGTCAACCCGTCAACGGTCACGTAGCCTTTATAATACAGGAGGGTTTCCGACATACTCTCATCTATTGCCGGCCGACCCCGACCAAACGTAGACCGATACCGCAGAGCATTGACCAGATAGGTCTCGGGATGAATGTAGAGCGTGTAATGATCTCCTGGAGAGTCCCCCACGCCATCATCGAATGTTGCACGCACGAGATGGTGTTCCACACTGTCCAAGAGTGCCGGAGCCAGTACTTCATAATGAATCCCAGGATCGGCAAGGATAAAGGGAATGGACTGAAAATAATAGCCGGTAGTGGCCATAAAACGGGGATTCGTCTCCAGTGAATCAGGATAAACCCATGCATCGGTGCCATCCCACACCATCTGGGCTCCATCTGGTGCTGGCTCGCCTCCCATGGACAGGACATCGTGATATACCTGGCGCGTCCGGTTGTGAGCGACCATTTTCGATTCAAGTCCACCTCCAAATCCCCAGACATAGCTGCTTGTCTGGGCGTTATGCCAAGTATCTAATCCCCCATGCGCGTCAATCGCACGCAACAGCATCTGTCCCCCTTCCGTCGCCATGAGACGCGCCTCTGTCTCTGCAGTCAATGGATTGTCTTCAAGTTCATCCATCGTGGACGAATCCGTTTCTGGATTACTGCAGCCAAGGATGAGCATCAAGGTAAAGAGAACCGTACTGAATATCCGCATCAATTTAGGGGGTTATATGGTTGGAGTTAAAAATATAGGGAATTCTATCCATCATCCGTCATTTTCCATGATGTCAGATTCAGTCCTACGCGTTGCCTCGATTCAGATGTGTTCCGGCCAGGATATTCATGCCAATCTGGAACAGGCGAAGTATCTCATTGAGGACGCAGCCAAACAGGATGCACAACTTGTGGCGCTTCCTGAAAATTTTTCGTACCTGGACCGGGAGGGAAAAAAGATTGATGCGGTTGAGAATCTTGAGAACGGGCCTGCCGTGCAACTGCTCCGGGAATTGGCTGACTCAAACTCCATCTATATTGTGGGAGGTACGGTACCGCTCTTGGCCAATGAGCGTGTCACGAATACCTGTTTGGTCTTTGGGCCGGATGGTCAGATTATCACTCGTTACGACAAAATTCATCTCTTTGACATCCAGTTGGATGAAACGCACGCATTCATGGAGTCCCGTTACATTGAAGCAGGAAAAACTCCCATCACGTTTGAAGCACTTGGAGCGACCATGGGACTCAGTATTTGCTATGACCTGCGCTTCCCCGAACTCTACCGGGTCCTGACAGACCGTGGGGCACGGGTCCTCTTTGTACCCTCTGCCTTTACATGGCGTACCGGTGCCTATCACTGGCTTACCCTGCTGCGGGCCCGTGCAATTGAAAATCTCGCCTATGTCGTTGCACCCGCCCAATTTGGTCGCCACAATGCAGAGCGCGAAAGCTTTGGACATTCCGTGATCATTGATCCATGGGGACAGATTCTCGCACAGGCACCCGACCGGGCATGTGTAATTACCAGCGAACTGAACTTCGCCTACCAGGATCAACTTCGTGAACGCCTACCCTGCCTAAATCACAGACGCATTTGATTGTAATCCAGTTCTGCCAAGATGGCTTGCAACCAGATCATGAGGAGCATCAATGGAACTGGATCAAAGCTACCCGGATTGCCCCCATTCTGGGATCTTCCCTCATTTCGTTTCTGCCAAGACGGCTGAACTCCAATTGATGCTGTGTTAGAATATCCACAACCTCTCCATTCATGCCTGCTGCAATGTCTCTCACCTCCGCATCTTCATAGCGCTGCATCTGAATTGGCATATTCAGCAAAGCTGTAAAGCGTTCAAAGAAATCAAAGATGATTTCAGCCTTCGGGGTACCAACCAGAAGGTGGTCCGGCATCGAATATTCGAATACGAGGCAGCCACCGGAGGTCTGAAGTGAGGCCAAAGTCCGTCGGTAAACTTCTTTGGGAATGTAATACGAAATCCCCTCCGATACGAGTAGCGTGGGAGCATCCGAATCCCAGCCTGCATTGCTCAACGCCTCAGTCAAAGACGGAATATCCGCCAGATTAGCCGTTAAAAATGACACGTCAGGACCACCGATCTTTCGGTTGATCTCTTCCTTAAGCGACATATTTGCCATATCCACATCGAAAAAATGTGCCTTCGGATAACCTTCTGCTAAATCAACGGATAATGGATCCAACCCACCCCCTAAGTGGATGACCTGTGCAGTGGGGTTTTCGTCCAGGTACTTACGGCAGCACTTTTCTACACCGTGCTTTCTGTTGAGAATTTCCACAATGATCTCCTCATGGATATCCTTAAACTGCGCTATAATCGGCTCAGCAACCGATAAATCAATGCTACCCAAAAAAGCGCGTGCTGCCGCACCGCGATAAACATCCTGATTTGCGAAAGACAATACAAATGCAGACGTGGCAGGAACTTCAATCATTTTTTCTGATTCGATTTGTTTGGTAAAATGTGAAATCACCGAGCCTCAAACACATCCATTCCCAAAAAGCTTCTATCCCCCGCAAGCATGAGCCCTGGTGATCTTGATTCTGCAGCTCGCTCAAAGGCCTGACGGCATTGGATTCACTGCATTTTCGCCAAAAAATACTATATTCAATCTCGTTTAAAAATAATCGAGCCATGCCCTACATCCTTCGCGCGTTTTTTGCACTTGCACTTCTGATTACATTCCCTGTTTCGGCACAGGACAACTTGGTCAGCGAGACCGATTTTTCCGCTTTGAAACTGCGTAATGTTGGCCCCGCATTTACTTCCGGTCGCATTGCTGACATTGCGATGCACCCCGAAGATGATAACGTATGGTATGCTGCCGTAGGCAGTGGCGGAGTATGGAAAACGGTCAATGCCGGGACCACCTGGGAATCGCTCTTTGACGGTCAGGGATCCTATTCAATTGGGGCTTTGACCCTTGATCCAAGAAACCCACACACCGTTTGGGTAGGAACAGGAGAAAATGTCGGCGGGCGGCATGTAGGCTACGGTGATGGCATCTACCGCAGCGATGACGGAGGGCAGTCTTGGAAAAATATGGGATTAAAGGAGTCCGCGCATATCTCCCGGATCATTGTTCATCCCGACAATAGCGATGTGATCTGGGTAGCTGCACAGGGCCCTCTCTGGAACAGTGGTGGTGAGCGTGGGCTCTATATCAGCACCGATGGTGGTGAGTCATGGGAACGCACACTCGGAGACGATGAATGGGTGGGGGTGACTGATGTGGTCATCGATCCACGGGATCCTGCAGTCCTGTATGCCGCTACATGGCAGAGACACCGAAATGTAGCTACCTATATGGGAGGTGGCCCCGGCAGTGGACTCCACAAAAGTATTGATGGAGGACGAACCTGGACTCCGCTGACCAAAGGCATTCCAAAATCGAACCTAGGCAAGATCGGTCTCGCGATTTCACCACAAAATCCCGACATCGTCTATGCGGCCATTGAGCTCGACCTCACAACAGGTGGCATCTTCATGTCTGCCGACCGCGGAGCATCCTGGGAGAAGATGTCGGACGCGGTCAGTGGTGCAACCGGTCCACACTATTACCAAGAGCTCTATGCCTCTCCGCACAAGGAAGGAACGATCTACCTCATGGATGTGCGTGTTCAGGTGTCCCATGATCATGGTCGTACCGTTTCGCGCCTGAAGAATACGACGGATAAACATGTGGATAACCATGCAATAGCATTCCGGATGGATGACCCGGACTACATTCTCATGGGCACGGATGGAGGGCTTTTTGAAACCTTTGATGGCACAGAGACCTGGCACTTTATCGCGAATCTGCCAGTCACACAGTACTATAAGGTGGCGGTTGATGATCAAGAACCCTTTTATCGCATCTTTGGCGGGACGCAGGACAACGGCTCTCACGGCGGCCCTTCCCGAACAGATAACGAGCATGGTATTCGGAATGCTGATTGGTTCAAAACACTTGGAGGAGACGGACATCAATCTGCAACTGAGCCCGGGAATCCAGACATTATGTATGCACAGTCACAGCAGGGACGATTGCATCGGGTGGATCTTCTCACTGGAGAACAGACCTTGATTCAGCCGCAGGCTGGCCTCGGAGAAAAACACGAACGTTACAACTGGGATGCTCCTATTTTGGTAAGCCCACACGTTCCCACCACCATCTATTTTGGATCCTATCGTGTATGGAAATCAACGGATCGAGGAGACAGTTGGGTGGCAATCTCTGGAGATTTGACCCGTGATCAGGAGCGACTCGCCCTTCCGATTATGGGGCATGTCCAGAGCTATAACAATCCCTGGGATCTCAATGCCATGTCTGTCTACAACACGATCACATCGATCGCCGAATCTCCCCTTGAAGCAGGTCTCCTGTATGTAGGTACCGACGACGGTCTGATTCAGATTACCGAGGATGACGGCCAGAACTGGCGAACCGTGGAGGTTGGTAGCATTGATGGAATTCCGTCCACCGCATTTGTCAATCACGTGTATGCCGACCTGCATGATGCTGATGTTGTCTATGTGGCTCTTGATAACCACAAGTTTGGGGATCTCTCTCCCTATCTGATCAAGAGCAGTGATCGCGGCCGCTCCTGGACATCCATTGCCGAAAACCTGCCTGACCGAACACTGATTTGGCGTATCGTACAGGATCATGTAAACCCGAACCTGCTCTTTACCGCCACTGAATTTGGAATTTACTTCACCATTGACGGTGGAGATCAATGGATTGAGGTTGCATCCGATGCAACCATTTCATTCCGTGACATCGCGATTCAGCGCCGAGAAAATGATCTCGTTGGGGCATCATTTGGACGCGGGTTCTTCATTCTTGACGATTACTCTCCACTTCGCGATATCAGCGCAGAATTACTATCTCAAGATGCTCATCTGTTCATGCCGCGTACAACCAAACTGTATATTGAGCGCGACGTAGCGGGAGGATCACAAGGAACCAACTACTATGCTGCTCCAAATCCACCCTTTGGGGCAACATTCACGTATTATCTTCGTGAGGGATCAAAGACCCTTCAGCAGGCTCGTCGGGAAAGAGAAAAAGAGGTTGATCCGGGCGAGGATGTTCCATTTCCTGGGTGGGATGCACTTGAAGCGGAGGAAAACGAGGTTCCCGACAAGGTTTATGTGGTGATCAGAGATGCAGCGGGCCAGGTCGCCGGGCGTGTTTCGGGCAGTACATCCAAAGGGATGCACCGTGTCACCTGGAACCTGAGATATCCTTCTTCTGCTGTAGTCACCCCCGGGAGTACAGGGAATAACTCAAGCCAGTACCTTGCTACCCCCGGCACCTATTCCGCGACACTAATACATGTCCGTGATGGAGCAGAATCCGCCCTGTCCGACCCAGTCACCTTTGAGGTCGTTCCGCTTCGAGAGCCTGCGCTTGCGGGGAAAACCCCCAATGAAATTAGTGCATACCGGGCAAGAGCCGCTTCACTCATGCAGCGCGCCAGTTTGCTCTCAGGATCTGTTGCAGATCACCTTGAATTCCTTGAAGCAATGCAAGCCGCGCATTTGCGTGCCCCGAATCCCTCGTCTGATTTAACCACGGAGTTGCACGCTGCGCGATCCACACTCCTTGAAATCAATCTTGATCTGAATGGCTACGAGTCAAAAGAGGGTCCAGGGGAGCGGGATGCCCCTGCGATCATGTCAAGATTGTTTGTCGGTCAGAGCGGACTCCGAAATACCTACGGACCCACGGCACTGCACGAGCAATCACTGGATGCAGGGGAAGCACAACTAGGGGAACTGGAATCCGCACTGGCCTCCTTTGAGGAAAGCATACTGCCTGCTGTGACCAGTGCTCTGGAGGCAACCGGTGCACCTCCCATCCGAGAGTAGGAAGCTACTCTCCAGGAACGGCGATGAGTTCGAAGGTAATCACGAGCTCATCGCCGGTTCTGTAGGCACCGAACATCAGGGACGGTGGCTTGAGACCGTAATCGGTCATCAATAGCGTGTGCGTTCCCGTGAAGTGGACGCTCCCATCTTCTTGGCTGACTCCCTCCACGGGAACCAGGATCTCTTGGGTTGTCGCTGCGATGGTCAGATTTCCTGTCGTGTTGAGCGTGAATGTGCCGTCATCTGACGCAACAAAATCCGACATAGATGCAAGCTCATACACAATATCTGGATGCTCATCCGCTTTGAGCGCCCCATACATACCCCGATCCATGATCGGGCTTTTTTTGCTTTTCATCATCTTTGATGGCACAACCAATTGTACCGACGCTACACTGCCCTCTTCATTTAGACTTACAGTGCCATCAATCTGCGTTGCATAGACACGCCACTCCGGTGTCTGATTTGACGTCCCATCCACGTGTAAATTGCTCTCGGGAGCTATCGTGTATTCCGTTGTCTGTGCATATACCGGTGCAACCAATATTAGTACTAGAGTAAGCACATACGCTAAAAGTCTTAAATTCAAAGAAGGCATGATCTGTTGGCAATTTGGTGATACCAATTTTAGGCTGATCGGGGTAGAATTGTTTCAAATTGTGTGTTGACGCTTACCTGATTCATCTATCTGGAGAGGTTTCATATCAATGAATCGGTCCCGGAATGCTCGCCTAACGGTAGCTAATCAAGTGCCATAGGAGATAACGAGGATATGAATAACCCGCCTCATCTCGGATGCGTCCTGGAATACATCGGATCTATTGTGAGATCACTATCTTGTGTTTTGCATCCTGTTTTGCAAAATTTCTTGAAAAAACCTAACTGATGAGGATCGGACGAACCACAGAGGAATCCTTCAACGGCGCACTTGGCGCCGCGCTGCGGCGCACGAGTGTGCGCTGGTCTGAAACTCCGGAATATGTCCGGGTGGAAGAAACGGATCTCCTGCATGGCAAGCCGGGATTGAAGCCGGATATTTTGATCAATGACGGGGTATTTCCACCGGTCATTCTTGAATGTTCGTTTACCGGCCCTGATGCAGATCAGGATGCCATAAAGCGACTCGGATTGGAAACCCAGCAAGGCCGATTCCGAATCAGCACCGCCATCGCACTCCATATCCCGGAGCGCTTTCGTCAGCAGCAGGGATTCACCATCACAGAGACTCTGCTCAGCGGCGAACCGCTTGCATACGCGGTTCACCAGCTATCCGAGCGTCAGGGACAACTCTCCATTGCAGATACCTCTCAACGGCGGTGGCCCAAACAGGGATTCATTGAGGGGACCGTGTTTGATCTTGCCTCCCTCCTGCCTTCCATTGGATTCCCTCGTGAACGCATGGAGGATATTGCAGACAACGTTGCACGACTGGTCGAGGAGGCCGCCAGTGGACTGGAGATCACCCTTTCCCTGAAACAGCAGCAGCAAATTGCCCGCCATCTGCATCAGCGCTCATCACTGAAGGGACTTCGGACCATGATGGTGTTATGGTTGAATGCGCTCTTGACCCAGCAGCGGCTGGCCGTGCAGGGAGCGGAGGTGGTGCCCCATCTAGATCTCATCAGCGATACCTACCCGGATGTGCGTGCACAGATGAAAACCTGGCGTGCAATCAATCAACGAAACTGGAATTCGGTGTTTGAGCCGGCAATCGAAATGCTCCGGCTCTCGAGCACCTTCAATCCCGCCGAAACCTCCCGGATGCTGTTCAAGCTCATCAGCGCCACACAGCAGATCGAGACTGCACAACTGGGATTGCACATCAGTGTGGGAGCGGAGCTGTTCCCCAAGCTGAGCGAAGATCGAAAGCAGGCGGCCGCCTTTTACACACAGCCAGCAACGGCAGAGCTTTTGGCAAACCTAGCGATTACGCCCTCTATACTCAGCGCCGACCAGTGGCGGGATGCGGACCTTTTCAGAAAGCGGCATCTCAGTGACCTGGCCTGCGGGACCGGCACGCTCCTTCGTGCGGGCTATCGCCGCGTCGCGACCTTGCATGAGCAGGCCGGGGGAACCTCCAAAAGCTTGGGGCGCCTTCATGCAAGTGCAATGGAAGGGGGACTGATGGGCACCGATATCAGCCCAATTGCGGCGCACTTGACTACCTCATCCCTCGCAGCATTGGGATCAGGAGCCCCCTATGGAGATACACAAATCGGATGGGTTGATGTGGGCGGCGAAAAAGGACAGACCGGATCGCTGGAGTACTTTGCCACACAAAAAATCGTGGACCTCTTCCATGTGGGAAGCGGCAAATCTACCGGCAATCACAATAACGGCGAAAACTCGGTCGCAGTCGCTGATGCATCGCTGGACTGGATCCTGATGAATCCTCCCTATTCCAGGACACGGGGTGGACAGAGTGTGTTTGATGTTGCAGGGCTTTCAGTCGCAGAGCGAAAGGCCTGTCAGAAGCGATGGAGGGATCTGGTAAAGAACGAGCCCGTCAACAACCAGGCGGGCTTGGCCGCCTCCTTTCTTGCACTGGCACGCCGCAAATGCAAACCGGGAGGACGCATTGGCTTTGTCCTGCCGCTCTCCGCTGCCTTTGCAGAATCATGGGCCATCACACGGCGCATGATGGAAGAAGAGTTTGAAGACTTGGTCGCAATTGCAATCGCCAGTGGACAAGCACTGGGCAGAAGTGCCTTGTCTGCAGACACCGGCATGGAAGAAATGCTGTTGGTTGGGACCAAGCGGACCAATCATCGCCCGAATGGCGAGCCCGCTTCTGATCGGGTTTATTGCATTACGTTACGAGAGCCTGTGCTGCGGGTAGGAGAAGCCGGTGAGGTGGCGCGGACGATCCAGCGTGCGATTGAGAATGTGCAGGATTCCACGGCTAGTTACCCGGTCCGGGTTGGGCAGGATGAAATCGGACAGATCTGCGCGTTTATCGTGAGGATGCCGGGGACTCCCTGGAGTCCATTGGGCGTGCTGCATGCGGACCTTGCACTGGCTGCCGATGCGCTGTTGGAGGGAGAACTGCTGTTCAACGGCCATGCTGTACCGATTGGAGTCCCCATGTCTCCCATGAAAGAACTCTTTGAGGTTGGCCCGACACATCACCTGATCGGGCATCTTCCTGGAAGAAGTCAACTTGGCGCCTTTGAATTCCATCCGGTATTTGACACGGTCGACGCCATGGGGCCTGACCGTGCACTTTGGAAGGCCGACAGCAGCACACAGAGACGCCTGGTGGTACCACTGACACACAAAGGAACCGCCCGCGCGGGAGTCGGATCCGAAGCAAAGCGGGAAGCCATGCGACAATTCCGCAGTACGCTGTTCTATGCACGAAATATGCGCTGGACCTCCCAGACACTTCTGGCTGCCACAGCAGCGCACCCCGGCATGGGAGGGCGTGCCTGGACCTCGTTACAGCATGAGGATGAACGGATACGCAAGGCGTTTGCACTGTGGGCGAACTCCACCCTGGGGTTCCTGGTGCACTGGACCCAAGGCCAGAGAACGCAAAGCGGTCGAGCTACGACCCAAATAAAAGCACTCGCCAATATCCCCTGCCCCAGACTGGACCAGATCCCAGAAATTCGGTTGGAGCAGGCTGTGCTTGCATTCGATGAACTTTCCGGCAAGGAACTGCTGCCCGCCTGTCAGGCACATGCAGACGAGGTGCGAAAAAAGATCGATCAGGCCGCCCTTGAAATGCTGAACCTGAACCATGACCAAATTCCCGAAACCCTGGAGACACTACGCTGGCTGTGGTGCAACGAGCCATCCGTGCATGGACAGAATCGAAAAGCACTTGCGCTGTTGAAGGAGAAAAAAAATCCTGACTAGTTATGCTCAACCAAGCCGAGCATCTACGATATTCACGGCAAATCTCTCTGGATGAGTTAGGAGTTTCTGGGCAACAAAAACTCAAAGAAGCTTCCGTGGCCATTGTTGGAGCAGGTGGGCTTGGATCCCCCCTCGCCCTCTATCTCACCGCTGCAGGCATAGGACACCTTGGAATTATTGACTTTGATATCGTAGGTGTGAGCAATCTCCATCGACAGATACTACATACCGATGAATTTATCGGAGTACCGAAACTTCAATCAGCTCTTGCCGCCCTGAAAGCCCGGAATCCTTACATCAAAATCACCCGGCATGATGTACGTTTGCAAGGAGATAATGCTATGGAAATTCTTGGCAACTATGATGTTGTTGCCGACTGTTCAGATAACTTTGCAACACGTTACCTTGTCAATGATACTTCTGTGCTTCTTGGCATTCCTAATGTCTACGGAAGTGTATATCAGTTTGATGGACAGATCACCGTTTTCGGGGATGCAGAGGGCCCATGTTACCGCTGCCTGCACCCTGTCCCGCCTCCTGCAGGTCTCATTCCGAGTTGTGCCGAAAGTGGAGTGCTGGGAGTCTTACCGGGTATCATTGGCACTCTACAAGCCAGTGAGGTATTGAAACTACTGCTTGGCCTAGGCCAGTCGCTGATTGGCCGAATGATCCTGATCAATACGTTAGCTGCAGACTGGCAAACCCTTGCAGTTCCAAAAAAATCTGACTGCCCCCTCTGCGGCGAATCTCCTACGATTGATGCGCTCATGGATTACGAGGAGTTATGTCCCTCAATACCAAGCATCCAAGCAAGTGAATTAAAACTGCTCAAGCATCGCGGCCTCCCCTTCTTCCTTCTTGATGTTCGGGAAATACACGAAGCATCTGCCATGACCATGGGTGCAGACTTGCAAATTCCGTTGGATGAATTGTCTGGCCGATTATCAGAAATTACCGCAGATTTCAATGACCGTGTAATCGTACACTGTCAAAGAGGTATTCGCTCCAAACACGCGGTACAACTGCTGCAGAGTGCAGGATATACCCAGGCAGCGAGCCTGGATGGTGGCATCCTGGCCTGGATGGAGCAGGAGAATCCGTAACCCGCTATGGGCGCGATCCTATGAGTCAAGAAGAAATTTCTATGACACTTGAGCCATATTGCACTCTCTGCAACCTCACTGGCGATCTTTCTGCACCAAAAAGGGGCCGATCATCAAAATATCCATACGGGTATTCTTGAAACAGTTCACTGCATCCTGAGGAGTACATACGATGGGTTCTCCTCGGACATTAAAACTGGTATTGATGAGGACAGGGCATCCCGTTCTGGTTTCAAATTCCTGTAGTAACTGATAGAATAGAGGGTGATCCTGCCTGCGTACTGTTTGAACACGCGCAGAGCCATCGACATGGGTCACCGCTGCAATGGGTGACTCTATATTCTGCTGCCTCTCCAGACCATCCCCCTCTATGTGAGCCCCCTTGACCTGTGCAGTCAAAAGCATATACGGACTTTCATTTTTGAGCTCAAACCACTCACTGCTTTTTTCTGCCAGTACTGCTGGTGCAAAAGGTCGGAAACTCTCTCTGAACTTGATGGATTGATTCACATGTTGCTGCATCGCCAGGTTCCGGGGGTCTGCTAAAATACTGCGGCTTCCCAGGGCACGCGGACCATATTCCATTCGTCCTTGAAACCAGCCGATCACATTCTGACCTACCAATAATTCAGCGACCCGTTCGCATAAAGCATCGTCATCCAGCTCTTCATATGAAATCGAGGCCTGATCCAGTACCGTACGGATCTCGTCCGCTGTGTATGATGGCCCCAATGTGGCACCCTTCATCGTATCGTGACTGTCCACCTCGCGGGAAGATCGCATATATTGATGCCATGCCATCAATGCTGCGCCCAGTGCACCACCCGCATCCCCGGAAGCAGGCTGGATCCATATTTTTTCGAAGAATCCTGATTCCAAAATTTTTCCGTTCGCCACACAATTCAAAGCAACCCCACCGGCCATGCAGAGCTTCCGGTCATCTGAAACCCTGCCTGCCTGCCGAGCCATTCGTAGAACCGCTCGCTCAATCACAACCTGGATAGAACGGGCAAGATCAATTTCTTTGCGTGTAATTGAAGACTCAGGAGTTCGGGCAGGACCATCAAAGAGGCGCTCAAATTCACGGGAGTACATCCGCAGCCCCCATGGAAAAGCAAAATACCGGAGGTTTAGTCGATAGGAACCATCTTCTTTCAAGTCAATCAACTCGTCCAGGATCGTTTGTACGTACTTCGGCTCTCCGTACGGCGCCAATCCCATCAGTTTATATTCCCCGGAATTCACCCGAAAACCGCAATACCCTGTGAATGTACTGTAGAGCAGTCCCAGCGAGTGGGGAAAATGAATTTCTTTTTCAAGTACAAGGCGGGACTGATGGCCAACCCCGATTGAGGTCGTTGCCCATTCCCCTACCCCGTCCGTTGTCAGGATTGCTGCCTGATCAAATGGGGACGGAAAAAAAGCACTTGCAGCATGGCTTTCATGGTGCTCACAAAATAGCAGCTTCCCATGAAAGCCGATCTCTTTACGAAGAATTTCCGGGATCCAAAGACTTCGCTTCAGCCACACTGGCATAGCCTTCAGAAAGGACGGAATCCCACGAGGAACACTCGCCAGATACGTCTCCAGGATTCTTTCGAATTTCAGAAACGGCTTATCGTAGTATGCAACCGCACTGAGTTCCTCCGCTTTGATTCCTGCATAATCAAGACACCAGGTAATCGCATTCACGGGAAATGAAGCATCATGCTTAATCCGTGTGAAGCGCTCTTCCTGGGCAGCGGCCAGGATCACCCCGTCCTTTAGTAAACAGGCAGCTGCATCATGGTACCAACAGCTGATGCCGAGGATATAGGTCATGTTTCCAACCAAGCCGCCAGACTGTCCCGTAATTTTTTAATTTCTGCCTTGGCATCTATCTCTTTTTGGCGCTCAAGCTCAACCACTTTGGCGGGTGCATGGCTGATAAATTTTTCGTTCTGCAGTTTTTTCTGGACCCGAAGCAGAAAGGCCTCTTTCTGGGACAAGTCTTTGGTCAGACGCTCACGCTCCTCTGCCGGATCAACCATGCCCTGGACGTAAACCACCGCAGAACCCACCACCGTAGAGGTACTCTGAGATGGTTTAGAAAGATCTACTCCCACATGCAAACGCTCTACACGGGCAAGCCTGGCGAAATACTCTGTATGGGCAATCATCACTTCAGTCAATCCCGACTGCTCTTCTGATAAGCTCAAGGTCACTTCAATTCTTTTCCCGGGAGCGATCCCATATCGACTGCGAAGATGCCGGATTGAGGTGACCGCCTCTTGCAGAAATGTGAACTGCTCCGCTCCAACGGTATCGCGTTCATCGTTGGCAGCTGGCCACTTGGAAACCATACACGCCTCGCCTTCAGCACGAGGACGAAGACGATGCCAGAGCTCTTCCGTAATAAATGGCATAAATGGATGCAAGAGTTGAATCAATTGCTCATAGATTTCTATGGCAAGTGCAATACTTTCCTCGGACATGGCCGAACCAGATTGGGGTTTGACCAACTCCAGATACCAGTCACAATAGTCACTTCGAAACGTCGTGTAAAGGAGGTTCGCCGCTTCATTCAACCGATAACGGACTAGTGCTTCTTCCACAGATTCGATACATTCAGCAAGCCGCGTGAGCATCCAACGCTCGACTAACTCAAGCTCTTCGATTGATCTGGTGCGCTGATATTCTTTCCCGGGTTCAATAAACCGCCCAAATACATTAAACGCATTCCAGATCTTGTTGGCAAAATTCCGCCCCATCTGAAAGCCTGCGGGATCCAGCCGGATATCCTGGCCCTGTGCACACAGGATCGTGAGATAAAACCGAACGGCATCTGCACCATACTCTTCAATCAATTCCAACGGATCAATCCCATTCCCAAGACTCTTGGACATCCAGCGACCAAGTTTGTCCTTGATCATACCGGTGATAAATATATCCCGGTAAGGCACCTGCCCGGTAAAATAGAGCGAGGCCATAATCATGCGGGCAATCCAGAAGAACAGGATATCATACCCCGATACCAGTACATCTGTCGGGTGAAAGTACTCCAAATCGGCCCGAGTTTCCGGGTCTTCCTCCGGCCAGCCAAGCGTGGCAAATGGAAAGAGCCAGGATGAAAACCAAGTGTCCAAGACATCTTCCTCCTGGATCATATCTAGCTCCGGTTGCTCGATCGAAACCACGAACCCGCGAGCTTCATCAATTTCGCCCCTGGAATCTGTATAATACCAGACTGGAATCCGGTGCCCCCACCATAATTGACGGCTGATACACCAATCCCGAATCCCTTCCAGCCAGCGAAAATACTCATTCTCCCATCGCCGTGGATAGAACTTGATTGTCCCATCTCTCACCGCCGCGATTGCAGGTTCCGCCAATGGCTTCATTTTCACAAACCATTGACGAGACAAAAGCGGTTCTACGATTGCCTTGGAGCGTTGTGAGACGGGGACAGTACTTTTATAGGGTTCGGTTTTTTCGAGCAACCCTCCTGCTTCCAGATCCTTTACGATGCGCTCACGCGCCTCAAAGCGATCAATACCGGCATACGGGCCGCATTCCTCTGTAAGCGTTCCATCTTCCGCAATCACACTAAAGATCTCCAATTCATGTCGTTTTCCCACCTCAAAATCATTCTTGTCATGACCTGGAGTAATCTTCAGCACCCCTGTTCCGAACTCCTGTTGTACATAATGATCGGCAATCACGGGAATGATTCGTTCGGTTAGGGGCAATCTTACCTGCTTATTGATCAGATCCGTGTAACGCTCATCCTTGGGATTCACGGCAACCGCTACATCACCCAGCATCGTTTCCGGGCGAGTGGTCGCCACCGTAATATGCCCAGATCCATCTACCAATGGATAATGAATATGCCAGAGAAACCCATCGCGCTCAACATTGTCCACCTCTTCGTCAGAAAGTGCTGTCTGATCTTCCGGGCACCAGTTTACCAGATAATGTCCACGATAAATGAGCCCTGCCTCGTACAATTTCACGAAGACGGTCTGCACTGCCTTCACGTATCCAGGATCCATCGTAAACCGTTCGCGCTCCCAGTCGCATGAGTCTCCTAAACGGCGTTTTTGCTGCAGAATCCGATCTCCATATTCATCTACCCACTCCCAGACCTTTTCGATAAAGGCTTCACGTCCCAGATCAAAACGGGTTTTCTTTTCCTTTTTCTTCAGTGCACGCTCCACAACATTTTGTGTGGCAATTCCGGCGTGATCCTTGCCTGGCATCCACAATGCTTCTCTACCCTGCATACGACGCATCCGGGTCAATGCGTCCTGAATCGTATCCTGAAGCGCATGTCCCATGTGCAAGGCTCCCGTCACATTGGGAGGCGGCATCATGATGGTGTGGGGCGGATGTCCACTCACACGATCAGCTCGAAAAAACCCTTTGGACTCCCAGTACTCATACCAGCGGGCCTCTGTCGTCTTGGGATCATAAGGCGCTGTACGCCCCCTCTTGTCTTTCATTCCACCGTATATCGTGTTAGAAGATGCTCTTAGGAGGTATCCGCGAAGCGTTTCCGCATCTCATCCAGAGAATCTGCACCGAATTTTTCTAGGAATGCATTGGCAATTACCCAGGCCACAGTTGCCTCCGCTACGGTAGATGCGGCAGGGACACTGGTCACGTCACTTCGTTCATAGCGCGTAGGCTGGGGTTCACCACTCGCCATATCCACCGTACCCAATGGTTTGATCAGTGTAGGAATCGGCTTCATGTATCCCCGCACAATGATGGGCATCCCGTTCGTCATTCCACCTTCTAGTCCACCTGCATGGTTGGTTCTACGCTGATAATCTTTCGCATCATTCAGATAAATTTCATCGTGCACTTCTGAGCCTGGGCGTGAAGTATTCGCAATCCCATCGCCAATCTCTACTGCTTTCTGAGCCTGGATTGAAAGGATTGCCTGGGCGAGTTGTCCGGTCAATCGCCGATCCCAATGAACATAGGATCCCAGTCCCGGCGGCACCCCGGTCACAATCACTTCGTAAACCCCTCCGAGTGAATCACCGGCGCGTTTTGTCTCCTTGATATGATCTACGCACGCGTTGCTGAGCTCTTCATCAAGTATACGCACCTGACTCTGATCCGCCTGATCATTGACTGCCTCGGCACCATTGCTTAGAAGCTCATCTCTTTGTTTGCGCCAGTTCTCCTCATTTTGCCAACCGACCTTCCCGATCCGAAGTACGTGACTCCCCACCTGGATCCCAAACTGTTTGAGCAATTGACGAGCGATCGTACAGCATGCCACACGCATGGCCGTTTCACGTGCACTTGCGCGATCAATTACGGGTCGAATATCATCAAACCCATACTTGCGCACCCCTTCCAGGTCTGCATGGCCGGGACGTGGCAAGGTGATCGGATCAATTCCCTCTCCATCTCCATCAAGAGCCATCACCTGTGGCCACCCACTCTTATCACGCGTGTACGCTGCATTGTCCAATCTCAATGCAATGGGACCGGCAATTGTTTTGGAGAAACGTATCCCTGAGTATATATGGACCTGATCCTGTTCGAACTTCGCTCGCCCTCCACGACCAAATCCCAGCCAGCGTCGGGCTAGATGGCGATTTATCATATCCGCCGTAAGTGGCACTCCTGACGGCATCCCCTCAACAATTCCAACCAGCGCCTCACCATGCGATTCACCGGCAGTTAAGTATCGCAGCATTAGAAGTGCATCAGTGGTTTATTATGCTGAGGGATACCATTCGCGGAATATTCCACTGGTCGCGAATGGATAGCCGCGTCGTTTCAGCAGTATCACGCAATTGTTTGATTGCCTCTTCGACCGAACTGACCGTCCTTCCATCAATACGCTCAACCAGTACACCTGCTTTCAGATATTCCATTTCTTCCTGACGCGTCACACGCTGTATGATTATACCTTCAAGGTCCCCATACTGTGCCTCATCTTGCTCCGATTTATCCCGCACCACCAAGCCCCACTTGTCCAGGTACCGTGCGGTACGCGCCTTACGGTCTGGGCGATAGCCCATTTCAAGCAACCAGGAAGAAACTCCCGGGTGGTCCTGTCCAAGCAACCGGAGTCGCAGACTATCCATGTGCCCATCCCGCCAGTATGCGATTCCCACTGTGGAATAGGGATGCTTCAGGAGGATCTCACTTTGTAGTTGATTGGGCCTGTTCACCGGCTTTCCGTCCACTTCAAAAATTACATCTCCTGGGCGTAATCCGGCAATTTCTGCTGCACTTCCAGCATAAACCTGATCCAAAAATACGCCCCGGACTGCGACCATCCCCAATGCCTGCGCCAATTTTGCATCAACATCCGTGGGGATGACCCCCATATAACCACGCCGAAATTCACCGAATTCAATCAGATCACTGGCAACACGGACGACGAGGTTGATCGGAATGGCAAAGCCATAACCTTCATAAAACCCACTGTTCGTTGCGATCGCGGTATTAATACCGATGAGTTCCCCGCTTAGATTGACTAGTGCGCCACCCGAATTCCCGGGATTTATCGCCGCGTCCGTCTGAATAAAATCCTCCACGCCAAAGTCTGCGTCAATAATATTCATGGATCGTCCGACCGCGCTGACAATCCCTGCCGTGACGGTTGAGTTGAGTTCCAGAGGATTCCCGATTGCCAGAACCCAGTCTCCCAGTTGCAACGTTTCCGAATCTCCAATGGTCATGGCCTGCACTCTCTCCCCCGGGCTCAAAACAATCTGAATGACTGCAAGATCTGTCGAACGGTCAACTCCAACCGTATACGCCTCATATTCCTGCTTATCGGCAAATAGGACATGCAATTTTCCTGCATTCTCAATGAGGTGATGATTGGTTACAATATGCCCCTGTGGAGTAATGACGACACCACTCCCCTCGCTGTCTCGAATCATGTCTGAATCGGATGAAGACCACAGATAGGAATGCCAGCCTGATTCGGTACTTATGGAAACCACCGACCCAACTGCACCGCGGGCAACATTGCGAAATCCGCGGCCGGGAATAGTGGCCGGGAATAATTCCGACTCTGATGGGTTCTTTTCTGTCTCAGCCCGCTCAACGAGGCGGATTTCTGCCAGTTGAGATTCTCGTGGAGGGCGATCAATAATGAGCATGACCAAGATTCCCGCCAATAATCCCACACCGACCAAGCTGATCCCGGTCAGAAGTGAAAAAGGCGGGCACCCTATGCTGAATTGATGTGATGTTGTTTCCGGCTTATCCATCGGGAACGCTACTCTGTGTCGGGTGGATTGTTTCTGTCGAGTGCCAGAATTGCATCGCGAGCCGCCTGCGAAAGCGCTCTGCGATCCATGCCAGATGTAGTAAGCAGTGGCCCGATCCGCAGCTCTATATCCAGCCGGCGAAAACCTGCCAGATGCCGAATACGTCCAATAAAATTATCTGGATACTTGGGTGAAACTTTGGTGAGTGCCATACGACCTTCCGCGCCTTGAACTGCACCCCCATTCACGGCGGTCACATCCATGAATATTGGTTGCAACCGCCCTTGCCCCCAGTCCCTGACACTTTCAAAAGCTCCGGTTTTAAATGGTAAAAGTGTGACACCATCTCCTGTTGTGCCCTCTGGGAATACCAGGACGGAGCCCCGCTGACGGAGCCTGTCTCTGATCTGGGAAGCAAACGTTTTTACCTTCCCTCTTCGGCGGCGATCAACCAGGAGCATGGCATAGCACTTGCAGATCCACCCGATGACTGGCCAACGCGCAATTTCTGCCTTTCCTGCGAAACAAACATCAAGTTGAGACGCAAGAATGATCGGATCAATCACAGTCAGGTGATTGGATACTCTCAGTGTGCCTGGAGACAATTTTGCGTCATTGGACGCTTTCACATGTATATTGTAAATACGGCAGAATAGACGCGCGGCTACGCCCTGACGCATCATTCTGTACGCCAAGCGCTCCGCATCCGGGCGTAGGCGTGCCCCAATGCTTGTATGAATACTAACGATAATCGTCACGATCAATGCACATACCGTGCGTAACCAAACACGCATTCTTTTTGCTGCTTCTTACCAATAAATCTTGATTTCGATACGACCTTCCACGAAATCCAATGCATACGCACAAAAAAAATGATCCAAGCGCAGCCTCTCAATCCGTGGATGTGACCTTTGCCCTGACGGGAGACCCTAAAACGAATTCTCGTGCACTACGTCAATTACATTTACTCTCTAAGCTGAATCTCAGTATCCTCGTACTTGGGCTTGGGGATCCGTCAGGCATAAAGGACCTCAACATTCAGAATGCAATGCTTCAGTATCTCCCAAAACCAACCGGAAGGGGCCCCGGATTTTTCTGGCGTGTTCATCAACAATTTGAGTCAGTTTTACGCAATGTTAAATCAAACGTCTACCATGCAAGTGATCTGTACACATTGCCAGCGATGCATCGTGCCGCCAGCCGTCACCGGGCTCATCTAGTCTTTGATTCGCGTGAATTATATTCTCACCTTCCTGCGGCGATCCGGCGGCCTTGGGTGGGGGCAACCTGGAAGGCCATCCAGTACCTATACATCCGCCGGGCAGATTGTGTATATACCGTAAGTGAAAGCATCGCCCAGCATCTCCAGAAGCATTTTCGACTCAATACTGTCCATTTAATGCGCAACGTTCCGAGGCCTCAATCCTTGGCCCAAAAAAACTCTCTGAGAGAGCACTTGGATCTACCCTCAGATACCAAAATTGTTCTTCATCAGGGAAGCTTACAACAACACCGAGGGGGAGCTGCAATGGTCGAAGCAATGCGATACACAGATGATACCGTTCTCGTTTTTATGGGAGGTGGCCCACTAAAACCAGAGATCCAACGACGTGTGAACGAGTCAAATCTTGATTCAAAGATCCGGTTTATGGATCCGGTTCCACCCGACCAGTTGCTTTCTTTTACTACTTCCGCCGACCTTGGCCTGACATTCCTTGAGGACTGCTGTCTCAATCACCGATATGCACTCCCCAATAAGCTATTTGAATACCTGGCAGCCGGCATTCCCGTCATTGCCAGTAATCTTCCCGAAATTTCACGGATCATAGAAAGATTCGATGTGGGCTGTGTCGTCCCCTCCGGAGATGCAAAAGCATTGGGAAACGCATTGGATCACGCGATCAAAAACCCTGAACTGCGCCAAAAATGGTCTCAAAATACATCTCGTGTTCAGAAATTTTTTAACTTTGCCACGGAATCGGAACACTTTATTGCGCCTTATCGACGCCTTCTGAATAAATGAGCTTACATCGAATCCTTCTCGTGGTAATACTGATCGCGGGATGCACATCAAATGATGCAACAAAGCCCATTGTAAGCCAGACGGAGCAGGCGCTCCCTGCTCCGATGAGTTGGCCCACATTTGATGAAGCAGTCGCAACGGCCTCCAAAACAGGCAAACCCATGCTCATTGATATCTATGCTCCTTGGTGTGGTTGGTGTCGAAAAATGCAACAGGAGGTCTATACGGATGCCGCTTTGGTTGCATATGTTCAGGATAATTTTGCCTATGGACGGCTAAATATTGACGATGCCGAAACACTTCACAGCTTCCTGGGCTATACCCTTTCATCCCAGGAATTGGGTTACAACCTGGGTGCAGAGGGCACCCCAACGACGGTATTCCTGAAAAGCGATGGTACTTACATTGCAAAATGCGTGGGCTATTGGGCAAAAGATGATTTTGGCAAGGCCCTGCACTACGTGGGAACTGGAGCCTGGCAGGACCTGTCCTACCAGGAATTCTCCCAACTTTAAATGCGAACCGCGCCGCCCGAATAGACTTCCGGGCGTCGGTCCCTCAGGAATAGCTTACGTGCATGTGATTCTGTGCAGCGTTGCAGATCCAAATCGGCATACAGAATGAAGGTCTCACTTTCTGGGGCTCGGGCAACAACTGTCCCCTCTGGATCTACAATAAATGAGCCCCCGCCAAAGGTCAGCACATCTTCGGCTCCCGTTCGATTTGCCAATGCCATATAGTATCCATTCTGGAATGCTCCGACTCTCAATTCGGCTTCAAACAATCCTTCGGGCCACTCATTGAGTGCCCCGGCTTGAGGCACGACCACCAGGTCTGCCTTCTGCAGGGATAATGCCCTCAGATATTCACTGTAATGCCGATCATAACAAATGGCTACGCCAATGCGACCCGCAGCCGTATCGTAGACCGGGGCCTGTGTACCGGCAGCGGTATAATAATCCTGCTCATAGAACCCCTCGTACTGGGTGATATGCATCATTTTTGTAACCCCCAAAAGCGTACCGTCTGCATCAATCACTGGCGATGCATCAAATGCGGTATCACCTTTGCGTGCATATAAATTCAGGACGACTACAACCCCCAGCCTTTGGGCCGCTTCGCAAAATAACTCGGTTGTCGGGCCGGGGATCTCTTCTGCCAGCGATAATGGGGGGAAATCATTTCCTTCACATTCCGCATAGCACTGCTTCCGATGTTGGGGATAAAATGGCGTAAATGCAAGTTCTGGATAGACAACCAGATCCGCTCCTGCCTGCGCAGCTTCTTCCAGTGACTCCAACCCTTGGGTCACGTTAGCGCTTCGATCATCGGTAGCAGAGCATTGAATGAGCGCGAGTTTCATGATTGAGTTGATTTTAGTTCTTTTTACTCTTGAGCAAGTGAGAGTTTTCGCAGGAGTTTTGCAAGCACAAATCGAGGGAGCCCCGCGAAATCCTGCTTTACTTGAACCTGTAAGCCCCCGTGCTGCTCAAGTAGAGTACCTACAGACTCTGCATAATCAGCATGGGTTTCCAATGCAAGAACCCCTCTGTGATCCAATAAACCATCCGCAATGTGTCTGCTGATTGCTCGGTAGAATTTGAGTGGATCCTCTCCGCAGAACAGTGCCGTCTCCGGCTCATAATCCCGAACCATCCGAGGAAGCCCTGAACGCTCATGATCTGGAATATACGGAGGATTCGCAATGACCAAATCATATCCGCTCCCTACTGAACGTACAAAGTCTGTTGCCAACATATCTGCAACGATGCATTGAATATTAAGTCCATTTTGCGTCGCGTTTGCTTTGGCGACCCGTAGCGCAGATTTGCTGACGTCACACGCGGTGACGCTTGCATCTGAAATTGCCTGCTTCATGGCCAGCGCAATACACCCACTGCCTGTGCCAATGTCTAGAACCTGGAAGGGCAACTCTTCCCCAACAGCTCCAAGAGCAACTTCAACCAGTTGCTCTGTCTCGGGTCTCGGGATCAGAACTTGGGAAGAAAGCTGAAGATGGAGTCCTCTGAATTCGGTATATCCGGTGACATACTGCACCGGCTCATGCACAGCGCAGCGCTCTGCCATTGCTGAAATTTTGGCCACATGATCCTGTTCCAATCGTTCGTCTTCATGAGAAATTAAATAGGCTGGTCTGCACTGTAATGCATCACAGAAAATCCATACACCTGTGCGGCGTGGATCGGGCAGGCCGGCCTGCTCCAATAACGCTTCCACTTCTCGAAATAATTCTTTGATCCTCATCAAGTGATGCTCCCACAGTCTACCGGGAAATGACCGCAAATTCCTGGCCACACATCAAAATAATGGACGCTATCAGGAGATGCACGCTCTGCCCGAACACTAGGTCGGGGGGCTTGGATCCCATTTTTTCATAGGCCTCCAGTGTCCGTCCGACGAGAATGATTACCTGCTTGTGGCCCTTGTCGTCGGATCTGAGAGTTCCCCTGGCAGGTGCGGGATACCCAGCTAATGTCAGATGATCTCGTTTTGACGCTCCCTGCCAGTATCTCGACCGTATCGCTTCTAGAACGCCACCATGGGGCGGCGATGACCACTCGTGTATTCCCGAAGCGGAGCACATCCGGTAAATTCTCAGTGACCTCAATCTGATCCCCCTCCATCGGGTCTTCTTCGGGGCTATGCTGGAAATCGTAATTGGCAATCTCCCCATGGAAGACGCACAGTCCGCGACCTCATCCCGGATATGTCTGGGTGCCACTTCAATGCCCAGTTCGATTAGTTTGGGATCACCCAGGAAACCTCCGAGGAGGTTTCCTTCACAGAAGGTAACGAGCGCTCTGATAATTTGTTGGGGATCGGTATTTATCCGCGCGCTCCCTTGTGGAGGTTGCAGGGAGCACACAACACTTGGCAGTTCTCTTCATCGGTCTTCCCTCCTTTCGACCATGGCTTGATATGGTCCGCATGCGCTTCATGCTTTTTGATTTCCACCTCACAGATTTTGCATTTCCCTTCCTGCTTGGCATAGACCTTGAATTTCACCTTATCCTTAAACGTCCGAAGATTCAGGAGTGACTCGGTAACTTCACCTCCCAACACATACTCATAGACCCCACTTTTCTTCTGCACCTCATCGTCGTTGAGTAAATTGGTTGCCACCGTTCGCGTGTGGTCTGCGTTGTACTCATGGTCTCCATACTCCCTTTGCAACACACCCCAGTTAACCTGCTTCATGGCCTGATGTGAATCAAACAGGCTGTCAATCCAGTTCTTTACTTCACCAAAATAGTTCCACAGGGGTTTTGCATTCTCGTCTTTTTTATGCTTCGCCATGTAGCTTCGGATGACATGATCTTTCGAGCTACCTGTTTTCCACTGCAGAATTCGTTCAAGGTGTTCCTGCCTGTTACGCTGCCCGCCCATGTACGTCTTGCATTTTTCCTCCTGTCCTCCTTTCTTCGTGAAATAATACTTCGCGTTGGTCACCCACGGACCGTTATAGATAGAGTTCCGCAGTTCCTGGTCGGATAGTTCTTTCGCACCCGTATTGATGGTCTTGAACCACCGCATCAACTCATCGGAATCCCCTTCGCAGACATGCACATGCAGCTGGTAATTCAGGATACGCTCTTGATCTTTGACGGGCAATCCTTGCCAGTACTGAACCTCCCCATCTGGGAGCGTGATACTAAACCTTCGTTCCTTGATGAACTTGCAGATTGTGATAATTCGCTGTTGCCCATCCAGTAGCTCGTAATCATACTCACTGTCTTCTGCCTTCGCGAAGTAGATCAGATTAACTGGGCGCCCATGATACACCGACCTCATGAGGTTTTCTTGGAAGTCTTTCTTACCATCGTAGATATATTCGCGCTGGTATGGCGGACGGATATTCAACAATCCTGCGTACCCAATGACATGTCCGTCGCCATCATCATGGTACCCATTAATGATATCTTGAATCGCAATTTTGTGCTCATGGATTTCCATCGGTTAAAGCTGTTTGTTGCGGATAATGATGCGATTGTAAATTCTTCGCCCCTTTATAATTGTCAGACACTCGTATCCGATCCACCTGGCACTATTTGCAATTCCCAGTATCTCAAACTGCTCCGGGTTATACTTGTCCAGGAATGTGATTGGAACACCCATTGCCCCCCCCAATTTTCTGGAATTTCCTTCGTCTTGCTCACTTCAATGGCATCATAATTGTCATAATGCGGATATTCCTCGGGAGTGTACTTCTTGTACAGGATCAACTCCTCATTCCGCTTCTTGTGGGACAAGTTCGTGAACCAGTGAACACCTGATACCCTAATCATTCCCTCCTTTCTATCCGCTGCAGTTGCATAATCTTCATACCGGCTAATAAAGTGGCCTGCTCCCCCTTTGAAACCATAACCCAACCAGATTTTGTTTTCCTTGATCAACGGAAAAATCTCTTTGTAGGTTATCACATTCTGGTGTCCAATAATCAAGAACTTTTTCTCATACTGCATCAGTTGGACGACATATTCCCGAAACAATGAGAACGGAGGATTCGTCACCACAATATCGGCTTCTTTCAGTAGTTCAATACACTCTTTGCTCCGAAAATCTCCATCGCCCCTCAGGTGTTTCACTGCGATTTCATGGGAATCTGGACGACTGTTTCCGTCTTGATCCCCCTCGTACTCCAGGTAAACCGCCCGCTCCGAATCATGCTGCGAAAACATATCTGGCTGCTGATTCTTGTAGCAAGTGGTGATCAGCTTCTTTAGCCCATAAAACTCAAATTGTTTCGAAAAGAAAGTGAAGAAATTACTCACACGCGGATCATCACAATTGCAGTAGACCACCTTGTCCTTGAAATGCGCTCTGTAGTGGGCGAGTTCATTCTCGATGTCGCTCAACTGCGTATAGAATTCATCTTTTTTCGCACGTTTCGCGGCGTGCAGGTTTGGGTTTTGTGCCATGGGCTGTATTAATTAATTTTCGACATCAAGCAACAATAATTCCCCCCTGTTCCAAAGTGTTCTTTCTCAGTCAGAGATTGCTTCACAGACGTTGAAATGCACGGCAACATGTGCGTTTATTCAGCCTCAACTCAGCGGAAAACTTAGTGTGACTTCACGTCCAGTACTTTCAATTCACTACCACATTTGCCGGCAAGATGCATCAGCCACTGTACGCTATGTAAATAGTATCTGTATATGCTTTGATTGAGACACAGAGTGCCCAATTCAAGATTTTTAGGTGGTCCGTATTTGTCATCTCTGGGCAACAACTGTCCAGTGCGAACTGGCAAATTACGACACCTTCTGAAAATAACTATCATTGTTACCCACCTTGACCTCAGCTTCCCCACACGCTCCCCAGAAGAACTTAATTGCATATTCCGATGATGTGGACCACCCATTCCGAGTGAAGTGGGCCACCATTCCGAGCGAAGTGGGCCACCGTTCCGAGCGAAGTGGGCCACTTATGTGTTGTCAGACTGTCGTTCATGACTCTGTGGATTCGATGATCAATTCTTGTTCTGCTTTTACCTTGCGCATGGAGTCACCGGTCAACTGAATTTTGTGTGCATTGTTGACGATTCGATCCAGAATTGCGTCGGCTAATGTAGGATCTTCCATGGTCTGATGCCATTTGTCAATGGGGTACTGACTGGTGATAATGGTGGATCGCAGCGTATAGCGGTCGTCCACGAGTTCCATCAGATCCCGCTGTTGTGCGCGGTTCATGCCATGTAGTCCCCAATCATCCAAGATGAGTACATCGGCGCGGATCAACGGTTTCCACACGCGGAGATAGGTACGCTCATCGCGCGCAATCTGAAGGGTTTCCAACAGGCGATGCAGGCGGTCGTAGCGCACTCGGAAGTTTTCCAGACAGGCTTTGTGGGCCAGCGCACAGGCCACGTAACTCTTGCCGACTCCGGTGGGCCCGGTAATCAGGACATTCTGTCGTCGTCGGATCCATTGGCAAGTGGCCAGGTGAAGCATCAGGCGCCGGTCGAGTCCGCGAGACGGACGGTAGTCCAGATCCGCCATACAGGCTTGCAGACGCAGTTTGGCAGTCTTTAATCGCCGGGCCAGTCGCCGATCTTCACGTACGGCTTCTTCATGGTCCACCATGAGGCCAAGACGATCCATGAACGACATTGCCTCAATGTCGGGCATCTCCAATTGGTTGCGCAGTGCGGTGGCCATGCCGCCAAGTCGCATCTGTTCCAGTTTTAAGACGGTTGGATGGATAAGCATTAATCGGTTCCGTTGGATGAATAGTAGTGGGATCCACGAATGTTTTCGTGGTCAATGGGGGGCGTCTGGCTCCGTTGGGTTGCGGTCCGTTTCAGGATCTGTTTCACGGCTGGCGAGCTCAGAGTTTGTCTCTCTAACGCAATCCCACATGCTTTCTCCAACCCGTCACGGCCAAACTCATTCTCCAGCCGCAGAATTGCCATGCAGCGCCGATAGACCTGCTCGGGAATCCGAGCCCATGCAAAGTTCGCTTGAATCAATGCGGTCGTCTGCGGACCAATGGTTTGTGCCCAGTCGATGAATCGCTGGGGCGACCACCGCGCATACTCTCGGTGATGATCCGGCATATGCAGCGGGTCGGTCGTGTATCGACCGCCGGATCGACGACGCACATGAGATGCAATTCGATTCTCTCCATCGTAAATCTCTACGGTCGATGAACGGATCAATCCCCGCACCAACCTCCCAAGATAGGAATACGGCACACTGTAGCAGTGTTTTTCAATCTGGACATGGTAATCCGGGGCAACTTTCCGCATGCTGGTCCACTCCCCATACTCGTACGGGTTGGTCGGCAATGGGCGCAGGGCGGGTTGATCCACGTCTTCAAACCTGCTTTGTCGGGTGCCGGACATCTTCTGGAAGGGGGTCCGATTGAACGCCTTTACCCCTTCTAAAATGGCTGCATTGAGCTCCGGTAGACTGAAGAAGCTCACGTTGCGTAAGGGGGCCAGAATCTGACGCTGGGTACATAATACTCCCGTTTCCACTGCACTTTTATCTCTGGGTTTCCTCGGGCGAGCGGGCAGCACCGTCACTCGGTAATGCTCCGTCAAATCGCGGAACGATTCATTCAGAACGGGAACATCATCTTTCTGGAATCGAATCACCGCGGACTTCAGATTGTCCGGCACAATCGCGCGCGGTACCCCTCCGAAAAATTCCAATGTCCGGCGAACCGACTCGCAGAAATCCTTTGCCTTTTGGGTCTCCGTGGCTTCCGCATACAGATAGTTGGACGCTCCCAGTACGGCAACAAACAACTCCACGGTCCGCTCCTCACCGGTATCTGGATCCACCACACATGGCTTCTTTCCCGAATAATCCACGAACAAGCGGTCGCCCCCCTTATGGGTATGACGCATCACCGGATCCATATGCTTCGAGCGCCAACGGCGATAGAGATCGCAATAGCGACTGTACTGGTACCCAGTCGGGTGCGTCTCAATATACTCCCTCCAAAGCTGCGCCAGAGTCAGCGCCCTGTGTTTGGTGAGCTCCTGCTCAACCTCAACCCAGTTCGGCACGGACCGCTGAGTTGAAGCACTGCGGGCCGAACCAGGATAGAGGATCTTCTCCAGCTCCACATCCGTCATCTTCTCAGGTAACGGCCAGGTCAAGTTCGCCACCGTTGCACGCTCAAGAATCCGGGAAACCGAACCGCGACCAACTCCCACATGGCGAGCAATCGCGCGTTTGGACAACTTGGACACAAATCGTAGTTTCAGAATGTGCTTGATCTTTCTCATCAATACTCGTTTTGCAGGCATAGTTCATCGCGTTTAGTGAAACTAAAAGCTATGACAAACCATATCTGGATTCGATGAAAATTAAACCGCTTCCAGTTTGGATGAGCGCTCATCAGCACTCCATAATACTGGTGGCTTGCAGGGTGACCCACTTCGCCCGGAATGGTGGCCCACTTCACTCGGAATGGTGGCCCACTTCGCTCGGAACGGTGGCCCACTTCGCTCGGAATGGTGGCCCACTTGGATCGGAATCAGTGGCCCACTTGGATCGGAATACGCAAACTTAATTCTGGATGCGCGACCTCACAATCATTTCTCCTCCCTCCTCATCTTCGGTAACCCCAAACAGTAAGCCGTCCCGAACAATGACCCCGGAATGGATCTCCAAATGAAAGGAGAGGCTAGCCTCTCCCAGGAATTGTCCTTCCGCATTGAAGATATCAAATAGTGAGCCTGAATCCCCAGGCTCACTGTGCATCACCCATAGATTCCCTTCGTCGTCACTGAAAAAATCTTCAACCATTGGCTTATTCCTTGGAATTCTCGTTTCATCAATCGTCCCTCCCTGATCTCTAAACCAATTAAACCGACCCTGGACCGCCTCCCGGTCTGCGCTGGTTACCGGAAGCGGCTCAAATTCCTTGGTAACCCATCGAAGAGGTATCCCCCCGGCTGTGATTTCAACCAATTCATAGGTGCCTGTATAGAGTGTCCATAAGTTGCCATTCGCAGAAAATACCCACTCAAAGGTTCCTTGAAACGGTATGGGCATACTATAATTACCCCCTTCCGAATCATTATGCACGAACTCATCAATCTCTACAGGACTTTCCGGGATCGCAATCGTATCCATGGGAGTGAAGGATTGATCAAACCGGGCCAACATGAGCTTGGTATCCTCTTCTTCATAGTCATAGTATAACGACATGGCATTATAGCGTCCCACTGGATCAAACCCGCCTGGATAGGGCCTATAGTCCCATCCCGTCGTGTTAACCCGCTCTGTACGCAAGTAATTCCCATCCGCGTCCAGAATGGTGAGTTTGCCCAACTGCATCTCCATCACCCAGATCTCACCCACTTCACTGACATCAACTGCGGTAGCATTTTCAAACTCTCCCGGTCCAGATCCCTTGGATCCAACTGTGCGCACAAGAGCCCCACTCGAATCGAAAATATGGATTTGCTGTGTATATGAGTCAAGGACGTACAAACGCCCCTGTGTATCAACATCCAAGGAGATAATCGATGCGAAGAGAATTGAGTCATTCCCGGTACCAAATCTCATCTCCTCCACCATCTCCCATCCCTCTTCAGATCCCCAAAGCGGATCACCGGTGTTTTGAACCACGATTTCTCCAGAGGCAAGCGTGTCTACTTTAGCGGACCCTCTGCCAGTCACGGCCGAGTCTGGAGAACTACATCCGAAGGCGAGAAATGAACCTACCAAGACAGGTAAAACAGTAAAACTGGAAGAAGTATTAAACATGGCTCAATGAGAAAACTTAGACAAGGGCTCGTGACTGACGGAGACAAAAGATGGGCAGCCTAATGACCACCGAGTAATTCGATAATAGATCTGTGTGTGCAAGGCTAAGGAATCTCTCCTCAGTTGCTGTGAATCTGCGCTCTGGCAATCATTATGGCACCAGATTCATCTCTGGTCATCCCGTAAAGCATGCCGTCCTGCACAACTGGTTTGAGAGACACGATAAGAGGGAAAGGAAGGTGAATTTCTCCTAGAAAATAGCCTTCGGCACTAAAGATGTCGAACAGACGATTTGCTTCCTCAGGACTGGTTTCCGTTCGCAGGACCCAAAGATTTCCCTCTTCATCACTGAAAAAGGATTGAACAACCGGCTTCTGTCTTGGAATTCTATTCATATCCACCACCCCGCCCTCATCAATGAACCAGCTATATCCCTGACGGATTTGTTCAAGTTCTGCACTAGTCACCCGAATCGGCTCAAAGTCCTTGATGGCCCTCCGGATAACCTTCCCATCGGTTGTCATTTCAGTGAGCTCATACGTTCCGGTATACAATGTCCATAGACTTCCATTCAGAGCAAAATCCCAGTCAAATGATCCTTGATTCGGTATCGTTACCGTTGTACGAGAACGACCATCGTCGCTGACTAATTCAAAGAGTTCGGCTTCAACAGGACTCTTTGGGACTGCAATAGTATCAATCGGGATCGTTCCCTCGTCAAACCGAACCAGTAACTCTTCAACGTCTTCGCCCTCCTGCGAAAAGATCAGAGCGTTATAGCGTCCCATCCGGTCAAAACCACCAGGATAGACTATATAGAATCGACCAACGGTATTCAATTGTTGTGTCCTCTGATAATTCCCATCTGAGTCTAGGACAGTGAGTGTACCCTCAACCATTTCTGTAACCCAGATTTCACCGGTGCGGCTGACATCAACTGAAACAGCACTCTCAAATTCTCCAGGGCCTCCTCCCTTTCCTCCGACGGTGCGTATCAAAGCTCCATCTGGATCGAAAATATGGATTTCCTGCGATTGGCGATCCAATACATATAAATGGCCCTGCATATCCACATCAAAGGAGGCAATCTGCCCGAATAACACGGTGTCTTCGCCGATGCCACTTCCATATCTCATTTCCTCCACAACCTCCCATCCTTCGTCAGATCCCCAAAGTGGTACACCGGCGTTTTGAATCACAATTTCTCCAGAGGCAAGTGTGTCTACCTTGACAGATGTCCTGTCCGTCATACCTGGGTCTGAAGATCCGCATCCAACGGCACACAGTGAATAAAGCAGAACAAGCAAGACAGGAATCCTCGGAGAAATGTACAGCATGATGCATAAAGGGCTGGCGAAAAAATAAATTAGCCTATCAATTTTCAAGATGGTACAACTAATCGGTTGCTGATCTGCGGTTTAATCATGTAGTTCCATCGCGGTAAGGACTCATTGTGCTCCAGATTAAGTTGGTTCATTTCATCTTCGCTGATTTTGATTCCTCGTTCATATTCGCGTTCTACCAATTCTGCGTTGACGGTCAGTCCTGTCTGTGTCGTTGTAGTGTTGAGACAATTGAGCATCATATCAAAAGATTCAAGCGGGATCCCTGCCCAGTTTTGGGATACTTCACTGAAGAGGCGGTGTTCGATTGGATTCCATTTGGAGGCCCCACTGGGATAATGTGCAACGGTGACGGTGAGATTAAATGGATTTGCGAGTTTATGCTGCAGGAAGTATTTCCATGCACGCGGATGGCACCCATTGCTTCCTCCACTATCGGCCAGGATTAAAAATTCGTTCGCATCTGGATAGAGGTAGCGACCGCATTCCTTCCACCAAGTCGCTGTACAGTCTACCGAGAATTCAGGCGTATCATGAGAGTATCCCACATAGAATGTCCCCATATTTGCCAGAACATCATAGATTCCGTACGGGATTGCAAGGCCGTCCTCCTGAGATCGGAAGTCATGATCATTGACGAGATGCGGGGTCCCCCTCCAATAGGTCCCTGGATTTCGAAACTGACCGATCAGTTCTTTTTTCTTGGTATCTACGCTGATGATGGGAAGGCGCGTGTGGGAGAATATCGTTCGAAGCATCGAAATGATTTGGAATTGGAGACTTCGGTCTGGATGTCTGATGGCAGACAACTGCTTGTGGTTCACCCGTAATGCAAATCCCAGTGACTTCAGAATTCGACTCACGGTGCGGTCCGTGAGGGGAATTCCGAGTCTGGTGAGCACCGAGGCAATCGAGTGTGTGGTTCGCCGATACCATTGCTGCCCAGTACATGGATCTCCCGCAGTATCACACTCCATCTCCTTCTGAATGAGTCCAATTATTTCGGGCTTTTTTTTTTCGATGGATTTGCGCCCACCACCAGGTTTACGGATTCGTTTCACCTCGAAATCTCCGTCCAAAAGCTGCCTCCGTCCTTTGGTGATCGTGGCACGGGCCATCCCTAATAGCTCAGCAACCCGCCGATCCCCTCCACGACCTACACGAAGCGAAAACCATCCAGCAAATAATCGTCGTTGCTTCTCATTCAGGGTATTAAGCAGGGTCTGGGTCCCCTTGGACATGGTCTCATTCCAACCCAAAGATAAGGCGTCCTTTTTCTGTCGTTGCTGTTTCTGGGTACCGGAGTCCATGGATACATACAGATAATGCCGTCCTACTTTTTTTCTTGAAACACGACCTTCTCGAGTTAAACGAGTCAAGGTCGGCAGTACTGCCACCTTCACCATCGTTTGAAGATCCCGCGCAAAGAGCCCCGCCGGTGATGGTTCAATGAATGCGATCAGCGTGGAGGTCAGCGGACCCTCCCGGGAAAAACGAATCTCGTTGTACGACCAGAGACCATTCTCATCAAACTCTACGAGTTCGTCCAAGGTGTAATAGCGGCTATTGTGAGAATAACTGGTTCGGCACCCTGCCTGGGTGATGACTTTGTGGACGGTAAGATCACAGACGGGACCGATGGCAGCGCGGAGCTCGGCAAAGGTAGCGACGGTTTGGCCCCGAATGAGTTCCTTCACGAGACCAATTTTTTTCGTTCGGCTTAACATGGAAAAATTTCAAGTAATAACATTAAAGTATAAATATAGGTAAAAATGAACAATCGGCAAAAAGCAGGGGCAAATCGAAACTTTTTAGGCCAGAATTAAGATGAGAGCGGAGAGAATTCTCTGGATTACGCGGAAAAAGAGAGTTAAAAGACAGGAAATGGTAAATTAATAGGGTAAATTATTTTTTCGCCAGCCCAAAGGGGCAATTTCGGGTTCACGAATATGAACCGGTGTTACCCGAGATCAGGTACCTTGTTGCTGTAAGGCAGATCAAATAATGTGCCATTGTGTAAGATATCTCACACGATGAACAGTTGTTTACGAATCTCCCTCCCCTCCCGCATGAGCAATTTCCTGCCAAACTGAAAATTCCGTGGACACATCTAGTATGTTAGAAGCGGGATGTGAATACGCTTTTTTCATAATTTTGGCAATGTGGACAGATACAATCATGCAGGATCTGGAATTGTTTGTCAAAATGGCCATTGCGTGGATGAGATTGTCGTGACCAGAATCGTTTTAAACTATGCTGAGAATGAGCACCGGAACCAATTATTCTTGCTGTAGCGTCCCCAGCTCATTCAAGCTCAAACAAGTTGAGTGGCGATAAAACCAAGTGCCGCAACGCAGACGGTAATCAAAATTCATTTAGAAGAAGACATCGCATACCAGACGGACATCCTCCAAGATGTCTCCCGAACCTTCGCATTGACCATTCCCCAGTTACCTGACCCGCTAGGAGTCGTGGTGGGCAATGCCTACTTGCTCTGTAGGATTTCGGATACCATTGAGGACGAAGAAGCGCTCTCGCCATTACAAAAACGTGAGTTCTCCGATCGCTGGATCGGGGTTGTTGAAGGCAGTGATGACGCACATGCCTTTGCACAGGATCTTTCTGGTCTACTCACGCTTTCGGCAACCGAGTACGAGCACGACCTCATCATCAACACCCCTCGAGTCATACGAATTACAAAGAGTTTTTCTACATCTCAACAGCAAATCCTCCAGCGCTGTGTGAATATCATGGCAGATGGCATGGCCGTCTTTCAAGAAGGTGCCAACCTTAAAGGATTGAATGACCTTGAGCATTTCAACAGTTATTGCTATCATGTTGCGGGAGTTGTCGGCGAAATGCTGACCGAGCTGTTCTGCGACTACTCCGACGAGATCGATGCACGAAAAAAAGACCTCTTTGCTCTATCGTCTTCGTTTGGGCAAGGTCTTCAAATGACCAATATCCTCAAAGATTTGTGGGAGGATCACAACCGTGGCGCGTGCTGGCTCCCGCAAAGTATTTTTCTTGCCTACGACTTTGATCTTAGTTCACTTTCCAAACACCATACGGACCCTCGATTTATCCAAGGCTTAAACGAACTCATTGCAATTGCAAGAGAGCATCTCAATAACGCCCTGCAGTACATCCTTCTGATCCCACCTCACGAAACCGGAATCCGGCGTTTCTGCCTATGGGCACTCGGGATGGCTCTTCCAACCCTGCAACGTATACACAAGAGGCCAACATTCAAAAATGGCCAGGAAGTAAAAATCCCGCGACGTACCGTCAAAGCCGTCGTCGTATCTACTAGCGCACTGGCACGCTCCGATATCGCCCTGAAGACCCTGTTTTTTTTCCTCGGTCGCAACCTGCCCCGTGCCTGACAGGTCGTAGATAAAATCCAAGAAAATTCGAGCACTACTATTTGATTCTGATTTTTCAAGATTTGGTTGCGTATTTCGAGCGAACTGGGCCACCATTCCAACCTTGAATGGGCTCTGGATCCACCCGCATCAAGCTCGTCTTTCCCGATCCTGAAATCACACGAAATGAAAGAATTTGGTGAATATCGTACCAAGCGTTATGCACTCCAAGCTTTTGACCAATTAGATTGCGGACAGCTCCCCGATCTCCCTTGATGGTATTCAGTAGATTCTCATATTCTCGGGAGCAGGCTATCATACAGTTAGTGACAACAGGGTATCCGTGCGAAAAACCACTCTCAGTGCATGATACCTTGTTTCAATTATACGTAATCTTGTTAAGTGGAACCTTAGAAACTTGAGTTCATATGCCGGTACTGAGATGCCGTGCTCGTGGCACTGCTCTCTTTTCGGGCCTATGCTACGGCATAGGCTTTCGTATTTTTTGATCATAGTTATGTACTTCGCTTACCTTGATGAATTTGGGCACGATGGCCCTTTTGTCAGCCGAAATCACGTGAAGCATAATACGATAATCCAATTACCTAACGATTCGCCAGAAGAATCACCCCAAAGTGTATTGGCCAGGATTGCTTGGACTTTATCCGCGGGCCAACAGGGAATGATGCTAAATTGTTTTTGCCGTCAAACACATCCCCGGAAACACTGCGAATCTTGAAAACAGGGAGCCTGCCGGGGATCTAATGTGTCAGGCGTTCAATTTCGCCTTCCCTGGAAGACGAAAACGAAAAAAACCCCGGGCATTATTATAGCAGATGTCCTGCACAATTTGCCCCAGCCACGGCAAATCATACGGAAGCTCGCCATTGTGAACCTGTACTCCAATCATGCTGCAGAGAATGCGACGAAAGTACTCATGCCTCGGAAAGGACAGGAAGCTTCTGGAGTCGGTGAGCATGCCAACAAAATGGCTTAGAAGCCCCATGTTTGCAAATGCCGTCAACTGGCGCTCCATCCCATCAATCTGGTCCATGAACCACCACGCGGTCCCAAACTGAATTTTTCCCGCAATGGGATGCTCACAGAAATTACCACACATGGATGCCAGAACCTCGTTATGGATTGGGTTCACCGAATAAAGGATGGTCCTGGCCAATTGATCGGTGACATGAAGCTGATTAAGAAAGCGGGAAACACCCTTCGCGATTGCAAAATCGCCAATTGAATCATAGCCACTGTCTGGCTGAGGAGCACAGGAATTATTATTCCGCAAAGCAGAAAGATGGAATTGCTGTGTCCATCCCGCCGCATGATCCATCTTCGCCAATTCGTATAGCAGCCAACTCTTGAATATGGCGATCTCTGAATCTGATGATCGAACCTGCTTCGATGTACGACCAAAAATTCGCTGAATATCCGCAGATGAGTAGTTTTCCGCATACAGCTCTTCCTCTCCATGATCACTGACCATACATCCGTTTTCAGCAAAGAAATCGTGCCGTAGCTGTAGCGCCTCCAATAGATCATCTGGAGATGTGATATTCAGGTTCGCCACCTCCCCAAGAGCACGGATGTACTCGCACCAGATTGATGGATCGTGAATCTGAGACGCCTTGTCTGCCCGAAATCCAGGTACAACGACCGGACTTTGACTCTGCTGAGCAATCACAGCATGCGCGGAAAGATCCTCAATCGGATCGTTGGTCGTACATACAACATGCACGTTCATCCGATTCAATAATGCACGGCAACTGTACTCCGGGCTTTGCAGGAGTTCTGTGCATTGGTCATAGATTTCTTTCGATGACGAGGGGTCTAAAAGGGTTTGAATCCCAAAATATCTCCGCAATTCCAAGTGGGTCCAGTGATACAGTGGATTCATGATCGTGTAAGGGACGGTGCGTGCCCAAGCATCGAATTTTTCCCGATCCGGTGCAGAACCGGTGCAATAGTCCTCATGAATGCCATTCATGCGCATTGCACGCCATTTATAATGATCCCCCTCCAGCCATGCATGCGTAAGGTTTTGAAATCTCCGATCTATCGCAATGTCCTCAGCCGGCAAGTGACAGTGATAATCAATAATCGGCATCTCTGCTGCATATTCATGATAGAGTATTTCTGCTGCGTTATTGCGAAGTAAAAAATTCTCGTCAAGAAATTCTCTCATAGATCATCGATTGCCTGGTGATAAGTATTTTGATCTCACTTTGCCCCACCGCCTCTCTCTGCCAAGCCACAGCCACTACACTATTATGCGAGTAAGTATACGGGAAGATCTGTTGGGAATTATATTCCTGGCCAAAAAGTTCCTAGTGACAAGCTTGGTTATAATTCCCTTATCTTTCGGGCATTCACAGAGAACTCTCTCTCCACCATGATAACAGATTCTGGGACAAAGAACGAATGTTAGGCCGAATCGTAATTTTGGTGCTCCTCCTTTCGGCCGGCTGTGCCCAGACAGGTACTGTGGAAGTCATCAAACTCGGTCATGGACTTGATACCAACCATCCAGTCCACCATGCCATGGTCTTCATGCAAGAGAGATTGGATAGCTTGTCAGAGGGCACTCTGCAGATCCAGATCTATCCAAGCCAACAGCTTGGTACGGAGCGCCAGCTTCTGGAACTTCTGCAACTCGGGAGCCTAGGTATGACAAAGGTCGCTTCGGCAGTACTTGAAGGGTTTGCACCGGAGTACAAAGTGCTCAGCTTACCGTACTTGTTCCGTAACGAAGCCCACCGCTATGATGTACTCGGAGGAGAAATCGGACGAAAAATTCTGTTGTCAAGCGAGCAGTATTGGTTGCGAGGTCTCACCTATTACGATGCCGGAAGCCGAAGTTTTTATACCAAAGACCGGCCAATCTACTCGCCCAGTGACCTGGAGGGACTAAAGATTCGCACCCTTGAGAGTGCAACACAGGTAAAAATGGTCAACAGCCTGGGAGGATCTGCAACCCCAATTGCATGGGGAGAACTCTATACCGCACTTCAGCAGGGGGTGGTCGATGGCGCAGAAAATAATCCACCCTCGTTCTACACGTCCAGGCACTACGAGGTATGCAAATACTATTCGCTGGATGAGCATACCGGACTCCCCGATGTACTGCTGATCAGCACCATCATATGGGATCGCCTGGACTCGGAACAACAATCCTGGATCCAACAAGCGGCAGATGAGTCTGCTGAGCACCAAAAGAAGCTTTGGAAGGCAGCGACTGACGAAGCCTTGCAAAAAGTACGGGAGGCTGGTGTGGAGGTTATCTATCCCGACAAAGAACCTTTCGCGGAACGCGTACTGCAGCTGTATGATGAGTACCAGAATACGCCTGAAATCTTCACATTGATTGAACAAATCCGTGCAACCATGCCATGTGATTCCTTGGGAGACTGCTCAAATGATTCCCTCTCCTCTGAATGATGACCTCCAACCCTGTATGACCTATACCCGAAAAGTATTGGATCGGTCTCTGTCGACACTTGTTGCGATACTCATGGCCGTACTAGTCCTAGATGTACTGTGGCAGGTATTTACACGGTTTATTCTGGGAGACCCCAGCTCATGGACAGAGGAGATGGCACGATACCTGATGATCTGGGTGGGACTCATTGGTGCCGCCTACGCTGCGGGTCGTCGAATGCATCTTAGCGTTGACCTCTTACCGGAGAAGCTCACAGGGAATCGTGCACACATTCTACGCATCCTGATTGAATCCTTCGTGCTCATTTTTGCATTGGCTGCCCTGTTTGCCGGAGGGCTACGTCTGGTGTGGGTCATGCTCACACTTGGTCAGACATCCGCCAGCCTGCAGTTACCGTTGGGATATGTGTATCTCGCAGTCCCACTCAGCGGGTTATTTATTGCCTGGTATGCAATTCTGGACCTCATGGACGAGGTAAACGAACTTCGTAATGGAAACCGTTGAAATTATCGTACTTGTGGTCTCCTTTGTAGGACTGCTCCTGATCGGGGTTCCGATTGCCTATAGTATTGGGCTTGCAACCCTGGCTACCATGCTGGTCACCATGGGAACATGGCCCTCGCTCACGACACAGGCACAGCGCATCGCGACGGGGCTGGATAGCTTTGCTCTACTAGCGATCCCCTTCTTTATTCTTGCCGGCCAGATCATGAACCGGGGTGGGATGGCCCGGCGACTTATTGATTTTGCACGCGCCCTGCTGGGGATTTTACCGGGAGCATTGGCACATGTGAATATCCTGGCATCCATGCTCTTCGGAGCCATCTCTGGATCCGCTGTGGCCGCCGCCTCCGCGGTCGGCGGAATCATGACCCCCCAAATGGAGAAAGATCGGTACGATCGTAACTATACCGCTGCCGTGAATATTACCTCGGCAACCACAGGACTCCTGATTCCCCCCAGTAATATCCTGATTGTGTATTCGCTCGCAAGTGGAGGTGTCTCCATCGCGGCATTGTTCCTGGCTGGTTATCTCCCAGGAATCCTGGTCGGTCTCTCCCTGATGGCGGTGGCTGCGATCATTGCACTTCGGCGAGGATACGGTGCTACACAAGCTTCCGGGATGAGAACAATTTTGTGGCGATTTTTGGATGCAATCCCCAGCCTAACCCTACTCGTGGTGGTCATGGGTGGCATCGTCGCCGGCTTCTTTACCGCCACAGAAGCTGCGGCCGTCGCCGTATTGTATGCGTTGATCCTTGCTCTGATTTACCGGGAAATCACCTTCCGGGACCTCCCCCAGATCCTCATTGATGCCAGTGGTACAACAGCCGTTGTCTTACTGCTCGTTGCAACCTCGGTTGGCATGTCGTGGATCATGGCCTACGTCAATATTCCACAACAGCTTACAGAATCGCTTTTAGCCTTAACTGATAATGGGATTGTCATTCTACTGCTCATCAACGTGATCCTGCTGTGCGTAGGCATTTTTATGGATATCACGCCCGCTGTACTCATCTTTACACCCATCTTCCTGCCAATTGCAATTACATTGGGAATTGATCCCATTCATTTTGGGATCATCATCGTTCTGAATCTTTGTATCGGGCTGTGTACACCGCCGGTGGGGAGTGTACTTTTTGTTGGGGTCGGGGTGGCCGGAACTAGAATTTCAGACGTGACCCGTCCACTTCTACCCTTCTTTATCGCAATGATCGTAGCACTCATGGTGGTCACTTACCTCCCTGGCCTGAGCCTGTGGTTGCCTGGCCTTTTCCTCGAATAACTAAGAAAAAAGTAACGTGGTAGAGAAAATACTCCAGTTCGGAACCGGCCGTTTCTTGAGAGCCTTTGCAGATTGTTTAATTGACGAGGCTTGTACGTCTGGACGCTATGATGGCCGTATTGTAATGGTTGCCTCAACTCCCAGCGGGCGTGCAGAACTGTTGAATAACCAAGAAGGACGCTATACCCTATGGACTCGCGGGCACAAGCAGGGCGAATTGATTGATGAATTTCATTCGGTAACCTCCGTGAGCCGTGCCCTGTCTGCCAGCCAACACTGGGACGAAGTACTCGCTCTTGCAAAAAGCCCACATCTGGAAGTCATCCTTTCCAATACCACAGAAATCGGCCTCTCTCTCCAGGACAATGATCTGCAATCCTCTCCCCAGTCCTTTCCTGGACGGCTTTGTGCTCTGCTGTATACGCGTGCAGAATTTTTTGACTATGCAGATTCAAGTCATGTCACCATCCTGCCCTGTGAGTTGATTGACAATAACGGAGACCTGCTACGAAACTTGGTTATGGAACAGGCACAGCGCTGGAGCTTGGGAGCACGCTTCACGGATTGGGTTCAGCATTCGATCCTATTCTGCAATACCCTGGTGGATCGCATTGTACCTGGACTGCCCGGAAAGACTGAACTGGAGACAGCATACTCTCGCCTCGGCTACAAGGATGAGCTTCTTACGGTCTGTGAGCCATACCGGCTCTGGGCAATTCAGGGAGACGAAACTCTGCATGAAAAGCTAGGCTTTTCCAAGGATGCTGATGGCGTGGTCATTGCCCCGGAAATCTCCCCTTATCGAACGAGAAAAATCCGATTGCTCAACGGGGGGCATACGCTCTCTGTACCCGTAGGGCTTTTGGCAGGATGTGAGACCGTACTGGATAGCATGACCCACCCGGCCGTCAGTAAATTTATCGAGTCACTTCTGCGAGATGAGATTGGTCCCGTATTGCCAGTAGATCCTGCTACCGTGGCCCCCTACATTGATGAGGTACTCCAGCGATGGCAAAATCCTTATATGTACCATCGCCTGATTGATATTACTCTTCAAGCCACAACAAAACTTCGACACCGGGCTGTACCAACCCTCAAGAATTACTATGAGACGTATCCTACTGGACCCGCCCCCAGGCATATCGCACTAGGCTTTGCAGCATGGCTTCGTTTCATGCGGGGAATTTCAGAGTCCAATGGCACGATCTACAGTCACTTCCAAGGCAAACTGCATCCCATTTATGATGATCATGCAGAACAATTTCAAGATTGGTGGCCGACAGAGGATCGCTTGATTCCAGACTTTGTGCAAGAGGTTTTATCCAGTCAGAGTCTGTGGGGGATCTCACTGAATGATCTACCAGGGTTTACTGGAGCCGTACAAACCAGCCTGCAAAAGATTCTTGATCATGGTATTGAGGCAGCCCTGATTGGCACACAGAGGCTGCAATAACGTTAGATGCAGTGCCTTCGGCGTGTCCTAATGAACCACGAATTTCGACTTTACAATACCCTTACCGGCAAGGTTGAGCCTCTGTCCCTAATTGAGCCCGATCATCTGCGCTTTTACAGCTGCGGTCCGACGGTTTATTCCTACGCGCATATCGGCAACTTCCGATCTTTTCTGACCGCAGACCTCATTTTGCGAACCGCTCACGCACTTGGCTGGAAGACGACCTATGTCACAAACATCACTGATGTAGGGCATCTTACCAATGATGACACCATGGATGCCTCCGGGGAAGACCGGATGGCCCGTGCACTGCACTCCTCTGAAGGGAACCGGTTTGCGAACGTATGGGATCTGAGCCGTCACTACTCGTCTGCCCTTCAATCTGACTGGCAAACACTAAACTTACTGGAGCCGGATGTCCGACCACGGGCGACCGAACATATACGGGAGCAGATCCAAACGATTGAGCGACTTTTATCCTGCGGAGCCGCGTATCAGACCTCATCCGGTGTGTACTTCTCGGTTGAAAGCTTCGCGGATTATGGCAAGCTGTCCGGCAATAAGGCTGCAGAAGCGCTGGAGCTTGCAGTGCGTGATGTGGTCGTAGATTCCGAAAAAAAGGATCCGCGTGATTTTGCACTGTGGAAAAAAGATGCGGAGCATCTGATGCAATGGCACAGCCCATGGGGGTGGGGATTCCCCGGGTGGCATATTGAGTGCTCGGTCATGGCACAGGCCTACCTTGGAAACGAAATTGACCTGCATGCCGGGGGAGAAGACCTGATCTTCCCGCATCATGAATGCGAAATCGCCCAGGCCGAAGCGTTGACCGGACGTCCATTTTCCAGACATTGGGTTCATACACGCTTCCTTCAGGTGGAAGGGCAAAAAATGTCCAAGCGACTCGGAAATTTTCTCACTGTCAAAGACCTGATACAAGAGCGTGGTGTGCTCCCGCTCGCAGTGCGCCTCGCACTGATCAGCGGACAATACCGTAAGCCCTTTAACTTCACTTTTGCAACACTTCGGGACAGCGAACGACATGTAAAACGGTTCCAGGAAGCCTTCGAAATGGCAAAAGAGGCACACGACCGCGGCGCAGAAGGTGCAGCCGTCATCGCGGAAACCCTCGAAAGTAAACGCCAAGCCCTTCTGAGTGCATTACTTGACGATCTGAATACGCCTGCTGCAATTGCTCAGGCATTAGACGGCGTACGCACGATCCGAAGGCACAAGGGTGAGCTCGGCAGTCAGGCCTATCAATTCATGAAAGAGGTTTCGGATTTACTAGGGGTTGTGCCTCAAACTGCAGAGCTCCAGGGAACGGCCCAAAATGGGGTCTCAGCAATCAGTGAAGATCTCGAGCCGGAATTGCCACCGGACTCACAAACACGCGTGATTGAACAGCTGATCCAGGCACGTACAGCTGCACGGAAAGCTCGTGACTTTTCCACCGCTGACAGGATTCGTGATGAACTACTCGCAATGAACATTGAAATCAAGGACAGCCCAAGCGGCACCTCGTGGCACAAAAAAAGCAATATCTAAAACAACATGCACTTTCAAACAATTGACTTTAGTACCGTAGGCGGAGGACTGGGACGAATGATGGAACGGTTTGTGGACTCTGGAACACTGACGGGGGACAAAGATGAGGACGCCTTCATCGCTGCAAGCCCTACTGCAGCAATCCTGGGTCTGCTTTTCGATCAGCGTGTACGCGCTGAGGTTGCCTTTACCGGAGCGAAGCGCCTACATGACCGCCTCGGACATCTTAACTTGACGATCATTGCGGATATGGATGAGGAAGCACTACGGGCTACATTTGCAGAATCACCTGCAGTGCACCGTTTCTCTAATAAGATGGCGGACACGACGCGAAAGGTTGCACGCTTCCTTGAGGATAACTATGACGGGAAGCCGGAAGGTCTGTGGAACGATGGCGCTGCCGTTGAAGTCATTGAGCGGCGGATCAAGGCCATCCCGGGGTTTGGAGCCGGCAAGGCTGCCAAAATCAAGTATGTTCTACACTACTTTGGTTTCCGTGATTTTTCCGGTGAAGAAGTCGCCTGAGTGGAGCCTGCTACTCTCCATCTACATATAGCGGCAGCGTAAGCTGCATTGTGGTTCCCTGCCCTAGTTCTGTGGTGAAGTTGATCTGTCCTCCAGAAATCTCAACCGACTGCTTTGCGATGGCAAGTCCCAGCCCTGCCCCACTTGTTTTCGTTGAGAAACTGGGCTCATAGATCCGATCCTGCAGCTCCAGTGGAATCCCGCTTCCGTTGTCAATCACTTCGGTAATGGCCTGGTCCCCATCCATCCTGGCCGTAACACACACCTTTCTCTGATCCTGACCATGCACCGCCTCCAATGCATTTTTGATCAGATTGATGTACGTACGCCGCAACTCGTTTGGATCCCCGCGAACAGTCAGTGGGATGTCAGGAAGGTGTAAGTCCATCGTCACCTCAGCAGATGCCTCTGCCTGCATGAGAGCATGTGCTTCGCTCATCACCTCACGCAGATCCAGGGTTACCACTTTCCGTCTAGGTAACTGTGCAAAAGAGGAGAATTCGTTGGCAATATGGGCCAACGAATCAATCTGTGCAATGAGGGTAGCGGCCGTACGCTGGAACTGTTTTTTGAACTGGGCGGGATCCTTGTCTTCGAGTGAGCGCTGTAAATGTTGAATTGACAGCTTCATCGGTGTAAGCGGGTTTTTGATCTCGTGGGCAATCTGCCGGGCCATCTCCCTCCAGGCCAGTTGGCGCTGTTGTCTGGCCAGCTTCTGCCTGCTCTCTGCGAGTTGTCCCTGCATCGTATTAAAGGTGTTGACTAATGCCCCAACCTCGTCGCGTGACTCTACCGGCAATACCCGTTCAAATTTTCCTTGCGCGGCTTCTTCCAAACCCTGCTGCAGCCTTGCAATCGGCCGGGCGAGTGCGCGAGCAAGTACGGACCCCGTAAACATCACCAGAATTCCCAAACCCAGCATCGCCCCAAACAGATACGCGAGCGTTCGTGCACGTTCTTCTTCAATCCGCTCTGCCTCCGGCAGAGTAGGTACAGACAGAATGTATGCGGGATTCCCGCTTGCATCCAGGATCGCACGATACCCCGCCGTGTATTCAAACTCGCCCAGTTTGTGGTCCACGAAAGTAAACCGCTCCGCATTCCCATAAATTGCACGGAAAACCTCCGCAGGAAGCCGTACATCCACGATACGATCATCAATCAGTTGATGTCGGCTTGCTGCAACGAGCTGTGTACCTTGATAAAGATTGAGATCCAATCCAACACGGGCAGATAGGGAATCAATATTACTGCGCTCAAGAGCTGCAACACTACTTTCTCCAGCCCTTCCTTGAGTCACAAGGGTTGATTCGATACGCTCCAGATGCTGGCGGAGCCAACTTTGAAGTGCTTTCTCATTTTCTTCCGTCACCACATTGTATCCAGCAATTCCAACCGGGATGACTGCGATGACGCCAAGTAACAGGAACGCATTCATCACCTTGTCCTGATACCTCAGACGCACCCGAGGGATGAGGCCGGCCTTCCACTGCATCACATATCCGAACGTGCAAAATGGAATACACAGGATCAACCCACCAACCACCAGTCGAAGCAGATAGTAGAGGTGATCAAACGCTCCATCATTGGTGATTCGTGCTGCGACAACATCATGATCTCTACGAAGATAATACGTGAGATACCTGCTACTCTCGCTCTCAGATCCTTGTCTCCATAATGATTCATTCCGGACCAGATCCGAGGCAACCCCAGGGTCTAACTGATATTTAGCAAACCGATCTCCATACGTACGTATCAATCGTCCATTGCGATAAGAGGCTAGAGACAAATCTTCGTATAAATCAGGGGACCCCGAAGCGGACAGGATTCGCAAAAGCGGAGTATTCGCTTCTTCGGGCACAATATGCGGTTGTGCTCGAACCAGTACCCATCCTTCTCCGATTGCGGCAAGCCCTGCGTATTGGTACCGGGCAGCGCCCGTTGATTGGGGTTCAACAAATGTATAATTACTCGCCTGGAATTCGATTCCTGTGCTTAATTCCAGCAGGAGGTCCTGCGTCGCCTCAGAAGACAGTGTAGCACTGCCACTACTGTGAAGTTCTTCACCGGTGTCGGACAAGAAGGTTATACTAGCATCATATGCCCCGAGCGAAGAAAGAAGAGAACCACTCAATAAATTTTCTGCTTCCGCCTCAAGACCTTCCCCAGACGCAAGCAGGTCATCAATTCGAGGGTTCTGTAGCACTTCCTCTACCACTTCCCGGACCGCCAGAGACACTTCTGGAATACCGGCCTGATCAAAGGAGGACGCGGCATACATAATACGATCCTGCTTGCGTTGATTTAGGGCATCGTAGTATACCGGATATAATAGCAAACAAACGGCTAATGCGGCAGGGACTGCCCGTCGGGCTGCGAGCCAAAGATATATATCTGCTTTCGTAGCCCATACAGCAATGTACAGACAGGCAATCATCAAAATCGAACTGAAGATCCAAGGACTCCATTGCATCCAGTCCAATGCGATCACCATCATCACCGTTACCGTACCTAAAACTCCTAGGCAAATACGATCCTGTCTCATCTTGAAACCTATGGTGAGACCGGCAGATACGATCAGAACAATCCCCAATGCTAAAAGGACCAGAGACGCATACACAACCAATTCCAGAGAACTTGGAACCAGTTCACTACGCCCTATATAGCTGAGCGTAGAATCCAATACGCTGGCATTTAAGGCAGCCACCAAAATTGAAGCCAATATAAGTCCGACTAGAATTCCAATTCCAAGACGGATCCATACAATACCCCGATGATTGGTGGACGGCTTCGAACATGCATGGGCATACCGGAGCGCCGCCACGCCCAGAACAAAAACGCACAACGAACTGATGAGCAGGTCACCTGTCGTACGCATGAGTCCACTTCCTAGTGTGGAAGCCAGATGTACCGGATCAAATAGTGGACTCAGCGGAGCCTTGCCTGTCTGATACCTTGCCGGTACTTCTAGGTATAGCCAAATAAAACGGCTCAGCCCCAGTGCAGCTACAAAGACCATCAGGCGGGTCAAATTCAGGTTCGCGTGACACCATCGCCAAATTCCCCATAGAAACCACAACACCAACAATGTCCCACCCAAAGCCATCAGGTTGCCGTAGAATATCGCCGTTGCGACGATCAATTTGGCCTCAGAAGGTGGTGTAATGACGTAGGTTCCAAGTGGCTTTCCATCCAGGGATTGGAGTAGATGCTCCCCAAGCGTATCCCCATAAGCCACCTGGATGTCCAATCTCGCGTGACGCCTCCAAGTATCTACAATATCATAATCTTCCAGAACCGAATTATGTACAGGAGCCCTTGAAAAGAGGTTCTGCGTCACACGTATATTGCCAATCATTGCATCCCCTACAATGAGCGGCTCCCAGAGAACCAGCGCCGTGCGCCAGTCATCATCCCGGATGATCCTCCAATCGGCATGATTCACAGGCGGCTCTCCCACCAGTGGGATACTCTCCCCCTGCCATGCGATCAGCCGCATCTCCATATCATAAATGGACAAGGACCACTGATCGGGAAGTCGAATACTCTCCAACTCTTGAATCAATGTGGCAGAGGGGATATTCTGCACCGGAAATAGATGATTTGAAGCCAGCCGAGCCGCTTCAAAAGCAATGACCTGCATTGCTTTCTGCGTATTTGCAAACTCAGACTCAATCAGCTCTCTTGACGCAGTGACCGCTTCCTGTTGACGCTGTTCACTCCCCTGTCCCACAAACCCAACATGCACCCGCTGACCAATCCAGGCCAATAGAATCATCAACAGAAATACAACTGCAACCCCAACAAAACCCCTGTGTCGAGACGGGACCTGCATCAGGAACGGATCACTTGTATTGCCATGAGCCTGTACTCCGGAAAAACTCCCCCGAAACGCAGATAGAAGCGGAAACCCTGACGCTCATCGCGTAAAGAGTAAGATCCTGTAAGCCACCATTCTTCGCCCTGAGTCATACTGTGGTCAAGCCTAAACCCATCAGGTGAATATTCATGAAAGAACTTTTCCAAAACATAGAGCGCTTGGGAGCGGGTATAGCGACGGGGCTGCTCCAGCAATGCGAGATCCAAATAATCCTCTGCATAACTGACTAACGCTTCTGCGTTTCCCTCTGAAAGATATTCCAGAATATCCGCAACATCCAGCGTGTCTGTTTGTCCCCAAGTAACTCCTGACGGGATACCAAGGATTACAAGCCAACAAACCAATATTTCAAACCTTGCGATTCGGGATCCTATCATCTTGTGTTAGACAGGCAGTAATTGAATCAACTACCATATTCGACATTGCGTCACGTGTTTGCATTGTTGCTGTTCCTGAGTGTGGGGTCAATACCACCCTTGGATGGCGGCGGATCTCTTCGGGGAGATCTGAACTGAATACATCCAATCCTGCTCCCCAGATCTGTCCCGATGTCAAGGCATGCGCCAAAGCAACCTCATCAATGACCTCAGCGCGTGCTGTATTGATAAGGACTGCAGAACTTTTCATACGCTCTAATGAAGCTGTGTGAACCAAATGGCGGCTATCTGCATTGAGATCGCAATGCAATGAGAGTACATCGCTGATCTCAAACAGATCCTCCCGTGCGCGTCGCACGGCGGTGGTTTCACGCTCAATCGTCGGATTGGCCCGCCTGCGATTGGCATAATAGATTTTCATCCCGAATGCATGTGCACGGCGCGCAACGGCAGCCCCGATCCGTCCCATACCAATGATGCCGAGTGTTTTACCGGAGAGTTCAAATCCAAGTGGCATCGCTTCCGGTCCCTGACCAAGGACTCCTGCCGCTTCTTTAAGTCGGCGAGTCACCATCAGCATCAGCGCAAGAGTCAGCTCAGCGGTCGAGGATACGACAACCCCGGGAGTATGCGTGACGACCACCCCGCGTGCCTCTGCCGCTTCAAGATCAATATTATCGATCCCGACTCCAAACTGCGCTATGATTTTGAGGTTGGACGCACGATCAAGGAATACGGCATCCACCCGATCGTACGGTGTCGTTACAATTGCATGCGCCTCACGCAGATCCTCATCGGAAATGAATGCTTTTAGATGTCGCACCGAGACAGAATAACGACACTGAAGACGCGCCATCGCATCTTTCGACAACATACAGGTGATGACTTGTTCGGATGCCATGTTCAAGGATTTATTTACAATCGCCCCTTTTTCAATTGCCCCACCGCATAGTCACAGGCACGTGCAGTCAGAGCCATATAGGTGAGTGAGGGGTTTTGGCAGGCTGAGGATGTCATGCATGCACCGTCGGTCACAAACAGGTTGGGGACATCGTGACACTGATTGTATGCATTCAATACACTGGTTTCAGGGTCGCGCCCCATTCGGGCGGCTCCCATTTCATGATTCCCAAGACCAGGAGCATCCTGCCACGTATCGTAGGGGGTAACCTCTTGGGCGCCGGCGGTTTCCAGCATCTCGGCAGCAGTCTCCATCATATCCTTTCGCATCGCCCGGTCATTGTCATCCCGGGTTACATGGAACCGAAGTACGGGCAGCCCCCATTGATCCCGCTTGATTTCATCCAGCTCACAATAGTTATTATAGCGTGGCAGAGTTTCTCCAAATCCACCCAATCCCATAGTCCAGTTTCCTGGTCTGCGAAGGCGATGCTTGAATTCTGTTCCAAAGCCAGCCATGCTGTGTCCCCGCCCCCATCCCTGTCGGCTCGCTGAACCCTGAAAACCATATCCACGCACAAATGCAGGATGGCGCGTCTGTGGCCCTAGGTTCCGAAACCTTGGGATGTAGATTCCATTGGGACGGTTCCCCTGATAATATCGATCCTCATACCCCTCAAATACGGCATTTGCCCCGACATGATAATGATGGTCCATGAGGTAATGTCCCAGGGCTCCACTGGTATTCGCGATCCCATTTGGGAAGCTGCGACTACTGGAGAGCAGCATAATGCGTGCCGTATTCATTGAGGATGCACATAAAAAGATGATTCGCGCATTGAATGTCCTCCGCTTTCCCGTTTTTTGATCAATCGCGTCTACGCCTGTAGCCCGGCCAGTCGTCTCATCATAATTCACTTGACATACCAGATTGTCGGGTTGAAGCGTGAGGTTCCCCGTCGCCTGTGCTTTAGGAAGTGCAACACTCACCGTGCTGTAGTAGGAACTGGTGGAGCATCCTCGTTCACATGGACCACAATAATGACAGGCAAGGCGATTGCCTATTGCTTCCGTGAGTGTCGCTGTTCTTCCTATGGTAACCATTCGTTCCGGGAAGTGCGTCTCTATACGTGCTTTCAACATCCGCTCCACCGCATTCATCTCCATTGGTGCCTGAAAAATCCCATCCGGTAAATGAGGCAGACCTTCTGTCTGCCCGCTCACGCCAATCGTTCTCTCCACATGATCATACCATGGCGCTAGGTCTTCATATCGGATCGGCCAATCAACTCCATGTCCATCCTCAAGGTTTGCCAGAAAATCCATGGGACTGAGTCGATAGCTCTGTCGTGCCCACATTAATGACCGACCGCCGACTACATTCGCCTGGATCCAGGTATAGGGTTCTTCTTGAACATAGGGATGTTCTGAGTCACGCATAAAAAAATGACGCGTACTCTCGGAGAATGCATAGGTCTTGCGTTGTATCGGATAATGCTCCCGAGCCGTAGCCGGAGGCACTCTACCCCGGTGTGGTAATTCCCATGGATGTTTATGCTCCGTAATATAATCCTCACGGTGCTGGACGGATCGCCCCCGTTCCAAAACCAATGTCTTGAGGCCAAGTCGACAAAGCTCCATCATGGCCCATCCACCAGACATCCCGGAACCAACTACGATCACATCAAACCGCTCTTTTGATTGAAAATTCATTGACTGGTGAACGAATTATGTGTACACTCAATGGCTTCGAATCGTCTTCCTGGAGTGAATTAAGAAGAAGATTGTCAAATTTCCATCCATGAAAAAACCCAACGTACAAGATCGCGTACACCCTGCAACCATGAAGCGAGTCGATTGACTCCTTTTAACTCCATCATTTTCAGTCGGCCCATGAATACATCCGCGCTTTGCCTGGAACACAGCCAAACGGATACCCCGAGTAATCTTCACATTGTTTTCTACAAGTTAAGGTACTTTCATACTAAAACGGATAGCTATACTTTTGCCAGTTAGCCTGGCGTTCAACGGAAGCGTCTCAAGCGTCTGGCCAAGCAAGGCAGACGATTGCGACGCGCCAACCCGCTCATGAAGGGGGAAGAAAAGCAAATGGCTCATCTGGACTGATTGGGGCATCCCCAACCGACCCAAAACAAAGGCATTTTCTAGATGTACACTACTTAAATACACCAACAAGATTATCGAATCATGGCAACCACAGGAGACAACCCTGAATTCACACACTGGCTGAAGCCGGAAACACCTTCGGAAGTTGTAGGGCATATTGCCAATATACCTCACATCATGCCGGTCAGAGAGCTATTGCCTCCCTCTTCCGAATTGATTGAGTACGAGAAAGTGCAGCCCGGTATGGCTGATCGAATTATCGGCCTATTAGAAAAAGATCAATCCCTGCAGAGGAATGCACTTGAAAAAGATACAAACATCGCCAGGCATAGACTGATGACTTCTACGGTCGTGTCCTTGTCTATGATTGCAACTGCTGTAGCGGCGCTTCTATTTGGTCCAGCCTGGTTATCAATCCCACTTGCATTTGGGGGAGTTCTGAATTTTGCTCTACGAGACTTGCTAAACAGAGACAACAATCAGAAGAACTAGCGTCTGTAGGTTTACCGAAATTCGTTTTCCTTTGATCGTTGTGGAACACGCCCGCCAGTGTTAGCCCAGAGAATACTGTTTTTGTGAACCCGTCTTCGCCATCTGATCTGACCAAACACGGACTTCGTTTCCCATTTTTACAGTTTTCTCTGAACAGGCATAGCCCTAAAATCAGGAGAGATGTACCACATCACTCAAGGCAAATTTCATCGCATTATCATTCTTTAAATTCTGAAGATATCTAAACCGATCTGTCATTCCTAACCCATCCCATGGCAAAAAAACAGAGACCCACTACAGTTGAGGAATATATCTTGGCGGCTCCAAGTGAAGCATTACCACATCTGCATAAGCTTCGCAGAATTCTTCACAGTGTTGCCCCTGATGCCCAGGAAGTGATCAAATGGAGGACCCCCTTCTTCGTGGAACCTCGCTTCCTGTTTGCCTACTCTGCGCATAAATCACACATGAATTTTTCACCGCACAGCGCATGTCTGGAGCCTTTCCGAAAGGAACTGGAAAATTACAAAACCACGAAATACAGCTTGCAGATCCCCTATAATGAGCCCCTTATGGAGGATTTAATTCGAAGGATGGCAGAATACTGCACCGCGTACGTGAGTCAGCGGGAAGACAATAATTTCTGGTAAGAAACGTTATCCTAACTCAGGCGTGAGTTCCTCACGAGTCATCCAACATATCATTCTTGAGAAATCTGCAGCCGTTACCCTTTACTGTTGAGATCAACTAAGAACCTGCCGGGAGCCTTGCCCCGCATTTTAGCTCGGCAAACACTCTCTATATCCTCTAAACCAACTGTTCCCATAGAAAGCTGGTCAACCTCGTATTCGCAGATGAGTGCGTGCAACCGCTGCCAAGCGGTCAGTCTGTCCTGCACAGATGCTGTGTTTGAATCAATCCCGGCAAGCGTCACGCCGCGGAGGATGAATGGATATACAGTTGTTGTTAACTCGGCACCCGCTGCATTCCCAGAAGTAGCGATACACCCATGACGCCTCACTTGGGCTAGGGCTGCGGCCAACACCTTTCCCCCTGCAGCATCAATCACACCATCATACAAAGCATGCTCAAGTGGTCGGCTGGCTTTGATCCGGCCGATTGTTTTCGATGCTCCCAAGCCTGAGATTTTATGCCATAAATGTGAACTGTCACAGGATGCTATCGCGGTGTATCCGAGACTTGCGAGTAATTTGACGGCGATCATCCCCACACCCCCCGATGCACCCGTAACGAGAATCTCTCCGCTCTTAATCTGATGATCTTCCAGAGACATTACACTCAACATCGCCGTGAGACCTGCCGTGCCCAATATCATAGATGTGCGTGTACTCATTCCTTCAGGAAGCTTCAACAAATATTCGGATGTAACCGATTGCAACTGCGAATATCCTCCACTGTATGACTCCCCAAGCCCACCACCGGTCAGAACGACCCGATCTCCTGGCGCGTAGCTGTCAAACTCAGATCTTAAGACTGTACCTGCTAGATCAATCCCTGGCACAAACGGAAAAGGCGCACGCACGATTTTGCCCGTTCCCGTAACCGCTAATGCGTCTTTGTAGTTAATCCCTGAATACTCCACCGCAATCATGATGGGGCCGTCTGCGATGGATACAGACTCTCTCCACTCAATTGAACATCTACCTGGAGCCGTCAAGATTAGTGCTTTATGTTGATCTGACATTATGAACTTATTTGTACAGCTGAGTACCATTTTGCAGAGGATTGAGCACTTCACTCCCATGCGTTCCAGTCAGATTCAGAATGCATTCTATCATTTACGCCTCATGGTTGCCCTCGCGGTAAGCCTGGTGCTCATTACGCTGTGCTTCAAGATTCCCCTACAATTCGATCCTACCCCAAAACCATGGAGGCTGAATTTCAAGCCTCGTGGCATCAGTACAGAAACCGAACAAACAATATCCCTGCCCCCCACTACCGTCACAAAATCAATCGGATCCACTGCCGGTGCCGATGCTATCGCCTCTGTACCCAATGAGATCATCGTCCAAGAGGATACGATTCCTGAAATCTCCCAACCATCATCCTATAAAACGTCTGCTGTTCCTGTCCTGGATCATGCGGAAATTATGCCACAAATACGAGGTGGGCTGGGAGCATACTATATTCTGATTGATTATCCTCAGAAAGCGATAGCTCAGGGGATTGAGGGCAAGGTGACGCTCACATTCACCGTCAATCCCAATGGTACAGTAAGTGACATCCTGGTTTCTCAGCCCTTGCATGCGTTGCTTGATTCTGCTGCCGTGCAAGCATTGCGTCGAACACGCTTTATCCCTGGCCGACATCTAGGCAAATCTGCACGAATCCGAATGCGCCTACCGGTTCGCTTCGAACTCATTGACCCGATGGACTCCACACTGACAAAAACATCACCGCCGGAAGAGACTCCGAAGTAGTGAGCGCATGAATCCTCGGAACATCCCACAAATGATTCGCCCAAATTCTGATCCAACAGACATTAGACCGGTGGATAAACATAGGACGCTCCCAATCCCAAAGGAATCCCCAATACCCAATACAAAACAAGAAACGCTGTCCAGACAATCAGAAACGTGATCGAATAAGGAATCATGATGGAAGTCAGTGTTCCGATTCCCGTCTTCTTGAGATATTTCTGACAATAGACAACCACCAAGGGAAAGTACGGCATGAGTGGGGTGACGATATTGGAGGAAGAATCTCCAACCCGATAGGCCGCCTGAGTCAAATCCGGCGAAATTCCGACCTGCATTAGCATAGGGACAAATATTGGTGCCAGGAGTGCCCATTTTGCAGATGCAGATCCCACAAAGAGGTTCACAAACGCGGTCAGCAGGATAATCCCTACAATCGTGATGGAGCCGGGTAACGCCAGTGCCTGCAGTGCAGCCGCCCCCTTGAGTGCCAGCAACGCCCCAATATTTGATGAGCTAAAGGCATGAACAAAAAGTGCACAAAAGAAGGCCATCACAATGTAGTATGCCATTCCGTTCATCGCCTTTGTCATTGCATCCACCATATCCTTTGACGATCTGAAGACCCGGGCAACATACCCGTATACAACCCCCGGGACAAGAAACAACAGGAAAATGAGCGGCACAATAGATTGCATAATGGGTGCCTGAAACGAATTCAATGACCCGCTAGCATCCCTGAATGGAGAACCAGATGGCAGTAAAGTCATAATGAGCACCACAATTCCAAGCAGCATTATCCCCGTAGCCCACCAGAATGCCTTCAATTCTGTCCTGCTAATCTGATCCATCCCCTCGGATTTCTCCGCATCCTCGTCTACAGGTGTGTTCCTCTGAAGACGAGGCTCTACTATACGATCTGTGATATACCACCCCAGAGCGATGATCAATCCACTGGAAGCCATCGTGAAAAAGTAGTTACAGAGAGGGTTGACTAAAATGGCCGCATCTAGAATCTGGGCAGCCGGCTGTGTGAACCCCTGCAGAAGCGGATCAAGTGCAGATGGTAGTGGATTAGCACTAAAGCCACCTGAAACCCCTGCAAAAGCCGCGGCTATTCCAGCCAAGGGATGGCGGCCGGCCGCCTGAAAGATCACGCCCCCCAAAGGAATAACCAGCACATACCCTGCATCCACCGCACTGTGACTCAACAACCCAACCAAAACGACTACCGGGGTCAAAAACCCTACGGAGGTTTTTGACAACAATAGTTTAATCCCCGTATTGAAGTATCCCGCCTCATCAGCCACTCCCACGCCAAGCATCGCAACCAGCACCACGCCAAGCGGAGCAAAGCCGGTGAAGATTGAAACCATCCGACTCATAAAGTCAGTGATTGCACTGCCAGTCAGCAAGTTGTTAATCACCAGCGGTGCGTCGGTGCGAGGATCAATGACCGAAGAAAAGGAGAAATTCGATAAGAATGCACTCAGGATCCAGACTACAATCAATAGCAATAGAAAAAGCATTGATGGATCTGGCAACTTATTGCCGACCACCTCAATTCCCCTCAGACATCGATCCAAGAAGCCTTTCGCCGGTTCAATACTAATAACTTGATTCATGAATTAGAGGGAAATAGGAAAATCAAAACGTAACATCTGCAGTCCATCCAATAAAATCAACTCGTCGCATGGATCACAAAGCACCTCGTTCTTGACTGGAAATCCAATGTACGAAAAATGATGGCTCCTCCCACACTCAGGTGACAGGACGGTTGAAACCCGAATTCCAGCACTACACTGGTTCGATGACCGTGAAATATGTCCCATTTGAATTCAATGAACGGATCGTATCCTAAATAAGGTTTGTCTCACAGATAAAGCAAATCCGGTTCGTGCAAAGGGCAACCAGGCCAGCCAAAATAATAATAATGCCAGGGGTTGCGCAACTAAAATATACCAGGGCCATGGCCCCAGAAAATCCAAAAGAGAGCCGAAGGGTGGCTTCTGGATCATGTACATATAGTTAGCCTCCGTGAAATAATTGAAGACCATGATTACCAATGCATAAGCATTCAGCCAGAGGAGGCTGTAGAGTATACCAACCTTTCGAGGCTTTATACGCCATACAACAACCACATAAACGATATGAAGAATCAGCCCGCAATGAACGATCCAGTAGGACATGAACAGAGGGTGCGGGAACGCTTCAACCAAATCAGGGGTCAGCACTCCTTGCCCCGTTCCTGACAGAATCAAATAGTAAAATACTTCAACCAGACGTTTGGGAGGATCCCGCCAGAATAGAACAGGCGAAAAAAGTGCAAAAAGATTGCACAGATCTAATGGCAGATGCTGGCGCCAATCAAAGCTCCCCACCGTCATCCGAAAAACAATTGAACTGAGAATTCCAGCACAGACAAGGATTGAAAGCCCCCGCAGGACCCATTGCTGCTGGCCTGGATTCAACTTCCTATAGGAAAATAATGGAACCCACACACACAGGCTGATCATCATGAATATGATCAAAACGTGCTGGAGCCCGAAAAACTTGATCCCTGCTGTTTCTGATAGAAATATCATGCGCCGCTCCGAATGGGCGATTCATTTCTCGTAAAAGTACTCCACAATCTCTTACGATGTGCCAATTATTATTTATTTACCTTGGCACAAAGATGCTTGATTTTTGGGGAAATGGCTACAAAATCTCAACTCGCGTTTCTCCTGAAGGCAGCCATACCCCACACTCATCTGTAGACTCTAGTAGTCACAGCTGTGGTGTCAATAAGCGAATTCCAGAATGAATGCTTCCCCGAGATAACTCCCCCAACAAAACAGTCAATCGTTAACGTATAACGATGAATCTGCCTGCGTCCGTAAATGTCCCGGTACTGGACTGCATTGTCAGGCGATATAGATACGCCCCTGAGCTAAGCCCCCGGCTATCTACGGAAATGGAAGCACCAAATCCAGCATCCATCTCACCAGCAGATATCTCACGAACACGCTTACCCAGAAGGTCTATAATCTCCAGCGATACACGAGCCGAAGTGGGTAAGTCGAAATGTATCCGCATAGCCGAATTGACGGGATTGGGGTAGTTGCCGTGTAGCATGAATTCAAGTGGCAGGCTTGATTGCTCCGCACTGGTTGAAACCTCCGTAAAATTCAACCAGAAACGAACATTCTCCTCTTTCGCTTCGAACGCGGCAATCCGTGGAGGATTGGAACCTTGGGGTACGAACATGAGGAGCAGAGCTTCACCTCCAAAATTGTGAAGATCTATCCTTGAATGCAGCCAAGGTGTACCATTCTTGCTAATCTCCAACGAATATTTATCTGGCGGTAAATCGATGTACGAAGAAGCCGTGCCCGCGGCTACCTGGAGATTCTCAACAAAACCCTGATCTGAAGCGAATCGGAAGCTAAGTGCAGAATGCCCTGTCAGATTATGGCTTGCACGAAGAGCGACAACTTCGGTTGTCGTCGCCCGATCCCGTGCACAGCAAGCTATCGTGGCCCGAATCTGATCCTTGCCACCGGAATAGATGACCTGATAACTAGAGTCGCCCGTCACTTCCAGGTTGGATATAACCGGGATGGTGGTGTGCAGGGTACCGGATCCAGACGCCGCGAGTTTTGTGAGCCCAGTGTGGATGGGTATGTAATCTGAAGACGAAAACTCGGGGACTGTTTTCGGGGTGGCTGCATTATCCAAATACAGATCCAATTGGATGTCTGTGGCATTTATGATCTGCACGTATCCGGGAGTCTCCAGTTCCCGATTGCCCCAGTACTCCACTGCATGGTCCACCAACTCCAAAAATGCTTCTTCAGATTTCCCATTTATGACGGCAAATACCGCTTTCTTATGGGCACCCGGCTCCAACCGGATAGGACCCACACTCGCAATATGTGACCAATTATCCGATGAGGGGCCTCCAAGTCGATTCTCTCCACTCAGATATCCCCACATAATACTACGCCATGTACCGGGGTAGATACCATAGTTGATCAATGCTCCGTAGCGGGTGCCAGAATCCTCCGATAGAATTTTAATGCCCGGGACCCAAGGATTCCTCTCCTCAGTGATCTGGTAAATGGCTTCCCGTTCAGCATCAAACCTTGGCTGGTCATTAGTCCAATTGAATGAAAGTATCCAATCCGCATATAAACCTACATGTAGATTTTCGATGGGTACCTGGAGCAGATTGGTTACCGTATATTTTACAATAATGAATCCCCCAGATTCATCATCATTCGTCACAAGCTGTGTCTCCTCCAAGATCTCTACACCAATCGGGTGTGGAGCATTTGAATCCAGAAGAGTCACTTGAGTACTCAGGATACCGTTTACACCGGGTACAGAAACATCCATCTTGGTCCCCGGCTTGCGATTAAAATGGATTGGCTGTATCTTCCCAGGATAGCTCTTCTTGTGTCCTAAGACAGATGACGATATCTGCTCAGGACCGGTCCCTATAATCAATCCTGCTTCATTAAGCTGCGTCTCCGCAAGTAAACCTACACCAATCCCTAATCCACCACTATTCCCCCACTGATCCAAATACCCCAAATTACCCTCCGATGTTATACTATAGCCGAGCGCATTCTCTATCTTAACAACGGGGAGCGTTTCGCCCGTACGTGACTCGAAACTGTAATTTATCTTCTCCGTCACTCCATTATGTGCTACTCTGACCTCCATCTGATCCCTTACCCGGTAAGGGGGGGCGCCCAAAAAGCTAAATGGAAACATGACGCTGTCCATGCCCGCTCCAGTAGGGAAATCAATCCTATGAGAAGTCCGCTCAAATCCCAAATACGAAGGAATATCCACCAACTCTACGGATGCAGACTGACTCGTTCCGCTTTCGAAGAAACTTTCCACATCAACGACCAGAGATTGAGATGAATTGTTTGAACTGTTTTTACGCTTAATCCCTGTCACCCGGATCGCACTCGAAACCGGTGTCTGCACGGCTTGATATGCATTAACCCTGCCACGACCCAGCAAACCTTCGAACCCTGAAGGGTTTATATCCTCAATGGTTTCAGAGGTATATCTGATTTGCTCCCGTACCTGTTCGGCAGAAAAATGCGGAAATCTGGTCTTAACAAGAGCTGCAATTCCCGCCACCAGCGGCGATGCAAACGATGTGCCGCTTAGCCGACCATATTCATTATTCGGAAGAGCCGTTGCTAAATTACTTCCGCTCGCAAAGACATCAACGGTGGAACCATAGTTGAATACCACACGGTCCCTGCTTCTTTCCGTACCGCCAACTGCAAGTGTCTCAAAGAAACTAGCCGGAGACTGTGGTTTCACATCATTATTGGTGCCATCATTTCCTGCTGCGGCAACAAAAAGAGTCCCCATCTCCATTGCACATTGGACTGCAAGATGATGGGTTGCGTGATATATAGAAGTGGTAAAACTGCCATTTATGATGTCTGCACCATTTACAGCAGCATATAGCGTCGCTTCTGCAATGTTGCAAATTCCAGCACTTCCACAATCTGCCCCGATCGGCATATATGTAGCATTCCAACTACTTCCGGCCACCCCCTTTGCATTGTTGCTCTCCCCCGAAGTTACACTGGCCACTGCGGTGCCATGATTATTAAAAGTCAGGTCAATCATTACACCGGGCGTGTAGGGCAATTTATTACCAAAATCGTAACCATGCACATCATCTACATAGCCGTTTTTATCATCATCAATGCCGTTATCGGGGATTTCGTCGGTATTCGTCCAGACATTCGCTATTAGATCCTCGTGCCGCCAGTCTGTGCCGCTATCTATAATGGCAACCATTATTTTCCCCTGTTCTCCCTTTACCGTATCCCATGCCTCCTTCAACTGCAACCTGTCCATATAGGTAGCCTGATAGGCAAAATCTGGATCATTTGGGACGCTCGTACCTGTCGAAGCCGTTGTTCTGTAGTAGTATTCGGCCTCCGCATACACAACACCGGGATCACTTTCAAAAACTAAAGCCAGTAACTCTGGCGGTGTGTCTTCCGAAAAATGTACGCGATAGGTATTCGACAACTTCCCCATATTATCGCATGACACCCCATTCTGATGTAGATGTGGGAATGTGGGTTCGATTGCATAAACACCGTACGAGTTAGCAATTGCATCAAAAAGTGCTAATCCAGATTGCTTCCCGACTGGAAATGTACCGTCAGCAAACTGAACCAGCACAACGTTCGGAACGGCATCGGCCTCTAAATCAGGATATTGAACCTGCGCCACCGTCTGGTTCAGAATGCTAAACCCGCCCCCCCCTGCCAACAGTACTGTCCACTTTAGAATTGTTTTCACCATAACTGCAACGTTCACCTCTTACTTCACTTGACCACCACAACCCGGCCGGCCTGCATCAATGCTCCTGACGGTGTGTCTGCCGATAGGCGATATAAATAAACCCCGGATGCTAATCTGTCAGCACTGATCCGATACTGGCGATTGCGCCCGGCCTCCATATATTCTTCCGGTCCCTCCCACACATGCCGACCAATCAGGTCCATCAATTCCACTGTTATGTGTGCAGGCATCGGCAAATCAAAACGAATCTGCGTAAATGAATTGAATGGGTTGGGATAATTGCCGTGCAAGACCAACTCTGATGGCAGCGTATGGGACATGGCTGTTTTCACTTCCACATCGGAAACAAGCTCTGTACCATCAGGCCAAAAACCATTTACTTTGACACCTGACGCTGCTGAACCACTCATTACCAACACGAAACTCCTGCCCGCGTATGAATCCGCATCCAAGTTATACATACCCAACAATACATTCGACACCGAGTCCCATAACTCAATTACATATGGACCCGGTTCCAACTCTGTAAAATTAGTCGCGGTCCCCATTGTAGCCTGTAGTGTGGCTTTCTGAGTATGGCTATGACCATCCAGAACCCGCAACTCCACATTGGCAGAGCCGGTGATCCCGTGTACTGCCCGAAATTCCACCTTATTCTCGGACATCGCCGTTCGACGGGCATGTGGCTCCACTATGAACTGTGTACTACCAGGCGTTCCAAAAAATACACCATGATAACGACCGGCCGGATCAAAGTCTACCCTTGCCGAAGCAAGCGGATCAGATGTCTTGGAATCCCCTGCATTCCTCAATTCGAGAACCGAATCGCCGGACTCCAGCGGTAGAAATTTCGTGGCCGCTTCTGGATGCCAATCCTCTATGATCAGTTGATCATTCACCCATAGATCCAAAGCGATCTCTGAGTCGACCTGTAAAAACTGAACCCGCGCTTTGCTACTGAAACGAGAATCCCAAAAGTCCTGAGCCCGATCAGCATTGAGCAACATATCATCTATTGAATTACCTCCAAAGAAGGCAAACGCCGCTTCGACACTTTCACCGGGATGCACAGTAGTGTAGGGGCCTGTTCCAAAAACCTGCCCCCAGGGAAGAGGACTATTCTGAGGCTGATTGACGCCTCCGCTCATGAGCCACCATGCCGACTGTAATCGAGGATAGGGATATATCCCCATATCATACGCGGTAAAATGAATCTCTGCATCATCGGTCAATACCTTTGCACCCATTACGGGTGCTTCACGATCTTCCGTGTACTGATAGCCTACACCTCTATCTGGATCATATCCGGGGATGTCATCCCATGTGTAACTGATGATCCAATCGAAGACCATACCAACGTGCAGGTTGTTGATTGCGGTACTGGTTGGATTGGTGACTGTATACCGCAGTATGGCATAGCCTGAATTCCGGCTTCCAGGATCAAAATAGGTCTCCTGGAATATTTCCAAACCTGTAGGGTCCGGGGCTTTTGTGTCCCATAACGTGACTTCGGTCTCCCACGGAGCAACGTTGCCTGGCATTCGAACCCTGAGACCGGTACCCGGCTTTGGTCTAAAATGTACATTATTCGCCGACCCCTCAATACCCTGAACACATCTGGATACCTGATCGGGTCCTGTACCTAGGATCAGTCCGGCTTCGTAGAGCAAATGTTGGGTTTCCCCAAAATGAATTCCCCTGCCAAGAGAAAATTCTTGCCGGCTCGCCGAATACTGGTCTAACCACCCAATATTTCCCTCTGATGTCACGTCAAACGCCAGTTTTCCACTTTCAACTCCCTCTAATTCCCACCCCTCAATCGAATGAAGAACGGCTTCTCTACTGACTTCATCACCTGCCCGCACCTCAATTACATACAACTCTTTTACCCTGTATCCAGGGTCCCCTACTACGGTAAACGGAATTGTGACGGTCTTGGAAGCGCCGTGCAGGACCCTGCCCACCGCGGTAGTTTGCGAGACAAATTCAAGTGCATCTGGAACTTCTATTATATTAATCTCTATATCCCCAGCTCCTTCCAGATAACTGTGCACCTCCACCCTCACATGGCCAGTTGAACCAGATCGCCATCCATCGCCATGAATCTCAACCGCTACTGTATCCAATACAACACCGGCAATTCCCGTCTCGGTCACAGCTCGAAACGCATTCACCCTCCCAAAGCCTAATAGGCCCTCAAATTCGGGGACATTCGCATAGCCTATGGGGTCTGCCGTAAAGCGGATCTGTTCGCGAACCTGATCGGCATTATAGGTTGGAAAGGCCGTCTTGACCAGTGCTGCAATGCCAGAGACCAAGGGACAGGCGAACGATGTACCAATAAAGCCGTGAGCATAACCTCCTTGGTGAGGTGCGGTCAGATCCGTTCCAGCCGCATATACGTCAACATTTGTACCGTAATTGGAATATACAATATCGTAATCGACTGATGTTGAACCTACTGACAGTACATATGGATAATCCGCTGGATACGAGGGGCGTCTGTCCACATTCCAGCCTTCATTGCCAGCGGCTGCGACAACTAGCGCACCCATATCCGTGATCGCCTTTATCGCTAAAAATTCCGTTTTCGAAAATATTGCACCACCAAAGCTGGCATTGATAATGTCCGCCCCGAGAGTCGCGGCGTAAACCATTCCCTCTGTTATATGACAAAGTGCTCCACCTGAACCACATAACGTGCCAACAGATATAAAACGTGCATTCCAGCTGGTACCGGCCATTCCTATTCCGTTATCCGTGACCGCAACCGCCAGTGAGGCAACTGCCGTCCCGTGCGAGCCATGATTTGGATAGAGAAATTCTCCTGGATCATAAGGACGCTTTCCACTAAAGTCATAACCATGAACATCGTCCACATACCCATTCTGATCATCATCAATTCCGTTGCTCGGCACTTCCCCGGGATTTGTCCATGCATTTGCCAAGAGATCTTCATGCCTCCAATAAACCCCGTCATCCACAATCGCAATTACGGCATCCCCCTGCTCGCCCTTTACAACCTCCCACGCTTTTGGCAACTGTAATAAGCTGGAATACTTTTCCTGATGTGCCTCAAACAGAGGATCATTTGGCTTGACAGAAAGATCCTGTTCCCGAATATATCGAATACGTTTGGGCTCGGCATAGGAAACATTGGGATCCATTGCGAGTGCAGAAGCAACCTGCTCGGGTGAATATGACTCATTGAAGTAAATGGTATATATCCTCTCCAGAGCGGAAATATTGTCGGTCTTTCGCGCGACCTTGTCAAGCGTGGGAAATGTTTTTTTCACCACAGAAAATTGATACCGATCGGCCAAGTCATCAAATACCCTGGACACCACCTTTCGCCCTTTGTTGTCCGGTGATACCCCGTCAACAAATTGCACATAGACCTCACCCGATACGAATGACGAATCTGCCAATGGCGGATAGTTCTGTGCATACCCCCCTACAGCCAGACTAATGCTCAGGACCAGACCAACTACAAACCTTGCAGAATTCGTCTTAATAGCATTCATCTCAGATTACCCAGAAAAACAGGAAACTGACTTTACGAAAAATCTCATCTGGCTCGGGGCAAAAGGGGAAGCCCCAGTGAAAAAAAGTTGGGGCGAAGTTGTAAGGTATACCATTGTACCGATTTTAGGTTTGGCCGTGTCGATCCAGTGTTCGGAGGAACGCTTCCCAATGGCTAAATTTAACTCAATTTCATTCAATGGTCCAGTCATGCATCAAGCAACGATTATAACGGAGGCGATTCGCCGATCCTTTCCCGCACTGCAACGTGAGCATAATGGCCACCTAGTAGCCTATTTCGATGGCCCGGGGGGGACGCAGGTGCCCACGGTGGTGACCGACGCCATCGTAGATTACTTGCTCCACCACAATGCGAATACACATTGGGCATATCCTTCAAGCATCGAAACAGATGCGATTCTAAGTCGTGCCCGTGAAGCCTTTGCCAACTTCCTCCATTGCCAGCCTACAGAAATTGTGTTTGGTCAAAATATGACCACCCTCACATTTCATGTTGCACGTGCGCTGGGGCGCTCCTGGCAACGTGGAGACGAAATACTCATCACTGATCTTGACCACCATGCAAACATTGACCCATGGAAAGACCTAGCCCGGGAACACAGGTTGGTCATACGCTCTGCAAAATTCAACCCTGATACAGGGCAACTGGATCTGGATCATCTCCAAAGCCTGATCTCTGCACGTACCCGGTTGATTGCGGTCGGAGGTGCATCCAATGCATTGGGGAGCATTCATGATCTAAAAACGATCACCAAACTGGCACACGAATCCCAGATTCTTTCATATGTGGATGGGGTGCATTATGCCCCGCATGTTTTATGTGATGTGCAAGATCTTGGATGCGACTTCTTTGCCTGCTCTCCTTACAAGTTTTATGGACCCCATGCAGGAGTACTCTACGGTCGCCATGAGCTACTTGAACGTCTGGATATCCCACGCCTCAAGCCAGCGGGCGCGGGCGCTCCAGAGCGTCTGGAAACCGGTACACTAAGCCATGAGGCAATTGCCGGATCCGCTGCAGCGGTCGACTTTCTTGCATCTCTGACTCCTAGCCCATCTCGGCGTACAGCACTTGAATCCACCTACTGCACATTTCATGAGCGTAGCCAACTGCTCTTCAAGCACTTATGGGAAGCATTATGTGATATTGATGGGATCACCTGTTATGGACCATTGCCATCACAGCCCCGCACGCCTACCCTGAGTTTTACCGTTCAAGGGTTTACCTCCGAAGATGCCTGTAGACAATTAAGCCATCACGGTCTCTTTCTTTCACATGGTGATTTCTACGCCTCCACTACCGTTGAAAAACTGGAGATTGAGGGGCTGATTCGGGCGGGAATTGCTTGCTACACCAGTAGCGAGGAAGTTGATCGGCTGATTGCTGGCGTGAAAAAACTCAAGGCGTGAACTTGCTTAAGATTCCCCAAATAACGAGAACAAGCCTGTAAATATCATGACATCATAGAGTGCGTGTGTCCAAGCAACGACGGCAAATCCCCTGACCAAAAAGACTATGCTAAAGACCAATCCCCAAATGGCGCGATAAAGAAATACATCCAGCGTCCAAGGATCTCCATAGACGCCAAGATGGTGTATCGCACTGAAACTGAGTGCACCGATCACCGCGGCAACGATGTACATCATTCGTCTCGAATTGGGAAAAAGCTTCCGCAGCACCCAAAAAGCTCCACCTACAATCAGTACCCGAAATAATAACTCCTCATAGATTCCCGCTCCAAGGGAAAGGACTAAGTTCGTCGCCAGTCCATGATGACCTCCATCCTGAATCATCATCAATGGAGAGAGTAAGAATTGCGTAGCCCCTGAAACAAAAAATGCCAGAACGATTGCATAAACCGAACTCTCCAAAATAATCAAGCCAGGATACCTGGTACTGAATGTCACCTTCTTTTTCCGCTCCCAGACAATGATACCAATCCCTATGAGCAGCACGATCCCAAGTAAAAAAAGCTCATGGGTAAGTCCCAATTTCGAAAAAAAACTTTTGAGTATCCCCTCTGAAGAAATACGGACCCCCGAATCTCTACCCATATTGACCCATATGATCCCTACCTCATAGAGCAGTAGAAGAGGCAAGGCCATCAGGAACCCCCAGGTTGCCGTACGAGTGGACTGAAAATAGCCATGAACCCCCGCACGCTCTACAGAGTCCGCAAACTGAAAATCCCCTTCACTCATCATCCAATTCCATCAGTGCCTGCTGTAATTCTGCGCGATCCTTGGAGGCTTGCAATTGACCACAGACCAGGATCCCCTGCCGGTACGTCTGTTCTGCATCCACGGGGCGACCCAGTTCCACATACAATTTTCCCAAATGATAATAGACTCCTGTATAGTCTTTATCGGCCGACAAAATTGCTTGATACCACTTCAGAGCTTCTTCTAACCGTTCCCGTTTCTGGTTCTCGAATCCAAGAGCAAACAGGGTAAATGGATCCGATGGATCCGCCTCATGGAGCTCTAAGAGTAATTCTATTCGATCCATGTGGTTCAGATTGCCTGAGAGTCAGAGTTTCAAAATCGTGATCCTCCTTCTGGATCGATTCATGTTTACCAGCCCCCACCAGCACCTCCTCCGCCAAACCCTCCTCCTCCAAAACCACCACCGAAGCCACCTCCAAAACCACCTCCAAAGCCACCGCCACCACGACCGCTGGCATGCCCCAATAAAAACATGAGCGGAATCAAACCATCATCACCATAGCGACGCCTATGGCCACCACCTCCCCCCCTGTTTCGGGTTGACATTACAATTGCAAACACCACAACCATCAAAAATAGAAATATCCCGCCCCAATCACCGCCTCGATTTGAAGATTGTCTAGGTGGCAAGGATTCAGCCGTGTATTCACCTGCCGCAGCCAGCATAATTGCATCCACTGCACCGACTAAACCAGCGTAGTATCTACCTTCTCGAAAATCCGGTACGATAATATCGCGCACAATGCGACCGGCCAACACATCGGGAATGGCCCCTTCCAGACCATACCCCACTGCAATGAATACGGAGCGATCCTCCGTGCTGACAACGATCAGGACACCGTTATCTGTCTCTGAGCGACCGACTCCAAGAGATTGTCCCAATTCCGTTGCATACTCGGCTATATCCTGCCCCTCTAACGATTGAAGCGTACGTATCGCAATCTGGTTTGAGGTGCTGTCCTCATATAATCGTAATACAAGGGACAACCGCTCTTCCTCCTGTGCAGTCAGGATCCCGGCATCATCAACGACAATCCTCTGCTGCTGAGCCAGGATCTGCTGAGGAGTAACAACCAGGACAATAAGGAGAATCCAGTTTTTGATGCTGCACCTACGAATCAAAATCAACTTCAGGCGCATCTTGTGCACCACTCTCCGCTTCGAATGGTAATCTGCGACTGTGTCCGAACATATCGGCAAACATGGTTGCAGGGAATTGGCGGATTGCTGTATTATAGGATCGTACGACACCGTTGTACCGTGTACGTGCGGTGTTGATGCGATTTTCCGTTCCTTCCAATTGCACCTGCAAATCACGGAATCCTGCGGTTGCCTGCAACTGTGGATAATTCTCACTGACCACCAGCAACCGACCCAGAGCACCCGATAACTGGGATTGTGCCTGCTGGAATTGTGCCAAACTCGCAGGATCACGAAGATCATCCGCAGACACATTGATGGATGTCGCTCGAGCACGTGCCTCAGTGACGGCCTGTAGTGTCTCCTGCTCAAAATCCCCGGCAGCACGTACTGTGTTTACGAGATTTGGAATCAGATCTGCCCTCCGCTGATACGCGGTTTGAACGTTGCCCCAGGCTTCTTCAACTGCCTCTTCCTGGCCAATCAGACTATTGTAGGTTCCACAGCCTGCACAGCCTGCAAAGCCTACAAGTAGAACAACTACAATTAATATCAATGTACTTGGGTTACGCATACTTAAATTGTGGTTTTTCTGTGCGTACGTCAATCGAGTCCAGTGGTTTCGACAGTGGAGTCCAGATATTCCTGCAGAATAATACAGGCTGCAATCTGATCAATGCTCCCTTGCCCTTTTTTACCATGCCAACCAGCCAGCCGCAATCTGGCTTCCTCTGACGTATAACGCTCATCCCAGCGTACGATTTCCACATCAGGAAGATGCCTATGTAGTTGATGGATATATCGATCCACACGCCGAGTGGCTTCCCCTTCCGTCCCGTCTTCGTTTAGAGGCCAGCCAATTATGATTACTCGGATGGGCTCTCTCTTATGAAGAGAGACCAGTTTCTTTATAGAATATTTAGGGCTACAGGTATCCAGTGGTTGTGCAAACAGATGCAGCGGGTCCGCTATTGACAACCCAACTCGTTTGGTGCCGTAATCTACAGACACAATCCGCGGAGGTATTTGGATTTCCTTATTCTTCAAAACGATAGACACCGCGGATATTGTCAACCCGTTTGACACGCTCAATCAGACGTTTGAGATGCTGCAGATCACTGACCTGAAGTATAATCGTACCCTCAAAAAAGCCATCCTCGGTCTTCACCGTGATGGACAAAATATTCGTCTTCAGGTTTCTGGAGATGACCGTCGTCAAATCGTGAAGAATACCAACCCGGTCCTCCCCAATGACGCGAAGCCCGACAACAAACCGGACATCTTTTTGCCGGCTCCATGCACACGATTGGATGCGGTCTGGGTGGTTTACCAATAAATGTGCCGCATTCCGACAACCTGTACGATGGATATTTATGGAACCGGCTTTACTTGTATATCCAAAGACTGAGTCACCTGGAATCGGGTTACAGCACGAAGCATATACCGTTGCCAGACCTCGAATGCGCTCTCCATTGATGAGCAGTGCCTCAGCACCGTGGTCCTGCGCATGTTCAAGAAAGGAAGCAGAGGGTTCCGGCGAGACTTCAACCTCCTCATCCAGGTCAGGTGAGTCTCCCGTGCGTAGATACTGGATGAGATCCTGTACATCCAGAAGACCAGAGGAAATCTCATAAAACATCTGTGCTGACGTCGAATAATTAAATTGAGATGCCAGCTGTATGAGTTCATCTTCCGTTAGCGAAATCTTTGCACGCTTTGCTTTTTTTTCCCAAAGTTGCCGCCCGTATCGTACCGCCTCCCGACGTTCTTCATTAATGCGATGACGAATGCGACTTCGTGCCTTGTGTGTAACTACAAACTTGATCCATCCCGGGTTCGCCGTGATCTTCTTCGATGTAATAATCTCAACCTGATCACCACTCCTGAGTTTATACGATAAGGGCACTATTTTGCCATTAACCTTGGCACCAATACAATGGAACCCAATATCGGTGTGAATCTGGAATGCAAAATCTACTGGGGTTGCCCCCTTGGGGAGTGCTTTCAAGTCTCCTCTCGGAGTGAACACATAAATTTCGTCTGTATAGAGGTCTAGGCTGAACTCCTGAACAAATTCGGTTGCCTGTTCCGCATCCGGATTCTCCATAAGATCACGAACCCAGGTGAGGAATTGGTCCATCTTGGCATCCATTCCATCCACTCCTTCCTTGTACTTCCAGTGGGCAGCCACGCCACGCTCAGCGATTTCGTGCATTTCCTGTGTTCGAATCTGAACCTCTATTCGACGTCCATCCGAATCCACTACCGTCGTATGCAGACTCTGATACCCATTCGATTTTGGCACAGAAATAAAATCCCTAAAGCGCTCAGGTATCGGTTTATAGAGATCCGTCACGATAGAATATACCCGCCAACAATCTTCTTTTCCTTTTCCCCCGACCGTTTTTAATATGACCCGGATTGCAAATACATCATAGATTTCCTCCAGCGGTTTGTTTTGGACCTGCATTTTCTGGAAAATCGAGTACAGGTTTTTGGAGCGTCCCTTCACTTCAAAGTCAAATTCCTGCTGACGAAGGCTGGCACTGAGCGGTTTGATGAAACTGCGAATATGTGCCTCCCGCTGCTGCCTGCTGCTCTTGAGCCCAAAAACGATGGCAGAATAGGTCTCTGGTTCAAGGACTTTAAGGGCTAGATCTTCCAATTCGCTCTTAATCCGTTGCAATCCAAAACGGTGTGCCAGAGGTGCAAACAGATGTAATGTTTCGGTGGCAATCTTGAGTTGCTTTGCCGAAGGAAGCGACTCAAGAGTCTTCATGTTGTGCAGGCGGTCGGCGAACTTTACAAAGATCACACGTACATCCTGGGCCATCGACAGGATGAGCTTACGAACATTTTCGGCCTGCCCCAGCGCGCGGTTCCCATAGATCCCGCGAATTTTGGTTAGCCCATCAATCAGCAGCGCCATCTGTTCGCCGAACTCTTCCTCTATAATTTCAATGGTTAGGTCGGTATCCTCCACCACATCATGCAGGAGTGCGGCACCAACACTCGTGTCATCCAGTCGAATTTCCCGGGCAACAATATGGGCAACTGCGAGGGGGTGTGAGATATAGGATTCGCCGGATACACGTCTGTCATTCCTGTGGGCCCAGTAACTGAGCTTAAAGGCCCGTCGAATCATTACCTCATCGACAACCGGAAGGTACTGATGACAATCCGCGATCAGGTCATCCAATTGCTGCCCATACGGCTCTGCAATTTCTATATCATGTTTCTGAAGAATTCCTGAAGCTTCCAGCATCTTGTCTGCACAATCTACCCAATCGCGTTGCAATCCTATACAAACGCAAAAAAACCCGCTGGGATCAATTTCCAAGCGGGTTGATAAACTTTTTCACCAAAATATGGGAAGCGTGGCTTCTACGACACGGTTTCCTCTTTCCCATCTGTTGCTGATTTATCCGACTTGGATTCGGCAGAGTTCCTCGTCTCATCTTCCGCGGGTGCGCCTTCTATCTCGGAGGCGTCATCTTCCGACACTACATCTTCCACCTTAGGGTCGGTATCTTCTGCTGCCGATGTATCATCAGAACCTGCCTGCGCTTCCGCTAACTCCTCTGCCTCTACACTCGCAATCTCTGCTGCCGCGTCCTCCAAATCCGCTTTCTCTGCCACTGATTGATGATCCCCTACCACGGGGGTAGCATTTTCTGCCTCAACAGGCGAAGAAGTCGTCACTGCATCAGCAACCTCTACCTGCTGAGGAGCCGAGCTTCTACGACGGCTTCCCCTACGTGTACGACGGCGGCGTGTACGACCGGTTTCGGCAACCGAGTCATTATAATCCACAAGTTCAATCACGGCCATCTCTGCAGCATCCCCTTGACGCTGTCCCAATCGAAGGATCCGGGTGTAACCACCTGGCCGATCGCCTACCTTCTCAGAAATCTCATTAAAGAGTTCCGTCACCGCAATCTTATCCATCAGATGACGGAAGACCTCTCGGCGATTATGCGTTGTATCTACACGAGCCCGTGTAATCAATGGCTCAACGTAGATGCGTAGCGCCTTGGCTTTCGTCAGGGTTGTAGTGATCCGTTTATGTCGGATCAGCGCCCCGGAAAGTGCCGCCAAAGTTGCCTTGCGATGTGAGGCAGTCCGGCCGAGCTTGTATCCCTTCTTGGCGTGTCTCATTTTAGTAACTGACTAAGAAGCAGTCGGTCCAGGAGCAATCCGTGAAAGATCCATATCGAAACTCAAACCCCGCTCTGCAAGCAAAGTTGAAAGTTCTTTCATAGACTTATTCCCAAAATTACGGAACTTCAGCATGGTCGCCTCATCGTGGGAGACCAAATCTCTGATCGTTTCGATGTTCGCAGCCTTCAGACAATTCTTTGCGCGAACGGACAATGGAAGGGTATCGACACTCAATTCAAGCTGCTCTTGAATCTGCAGGATATCGAAATCTATTCTCGATGATTCAATGGTGGGCGCCTCAACATAATCCATATCTATAAATGGATTAATATGATCTTTCAGGATACTGGAGGCCTCCTTCAAAGCATTCTGTGGGACAATCGAACCATCGGTAGCCACTTCCAATTCCAATCGTTCATAATCTACACGCTGCCCTACACGAGTGGGCTTTACGGTAACTCGAACACTCTTGATCGGAGCATAGACTGCATCCATAGCAATTACCCCTATCGGGTCCGTATCCCGCTTGTTCTCATTGGCCGAAACATATCGACGCCCCGTTTCCACCCGAAGTTCTACACCAAACTCCACCCCTTCAGAGACTGTGGCAATATGATGGTCCGGGTTCAACACCTGATAGTCACTCGTGGCTTCATCAATATCCTGTGCCGTCCAGGTGCCGGGGCCCTTGATCTTTACGTTGATCAACCCGCTCGCAAAATCCATCGGCCTGAAACGGACCCCCTTGAGATTCAAGATGATATCGGATACATCCTCAGCAACTCCCTGAATCGTTGAGAATTCGTGTTGCACCCCGTCAATCTTCACCGCAGTGATCACCGTCCCCTGAAGCGAGGAAAGTAGAACCCGCCTGAGAGAATTGCCGATCGTCTGGCCAAACCCACGTTCAAGAGGTTGAATTACAAACCGTGTAAAAGTGGGGGTCACCTCTTCCGTCAGAACCCCCGCCGGCATTTGAATTCCGTGTCTGCTCATATTCAACAATTGAGTTCAAAAATTTACAGCTGATTACTTAGAATAAAGCTCTACGATCAACTGTTCCCGAATATTTTCCGGTATATCAGAACGCTCGGGGAAATCTAGAAACTTCCCGCTCAGTGCCCTCCGGTCTGTTTCCAGCCACGAAAACACGCGGCGGTTCTTTTTTATATTTTCAATAAATACGGGGTTTTGTCGACTCCGCGGCCGTACCGAAACAATATCTCCTGGGCGCAACTGATAGGATGGGATATCCACAATCTGGCCATTCACCAGGATGTGCCCGTGTGTGACCATCTGCCGTGCCTGCCGCCGGGTTGAACCAAACCCGAATCTGAAGACCGTATTATCCAAGCGTGCCTCCAGAAACCGAAGTAGATTCTCGCCGGTCACCCCCTTCTTGCGGGCAGCCTTTTCAAACAAGTTTTTGAACTGCCTCTCCAGAACCCCATAAATATGTTTTGCTTTCTGCTTTTCTTTTAACTGAACAGCATACTCACTTTCACGACGACGCCGTTTCTGTCCATGTTGTCCTGGCGGATTCGGCTTGCGCTCCAGTGATTTACTGGGACCAAAGAGCGGTTCATTAAACCGCCGTGCAATCTTCTGTTTTGGTCCTCTGTAACGGGCCATGATTGTTTTTTTTGCTCAAGTCGGTGATAAATGAAGTCAGACACGCCGACGCTTAGGCGGACGACAACCATTGTGTGGAATCGGTGTCACATCGCGAATCGATGTGATGTCCAATCCCGAAGTATTCAGGGCACGAATGGCGGATTCACGTCCAGAGCCCGGCCCCTTAACAAATACGTCTACACGCTTTAATCCCAAATTGACCGCCTCTGTCGCTGCAGTCGTGGATGCAACCTGCGCCGCATAGGGAGTACTCTTACGACTTCCCTTGAACCCCTCCTTACCCGAAGAAGACCAAGAAATACAATTCCCATACTGGTCCGTAATGGTGACAATCACATTATTGAATGTCGCCCGGATAAACACCATGCCGTTTGATTCAACCACCACCCTCTTCTTCCCAGAACGACCTGAACCCTTACGTCCCTGTTTTTTTGCCATTTATTTATTCTGTAACTACTTGCGTGGTGCTTTCTTTTTCCCGGCGACAGTCTTCTTGCGTCCCTTGCGTGTCCTCGCATTCGTTTGCGTTCGCTGACCACGCACAGGTAGGCCACGCCGATGCCGTAAACCGCGATAACAGCCAATATCCATGAGCCGCTTCACACTCATCTGGATCTCGGATCGAAGCTGTCCTTCCACGACATAATGATCTTCGATCAGACGGCGGACTTTTTTGGTCTGCTCTTCTGTCCAGTTCTCTGGACGAGCATTGGGATCCAGCCCAACCCGTTCCAGAATTTCCTGTGCACGAGAGCGTCCCACGCCAAAAATGGACGAAAGTGCAATCTCACCGCGCTTATTTGGCGGTATATCAACTCCAGCTATTCGAGGCATATAATCCTATCCCTGCCGCTGCTTGTGCTTCGGGTTCTTTTTATTAATGATGTAAAGACGGCCCTTGCGTCTGACAACCTTGTCATCCGCGCTCCGCTTCTTAATACTCGCTCGTACTTTCATCTTTAGATGTATGCAAGTGGCTAATTTTCCAAGCAAAGTTCACTGGTACGCACCATGAACCTTGAAGGTTCCTACTTGTAGCGATATACAATCCGGCCTTTCGAAAGGTCAAAAGGTGAAATCTCGACCTTCACCCGGTCACCAGGAAGAATTTTGATGTGATACATTCGCATCTTACCGGCAAGCAATCCAAGGATTAAGTGTCCATTTTCAAGACGTACTCTAAATTGGGCGTTCGGCAAGGCGTCGGTGACTTCGCCGTCAAGTTCAATTGGTTTCTGTTTAGCCATACGTTAATGTTTGTATTCTCTCATAGGGAGCAGGAATAACCTCCTCGATATATTCAAAAGTCGTAAGTACTTCTGGAGCATCTGCATGAATACAGATCATGTGCTCATAGTGGGCCGAAGGGGTGCCATCAGCAGATCGGACCGTCCAGCCATCTGGATCTACAGTAATCTCAGACGTTCCAAGGTTTATCATTGGTTCTATACACAATGTCATCCCCGTCCTGAGTCGGCATCCTTTGCGTGGCCTGCCAAAATTGGGGACCTGTGGAGACTCATGCAATTTGCTTCCAATCCCATGGCCAACCAGCTCTCGCACCACACCCAGACCCTGTGCCTGACAATGACGCTGAACTGTCGAGCCAATATCTCCAATCGTCGTATGGGGGGTCGCTGCTGCAATTCCCAGCATTAGAGCTTCATGCGTTGCAGTGCAGAGCCGGGTTTTGTCTGGATCCAGTTCTCCAATCCCAAACGTATACGCACTATCACCAAAATAACCGTTCAGGTGTACGCCGCAATCAATGGATACCAGATCTCCTTCACGGAGAGTATAGCTGCCAGGGAATCCATGCACCACTACATCATTCACCGATATGCAAAGCGTGGAAGGGAACGGGGGAAGCGAACCCATACGATACCCCTTGAATGCAGGATCCGCACCATGGCTCCGAATAAAATCTTCCGCAACCTGATCAAGTACCTGGGTTTCCCGCCCCGGAGATATATGCCCGGCAACCTCCGCCAGCGTTTGTGAGACCAAATTCGCACACTCGCGAAGCAGCGCAACTTCATGAGGGGTTTTTAACATACTCATCTAGCGGGACCTCCCTCTAATACGACCGCTTTTCATAAACCCATCATAGTGGCGCATCAAAAGATGGCTCTCCACCTGTTTTAACGTATCCAGCGTTACACCAACCATAATGAGCAAACTCGTCCCCCCGAAAAACTGGGCAAACTGCTGCGTCTCTGTCAAACCAAGCTGTACTGCAAATGCCGGGAGAATCGCTGCAAACCCAATAAACAGGGAGCCAGGTAGCGTGACACGCGTCAGGATTGCATCAATAAATTCACTGGTCTGCTTACCTGGTCGGATTCCAGGAATAAACCCTCCCTGACGTTTCATTGTATCGGCCATTTCCTTCGGATTAACCGCAATCGCAGTATAGAAATAGGTAAAGAATACACATACGAAAAAGAAAATGATGGAGTATCCCCAACTGGTAAAGTCCAGAAAGAGTGCCCCGAAACGCTGCATCAACTCGTTATTCGGTGCAAACTGTGCAATGGTGCCCGGCACGAACATGATAGACTGTGCAAAAATAATGGGCATCACACCCGCGGCATTGACCCGCACAGGCAAGTATTGGGTGCTCCCTCCATAGACTTTACGCCCAACGACACGCTTTGCATACTGCACTGGAATCCGCCGAGTGCCCTGCGTCATCAGAACCACAAATGCGGTTACAACCACCAAGACACCAACTTCAAAAATGACAAGGAATAGATTCGCCGATTGACGCACTTCATTGACGAATGCCTGAGGCAAAAACGCAATAATCCCAACCGTAATAATCAGTGAAATTCCGTTACCGATCCCGCTTTCAGTGATTCGCTCCCCAAGCCACATGACAAACATGGTACCCGCCGTCAAGATAATTACAGTTGACACCATAAAAAATTGCTGGGGAATCACGATTGCGGATGGAACCGTCCCCCACAGGAACAGACTGTAACCGATTGACTGCAGCATTGTAATGCCTGCCGTGCCATAACGCGTCAACTGCGTGATCTTTCGGCGCCCTTCCTCTCCTTCACGTTGAAGCTTCTGGAAATACGGCACTGCCGCACCCAGAAGTTGGATAATGATGGAGGCCGTGATATACGGCATAATCCCCAACGCGAATATGCCCGCCTGAAGGAAAGCACCTCCAACGAAGAGATTGAAGAATCCAAAGAGATTGTTCGGATCTCCCTGCGCAAATGCATCCGTGAGTGCTGCAGCATCAATACCGGCCAGAGGTACATATGCCCCAACCCGATAAATGATTAGAATCCCAAGGGTATAAATTATTCGCTTGCGCAGCTCATCAATCTTCCAAATACTGCGTAAGCTATCGGCAAATCCCGCCATTCAGAGTTCTCTCGACTGCGTTAGTTAGCTGACAGATGCTGGATTGATCCACCTGCTGCCTGAATTTTTTCTTCTGCTGACTTACTGAAAGCGTGGACCTCAATATTCAAGGCAACGGTCAGTTCACCACCTCCGAGGATCTTGATTCGATCATTCTTGCGGATTATGCCCGCTTCTACCAATGAATCTGGCGTAATCGGGGTGTCCGCACTCAGCCTCCCGGCTTCAACCAGCGAGCCTAACTGGTCCAAGTTCAATACACTATAGGATATCCGGTTCGGGTTTTTGAATCCAAACTTGGGAACTCGACGCTGAAGCGGCATTTGGCCACCTTCAAACCAAGCCGGCATCCGGTGATTGCCGGTGCGGCTTTTTTGTCCCTTGTTTCCTCGCGAAGAACTATGTCCTCCCTTACCGGATCCGACACCTCGCCCAAGCCGTTTATTACGTCTCGTCGAGCCCTTCGCGGGTTTTAACGTTCCTAGATTCATATGCTTATTCCGTTTCCTGCTCTTGAGCACCGATTTCTTCAACCTCAACCAAGTGAGACACGCTGTCCACCATGCCTCGAATAACCGGGGTATCACGATGCGTCACCGTATGATGCAAGCGACGCAATCCTAAAGCTTTCATCGTCCGGCGCTGCCGCCCCGATGAACCGATTAAACTCCGTGACTGAGTGATTTTGAGTGACATCATCTTATCCTTCAAACACGCGGCGCAGAGGAATTCCCCGACGACGCGCTACTTCCAGAGGATGCTCCAGGCTCTTGAGTGCATTCATGGTCGCTGCAACCTGGTTATGCGGATTGCTGGTACCAAGCGACTTGGACAATACGTTGGTGATCCCCACACATTCGAGGACTGCACGGACTCCACCACCTGCGATCACGCCCGTCCCTGGGGATGCAGGTTTCAACAACACACGCCCCGCATCTTTCTTGCCAATAACCTGGTGAGGAATCGTTCCTGCCTTGGTCACCGGAACGGAGATTAGGCGTTTTTTTGCATCTTCCGTCCCCTTCTTGATTGCGTCTGCAACTTCATTTGCCTTACCAAGCCCCGTACCCACATGGCCCTGACCATCACCAACGACGACCACCGCATTAAATGAAAAACGACGTCCGCCCTTGACCACCTTGGCCACACGTTTCACCTTGACCAAGCGATCAATCCACTCCGTCTGGTCCGTGGATTCACCGCGGTTGCGTCGCTGATTTTGCGTTCTTTGCATTGCGTCCTATACTTTTCAAATTAAAACTTTAATCCGCCCTTACGTGCACCTTCAGCCAACGAACGAACACGCCCATGATATCTGTAACCGTTCCGGTCAAACACGACTTTACGGATTCCGTGCTCCGCCGCGCGTGTGGCAAGCCGCTCCCCTACGACCGATCCTGCATCTACTGGAGAGTCGGCCTCATGCCCCTGGTCAAGCGTGGATGCAGCAACGAGTGTCCGACATTCATCATCGTCAATCAATTGCGCATAGATATTGCGATTGCTCCGAAACACGGTCAACCTGGGACGTTCTGCCGTCCCATATATTTTGCGACGAATACTGCGCTTGGTACGGAATCTCCGTACTGCTTTAGCTGATTTGAACTTGCTGATGGCCATATCTACTGATCAACTATTTGGAAGCTGTTTTTCCGGCTTTTCTTCGAACATACTCATTCACATAGCGGATCCCTTTCCCCTTGTAGGGCTCCGGTGGCCGCAGGGAACGAATTTTGGCAGCAACCTGTCCAACTGCCTGTTTGTCGATCCCGGACACCATTACCTTGGGATTTCGTCCACGCCCACCCCCTTCAGCGGTAATGTTCACTCCTTCAGGAGGTACAAAGTAAATGGGATGAGAGAACCCGACTGCCAATTCCAGTACTCCTTGGTTCACTTCCGCACGCGTTCCCACTCCAATAATTTCCAACTCCTTCTGAAATCCCTCCGTGACCCCTTGGACCATATTCGAAAGAAGTGAACGATACAGACCATGCATGGCGCGATGGCGCTTCTGGTCCGTCGGTCGTTCAACCTTGAGCATGTTCGCATCCTGCGATAAGGTCAACTCAGGTGAAACCTGAAGCTGCAACGTCCCCTTAGGACCCGTCACCGTCACCTCGTTACCTTTGGAGATGTTGACTTGAACCCCCTCGCTGACTGCAATACTTTGTTTTCCAATCCTTGACATCTTAAAACACGTGTGCTAGCACTTCACCACCCACATGAATGCGCTCGGCTTCTTTATCGGTCATGACCCCCTGTGAAGTAGACAAGATGGCAACTCCAAGCCCATTCTCTACACGAGGCAACTTATCTGCTTTCGCATACACTCTTAAACCTGGCTTGGATATCCGCTTCATTGATCGGATTGCACCCTTCCCATGGCGATCATACTTGAGAAAAATGCGCAAACGCCCCTGACCTTCATCGTCAACGTTCAAAAATCGCGTAACGTACCCTTTATCTTTCAGGATCTGAGTGATCGCCCGCTTAATTCTGGATGCCGGAATGTCGGTGTACCTATGTCCTGCCATCTGCGCATTCCGCAGCCTGGCAAGGTAGTCTCCAACCGGATCTGTAATAACCCCCATTTGCTTACCAACTTGATTTACGAATTCCCGGAATTTTCCCGGCCCGGGCCATGTCACGAAATACAATTCTTGACAGACCGTACACCCTGATATACCCGCGTGAACGTCCCGTCAGTTGACATCGATTGCGCAGCCTTGATGGACTTGCATCACGCGGAAGCATCTGCAGGCCTTCATAATCCCCCTTGGCTCGCAGCTCTGCTCTGCGCTCAGCATATTGCGCAACTATCCGCTCGCGCTTCTTCTGTCGGGCTATAACACTCTTTTTTGCCATGTACTCTGTTCTTTTTCGTTATCAGGCAGCTGCGCTTTGTCGACGTACAAACGGCATCCCCAACTCCTTGAGAAGCGCAAACGCTTCTTCATCCGAGGATGCGCTCGTTACAACCGTGAGTCCAAGACCCGATATGCGCTCAATTTGATCCACATTGATCTCAGGGAAAATAATTTGCTCCTTGATTCCCAAAGAGTAATTTCCCCGACCATCAAAACTTCCATCAGGGACACCACGAAAATCTCGTACCCGTGGCAAAGCCAGCGTGATCAGCCGATCCAGGAACTCCCACATACGATCCCCGCGAAGCGTAACACTGGCACCAATGGGCATTCCCTCACGGAGCTTAAAATTCGAAACACTCTTCCGTGCACGCCGCACAATCGGTTGCTGCCCAGTGATCCGCCGGAGTTCATCCACTGCACCATCCAGAAGCTTTGCATTCTGGGTAGCCTCACCTACGCCTTTATTGATCGTGATCTTAACTAGGCGTGGGACCTGCATCCGGTTCCCATAAGAGAACTGCTTGGTCAACTGCTCAATGATTTCTGATTTGTATCGCGTCTTCAAACGCGGTTCATACTGTGCCATAACCCTAACTCAATTCCTCTCCCGTTGATTTTGCATAGCGGATCCATTCTCCCCGGCCCGTTTCCGTGTCTTCAATCCGTTTACGTCCGATCCGTGTTGCCAGACCATTACTGTCCACAGGCTGTACATTGGAAATATGAATGGCCATTTCACGCTGCACGCGGCCTCCCTGTGGGTAGACCTGATTGGGACGGGTGTGGCGGATCCGCAAATTGACCCCCTCCACAATCACACGCCCTTCGTCAGGAAAAACGCGAAGAACCTTCCCAACGTATCCCCGACTCCGATCAGGACTTCCCTTGGAAGCCGTAATCGACTTTGTCAACATGACCATGTCTCCTTTTTTGACATGGGGTTTCTTTGTTTTTCGTCGTGATTGACTCATAATCCTCTAAATCACCTCTGGCGCCAGGGAAACAATACGCATATACTGTTTTTCACGCAATTCCCGTGCCACCGGTCCAAAAATTCTAGTACCTCTAGGCTCTCCCTGGGCGTTCAGCAGAACCGCTGCGTTTTCGTCAAATCGAATGTACGATCCATCCGTACGACGCAACTCTTTACGCGTACGTACGACAACGGCTCTGGATACATCTCCTTTTTTGACATCCCCACCAGGAATCGCAGACTTCACGGAGACCACAATACGATCTCCGATCCGTGCATAACGCCGGCCGCTTCCTCCCAAAACACGGATGCACAGCACTTCTTTTGCGCCGCTATTGTCCGCTACCGCTAATCTGGATTCTTGTTGTATCATCGGATTGGCTTATTTCGCGCGCTCCACAATTTCCAACAGACGCCACCGCTTCTTCTTGCTCAGCGGCCTGACTTCATTAATTCGCACCGTATCGCCCTCGCGGGCCTGTTCCTGCTCATCATGTGCAAACAGACGTCCGGTTTTCTTGATAAACTTGCCGTAAATCGGATGTCGGACCTGGCGCCGAATACCGACCACAATCGTCTTGTTCATCTTGTTACTAAGAACGATCCCGGTACGTTCTTTCCGGGAAGACCTTTTTACATCACTCATGTTTATCCTCGACAGCCTGATCCTTGAGAATTGTTTTCAAGCGTGCTAGAAAGCGACGCTTTTCTCTAAGCAGCATCGGGTTCTCCAATTGTGCAATGGCGTGTCTGAATTTTAATTCGGCCAATTGCTCTTGTTCTTCACGAATCCGCTCCTGCACCTCCTGGATGCTGAGGGCTCGTACGTCTGTTGCTTTCATGGTCATCTAATTCTCCACATAGTCAGGCCGCACAACAAACTTGGTTTTTATTGGCAATTTTTGCTGTGCCAACCGCATGGATTCCTTTGCAAGCTCCAGGGAGATCCCTCCACCAATCTCGAACAGGATCCGACCAGGATGAACGGGAACCGCCCAATGATCAATGGCGCCTTTGCCTTTCCCCATCCGAACCTCTGCGGGCTTGCTGGTGATCGGCTTGTCGGGAAAAACCCGGATATAGACCTTCCCAACGCGTTTCATCCGCCGGGTCATTGCAATCCTTGCAGCTTCAATCTGTCGACTGGAAATTCGTCCTGACTCAAGAGCCTTGATCGCAAAATCTCCGAAATCCACGCGTGCACCACGCGTTGCATTCCCTTTGATCCTACCTTTTTGTTGCTTGCGGTACTTCGTCCGCTTTGGCATCAACATGATTCGTGTCTCTCTTTATCTTGGATAACTATCGTCGATTTCCACCTCTGCGACCACCGCCTTGACGGCCCGCACGGGCTCCACGATTCCCTCGGCGGCGATCCCGAGCTTTACTACTCTCACTGCCACGTCCTCCCGTCTGCATTTGGCGCAATTGCTGGCGTTGGGCCTGTACGTTTGGACTAAGGTCCGGGCGCCCAAGTATCTCGCCACGATAAACCCATACTTTTACTCCCGTGGTTCCATAAATCGAATACGCGGTTGCCTCTGCGTAGTCAATATCTGCACGGATCGTATGCAGAGGCACACGCCCCTCCAGATACTGTTCGACCCGCCCCATTTCAGCGCCACCAAGCCGTCCGCTCACCCTGATACGAATTCCCTGTGCTCCCATACGCATCGCCCCCTGGAGTGCCTGCTTCATGGCACGCCGGAAGGAAATCCGTCCTTCGAGCTGCTGTGCTACATTTTGCGAAACCAGGCTAGCATCCAATTCTGGCCGTTTGATCTCATTGATGTTGATCTGGATCTCCTTGGTCGTGATCCGCTTGAGTTCCTCGCGCAATTTTTCGACTTCCTGGCCTCCTCGACCGATGACGACACCGGGTCGGCTGGTGTGGAGCGTGAGGATGATGCGCTTCGGTGTACGTTCAATCACAATACGACTGAGGCCGGCACGCTTCAGCCGAGCTGTAAGGTAGCGGCGCAGTTCCTCATCTTCGAAGAGCTTGGCAGCAATATCTTTCTTTTTGGCATACCAGTTCGAATCCCAACCCCGGATGGTACCGAGGCGAAAGCCAACTGGATGTGTTTTCTGACCCATTGATTAAGAGCTACTAGATTTCGGCTTGAACAGTTACGGTTAGATGGCTCATACGCTTGCGGATCGGGTGTGCCCGACCACGAGCGGCGGGTCGAATCCGTTTGAGTACAGGGCCTTCATCCACCCTGATTTCCTTCACGAAAAGATTATCCTCGTCGAACCTCTCATCCGGATTTTTATCCATGAGATTATGTACCGCTGACCGGATAGCCAAGGATACAGGCCTAGTCGCAGCATGCGGTAGAAAATGCAACGCATTCAGTGCCTCGGAAACCGATTGGCCCCGAACCACATTGACAATGCGCCGCATCTTGCGCGGCGAACTGGGAATATATTTACGTATCGCGCGTGCCTCCATGATCAATTAGCTCCCCCGTCTGTCTTTTTTGGATCCAGCATGACCGCGGAAATTTCTTGTCGGGGAAAATTCACCCAGCCGATGTCCCACCATATTTTCGGTCACATAAACCGGAATAAACTGTCTCCCATTATGAACCGCGAATGTATGTCCCACGAAATCCGGGGTAATCATAGATGCACGGCTCCAGGTTTTTACTACCCTTTTCTTATCTGTCTGGTTTAACTGGTCCACCTTGCGTTGAAGCTTATGGTGAACAAAGGGGCCTTTCTTGAGAGATCTCGACATGGTTATCTGCGTTTGGCGTCACGTCGACGCACGATGTACTTGTCTGAAGCGGACTTACGCTTACGGGTCTTGTATCCTTTGGCCGGAACCCCTGAAGGAGAGCGCGGATGTCCCCCACTCGCTTTCCCTTCTCCGCCACCCATCGGATGATCCACCGGGTTCATGGCAACTCCCCTGACCTTGGGGCGGACCCCCATCCAGCGCCGGCGACCGGCTTTACCCAAATCAATATTCATATGATCCGGGTTACTGGTCGTACCGATTGTTGCCCTGCATTCAGCAAGAATTCGACGAACTTCACCACTGGGCAGCTTCAGTGTAACATACTTGCCTTCGCGAGCAGTCAGCTGGGCAAATGTGCCCGCAGAACGTGCAAGCTGAGCGCCTTTGCCAGGCTTCATCTCAATTGCATGCACGAAAGTCCCCAAGGGGATCCTTCCCAATGGCAGACAATTACCAATCTCCGGCGGTGCATCAGGACCATTTTGGACCCGCTGGTCCACGGCAAGTTTATCCGGTGCAATGACATAACGCTTATCGCCATCTGCATAGACCAGCAACGCGATCCTCGCCGAACGGTTTGGATCATACTGGATGCTTGCCACACGCGCAGGGACGTCATCCTTGTTGCGCCGGAAATCAATCACCCGGTAGCGCCGCTTATGCCGTCCTCCCTGATGGCGTACCATAATACGCCCGGTAGAGTTGCGGCCGCCACGGCGTTTGACCGGGCGCAAAAGCTTTTTTTCCGGCGTACTGTCAGTAACCTGATCAAAAGAAGATACCGAGCGCTGACGCTGCCCCGGAGTAACTGGATTAAGTTTACGAATCGCCATCGTCCTATATGCCCTCGAAAAAATCAATCTGCTCGCTACCCGGCATCAGTGTCACGATCGCCTTTTTATAACTGGCCGTTCGTCCGAGTCTGACTCCCTGACGGGTCATCTGACGGCGATGCTTACCGCGCACGTTCATCGTACGCACTTCCTTGATCTTGACTGCCGGAAATCTCTCCCGCACGGCCTGCTTGATTTCGATTTTATTGGCCTTCGAATTAACGATAAACGCGTAGTGCCCCTCTTCCATCTGTGCGGAGAGTTTCTCGGTAACTAAAGGCCGAATCAATACTTGTCGACTCATGAAAATTACTTGCTTAGCGTTGAGGTCCAAAGATCACTCCATACCGCGAGAGCATCCTCCTCACACACCAATATCCCGGCTCGGAGAATATCCTCGGTGCTTACGTTACGTGCTTCACGTACCACAACGCGATCCAAATTTTTACTGGAACGAAACAGCTCAGGGCGATTGGAGGCTGTCACAATCAATACCGGCTGCCCCTCCAGTTCCAGATTCCCCAGAAGAGTGAGCAGTGCACGCGTATTGGGGGATTCATAGTCTAGAGGCGCCACCACGCGGATTGCATCTTCGCGAGCCTTGTAGCTAAGTGCAGAGCATCTGGCATTGCGCCGCACTCTTTTACTTAGCCGTACACTATACTGATGGGGCCTCGGACCAAAAATCCTCCCACCGCCTCTTCGAAGCGGAGACGCCGCATTCCCGGCACGAGCCATCCCGGTACCTTTCTGGCGGTAGAGCTTACGGTTTGATCCTTTGACCTCTCCCCGCTCTTTGGTTTTATGAGTGCCTTGGCGTGCTGCAGCCTGTGTTCTGCGCACATCCAGCCACAGAACATGATCATTTGGGTCTACACCAAAGACTGCCGTGTCAAGGGCAATCGTGCGACCTGCAGGCGATCCATTATGCTGATAAACGTCCAACTCCATGCTTCCAATCAGCCTTGTTTAAATAGTTCTACCACTCCGTTGACCGGCCCTGGAATCGCTCCACGAACCAGTAACAGATTATGTTCAGGGATAATGCGGGTCACATCAAGATTTTTGACCGTGACACGTGCGTTTCCCATTTGACCTGCCATACGCATTCCCTTGATCACCCTCGAGGGGTCACTGGAAGCGCCAATGGATCCAGGTGCACGTTCGCGGTTATGCTGTCCATGGGTCCGGTCATTCACGCCGTGAAAGCCATGACGCCGAACAACTCCCTGAAACCCTTTCCCCTTACTCAATCCCGCAACGTCAATCATCTCCCCCTCCACAAAAATATTCTCCACACGAACCTCGTCTCCGACCTCTGGCGTATCCCCGTCCCACTCAAACTCTTTGAGTACACGCTGAGGGGGAACCCCCGCCACTTGAAAATGGCCGTTCAGTGCCTTACTGGTCCGGCGTTCCTTACGAGCACCAAATCCCAGTTGGACCGCATCATACCCGTCCTGCCCATCGTGCCGTTTAACCTGCACAACGCGGTTTGGGCCAGCCTCAATGACCGTGCAGGGGATATTATTTCCTGCTGCGTCAAAGATGCTGGTCATGCCAACTTTTTTACCAATCATTCCACTCATTGCCACGCGAAAAAGGGCTATTTTCCAATTACACCTTGATTTCTACATCAACACCACTGGGAAGCTCAAGCTTAAGCAGCGCATCCACTGTCTTGGTGCTGATTGAGAGTATATCAATAAGACGATTATGACTTCGGCTCTCAAATTGCTCCCGACTTTTCTTGTTCACATGCGGGCTTCGCAGTACGGTATACACCGCTTTTTTGGTCGGAAGTGGAATGGGTCCACTGACCAAAGCACCGGTCGCTTTCACCGTCTTGATAATTTTCTCCGTGCTCTTATCGATCAGCGAGTGATCGTAGGATTTGAGCTTAATACGAATTTTTTGCCCTGTCATGATCCGGCGTACGTTTAGTCCAGAATTTTGGTAACCACACCGGCACCGACTGTCCGGCCACCTTCACGGATTGCGAACCGAAGCCCCTGCTCCATCGCCACCGGCTGGATCAACTTCACCTTGAACTGCGTGTTGTCCCCCGGCATTACCATCTCCGTCCCCGAGGGCAACTCTATGTCCCCCGTCACATCCGTCGTACGAAAATAAAACTGCGGCCGATACCCCGGAAAAAACGGCGTATGACGACCACCCTCGTCCTTGCTCAATACATACACCTCACACGTAAACTCCCGGTGTGGCTTGATTGAACCCGGATGAACGACCACCTGGCCTCGCTCCACTCCATCCTTCGATATCCCACGAAGAAGTAAACCGACATTATCCCCCGCCTGGCCCTCATCCAGGATCTTCCGAAACATCTCCACCCCCGTCACCGTCGTATCCGTCTTCTCCTCCCGAATCCCAACGATCTCCACCTTCTCCCCCGTACGAACAATCCCGCGCTCCACACGACCCGTCGCCACCGTCCCGCGACCCGTAATCGAAAATACATCCTCCACCGGCATCAAAAACGGCTTGTCCTTGTCCCGCTCTGGAGTCGGGATATAACTGTCCACCGATTCCATCAACGATAACACCGTATCCTCCCAATCCGACTCCCCGTTCAACGCACCCAGCGCGGATCCCTGAACCACCGGAATGTCATCACCCGGAAATTCATACGCATCCAATAACTCCCGAATCTCCATCTCCACCAACTCCAATAACTCCTCGTCATCCACCAAGTCCACCTTGTTCATGAACACCACGATATACGGCACACCAACCTGGCGAGCCAACAATATGTGCTCCCGGGTCTGAGGCATCGGACCATCCGATGCATCCACCACCAAGATCGCACCATCCATCTGTGCCGCACCCGTCACCATGTTCTTCACATAGTCCGCATGACCCGGACAGTCCACATGTGCGTAATGACGGTTCCCCGTCTCATACTCCACATGCGCCGTCGCTATCGTGATCCCCCGCTCCCGCTCCTCCGGAGCATTGTCAATCGAATCAAACGAACGGATCTCCGTACCACCGTAACGATCATTCAACACCCGAGTAATTGCCGCCGTCAACGTCGTCTTGCCGTGATCCACATGACCAATCGTCCCCACGTTCACGTGAGGCTTCGTACGCTGAAAAACTTCCTTTGCCATTGTCTAGATGAACTAAAATCTGGTTTATGTTGTTATTTAACTTGCTTTACCGTAACTGGAGAGAATCACTTTCTCTGCCACCGATTTTGGTGCGGGTTCATACGATTCAAACTGCATCGTATAGATTGCCCGCCCTTGGGTTAATGAGCGCATGTCGGTCGAATAGCCAAACATTTCCGAGAGTGGAACCATTGCCTTAACGACACGGGCATCCTGTCGCTGATCCATGGACATGATCCGCCCCCGACGACTATTCAGATCACCGATCACGTCTCCCATATATTCTTCCGGCGTGACGACCTCCACTTTCATAACCGGCTCCATGAGGACGGGATTCGCGCGTCTGGCAGCACTTCGGAAGGCCATTTGGCCTGCGATTTCAAATGCATTCTGATCGGAATCCACTTCATGATGCTTCCCGTCAAGCAGCCTCACCTGGATCCCCTCTACAGGGTATCCTGCCAGTGGACCATGACTGACTGCATTCTTGATCCCTTTCTGAACACTGGGAATAAATTCTCTGGGAATCGATCCGCCGACAACCTCGCTGACGAATTCAAATCCAACTCCGCTCTCATTGGGAGCGATTTCCATCTCAACCACAGCAAACTGACCACGACCACCTGTCTGCTTCTTGTGGGTATAGCGTTCGAGTACAGGCTTCCGAAAAGCTTCCCGGTATGCGACCTGAGGCTTCCCAACATTCGCTTCCACCTTGAATTCTCGACGCAGCCGGTCTACAATGATTTCCAGATATAATTCGCCCATCCCTGCAATAATGGTTTGACCGGTTTCCGTGTCAATGGTCACCTTGAAGGTTGGATCTTCTTCCGCAAGTTTCTGCAAACCGGTCGAAAGCTTGTCACTATCTGCTTTGGTCTTGGGCTCAATGGCGATGCGGATTACTGGATCTGGAAAATCCATCTGTTCCAAAATCGCGGGAGCACTCGGATCCGAAAGCGTATCGCCGGTCTTGACATTTTTGAGTCCCACCGCTGCTGCGATGTCACCGGCTTCAACCCGGGCAACATCTTCACGGTCTTTGGCATGCATAAAGAGTAGCCTTCCAACCCGCTCTTTGCGTTCGGTGGTAGAATTATAGACCTGTGCACCTTTCTCCAATTCCCCACTGTATACTCTAAAGAACGTGAGCTTACCGACATACGGATCGGTTGCAATCTTAAATGCAATTGCAGAGAATGGCGCATTCGTCTGAGGAGCACGCATCACCTCTTTTCCTGTATTCGGCTGAATCCCGGACACGGGCGGAATATCCGCTGGACTGGGCAAGTAATCAATGATCCCATCCAACAGGCGCTGAACTCCTTTATTCTTAAAGGCGGATCCACAAAAGACCGGTGTAATATCCATGTTCAGTGTCGCTGATCGGACCGTAGCACGAATCTCATCAGCAGTAATATCTTCGCCTTCCAGATATTTCATGAGTAGATTATCATTATGCTCTGCTACAGACTCCAGGAGAAGAATTCTCCAGTGTCTAGCCTCCTTCCTGAGGTCCTTCGGGATATCAATAACATCCCAGGTGGCTCCCTGGGTTTTATCGTGCCATATGATCGCTTTGTTCGTGATGAGGTCAATCACCCCGCGGAACATTGCACCAGCACCGATGGGGATCTGCACAGGAACCGGGGTCGCCTTCAGGCGATCCTTCATGGAATTCAGGGTATTCACAAAATCCGCCCCTGTGCGATCCATCTTGTTGACGAACGCAATCCGGGGTACCCGATACTTATTGGCCTGTCTCCATACTGTTTCGGATTGTGGCTCCACGCCTCCAACCGCGCAGAAAAGTGCAACCGCTCCATCTAGGATCCGCAGGGAACGTTCCACTTCAACAGTAAAGTCGACATGCCCTGGCGTATCAATAATATTGATCCGGTACTGATCGTCATTCTTCTTCCAGAAGCAGGTGGTCGCGGCGCTGGTAATGGTAATGCCCCGCTCTTTTTCCTGCTCCATCCAGTCCATAGTGGCGCCGCCATCATGCACCTCTCCCATCCGGTGCAAGCGCCCGGTATAGAACAATATCCGCTCTGTCGTGGTTGTTTTGCCGGCATCAATATGGGCCATAATCCCAATATTGCGCATCCGGCGAAGTTTTGAATCCTTGAGTGAGCTCATTGGAATCACTGCCATTATAGTCTGAAGTGGGCAAATGCTTTATTTGACTCTGCCATCCTGTGAGTATCGTCTTTCTTCTTGACTGCAGCCCCCTCCCCACGCGAGGCAGCATACAGTTCTGCAGCCAACCGATCTGCCATGGAGCGATCCGACCTTTTCGAGGCTTGTTGAATGATCCAGCGAAAGGCCAATGCTGTTCGACGCTCTGCCCGCACCTCGATCGGAACCTGATAGGTTGCTCCACCCACGCGCCGGCTGCGTACCTCCACTAGAGGCGCCACATTTTCAACCGCCCGCTGGAAAATTTCCAGTCCGGGCTCTCCTGAACGCTCTTCCACCTGGGCAAACGCATCGTAAACAATCTTCCTGGCAATACTTTTCTTGCCATGAAGCATGACGTAGTTTACAAATTGTGCCACAAGTTGGTCGCCGTATTTAGGATCCGGCGTGATCGAACGCCGCTCAGCTGATTTTCTACGCATGGTTCATGAACAACTGCACGCTGCAGTTACCGGTCTAATTCTGACTATCTCTTCGGCCGCTTTGTGCCATACTTCGAACGGGATTGTGTCCGATCTTCTACACCGGATGTATCCAGCGCACCACGTACAATGTGATACTTCACCCCTGGCAAATCCTTCACACGTCCTCCACGAACCAGCACAATGGAATGCTCCTGCAGATTATGTCCTTCACCCGGGATATAGGCGATCACCTCAATCTGATTCGTCAGACGCACCTTCGCGACTTTTCGCAATGCGGAGTTCGGCTTTTTCGGTGTTGTGGTATAGACACGCGTACATACCCCTCGGCGCTGCGGGTTTCCCTGCAGCGCGGCCGCCTTGGTCTTTTTGACCTTCGGATGGCGTCCCGTTCGAACAAGTTGCTGTATCGTTGGCACTTAACTATAAATTCTTCTTAAAATTCCTCTCAGAGCTGGGTAGTGCTGCGAGACCTATATCGCAGGATGCCCAACCCAATTATTGTACAGCCTATTAATTTACGAATTTTTTAGACAAAGTTGCAAATTCTAGCATCTTTTTTTGATTTTTTTTTTCGAAAATCCCATCCAATCAGGTAGAAACCTCTGTCCTCTCCCGTTCCTCAGTAGATTCTGCCTCGATCTCTTCGCTCTCTGGAGTTTCTTTGCTCTCTGGAATACCATTGAGTGACACGTACTCTCCAAATGGGCGTTCCCCCAGAACCCCCACCAAATCCCGTGGTCCTAGAACTTCTTTTTCCAAAAGGAGCTGTGCAAGCTCCTCCAACCGCTCCCCTTTCTCACTCAGCAGGTTCCACGCTCGTTGACGTACATCCTCAATCAACTCGCGTACTTCCTCATCAATCATGGAAGCCATCGTCTCTGAGTATGGCTTTTCGAACATGGGGGTCCCATCACGGCGGTGCGTCATATTGAAACTCACATGCCCAACTTTTGCACTCATCCCAAAATCCACGACCATCGCATAGGCTGTCTTGGTGATGCGCTCAAGATCATTCTGCGCTCCAGTAGAGAGCTGTCCGAATTTGATCTCTTCTGCAACCCGCCCCCCCATCATCATGGTCATCTGATCCATGAAGGCCTCACGCGTCGTGATGTACCGTTCATCTGGCAGGGATTGAGCATACCCTAACGCGGCAAGTCCCCTGGGAACGATGGAGACCTTAATCACCGGATCCGTATTGGGTAAATACCAACCTGCGATAGCATGCCCCGCTTCGTGGTAGGCAACAATCTTCTTTTCCTCCGGCTTAATCAACTTGTTTTTCTTCTCTAATCCCCCGATGACACGATCAATCGCCTGCTCGAAGTCCGTCATATATATGGCTTCTTTATCAAAGCGTGCAGCCAGCAGTGCTGCTTCATTACAGACATTGGCGATTTCCGCACCGGCAAATCCCGGCGTCTGCGAAGCTAGAGTTTCGGGCTCCACATCTTTGGCCAACACAAGGTCCCGGGTATGGACACGGAAAATCATCGCCCGTTCGAGTCGATCCGGCCGATCAATCAGAATTTGTCGATCAAAGCGTCCTGGGCGAAGCAGTGCCGCATCCAAGACATCCGGTCGGTTGGTTGCCGCCATGATGATTACACCTTTATCGGTGTTAAATCCATCCATTTCGACCAGGAGTTGATTGAGCGTATTCTCCCGCTCATCATTGCCTCCCATCATCATATTGCGCCCCCGACTGCGCCCAATCGCATCAATCTCATCAATAAACACGATGCAAGGGGCTTTCTCTTTTGCTTTCTTAAAGAGATCACGCACACGAGCAGCTCCAACCCCCACAAACATCTCAACAAAATCACTGCCACTGATGGAGAAGAACGGCACGCGTGCTTCTCCAGCCACTGCCTTACCCATCAGCGTCTTCCCGGTCCCGGGAGGTCCCACCAGAAGCACCCCTTTCGGAAGTACACCCCCGAGCTTCGTGAATTTTTTGGGGGTCTTTAGGAACTCGACCACCTCTGCCACTTCCTCCTTGGCCTCTACTAGGCCTGCCACATCTTTGAACGTAACCGTTGGCTGTCCCAAGGATTCGAAAAGTACGGCTCTATTCTTACCAATATTGAGCACTTGAGAACCTGGCCCGGCACGTCGTAGAATGAAGATCCAGAGAGCGAGAATGATTGCCAAAGGCAAGAGCCATGCAAGGGCTCCGCCAAACCAGTTCTCTTGGTACCTGACTTCATAGCTAAGCATCTGGCCTTCTTCCTGATTGGCTCTTTGCTCCTCAAGAAATGCAATCAAGTCATGATTTTCCGTCTTTGTCGTAACAAATGAGGCCGGATCTTCCGAGTTGCCGAGGAATCCCCGATCTGTCTCAACCTCACGTCCAAGTGCCTGTACACCTGATTCACGCAGGAGCCCCGTGACCTGACGATCATTCTGGATTATGACTTCCTCCACATACCCCTGCTCTACATACTCCAGAAATGTACTGTAGGGGATCGCATCTGGGCCTTGGCGTCCGAATGAGAACAGGATATTGACCAGAAGGAATCCGAATAAGGCCACATAAATCCACATGTAGCGTCCCCGGCGCTTAGGCGAACGGCTCACTCGCTCAGGCCTGTCACTCTCTGGATTTTGGTCTCGATTTTCCGGCCTCATGGAGGACTGTGGGGGAATGCTTTAGAGAATAGAATCGTAGCAACGGATGTATACGCACGCCGGTCTGTAACTGTTTCTCTAATGGCTGCAGAAACCTCTATTGTTGTGTGCCCTGTATCCGGGAGATCCGTGCATCACCCGGAATCCGCCCACTCAGCTGTTGCATCACGGACTCCGCTTCCCGAACCGTATTGAACAGTCCGAGTCCAACTCTGAATTCGATTCCACCTTGCACTTCTGCCGCATAAATATCGAGTGTCTGCTGAACATCTTGGAGCGAGCGGCCAAAATTTATAACGAATGCCTTGGCCATTTCATGATCTTCGTAGGAGATCAGATGAATCGTATATCCCCCCAAGGACCAATCAATATTCCCTAAGCCTGGATTATCACTGTCCTCCAGGCTTGAAGATTCCTCCTCCATCAATGGTTCTTGGACAGCTTCCTGCTCTGCTTCTGTGTCCTGTTTGGCCGCTGCCTCCGCTTCATCACTTGATATAATCTCCGATTGCTGCAAATCGGGGGCATCAACCATCTCATGCACGACTGCTACAGAGTCCGAGACAATCTCCAGTACGTGCACTGAATCAGCCTCGACTTCGTCCGCCATGTTGTTCAAAGAGTCTATCTGTGCGAGTGAATCACTATCCAACGTTAGTCTGAGTGAATCAGTCGGGATCAATTGCTGTAGCGCCAGTGAGTCGGCAACACGCTGTAGCGAATCGGCAACCGCCAATTCACGGGCCGCCAGGGAATCCGCAATCGCCTGGCGCTTCCTCTGGTCCTCTTGAAGTGCAGCCAGCGTCAGACGAGCACGATCCGCCTGAAGAGAATTCGCATAATTGGATTGAATATATCTGAGCAACATTGGTAGGGTCAATAGACTATCCTCTGCCGTTGCCGTCGAGTCCATGCGCGGGTAGAACCCGGCCGTTTCCAGTCGTGTCGTACTCACAGAAACCGGCATCTTGCCCAACACATCTACACTGTCTATGGCGGCCCACTCAAGGTAGGCTCTACCTGCTGCATACAGTGCCCTTGGAGCTACGGGAGTCGTGGTCCATTCCAGTCCAAGTTCAAATAGATCGTTGATGACCTCTTCACTCACTCCTTGTTGCCATTGTGCATGGGAATTCTTGTATGCCCTTTCCGCTATCGTTAAAGAGTCCGCAGACACACGATCAGGAATCGGGAGGCCTAAACGGGTATAGGCCTGATCGGTGAGATCCGATTCCGGGTAGTCCGAAATAATGATTTCGTAGAGGCGGTTTGCTGCCAAGGTATCTCCCAGTGTCCTTTGGACTTCCGCCAATGCATAATAAGCCCGCTGCACAACCAACTCACTCTCGTCCTCTTCAATCACCATTCGGTACCACACAGATGCCGAATCAGGGCGATTCATGGACAGAAAGAGCACATTCGCCAATTCATACCTCGCATTGGCCCGATCCGTCAGCATTGCATCGAATTTTTCCTGGGTCCTCGGCACCGCCGACACATCCACTGTCGGCATGACCCTTCCTATGCCGTATTGTTCTCTGGAATCCTCGTCTGAATCCTCCGTTCTATCTTCCGCCTGTGCCGCCTCAATCGCCGCAATACGACGCCAGTTTGGTGCCAGCGGCCGCTCGCCCCAGATCGATAGAAAATCTTGGCGGGCCTGTAACATCCGTACTTCATCCCTATGATAGAGGAACCCTGCCTCCCCCTCTGATCCGGCAACCAATACTTCGCCCCCGAACCCGTAGTCATCTTCCATGATGGCTCCACCCCCTCGGAAGGCGGATTCCGACTGACGCTGGCGCATTTCACGTTGAATCTCTTCGATTTCTTCTGCCCGGCGCTTGCGTAACTCCACGACAACCGCTGCAAAGCTGCTGTCATCCAGTGTCCCGAGATACAGCAGCGAGTCCATCAGTACGATTCTGTCGAGTACTTCGGAAAAGCTCCCAAATATCCGGGCCTGATCATCACTGTCAGTGATCGCGCCCGGTGAGGGTTTGGGAGGGATCGTGATTGCCCGACCTGATTGCTGCCCGCCACCAGGGGTTTGGATGGCGCTGGCGGCTGTATCAAAGTGCGCCGCTGCATAGGGATAATCCAAAAATACATCCCTGTAAAATGTACCGAGTGCATAATGCACCTGTCCCCGTACCTGACTCCCACCAGCGGTAGGATCATAGAGTAATTCATCATACTCCTCAAGTGCCTCACTGTATCGGCCTTGTGCAGTCAGGACACGCCCTCGCAGGTATGCCAGTTTCGCCCGATGTTCATAATTCTTGTCATCGCGTTCCATGCGCCGCAGCTTCCTCATTGCCTCATCTGGATCAACATGATCGGAAAGGACCCGTACGGCGCTGAACTGTGCTGCATATGAAAGCTCATAAAACGGCTTATGGCGCTGTACCCGCTCAAATGCAGCGACCGCATCCGCATATCGTCCCAGTTGTTCCAGCACCTGCCCCTCTAGGAATTGAGCTCTGGCGGCCAGATCCTTGTCGCGCATGGTAGACAACCCTGTCTCCAGTTCCATAGCGGCTTCTTCCCAGTTCTCATTCTGTACATGCAATTCAGCTAGTGCCAACTGGTAGTGAGGTGCCCAGCGACTTGACAGGTCTTCCGCACTCAGAATCGCCTGTAAATGAGTAAATGCTTCCTCGTAAACACCACTGGCGATTAGGGTACGAGCCAACCAAAAATTCGCCTCATCCCTAAGAGGAGAGTCCAACTCCAGAATATCGTTGAACTTTTCTTCTGCTCCAACAAAGTTGTTGGTAAAAAACCATGCCTTCCCAATAGTCATGATTGCATCGTCAACCCACTTTGATTTGGGATGCTTGCGGAGGATATCTGCACTCTTGGTTACCGCATCCTCAAATGGCTTCCGCTGCATGGATGCCTGATCACTCCGCCCAAAAAGGGGCAGGAATATATCCTGATCAATCGGTTGAAGCTTCATCCTGTCTTCAAAAGCCCGGATCCCTTCGGAGAGCGAACGCTGCGCATTGTAGTACTTGTTGTAGTACGCAGAGAAATCGTTGAATCTGGATCCAAGGAATGATGTGCTACTGCATCCGGCAAGAAATAGCAGCGTACAGAGAAGGACTGCAGGGATATTGCGCATCATGTTCAATCTACATAGCTCACATGAACTAGGTTCGTGCGACCTTTCCGGGGAAGTGGCATACCAGCACAAATCACAATGGTATCACCACTCCTGATATACCCCCCACTGACTAACGTTTGCTGAACCAGCCTGACTCCTGCATCCGTATCGCTTTGGAAGGGAATCTGAAAAGCTTTTGTACCCCACAGTACTCCAACCTGCCCAATGACATGCGGAGAATCCGTAAATGCATAGACGGGCATTTGGGGACGATGTCGAGCGAGTGCACGAGCAGTCGTCCCGGATGCAGTCAAACAAACCAGCGCTCGTGCCCCTACATGCGCAGCCAGTTCACAGGCAGTTAAGCTCACCGCATCCGTGACATCCTGGAAATCTTCGATTGAGCTTAACCCTTCCGGGAGTCCACGGCTTCTCTCCGGCAATGCATACCAATGCTCTTCTGCCGATCGAATGATCCGAGCCATTGCCTTGACCACATGCGCTGGATGATCACCGACAGCCGTTTCCCCGCTCAGCATCACTGCATCTGTACCGTCGAGGACCGCATTCGCGACATCACTCGCTTCTGCCCGTGTGGGGGCATGATTTTCGATCATGCTTTCCAGCATTTGCGTTGCAGTGATGACCGGCTTACCCGCCAAAAGACACTTATGTATGATCTTTTTTTGTGCATGGGGGATGGACGACATCGGCATTTCGATTCCTAGGTCACCACGTGCAACCATGATGCCATCACTGACCGCCAGGATCTCGTCAATGGATTCAAATGCTTCGGGCTTCTCAATTTTCGCGATGATGCCTGCCCGATGGCCTGCGGCTTTCAGATGTTTGCGCAGATGGACAACATCTGTCTCATTGCGTACAAAGGACAGTGCAATCCAGTCAACATCCAGATCAATCCCCACTTGAAGGTCTGCAAGATCTTTTTCGGTCAATGCGGGCCCGCTCGTACGTACATGGGGGAGGTTCACGCCCTTTCGTGATTTCAAAATGCCCCCCACCTCCACCTGTGCATGGACATCTTCGTCTGAAATTGATGTGACCGTGAGTACCAATCGACCATCATCAATCAGGATCTGTCCTCCAGGAGCCAGATCATATGCGAGTGCATCATAGCTCACATAGATGTGCTTCTCTGACGACACATCTTCTATCGAATTAAATGCAGACAGCGTCAGTTCCGCTCCATCGGGTAGCATTACAGAATCACCTTGGACAGCCCCTACCCGAATACGCGGTCCCTGAAGGTCCTGTAGTATTGCAACTTGTTGCCCCTGTTCTTGCGCTTGCTCACGAACGAGTGCAACAACCTTTCGATGATCTTCATGCTCACCATGTGAAAAGTTCAGACGAACCACATCCGTGCCTGCTTCAATCAAGGCGGCAATCATATCACGATTATTTGAGGCAGGCCCTAAAGTCGAAATAATCTTCGTATGGCGGGGCATCGTAGAGGAAATCATGAGGAATGTGCGTTTGATTGGTATCTTTCAGAGAGGGCGCATATCTTGCTTGAACCCTTTTGTCCCTAATCTGCTTCCAAATCTCAAATCTATGCGTTATTCTCTGATCATTTTTGCTCTGTTCCTGATCTCCAATCGTGCGCAAGCGCAGGAGCACCGTGCCATTGAGTTCCCTGATATTCCTGGATTTTACACGCTGGCTTGTGACCTGCACATGCATACTGTTTTCTCCGATGGAAGTGTCTGGCCAAACATCCGAGTTGAAGAAGCACATCGCGATGAACTGGATGCGATTGCAGTGACAGAACATCTAGAATACCTCCCACACAGAGCTGATATTCCTCTTCCCGATCGTAATCGTGCCTTCGAAGTTGCAAAGGCTGCAAATCGAGACCATCCACTGATCATCATTCCTGGTGCAGAAATTACCCGTGCCATGCCTCCTGGACATGTCAACGCTATATTCATTACGGATGCGAACGCATTGGTTGCCAGTCAGGGCGAAGCTGCAATTGAGATCATGGAGGTTTTTGAACAGGCTCGGGAACAAGGCGCATTCACGTTTTGGAATCATCCCGCCTGGACCTCCCAGCGGGATGATGGGATCGCAGAACTGGAAGATTTACACAGAACTCTTATTGACGAGGGTTTGCTGCATGGCATTGAGGTTGCAAATCAGTTTACGTACTCGGATGAAGCTCTCCAGATTGCCCTTGATCATGATCTGACCATTATTGGTACCAGCGATGTTCACGGATTGATTGACTGGGACTTTGAGGTTGCCCAAGGGGGGCATCGTCCGGTGACGCTGGTGTTTGCAGAAGAGCGGACGGCCGAAAGCATTCATGAAGGACTCCAGGAGCGCCGCACCGTCGCCTGGCACCGCAATACACTGATTGGTCGCGAGTCTGAAATCCTACCACTCATTCAGGCATCCATCTCCGTTGCGGATACTGAATTCAGGCCTGGAACCTCCGTCTTGAATGTCGCACTGAAAAACCACTCCGATGCCCGGTATCTGCTACGGAACACCTCTGACTTCACATTCCATGAAGATGCGAACCTTGTCGAGGTTGTCCCTCATGCATTGACAGAATTCGTACTGAAGACTTCCGGGCAGGATATGCCTTACCTGATTACTTTTGAGGTTCTGAACGCAATCACTGCACCTGGCACGCACCCCGAGATCACCCTGACGATTGACACCGAGTGACTCAATCGTGTGACCATTAAGCCGTTGTTAGCGACTTAGAGTTAACACCAAAATCAACAATACCATGAAACATCTTCTTCTTTTCGTGCCCTTGCTTCTCGTGGGCTGCGCCACCACCCAGAGTCTTCCGGTAGAGGATCGCTCCCGCACCTATGATCTGGATTATGACATTGTTTTTGATGCGACCGTACAAATGCTTGCTGAGCAGGGATTTGCCGTCATAGATGCGGAAAAGGATGAAGGGATCATTAACACCGATTATCGGTCACCACAAAATCGGTTTATGTCATTCATTGTTGGAGACACGCGTATGAAGGTGTCGGCGCTGATTTCCGAAGCACCCAATGGGACGCGAGCCCTGATCAATTTTGAGCTTCAGGATGTAAACACGGGCCCGGGCTCCCCTGACTATACTCCACGAACCCTGTCTCCACGTGCTGCACGAAGATATTATCAAGAGTTCTTTGAGTCACTTGATAACTACCTGGCGCTGTATTAGCTGATCAGGTCCATGGGCCGGTAATCGCCAATGTCAGACCGTCCCATTGAATATTGACAAACAGGGTGGTCCCATCCGGGGAGAAGGTTGCGCCAGCCAATTCGGATTCACTCACCGCATTGCGAGCGAATTTGTAAAGCTCTCCCTTGGGTGTGACTCCAACAAGGAATTGCTCATTGGATCCATCCTCACATACGATCAGATCTCCCCAGGGGGTGACCGTCAGATTGTCTGCATTCTCAATCAAACCAGGATCATTGGGTTCAATAAATAACTCAAGCCGATTCTCGGAAGGAATGAGTCGCCAGATCTGTCCACACTTGGCACTTCCCCCATTGGTGCAGGCAAAGTAGACGGCATTATTTCCGTACCACATCCCTTCACCACGTGCAAATCTGGCGGCGCCCTGATCAAATCCTCGAAGACGTAGATCATCCAACGGAGCTTCAATATCGTCCAGATCTATCCAAGTGACCTCCATCTGTGACCCAACCGTTACGGTCTGTTTCTCCCAGTTACGCGTGTCAAGACTGGGTCTGCTTGTGACTTGAAGTGCCTGCAACCGGCCTCCAGCTTCCAAGTTTGCCGGATCCTGCGGAATGAAACGATAGACCAGGCTATCATGTGCATCCTCTGTCTGATAGATGATGTTGGTCGCCGGGTCAACTGCCACGGCCTCATGATTAAACCGCCCCATTGCCCGAATCGGAATTGGGCGTGCAATCTGCGGTGTCATACTTGCGGGGACCTGAAAAACATAGCCATGATCTTTGGCAAATCCATCTCCTGCCAAGGTAGTGATCTCCTCACATGTAATCCAGGTATTCCATGGTGTAGGTCCTCCCGCACAATTGCGAAGTGTCCCGGCAAGGCTCAGATATTGGGATACGATCATCTGTTTTGACGTATCGTAGATGAAGGTTGTCGTCCCTCCGAGCGCCGGATTTCCATCCACACCTGCATCATAGAAAAGAGTTTGATCAATCCGATCTACAAGCGCATTGTCCGCCCCAAACGCCCCCATTGCTGGATCTGCGTCTGGATTCACTTCATGATTCCGAATCACAATCGTTTCACCAGAAGGTCCTGCAAATGTGGCCATCCCATCAGGAGCTCCCGGCACGTAAAATCCATCACTCATTTGATCTCCCTTGCGGGAAACGATCTTATAGCTGAATTTTCCAGGTAGATCTATAATTCCGTCTGGATCCGGCACTAGGGGACCGAACCTATCCCTCGCTTGCACAGGGAAACTTTGACATCCTACCAATGACTGAAGTCCAGCAAATCCAAGTGCAAACGCACCGGATGTTTTCAGAAACTGGCGACGAGAAGCAACGGAAACAGGGATTTCTAAGGATTGCATTGGTTTTTGTTTGTTGATGTGATTACATGACCTGATTCAGATGTAATGGAAACCAGATATTTCTTGGCGAATGAGGTTCTTCAACGCCCAAATAGGCATTGTGTACCAAAATTAGGGATCAATTTTAAGCTTCTGTTCACAAAGGGGATACTGGAATAAGTCTTCAAGAGCAAAGCAACCATGTGTACTTCATGACTTGGAAGATCCCCCGCTCCGCGGGATCATTGTAGAATTCTTGATTTTATGGAATAGAAACGATCCATCTGGAGCAAAACCTGACTTTGACGGTTTCGATTTTTCCAGGTACAAAACCACTGTTTCCGTGCTTTCTGGGAGGTTTTTTTTTGGCCTTCCTGTGTAGTGTTCAGTCTTGCTTTTTAATTGTATTTTTCGTATCTTTGTAATTCACCAACCAACTGGGTCATGTGGGTCCGAGAACTCAAACGAAAAACCACGAAAAACATCTCTGTCCAGATTGTTGAGAGCTACCGTAATAAGGAAAGAAAGCCGCGGGTTCGTATCGTCCGACACATGGGAAGCGTTCACCCGGATGCAGTGGACGGTCTGGTTAAAATTGCCTATCTGGAATTAGCTCGGATCCAAGAAGACCTGCAACCCTCCTTATTTCCTGCAGAGTCTTATGTAGACGAGGTGGTGGCTGCCCGCAGAAAAAAACGGGAGTCGAAGGCACTGGTGATCAAAGATGCACGGAAGCTGGAGGAAATACGGCGCATCTGTCTGGGCTTTCACGAGGTCATGGGGGCCCTGTATCACCAGATGCGGTTTACAGAGGTCTTTGATCGCCGTCAGAAGATGTCTCGTCGTCTGTTCAAGCAAGCGGTTTTACTTCGTCTGGCTGCACCTGGGGATAGTAAACTGGCCCATGCACGGCAGATGTCCAAGGATGCGGGGGTGGACGTTCCGGTGGAGAAGTTCTATCGGATGATGGATGCCGTCACGGACGACCGAATTGAACAGATGAAGCAGCTGGTCTCCAACGAGACGCTCGGCATGCTTGGCGGGAAACTGAAGGTGCTGTTTTTTGATGTGACGACATTGAGCTTTGCCAGTGAGTTGCCGGATGAGCTACGCAAGAAAGGGTTTAGCAAGGATGGGAAGCCCAAAAAGGTTCAGTTGGTCTTGGCATTGATCCAAACCCAAGAAGGGCTTCCGGTCACGTACGAACTCTTTCCCGGCAATACCACCGATGTAAAGACGCTTGAACCGGCGATGACGCGCCTCAAAGAATGTTTTGATTTGGATCGGATGATTGTCGTTGCCGATTCAGGGATGTTGAGCAAGGAGAATTTAGCGTTGTTGCAAAGTCTGGGCTGTGACTATATCGTGGCTGCACGTTTACGGTCATTAAATCAACTCCACACCAAGACGATTCTCGGGGCACAGTCTTGGAAGGTTTTAACGACGGGTCGTAAGGTTACCGAACACAAACTTGGTGGTCGACGCTTGATTTTGCGCTATTGTCCAAAGAAGGCAGCTCGGGATGTACATTCACGGGAGAAGGCAATTGAGAAGGTGAAGAATCGTTTGAAACAGGGGGTCAAGGGCACCGGCAGAAGTGGTCGATTTCTGAAGGTGAAGCAGGATGGAGTGAGCTTAGATCAAGCAGCGATTGTTCGGGATGAGAAGTTTGATGGGCTGCATGGGGTCTGGACGAGTCTGGAGGATCTGACTCCAGAACAAGTCTATCAACATTATGGAGAGTTATGGCGAATTGAAGAAGGTTTTCGTGTGATGAAACACACCATGGCGATCCGGCCCATCTTTCACTGGGTCGAGCGTCGGGTGCGTGCCCATATTGCAATCTGTTTTGTTGCATTTGCCCTGTTACGGATCTTCCGACACCGATATAATGCGAGGTTTGGTTCAAAACATCGCCTGAGTGAAGGGCAGATTTTAGCAGAACTTGGTGCGGTGGAAACCTCCATGATTTGTGATCGAGGCAATCGGGCAGAATACCTTCTTCCATCGAAGGTTACCGAAACGAGCGGGCGCCTATACCAGACAGTCGGTCTGACGATACAGCGCCAGACCGTACTGTTCAAAGAGGGGACGACCTCCTAAATCAAGCGTCCCATTCGGTCTCGATCTTCATCATTCCGCCCTGAAAAGGGGGATTGGTAGTGTTCAGTTTTCCCGGAAATCCCACTCCAGAACCCCTGTGACGGAGGTAACCGTCGAAGTCAAGACGAGAAGCAACGGAAACAGGGATTTCTAAGGATTGCATTGGTTTTTGTTTGTTGATGTGATTACATGACCTGATTCAGATGTAATGGAAACCAGATATTTCTTGGCGAATGAGGTTCTTCAACGCCCAAATAGGCATTGTGTACCAAAATTAGGGATCAATTTTAAGCTTCTGTTCACAAAGGGGATACTGGAATAAGTCTTCAAGAGCAAAGCAACCATGTGTACTTCATGACTTGGAAGATCCCCCGCTCCGCGGGATCATTGTAGAATTCTTGATTTTATGGAATAGAAACGATCCATCTGGAGCAAAATACACGAACCGGGAATTTTTCGCCAGAAAACCCCCTATTACAATGATGGAATTTCGAAATCATTCACCCCAACCACTGTAGCCATCCTCCGACCTACACGCCGCTATTCACAGGCTTTAATACCGGAGCGATCCCCGCACATTCACGCCGATATCTCCCAGCGAAGCTGTGCGACCATGCGCCAATCCAAAGATGGAGAATGTTAGATTTTCCCACGGATGAAGTTCACCGCCCAACCGGTACATCCTGCCCTGTGACAGCTGAGTCACTCCCATGATTGACCGGGCGGTGCCCTCTTTCCACGGAACCCCGTATCCCAGTTCCAACTCAGTCCGGTGGACCCCTGTCCCCATCGGCGCCGCATCCCGGATCGTCTGCTGACCATACAGCGACATTCCCTGTCCCAGACCCCATGAAGGCCGTACCCGCATCATTAATCCTTCCGACCGGTTTCCCACCTGCACGAATCCCGAGATCCCCCACTCGCTGAACCCCTCCGCCGTATGCATCACCAGTCCCTGTGCGTGCACATCTGCCTTCAAGCGCCACGCCGGGTACGCTATCCGCATCCCTCCGCCAAACTCCAAGCCCACGCCCGTCTCCGCACTCCCGCCATCACTGCGCACATTCGCCTCCACATAGGGACGAAGCACATTGTTGATCCGCGCATTTGCTTCCACCCCTGCCCGAACCCGGTACACCTCCGCCGTCACCGCATGCGCCTCAATCTCTGCATCCGTCACCAGCACATCTCCATGATAGTTCAGCCCAATGGTGCTGTTTGATACCAGTGTTCCCCGAACCCCCATCGCACCAAACCTTGATGTCAGATCGCCGTCCAGCTCCAGCACATCGGCCTGTCCGCGTCCGGCCCCGGCGCTCAACCATACCTCCCATCCTGCACGCGCCACCGACACATACGGATACACGCCCGTCAATCCTGCAGTGATCTCTCCCAACTCCTGCGCCGCCGCAAACGATCCCTCGCCCTGACTGTGGGACAGTAGCACCCCTGCCAGCCAGCCTCCCTTCCACCGGTAGTCTGCCCCCAGCATCCCGGTGGTCACCTCGCCATCCAGCGTTAACCCGTCATCCTCCCGACCATTGAATTGACGGAATGCTCCCCGGCCCCATACACTGAACGACCCGCTGTACGAGGTCGCCGACATGCGGCAGCCGCCCAACAACTCTCCCAGGGACGGATCCCAGGAAGAAGCCGAATACCAGAGCCGGGACATCTCTGCGCGCGTTGCCGCCCCGCATGCTGTACCATCCGCTCCGCGGAACCGATCCCCCAGTGCCTCCACCACCTGGGTCGCCGACGTCCGAACAAACCGTGCCGTATACGCCTCCAAGGCTTCCTGACTTACCGTGGTTGCCGCCTGGATCGTTGCCACCCCCACTGCCTTCGCAATCTCTGCATTCTCCGAGGACTCCAGATGCACCGTGAAGGTCTCCTCCTGCCAGTCCAGCCCGTCCTTCAGGAGCGGGACCGCGATCATGGCATCCACCGTCCCCGGTGCCAGCGTCACGACCCCCGAAGAAGCTTCATAGTCTTCCCCCGCCTTCGCCGTTCCATCCTGCGTCCGGTATGCAGCCGAGATCATTTGACGCTGCGGATGGGACAGTGAGACTTGGAAACGGACCATTCCCTCTTCTTCCTGTACCAGTGCATCCTCCACCCGAAGAATTGCCGTCCCCCCATCATTGTCCAGAATCGTGCCCGTCCCCGTTCCACGCGCAATGATTGCGTTCTGCGGTTTCAATAAGGTCACCGCAAACGTCTCCGTTGACTCCGGGATCTCATCATCGGTGATCTCAATCTCAATCACCCCACGGGTGGCACCCGGATCAAAAATCACAATCCCACGCGATGCCGTGTAGTCCAGACCCGACTCTGCCGTGCCATCCGTGCTGGCATACTGCACGGTCACCACTGCATCCGTGGGACGGCTGAGTTCGATGGGCAGTTGAATGGCGCCTGCATCTTCCAATTCCCGCTTGTCGTAGATCGTGATCGTCAGCGGCCCCGGACGCTCGTCATTGTCGGTAATCGTCACCGTGACCGGTGCATCCTCTCCGTTGTAGCCGCCGCCAGATGCTGCGAGATTTAGCTCTATCGTATCCGTCTCATAATCCTCATCCTCCGCCGCCGTTAAGGTCACCGTTTGGGCCTGATTCCAGTTGGAGGTCGTAAACGTAAGAGGAGTGTCCCTCAGGCTCAGATCCGTTCCCGCGTGGCCGCTGAAGGTTACCGTCACCGGGCCCGAGGGTTGGGCCAGAAAACGGACCTCAAGTGGATGCGTGCCTCCTTCTTCCATGGTCACGGCCTCCTCAACCACGAGACCCGCTGCATCATTTTCCGCAATCGTCACCGTGATCGTTATTGGTATCAGTTCGTCGTAGCCTCCGCCCGACGCAGTCAACAACAGGATCCCTGAATCAGTCTCAAAATCATCATCCTCCGTCGCCGTTAATGTCACCGTCTTGGGAGTCTGCCAATCCGCGGTTGTAAACGTGAGCGAGAACCGATCCAGCATTAGGTCCGGGTTCGTATTCCTTGTAATCGTTACCACCACCGGTCCGGAAGGCGATCGGGCAAGCGCAATCTTCAACTCCTCCGAACCTCCCTCGGGAACGGTTACCCGATCCCGGACATCAATCCCCGGTGCATCGTTGTCCGTGATCGTTACCGAAATTTTTTCGCTCTCCCCGACGTAGCCACCCCCATTTGCCGTTACGGTCAACGTCTCAAAATTCGGACTGAAATCCGTGTCATCTTCCCCCGCCGTCAACGTCACCGACTTCGCCATATCCCAGTCCGCCGGACTAAACGTCAGATGCGGAGGACTATAGGTCAGCAGTGATCCTGTCGGCAAAGTCATCATCACCGTCACTTCACTCAATGGCTTCGAGGTTAATGTAATCTGAAACGTTTGGGTGCCCCCCTCCACGACCGATACCGATGGAGGCGTATTAATCCCTGCCTCATCGTCGTCGATGATGGTCACCTTGACCAATGATTGCTCCCCCTTGGCCAGCCCAGAGGGTAGGAGGCCGAGCCCCACGGTGAAGGTCTCGTCGTCTTCTGCAATCTTATCCGCAACCGTGGAAATGGAATAGTTCCCGCGTGTCTCGCCAGCGTTGATCTCAATCTGAACCGGAGGCGATGCCTGGTAATCCTGGGTACCCGCCGTGCCATCCGCCACCGTCAATGGTATCGTTACATCGGTGTCCTGTGCCTCGGACAGGGTTGCGGTCACGGTCACCGATTTGCCCTCTTCCACGAAATCGGGGTCCGCGGACAGGTTCACGATTACCTCCGACGAAGTAATATCACGGATCGTCACCGTTTGGGACGTTTCCTTACCTAGCTGTAACAAATCCGGCGGCAGATCTCCCAGTGCTACAATAAAGATCTCGTCCTCCGCATCCGTATCCCTGATGGTTTGAATCTCCCCTGATCCTTCTGTCTCACCACGGAAAATTGTGATGTTCGAAAGCGGTATGTAATCGCCATTCTCCGGTGGTTGATTCGTCTCATCATAATTATAGACCAATGGGACCGCTACATCCTCCTCAAGCACCCCCGTCAGCGTTGCTGTCACCGTGATCGACTCGCCCTCATCCACTGGATTGGGGGCCGCGGACAGCGATACTTCCACCGGTGGGGGCGGGTCATCATCCAGAATCGTAATCTCCACCGAGGAAGGGCTGCCAAGCTCTATCCCAGAGCGTAACCGACTCCCGTTGATGGCGACCGTAAACCGCTCCTCCCCCTCCGAAATATCATCATCCTGGATGTAAATCGTCCCTGATCCATTTGGCGATCCCCCGGGAATCGTGATCTGACCCAGAGGATCGTAATCACCCGGTTCCGTTGGCGGGTCTCCAGGCTCATACTGCAAGTCTATCGTCACCTCATCCGACAAGGGGGGCGACAATGTTGCGGTCACCTTGACGGACTCGCCTTCTCCTATCGAAGTCGGAGAGGCCAATAAGGTCACGGTCACCGAAGCGGGCGGGTCATTGTCTTGAATCGTCAACGTATGGGTGCTCGGACTACCTACATTGTATCCCGTACCCCCACCAGTCAACGTTAAGACTACTGTCTCGGTAGACTCGACCACCTCGTCATCGATAATCTTGACCGGAATATTTGCCGAGGTTGCACCAGCAGATACGGAAACCGTCCCCGAATTAGTGATGCTATAATCTGTGCCTTCGGTTGCCTTGCCCCCGAGCGTATAGTCCAAGGTGAGGGCAGCCGAAGGAGCAGGACTGACCGATATTTTTACATTGTGTATGTCCGCGTCCTCCTTTGGGTTGGAAAGAGACGAGGCAAATCTCGCCTCTGGGATAACCCTATCCTTGATCTTGACCTCAATTTCTGCCGTCTCCTTGTCGTAACCCCCACCGGATGTGGTCAGTGTGAGTGTCACCGTATCGTCCGAAAGATTGTTATCATCTCTGGCCTCAAATCCCAAAACATGCTCCGTCCCTTTCCAACTGAGTTTAGGAATTGTCAGTTCGGCCTTATCCAAAGCTAGGTACGTACCATCGTGTCCGCTGATCTTCACCTTTACATCCCCGAAAGGAAGTGACGACAGCGACAATTTGACTTTCACATCTTTTGGGGCTCCCCTGGTGAGCGTCACCGAGACAGGATCAACAATTAATGATGTCAGCTCGTTATCGTTGATCGTAACCGGGATACTTTTGGATACATTATTGTACCCTCCACCCAATGCCTCCAACTTTAGGAACTCCGTATCAAGCTTGTTTACAAAGCTGTCGTCCTTTGCCTGCACCTGTATAGTCTGCGTGATATTCCAAGCCTTTGTCCCTGCAGGAGTAAACGTCAGTGTCGAATTCGCAGGCTTGCTCAGACGCGATCCAGTGACTGTCTCAATGCTCACGGTGACATCCGCTGCAGGTTTTGCCATTAACCGTACAGTAAATGACTTGGATTGCCCTCCTTCGTCTACCGTAATCTCCTCGGGATTGACCTCCAGGCCTGCTCCTAGAACATCATCATCTCTCAGTCTGACTTCAACGGTTTCCGTCACACCATCATAACCACCATCCTTGGCTTCTAAGGTGATGAATTCGATCTCCGTTGGATCTGCAAACTGGTCATCCCCGGCAGTCACCGTCACGAATTGGGGATCCTTGTGGTTCTGTTCAGTAAATGTCAGTTGATCCGGCGTGCGTGTCAGATCAGAGTTCTTGAACTCAGGAATCATCACCGTGACATCTCCTTCAGGGAGCACTGCTAGCGATACTTGAAATTTTTCCGATTTGTTTTCATCCACATTGACCGTTTCGGGATTCACGACTATCGCTGCCCCCGCCACCTCATCATCGTCCACCTTGATTGTTACATTTTCCGTCAGATCGTCATACTCACCACCGCTAGCCTCAAGGGTAATCGTTTCGCGATCATCGTCCGCATCCTTATCATGGGTAACATCCACCGTCACAGTCTGGTGCTTAGCATAGTCTGAGGCGGTAAACGTTAGTGTTGATTCATCTCTGGTTAGATCGTTATTGTTGAACTCTGGAATGTCCACGGTAACGGTTGATGTGGGTTCCTTTGACAGCCACACCGAAAACGTTCCTTGGCCTCCCTCTTTTATCGGAACAGTCGTGGGATCAACCATTACTTCTGCTACCACATCAGTATCATTCACCTTCACCGTTATAGGCTGACTCACACCACCATAATCACCTCCTGATGCTTCCAGTCCGATAAGGTCGAAATCATCCGCAAAATCGGGGTCATCAACCGCCCACACCTGCACGGGCTGAGGATCAAGGTAGTTGTCAGGGGTAAATATCAATTCAAGTGTGGAATAACTCACATCTCGATTGGGAATATAGCTACTATTCCTGGGGCGGATAAGTCGAACCGTTACATCCGCCGTTGGTACGGCCGTCAACGAAACCTCAAATTCCGTATCCTCTCCCTCGTCCAACTCTACTCTTGCAGGGGCTTTCAAGCCTATCTCCTGCAAAAGAATACGTACTTCCTCTTTCTGATCATCATACCCGCCCCCCTTGGCCGTCACGTCAATTTCTTCGGAGATTGCCCAATTATATCGATTTTCTTTCGCACTCACCGTCACGGGCTGGGGGGTACCGTAGTTGTCGGGAGTAAATGTTAAGCTTGACGGAGAGCGATCAAAAGTAAGATAATAAGTTGAGAAGTCTTCAATGCTTACCGTCACAGGGGTCAAGGGGGCATTCAATAACGACACCTCAAATGTTGACTCCGTATTCTCTTTTACATGAACCGTTGTGGGCGTGATGGCAAGTTCTGGATCATCGTCGTTTTTAATCTTTATACACAACAATTTCGTCACACCATCATAGCCACCCCCCTCTGCCGTTAGTAACAAGTCTATCTGAACACCATCTTCTATACTATTATCGTCCACATGTGTTAGGGTGAATTTGTAAACAATATAATGGATTGCGTTAAACGTGAAGCTTTTCCTATCTGATTTCAGATTTTCATCCTCAGCAATCGTTATGGTCATCTTGCCTGTAGGCTTATCAGTTGTAGCTAGTGAAAGTACAAAGCTTTTCGATGTCCCCTCGTCCATGTCAGCAGTGGAAATGTCAGCAAATGTGTCAAATCTCCTTTCCCATTCCCTAACCACAATTCTTCGTTCACCGCTATCTTCTGATTCGATGTTTATTGTTTTTTCTGGCAGACTCTTACGTTCTTCAGTTTCATCTAAAAGCAGTGTGCGATCAATCGTCTGGGTTTCACGCTCATCTACATCAGTATCCTTTTGCCCCGCCGAGATCCTAAAATCCTTGAAGATGCGATGGTCATTGATATACTGTCCATCCGTGATCATCCACTTATATGGAGTTTTGAGTTCCCGCGTATGATCGGGTCCCAATTCCAGTTCAGCGAGGGTTAGCATTTCAAGATTATTGAGATGGTCCTCATCTAGATTCGTATCCGATATCAATTCCTGCCTTTTTTGCCAATCACTTGACGGAAATGTCCGCGTCGTTTGGCCTAGGAGTGAACTTGTGATTTCAGTAGCGGTAATCGTGAATGTCTCATTTTTCGAAGATTGAGCTGCAAGGCTAACCTGGGGCAGTTTTGGAAGCACTTCCAAAACCGTGATAGAATTTTGGGTATTTGCGGGTTCCCGCCACAATTCTCTCAATCTGTCCCCTATAAATCCATCTGCATTTATAGACGGCTCTGAGAAGCCCATAATGGAATCCTGGGAAGAAACGGGTTGGAGCGAGGAGAAGGTTCTTGGGGGCAATTCCCCTTCACCTATACTAGCAGTCTCATGCAGGGGATTAAAGGGACGCTGCTCACTGGAGAATACGAGTTGATAACCCACAACTTCATGTTCACTATTCTCAAGGGACTGAGCGTTTGAATTTAACAGGAAATAGGAAGGCGAGCCGGAATTGATCTGAATTTTCGGCATTGGCTCTTGGCCAAAGGCTAAAGCGGGCAGAAACAACAACCTAAGACCAACGAATATCAGGGTATGTCTGGCGCGGGCTAAAAGCCCACCGCCCTTATCAGAAACAAGGAGCTTCAAGACTACTTTTTGACTGTCTGGATCATTGAGGGACTGGTATTACGGTTTTCTGAACCTCAAAACATTGATTTGAGGCGGACTTAACAGGACAGGCACACTAAGCATGGTAGTGTTTGAAACGGTCTTCACGTTATCGGATTACCGACATCCAATGCAAGGTAAACAGCAAGGTTCACGATTTCAAACCCTTTGGCGAAAAAAAACCTGCCGCTGCACAGTGAGATCTGACGAAAAAACGGACACAGGTTTCATGTTGCATGCCATTCTTGTCAAAATCCCAGAGAACCAAATTTTTAGCATGCACTCCTCAAAGCCCACGCCAAAATTTGGGTCTTCGATAGATATAGTGAGACCCATGTTTTTCAATCCCTGCTACGGTCTGATTGTCTCCATCCTAGCGATCCAGAGTCCACTGTTCAAATCGGACGTATAAATATGCCCCTTGAAGATCTGGGCTCCCCAGGTCATGGGCCATCCCTGCACCATGGACTGCTCATCCGTAGTCATAACATGTGCTATTTCTCGGCCTTGCAGATAAAGATTTCCTCTTAACTCACCACGAATATCAACTACCCGTAAGCCACCCTGGTAATACCCAACGTACAGGCGATCATCCTTAACCCATATGTTATGCGCGCCCGCATCTGGCACCTCGTACCTGGCAACCTCTACCGGAGACTCCATGTCAGACATATCCAGAACATGAATGTAGCCTCTGGCATCTATTGGTTTACTCGAGTCCCAGTCATCCGGGAAAATTTCGTCACCAACAAATAGATATTGGCCGTGCCTCCATGCGACGTGGGTATTGCCTTCTGGATAGGAAAGCCGACTGACCATAACCGGGGCCGTCCTTGTGCCTCCGTGTGATCCCGCACCTACATCCAATATCACAATTCCATCGTCCCAGTATGAGAGGTAGGCATATCCCTGCTGGATGATCACATCATGCAGGGTTTTTTCCTCTCTGTCCAACTCCCAGCGACCAACTTCCCTTGGATGAACAGGATCAGAAATGTCAATGATATGGAGCGCACTCGTCCCGTTGTGACATGCATATACAAGGTCTTCTTCAATCCACACATTGTGGACTCCTCCGGTGACGGTTGCCGTGTATTCTGAAAGAATTTCGGGATGTGCCGGATTCGATAAATCTAGAATCACAATCCCATTGCGACGATTCGAAGCACCTTCACGTGTAATCACCGCAAATCGATTACTCCCGTGGATCTTTACATCATTGATTCGGCGAGCATCGACTCGGATTGAATCAGTCAAAACAGGGTGCTCTGGATTGGTGACATCAAAAACCTTCATCCAGTCATGCATAAAGGTGCCGATATACGCATAATCACGACCATCTATCCCCTCAAACACCCATGTGTCCCCTGAATGATGATGTGCAATTGGACCACGCCCGACCAGGACTAATGTCTCTTTGTGTACGCGAGGCTCTGCCGCGATGATGATGGATCGCTCAATATCTTCTCCAATATGTGCAGTAATAGTATAATTCCTTGCGTCCTCCGCGACAAAGACCCCCTCCGCTCCCTCATTTTTCATGAATGCTCCCCCACCCGATGCCTCCCACGATGGATAAACCCCGTCCACCTCCTCTCCATTCTCATCAACTGCTTGAACACGAAAACGTACCACATCCCCCTGCCTCACGATATATCGATTCTGTGCAATCTGATAGGAGACCGCTGGATTCGGGGCAACCTCCATGTCCATAGAAGCCGTCGCCCCAGCAGCCCGAATCGTCACGGTGAATGAACCTGGCGTCTTCGCATGAATACGACCATCCCGATCCACCGTCGCAACCGCAACATTACTACTGAGAAATCGAATACGGCCCTCTGGAATTGAACCATTCAACTTCACGTTAATCGGCATACTCGTCCCCGAGAAGATTGGAGAGACCGGCACGCTGGCAACGAGTTCTGTACCGCCGCCCTCCACAATCGTAATCTCTGCATAGCCCGGCTTTCCACCCATGATCGCAACGACAACCGCACTGCCGGGCGCCAAACCCCGAACCTCTCCGCTCTCATTAATCGTCGCAATGCTTGACTCGGCAATATGCCACCTAGTCTCCAATCCCGTGATGACCTCATTATCCGCATCATATGCCTGTGCAGAAAAGCGCGTGGTCTCACCCACTTCCAAGGAAGCAGATCCTGGTGAAATTTCAACGCGCTCGGGAAGAGCCGACTGGAAACTTGCCTGTAGAAGTAGTCCGATAAGTAATAGCTGCATTGATTGAGAATCAGTTAACCTCCCCATAAACATCTATTGCCAAACACATGATCCACGGCCAATAAAATATGAATCCAGTGAACAGTCACCAAAGCCATGGTATTTGGAATGAGTCCCGCCGGGTCTCGCTCCTTTCCATCCCGATTGTCGCAACCCAACTGGGGCAGATCAGCAACGGATTTGTTGACGTGATGATGGTTGGGCGCCTGGGAGCGCCGGAACTCGCCGGAGTCGCTCTCGGCAATGCCACCTATTTTTTGTTTGCCCTGATCGGGATTGGGATCCTGTTGGCCGTGGGGCCGATGGTTTCACAGGCATACGGTGCTGGAAAGCATGACCCCATTGGACGCACGACACGACAGGCACTCTGGCTGGCCACGCTCCTATCCCTTCCTGTATTACTGATCATGTGGAATGCAAAACTGCCGTGGAGCCTCATGCAGCAGGATGCGACCACAATGGCCTATGCCGAAGGGTACCTGCAAGCCGCAATGTGGGGGTTTCTACCCTTCATGTGGTTCAATGCACTGCGTAATTTTGTGGAAGCAATTGCCCGCCCGCTTCCCATCACAATGATCATTGTGATGGGCATCCTGCTGAATATCGGAGCAAACTACGGATTGATGTTTGGCAATTTCGGCCTCCCCCGTCTTGGACTCATTGGGACTGGATGGGCAACCTCTATTGTTCACTGGTTTATGTTCACCTGCATTGCCCTGTATGTTGCATTTCAGGAGCCCTACCGCTCTTATGGAGTGCTGCGAAAGCTCCGAACCCCCGACTTTAGCTATTTTCGCGAACTTCTACGTGTGGGACTTCCAATCGGAGGATCCATTGGACTTGAAGTGACCCTTTTCAGCGCAACTGCCTTTTTGATCGGCACCTATGGGGCAATCCCGATTGCTGCCCATCAGATTGCCATTCAATGTGCCGCGATCGCCTATATGGTGCCTCTGGGCATTGGGCTTGCCACCTCTGTCCGGGTAGGCCAAAATGTTGGGGCCAAGGACTTTTATGCCGCAAAAATTTCAGGATACGCAGGCATGACTTTAGCCCTCATCTTTATGTCCTGCACAGCACTCCTGTTTTTTCTTGCTCCAAATTTTATCGTTGGCATCTACCTGGACACAAATGATCCGACAAACCTTGAAACCGTATTGCAAGTGATCAGCTTACTTGGCATTGCTGCTCTTTTTCAACTCTTTGATGGACTGCAGGCCACTGCATTGGGAGCTCTCAGGGGCCTGAAAGATACACGGATCCCGATGGTACTGGGGTTTATCGCCTACTGGCTGATTGGTATGCCCACTGGCCTTGGACTCGGGTTTGGTCTAGAGATGGGACCCGAAGGATTCTGGTGGGGCCTTGTCATTGGGTTGTTGGCCGCTTCAATCATGTTTACTTATCGCTTTGTCCACATGACCAATCGACTGAAAGATAACAACCTCCTCAGGTGACACAGCTCATTCAGAGCCCCTCTCCAAACGAGGCTATGGAAAATTCGTCGAATCCGCTTTGCAGTTCATACCCACCGCCTACCAGCGCAGCCGTACGAAACTGCCGGTATGCACAAACGTCTCTTCGGAAGATGCCGCGATCAATTGATACATATACATCCCTGATGAAAGCCCATGGCCGCTCAGCGATAAGCTGCGTTCCCATCCGGCTGCCACCACCTCAGTCGGCAAGCTCAGCACACGCCGTCCTGTTAGATCCATCACCTCCACCGTCACCTGCGCAGACCATGGAAGGTCAAACACCAGTTGGGTCGAAATTGAAAACGGATTCGGATAGTTGCTGTGCACCGTAAACAACTCCGGTAGAGATGCCCGCTCAATGGATACCGGCGAAAATACCGCAATCGTAAACATCAAACTGTCCGACGAACCATTCACATCGGTGGCTCGAAACTTGAACGACTCCGGTTGTTCCGTGACCATCACAGGAGTGCCAGACAGAGTACGGGTGGTATCCATGTCAAAGACCAACCCTTCTGGAAGATCCGGCATAAGTTCATAACGGATCGGGGCCGCACCCCCGGAAGCCTCTGGAAACATCAATGGATCCATGGCCTGTCCTCGGGCGAGCAACTGATCTTCCAGAATGCCCGAAAAACTCACCGCCTCCACGATCTCAATTGTGAACATTAGACTGGTGGGCGTAGTGCCATTGTCTGCCGCTTGATAGGTATAGCTGGTTGAGGACATGACCACCGTCGGCGTCCCGCTGATCGTACGAGTGGATGCATCGAAGGTAAGCCCATCGGATAGATCTGGAGTTAATGTGTACACGTACGGAGGCACGCCCTCCGATACGGCTGGAAGGACGTATCCGGGCGTAGCGGTGTTGACCGTGAAGATTTGATCCTCCGTGCTCCCGGTAAACTGCAGTGTGGCCGCTTCCGTAGTGGAATCCGCCACATTTGAGGGAGTACTCTCCCCAACCGCGTTGATGGCACGAACCCGATAATACCGTGTGGTTCCAGCTTCAAGCCCATCATCAGCGTAGGTCGTCGCTACACTACCCGTATTGGCTTGCAGTTCTGTCCAGGAGTTTGTCATCCCATCGGACGAAACCTCAATCCGATACCCGGTAATCTCCGCTCCCCCCGTATCTGAGGGTGAAGTCCACGATAGATTGATGGTGCTCGTTCCCGAAGCCGTAGCCGTCAGACCAGTGGGAGCATCGGGTGCGGTTATACCGATGATGGTGGCACTGGCGATACTTGAGGGTGGGCTCCAAAATGTGACCTCGCCACCCTGCCCATCCGAACTTGCACTTTTCGCGTTGACCCGATAATAATAGGTTTCTCCTACCTGGTAGTCAGGACTACCGTCAATGAATACTAAATTATCTGATGGTAACTGGCCTTCATGGAGAGTTTCCCAATTACTGGTTCCATTGGGGGAGACCTGAATCCTGTATTCAGTGATCGGTAATCCCCCGTCAGCCGACGGTTTGCTCCATGCAAGTCGAATTTCTTGATTCTCAGTAGGGGTGGCCACCAAGTTCGTGGGAGGACTGGGGGCAAACTCCGTTCCGTCGGGAGGATCGGTTATAGTGATGCCAAATGCGGAGACACTCTCCCCTAGTGAGTTGATCGCGAAGACCTGGCAATGGAGTATGGTATTGGGATAGAGTCCATCACGGTGAGTGTAGGTCATTGCACTCGCATTGGCGACAAGTTCAGTCCAATTTACACCCCCATCAGAAGAAACCAGAATCCGATACCCGGTGATCGGATCCCCTCCGTTATTGAATGGAGCCTTCCATGTTAGCTGAATCGTACGTGGACCGATTGCCGCAACAACAAAATCTTCGGGCGGATCTGGCTTTGATGCTGCTTCCGTCGTAGCATTGGCAACATTTGATGGAGGCCCCTCACCAACCGAATTGACCGCAATAACTCGGTAATAATTTGTCGTTTGAGGTGCAATTGAGCTGTGGAGATAGGTGTTTGGTCCCTCATTCTTGTTCCCGAGATGGCTCCAGCCAGTTTGTCCATCAGGGGAAATCTCAACTCGGTAGCTAGAAACTGGCCGGGTACTGCCGGTTGCATCGGGTGAGGACCATCCCAGTTCAATCATGGTTGCGTTGAGGGCCTCCGCAGTTAAGTGCCGGGGTTCATTTGGCACGGTAGAATTATCGGGAACACCCGTGATCAAATCCGTAGGGTCGCTCTCACCATCCGCATTGATGGCACGGATCCGATAACGATATGGAGTAAAAATCGTAAGACCAGTATGTCGATAGTTTCTCGCTGTGGGGCGCTCGGTCGTCAGGGTTTGCCAAGTCGAATTATTTTCCCACTCAATCCTGTATCCAGTGATCGGCGATCCCCCGTCATCCACTGGCGGATCCCATGAAATCAGAATGGAGGATGGTCCCCCGGAACTGACATCAAAATTGATGGGTGGGCTAGGTGGCGACACCTCACTATCGTTTGTATTGTCCGCATTCAAGGGAGCTGTGTCACCGTTGGGTACAGTCGTGATCTCAACTCGGTCGGCGCGTGCGCGCTCAAATACAGAAATGGACGCTCGTAAAAAGGTATCCGAATCCAAGGACGGGACCGCACCCCTGAAAAGAGCAGGAGAAACAAACTCGGCAGTAGGACCCAACTTCCCCTTCACAACGATCGTCCCCGCCGAAGTACCTGTCACCGTGTATGTGAAAGACAATATTGCTACGATCGAAAAGGAAATGAACCCTCGTACGAGTGGATGAAGATTGCAAAACTCATGTTCTGGTCTGAAACATGCAGAAATTCTTTCATAAATCTTGATTTGGAATTGCATCATATGGTAAGGAGTTTCCTTTTTCTCAAATCCTCTAAAATCATTGACCTGCTTGGGGAATCTATTTCTAAGTTCCAAGTATAAGCGAAGCAGTAAAAATTCACTGCCTCTGAAAGGATGCATGTGGCCTCATCTTACTTATGACACGCCAAGGATGGACTGTGTGGTAAAATAAATGGTGTTAAGATTTGTTGAATTACGAACAGACTCCGAGGATACGACATAAATCTTAGTAAATATGTCGTAAATTTGCTGCGGTTGAAACGGTTCTGCCCCTTAAATGCCCCAAATTTTCCCAAAAAAATCTAACGCACTCCCGCACCTGTCCTTGGGTGCAATGCTTGGCGGTGGCGTTGTTATGGTGTTTCTGGTGTGGTATTATTTCTCACCCGAATACACCGATGTTGGCTACGAACCCGAACAGCCCGTGCCCTACAGCCATCGTGTCCATGTAGATCAGTTGGGGCTTGATTGTCGGTATTGTCACAACTTTGTAGAGATCGCCGATGTCTCCAACGTGCCGGCGACGGAAACCTGCATGAATTGTCACGAGGTTGTTCTTCCTCAAAGCACGGATCTCGCACCGGTGCGAGCCAGTTGGGCAGACAACTCATCAATCCCGTGGGTCAAGGTTCATCAACTACCCGATTATGCACAGTTCAGTCACGCAGTACATGTAAACAATGGGGTTGGCTGCGAAACCTGCCATGGCAGAATTGATCAGATGGATGTGGTACGACTTGAGGAGCCGCTCTCCATGGGATGGTGCCTCGAGTGTCATCGAGAGCCCGAAAAGTACCTCCGGCCAAATGAAGAAATCACTACGATGGGCTACGTACACAGTGCCGGGTTTCTGGAAGACAATTTGAACCGGATCAAACAGGAAGGCATTCGCCCACCAACGAATTGCAGTGCCTGCCATTATTAGTCGGAAACGTGTTATGATATCCCTTCCAGTTATTGACGGCACTCCTTCAGGATCTGAGCGAAAGTTATGGCGCAGCCGCCCACACCTTGATCAGGATCCTAGTCTGGTGGAGCAGGTTTCTGAGGAATTTATCCCTGGAGCAAGCAACGCCCCCACCGGGAGCAATCGCCGCCACTTTATGCAACTGTTGGGGGCATCCATGGCCATGGCTGGCCTCGCCGCCTGCCGCCGCCCTGTGGAAACCATCATGCCGTTCTCCGACCGCCCGGAAGAACTCATTCCCGGCGTTCCGCTGCATTATGCAACCGCAATGAATTTTCGCGGAACCGCCCGCCCGCTCCTGGCAAAAAGCTATGATGGCAGGCCGGTCAAAGTTGAAGGCAATCCAGATCATCCAAACGCTTCAGGATCTTCTGGAGTCTTTGAACAGGCCTCCTTGCTTCAACTCTATGATCCTGATCGCTCAAAAACCATTTTGCGTACCGGCTCCCCTGCGAACTGGGAGGATTTTCTGTCTCTGTGCCAACGATTCCAGATACGAAATCGACGTGTGGCGGTGCTTGCAGCACCAGACAGTTCGGCAACGCGTGCCCGCCTGCAGGCTCAAATTGAGAATCAGTTCCCGGATACGGGATGGATTGATTATCGCAGCGAAGGGGATGATGTTGAGACCCTTGGGATTCAGATGGCCTACGGGCAGCCACTGCAGCCAGTCTATGACTTTGCAAGTGCCGATGTCATTGTAAGCCTGGATGCAGATTTTCTTGGCCCCCATGCCAAAAATGGCACTTGGAACACCTCCTCTTTCGCCCAGGGACGCAAGCTCAATGGTGCCCAAGACCAGATGAGTCGACTGTATATTGCAGAGAGCACCTACACCGTAACCGGCACTATGGCCGATCATCGCAGACGAATGCGGTCGGATGCCATTTCCGATCTGGCAGGCCAGATTGCCATTGCACTGGGAATTTATTCCGGGACAAATTCCGACTCGTTTGCTTCCAGCATCGCCAGAGATCTGCAAACAACCAATGGCCGCTGTGTCATCCTTGCCGGCGAAACACAACCTGCTGAAGTACATGCACTCTGTGCACTCATAAACCATGCCCTTGGTGCCGTGGGCACGACCGTTACCTTGTTGGACACCGGAGCCCCCACTCAACTCCCCCAGTCACAGGCCCTCCCCACACTGGTCGAGGAGATGCAGGCAGGGCAGATTGATCTGCTGCTCATGCTGGGAGTCAACCCGGTCTATGATGCTCCCCCTGAGTTGAATTTTCGAGAAGCGATGGGGCGTGTCAGTGATACCGTACATGTCGGTATGCATGTTGATGAAACGGCCCGGGCAAGTACCTGGCATATCCCCCTGACCCATTATCTGGAATCGTGGGGAGACGGTCGCTCATGGGATGGAACATTCACACCAGTTCAGCCACTGATTGCCCCCCTGTACGAGGATGCGCGAAGTGAAATCGAAATCCTCAGTGCACTTTCGAGCGGGCAGTATACCAGAGGATACGACTTGGTACGTGAAACCTGGACCTCCGTATTGGGCGAGGAAGATTTAGAGGCTGCCTGGCGCCGCGTCCTGCACGATGGTTATCTGCAAGACACCGGCTATCCTTCGGTCACCGCCGAGCCTGCCTTCGACGGACAGCTCCCCGAATCTGATCCCAGCCTTGAACTCGTGATCAGACTGGATCCTACCGTACTGGATGGCAGCTTTGCCAATAATGCCTGGTGTCAGGAACTCCCGGATCCGATCACGAAAATTGTATGGGATAACGTTGCCGTACTCAGTCCAAAGACCGCAGAAGATCGTGGACTCGTCTGCAAGTACTCGAAAGGTCGTTACTACGCTGATGTCGTCACGCTGACCATCAATGAACACGAGGTTGAACTGCCAATCTGGATCCTACCCGGACACGCAGACGATACCGTATCGGTCACGTTGGGATATGGCCGCGAGATCTCTACGACACGGCCCGAACGGGATACTCCCTTCTGGGATACGGACGATACAACGGATATCTACGCCCGGGGAACCTTGGCCACCGGTGTCGGAACGAATGTTGCAAAACTCAGAAATTTACTTGCGCAGCCTACCTCCACCGGAGTTCAACTTGCGGCAACGGGCCGCAAGTTGACCATCGTTACGACACAGGATCACGGAATTCTGGATACGGAAGCCCGCCCATTGATCCGTGCGGCAACCATGGAGGAGTACCGGTCAGATCCGGCATTCGCTCTGCAGGATGAAGCTCCGACGCCCGGTTCCGACGTAAAGACGGATTTTTCTGATTACCCTGAGCTATGGAAAAATCAGCACCCGGCGAAAACCCCTGCCTTTCGTGACAGTGATTACTGGCAGAACCAGTGGGGAATGGTCATTGATCTGAATGCCTGTACGGGATGCAATGCCTGTATTGTCGCTTGTCAGGCGGAGAACAATATCCAGGTCGTCGGAAAAAAAGAGGTCGGGAATGGCCGCGAGCTGCACTGGTTGCGGGTTGATCGGTATTTCATCACCGAAGGCGGGGAAGATCTGGATGCAGATCCTCAGATCGTCATGCAACCCATGCCTTGTCAACACTGCGAGAATGCGCCCTGCGAATCGGTCTGCCCGGTTGCCGCAACCGTACATTCGCCCGACGGCACCAACCAAATGATCTATAACCGGTGTATCGGTACTCGTTACTGTGCCAATAACTGTCCCTATAAGGTTCGCCGGTACAATTTCTATAACTGGTCGAAAACGATCCCGGAAACCGTACAGATGGCCCAGAACCCGAATGTGTCAATTCGATTCCGGGGAGTGATGGAAAAATGCTCGTTCTGTGTGCAGCGAATTCGCCAGACGCAGAAAAGGGCCGGACTGGAAACCCGTCCATTACATCGCGATGAGGTTGCAACCGCCTGTCAGCAGGCCTGTCCGGCTGAAGCCATCACCTTTGGTGACCTCAATGATCAGGAAAGTGGGGTCAGCCAAGCCATGCGGAATCCGCGTAGCTATAAGCTATTGGCCGAATTGAATGTTAAACCAAGAGTATCTTATCTGGCCCGTGTACGCAATCCGAACCAGGACTTGGAGCCTGTAGAATCACCATAGCCCTAGAAAATATCCGACTGCAAAGTGTCTGCATCGACTGACAAGACTGTAACGCTCCCCGCGGAACCACCACTGGTTACCGGGAATCTGGGGTTTCATGATATCACCCAGTTAGTCTCTTATCACACAGAAAAACGACCCCCTTCCGTGTGGTACATGGCCATTGCTGTGTCCTCCACACTGCTATGTATCCTTCTACTGATGATTGCCTACCTGGTATGGAACGGGATTGGAGTATGGGGCAATAATAACCCCGTAGGATGGGGATGGCCCATTGTAAACTTTGTGTTCTGGGTTGGTATTGGGCACGCTGGAACCTTGATCTCAGCCATTTTATTCCTCTTTCGGCAGCAGTGGCGTACGGCCATTAACCGAAGTGCCGAGGCGATGACCCTTTTTGCCGTCATGTGTGCATTGTTGTTTCCCACTATCCATGTAGGTCGGGTATGGGTGATCTACTGGACCCTGCCCCTTCCCAATCAGATGGAGATGTGGCCTCAGTTCAAAAGCCCACTTCTCTGGGATGTGTTCGCCGTCAGCGTGTACTTCATTGTATCGCTCGTATTCTGGTATATCGGCTTAGTCCCGGATTTAGCGACTCTGCGTGACCGGGCTCGCAATGTATTCCGCCGCCGGATTTTGGGATTCTTTTCTCTTGGCTGGACAGGTGCAAACCGTCACTGGCGCAACTATGAAAAGACCTACCTGCTCCTTGCTGCACTTGCAACTCCATTGGTTCTGAGCGTACACTCTGTGGTTTCTTTTGACTTTGCAGTGAGCATCGTTCCCGGTTGGCACACCACTATTTTCCCGCCCTACTTCGTGGCAGGGGCTATTTTCTCGGGATTTGCAATGGTGATGACCCTCATGATCCTCGCACGAAAGATCTATGGGATTCAAAACATTATCACCATGGATCACCTGGAGAAGATGGCGATTATCATTCTCCTCACGGGATCAATGGTGGGTTTTGCCTACATCACCGAATTCTTCATTGCTTGGTATTCACAGGTTGAATATGAGCAATATGCGTTCCTGAACCGGGCAACCGGCCCTTATGCATGGGCATATTGGACGATGATGTCCTGTAATCTGCTCTTCCCACAGTTCTTCTGGATCAAGCGTCTGCGGCGCAGCATTCCATTCCTTTTTATAACCTCGATCATTGTAAACATCGGGATGTGGTTTGAGCGATTTGTGATCACGGTGACCAGTTTGCACCGGGACTTCCTGCCAAGTAGCTGGGATTACTTTAATCCAACGATCGTGGATATTTTGACCTTTGCCGGATCGTTTGGTCTCTTTATGACCCTGTTTTTGATTTTCCTTCGCTACTTGCCCATGGTCGCCATGGCGGAAGTGAAGATGGTGCTGCCGCAAAGTGATCCCCACTACTATGATCAGCACGAATCTGAGCCTGAGACGGATTAACCTGTGAGCCTAATGTTAAAGAAATTGATCCAAGGCGTGAAGGCAACCATGGGCATTTATGAAGCCCAGGCAGATGGTGTCTATGGGTTATTGGCTGAATTCCCTAATCCAGGGGTGCTGATTTCCGCCGCTCGTAAAGTGCATTCCTCCGGCTATCGTCACTTTGATACCCACTCTCCTTTCCCGATTCACGGAATGGATCGTGCAATGGGGCTTGGACAATCCAAGGTTGGGTACATTACCCTCATTGGCAGCGTGACTGGACTAGGGCTTGCGACATGGCTGCAATGGTGGACCTCCGCAGTGGACTACCCTTTGAATATCAGCGGGAAGCCATTCTTCGCAATTGAGCCATCGATCCCGATTATGTTCGAACTCACGGTGCTGTTCTCTGCGCTGTTTGCGGTAGGTGGCATGCTGGTCTTGAATGGGCTACCCCGCCCCTACAACCCGCTCTTCTACTCCCGAGGATTTTCGCGCACTTCCGATGATGCATTCTTTTTGCACATTGCAGCAAGCGATCCGAACTTCGATTTGGACGAAACAGAATCACTGCTCCAAGAAGCAGGTGCCAAGGCGGTTGAAGTGATTTGTGATCATGGATATTCAGAACTGCACACGGTCTAGGATGAGAAAGGTCTCCCTTTTACTTGGAATTGCGATCATTCTCGGCGGTTGCCGCGGCAGCCTGAAAGAGGATCCGCCCATCCACATCAATCCAAATATGGATGCCATGGAGCGGTTTGAAGCCCAGGAGGCCAACCCCTTCTTTGAAGACGGTCGTGCTATGCGACCTCCGGTCCCCGGAACCGTAGCCCGTGGCATGCTACGGGAAGATGGAGTATTCCATACTGGACGGAATGCGGATGGAGGTTATGTGCAGGTAATGCCGGTGGAATATAACGTGGAATTTGCCAACCGTGGACGGGAACGTTATGATATATACTGCTCGGTCTGCCATGGCGTGGCCGGAGATGGGCAGGGAATTGTCATGGCAGGTGGGTACGGATTCGTACCCATTGGTTTTCATAATGACCGCTTGCGCACTGTTGAAGACGGGTATCTCTATGAAGTCATCACACAAGGAGTCCGGAGCATGCCCGCGTATGCGCAGCAGATCCCGGTTGCGGACCGATGGGCAATTGTCGCGTACGTAAGAGCATTGCAGCGCAGCCAGAATGCAGACCGAGACGATATCCCGGCCGATGAGCAAACCAATTTTTAGAATACGCCTTGAAACGAGGGTCTATGCGTGACACACTGCAAAGCAGCTCGCTCCTGATGAAGCTTGTTGATCCCTTGGCACCAACCAAGAGTGATCAATACCCCTTTACCGGTACATCTCGTAGCTACATCATTCCGGGACTTGCCGGTTTGGTGGTGCTTGTGGTGAGTATTTTTGTCGGCATGAGCGAGGCATTTCTTGAGCAATTCTATTTCTCCTACCTGATCGGCTGGACCTTCTGTCTCTCTATTGCCCTAGGATGCCTGTTCCTCGTATTGATCAAACATCTTGTTCGTGCGGAATGGATTGTTGTCCTGCGACGAATCCCGGAAGCGGCTGCGGTCTCCTTCCCACTTCTTGCCATCCTATTTATTCCTATCCTGATCGGCATCTTTGATGCCCACGGCCCTTATCACCACTGGACGGCGGAAGGCATTGCTGATCCAACCAGTAAGTACTATGATGAGATCTTGGCCGGAAAGATTGCTTATCTGAATATCCCGTTCTTTCTGTTTCGAATCGCATTCTATTTCATTGCATGGACCTTCATCTCTTCACGCCTGTGGAGATTATCTCTGCTTCAGGATGTAACCCGTGATCCAGATATCAGCGCCCGCCTGCGCCATCTGAGTGCCTGGGGCCTACCGCTGTGTGGTATTACGATGGCGTTCGCAGCGTTTGACCTGCTCATGACATTGTATCCCCATTGGTTCTCAACCATATTTGGTGTCTACTTCTTTTCTGGAGCATTCCTGGCCGCCTTTTGCTTCACCGCACTGTGCGTTGCCGGACTGCAGCGGGCAGGGATGCTGCGTGGGACCGTGACAGCTGAACATTACCACGACCTGGGGAAGCTCATGTTTGGGTTTGTGGTATTCTGGGCCTATATCGCATTCAGCCAATATATGCTTTACTGGTACGGTGGGATTCCTGAAGAGACCGTCTGGTTTAAGTACCGACTCCAAAATGGATGGGAGACCCACAGCGGGATCCTACTGTTTGGGCACTTCATTATTCCATTTCTGATTCTGTTACCTCGCGCCATCAAGCGCTACTCAACTCCCCTTGCCATCATCGCCGTGTGGCTTCTGGTTATGCAGTGGTTTGATATTCACTGGCAAGCCATGCCTGTACTGCACCCAGATCATGCTCAGTTTCACTGGCTGGATCTCACTTGCTGGATCGGGCTCCTATGTGTGTTCATTGCAGGATTCCTATGGCGTTTCAGCCGACACGCGATTGTTTGCGAGGCAGACCCGCAATTAGGCAAATCCCTCCGTTTCGAAAACACTTAGCGTATCCGTCATGTCTGTTGAATCTGAAGATAGAACCTCTGACCGACTTCTTGTTCAGCATGAGGCCATTGCTGCGATTCCTCTTATTTCTTTTGTGGTTGTCGTGTTAATTGGGCTTGGATCGTTAACATTTTTGGCCTCATACTGGTTTAAGCGTGAAGGAGAGCAGGTGGAACTAGGGCGTGCAGCCCAGGCCACGTATCCAGAACTGGAACGATTCCGAGTTGCCGGGCTCCAACAACTGAATCGCTACGAAATGTTAGAGAATGGCACATTTCGGATTCCAATTGAACAGGCCATTATGAGAATCGCAGAAGAGTTTCCCGACAGTATCCGTATCTCTGAGGAAATACAACCCTAAATGCACAAAGGATGTATCGCCATACTGGCCCTTTGCATGTACTCGGCATCTGTATGTGCACAGTTGACTGAGCAGGCTAGTATTGCGTACGAGGGAGTTGGGCTCTCTCCCCGTTTGGGGGAGCAGATTCCGCTTGACCTCGTGTTTATAAACTCGCACGGCGAAACCGTCACCCTGAGGGAGTACTTCCACCAGGATCGCCCTGTCGTCCTTACGTTTGTATATCACACCTGTCCGATGCTGTGCAGTGCACTTTTAGATGGCATTACGCGAAGCCTGGACGATGTCCCTTGGGCTCCGGGGGATGGCTATGAAATGGTCACCGTTTCATTCAGCCCAGAGGATACACCCGAGCGTGCGGCAGAGCAACGCACCCGTTATCTTCGGCGGCTTGATCAGCAAGATGCTGAATGGCATTTTCTGACGGGTAACGAAACCTCAATCCAGGCATTGACCCAGGCAACTGGGTTCATGTTCAAGTGGGTTGAAGAGCAGCAAGAATTTGCGCACCCCGCTGCAGTGATTGTTCTCAGTGACGAGGGAATCATTACCCGTTACCTGCCGGATCTTGCACCAAAGGGACGGGATCTGCGTGCCGCAATCGTCGAGGCTTCGGATGGAATGGTTGGCAATCTGCTAGACCGGGCCTTTCTCTACTGCTTTCAGTTTGATCCAACCTCGAATTCGTACGTACTCGTAGCTCGGCGTGCGATGCAGGTTGGCGGTGGAATTACGGCCCTGCTCCTGATTGCATCGCTGGGATTCTTATGGATGAAAGATATGAAACCGTCTGAGTACGTATGAATCAACAGAGTTCAATTTGGCTTCCCGAAGCTGCATCTACGATTGCGGGAGATGTTGATACACTATTCTACTTCATCCTCGTTACCAGCATGATCTTTTTCGTCGGGGTCGTCGCAGCGATGGCATTCTTTGCCTGGCGTTTCCGCCGGCGAAGCCCGAATGACCGTCCCGAGCCTGTCTACGAAAATAAAATCGTGGAAGCCTCGTGGATTGTCGTCCCTTCCATTCTTGTCGCCGTCGTTTTTGTGTGGGGGTTCAAATTATTTCTGGAGCTTGGAATTGCTCCCCCCAACGCCTATGAGGTAGATGTGACCGCCCGGAAATGGAGCTGGAGTTTTAGCTACCCGAACGGGGTGATCTCGACGGATCTTCATGTCCCGGCGAACCGCCCGGTCAAACTTCGTATGATCAGCGAAGATGTCATTCACAGTTTCTTTGTCCCGGCCTTTCGTGTAAAAGCCGATGTGCTGCCGGGACGCTACTCCTACGTATGGTTTGAAGCAACAAAAAAGGACAGCTTCATAATTGCCTGTACAGAGTACTGTGGCACCTCACATTCAGATATGTATGCACGGGTAATCACCCATTCCCAGGACAGTTTTGAAACTTGGCTGGTGGAAAGTGTGCCCGATGACAACATGGCTCCTGCACAAAGAGGCGAACTCCTCTACACCCAGCAGGCCTGTTTTGGCTGCCATTCGCTGGACGGGACCCTCGCAGCGGGCCCAACTTTTCAAGGACTCGCAGGTAGCGTGCGCAATTTCACAGACGGCACGAGTGCCGTCGCCGATGATAACTACCTCCGTACTTCGATTGTTAATCCTGCATTACAACTTGTTGAAGGGTATCCCAACGTGATGCCCGGGCAATATGCAGTGACCATGTCATCCGAAGAAATTGATGCACTTGTCGCATTCATAAATGAGCAGCAGTAGGCATGAGTGACGAATCACATAATTACTTGAACGCCCGGAAAGGCCTCTGGTCGTGGCTCTCCACGACCGATCATAAGCGTATCGGAATTATGTACGCGATCGCCTGTGGTGCGTTCTTCCTTTTAGGAGGTATTCTCGCAACCTTTGTACGGACAGAGCTTGGGGAACCCGGCGAGACGATTCTTGGGCAGGATCAATACAATCAGATGTTCACGCTGCACGGCGTGGTCATGGTTTTTCTGGTAATCATTCCTGCGATTCCTGGAATTCTTGGAAATTTTGTTCTTCCCATACAGATTGGGGCCAAGGATGTGGCATTCCCCCGGCTGAACCTGGCGAGTTGGTACCTCTTCATGGCAGGAGCACTCATGGCGGTCTGTGGGTGGTTATTTGTTGGAAAAGTGGATACCGGCTGGACGTTCTATACGCCCTACTCCAGTGGAGCATCGAATGCGGTACTCTGGCTGACTTCGGCCGTCTTTGTCGCCGGCTTTGCCTCCATCTTTACGGGGCTGAACTTTATCGTGACAGTGCACAAGATGCGTGCCCCCGGCATGACATGGAACCGTCTCCCGTTATTTACCTGGGCCATCTATGCGACCGGGATCGTACAGGTACTGGCGACGCCCGTGATCGGGATCACCGTGGTTCTTCTATTCCTGGAAAAGCTGTTACAGATCGGCATCTTTGATCCGGCTTTGGGAGGCGATCCCGTTCTCTTTCAACATTTTTTCTGGTTCTACAGCCATCCGGCAGTCTATATCATGATCCTCCCGGCAATGGGAATTATCAGTGATCTGATGGGCACATTCTCCAGGCAGCATGTCTCTGGATACACCTTCATTGCCCTTTCCTCGGTTGCGATTGCGTTTCTGGGATTCCTCGTCTGGGGACATCACATGTTCGTCTCGGGACAAAGCGCCATCTCTTCGATTATTTTCTCCATGCTCACGTTCCTGATTGGAATCCCGACCGGCATCAAGGTCTTCAACTGGGTTGCCACCATGTACAAGGGATCCGTATGGCTGCGAACTCCCATGATCTATGCGCTGATGTTTCTGTTCCTGTTCACGATTGGTGGCTTGACCGGGATTATGGTCGGTGTACTAGCAGTGGATGTGCACTTACATGACACGTATTTCGTCGTTGCCCACTTCCATTATGTCATGATGGGAGGCGCACTCATTGGTCTGATTGGAGGCCTGCACTACTGGTGGCCAAAAATGACGGGCAGGATGTACAATGAGACCGCCGGAATCATTGCGGCGATTCTGGTCTTCATTGGGTTCAACCTGACCTTCTTCACGCAGTTCTTCCTGGGGACGAAGGGAATGCCACGACGCTATCATGATTATTCTGAATTCCTGCAGACCTACCCGGAATTTGCAGCATTGAATATGGCATCCACAATTGGATCCTACATCCTGGGAGTCGGATTGGTCATGATTCTGATCTACGCACTGTACTCACTGTTCAAAGGCCCGAAGGCCACTGCAAACCCATGGGGAGCCTGCACGCTTGAGTGGACCCATACCGGCCCGGTTCCAGATGAACATAATTTTCACGACACCCCCCTGGTGACCCGTGGTCCCTATGATTTTCATCTCGCCGACGATGTCTTTGGCCCAAAAAAGAATTCCTAGGCAATGAACCGTGCAGATACGACGCTGAAGCATTATTTCGTCAGCCATGAACAGCAGTTCGATGCGGCCAAGCTGGGCATGTGGCTCTTCCTGGTTACGGAAGTACTCCTGTTTTCGGGGATGTTCGTGGCGTATGCAGTCTACCGATCTTGGCACCCGGAGGTGTTCCTTCAGGCCAGTGAATTGTTGGATTGGCGGCTTGGTGCGCTGAATACGGTGGTTCTTTTGGCTTCAAGCTTTACGGTTGCTCTCTCCATCCACTTCGTGCAGAAGGGAGAGAACGACAAGGTCGTTGTCCTACTGCTCATGACACTTTTATGTGCGGCGATCTTTATGGTTGTCAAGTACTTCGAGTATTCGGGCAAGTTTTCTCACGGAGTATTCCCCGGTGCCGGCTTTGAGCCACATGGGATCATTGACGGCAAGGATTACTCCAAGTACGATATCCCGTTCGCACCACAATTCTTCAGCATCTATTTTGTGATGACGGGGATCCATGGGGTCCATGTGCTGGTGGGAATGGGGCTGTTCGGATGGCTCACAACGCGGGTTGCCCGTGGCCACTTTTCCCCTCAATGGTACACCCCGATTGAATTGACCGGACTCTATTGGCATCTGGTTGACATCATCTGGATCTTTCTTTTTCCATTACTCTACCTGATTTAGGGCGTTATGGCACAGAGCCATCATCATATCATTCCGCTACGCACCCTTGCTTTGGTTTTTGGTGCACTTCTGTTTCTCACCGTGATTACGGTCATCACCGCCCAAATTGATTTGGGTGTCTTGAATGTCCCTCTAGCACTAGCTATTGCGGGTTTCAAGGCCATTCTAGTCATTTTTATCTTTATGGCCCTGAAATACGACAATCCCGTCAATATGCTGACGGTGGTCCTTGGGGTCGTATTTGTCGTCGTCTTCCTGGCACTTACGCTTGCCGACACGGAATTTCGCGGCAGTATGGGCATTACAGAGCCTGGGACGACAGAACCTGCTTTCATCGAATCGTCCCCGGAATCATCTGATGCAGAATCCCACACACCATAAGGCGATGGGCGATTTTACCAGCATTTTCGGGATTATCCTCCACCGTTGATCGTATAACATGTGGCGATCCCTGTTTCCTAGACTTGTACGATGTCTGACCAATGCCTCTACGACTGAAATCAGACTGAACCGCTTTGCCGATGCACTGTATTAACAATCGGGCACCTGCAACACTGTTGCCTCGTATTTCAAGGCACCCATTTACGATTAAACTGTCCTTTATACCATGAGAATTTTATTGATCAGCCTCTCTGTCCTGCTTGTTTTAACCTTGAGTGCATGTGACAGCTCAAGCAACGATCAAGTCTCGGAAATCACCATTGGCCTCGCGGCACCCCTAACGGGTAGCTTAGCTCATACTGGACAGCATATGCGTGTTGCGACAGAAATGGCTATCGCTCTCGCAAATGAAGGCCTTACCGAGGGCAGCCCACCCTTTCGACTCCTGGTTGAGGACACCGAAAGTACCACTGAAGGTGTTGAAGGTGCGTTCCGCAGCCTTATCTCGAATGGGATTGCATTTATCGTGGGGCCCTACACCTCCACCAATACAAATCATATTATTCCTCTCATTGATGAAGCTCGTATTGTTACGATTGCCCCTGCTTCTGCTGCACAAGGATTGGCGGCCAAGTCTGATTGGCTCTTCCGATCTTCGCTCACTGTTGATATTCTAATGCCGGCTGGCGTACGTGCAACCCACGAACACCTTAACTACAAAAACATTGGGATCTTGACCAATGCAGGGGATCGATTTTCTCAAAGTGCAGAGGATAAATTTGTTGAAGAGATTGATAAACTTGGTGGCGTGTCCATCGGAGTGGAGCAGTCTTTTAACCGCCCGGGCAGTGACCCTGCACCCGATCTGACATCTCAGATTAATGCACTCACCAATGCAACCCCGAAACTGGATGCTCTTTTCTTTTTCGGACTTTCTCCTGACCGCCATAACTTTATCCTGAAAGCTCACGAATTAGGTGTTACGGATCTACCGTTTGTGATTACACTGCTGAGTTCATCTGATGTCCGTTTGGCCCGCGAATCGGCACCATCTTCAACCGAAGGGATTCTGGCGCTTCACGTATGGATCGCCGGTAGCAATCACCCTGCAAGCCTGGCATACGTAAACGAGCATCAAACGCGATACAGTGAGATCCCGAGTGACCTTCATGCACGGACATACGCTGCAGCAAACCTTCTTTTGAGAGCAATCATGGAAGTTGCTCCTGAGAATGTTTCCAACGACGCAGTCAGGGGAAAACTATCTGAAATGCGCAATGTGGACACGATCTACGGTCCATTTTCCTTTGACGACAATGGTGATGCTGAATTCACTCCGTTGGTCGGTGTTGTGCGTGGTAGCAATATTGAACTCCTTGAAGATTAGCAGTTGGCATTTTACCTTGCCCGTGGCAAAATGTCGTCTGAATCAAGCACGACCCAACCCCTGGAGACCTACTCAAAGCAACGACTACGTTTCTTCTGAAGGGGTTCCAGTTCTATCCTGAAGTATGCGGGAGGAAGGTCTTTGACTGCAGGGACGTGAAAAAACCTCATCGAATATTTGGCCAGAACCGCCTCTACCGCAAGATATAATAGCATAGCAGGTTCCTCAGCCGAGCCTTATCCTTACTGCTGAACCTAACTTTCAATTACTATGCTATCCCAACCCACATCCCCTTCTTCTCAGACGCGTTACTTTATCGGACTGGACGTTCACCGTGCCACGATTGCATCGTGCGTTTATGATGCGGATCTGCGGCGTTTCTGTGATGAGCGGGAGTTTTCCGCACAAAAGCCGGAACGTCTGTCCCAATTTGTGGCATCAATGCGGTCTAAATACGATGATTTCCGTTGTTGCTACGAAGCGTCTTTTTGCGGCACGGCCCTCTACGAAGCGCTGACTGCCCTGGGCGTTGATTGTGCCATCATTGCACCGGGTTCTATTCCACGGCGCACTGGGGATCGAATTAAAACAGACCGGCGTGATGCCAGGAAGCTGGCCGAGTACTTTGCGGCGGGTCTTTTGAGCGAATGTTTTATTCTGGATTCGGAATTGAGATCTGTCCGGAGTCTGGTCAGGAGTCGTGAAGCGCTGATAAAGAATCTCCACCGATCCAAAATGCAAGTCATTCATTTTTTGCATGGCCGTGGACACAGCTATAATGCAGGAGGCAACTGGACGCAAAAGTTTATGGTTTGGATCAATAAGGTCGAATTGGATCAGCCCAACGACGCGCAGGTATTACGGGGAAGCCTGGCGGATATTACCTATATCCAGTCACGGGTTCGGGAGGTGGAACAGCAGATACGGACTGCGTCCGAGTCCATCAGGTTTCAGGAACCGATCCAGATTCTGCAGGGCTTTCGCGGCATTGGACTGATTACGGCCATGCAACTGGTCTGCGAGATCGGTGACTTGCGGCGGTTTGAAAAACCGACCGCCCTGATGGCCTATCTGGGACTGGTTCCATCTCAGCGTTCATCGGGGAACACCGTTCGGTCTGGTTCGATCACCAAGACCGGAAATGTCCATGCACGGAAAGCCTTGGTGAGTGCAGCCTGGAAATACATACACTATCCCCGGATCAGTGTATCCCTTGGTGAACGGCAGAAGCAATGCAGTGCCCGAACCGTGGCCATTAGCCAGCGGGCACAAAAACGTTTACACCAACGATACCGAGCACTGACCAAACGAAAGCCGCCCAAAGTCGCGGTGGTTGCACTTGCCCGCGAACTGGCCGGCTTTCTATGGGAGGCCATGCAATCCCCCGTTCAGACTGCATGAACTATCAATACGACAGAATAGCCACGCAGAAGGATCCCCAAGCAAAGATGGAGAGCCCATGTGCAAACTTTTCGGTAGCGATTACCGCGAGCCCGAGTCGCAAGATTATGGCAGCTCCGACGAATTCAAATATTGAGCATTATGGCCTATGGCCTAGCATGCGTACACCAGATTGATCAGCCGTCGCAATTGCTCAAGGATCCTTCTTCGTGGCTATCTGTCCTATATTATAACAAAATGTAACCAAAACAATACATATTACCCAGAACTGGAACCTGCTATACTACACCAGTTTGCAATGTAGTGGATTTTTTTGCGGATCTCTGCTGCCCCTATTTTCCAGGGGGGCTCAAAAGGGCTATTTTTTCGTTCTTTTTTTACCTGTCGGTGTCCTCTTTTTTTGGGCGTTTCGTCTTGATTCGTTGGGTGTAATTTCCGATGTTGAGTTCCAACGCCTGGAAGACCTTCCGTTGGAATGGTTTCAGGTCTGCATCTTGTTTGAGTAGGATACAGTGGGTTTTATTTTGTGGAAGTACCGTGGTCACGCGGTTCTGGTGGTTGAGCGCTACCTTGAGCGTTCCCCAGCTCCGATGAATCTGATGGGTTCGCAGTTGACTCCGAATCAGGTGAGCCGTATGAAAGGCAAGGATCGACAGGAACAGGTGTGCCTCAATCCGCTCTTGCTTCCGATGGTAAATGGGGCGTAATCCGAGGTCGGATTTGATGGTACGGAAGGTTTGTTCAATCTCATTCAACCTCCAGTAGGTGCGTGCAACCTTTTTGCAAGGCCACTTGGTGTGACTGGTTCGCACGATATAGCCCCCCGAAGCATTCGTGCATTCGTCAAAGGCCGATCGACGCTGGATGCGAATGGATTGCGCATTCGGACTGTCTTTTTTCTGACCTACCGTCACCGCGTACTGATACGCAACCTTTTTATATTTCTCAACCAGTCGCCCGACCTTCTTTTGGACGACCTCATACGTCTTGGGTCGCCCCTTTACGGTCAGGCCCTCGTTCAGGTGCGCAATGGCTTCTTCAAATTGCGCACGCTTGGTCTGGAGGATCTGATCACCGACGGCCTGCCGGGCCGCACTATGCAGATACACACGTTGCTCTTGATCGTCCTTGCCAACCGCCCACGCACGCACCAGGGTCTTCGTGCTGGTTTCAAACACTTGATCGGGTTCGCGCTCGGGGACCGGTGGGGTCTTGGCCCGCTCCACGCAGATCCAACCCAGCCCCTGCTCCTTCAAATACGCCAGATTCGCCTCGGTTGCAATACCCGCGTCCATGATGACCGTAGGTTGGGCCCCAGCCAACTGCGCAATCGCCTGTTTCAGCGTACCGGGCTCACTGGCATTGCCGGGAAGAATGTTGGCGGTGCGAGGAAACCCGGATGCGTCAAGAGTCAGGGCTAACGTCACCAGCGGACAATTCGATCGCTTCTCTTTACTGCGTCCATATTGGAGTAACGTCCCTTGTTGGCGACCGGTATAGAAGGTATTCGTCAGATCATAAAAGACAATGGTTTCGCCAAATCCCAACAGTTCTCTGGTGTGTCCAAAAAGTTCATCCATGATGGACTTGTGGTGTTTGTACAGCAGGTCTCCGACATCGTAGAGCGATCGCTCACTCGGGAGTTTTGCACGAAGAAGTTCCAAGATGCTGGAGCGCTCGCGCATCCATTCGTGGGTTTGCCGTTCACTTCCCGGGGAAAGCATCCGTCCGACGACCAGCGCCGTCGCCCAGTGGATCTGATCTTCATTCAAGTGCAGGTCTTGAAGAATCTCGGCGAAACCCAAACGCTGCAACGCCTGCAACGCCACACGCTCACCCCCAACGGTTCGCGTATCGGTGTGATGAATCTCGTACGTGAGAATGGAATCCCGATCATCCCGCGGATCGTCTGGATCATACCCCTTGGCCTGGAGACGTTGGATGATTTCCTGACTGACTTTTCGGAGCGCCTCATCTTCAAGAAACAGCGGTTCATACCCCCGCAAGCCATCCATAACAAGTCGGGACAGGGTCCGCCACTGTGTCTGGGGGATGCTGAAATCCTGGCCAAGATTGAGCAGGGTACGCTGTTTGGACATCCCATTCACCCGATGGGATTCCACCAGGGAAAAGGTGTCGGCTTTGATCCCGGATTTCAGGGTTCGAGATTTCGACCGGATATACATAAACCAGGGGTAGATTTGATGGATTTTACAGGGATTGAGTGGAAAGGTTCCGCAAAAATCCACTATTTCGAGAGATTTTGAAACAAATACCAGAAAAAGATGAATTTGTGCGAAAAATGGCCGATTTAACCCCTGAAATGGGCAAATTGAGGGCAAAAATCTCTAAATTAACGCAAGATGTCAGTCAGTATTTGACCGAATTTGCAAACTTGCGCTACGATAATCGGAGGATCCTCCCATCCCAGCCCATTCACACATTCCAGTGCATCGGAGAGTGGAAAGTAATGTGACTGGGACGCCAGTAGCCGCATCGCGGCGACCCCTGCAGAAAACTCAGTGTGGGAAGGGAAACCGTAATACTCCCGATCGTCCACCACCGCATCCGCGCCGACCGCGATATTCCGGTCTGGATCTTCTGCCACGACCGCTCTGAACTCCACGATCTGCTCCTGCCCCTCCGACCTGTTCGTATTTGTGCCCAGGCGATTGGAAATCAACTCGTCCGCCTTTTTGTTAATGACATCGCCATTATTTGCGGAGACCTCATTCATCAAACGCCCCGAGGAAGTAAATCGATGAACCAACTCAAACCCATTAATGTCCTGCAGCGGGCGGAGCAGCTGATAGATGCCGCCAGGAACGATGACTTCAAAAAGCAAATCGCCGAAATCGGAGAGGCGGCCGTGCGGGAAGACGCGGAGGCCCAGTTCGTACTGGGCCACGCCTACCACGAAGGCTATGGCGTGGAGCAGGACACCGAGCAGTCTGTCCGGTGGCTTCGGAAGGCCGCGGAGCAGGGACATGTGGAGGCTCAGTACAGTTTAGCCGCATCATACGGCGCAGGGCTTGGAGTCGAATGAGGCTATGAGGAAGGCCCGAGGTGGCTCCGGAAGGCCGCCGAGCAAGGACACGAAATTGCACAGTACACACTTGATGCCCCCACCAAAACTAGACTGAGCCATGAGAGGATTGGAACCGCGGTTCCTCCAGCGCTCGCGAAAGCGATTGGGCAGGCGATCGTCCAGTCGGTCTGTATATGATTCTACTCAGGTTCCAAAAGTGCCTGGACACCGACTGTCGGGGACTATCTGGAACCATGCGGCCTTGAGATCTGTCTAAATGGTCACTGTTCATAACTTCAGACAGTATCTCAGAACCATGGGGGCATCCATCCGCTCTTCTCCTTCTCCGCCACTGACGGCAGCATCCGACCGTGGTCCTGCCAAGTATTTTCATGGGAGGAAGCAGGTGCTGAGCGATTTCAATGAACTTACGGAGCGTGCGGTGCAGGCGAAGTCTGGCACGACCTTCCTGATCCAGGGTGCACCCGGCGCGGGCAAGAGCGCCCTGCTTGAAGAATGTGAAAAACGGGCACGAGAGAAGGGATGGAAGACTGCGGAGATTCAACCGTCGGCCTTTTGGGATCCAGACGCATTGCGTGATTTCCTTGGTTCGGGAAATTTTATCTGGTCTACATTCAGATCTCTAAAAATCGGAATTTCAGAGGTGTCGGTTACAGTTGGCAGGGCTAGTAGGACAATAAGGCAAATACTTCGCAAGGGGAAAACCCCATTGCTCCTTACTTTGGATGAAGCACAAAGATTGGGAACGAGCAGCGCACCTCCTCCTGATCAAACTAGAACCGTAACCGAGGTGCTTGATGCAATTCACAACGGAAAATTAAACAGACCCGTTGTTCTGGTCGCGGCGGGGCTGGGAACGACAGTGGACGCCTTTAGATCGCTGGAAATTTCGAGGTTTTCAAAGAAATATCTGATAGAACTAGGAGCGTTGAGTAAGAAAGCGGAACGTGCGGTCATCCACGATTGGCTCACAAAGGAAGGGGAGGCGAAAGGGGATCCCGTGCCATGGGTGGATGCCATTGCTCAGAAAACACATGGTTGGCCTCAGCATATCTTATCGTATGTGGATCCCGCGCTGGAACAACTGGAGGCAGACAACAGGGTCATGACCGCAGATGGGTTGAATGCCGTATTGGAAGCAGGGCATGGCTTTCGGTTGGCGTATTACGAAAACCGGGCGCGCGGTTTCACCGAGGAACATCGTCATTGTCTGGCACGAGTATTCGTAGATGTTCCTTTAGGAGAAAGCACAACCCACAAGGTTATCATGGCCTCCCTAACCCAGGAGTACGGTGAAACGGAAGCGGAAAAACTATTCCGTCTGGGGCGAGAAAAGGGGTTGCTCGACGAGCGGCGCGGAAAATATGCGATCCCGATTCCCTCGATGCAGGATTGGCTGGTGACCAATTACGCCCACATCCAAACCAAATCTCCGACGGAGACGATGAAAATTCCCCGGTCTCCTGGCAGGAATCCGGGGATGGATTTAGGTCGCTGAGCGCCCAAAGAACTCATCCGGGCATACCAAAGCCCCAGCTGATTTATACCCCTTTTGCCCATGCTTGACGGTACCTATTGTAGGCCTCCATTGCCCGTTTTCTTCCTGCTCCTAAATCAATAATTGGAGCGGGATAAGGCCGATCAGGAGAAAGATTCCAGGATTTTGGGACCGCCTCAAAATAACTTAATGCATCCTCATGAGGCAACAAACGCCCCTCGGCAATAAATCTGTCCCTGTAACTGTGGTCAGCATCAAATTTCTTGGCCTGAAGCTCCGGGTTGTAAATTCGAAAGTATGGCGCAGCATCAGGACCTGAACCCGCCGTCCACTGCCAACCCATTGCATTGGCGGCAATATCCCAGTCGAGCAAACAATCACGGAACCACTGCTCACCAATCTTCCATCCGGTCATCAGATGTTTCGTTAAAAAACTAGCCGCCAACATACGTGTGCGATTATGCATCGTACCTGTCACATACATTTCACGCATCGCAGCATCCACCATCTCAATCCCTGTCATCCCCCGCCGCCACGCTTCTGCATCCTCGTTATCCTCGCGCCAAGGAAAATGATCCCACTGCGGTCGCCAATTCTCATGAACAATGTGCGGGGTATGATAGAGGAGGTGATAGGCAAATTCACGCCAGATCACCTCTTTCAGAAAATGCTCTGCCTCTTTTGTATTCCTTGTTTTCTCCAGTGCATGCATCCCGGCATCCCAAATCATTCTGGGGGAAATCTCCCCGTAAGTAAGATTTTCAGATAATCCTGACGTTGCTTTCCTGCCGGGATAGCCTCTCTCGGACTTATAACGATCAATGGAGTTTTTCGTAAAATATTCGAGGCGTTCATAGGCAGCCCGCTCTCCCACCTTTGCAAAACGAGAGACCACGGCGGCACCGCGGGACATCTCAGCACCGAGCTTCCAGTCAGAAAGCAAATCACTGTCTGGCCAATCCTGAGGTGGCGATAAATCGGTTGGAGCACTTAAAGGAGATGATACCTGCCGATGTTGCACGGCCCGCCAAAAAGGAGTATAAACCTGGTAGAAACCGCCGGTCTGCGTACGTACGGTCCAGGGCTCAAACAATAGGCTGGAATTTACCTGATGGACCTCCACCTCCCGTGCATTTAAGCCAACCCGCACCGCTTCATCCCTTTCGATTGATTGCAGATCATATAATCTAGACCAGACAACATGTTTAGCACCTGTCTCCAGAATCAATGCATAAAGAACCTCTAATGCGTCCCCATGCCGGAAAAGCAAACGACTGTTCTGTTTTTCGAGACTTGCTGCCAACGAATGCAGGCTTTCCCCAAGCCGCCACTTCGGTGCTGCACCGTAAGTAGATTCAATCAACGGATCAAGAATGAATACTGGCCAAACTGGACCCGACTTCTCAAGCGCAGTGTGCCATGCCGGTTGGTCAATCAAACGAAGATCGCGGCGAAACCATAAAATGCTCCCTCCCCGCTGAACTTCCCTTGACCTCATTCGCTTCCTTCGGCAATCCACACCTCTATCATCTCAACCTAGGCCCTCACCTATACACTGAGATCCATTCATTGGAGCATTTCACAATTACTACTCTGCAGATGCGGGCTGCCCTTGTCAGCACTACTCAACGGTGATGGTCACAGATTCTGACATCACGGGTGGATCATGTGGGATATGGCTGTAATCCCCCAGGAGTAATTGAAGTGTATAGGTGCCGGGGCTTAACTCCAATGTAGTTTCTGTCTGCCCAAGTCCAAAATGGATGTGGGCTGAATCTGTTGGAATCGGCATATCCATAGCCGGCATGTCTACCGCATTCACCAATAGATGATGATGACCCGAGTTGGGGAATTCAACGCCGGCCGGCGCAATTCCCATACCGGACAAGCCAAACTTAACACTCACTATGCCACCTTGTATGACATCCCCATCCCCAGGCGTAATGATATATACAACCGCGCCCTCAGCAGATTGGGATCGGACATATACCATCTCCGTCTCGGATTCTGTTGAAACCTGCGTCTCAGATTGGCAGGCGGCAAGGATGAATAGTGGCACTATCCAGTACAATCTCATGGATCTAATTATTTGATTCAACCACAAAGATACACTATGATCAATAACTAACGGGCAACCCTGCACTACGATCAGCGTTGCACAGCGACAAGAATTTCTATGACAACTTGGTTGATCTCGTAACTTCCAGCCCCTCCGAAACCCAATCCTTAGGTCGCCTGATTGGTGGCTGGTTACCCAAATCATCTATCTTGGGACTCGATGGCCCACTCGGGGCAGGCAAGACCTGCTTCGTACAAGGACTGGCCCGGGGACTTGGCATCCCCTCGACGACCCATGTGACCAGCCCAGCCTACACACTGGTTCAAGAGTATCCTCTCGGGAGCTGTACGCTGGTTCACATTGATTTTTATAGGCTCAGCACCTTGACGAATGCGGACTTCATGCTCTTTCAAGAACTGTTTGAGAACCCGAATCACATCGTAGTTGTCGAATGGGCCTCTAAATTCCTGTCCGAACTGGTTCCCGAATTCCTGCGAATTTCCATCTCACTAGGACAAGATGAAAATCTGAGAAACTTCAGGATGTCCTCTACTTCCCCGCGTTACGTGGAATTGCTCAATAAACTGTCAAATCATGCGAACACTGGTTCTTGACACATCCGGCCCATTTACTACCGTCCTGATCACGGAGGATCATCAGCTATCCACCAGTTGTATCCTTCGTGATCGCCCTGCAGAACATTTACATGAACAAATCCATACATCCCTTGAAAATTTGCATATGACTCCCCAGGACCTGAGCCGTATCGCCGTAGTCATTGGCCCGGGTTCCTGGACCGGATTAAATATCGGGGTTACGGCGGCCAAAACACTGGCACAGATACTTGAAATTCCTCTGATGCCACTCTACACGCTTGATGCACTGGCGGCAAATTATTCTAAACCTTCTTGGACGCTCATGAATGCTGGGCGTAACCAGTGCTACTATGCACGATATTCAACATCCGATTCTCAGGAGATGGCGGTAGGCCACATAAATGCCGTGATCCAACAGATCCATGCAGATTCGGATTCAATCCATGTTCTTGAATATGGTGATACGTTCATGGAAAAGTTTGCTGGAAATGACCGATACCTCTCCATGGATTGCCTCCCGCCAGAAACTTTAATTGCTGCAATGAAAATTTCCGGCAGTATGGAGGGTGCGGACATCAAGTCACTCACACCCGCCTACCTGCAGCCATCTCATGTGGAGAAGGATGCATCTCACTGATCTGATCTATGCAAATTTTAGGGATTGATACTTCCTGTGACGATACGGGAATCGCTGTTGTGCAGGACGGACACAAAGTGCTCTCAAACGTGATTGCATCGCAATACGAGGTGCATGACCGCTTTGGGGGGATCGTCCCTGTGATCGCAGCCCGGGAGCATACCGCTAAAATCAATTTCATTCTTGAGTCTGCACTGGAAAAGGCCAAGATCTCTTTTCCCGACCTTGATGCGGTGGCAGTTTCTCATCACCAGGGACTCATGCTTTCCCTCGTGGTTGGGGTCTCTGCCGCAAAATCAATTGCCCTGGCCTGTGGTATCCCATTGATCGGGATCCATCATTTGGAGGGGCATATTTATTCGAATCTCATGGGCCGCTCCAATGAATTTCGCTTTCCGTTTCTATGTCTCACAGTTGCGGGAGGTCATACGCTCCTGCTCAAAGTAATTGCTCATGGCACGTACGAGTTACTCGGCCATACACGGGATGACGCCGCAGGCGAAGTGCTTGATAAAGTAGCCCGCCATCTGAAACTAGGCTATCCAGGTGGAGCGGCCATCGAAAAATTAGCGGAAAAAGGAAACCCGAATGCGTATGATTTTCCCCGCCCATTGATCAACAGTTCCGATGGAGAATTCAGTTTCAGTGGCCTAAAAACCGCCGTCATTGCAGCCATTGACCGAGACCCTGATCTGAATCCGGCAGACCTGTGTGCAAGCTTTCAACAGGCAATCATTGATCTATTGGTCTCCAAAACCATGCGTATTGCCCAGGAGCATCAACTTCACCAGATCACACTGGCCGGTGGGGTTGCATTAAATACACCACTGCGAAAAGCACTGGATCAGGCTGTGAAAGAACAGGGTTACGAAATGTTTACTCCAAGGAGCGATTTGTGTATGGATAACGGTGCCATGGTCGCCGGGGCGGCCTACTTCCTCTATCAGGAGCGTGGCGCCGACCCACTCGGCATTAAAACTCGTGCCAATGCCCCACTCGGGACAACCGGGGTACGCTACCGACACGAGAGTAAATACAAATAGCCACCTAAGTGCTGTAAAACCCTTTCAAACGTGGATAGAGTTCCTTGAACTGCTCATGTAAACCTGCATACAGGGATTCTGCCTCCCCGGGAAAGGATTTTTCGTGGACAGAGATCGTTGAATCACAAGCCGCTTGCACGGAATCCCAAAGCCCTGCACCGGTCCCTGCCAACAATGCTGCCCCCATTGCCGCCCCTTCGGTCACTTCGACTACGCTCAGGGGATGTCGCATGATATCTGAGAGAATCTGTCGCCATAAGGTGCTTTTTGCTCCACCACCAGAAATCCTGATCCGCTCAGGGGCCGGCAGCCCCGCGTCGTGCAGAAGCTGCAAATTATCTCTTAAGCCGTAGGCGACCCCCTCCAGAACTGCCCTTGTGAGGTGACCACGGGTATGCCGGGAGGTGAGCCCGATAAAGCTGCCCCGGACCAGTGGATCCGCATGGGGGGTGCGCTCTCCACTGAGATAAGGAGAAAAGAACAGTCCTTCGCTTCCAGGATCCACCGCTGCCGCCTCTTCAAGTAACTGCTCAAACGAAATATGACTCGCGAGCGTATCCCGATACCATTGCAGGCTGCCTGCCGCACTGAGCATGACGCCCATCATATGCCAAGTTTCAGGAATCGCATGTGGGAATGCATGGGCATGTCCGAATGGTTCGATGCGTGGGGCCTTCGACGGAGCAAAGACCACCCCGGAGGTCCCCAGTGTCACGGCCCAGGTGTCGGGATGAATTGCTCCTACACCAACGGCTTGGGCAGCCTGATCTCCGCCGCCTGCATAAACGGGGGTTCCCTCCAGGAGGCCCGTCTCCAATGCACATGCTTGATCAACCGTACCGGTAGCCTCGGTGCCCTCATGGGTTGGCGGAAGCCAGGCTTCTGGAATGTTAAGGTCCCTGAGCAAATCCGCCGCCCAAGTGCGAGTGGAAAGATCCAGCAGCAACGTCCCTCCTGCTCCCGCCCGATCGGTTGCGTACATGCCGCTCAGCTTCCACCGGATATAATCTTTGGGCAATAAGAGTTGAGCAATCTTTGCATAGCATTCTGGCTCTTGATCACGAACCCATAAAAGCTTCGGCGCTGTGAAACCTGTAAATGCATCATTCCCTGTAGTTGCAATAAGGTGTTTCAACCCGATCCGTTCACGGATCATTTTGCACTGTTCTCCTGCCCTGCCATCATTCCAGAGCATGGCAGGCCGGAGCACCTCTGCGTTGGAATCCAGTAAAACCAAGCCATGCATTTGTCCGGTCAGCCCGATCGCTCGCACAGCTTTTGCATCAACGGATAACAGAACACTGCGAATGCTCTTGCACATGGCATGCCACCAATTTTCGGGGTCCTGTTCACTCCAGAGTGGATAGGGGCTGGACAATTGATGTTCATTGGATGCCTGTGCGAGGACCGTGCCTTCGGAATTGATACAAACGGCTTTGGATGCAGTGGTAGATACATCCAGTCCAAGAATACAAGGAAATGTTGGCATGGGAGGCTTAAGACATTAACTGCGAAGAAAGGTGTAATTTAAGCGGATTATGGAGATTTCCCCTACTTACGGATTGCGCCAATATGTGGGACTCTTTCTGGGACCACTTTGGTTGATTCTTGTTCTTGTCCTTCCGCCACCGGATGGCTTGGCAGCAGCCGCATGGTACACAACCGGGATCGCGCTGTTGATGGCAACATGGTGGATCTGCGAGTCTATTCCGATTCCTGCCACCTCGCTGCTTCCCCTGGTGTTCTTTCCCATTTTAGGTGTCCGTACCCTCCAGGAAGCTGCGGAGCCCTATGCCCATCCGATCATCTATTTGTTCATGGGGGGCTTTATGATCGCCTTGGGCATGATGAGGTGGGGGTTACATCGGCGGATTGCCATGTGGATTATCGCCCGTGCAGGTACAGGGCCGCGGGCCTTGATTGGGGGATTCATGATTGCAACCGCAGGACTGAGCATGTGGGTGAGTAATACTGCCACGACCTTGATGATGCTTCCTGTTGCCCTTTCCGTCATTGCACTGGCCGATTCTGAGAGCAGCAGTGAACGGTTCAAGCACCACTTTGCAGTTGCATTACTGTTAGGCGTTGCCTATGCAGCAAACATAGGTGGGATGGGAACCCTCATTGGCACCATCCCCAATGCATTTATCAGTGCGTTCTTCGAAAGCGAATACGGATATACGATCACCTTTACGAGATGGTTATCGGTTGGGGCCCCAATTGTTTTGATTGGTGTCCCGCTTGTGTTTTTCATGATTACAAGAGTTCTCTATCCATTTTCCAGGAATGATCTGGTTGGAAGTATGGACTTGATTGAACGTGAGCAGGACAAGCTTGGCCCGATGAAGAAAGGAGAGAGAATTGTTGGGATCGTTTTTCTGATCACTGCACTACTCTGGATCACACGCCCTTTGCTTACTCCGTGGATCCCCGGGCTAACGGATGCCGGGATTGCAATGATCGGCGGCTTATCACTGTTTGTGATCCCGATTGACTTAAAGCGGGGAATCTTTGTACAGGACTGGGAAACCGCAAAACAACTGCCATGGGGAGCATTGATCCTGATTGGCGGTGGCCTGAGTCTGGCAGGGGCTGTTTCCGGGAGTGGACTCGCTTCCTGGCTAGGCGAATCGCTGGAGCCCCTCCAGCAGTTTCCAACGATCCTGATTATCCTTCTGACAACCGGAATCATTGTTTTTCTCACAGAAATTACCAGCAACACGGCAACCACCGCAACGTTCTTGCCCGTCTTGGCCGCTTTGGCGTTGGCCGTTGGAGAAAATCCCTTACTCATGGCAGTCCCCGCCGCCTTGGCCGCCAGTTGTGCCTTCATGCTTCCTGTTGCCACACCACCGAACGCGATTGTTTACGGGAGTGGGCGTGTTACCGTCTTTGAGATGGCACGTGCAGGTCTTGCACTGAACTTCGCTTTCCTCCTGTTGATTACCATCTGTGCCTATTCACTAATCTTGTGGGTATTTGGAATTGAGACCGGAACGATCCCGGAATGGGTAAATTAGCCCACTCCATCACTCTATTGAATCACATAACCCAAACAAAATGAAACGCTGTGTCACTTTCGGCGAAATTATGCTGAGGCTTTCCACTCCAGGATTCCAACGATTCACCCAGGCCTCGTCCTTTGATGCATGTTATGGCGGAGCAGAGGCAAATGTTGCTGCCTCATTGTCCCAGTATGGAATCCCTACCACATTTGTATCCCGGGTGCCCTCCAATGAGTTGGGGACCAGTGCAATCCGGGCCATTGCTGCATTTGGGATTGACACACAATTCATCCAGCGAGGGGGCGAGCGTCTAGGTATTTATTTCCTCGAAACAGGTGCATCGGCACGAGCAAGTAAAGTCCTCTATGACCGTGCACATTCGGGAATCGCTTCCATCACGCCTGGGATGATTGACTGGGACGAGGTCTTTTCCGAAGCGGATTGGTTCCATTGGACCGGAATTACACCTGCGATCTCTGAAACGGCCGCATGGACCGTCAAAGAGGCTCTTGAGGCGGCCAGCCATCATGGTGTGACGATATCGGTTGATCTCAATTACCGGGCACGATTATGGAAGTGGGGGAAGACTCCTGCAGAAGTCATGCCCGAGTTGGTTTCCTTCTGTGATGTGATTATCGGCAATGAGGAAGATGCCCAAAAAGTTTTTGGGATCCACCCTGAGGGAGTGGACGTCCGAAGTGACCATTTGGATGCTTCTGCGTACGAATCGGTGGGGAGACAACTGACGGAGATTTTTCCACGCTGCACACGTGCAGTGACGACCCTAAGGAGCTCGATCAGCGCTTCACACAATATCTGGTCAGGAGTTCTATGGAACGGATCGGAGCTCCTCCATGGACCTACGTATGAGGTTACTCCAATTGTTGACCGGGTTGGCGGGGGAGATTCATTTGGCGGGGGCCTCATCTATGGGCTCCTGTCATTTGAAGGAGACGACCAAAGAGCCCTGAATTTTGGTGTGGCCGCGTCCTGTCTCAAGCACACCATCCCCGGCGACTTCAACCGAGTAACCGTGGCAGAGGTAGAAAAGCTACTCTCTGGAGATACATCTGGGCGAGTTAGCCGCTAAGCCATGGATATGACGAAGCCTCGGAATCCTGGAGGTTGATTCTGTATGCCCGGGAGGATTCAAATCCCCGACCTTCTGATCCGTAGTCAGGCGCCGAGAGAGACCAGTCGGTAAACTACCTTGGACGACCCCGATATTCCCTTCAAGATCAGTGCGCGTCTGCAGGTTCTAACTTCACCACTGGTATCAAGCCCCCCTGCCGGTCATCAATAGCTAGGTAGATGTAGCCATCCGGTCCCTGGCGAACATCGCGGATGCGGCCTCTGCCAAAGTGCAGTATCTCTTCTTGCTCAACCTCCTGGCCATTGAGGGTCAGACGCGCCAGTTGTTGACCCGACAGGCCACCCACGAAGAGGTTGCCACGCCACGCGGGAAAACGGTCCCCGGTATATACCAACAACCCCGAGGTAGCGATCGACGGCACCCAAAAATGTACGGGTGGTTCCATCCCTTCGCGGTGGATTCCTTCGTGGATAGCCGTGCCGCTGCGGTAGTTCACCCCGTACCCCACTACGGGCCACCCGTAGTTGAGACTAGGGCGTATCAGGTTGAGTTCATCGCCGCCTTGGGGACCGTGCTCATTGATCCAGAGGTCACCCGTTTCTGGATGGATCGCCAGCCCCTGTGCGTTCCGATGCCCGTAGCTCCAGATCTCCGGTTGTGCCCCAGCTTCGCCAACAAAGGGGTTGTCTGTAGGGATGCGCCCGTCATCGTAGATGCGGATGACCGTGCCATGGTGATTGGAGAGGTCTTGCGCCGGGTGAGCCTCCAGGTCTCCCCGAGGCGGTATCTGGCGATCTCCTACAGTGATAAACAGGTAACCATTCCCGTCGAAGGCCAGGCGAGAACCGTAGTGCCCCCGTCCCCTCGAGTCTGCCTCAAAAATCTGCTCGACCTCGGTGAGGCGGTCGTTTTCGAACCGGCCTCGCACGACGGCCGTCGTCGCCCCTTCGCTGTCAGCCAAGGGCTTTGAGTAACTGAGATAGATCAGGCGGTTCGACGCAAAATCTGGATGCGGAACCACATCAAGCAGCCCGCCCTGGCCTTGGGCCAAGACCTCGGGGACCCCGGCCACCGGCTCCTCCAGTAGCCTTCCCTCCCGAACGATCCGGAGTCGCCCCGGGAGTTCAGTGACCAACATGTCGCCCCCGAGCAGAAAAGCGATAGACCAAGGGCGTTCGAGACCTTGGGTCACCGTGACAACGCGGTAGTCGTGGTAGGCAGACCGCAGGACTGGTGCCTGGCCAGAGGCTGGCAGTGTACTGGACAGAATGAACCCCATGACCATGAAGACAAGAGCCTTACGTATCATCTTTATATCCTCGTTTGGAGCGTATAGTATGCGTTTTGATAGGGGGTGATGCCGTTGTAGTATGCGGGCAATACGGGCAATTTTTGGCCCGGCGATCATGAACCCCCTGCAGGCACTGCGTGTTCCACCTCTGAGTTGGCAGCCAATGCTATCTATTACCGGGACCACATCGGCCACGAACTCGTACGCCTGCTTCTCGAGCGGAACATGGTTGGACCGGGAGTACCCCAGAGAAGATGAAAAAATGTTTTGGCTACGGCCCAACTTCTCGGAAAGATGATGTCGTGGAACCGCGCGAGATACTAGAAACGGTACGGTCCAAGAACCGCAATCTATGCGAAAAACTGGGCCAAGATGTGAACGGCGACGGGGTATTTAGCTCCGTGGGGCATACATTCTCGCGATTACTTGTAAAATGTTGCAAATATGACCGAACCGACACAAACAGAAAAACGCTCCAGAATTATTGTTTTCAATGTTTTCTGGGCGTTTTCGATAGTATGCCCGGGAGGATTCGAACCCCCGACCTTCTGATCCGTAGTCAGACGCTCTATCCAGCTGAGCTACGGGCACATGTACAACTGCCCCTTGCTACCCTGACGTTATAAAGCTGTTCCAGTAAAGGCCTGTGCAGGATTCAACGCTTGATATCATCATCGCCGGTGCCGGATTAGGCGGCACCTGTGCAGCATTGCATTTGTCCGACTCGAAAAGGGTCGCCCTACTCTCGGGAACTGCTCCGGCGGCCTCTACAATTGCTGCGGGGCTGGTCAACCCATTTGCTGGACAGCGGATGGGAGGATTCTGGAATGCAGATGTTGCATATGAGGATTTTCTGCACACCCTATCCCGCGCAGAAGCACTTGAGACCTATAATCCATGTGGCATCCTGCGCCCTGCCCTCAACGAGGTTCAAGCTTCGCTTTTTCGCACAATTTCCCTGGAAAAACCTGACTCATTTATCTGGCTCCCACCTGACCAGGTGGATGAGATGTATCCATCTATCACCGCTCCACTCGGTGCAGCAATCACAAAGGGAGGTGTGGCGGATATACCGCAAATGCTGAACAGTCTGATTACCTCACTGATCCCCCGCTGCACGGTGATCCATGATCACCTCGCCGGTTGGAAAGACCACGGTTCGGACGTCACTGTAATACTGGACTCGGATAGATCCCTGAGAACAAAAAAGCTGATTCTCGCAGTCGGAGCTGGATATCAATCCATCCCCGAGCTGAGGAACCTGAATCTTCATTGCACCAAGGGGCAGGTGGTACATGTATCCCTCCCCGCCGAGATTCCGCTTCCGGTCAGTGGATACGGTTACGCGGTTCCAATCAAGAATAGCGTGATTCTCGGAACCACCTATGAACACGCACCACACGATCTGGAACCGACCGAAGAGGGGATTGCAAAAATCCTTGCTCTAACCCAACGGATGATCCCCTCCGTGGCATCCGCAAAAGTTTTAAGTGCATCTGCAGGGATCCGAGTTGGAGTTCCCGGAACGAGACTCCCGATGGTCGGCCCACTGACCAGCAATATCTGGGTACTGACTGGGCTGGGATCAAAGGGGTTATTATTTGGATCATATATCGGGAGAAACCTTGAAAATTGGATGACGGATCCCTCAAGCCTGCCCAGCGAACTCCACCTACAGAATAATTAATGCATTTGAGGCGTAAAACCCTTTTAGTGGGTGATTCAATCACTCTGTACCTTAAATTCGAATTCAATCAATTTTCTCCCAATGGCTGAAGTGCAAAATATAAACATCGCTGATATCCTTGAGGATTCAGCCGAAAATCTTTTAACCCACAAGTGCACCACGATCCCGCATGAGAACCTGCATCTACCAGGACCTGACTTTGTTAACGAAGTCTGGGCAGGCTCAGACCGGAATCCTCGTGTACTCCGCTCACTTCATACCCTGTTTAACTCCGGGCGCTTGTCTGGGACGGGTTACGTATCCATTCTTCCGGTTGACCAAGGAATTGAGCATTCCGCAGGTGCTTCTTTTGCGAAAAATCCGATGTATTTTGATCCCGAAAACATTGTCCGACTGGCCATGGAAGGGGGATGCAACGGTGTGGCTTCGACGTATGGTGTCTTGGGGGCCGTGGCACGTAAATACGCGCATAAGATTCCCTTCATCCTGAAGTTCAACCATAACGAACTGCTGAGTTACCCCAACTCACACGATCAGATCCCTTTTGCGAGCATTCAGAATGCATGGGATATGGGTTGTATTGGTGTGGGAGCTACCATTTATTTTGGATCCGAGAATTCCAACCGGCAATTGCAGGAAGTGACCGAAGCCTTTGCCTTTGCACATGAGCTTGGGATGCTGACCATTCTATGGTGTTATGTGCGCAACAGTGCTTTCAAGATTGATGGTGTGAACCACGAAGCATCCGCCGACCTTACCGGTCAGGCTAATCATCTGGGCGTGACCATTGAAGCCGATATTATTAAGCAAAAACAACCCACCTCAAATGGAGGGTACGCTGCATTGAATTACGGCGGCTCCAGTTACGGCAAATTTGATGAACGGATTTACACAAAGCTGGCCAGTGACCATCCGATTGATCTTACCCGTTACCAGGTCGCCAATTGCTATATGGGGCGTTGCGGGCTGATCAATTCAGGCGGTGCATCTGGATCGAACGATTTACAGCAGGCCGTCAAGACTGCCGTGATCAACAAGCGTGCTGGCGGCATGGGATTGATTTCTGGTCGCAAGGCATTCCAGCGTCCGATGGAGGATGGCGTTGACATTTTGAACGCAATTCAGGATGTCTACCTTGATTCATCCGTCACCGTCGCATAGCGAGCCCCTGGATTTGTTGAGTACAGGATCCCGTAATATCTGATCGGGGAAAACATATGCAAGACTTGACTGGTCCGGTACGTTACGGGAGAGATTGTATTTCCGTGCCAAATACAGGAATAATCGGGAGCCGAAAAACTTGATCTTCTTGGTATCAAAGAAGCAAATTAATTCTTGACTTCGACGGTTACCTCCGTCACAGGGGTTCTGGAGTGGGATTTCCGGGAAAACTGAACACTACCAATCCCCCTTTTCAGGGCGGAATGATGAAGATCGAGACCGAATGGGACGCTTGATTTAGGAGGTCGTCCCCTCTTTGAACAGTACGGTCTGGCGCTGTATCGTCAGACCGACTGTCTGGTATAGGCGCCCGCTCGTTTCGGTAACCTTCGATGGAAGAAGGTATTCTGCCCGATTGCCTCGATCACAAATCATGGAGGTTTCCACCGCACCAAGTTCTGCTAAAATCTGCCCTTCACTCAGGCGATGTTTTGAACCAAACCTCGCATTATATCGGTGTCGGAAGATCCGTAACAGGGCAAATGCAACAAAACAGATTGCAATATGGGCACGCACCCGACGCTCGACCCAGTGAAAGATGGGCCGGATCGCCATGGTGTGTTTCATCACACGAAAACCTTCTTCAATTCGCCATAACTCTCCATAATGTTGATAGACTTGTTCTGGAGTCAGATCCTCCAGACTCGTCCAGACCCCATGCAGCCCATCAAACTTCTCATCCCGAACAATCGCTGCTTGATCTAAGCTCACTCCATCCTGCTTCACCTTCAGAAATCGACCACTTCTGCCGGTGCCCTTGACCCCCTGTTTCAAACGATTCTTCACCTTCTCAATTGCCTTCTCCCGTGAATGTACATCCCGAGCTGCCTTCTTTGGACAATAGCGCAAAATCAAGCGTCGACCACCAAGTTTGTGTTCGGTAACCTTACGACCCGTCGTTAAAACCTTCCAAGACTGTGCCCCGAGAATCGTCTTGGTGTGGAGTTGATTTAATGACCGTAAACGTGCAGCCACGATATAGTCACAGCCCAGACTTTGCAACAACGCTAAATTCTCCTTGCTCAACATCCCTGAATCGGCAACGACAATCATCCGATCCAAATCAAAACATTCTTTGAGGCGCGTCATCGCCGGTTCAAGCGTCTTTACATCGGTGGTATTGCCGGGAAAGAGTTCGTACGTGACCGGAAGCCCTTCTTGGGTTTGGATCAATGCCAAGACCAACTGAACCTTTTTGGGCTTCCCATCCTTGCTAAACCCTTTCTTGCGTAGCTCATCCGGCAACTCACTGGCAAAGCTCAATGTCGTCACATCAAAAAATAGCACCTTCAGTTTCCCGCCAAGCATGCCGAGCGTCTCGTTGGAGACCAGCTGCTTCATCTGTTCAATTCGGTCGTCCGTGACGGCATCCATCATCCGATAGAACTTCTCCACCGGAACGTCCACCCCCGCATCCTTGGACATCTGTCGTGCATGGGCCAGTTTACTATCCCCAGGTGCAGCCAGACGAAGTAAAACCGCTTGCTTGAACAGACGACGAGACATCTTCTGACGGCGATCAAAGACCTCTGTAAACCGCATCTGGTGATACAGGGCCCCCATGACCTCGTGAAAGCCCAGACAGATGCGCCGTATTTCCTCCAGCTTCCGTGCATCTTTGATCACCAGTGCCTTCGACTCCCGTTTTTTTCTGCGGGCAGCCACCACCTCGTCTACATAAGACTCTGCAGGAAATAAGGAGGGTTGCAGGTCTTCTTGGATCCGAGCTAATTCCAGATAGGCAATTTTAACCAGACCGTCCACTGCATCCGGGTGAACGCTTCCCATGTGTCGGACGATACGAACCCGCGGCTTTCTTTCCTTATTACGGTAGCTCTCAACAATCTGGACAGAGATGTTTTTCGTGGTTTTTCGTTTGAGTTCTCGGACCCACATGACACAGTTGGTTGGTGAATTACAAAGATACGAAAAATACAATTAAAAAGCAAGACTGAACACTACACAGGAAGGCCAAAAAAAAACCTCCCAGAAAGCACGGAAACAGTGGTTTTGTACCTGGAAAAATCGAAACCGTCAAAGTCAGGAAGACTGCCGTGATCAACAAGCGTGCTGGCGGCATGGGATTGATTTCTGGTCGCAAGGCATTCCAGCGTCCGATGGAGGATGGCGTTGACATTTTGAACGCAATTCAGGATGTCTACCTTGATTCATCCGTCACCGTCGCATAGCGAGCCCCTGGATTTGTTGAGTACAGGATCCCGTAATATCTGATCGGGGAAAACATATGCAAGACTTGACTGGTCCGGTACGTTACGGGAGAGATTGTATTTCCGTGCCAAATACAGGAATAATCGGGAGCCGAAAAACTTGATCTTCTTGGTATCAAAGAAGCAAATTAATTGAGCTTCAACGCAATAAAATCCGGGGTAAATAGTAACGGTAGTTAAATGATTTACCCCATTTTATAAGGGTTTGTATTGATAGCTCGGTTTATCCTTTTCTCTCAGATCGTCTGAGCCATTCAGACTGGTTCAGTGGTACCCTTGACATTTTCCCTGCAATTATTTGGGCAATGGACTGTGCAAATTCTGGCTTTAGTTCCCCTAACCACTGATATTTTTGTTCCTTGGCATCTTGGAACAAGAAAATGTGATCGAAATTGTCTGAACATGCGAGCACGCATTGCTGCCCAGAATCTGGCTCGAAATCCATGATACGCCAATCCGAAGGTTCCATAAATATTGACATACGCCGAAAATTATTTTCTTCAACTGGCACAACAATCTGAACCGTCCCCTGCTTTGGGTTGGATAACGAAAGAAATAGAAAAGATGTTTGCTCTGTCAGTCGAACGCTATCGCATTTTGGGGTGACGCAAATCAGGAATTCTTCGCTCTCTGATTCGGTTCGACGAATTATCGTTCCCATTGTTAGTTGCCTTCGTTTTTTGTCCAATACCTGCCGAAAATTCATCACTGATGCAAGTTGATGATCAAGATCCTCACTGTTTTCTGCACCCTTCGAGAATCCAGAAGATAAAATGTCAAATTTTTTGGGATTCAAGAGACGATCGTTTCTATTTTCGAGTCCGCGTTTCAACATGTCCAAGACCTTCTCTACGGGATACTCATCCGTAGGACTGAAATTCACGGTATCATTTACGAACTTCTCGACGAACCAATATTCAATCGCCTCAATTCCCGCTGGACTGGAATCGGTAATAATAGCATCGTCCATGATACCGTGAAGCTCACTGGCAATTTGTTCCACGATATGTTGTTCTGATTCTTGAGGCTGGGGTAGACATGCCCGATGTGCCAAGAATGCGGGGTCAAGACTTGATCCAAATCGCTCTACAACCCGATAAACGTTCTCTCGCACCGCAGTTAACGCGGTCAAAACTACACTGGGTAGGAGCCCCTCAACTTTACTGGTAAAATCCCCAATGAGTCGACTTGGTAAATCTTTCTCACTCACCACGCGATCAGAGTTCGCACTTGCAGTGTGTGTACCATCCTTTAGATATAATACGATTCGACAGGCACCAAAATCAATCATGTAGGAGCTATGACCTTCAAAGGCATCGCGATCGTTTGTTTCGAATCCGTCAATATTACTCATTATCTCTTCACGGATCTTCCCGGGATCTTTTTCTCCAGTATAAATCGCAATCAGGCGAAGTTGATATTGAGGACCCTCCGAAAGAATCTGCTTTAATAATGGCAAAGCGGTCTCCCCAGTTTTTCGACTCAGTCTCCAATCCAGAATAATAATATCCGCACGAGATACAGTCTTAGCAAGAACATCATCATGCCCTTCCTGAGGCGACACGACACCGCAGACCATGCCTTCACGGGAAAAAGACGCTGTGATTTGATCAACGTTGAGGGATCGTAGTTGCTGTTGGTTCCCCGATTCCTCCTTTGAGGTGGCAGTGCTTGAATTCGGGGTTTTTAGCTTGCCGTGTGGCGGTGGTGATTTGGACAGATTAAGTTCATCGTCAACAACAATTGCTGTCAGTAGGAACCGTTGGACAATCTTTCGACAATGCTCTGCGAAATCACTCATCGGTATTGTCTCCTTTTCCCCCATCCTTAATTGGCTTGATCAGGAATATTGTATTCCAATCCAGTACATCATCCTCAAGAGTCAGATCATATCCAGTCTCGCGTAGCGTTTTCTTAGCGATATATAACCCCATTCCACGACCTTCGGGCTTTCTCGTGAATCCAAGGTCAAAGATGTCGTTCCTATCCCTAATATGAACACCCGGTCCAGAATCGGATACGCGAATTACCTCCTGCGATGCATCAAGTTGGATTTTACGTTCATGACGTTCGTTCAGACCCGAAAGCCAATAGATTGCATTGTCTATAAGGTTGACAAACACGGGATAGAAAGATGATGGATATCCTCGCACCTTAATGGTAGCAAATGAGTCTGTTTGAACAAACTTGATATGATGCCTGGATAGGCGCTGACCAAAAAGTCGCATCAGGAAATCAAATATTTCCCAGCCGTGAATATCAACCGCTGTACGATAGAGTCTCCTTTGTAGCGGCGTGAACAGGCTAAGATAGCCATCAAGATGCTCAAAGCCATTGCGGATATTTTGATAAAGTGGCAACAATTCACTATTCAGATTAGCCCAAGGTTTTAGACCTTGAATCCCAGATCGAACAGCCCGAATTGCAGCACCAAACTCATGGCTTATAATCTCAATCGCCATACCAAGTTGGGCAAGATGGAGATCAATCGCGGCCTGCTCCTTCAATGCAATATTGCTCTCTTCAACGGCTACGAGTTCATCAACAATGGATGTATCACCTTGGAGATTGATGGCTTCAAGCTGTGTTCGAACAAATTCGAGTTTCTGTAGCCCGATTTTTTCAGCTTCTAGGATCTGCATTTCCAGAGAAGAACGTTCAACTATTAATTGCTGCTCATCTAGATCTGAAAAGTCCCGCTGATTAAACTGCGTCATTACATCACGAATGGTCGTCTCAACATCTTGGACACATTCTCTGATTAGCTTCCGAGTACTGTCAGAAATGATTTTTACTCTCCCCTCAATATCCTGACGCTGCACCTTAGTCTCTTGTCTGGCTCTTCCCGCAATATCCTTGATAGCCGATTCCAAGCGTTCCCTGGCAGTCACATCTATTCCAATCTCGGCCACTTCCAGTGTAATGACATTTTCGATAGTATCCCGAACATTGCCTATCTCCCCGCGAAGACTTTCAAATGCTTCCTGATAATCGCCCCACTCTCTTGCCAGACGCTTACTCATGCCTATTCTCGGCTTGGTAATTCGATAGTCCTCCTCCAACTCCGTTAATGAGTTTCTTACCGAACGTTCTATCTCCAGGATTTGCTTAACCGCACGCTTTCGATCCTCATCGCTACCTGCCTGTCTGACTCGTTCTTCAACCTCTATCATTAATTTCAAGGCTAATTCATCTGGCTTCTGTTTCTCTATTTTCTCAAAAAAATCATGTAACTCATTCTCCAACTTGCTCCGCTTAGCAGTAACCTTCTTCGCCCTCGCCCGTCGGTGTCGTTCAGCTTCTTCCAATTCTTTCTTACGACCTGTAAATCTCTCGGCATAAACTCCTTCCTCACGAAAGAAATCTGCTGCAACCTGAACAAGAAAATTCTTGAGAATATCTCGCAAGTGTCGATATGCTAGGTTCTCACGGAATCCTTCCCGACCTGCTTTCTCGCTGAGATGTGCATTGTCAATAGAGTCAACCTCCACAATACCAAACATTTGTCGGTAAGAAAAATAGTAGTAGGAAGCACTCTTCGTACGCCGGAGTTCAATTTCCAGCCAATCATAATCCGTGTTCCCATATGGCTGAATACGCACTCCATCACGATAGATATATAAACCTCCTATTTTCCTGGTCTTTGCCAGCATGCACGCATGCTCAGTGGATGGCAAAGTCGAATGCCTTGCTGCACCCTCAACTGCAGCAAATTTGACGTTAAACGGACCACAGGCGGTCTCCTTTCCTTTTCCGCCACTCCAATTGATTATGTGATCCTCTGTTATTTCGCCGTACACCGACACATTGCCCCTGAATTGCCCCCTATCGTCAAACCTTCCCCAGATCCGATGATCTGCATTTTTGTAGTCGTAGCGAGTGAAAAACTTACTCGAATCAATCATATCCTCACAGCTTCCGTCCGTATCGTGGACTCGGAAAGCAGTTTTGATGACCGGTCTGTCTTCAATGGCAAATGATGGAGTGGTGAAACCCAATAATGCTTCCTGCATCGGTGCCACCTTGTCTGCATTGGGATTCTCGAATATGTCATATTCCAAGTTTTCATCCAAGGGACGAAGATAGAAATGAGTACCGTGGCCTTGGTTGAGAAGTGAAGGTTCCCCTAAGTTGCTGAATAATTCCTGAGGATTTACGTTGAAATGTTTGAGAGTTGCTTCAATTTGCTGCCATTTTTCCCTACCCAAACTCTTGCTCAAATGGGCATTCATGTCTCGAAAATGGGATACCATTTCTGTCACATCTCCATCACTTGGCAAGCTGCCACCGGGAAATGTCCGAAGCGGGATCCGAATATCTTGGAGATTCAAGCCAGGGCATTCAAAGAACTGCCAATTCAAAAAAGCTGCTGTGAGATCGGATAATACACCGTTACGTTTGGCACGTGTGAGAATCAATACCTGTGGAGCAATGGTCGCGATAGCGAGCCGACCAATTCCTTTTTCCCCCAATACAGGTCTCCTTGACTTGCTTGAGTTGCGGGCCGCCCGATCTTCCTCGCTCTTTCGTGTAATACTGGTCTCTGTGGCGATTGTGAGCCATTTTTCTCGGAATTCGTCTAATCCCATCCCAAACCCATCATCCCGGATGACCAACAGCCCCTCACTACGATAATAGTCGACTTCGACTTTATCTGCATCGGCATCATGTGCATTCTTGAACAACTCGGAGATCGCAGTGGGAATACCAGCAATCTGCTGTCTACCTAGCATGTCCAATGTTCGGGCCGCAGCCCTAAAACTCACTTCCATTTCTATTCAACGCGTCCCTATGCTAGTTAAATGTTTTCTAACATGAAGCCCGATGGTCTTAGCCAATCTCACTGGAACTGCATTGCCAATTTGTCGTGCCTTAGAATTTAAGCTACCAGAAAAACAGAAGTCCATTGGGAAGGTCTGGAGGCATGCAGCTTCTCGCACGCTGATCGCGCGATCCTGTTCAGGGTGACCGAAACGCCCATTGGAGTAACTGATGCATCGTGTCGTGAGTCCAGATGCGGGCCGGTCCCAAGACATCCGGCCGTATACATCAGTATATCCCCCAGATTTACGATGACAAGAAAGCCGGAGGTGGTCAGGCCAATCTTGATGTCCACCACCCTCAGGAGTTGCCTGAATTCGTTTGATATTGAGTGGTGACAGCTCAGCAGCCCGATGATCAGCAATATGCGGATGTTTTTCACCCGCCGCAATTTTAGGGAGATCACCTATCCAGTCTCTTACGGTTTCAAATTCAAGGCTATCGGTTTCTGGACCGTGAGTTTTGGGAGGAAGATTCACTTCGCCATGTCGACTTGCCAACAGTAGAAATCTACTACGGCTTTGCGGTACTCCATATCGCTTCAAAGGAACCGAGGCGTATGCCGGCATCATATATCCAGCACACTCTAGTCCTTGTAGGAACTCATTGAGTGGCTCCGACTCTGGGCACACGTTCTGAATGCCCGGAACATTCTCTACGAAAACGATGTCAGGCTTGCATCGCTCAATGAAACGCAAAAATTCGAGGATTAACGGAAATCGTTCGTCTTCCCTTGATTGTGGGCGGATCGTATTCTGTTTAGAAAATGGCTGGCATGGAGCGCAACCGCAAAACATTATGGGATGAGGCCTTGTTTGATTGACCAACTCATAGACAATCTGTTCTTCCATTTCTCGGATGTCCTTAGCTATGAAAGTAGCTGCCGGAAAATTTAGCTGGAAGGAGCATTTAGCATCTGCGTCCCAGTCAAGCGCAAATGCTATTTCCATTCCGGCATCCTGAAATCCTTGACTGGCCCCACCACAACCAGAAAAAAAGTCGAACACCTTTACTGGTAGATTGGTATCGGGGCCAGATTTTCTATGAGAGTTCATGAAGAATGGGATAGTTATACAACATATTAGTGGCGACCATCAACACTGCGAACACAAAAAGATTACACGAATGATCCGATCAACCTCCATATAACCCCTAATTTACACATAGCGAGGAGAAAGAGCGAGATCCACTCTCTTATCAGTGAAATGGGATGATTTTAGGCCCTACCGTAATAGTTGAGTGCGATATGTCTTACATCATGAATCCCCTATAAAGAACCAAAACCCCCTTGCGAAGAGCCTCGTGATGTAAAGAATTGGTTTCCAAGCAAATTATCGATCCGATCAGAGAACGAGATCTACTGTGCCATACCGACGGTACCGTACGCATCATTGAGTAATAGCCATCGAAATCAGATCCCGGTTTCCTCTCGTTGCCATCGGCACTATGCTCCTATTTCAAATGGCACTTCTGATTCTTGTTGGACGAGACCTGCTTGATTTCGCAAAATACGATTGGATTGTGGCCGGTCTTTGGTTCAAAGCCTGATACAAATATTCGGGCTGGCAATCTGTGCATTCAGGAGCTTGTTGTGCAATATTCGATAAATTCTCAGCCACTCAAAAGGGCTGAGAAATCACAGTGGACATAACCCCTCCCATCTGATGTTTTTTGTACCACAAGTTCTGCGTAGGACTGACAGAAACGTATGCCACCAAATCTCAGATGTATGACCTGACCTCGACGGTTAGCTTGCGCAACAGTATTACTGGAGTGGGATTTCCCGAAGAACTGAACACTAACACGTAAAATCAAAAGCCGCTGAGAAAACACGAAAAACGCTATACTGCACCAATATCCAACCTGTCGAGATAGAATTTCCAGATGATTGTAACCTTACCTGCCCCATTGCTTGAATTCTTCATACCGTACTGCTAGGCGTTCTCTATCAGGATAATCCTGTTTTCGTTCTGGGAGTCTGAGTTTCCTACCCCTGAGCTGCTTGAGTGCTTTAAGCATTGGACCATCGTTTTGATCAAACAGGCGTTTTGAAACATGAAGTCCGTAGTCGGAATCAATCCCTATGAGATGGCTGTCAAACGCTGCATGATGGATTTTTGAGAGTAGTAATCCGTTTGAGATTACAGGTTGGCCAAGTTCCAGATTCGTGTCGGAGATTATATGGGCTGCGTCAAGTAAATGTCTTTCGGGAATACCGGATAACGCACATCGGCCTCTGTAGGCAGCAAGGATTGATTCGCGAAACTGTCCTTGGTGAATCCGATTTTTAACCCTTTGGAATGCATAGCGTCTCTCCTCCAAGGTTGGAATCTCAGCAATTTCATCCCGACGGTCATCGGACGAGCAGAAACATATCGTTGCTTTCTTTACAATCGAGCACCAGTTCATGACAAAAGCAGGCATTATCGCTTGGTAAAGCCCTGGGGCGATTCCAAGCAGATAGATTATTGGAATCCGTTTTTCGTGCGCTTCCAGAAGCCATTTGTTCGGGGTAAAATCAATGCCTCCCGTCATGAAATCGTACTCAACCGATTCCTCGTTCTTGAAAAAATTTTTATGAACGTCTATTTGATCTTCATACCATACAGTGCGATCGCCTCGGGGAATTACGGTTTTGATTGAGAGCAGAGACTTCATTTCTTTCGGTTTGAACCCCCCCCTTGGGCGACTCGCAAGCGATATCTTTGAGCCCTCAAACAAAAACCCTTCACCAATTTTTGCCCATGGGATGTGATCATATATCGCCTCAAGATGTCTGATCTGCCTAAAGGCGGCCATTCGAATACGGCTGTCAAGGTCAGTGTGCGAACTGCTCATGGATGCGAATTTATGTATAAGAATAGACTACTAAAAACGGTTGTATCGGCATTATTGTGGAATCCCCGGCACCGCACTTTGATGGTTTTAATTCGGCTGTTCAAGCTTTCGGCAGAACCATTACTGACCTTCAAAATGATTGCATTGATAATATCCCACAAGTGATTCTTAATGGTTTTCGCAGCTTCTTTGACGGGTTCAAATCGGCAGCGCATGGCCCAGAATAGCCAGCATTTCCATCCTTTGTAGGCTAGCCCAACTTCGCCAAATGTAGCATCATAAAGATACGGATATTTCTCATTCCCGATTGCGGGGTGTTTTTTGGGGATCTTCGCTTTATGAGTGGGCAATCTGTTTTTGGGAGCCTTCAGGATACAGGTTCAGTCCACCGAGATAGAAGTAAATTGCATTGGCAAACCGTTGTTTATTTCGGAATCCACGAGCACGAACTTTGATGGTTTTAATGCGGCTATTGATGCTTTCAACTGGACCGTTACTTACTTTTAGAACGATCACATTGATGATTCCCTATAGGTGATCGTCTTGGCTGCTTTTTCATGGGTTCAAGTCGACAGCGCATGGCCCAGGCCAACCATCGCTTCCATCCCTTGAGCGCCCAGGTGCGACTGACATAATGCCACAATTTCTGGGAGAATTCCTTGATGGCCCATGCGCGAGCTGTTTTCAGTGAACTGTTCTTTAATTGCTAGATCCGTTTCTTTTGCCGGGCGGACATATTCGTCCGATTGGTGAGCCAGTCGTACTTGGTTCCGATGAGATCATCGATGCCTTCTTTCCGCAATGCTCGGTTCTCCTGTCGGCGAACTTCATCCACCGCCTCTCCAATGTATTTGGCGACATGAAAGCGATCAAATGCAATCTTCTGGTCTGCACTGGGAACCCATTTTTTCGTGGCCGTAATGTACGCAGGTCATATGTCCATACTCACACTCTCAAGTTGTTCCAACTGCACGGCGGTACATTCCGCATACCAAGCCTTCAGACTTGATTTTGTCCGACCTTCGCTCACATGCAGCACCGTGCCGATTTGGGGGTTGGATACCACGGTAATGTACTTATGCCCACGCTTGTAAGAGGTCTCATCCACACAAATATGGGCGACCGTTTGCGTCTTTCTATGCATATTCCGATGATGTGGACCACCCATTCCGAGTGAAGTGGGCCACCATTCCGAGCGAAGTGGGCCACTTATGTGTTGTCAGACTGTCGTTCATGACTCTGTGGATTCGATGATCAATTCTTGTTCTGCTTTTACCTTGCGCATGGAGTCACCGGTCAACTGAATTTTGTGTGCATTGTTGACGATTCGATCCAGAATTGCGTCGGCTAATGTAGGATCTTCCATGGTCTGATGCCATTTGTCAATGGGGTACTGACTGGTGATAATGGTGGATCGCAGCGTATAGCGGTCGTCCACGAGTTCCATCAGATCCCGCTGTTGTGCGCGGTTCATGCCATGTAGTCCCCAATCATCCAAGATGAGTACATCGGCGCGGATCAACGGTTTCCACACGCGGAGATAGGTACGCTCATCGCGCGCAATCTGAAGGGTTTCCAACAGGCGATGCAGGCGGTCGTAGCGCACTCGGAAGTTTTCCAGACAGGCTTTGTGGGCCAGCGCACAGGCCACGTAACTCTTGCCGACTCCGGTGGGCCCGGTAATCAGGACATTCTGTCGTCGTCGGATCCATTGGCAAGTGGCCAGGTGAAGCATCAGGCGCCGGTCGAGTCCGCGAGACGGACGGTAGTCCAGATCCGCCATACAGGCTTGCAGACGCAGTTTGGCAGTCTTTAATCGCCGGGCCAGTCGCCGATCTTCACGTACGGCTTCTTCATGGTCCACCATGAGGCCAAGACGATCCATGAACGACATTGCCTCAATGTCGGGCATCTCCAATTGGTTGCGCAGTGCGGTGGCCATGCCGCCAAGTCGCATCTGTTCCAGTTTTAAGACGGTTGGATGGATAAGCATTAATCGGTTCCGTTGGATGAATAGTAGTGGGATCCACGAATGTTTTCGTGGTCAATGGGGGGCGTCTGGCTCCGTTGGGTTGCGGTCCGTTTCAGGATCTGTTTCACGGCTGGCGAGCTCAGAGTTTGTCTCTCTAACGCAATCCCACATGCTTTCTCCAACCCGTCACGGCCAAACTCATTCTCCAGCCGCAGAATTGCCATGCAGCGCCGATAGACCTGCTCGGGAATCCGAGCCCATGCAAAGTTCGCTTGAATCAATGCGGTCGTCTGCGGACCAATGGTTTGTGCCCAGTCAATGAATCGCTGGGGCGACCACCGCGCATACTCTCGGTGATGATCCGGCATATGCAGCGGGTCGGTCGTGTATCGACCGCCGGATCGACGACGCACATGAGATGCAATTCGATTCTCTCCATCGTAAATCTCTACGGTCGATGAACGGATCAATCCCCGCACCAACCTCCCAAGATAGGAATACGGCACACTGTAGCAGTGTTTTTCAATCTGGACATGGTAATCCGGGGCAACTTTCCGCATGCTGGTCCACTCCCCATACTCGTACGGGTTGGTCGGCAATGGGCGCAGGGCGGGTTGATCCACGTCTTCAAACCTGCTTTGTCGGGTGCCGGACATCTTCTGGAAGGGGGTCCGATTGAACGCCTTTACCCCTTCTAAAATGGCTGCATTGAGCTCCGGTAGACTGAAGAAGCTCACGTTGCGTAAGGGGGCCAGAATCTGACGCTGGGTACATAATACTCCCGTTTCCACTGCACTTTTATCTCTGGGTTTCCTCGGGCGAGCGGGCAGCACCGTCACTCGGTAATGCTCCGTCAAATCGCGGAACGATTCATTCAGAACGGGAACATCATCTTTCTGGAATCGAATCACCGCGGACTTCAGATTGTCCGGCACAATCGCGCGCGGTACCCCTCCGAAAAATTCCAATGTCCGGCGAACCGACTCGCAGAAATCCTTTGCCTTTTGGGTCTCCGTGGCTTCCGCATACAGATAGTTGGACGCTCCCAGTACGGCAACAAACAACTCCACGGTCCGCTCCTCACCGGTATCTGGATCCACCACACATGGCTTCTTTCCCGAATAATCCACGAACAAGCGGTCGCCCCCCTTATGGGTATGACGCATCACCGGATCCATATGCTTCGAGCGCCAACGGCGATAGAGATCGCAATAGCGACTGTACTGGTACCCAGTCGGGTGCGTCTCAATATACTCCCTCCAAAGCTGCGCCAGAGTCAGCGCCCTGTGTTTGGTGAGCTCCTGCTCAACCTCAACCCAGTTCGGCACGGACCGCTGAGTTGAAGCACTGCGGGCCGAACCAGGATAGAGGATCTTCTCCAGCTCCACATCCGTCATCTTCTCAGGTAACGGCCAGGTCAAGTTCGCCACCGTTGCACGCTCAAGAATCCGGGAAACCGAACCGCGACCAACTCCCACATGGCGAGCAATCGCGCGTTTGGACAACTTGGACACAAATCGTAGTTTCAGAATGTGCTTGATCTTTCTCATCAATACTCGTTTTGCAGGCATAGTTCATCGCGTTTAGTGAAACTAAAAGCTATGACAAACCATATCTGGATTCGATGAAAATTAAACCGCTTCCAGTTTGGATGAGCGCTCATCAGCACTCCATAATACTGGTGGCTTGCAGGGTGACCCACTTCGCCCGGAATGGTGGCCCACTTCACTCGGAATGGTGGCCCACTTCGCTCGGAACGGTGGCCCACTTCGCTCGGAATGGTGGCCCACTTGGATCGGAATCAGTGGCCCACTTGGATCGGAATACGCATCTTTCTACGAGCGAATCCTCGCTCAACCGCACGATTCATAATGTTGGCGGTCATCGTCCAACTGACGTCCAGCCTGGATGCCACTGTTGAAATACTGGCTGCATCCTGCAACCAGTATTTCACCCGGGTTTCAAACGCCAGCATAAAATGCACACGCGCATCGGCTCAAGGCACCGAAATCGTCTTGATCCCATGCTCCGAGCACTCCACCCGGGGAACCTGAGCAACCACCATCGTCCGGTACTCGCAAATATCCGTATGACGCCATCTTCGGCGACGATGATCATAACCCGGACAAACTTGGTTGCACTCTGGACATCGAAGCTCCGAATCCTCCGAACACGTTACATGAATCTCCGCCGTAAAGGTCTGCTTATCTTGCTTAACCTCCGAAACCTCCCAGGGAAACTCAATCCCTAGAAGATGATTAATATCTTGAATACGAAAGGCCATCGTTGGAAATGATTGATGCTGAAATTGCGAAAACATGGCTAAGATAACAACGAAATCTATCTCGATATCTATTCCAGCGCATAGTTGCTCATCCTGATTCAGACACTCGACCTACTCAAAAAAAGGGGAAGCCCCCGATTTTTTATTCAAGAACTCTTAATCAAGAATTATTTTCCGCTCAACTGTAGCTTCACTCCTAATAATTCAGAAGACATCATCCGTACTGATTGTACCCAAGCCCTCTCACAAACGGCTCCCTGTGCAGGAGATGCCGCAGTTCCGAAAGCTCGTCCGCATCCCATCCAATTGCATTTGCAACGGCTTCATCCCAAAGCCGTCGAACCTCACACTCTCCATCGCGATATTGAGGCACTTCCATATCTGCGGTGCGACGCCAACAATCCGCCAAGATTCGAACAATGTGAACGTCACTCAAATCAGGAACTCTAAGGTTCGAAGTCTCTCTTGCACTATAAACTGGAAACTGCAACTTTCTCCCAGGAAATCGCATGATTTGTAGGCGACCTGCAGTAGAATTTAGAAACACTGAAGCGGCTTTCGCTTGATTCGTTGTAAGATTGGCTACTGGCATCCATCCGTTTCCGACGTACTTCGTCTCGCTGGCAACCGCCGTCAAACGAGCGGAACTAATATCCTGACCTGCAGTGATCAGGAGATAGCCAGCCTTTCTCTGGATTTTGACGGTTTCGGGATGCTCCTCTTTATTTAAAAATGAACCTTGTGTTACCTTCTTTTTCGGGACCCAATACTCATCAGGAGTCGCCGTTATCGTGCTTTGACCTTCGGCGCCTTTTGATTTCAAAATGGGGAAGCTGCCTGGGGTATCGGGAGTTGAGGATTTAAAACTCCCCCGTAAAGACCGCCCCGTGGCTGCGGGAATCATACCTAAATCACATAGACGGGGCAAACTCTCCATGTTTGCAATCTGAGACGCCTGTCTGGCCAGATGCGGCGACCTCCAAACTGCAGCCGACCAGTCACCATCCTCTATATGTTCTGCAGTCCATTCAGAGACTTCTCCCCAACCATTCGGGATCAATCCTGTCGTGCAGTGTGAAAGGCATTGATGAAAATCAGCAACCTCATTTTCGCTTAAAGGGAAACGGTCAAGACTGATGATCCGAGTTGGCGGTTTCGTACCCTGAAATCGTTGAGCGATGAAGATACTTTCGTTGATACTGGTATTCTGACTGAGATTGATTTGATTTGGAACGTGGCTGGTAATAATCGTATGAATGTGGAAACGTTGCGCCAAAATTTTCCGCTCATTTACGCCAGATGTAGCAGCCATCGCAATGGTAGGATTGATCATTGCTAGAACACCATTGATTCCATCAAGACATCTATCTGCAAGCACCATAAACAATGGTCTAATAGAGTTCTTGTCGACAAATCCCCGTATTTCTGGATCATGTTTTACCAGCACGGCATCCAGGCTATCGGCCTTCTTACGCATCTTCTTCTGGGCTTCGCGTGGATACTTCTCGCCCATCTTTGTTCGATTGGTGAATGGAGGGTTCATCACCAACAGTCGCACACCTTTCACGGCTTTCACAGAATCTTCAAGAAGTGGATCATCCTTCTCCGCTAAATGCACTCGCTTTGATTCCAGTCGGGGTTCATACTCAGGATGTAAATCATCAAGCCGGGGCAAGATCGCACTTTGCCCGAGCAATTCCAGGGAACCAACCGCCACATCACCGCCAGACCGTGGGCCATAGGGCATTTGGTGGAGTCCCATCTTTCGGTAGCTGATTGTATGGTTCCCAGCGATCAACTGCGCAGCTGCCAATTGTAACGAGACTGGGTTAATGTCAAGCCCGGAAATTACCTCCTCAACCGCCAGCTTCTGCAATTCTCCGAGTCTTGAAGTGGTTGCGCCCTGCTCCTTTGCGCGGCGCTTCATTTCGGTCAGTACACCGGCGAGAAGTGTTCCAGAGCCGCATGCGAGATCGGTTGTCCGATGATCCGTCCACGTCTCGTCGAGCGTCCAATTCGCCCCTGTATCTTATAGATGATGTTCAACAGGGTTCAATTTTGTAAATCATCAAATGAAAATTTTTCGATATCGCGGAAGATTTTGAGTTGCGGCACCGTTGAATGTTCTGGATTTACAAAACAAGAATTTTTGTTTTGCACCATGTAGCGCGGGTAATCTCCCTGGGAGTAACCAAACGCCCCCTGCGTCTAGAACGCCTGGGGGGGACTAGTACCCCAGGGAGTACCGTGATTAGACGTCCAGTAGAGAGTGTATGCTATTAGCATTGATACAGGGACAGACGCAACGTCACGGCGACCCGCATTTTTCCAACCTTAAAAAGGTACTGAATTATGTCCAAGAAGTTGCAACAACTCGTTATCCTGGTTGGCGTTGACTGGGGGTCCCAGTTTCACCAAGCCTGCATCCTGAACCAGGAGGGGGACCGTCTGGGGAAGAAGAAGTTTTCTCATTCCGGCGAAGGCATCCAAGGATTCGTCGATTGGATCCTTGATCACGCAGACGGTTATGCCGAGCATATTGGCGTCGGCATTGAGGTTCCGCACGGTCCTATTGTGGAGGCTCTGTTGGGGCGTGGGATTCACGTCTTTTCCATCAATCCCAAACAATCCGACCGATTCCGGGATCGATTCTCGCCTGCAGGGTCGAAAGATGATCGCAAAGATGCCTGGGTCCTCGCCAATGCCCTCCGGACCGATCTGGAATGTTTCCGTAAACTGGCACCTGCGCATCCCAAAATCTCTGAACTGCGTAAGTTGTCACGGATCAGCGATGAATTGATCCGCCAACGTACTCGGCTCGTCCACCAGGTCCGAATGGAACTCTGGGAGTACTTCCCACAGTTCTTGGAACTCAAGTTCGAGTTGTACTCCCCCGTGTTCCTAGCCCTCTGGAAACTCGTTCTCACGCCGAAGCGTGCACGCCGGATTCATCTCAGTTCGGTAGAAAAGATCCTAAAAAACCACCGCATACGGCGTTTGAATGCAGAAGAGGTGCTCACACAGCTGCGAGCCGAAGCCGTCAGCGCCGACCCCGGTACGGTGAAGGGCGCAACGTTTTGCATCCAAGTTTGTCTGCAACAGCTCAAGGTAATTCAACAGCAGATCAGCGAAGCGAAACAAGCCATGGAAACGATTCTTGATTCGCTCAACGACATTCCGGGTCCAGCGACAGCAAACTGCACGTCGCTGAACACGGCACCTGAGCAGGAAACATCCACCGATAAAAAAGCCTTGAGCGATGTAGAGATCCTCTCCTCCCTTCCAGGGGTGGGACCAATGGTCCTGGCAACGATCATCTCGGAAGGCTATGAATTACTCTACGATCGAAATTATCGAGGCCTGCGATGTTTTTGTGGGGTGGCACCGGTGACAAAACGTTCTGGAAAATCGTGGCAAGTCGTTCGACGAAAAGCCTACCAGTCCCGCTTGGGCAATGCGGTCTACCACTGGAGCAGAGTCGCGATACAGCATGATCCCATCAGCAAAGCAAAGTACCAAGCTCTACGTAAGCGAGGGCATACCCACGGCCGGTGTCTGCGATCGGTTGGCGATCGCCTCTTGGCCGTCGCTTGCGTAATGCTTCGAGATCGGACCCTCTTTGATCCCAGTCGTAGAACCGCCGCTGCCTCATGAATTGCTCTATCCATTGTCCTTAACCCCCTGGCGGTGGAGGATTTTCGTATCCTGACACTCACTTAACGGTAGAGTATTACATCAAAATTGAGGTGCCCGTTGTCTCAGTTTATGGGCTTGCTCTGTCATTCCACGAGTACATCAACTGATCTGCAGTCTGCGATGTCATCACTTGCAAAGTTATAAGGATCAACCCCGATGATTGAAGAGTTGGGGGCGGCAGATCTGTGCGAAATCATACGGAAACGGGCAAAATTCGTAGTGAAACGATCAAAAAATCATGCCTGAAAAAAAAAAATTCTAAAATCCCGCTTTTTTACTTGCATAAATGGTAGAGAGTCCCCCCCGATTTTTTCCTCGGAGATATCTAGTGTCAATCTAGCCAAGAGGGACGCCACGGGAGGACGCGAAAAATAGGCGCCATCGGACGCTTGATTTCCCATTACATCGTTAAAGAGCGGTCCTGCATGATCCGCACCGAGGTCAGCATAACTTTCGGCAATGCGCTCAGCTTCGGAAGCAAGATGCCGAAGAGCTCGATTTAGCCCCTCCAAGCGCCCGGAATCCCGAACGACTCTGATCACATCAATGGCAGGATCCATCACTGGCAAGAAATCATGGCGTGTGATATTACTCCATTGATCATAGAGTTTTGTGAACGCGTCCACGGAATTCTTGATTTTGTCCATACTTTCAATGCCAGGCAACCATCCGCCTGCGGCAATACGCTGATGCAGCAAAGCAGCGTTCATCAACAGCAACGCCGCAATCGTACAGCCATCCGCTTGTTTTTTGCGCTTCTTGTCATCAAGAGCATCTAATCTGAAATGCCGATCCAACACTGATCCCAATTCGTCCTGCCTAAAATACTGAGTCGCCTCCCTGATACTATCTCGCAGAATGTTCACGTCTCGCTCTGCGCGATCGTGAACGAGTCCCGATTTTTGCAGCAGATTCACGGTGATTTTGGTTTTATCGGCATGCGTGAAAAGGTCTGGGGCAAACAGTCTGTCACGTTTTTCTGTTTTCTTTTTGCTTGGCTGAATTTTGCGACCGCTCTTTCCATTGAGCATATCCTTCCCTCTCTTTTTCGATTGAAGGATATTAACAGGGCCCGGCGTACCATCCGATTTGGGTTTATCTCGCTTAATCCCATCCTCTCGTATTTCAATGGTTTCGTCTTTGTTCAACCGACCCGACACGATTCTTTCGGGGTCTGGACCAGACAATTGAGACTCCTTCCCCAACTCGGAAAACTTCGCTTTGGGCTTTGTATCCCCCCTCAGTACTGCCACCAAATCCTCCTCCACCTCTCCTGGTTTTCCATCATGGAGAAAATATTTTGCCTGACCTTTTTCGCCTCCCAATGTAACCATGGTGGCCACATTTTCGGGAGGCGGAGAGGGAATATAGATTTGGATTAGTTCGCTAAGTTCATCTTCAATTCGACTGTCATGTGCTCGCAGGGCCACCAAGATCTGTCCAAGCTCTTTCCAACCATCTTCAGGTCCACTGTTCTGAAGCCATGTCTCGGCATCGGTGTTAGGTCGTATCAAAATCGGACAGATGATATAGCCCATCTCTTTACCCGGTGAGCGGCGCATCACTCGTCCTACAGCCTGAATCACATCAATTGGAGATTTCCGAGCCTCAAGAAAACCAACCGCGGATAAGGAGGGAGCATCTGTGCCCTCACCGAAAATCCCAACGTTGATAATTCCGTACGGTTTCACCTCTGTCCCCAACGCTAATCTGGCCTTTGCCTCTTCCCTGGCAGCAACCTTGCTCTTTGCGTCAAGATGCTCCAATTTGTAGTCTGCTACCTTTTCCTCAATATTGGCCTCTTTTAGTCGACTTTGTACCCAGTCCCGAACCTGCTGAGACTGCAGGAGCCGGGTCATCTCCTTTGATTTTTTGATGGTATTCACAAAGTTGATTGAGGAAGTAATAACCGTCCTGGATTGACGAAGAGCACCCCCCATCACCAAGGCTAAGGGCTGGCGAAAAAATAAATTAGCCTATCAATTTTCAAGATGGTACAACTAATCGGTTGCTGATCTGCGGTTTAATCATGTAGTTCCATCGCGGTAAGGACTCATTGTACTCCAGATTAAGTTGGTTCATTTTATCTTCGCTGATTTTGATTCCTCGTTCATATTCGCGTTCTACCAATTCTGCGTTGACGGTCAGTCCTGTCTGTGTCGTTGTAGTATTGAGACAATTGAGCATCGTATCAAAAGATTCAAGAGGGATCCCTGCCCAGTTTTTGGATACTTCACTGAAGAGGCGGTGTTCGATTGGATTCCATTTGGAGGCCCCACTGGGATAATGTGCAACGGTGACGGTGAGATTAAATGGATTTGCGAGTTTATGCTGCAGGAAGTATTTCCATGCACGCGGATGGCACCCATTGCTTCCTCCACTATCGGCCAGGATTAAAAATTCGTTCGCATCTGGATAGAGGTAGCGACCGCATTCCTTCCACCAAGTCGCTGTACAGTCTACCGAGAATTCAGGCGTATCATGAGAGTATCCCACATAGAATGTCCCCATATTTGCCAGAACATCATAGATTCCGTACGGGATTGCAAGGCCGTCCGCCTGAGATCGGAAGTCATGATCATTGACGAGATGCGGGGTCCCCCTCCAATAGGTCCCTGGATTTCGAAACTGACCGATCAGTTCTTTTTTCTTGGTATCTACGCTGATGATGGGAAGGCGCGTGTGGGAGAATATCGTTCGAAGCATCGAAATAATTTGGAATTGGAGACTTCGGTCTGGATGTCTGATGGCAGACAACTGCTTGTGGTTCACCCGTAATGCAAATCCCAGTGACTTCAGAATTCGACTCACGGTGCGGTCCGTGAGGGGAATCCCGAGTCTGGTGAGCACCGAGGCAATCGAGTGTGTGGTTCGCCGATACCATTGCTGCCCAGTACATGGATCTCCCGCAGTATCACACTCCATCTCCTTCTGAATGAGTCCAATTATTTCGGGCTTTTTTTTTCGATGGATTTGCGCCCACCACCAGGTTTACGGATTCGTTTCACCTCGAAATCTCCGTCCAAAAGCTGCCTCCGTCCTTTGGTGATCGTGGCACGGGCCATCCCTAATAGCTCAGCAACCCGCCGATCCCCTCCACGACCTACACGAAGCGAAAACCATCCAGCAAATAATCGTCGTTGCTTCTCATTCAGGGTATTAAGCAGGGTCTGGGGCCCCTTGGACATGGTCTCATTCCAACCCAAAGATAAGGCGTCCTTTTTCTGTCGTTGCTGTTTCTGGGTACCGGAGTCCATGGATACATACAGATAATGCCGTCCTACTTTTTTTCTTGAAACACGACCTTCTCGAGTTAAACGAGTCAAGGTCGGCAGTACTGCCACCTTCACCATCGTTTGAAGATCCCGCGCAAAGAGCCCCGCCGGTGATTGTTCAATGAATGCGATCAGCGTGGAGGTCAGCGGACCCTCCCGGGAAAAACGAATCTCGTTGTACGACCAGAGACCATTCTCATCAAACTCTACGAGTTCGTCCAAGGTGTAATAGCGGCTATTGTGAGAATAACTGGTTCGGCACCCTGCCTGGGTGATGACTTTGTGGACGGTAAGATCACAGACGGGACCGATGGCAGCGCGGAGCTCGGCAAAGGTAGCGACGGTTTGGCCCCGAATGAGTTCCTTCACGAGACCAATTTTTTTCGTTCGGCTTGACATGGAAAAGTTTTAAGTAATAACATTAAAGTATGAATATAGGTAAAAATGAACAATCGGCAAAAAGCAGGGTCAAATCGAAACTTTTTAGGCCAGAATTAAGATGAGAGCAGAGAGAATTCTCTGGATTACGCGGAAAAAGAGAGTTGAAAGATAGACAATGGTAAATTAATAGGATAAATTATTTTTTCGCCAGCCCTAAGGCCAGGCCCCGAAGAGAATTGGTAGTGGACAATTTCTTACCACTCTCCGCTGCCATATTGTTGGCAGTGGAAAAAGCGTCCTCATCATTCACGCCAAGGGCTATAATCCGGTAATCAGACAGCCATTTGTTGGTCACTGCATCCACATAGGATTTTCGATAGAGCTCCACTCCAAACACCGCTTGATCATCCATTGATCGAACTATCCAGTCGTCATTTTTCGTTGGACCTCCACCCAGATTGTAAACTCTTGGAGTAGCCGTCTGATAAACACGGAATTTGGTGGGAAATCGACCTTCGTCATGACAGACCGTAAAATCGCGCAGCTTTTGCTCCAGCTTTGGGATACGGCGTAGGCCAGCAGTTCGATGTGCCTCGTCGGCAATCATTGCACAAAGCTCCCGACCAGATTCTTTCAATGCAGTTGCAATCTGATGGCTGGACTGGTAGGTAGAAAAGATTACACCAATTTGATCTTTATCCTCTACGACCTCGTCCATCCATTCTGCGACCCTGGATGGATCTGTTGTTACGAGACCCTTCACTTCAGACGCAGCCGTTTGGCTTACGTCTAATGTTGGGTCCATGGATAAATCAGAACCAGAACCGGCTGTGTTGTCAGAACAGATAGCAATCGCCCGAATAGGTCTCTGCGAGTTGGCAAGAAATTCGCGCCGTAGTTGTGCAACGAGCGCAATGGAGGGGCACAGCACCGCCGAAATCTCTCCCACCTCCGTGAGTTTCTCAATGATCCTCAAAGCAATACGGGACTTGCCTGTTCCACATGGCAGGATGATCCGTCCGCGTGCCCTGCCCGTAGGCCCATTTGCCATCTCTCGCAGGATTCCAACGCTTTTGCTGACTGCCTCCGCTTGCATGCAGTCTCTCGTCTGTATTCCACCAGATTCACAATGTGGACAAACTTCATTCGACGATGGCCGACTCACTTCCCTATGTTTTAATAGTTCACTCTTGAGCCTCTTGCAAAACCTAACTCCATGAATTTTTATTGGGCATAAGCATCTGTTACAGGCTACAATTTGGCATTCTTTTTGTTCCCAAGTGAGCATAAGATGGCAAAATAGGCGTTTGGGGGGGTAAGTCACCACCGATTTGCCCCCCATGACGTCTTCATCTGGCGAATTTTGGCCACGGTCCGTGCAGATTTCCCACACCAATCCTACGGTCTGATCTCTCAGACCCCCATCTTCTGTTCACGAACCCCGAGTGATCCCGTTTATTGGATCATTCGGAGCATTTGGTCCACCGTGAGCACTAAAACTCCGAACATCAGGTGACACATCACCTTCTCGTGCCCACGCACCCGAAGATTTCGTCCTCCAAACTCGTCCTTGAGTCGACCAAAGGCCCGCTCCACCGTGGAACGTTCCCGGTAGCGGACGCGCTCAGCAGGAACGAACCCGGCGTTGCGGCGCGCCTTTTGCTCCCGTTCATGCGCCGCCTTTTGCTTGCGCGGATTCGGATCAATGATCGGCACAATCGCGGTAGGGACCCAGGTTTCCCTGGGCCCCCCGCACAGATCCGGACGAGCGCGTTAACGCATCCGGCTCCTCCCTTGGGTTGCATCGACATGCCTAACGGTCATTCGTCTTGTCGGCCAGTCGTGGCGAATGGTCAGTTTCGGCCAATAGCGTTCTATTAACGCATACAGTTGCTCCCAGGTCGTTCGATCCCGTTGGGATCGGCGACGTAGTACGCGCAACCAAATTCGTTTTAGACGATCATAGCACCTCTGTAGATACGGCATACTCAATGGTACCGCGTAATAATTCAGCCACCCATTGAGCACCTGTCCAAGCCATTTCCCCGTTTGATGCACCGAATGGTGCATCCGTTTCCGAAGCTCCACATAAATACGCATCACAAAGCGCGCCATGCGCTTCGCAATTGGCTTGCGACCTAACCCAAAACGCCCCTTCCGTGTCTTACGACAATAGTGTGTAAAACCCAGAAAGTCAAACGTCTTGGGACGGCTTTCTCTACGCTTCTTACAGCCTTCTTCTGCAAAACGTCCAAACTCTATGAGACGGGTTTTGTCAGGGTGCAGGCTTAAACCGAATTTCTCCAGCCGAGCCCGAAGATCTTGTAGAAAACGTTCTGCCGCCGCCTTGTACTGGAAACAGACCACGAAATCGTCCGCATATCGGACGATGTACGACTCCCCGCCAATGTTTCGTGATTTGCGCTGGACTCTAAACCATAGATCCAGCACATAGTGAAGATAGATGTTCGCCAGGATTGGTGAGATGACTGCACCTTGTGGCGTACCCAGCTCGCTGTCCCGTAAACTTCCATCCTCCATCACCCCCGCCTTTAGAAACTTCATGATGATCCGTAATACTCGCTCGTCTCCGATCCGGTGTCGAAGAAAGCGCATGAGCCACTTCTGATCTACCTGATCAAAGAATTTGCGAATGTCCGCATCTACCACGAAATTTACTTTCCGGCGTTCGATCACATACGCTAAGGCATCCAAAGCATCATGGGCACTGCGCCCCGGCCTGAATCCATAGCTGAACCCGCAGAACTCATTTTCATAAATGGGCTCTAAAATACATTTTACCATCGCGGTCTGGACGATCTTATCCTCCAAAGCTGCGATCCCGAGCGGTCGTGTGCCCCCATCAGGCTTGGGTATATTTACCCGTCTGCTGGGGGTCGCTCGAAACGATCCACGGTGTACTCGTGTGCAGAGATCCGCAAGGTTGCGGTCCAAGTCCACGCTATACTCCTCCCACGTCACGTTGTCCACCCCAGGTGACGCTTCTCGCTTTAATGCGAAAAACGCCGCCGTCAGTGATTTCACGCTGATGTGGTGCAAGAGCGTTGTAAGTTTCTCCTTCGGGTTCCGTTGTACGACTTCCCGTATCCGCTCAATCCCCTGGTGCACACTTGCCCATTTCTGCGCATGGTGTGTGGTAGGATCTCCCAGATTCCCCTCGGGTAGAGACCTTCGCTCCAACAGCTCCGCAGATGGTTCCTTGTTCGCTGTCCTCATTGCTACTATGTCTCTATCTGACTTCTCCATCCCGTCTATCTTAGGCTATGGCGTCTTCCGCCTTCTCTAAGCAATCCTGTACGACTACAGGATAAGATGGAGACCTCCCAGGTCCCGACAAAATGCGTACGTATGTCCATGAGTTCTTTGACACCGTGAGCCCGTAATCCGTCTCACCATGACGATGGATTACGTGTTGCCTTCGACTGGGACGACCGCCTCGGCGACTCAAATAATAACGATTTCGATGCTCGATAGCTCCGGCCATACGCACCTCTGCCGACGCTTCGTCGTGACCCTCGCGGGGCACAACGCACGGCTCGAGGAAGTATGTGATTGGTTGCATCTTCATACTACGGGACTTCCACCCGCTACATTTTACCAGTTAGCCTGGCGCACCGCCCCGAGTTTTCACTCTGTGCGTACACCTCTTTCGCGTCATACGCACTGTCCATGAGATCATAACAATGTGTCACCCGCTGTTCCGTTATTCTTGCTAATGGAATCGCCACTTGGCTATCGTGCACAGACGCAGAAGTCACCACACAGCTAATCGGAATCCCACCGTCCGCCGTATCCATGTGCAGCTTAAATCCCGTCCATTTATGCGTATGTCCCTTCGCATTGCGTTTGCATCCCACCGTACAGTCTTTCGGGAGGTCCTCCAACATCTCATCCATCTCCATGGTAAGCTGTTTTTCCATGCGGCGGCGCTCCTGCTTTGGACGTTCTTCCCCCTTCTTCGGACGCCCACGCTTGCGTTTCTTCGGAGCCGATTCCGCCTCTTTTTTCTTCGGAACGGGCTTCTGCCTGGCCTCAATCGCCGTCGAATCCCGCGAAATATGCCCAACCAGCTCCCCCTCGTATCCTTTTTTGATCAACGCCATATGAATCCGGTTCGGTAACTGCATCTGGGAAAACTCCTTGAATGCACGCGAGAACGTGGATTCACTTGGCACATCCTGATCACTGGACCAACCACAAATGGACCGAAGCACCTTGTCCATTAGAAGCCGTTCTCGTAACCCAGACGTCGTTGGGATATTCAACACCATCTTCGCGATAAACGTCCGAGCAAGGGTCACACGATGGGCCGGCGGGCGTCCTCCATACCGGCCCCTCACTCTACCGCGTAGATGGTCCTCTACACACACCATCTCCAGCACCAGCACCAGAGTCTGGTACCGCTTGGGTAACGAACCCATTTGCGTTTCCAACCAGGGGAACAGTTCCTGTTGGCAGGTGATATAACACCTTCGTATCTTGTCGGTAAGGGACATGGAAACCTCCATCTTTTGTTGGACTTTAGGATGTCCTGAAAATACGAAATTTGGAGGCTTCCACCCCCTTGCTTTTAGAGATTGAGGGCATATTCCCACGCGCTCAAAAAAAAAACGCGGATCCATGCCCCATCTTGTTCCCCAACCCAGATTCGTCAACGACAACCAAACCCCAAAAAAGTCAAGGTTTTTCAAAAAATACCCCGATTCAGAGGTTTTGCAAGAGGCTCTCTTAAGATTAAAAAGCTTCAGAGGCTTCTCCCGACCAGCAACGGAAATGGCATTGTCACCGATGCTAACATTCCCATTGGTGACCACCCAACGTTCAGCCCACCGTTTATCGGCCGATAGACCTATAAAGGTCGAAAGTTCCTTGAATGTAAGGGGGGCGCCCATCCCATCATCCGACAGCTGTCTGGATTTACACTGAATCGCAATCAACTCACCATCACTGCCCCGACATGCGACAACATCTACACCGAGATCCGTACGATTCTTGTAATATTTTTTGAGGTCTGGCCAATCCTCCCATAGCCAGACATCCTTGATATCCCACTCTGCTATCAGCCGTGCGCATTCAGAGGTTAAATATTCCAGCCATTTCCCATCTGTCACCTGCGGAGACATCGTCTCAATTTCCTTTAAAGCAGCTTCTATTAGTTCTTCAGAACTCATTTGATTTTAATTATTGGCTTGCGATCCGTTTTCATAAGAACCCACCGTGTTATACCAGGAGAACGCGTCAGCGTGATAGCCTTTCGCTGAAACGTCGTATCAGCTGCTATCAAAAACCACTGCTTTCGGCTTAATCTCCTTGGGAGAAACGACAACAGTGCCGGCGAGTTTGTCATGCCAGCCCTGCTTCTTTTCATCGAAAGCTACCCATATGATCCCCAGCAAGAGCGGAAATGCCGAAATAATGTAGGCGAAATATCGTCCGATATATTGACCTGTGCTAGGGGCCATGCCGGTTCTTGCATCAACAATCTTTGCTTGCATCACCATTTTCCCCGGTGTTGCCTGTTTTGCAATCCAAAACCAGATAGTTGCAACCGCCGGAAACAAATATGAGAGCAGAAAATCAAGCGGGCCACTAACAAGACTGTTATCTGTCCAATACGATCCTCCGTAATAGAATGTTAGCACTGGAACTGTAATAATGAGGATTATCAACCCATCGATCAAGGAAGCCCCGAATCGCGTCCAGAACCCCACGTACTTCAAATCGTCAGGTACAGTTTCAGTCGTATTCATTGTCATGATTCTGTAAGTTTGTGCAACGCAAGCATTTCTGGCAAAATCCCTGAATCAAGGATTTTCTAAACTTGGCCGGTCACCTGGACTGAATCCAGCGTACACGAGTTTATCTGAGCAGTGGATATTGGCAGACCAATGAACCAGATACAATGGTCATGGAATTGGTCCAAGCTCTGGACAAAACAAATGTAAGGGATCTGAGGCAAAGATCAATATCAACGGCATGCCCTGCACGAAAGCGGGCGAGTAGCCCTCAAAATGCCATCACTGCATCAATACCACTAGTGTAGTATATCATTAATTCTTGTGCAGTAAGTTTTGATGGATTCCAGAATTTGGTCGGCAGATTTGGTCCAAATAAAGGGCTTGGGATCCTCGTTGTAGATTTTCAGATAGTCTTCAATTGCAGTTTCCAGTTCTCGGGTACTGCGATGCGTTCCCCGCCGTATTTGGTCATTGGTGATCATGGCAAACCAGCGTTCAACAAGATTCAGCCAGGAGGAACTGGTTGGCGTAAAATGAAGATGAAATCGTGGGCGCCGAAGCAGCCAGTTATGGATCAGCGCCGTTTTATGGGTGCTGTAGTTGTCCAACACGATATGGACCTCGGTGTCTTTTGGAACCGACCGGTCGATGACGCGCAAGAATTTGAGGAATTCGGTGGAGCGATGTCGCCGGTAACAACGTCCGATCACTTCACCGGTAGCCACATTGAGCGCCGCAAACAGGGACGTTGTCCCACAGCGTTTATAGTCATGAGTACGACGTTCTGGCAACCCTGGCCGAAGGGGCAGGATGGGTTCGGTGCGATCCAAGGCCTGGATTTGGGATTTTTCATCGACACACAGCACCACGGCCCGCTCGGGCGGCGACAGGTATAACCCTACAATATCGCGCACCTTTTCAATGAACAGCGGATCCTTGGATAGCTTAAAGGTCTCAACCCGGTGCGGCTTGAGTCCAAAAGCACGCCAGATTCGGCTAACGGTGCTCGTGCTTACGCCGCTGGCCTCTGACATCTTGCGTGTGCTCCAGTGCGTCGCATGGCGCGGCGTAGATTCCAGCGTCTTCGTGATTACCTGCTCCACTACTTCATCCGACACCGTCCGTGGTTTACCCGGACGCTGCAAGTCAATCAGCCCATCACAACGACGTTCCAAAAAGCGCCTTCGCCATTTGCCCGCGGTGATCCGGGACGTCCCCAGTGTCTCCGCGACGGTCTGATCACTGTGCCCCTCGGATGACTCAAGGATGATCCGAGCGCGCAAAGCGAGAGCCTGTGCAGTGTTTGGCCGGCGGATCCAACGTTCCAGTTCTGCTCGTTCTGAATCACTCAGCACGGGAATTTCACGAGTATAACGGTTTGGCATCGGGGGTTCGCTTTTGACTTGAACCCAATATACAACAAAATATGTTACTGATAAAACATTAACGATACACTACACTAGTTTTTGAAAATAAGCACCTGAACCCGTTGATCAAAGCTGTCTGATGCGTATATTTACGCTTGACTCGCGGAGAAGCAACTGGCGTTGCTGTAGGATCTACGAAAAAGGGTACGATTACTTTTTCACCTTTGTCGGTGACTAGGTGTTGGGCCCAAATCGTGATTACTACCCGAGAAGTAAACCATGCGTTATGGTCCTTTAGGGCCAAGCACGCGAAAATATTGGTTGTTAAATTGAGCACCTTCGGTTGCTTCTCCATGAGTCAAGCCAATTGGACTTGCAACTTTCTCGTTCGCAGCGTCCTTGAACTTCACCTGACGACGCATTCCACTATCATTAGGTGCCCAATTTGGTAGCAGAAAACTTCTCGCTTATCCTTCGGTCGTGGATCGACGAGAATTTGGCAAAACTATTTCGCTCTACAAGGTCGCTGAATGAATTCAATAAGAATAGAGTGATAACCTGAAATATCTGCAATTAGAGATTCTTGCCGACTTATTTTGAGGAACTCTGGGCCAATACAGAATCTGACATCCGCCTCCAACCATTGCTCGTTCTTGAAAAAACCATGCAAGATCCAAAGCATACGTCAGAGTTTGATCAGTACACCGCTCATTACCCCGAATGGGCCCGAGTACTGGCACGTAAGTATTTCACCAAGACGTTAATCCAGTTCATCCTTCATGGTAACGTACGCGATCTTGTGCGGCATGAAGACCCCGAATCCGACAAAGCAGACTATGTCGGATTGACACACTTCCTAGTGAATGAGCTATTTGCTGCCCGGGATATTGTAGTGCTTTATGATCGGGCGGCTGGAATTCATTTCCTTGACGCGGAAACACAAAAAGATTTCAACCGCGCGGTTTCAGGACACGACAGCCTGTTTGGGACCGAATTTGCTCGAAAACGACCCCGAAATCCGTCACAGGTCCTGTCCATCCTTGACAACTACTTCCGGCTACGCCTGGGAGCCAGAAAAAGAATTGCCTGCATCATTGACTATGCCGAAACCATTATTCCGATGGCAGAAGCATCCATGTATTCAGCTGAAGATCGGAGTGCGCTCGTAAATCTGCAGCGCTGGGCACATGATCCACTGTTCCTGGAACACGACTTTACCATCTGTTTGATTACGGAAAATCTGAGTGATCTCAATCAGCAACATGTGCAGAGCCCCTGGACTGCCGAGATAAATATCCCCCTCCCTGAGAAAGACGATCGCCTGGCATTCGCGGAGTGGTCTACAAAGGATTCCACCTCCCTCTTTCAACAGTACTCCGACCTTGGCCTGGAAGAGTTCTCACAGAACACTCCTGGTCTCGGCTATACGCAACTGCAGACCATCCTTGCGGATACGTTAGAAAATAAAACCTATCTCAGTTTCGATCATCTATCCAAACTCAAAAAATCTTTGATCGAAGAATCTGCGTTTGGGATGCTGGAATTCGTTGAATCAAATAATGGCCTGGATGATGTAGCCGGGCACTCTGAAGCGAAAACTCACTTGCGCCAAGCCGCATCTGCATTACGACAGGGAATGCACGAAGTCATGCCAATGGGATATCTGGTAAGCGGACCGGTTGGGACAGGAAAAACTTTTATGATCACATGCTTTGCCAATGATATTGGTGTACCCATGGTGAAGCTGAAGAATTTTCGCTCACAATGGCAGGGACAGACCGAAGGGAATCTGGAACGGATCTTGAATCTTCTGGAAGCTATGCCACCGGTCGCTGTTATGATTGACGAAGCAGACGCAGCACTGGGAAATCGGGATGCAGAAGGAGATTCGGGAGTCTCTAAGCGTGTTTTCGGGCAGATTGCCTCCTTTATGAGCAAGCCGGAACACCGTGGACGAATCATATTCTTTCTGATCACTGCGCGTCCAGATCTGATGCCGGTGGACCTCAAGCGCCAAGGACGAGCGGAAGAGCATATTGCACTCTTTTATCCATCCACCCAGAAAGATCGTCTCGAACTGCTACGCGTTATGATGCGCAGAACAAAGATTGATCTTCCTGAAGAAGCTGTCCCCAAAGCTCTGTTGAATGGAAAGACAACCTACAGTGGAGCAGATATGGAGGCACTTCTGACGCGTGCCAAATTTCGTGCAGTGGCGATTCACGGAGACCCCCGTGCAGTCACAGCCGAAATCCTGACCTCTGTTGTTGAAGACTTTGTTCCACCGGAAAATAGTGAGGAAAAAGAACTCCAGGCCTTGGTTGCTGTACTGGAGAGTACAAGCAAAGAGGCTCTGCCCGAAATATATCGATCTATGGATCGTGCAAAAATTGCTCAACGTGTGACCAAATTGAAATTGCAGCTTACATAAATATGCTCCCAATCAGCATACATCGTATATTACCTGCCCATTTGTCGCAATTTACCTATGCGTGTTAACTACTTTATCTTCTTTGCCGCGATATGCTGCATTCTTTTGATCAACCTACCCGTAAAGGCACAGGTTAATAGCGGAGAATCTGTTCCCGATGTGACTCGAACCATTGCACTTACCAACGCACATGTGGTCCAGTCTCCTGGACAGATTCAAGAACGAAGTAATGTTATCATCCGGGATGGTCTGATTGTAGCCGTCGGACCCGATGCAGCGATCCCCTTTGATGCAATTGAAATACCGGCAGATTCTCTAATTGTCTATGCCGGCTTCATTGATGGCCTCTCGCATACCGGGATTCCCCAGCCGAAACAGCAACCTGAGCAGGAACGCCCTGACGACCCAGCCAACCCACCGAACGAGTTAGCGGGGATCCTGCCGCACAGGGATGTTCGCGGTTTGCTTGACCCCAAGGACAAACGCATCGCCTCTATGCGGGAATCCGGTTTCACTGCTGCACATGTTGTTCCCAGAGGCCGTATGCTACCCGGCTTGGGAGCAATCATCCTCTTGGGAGGTGATTCTCCAAACGAGATGGTATACCGTGGAGAGACTGCCCTGTATGCACAACTCAACGGAGCGCGTAGAATGTATCCGGGCACTGATATGGCAGTCATTGCTAAACTGCGCCAGCTGTACAGAGAGTCTGAGCGACGTCACCGGGTTGAACAGTTATATAGTGAGAATCCAACTGGTCTCGAACGTCCGCGCTATGATCCAGTCCACTATGCCATGTTCCCTGTGCTGGAGGGGAATCGGCCTATTTTCTTTCAAGCGGATGATGTTCTTGATTTGCATCGGGTATTGTCCGTTCAAAAAGAGTTGGGTTTCCCCGCGGTGCTGACTGGCCTCAGCCAGAGCTTTGATGCCATTGAAAAACTAACGTCAGCGAATCTGCCCCTCCTATTGACTCTCGAACTCCCAAAAGAGCTTAAGAAAGACAAGAAGGATCCGGCGGTTGACTCTACGAAAGCTACACCAACCGATGCGCCGGTTGCGCTGCCTGAAGTCATGCATCTAGACTACAATCCAGATCTGCGGGTCACCTCATTTACAGATATTGCAATAGAAAAAGAAAATCTGGAGGCCCGGCGTCATATGGCCTACAAGACCCATGTCAGTAATGCCGCTATGCTTGAAGCAGAAGGGCTCTCCTTTGGATTTTCAACTGGAGATGCCTCTCCTTCTGACCTTCTGACGAATGTGAGAAAAATGGTCGATGAAGGGCTTTCTGAGACCGCAGCCTTGGCAGCGCTCACCACCACTCCAGCGGGAATCCTCGGACTTACGTCCAGTATGGGAACCGTTGAAGTTGGAAAAATGGGCAACCTGGTGGTCACAAAAGAATCTATCTTCGACGAAGAAGGAGAGATTCGGTATGTCTTCGTTGATGGCCGTAAATATGACGTGGACCCACCAAAAAAATCCTCCGGTACCAGTGGTGAAGCAGGTGCCAATCCCGCCGGAACATGGTCGCTGACCATCTCCTCGCCAGAGGGTGACATTGCAGGAACACTCACAATCAACGGTTCGGATGATGACTGGTCTGGCACCTTGATCGTGGAAATTGCACCGGAGGCCTCCCCACTTGAATACATCGCTCTGACTGATAATGTATTGACATTCTCCTTTAATGCGGGAGAATTTGGTATAATCAGTTCCTCATTTACATTAGATGCCGATTCCATGAATGGCTCTTTTGATGTGCCAAACATTGGCCCGTTATCGGTATCCGGTACGCGAACAGCGGGCCCTGAGAAGTCAACACAGTTCTATGACTGATCCAATGAAACTAAAAACCATTTTCCTTGTCGCACTCCTTTCGATTGCGATAAATTCTGCAGCGCAAGAAATACCCACCGGGGACCTACTGGTCCGTAATGCCACCGTACTAACTATCACGAATGGAACCCTGGAAAACACAGATGTCTTGATCCAGAACGGGATCATTACAGCTGTAGGGGAGCAGTTAAATACCCCTCAGGATGCCCCTGTGATTGATGCCACCGGCATGTACGTCATGCCTGGAATTATTGATGCGCATTCGCATATCGGCATCAGCAATGTGAACGAGTCGTCTGCACCCGTCACAGCCCAGGTATCCGTTGGAGATGTGCTCAATCCCTATAGTATTTCCATCTACCGTGCCCTGGCAGGGGGAGTAACCTCCTCCCACGTGATGCATGGGTCTGCCAATGTAATTGGGGGACAGAATGAAACGATTAAGCATCGATGGGGGCTTTTGGATCCAGATGAACTACGTATGGCTGGAGCCCCACGCACAATTAAATTTGCTCTTGGTGAGAACCCTACACGAGTGCATGGCCGCGGAAACAACAAACGTCCTGCATCCCGTATGGGTGTCGAATACGTGCTGCGCGAGACTTTTGCGAAAGCACAGCGCTATCAGGAAGCCTGGGCACAGCATGAGGAGAACATAAAAACAAACCCGCGTGCGATCCCTCCCGCCTACAATAGCCAACTGGAGGTCATGGCGGATATCCTCAATGGCGATATTCTGATCCACTGCCATTCATACCGTGCGGACGAAATTCTAATGCTTCTGGGGGTACTGGAAGATTTTGGTGTTGACCAGATCACTCTGCAGCATGTCAATGAGGGTTTCAAGATTGCTCCCGAGCTTGCCGAGTTCGGAGCTGGTGCCTCTGTCTTTGCTGACTGGTGGGGATACAAATTTGAAGTGTACTATTCAACCGCCTACAACGCAGCGATCTTGACCCGCAATGGCGTACTCACCTCCATTAACTCGGATTCAGGAGAACTCAATCGCCACCTGTACCATGAGGCGGCAAAATCACAGAAATACGGCAACCTCGATGATGATGAGGCCCTGGCACTCATCACGATCAACCCGGCAATACAACTTGGCATTGGTGACCGTATCGGTTCTATTGAGGTAGGTAAAGAAGGAGATCTGGCGATCTTTGACCGTCACCCGCTTTCGGTTTATGCAGTCAATCAAAAGACGGTTGTTGATGGCATCGTCTACTTTGATATTGAAGCGGATACCGATGATATGCGCTTGATTGTGGATCCTGAAAGCACCGTTGATACGGTAGTCCTGCACTCGCATGACGATACGCACCAGTGCCTGTACGAAGGTTCACTGGACCTTTATGATTTCCTGCAAAGCAATTAATGATGTCCCTATTCTATTTACTGCTTATTGCTGCAACCTTATTGGTTTCACCGTCTCCAGAGAAGCTGGATACGGTGACTGCACTGACCAACGCGCGTATTGTGACCGTCACTCAGGGAACCATTGAAAATGGAACAATCCTGATTCAGGACGGCATGATCATTCAAATCGGCACGGACGTAGATATACCGGAGGGTGCCAAGGTTATTGATCTGGAGGGATTGAATGTCTATCCTGGCATGATTGACTCGGGGACGCAAATGGGGCTTGTGGAGGTAGGGTCGCTGCCGGAAACCCGTGATGCTTCCGAGCTCGGTGACCTGTCACCTCAGATGAAAGCTCTCACGGCAGTCAACCCAAATGGGGTGGCTATTCCAGTCACGAGGGTCAGCGGAGTGACGACTGTCCTTACCGTCCCATCCGGTGGCATGCTTCCTGGGCAGGCCGCCTTGATCAACCTTCATGGGTATACCCCGCAACAAATGTTTGCCGGGTTTGAGGGGGTAATCCTTCGTTTCCCTGCTACGGGCCGCAGGGGCCGATTTGATTCCCGGTCAGAGGAAGAGGTAAAGAAAGCGGTAGACGAGGCTATGAAGAAGCTCAATGATACTTGGGACAGTGCAGAATTACATCATCGGATTGACTCTACCTATCAAGCTCACCCGGAAGATGGACGCAAACCGGAATACGTACCATCCATGGAAGCACTGCGAGATATCATCCGAGGAGAGCAGACGCTCATTATTCAGGTCAATGCCGCAAAGGACATCCTTGCTGCCATTGAGTGGGTTCAGACCCGTGGGATTGATCGTGCAATTTTCAGTGGACTCGCTGAGGGGTGGCGTGTTGCGGACAAAATTGCCGAATCCGGGATTCCATGTTTGGTTGGGCCGGTCCTTAGCATTCCGACTCGGCAGAGTGATCGTTTTGACAAGGCGTACAGGAATGCGGGCCTCATGCACGCAGCGGGGGTGAAAATTGCCCTCCGCTCGGATGACACCGCCAATGCTCGCAACCTACCCTACCATGCCGGATTTGCAACCGCTTACGGATTACCCTTGGAAGAAGCTATTCGATCTGTAACCATCAACCCCGCTGAAATTTTTGGCGTGAGTGACCGACTCGGATCACTTGAAGTAGGCAAGGAAGCAACATTTTTTGTTGCCGATGGAGATCCATTCGAAACAGCAACCACGATCCATCATGTATTCATTGCCGGGTACGAGATCCCGATGGAAAGCAGGCATACCCGACTCTACAAGGAATTCCTTCAACGAAGTCCAGGCCTGCACAAGCATGACCAAAATTAACGCTTAGCAGACTTAACGATACGAGACGCCCGCACGTACATGGAATGACAGGAACCATACACGATAATTCGGTCCTGTCACCGTTCTCTTCTTTTGTGGAAATTTGACTTTTATCTACAACTACCACAATAGAGCACAAAACAAAAAGGGTATCCCCTCCACACGTCAAGGGATACCCTTTTTGCTCTAACACAAGCTACTATTTCACAAATGTCATTTTACCGCTAAGACGATGCCCGGCAACATCTAACCGGTAGATGTATGTGCCAGACATCAAGTCGGTCACATTAAAAGTAGCGGTGTACTTGCCAGCAACTAGGTGCTCGTCAACGAGTGTAGCAACCTCCCTACCCAGTACATCATAGACCTTTAGAGTAGCCAAACCCGCATCTTTTATTTCAAACTCAATATTGGTCTGAGGATTGAACGGGTTTGGGTAGTTCTGCGACAGGGTAAACCCATCTGGAATCTCAGTCGGATCTCGGTCAATGCTCGTGACCATGCCCCGCATGAATTTCATATACACGAAACCCCGGTTAAGCGGCTCAGCATTATCATTCGTGATCCAGACACAAGTATCATCGCCCTCAACACGACTCACCGCTTGAAGTGCCGCCCATATGCCTACGTAAGCATAAACCCCATCTTGCGAAAACCCGATAGAACGAGCATCTCTGTTGAGGCCGGCTCCACAGTAAGTAAATGGCGAATCAAACTTGAGGCTATCAACAATTACATCCTCGGCTTCAGGATCAAGCGCATACCAGGTTAACTCGCTGCCAGGACGAAAAACAACTTCATCGCCAACAGGTGGCTCAATTAATCCTGAGTGACCTAGCCAGACGTGCCCAGTAATGGGATGTCGAACACTTGAAGTGGCGATAAGCCCCTCATGAACCAGCCCCAACGAATCATATGGAGAAAATTCGTTAGCACGATGGTACTTGTACGTACCCCGATGGGTAAATGCCGACCAGTATACAGAATTTCCATCAGCGCTGACCTCCAAGGTACGTCCAATACCTGGAGAATTCAGGGATACATTGCCAATCCATTGAAAATCGGGGTCAAATATAGAAATTGGGGCAGATGAAGCTACCGGAGCTACATATATATTCCCGGCTGCATCAATTCCTGGAGCAGCCGGAGAACCAAACCGATCAACTCCAAGGTCGACCCTATTCATGACCTCACCGGTTTTATGATTGAGCCGAACCATAAGGCTAGCAGTATTTCCTAACACTACAACAATGTCTCCATTATGGTCGGCCTTAATTCCTCGAATATCGACACGAGGAGCACCCCAAGAAATGCTATCCATCATGGCGTTACCCTGGGCATCTACATATTTGAGGGCAGTGATAGGATCCATCGCTCTGGTGCCATCGGGATTAAAGACATGGATGGCCGAATTCGAGACGTTTGCCCCATTAGTGTCTTTCAACGTGTCACCACTGGCAAGAGTTAGGAATTCAGGATAGTATTGTGAAAGCCAAACCTTGCCTTCTGCATCAACGGCCAGCCCATGGGCTCCACGCCAGAATGTGCTCGAATCGGGGAATACGTCCCCGTTAACCCAATTCTGCGCGCTAGCAGAACTGCTAGCAAGAAGAAAGGCTGCGAATAGTATAGATTTACGAATCATGGTAAAAAGGAAGTTGGTTAGTTGGTTAAGAGTGTACGTGCGGAAAGTGATGCTCCCTGAGCCAAAAAGAAAAATCCTCATGTTCAGTCGCGTGTTGTAATACGAATGATGCCAGCGGCAACCGTTTCGGTTGAATTGGTCGCAGCATAAAGTTGCCTTTGCATGCCCCATGCAAACCTCCGAGCAGGCTGGTTTAAAACGCCTGGATACAGCGACTGACCAACTCCATCAGGATCCACCACGACTACAGGGTCAGTAGCATCAGTTCCAACGAATAAATGTCCCGCCGCAGAAAATGCCAGGGCGAACGCCGTCGCTCCATTAAATGCAGTCATATCAAAGACTTCCTCTGGTGCTCCCAAGGTACCACTAGAATCTATCTTAAAGCGCCAAATCTTACTGTTTCCATTTTTAATCGCCGCTAGGTACAGAAAGTCATCGAACAAAACGATATCCCGAACATCAGCATCGAACTCGTAGCTTTGGATGGTTCTATCTGGTGAGATCCTGTAAATTTCCGCATTATTGCCTGCAGCCCATATTTGGCCACTATTATCAATTGCAATTGTACTTAATCTGACAGCATTGTTCGGAATTACAGCAAATACTTCAGGGTTCGTTCCACTTCCCTGAAACCTAAAAATGGCTCGAACAAATCGAACGGCATACAAATAGTCGTCTGCTCCAAACGCCAAGTCGGTCCAAAAGAATGTGGAACTAATGAACTCACTACGCTCCCCGTCTGGAGATATACGAATGATGCCAACCGGTAGACTGAACGCCACCAGGGAAGCATATAAATTTCCCAGCGGATCCGTGGTGATTCCATATATATCTTCAAAATCCCGGACGTCACCAAATTCAATAAATGGAGGGTCCAGTCCGTAAGAGACACTATTACTGAAGTTTTCAGCACCAATAACCACGAGGCGAAGTTTCAATTCAGGCTGTGGACTATTTGGAGCGACCATACGAAGCTGCGTGGACGAGGCCTCAACTACATCCGCACGAGCATCGCCAAAATATACCAGATTGTCGGTGGTCTGTGTTGAAAAATTTTGACCCATGATCGTTACTATATCTACTCCGGCCAAAGCCCTGTCCTCAGGGACCACATCCTCAATGACCGGATCAGGTAAACTGGTGCGGTTTGGATCGTAAATGCTTGGCGCCGTTCCCGAGTCACAGCCCAGTAACAGTGCTGTACACAGGATACCGCCAATAAGCAGGGCACAACATCCCTGCCTATAGCGAAAATCGTACGGCAAGACGTTGTACATTTGATAAAACTCCAAAATCGGTGAATGAATAGTCTGCTCCGAATCCGAATCTTCGGAGTGACTGTTTCAGCCCCAAACCAACACTGAAACCCTGTTCATCAGTTGGAAAAGCATAGCCTGCTCGAAGGATGAACGTGTTCAAAAAAACATATTCAGTGCCAACCTTTATTTGTTCAGAAAAATCGCGCGGATTCGAAGCATCTATGGAAAGTAGTAATTGGTGCATGTTGGCCCCCTGAGCAAAAAGATCCACCATGTTCATGGAGACGCCAATATTGAGTGTCAGCGGCAGCGCAACGCTCTCTTCACTGAACGTAATCTCCGGTGCAAAATTTCGCGCGCTGACCGCAAAATTGAGACTTCGAAAACCAGTCTTGTACAGAACTCCAAAATCATAAGCCAAAACCCCCTCCTCCACGTTCTCCCGTACATAGTCGCCCCCATCAGCAATCCCCATCACCGAATTGGCCAGGAATTGATTGGCCCACTTGAACTGGGCTCCCACTGAAAAGCGCTCTGAGAATTTACGTGCATACCCAATGCCAAAACTCCACGCTGACGGCGAAAAGGTGCCCACATCTAAAAACCCCTGATCGTTATCAAAGCGTATAGTTTCTTCCAGTTCACCATAATCAACCATGACAAATGAAAACCCGATAACCCCCAAACGCCCGCTCCCTGGACGGAAAGAGATACTTCCCACGGAGTAATTGATTTCAGCAATCCATTGCGTTTGTCCAACTGTAACATCCAAATTGCTCTCCTGCCAAGCCATCCCGCTGGGATTGTAGAACAACGAAGCAGACCCATGCTCAATTGCAGTAAGCGCATCTCCTAAACCAGCAGCACGAGGACTCACGGACACGGACAAAAACTTCATCGCGGTCTGAGCGAGTTTTTTCTGCTGCGCTGAGACAGAAACTGCCGTAAACAGCGGCAAAAAGAGCAGTATGTACATCCATCGCTTCATACTACCATTAACGGATAATGACAAACTTCTTGATAATTCTCTCACCTGTATCTAAATCGGTGATCACCGCGATATATACACCACTAGATACAATTTGCCTCGACAATGTCGTATGATCCCAAAATTCATCCCCACTTCCATCGGTGTGCTCAATCTCATCTACGAGTTCTCCCAGATCCGTGTAAATCGCAATCGTACAGCGACCTGGGATATTGAAAAACGCCAGCTTATCCGTTTGGTCTGGAAAACGTACGAATGGGCTTGACGCAATGTTAAATGGATTTGGAACGATTCGAACGTCTGATAAAGCAGTCCCGGCCGGTCTTTTTAAGCGAGTCGGCGTGTAGGTCTGTGTCGCATACCGGGAACTCCGTAATGCCCGTCTGGATGGAGTGAGGCCAGTGCCATCATTTTGGCTGGCGCTCTGTACACCGACAATGTAGTAGTAATAGTCAATCCCGCGAATCGGCGTGGTGTCATCAAAACTCGTGTCCCCACTGGAGGCAGTATGGACAAGTGTGTATGTACTATCATAACGACCTTGGGCACGATAAATCTCCCAGCTTTCTGGCAAGGACTCCGTTTCATGGGGAGACCAGGTTAAACGAATGCGATCACCTCCTCCATCTACCTCAAAGATATTTGGTGGAGCCGGTGCACGAGGAATTGTGTATTCCGATGCATAATTGGCAATCGCCCTCCGAAACGTTTGAAAAAGTGAATCCCGACTCGTGAACACCCATTCATTCTTTGTCATCGTATGGGCCTGGCCATGCACTTCATATATAATCGGCGCGCTATCATTTGCACCAGAGTTCTTGTAGGCTCGACCAATCGCCGAATTCGCCTCACGGCTCAGTCCTGATGCTGCCTCTGCCATGACGATTCGTACGCTTTCTCCAGGAGCTAATGTATAAGGACCATAACCATTAGCATTGGAGAACCCGCCTGGCGTCCCCAGGCTCGGATCACCAACTGGGTCCAGGAATCCTGGGAGACCTGTGGGTTCGACCACATCCGCGTGACGTGGAGACTTATGGCCTCCGGACATCACATTGTATTCCACCTCCATTTTTGCTGGATTAAATGCGTCATTTTGTGACTGATACGGCTCGTCAGAGCCAATCCAGGAGGTTGTACTGGGCTGGCTCGGGTCATCCGTCCGATCGGAAGGTGACGTATCAGCATGGATAGTAACAATCCCGGCAAACTGGGAAGCCCCCAAGCGGCCTGTCGTGTCGGTAGGTGCAATGTTAACCGCCGGGAGTGCCTGCGGCAGGATCGGTCCACCAATATTGTCATAAGCATTAAAGGGCGGAAACTTGCCATGCCATACAAACTGAGCACGAAAATCTTCATCTATAGGATCCGCCTTGACTCCATCCCCACGAGTATCCAACATTGCATTTAATCCCCAACCTGTACCGTTTCCGATGACATACCGGGTTTCCTTGGCTACTGAGAGGCGCCATTGAAAAAAGAAGTAGACGCCTTCTAGTGTCTGATCGGGGAGTTCAATATCTGGATCATCATCAACATTCCCCGTATTCGTAAACGTATATTCGAAGATGTGGTAGTTGTCGTGATATTCCTGCGTGAACTGGAGGATCTTGCGCTCCATCGTAATCCCAAGGAGTGTATTTGCCTCATTTACGATCATCGCATCAGCATCAATGGATGGATCGGTATCATCTGCCACCATAGCTGCCTCTGGCTCTGTAATTGCACCATCTACCAATACAGTTGTAGGAGGCAGGCGGCTGATCAATTCAAAGCGAGTTGGAAAAAATTCTCCTCCCCCAGATACTCGTGGCCCAGCATGCACCACCCGACGCGCATAATTTGTCCCAAGATCATCCGTTACATCCACGGCGCCGATCCACAATGCCTTTGCTGCCTGCATGTCCGTGAACCGGTAAATACCGGGCCAGCGAAGTCCGTCCTGCTGCGTACCCACAAAACCACACGACTCACACTCAGTGCCAATCTCAGAGTACCAGTTATGCAAAGATCCTGCTGATAACCACTTGTTGATGAACTGGGCCTGAACAACAGAAACGGGGACCAAGATCATAATCAGCACCGATAGCGAGGTGGATCGAATCATCCAAGTTGTAACAGATTGCATCATGAATTAAAGGGACAACCGGATTCCCCAGAAAATATCACGTGGATCTAGGAATGTGAGAAAACCCTGATTCGGCATATCAATGTACGCCTTATCCTTGATCACCTTCCCCACAACTTCTGCATCTGCAGGACTCCAGGCACCGTCACGATAGATCAGATATTGCCGGGAGTCATACTCCCAATAGATGACGCGTTCACTCGGAGAGGTGATACTCTCACGCGCCGGAATCCTCTGCATTGGCTGGTAAGGCACGTCATATTTCCGGTATGCGCCGATCTTATCGTTCCCCGGAATATTTGTCTGATAATCATCAGACTCAGGAAGATGCAAAGATCTTAGATAAGACAGTTGATCATTCCCGTCAATGAAGCCATTAAAAGAAAGTCTGCGGGTATTCAGCACGTTGAAGATATCCACGAAAAATTGTGCACGCTTACCTGCAACAACAATGTTTTTAGTGAAACGTAAATTTGCATTCCAGTAATCGCGAAAAGAAACATTATTGACCACACCTGGGACAGCTCCTCCACCGGTCCAGGTATATTTTGATCCTTGCTGCCAAGTACCAATTAGACTAATTCGCCAGTCGCCAAGAATCGCATAGGAACCAATGCGTGGGCCAAAGTCAGTTGGCGTTAAAAAGTCCAAGTTGAGCCGGGCATAGGGTCGTGGAAGTGGTCTGGATGACGCACGGCGACGCTCAGTATCACTTTCCGCAAACTCCCGTTGAGCTGTTGGATTTTCGAAATTGCGTCGGAGACTGAAATATCCAGACGTAAACACCATATAGGTATAGTTCACAAATCCCCGAACCCAGCGCCCCCGATTACGGGACAAGGTAAATTCAAACCCTCGAATATCTTCAAATGAATTTGGCTCACTGATAGTGTAGTTCACCTGCCCATCACGGCTGATATATTCTGTGAGATAAGGCTGAAGTGAGACATCCTTGTAATAGCCAGCCATTCGAATCAGCAGTTGATCAAAAAGTGACTGCTCATAGCCAAGTTCGTATGCGACCGTCTTGGGTAAGGGGTTGCTGGGATCCGCTACCCGGCTAATCTGTCCGGTTTCGGTGAATTCCCGCAACAGAAATAAATTATTGGGATCGGGAAGCGACCGAAAATGCCCGTAATTGAAATAGAGCTTGCTATACTCCGTAATGGGAAAAGAAACTCCCATGCGGGGACTCAGCGTAAAGATGTGGCGCGTCGGCTCTTGGGTTAAGAGCGTATCAATGCCAGGTGCAAACCTTGCACTGAACGCAGCACTGAAAGGTTCAAAATCATACCAATCCCCTCCTGCGTGGAAGTAATCTAGTCGGAGCCCCAGATTCGCGATCATCCCGGAAAACTCGAGCTTCCCCTGCGCGTATGCGGCCCCTCGAACCGGTGTGCGGTCCCATTGAGAATGCGAATTGCCACTCGGTAGAAAAGCATCAAAGCGCCCATAGTTCACTTTGGAATCCGAAAGATTATACTCAACTCCTGTCTTGATTTGCAAAAACCGGTTGAGCTGACTAGTGAGATCCCCTTTTATATTGTAGGCCGTGACCATACTGGTATCCCGGGCATTACTCATACCCACACCAGTACGCATGCCATCTACCCCAAAGGCGGGGCTTGGCTGAAACCCAAATGGGGCTTCATCGAATCCCACGCCACCAAAGGTTACAACTGGGGTCTCGTCGCGTAACCGTCCTGGATTTGTATCATATTTTGAACGGAAAGCATTGACGCGTATCTCGTAGAATGTAGAGGAACTGAGTGTGTGTGTAAGCTTCAGTCCACCCATAAAGTTGTCGACTCCCGTCGGTGTCCAGTAATCGGTGGAATAAATCCTGGAATCAATAAAACTGACACGGCTCAACTGACCGGCAATACTGAAAGAGGAGCGGAAGATCCCGGGCTGTCCAGCCCGGCTGATCGAAGTACCTGTGATACGACCTCGTAGCCCCTCAAACGTGAGTTTCATTCCAGGTCTAAGATCCGCGGTTAGTTTTACATGACCTGACCATTCCTGATACCGGTCCGTGTTCAGCGGAATCAGATACATACTCTGATCAGCACGAACCGAAGCATAGAAACGGAGTCCACCCAAATACCGGTTTAAATAGGGAACCGGTCCACCAAGGCCAACATCAATATTATAGTCTGGATTGACGACCTCCATAGCCTTTCGGTGCTGCCACAAAAAAGCCTGCTGCAGGGCCTCGGGGGTCATATCATTCGAAGGATTATCATCCTTCAATCTCTCCTCTGCAATCGCAATCCATCCTTCGAACCGTGGATACTGCGCCTGTGTAAACTCGTCCCACCCCCCTGCTTCCGTGCCAGCCCACGCGACATCCGAGTCTGTAAATGGACGAATCCAATAAGAATTGGGATCATCTGCACGAGGTCCAAAATGTTTCTGTGCCGGGGCGCTGTAGCGAATAATGGCACTCCCCGAATAACGATCTCGATCCCCCTCCTTGGTCACAACATTAACAACACCCGAACGAACATTCCCATACTCTGCATTGAATCCGCCTGTCTGAACCTGTACTTCCTCCACAGACGAAAGGCTGATGCTGGTGTACGGCGCATTGTTGCGCTCATCTCTTAGGGGCAGACCATTGACCATAAAGGAGAGCTCATCCGAGCCGCTACCACGTACGGAAAGGCCTTGAATTCCAGCCTGTAAACCAACCACACTATTGATGCTGGAAACGGGCAAAGCCTCAATCTGATCAGAGCTCACGTTTAGCTGACTATTCGATACATCTGCCTGCACCACCGGCAATTCCGCCGTCACGATCATCTCTTCCAGCCCCACAGCGTCCTCCATAAGTTGGAAATTCACCGTCGTGGTTTGCTCAATATTCACCCGAACTCCCTCAATAATTTGAGTGGCAAAGCCAATAAATGAAGAACGAATGGTATACGTACCGGGAGATACGTTTAGGATAGTGTAATACCCGTCCAGATCAGAAGTAGCCCCCTGTAAAGTAGCGGGGATGAAGAGGTTAACACCGGGAAGCCCTGCCCCAGACTCATCGGTTACCCGGCCAGCGACTTTGCCAGACTGGGCAAACACATTGCCAGCGGATAAAACGAGTACTAAGGCGAATATATGTGGGAGCCGTACCAGCATTACAACAAAAACCAGTGCAAATCTGAATGAAGAAGCATACCTCCTTTTGCTTTAGAGTAACATCTCACCGTGTCTCTGACCTTCTCGCCGTCACAGGCAACTAATACTAGCCCACCGAAAGCCCCGCGTAATTAAAATAAATAATTAGAGTTGTATTATTTCCGATTTTTTCGAACTTCACAAAAAAAACACATAATGGGATAGAAAATATCCTTGATAAGACCAGACTTTTGACTCAAGGGCAGAAACCACCTCGAAATGCTTTGACCTTTATGCCATATCAAAACCCCATTTATCAACCTAACAACCTGGAAGAGTTTCTGTATCTACCCCCCTGGATACCAGCCCCTCCAGACTCTCTGCCCCTATAATCACACCTCAGTTAATGAGGCGAATCACATCATTAACGATTTGCTGACAGTAAGCATGTTCTCTGATCCGGGCCCATCTATCTTCGACCTAATATATACCTACGAGACAACGCTCAGAAACAGTCTTTCCTTCAAAAACCAACTTGGTTCGAAGCTAAGTAGACTAAAGGCCACTTAGCGTCGGAAGGAATCTCCGACGCCTTGAAAATCAACGCTTCGCCTCGAAAGGCGGGTCCCAACAAACCCAGCAAAGTTATCCAAGCTACTGCCGAGTAACTTGGATTGAGCCAGTCGACGACTACTGACCACCCAGAATCAGGGGCAGACCATCTCCTCCACCACCAACGATTACAGTCTTGCTGTTGGGTGAATTTGCCAGTTCCTGCGTCGCCTCAATTCCCTTGAAACGCAGGAATTGCGAGGTGAGACTTGCCGTGATAATCCGCTGATATGCAGCTTCGCCCTCTGCTTCAATTTGCTTACGCTCGGCTTCTAGGCGCTCTTTTTGAATGGTAAATTCGTATCTCTCAGCCTCCTGCTCTTCCTTCAGCTTATTTTCGATGGCCATCTTGATTTGATCTGGAAGCCGTACATCTCGGATCAGAATCGCCTCAATGATGACCGCTTCGCTATCTACGCTTCCCTCTACTCTGGTAAATATCTGCTCCTGCAACTCCGTTCTCCGACTGGAGTAGAGTTCTTCAGGGGTGAACTGACCGATCACTTCCCGAACCACGCTGCGAAGCTCTGGACCAATGAGCTTTCGGAAATAATCAACACCATACTTGGTATGTAAAACTGGAAGGGTTTCCATTTTCGGTCGCCAGCGTACGGAAATATCTGTGCCGATTGATAATCCGTTTGAGGAAAGCGCCTCCATATTCTCAAGTCTCTCCTGCACACGAACATCGTACTTGATTACATTGACCCACGGCGCATGGACCTTTAGTCCCTCACCGTAGATATTCTCTATATTTGTTCCTCCGAAGATAGAATATCGAACACCGGCCTGACCTGAAATCAATGTCGTTGTCATACAACCGGCAGCCATCGTACCGACAACAAGAACAACCGCTGCGAGTATTGCTCCTCTCGTCAGCAGACGAGACATATTCGGTAAATTTGATCTGTTATTCATTTCTTATCCTTAGAGAATCTGGGCATTAGTGGAAAACAACTATAGCTCTAACGATCTACCTGATTACGGGTTGCAGTGCTGAACTCTTTCTTTTGGTATGCGACAAACGCTTGAAAAGCTTATTGGCGAAGGTTCTGTTGTTCAGGAGAACATCCAATTGGCCCCCTATACAACCATGAAGGTAGGAGGACCGGCAGATTTTTTTGTCGAGGCAACAAGTGCAACTGTGCTGGAGCATGCAATAAAGGCCGTCCGAGAGTTGAACCTACCCTATTTCCTGTTGGGCTACGGGGCCAATATCATTATTGGAGATGGCGGCTTCCGTGGAATCGTCATCCGTAATTCTGCCGATCACATCTGCTTCAATGGAGATTTGGTTACTGCTGAAAGCGGTGCGACCATGTATCCCGACCTCATCGAACTCACTGCAACTCGATCCCTTTCCGGGCTTGAGCACTACGTCGGGATTCCCTCAACCGTAGGTGGGGCGCTCTGGCAGAATCTCCATTTCCTCTCACCAGCCCCGGCTCGTGAACGTACAATGTTCATCGAAGAAGTTCTGGAACACGCTGACCTGCTGACACAGGAAAATGAATCCAGACGTGTCGGCGTTGATTATTTTCAATTCGGATATGACAAATCCATTCTGCATTGGCGGGATGACATTGTGCTGAGCGCGACGTTCCGACTCCAAGAAGCGGATCAGGCAAGTATCTACAGAATCATGAAAGAAAACCTTGCCTGGCGCGCATTAAGGCATCCTGACCTGAAAACAGAACCGAGTGTCGGATCTATCTTCAAGAAAATCCAGGGGATTGGAGCCGGAAGGCTCATTGATGAATGTGGCCTCAAAGGGGCCAGCTATGGAGGCATGACGATCTCACACCGCCATGCCAACATCATCGTCAACCATGCAGATGGAACCGCAGCAGATCTCCAAGCACTGGTAGCTTACATCCAAAAAAAGGTGGCCCAACAGACAGGATATCACCTGGAAACAGAAATTGAATTTGTCGGCGACTTCCATCCTCCGACCAGTGGAAAACCCGTGTTTCGGCCTCGACCAAGAGGCTTGGTTACTGCCGAGGAATTAGCCGCATGTCACTCACCATGAGCATGCCCAACAAGCCAGCCAGCTGGATTGCTGGAGCAAAGTCCGTGCTCCTGAAGGATCTCCACCTTGAACTACGTAACAAATCCGTACTGGGCACATTGCTCATCTTCGTATTAAGCACATTGTTTTTAGTCTTATTTGCTACCGCAAGAGATGACCTCGGTCCCCGAACGAAGTCGGGCTTGCTTTGGATCGTAATCCTCTTTACCGCAGCATTGGGACTGGGACGAGTATTTCTGTCTGAGGAGGAACGTGGAACCGCAATTTTTTTGCGATTACATACACAGGGGGGAATGGTTTATCTCGGTAAACTTTGTTACAGCTTCCTGACGCTTCTGTGTGTAAATGCTGTTTCATCCGGGGTATTTCTGCTGCTTCTAAGTGTTGAGGTGGTACTACCTGGGCTTTTTGTTCTGACAATTTGTCTGGGCACTCTGGGGCTTGCAGGGGCAACCACGCTTCTAGCGGCGATTATTTCACGAACGGCGCGTGGCGGGCCGCTCCTTCCCGTTCTACTCTTTCCTCTTTTGATCCCTTTACTGCTTTCTGCCGTTGAAGCGACTCATCTAAGTTTTACAGGTCAGTCTTTTACCATAGACGGATGGAGTGCGGCCACTGGATCCTTAGTCACCATGGTGAGTTTTTCCGGTGTCGTGATTGCTGCGTCTATCCTCCTTTTTGACTATGTCTGGGAGAACTAAATTGATTTTATGCCTCGCAACTATAGGAGAACACGCCTGATCATCATCGTTTGGATGACGCTCGTTCTCTTAGGAGCGTTTTCTTTTGCCGGAACGTGGTTGAATATCCCACGTGTGGCCATGCTGGAACACACCGCTCGGAATTTGTATTTCCATGTTCCGATGTGGTTTACCATGATGGCATTGACGGCCATTTCTGCCGTTCATGCCATTCAATGCCTCCGGACGAATAACCCGGTGAGTGACATCAGATCAAGTACTGCCGCACTGGTTGCGATTGTGTTCGGACTGTTAGGACTAGCGACAGGTAGCATGTGGGCACATTTCACCTGGTATGAAGGGACAAACATATGGTGGAATTTTGATCCAAAACAATCAATGGCTGCAGTCCAGGTACTGATCTATGGTGCATATTTTGCTCTTCGAGGCGCGTTAGATGATCCGACCACGCGAGCACGGATTGCAGCTGTCTATAATATTTTTGCATTTGTAACCGTACCTTTCCTATTGTACGTTCTTCCACGTCAGTTGGAGAGTCTGCATCCCGGTGCCGAAGGGAATCCAGCATTCAGTGACATTACCGATCCGATTATGCGAGTTGTATTTTACCCGGCAGTAATCGGATTTATTGGCCTAGGATGGCTGCTTTATACTCAACGCGTCCGGTTATCATGTGCCTCTGCTACACTGCAGTCTATCTTGGAAAAGGACTTGTAAACAACATCATGCTCTCTCTACTCCTACAAACTTCTGGTTTTGAAGCTACGATGCTAGACAACGACAAACTGATGGTTGTCCTGGCGGTTGTCTTAATCATCTGGCTGGGGATCGTAATCTTCATCTATGCGACAGATCGAAAAATCAATCAGATTGAATCTTCGATCCAGCATCTTCTTGAAAACGAGAAGCCTACTGAATAAGCTGATTCAACTGCTATTTGGTGGACAATCTAATTGAGAAAGAACAGAATTTTATGGAGGCTCGGAGTGTCAGATTGCCAGAAAATAAAACTGCAGAGACCGTAGCCGACCGTGATGCTTCGGACGCAGACAACCAGCTGGAATGATCGCAGTAGAACCAATAAAACCGAACGCTTAAACCCATGCGTAAGCCCCGCACCATTATCAGCCTGATTGCCCTTGTGGGATTTGCATCGCTGCTTCTGTTCAGCTTTGGCGAACAGGTCAGTGGCTATATGCATTTTTCCGAAGCCGAGGCTGCAGGGACACGTGCCCATGTGGTCGGTTACTGGGTACAACCAGAGACGGCTCATTATGACCCGGAAGCCAATCTCTTTACATTCCATATGCAGGATGAAAAAGGGTCTGTGCGAAAAGTCCACTACCACGACACAAAACCGGCAAGCTTTGAAAATGCGGAAAAACTGGTCGTAGAAGGCCGCCTGAATGGAGATATTTTCGAGGCAGAACATATCCTCATGAAGTGTCCCTCCAAATACAGCGAAACCAACACGCTCAATCAAATTCCTCCCTCCTAAACACATCCAATCAGCGTACTCACACCGCTCTCATCTGATGCCCCTGGTATCTATTCTTCGGAGTATATTCGGAAATAATAGAACTGGACAACTGCCAACGATCAATAATGTGTGACACGTTTTTGGGTACCCTGAATCGCATGCTGATTTAAAGCTGCCTGTGCCTCAATCAAGTTCACTTCGATATCGTACAACGCGCAGAAGACTGCCTCCGCCCTGTTCCGTGATTCGATTGCTGTGTTTCTGTATTATCCTTGCCGTCCCATGTAAGGCACAGGAGTATTCGCTCTCCGTCGCGCGGGTCAAATATGGAGGCGGAGGGGACTGGTACAGCGACGAACAATCACTTCCAGAACTTTTGGCCCATGTCCGAACTAAAACTCTGGTGAACGTCGCGCCAACACCGGAGGTTGTTGAACTCTCCAATGATCGGCTATTCACCTTCCCATACCTGTATCTGACAGGACATGGCAATGTCGTGTTTACAGAGGGGGAAGTCACTCGGCTGCGTCAATACCTGGAGCAGGGAGGTTTCCTGCATATTGATGATAACTACGGTCTGGATGAAGCCATTCGCCGTGAAATGGCCAAAGTGTTCCCGCAACAGGAATTTGTCGAACTCCCCTTTGATCACGCAATCTACCATACTCATTACTCATTCCCCAGTGGTCTGCCAAAAATCCACGAGCACGATGGCAAACCATCCCAGGGATTGGGACTATTTGACCGCTATGGCCGCCTTTGTGTGTTCTACAGCTACGAGAGCGATCTCGGCGATGGCTGGGAACCTGAATCGGTCCATGATCTCCCACCAGAAATCCGCGAATCCGCTCTCCAAATGGGAACCAATATCCTGGTATATGCCCTGATGGGGAGCAATTGACCTAATCTTTCATCATTCACATGAGCCATCTTTTATCACAGGACCCCGAAATTTACGCCACGATTGAGCAGGAAGTCCACCGGCAAAACTACGGTCTGGAGTTGATCGCTTCGGAGAATTTTGTATCCAGAAGTGTCATGCAGGCCCAGGGCTCTGTCTTCACGAATAAATATGCCGAGGGGCTGCCTGGCCGGCGCTATTACGGCGGCTGTGAATTTGCAGATGTCGCCGAGGATTTGGCGCGCAGTCGTGCAAAAGAACTGTTTCAATGCGACTGGGTCAATGTGCAACCACATTCAGGGGCCTCCGCCAATGCTGCCGTTTACCTGAGTTGCCTGAAGCCGGGAGACACCTTCCTTGGCCTTGATCTTGCACACGGCGGACACCTGACGCATGGAAGCCCTGTAAACTTCTCGGGCATCTGGTTTCAGGCAACCTATTATGGAGTGAACAAAGATGGGTGTATTGATATGGATCGCGTCCTGGAGAAAGCAAAATCCGTCAAGCCCCAACTGATCTCTATTGGAGCCAGCGCATACTCGCGCGATTTTGACTATGAAGCATTTCGGGCGATTGCCGATGAAATCGGTGCACTGCTGTGGATGGATATGGCACACCCTGCCGGATTAATTGCCGCCGGGATCCTGAACGACCCGCTGCCTCACGCCCATATCGTCTCAACAACCACACATAAGACGCTTCGTGGACCGCGTGGAGGGATGCTGCTAGTTGGAAGAGATTTTAAAAATCCTTTTGGCAAGGTTGCCCCAAAGAGTGGCCGTGTCCGCAATATGAGTGAGTTGCTCGATTCTGCTGTTTTTCCCGGAATGCAAGGTGGCCCACTTGAACATGTCATTGCAGCCAAAGCGGTTGCCTTCAAAGAAGCGTTGCAGCCCGAATTTGTTGAATATGCGCAACAGGTGCAAAAAAATGCAGCCGTTATGGCACAATCCTTTTTGTCGCGCGGCTATGATGTTGTGAGTGGAGGAACCGATAATCATCTGGTGTTGGTTGACCTTCGCAATAAAAATATTACTGGCCGGGATGCAGAGCGTGCTCTGCAGGCAGCACACATCACCGTGAATAAAAACATGGTCCCCTTCGATGATAAAAGCCCATTTGTCACTAGTGGAATCCGGTTGGGAACGGCCGCTGTTACGACACGAGGATTCAAAGAGGCAGACATTGAAGATGTGGTCATGCTGATTGATCGTGTCCTGAGTGCACCTGCTGACGAGTCCCTCCAGCACAAGGTAAAAAACGAAATACATGTCCTCTGCGAAACCTACCCCCTCTACGACTTTGTGATTGCATAAACCTTGCTCATTTTGCTCTAGGATCGGATTCATTCGTCATCATACGCTTGATAGGATCAAGCCGAATGAATGACTCGTGATTGGGATTGAGTCCCCGGGGATTCCATTTTTCTGAACCGACTAGACTAGGTATTGTATACGGCTATCATCCTTACAAAGAGATCCATGAGGGTCGGAAAAATAGACAAATCGGCCTACTTACATCATTCAGGCTTATCGAAAGAGATTTACGATATGGCCTTGGTATCCGGTGAACAGGAAGAGATCATAGACCCTGAAGGCGGAGAGGTTGATTGGCTTCTGGATATTCGGATCCCCCTCCTTGATGGTAGCATTGCCTCTAGGATTGGGAATCTGATCGCCGACCGGGTGCGTATGACCGGCTGTAGGCAGGTCGCTGGTTATGGATTTGGTGGCCACGCGATGGTCTGTGCGACCATTCATGCCGACGGATATCCACATCTTCTGGGCGGCTTCATTCGGTTGCAACGCAAACCACATGGGCGTCAGCGCTTCATTGAAGGCCCGCTTGATCCTCACCTTCCTGTCGTGCTTCTGGATGATCTTCTCAATAGCGGAGCGACCGCACTACATGCACTTCATCAACTTCGAAGTGAAGGATTTCAGGTGGTGGGATTTTTTACGATATTTGAATTCACCTGGGGCGATGGACGGGCAAAGCTTGAAAAAGAAGGATTGTGGGTGGATACACTGATGGAGTTGGCACTCAACCAAAAAAATACGGGGAGTTCTGACTCGGCTGTTCGTGTTTAAGGATAATGGGCTTCAATTGGCGAAGACTGTTTCTACGCAGTAAAACCGCAAAACCCTCTACGGAAATTCAAACCGCAGAGACGCAAGCTGTTGCGGAGCCGCGAGAGAATGTGCTGCCGGAAGACAGCGAGATGTCCTTTCTGGATCACCTTGAGGATCTGCGATGGACCATCATCAAAGGGGTTGGCGGAGTGCTTCTGATGACCATTGTCGCTGCAATCTTCCATGATTGGGTCGTGGAGGTAGTCCTCATGGGGCCTGCTAAATCGGACTTCATCACCTATCAGCTTCTCGGTCTTGACTTCGCCGACCTATATCTGCAAAACCGTACGGTGACCGGCCAGTTTTTCGCACTTGTGGGGATTGTGATGGCAGTGGGACTGGTCGCCGGCTCTCCGATTCTTATCTACTATACCTGGAAATTTATTGAGCCTGGACTCTACCCACAGGAAAAAGCCGGAATGAAATTTATCGCGGCCTTTGCAACCTTCTTTTTTGTGGTTGGGATTCTATTCGGATATCTAGTCATTACCCCTCTGGCGCTTAATTTTTTCAGTAATTTTGTAATCTCTGATATTGTCCGTAACGAATTTGATATCACCCGCTATTTCAGCAGCGTCACCTGGTGGGCTTTTGGCTCCGGCATTCTTTTCGAACTCCCTGTTGTGATTTACTTCCTCACCAAACTGGGGATTGCAACCCCCGAACGCCTACGAGCGGTCCGCAAGTATGCCTTTCTAGGAGTTTTCATCATTGGTGCGATCGTGACCCCCGCAGACCCATTCTCCATGTTCGCTGCTGCCCTCCCCCTCTATCTACTTTATGAAGGCTCCATCATCGTGGCTGCCTGGACAGAGCGCAAAAGAATTCGTGAACTCAATAAGGCGTTTGGGGACGATCATTAATTCAGGTGCCCCCAGACCCAGAGGATGGTTCGCATACCCAGTACAGCACAGATCAGCGTCACCAGAATCCCGAGCCCCAGATACCATCGTGGTATCTTGACTGCCTTTTGTCTGGTTGCCAGTAGCAGTACAAACCCGGCAATGAAGGGCAACAGCAACCCGTTCGCTGCCTGCGCAGCAATAATAATTTCCAGGGGGTTCCGCCCATAAAATGCAAAACCCATCCCGGTGAGCAAAACGGAAATCCAGACCAGACGAAACCCTGTGTGTTTGGAATTATCCGGCCATCCAAAAATTTCACGGACTCCGCAGGCTGCCGCCAATGGTGCCGTGACGGCGGAAGTGATCCCCGCGGCAAAAAGTCCGATCCCAAAAAGCAGCTCAGCAAATGGACCAGCCGCCGGTCGGATGACAGGGGCAATCGCTGCAACAGACACTACAGAGCCCGTCTCCAGCGTTGCACCCGCAAACAGAATTGCAATAGAAACAATTCCTCCCAGTGGCAGGAAAATTGCCATTCCCGTCAACTCACGCCGCCAGGCAAACTGCAAATCAAAGCCGGTCCAGTACTTTTTAGCCGCACTTCCATGCAAGAAAAGGTTGTATGTAACAATGGTTGTACCTACCATTGCAAGCGTGCGCACCAGCCCATCCTCTGGAATTCTTGGAAGGATCAGCCCCTGAAATGCCTGCTCCCAATCAACCGGCGCCAAAAACATCGTGACCAGAAATATCCCACTCATCAACAAAACCAGGCCCGCCAATACTCTGGTTGCCATGCGCAATTCCAAAAAGAGCACGATGGCTGCCAGCCCCCCAACCAGAAGCACCAGTACCCCGTCCGGTACTGCCATCAGACTGCTCATCCCTGCCACGGCCCCCACAATATTGCCCGCCTCAAATGCTGCAGTACCCGCCCATAGTCCCAGAACAACCAGCGAGATCACCACCCATCGCATTGGTGAATCCCGTGTATACCTGCGGAGGGCTTCTCCCATACCGAGACCGGATAAAATTCCTGCCCCGGCCGTAAAGGATTGAAGGATGAATGTAGCACCAACCGAAAACAACAAGACCCAGCCCAGCGCGTAACCAAAATCAATCCCTGCAGTCGCACAGGTTAGGACTGTGCCGGGACCCACAAAGGCCGCGACGACCAAAGAAGATGTTCCCAGTTGCAACCGGGATCGTTTCATTGAAGCCTCGTGCTACGAGATAGTCCAAGTATCCGCAGCATGCAAGAGTACATCCAAGTCTCCTGGGCCATGCTTTTCTGTCACAGTGGTAATCTGCTCCTGTAAAAGCTGCTCATATGTGGGTCGCTCTTCGCGGAAAAGGACACCAAACGGACGTGGCATATCTAATTGCTGGGACATCCGGCTTACGATCCCCGAAAGCTCCAGACTGTTTTCGTCATAAACAATGGCATCGTCTATCGAGAAATATCCTGCATCAAGGTCAAAGACAACGGGGTTGAATCCATCCAACCGAACCCCCTTGGTCCCCTTTGCAAACAGCATAGGTTTGCCGTGCTCAAGATAGATGGTTCGATCCGCCTTCGTTGCTTTTTCCGTGAATTCAAAGAAAGCACCGTCGTTATAGATATTGCAATTCTGATAAATCTCAATGAATGCACTCCCTTTATGTGCGTGTGCACGCCGAAGTATCTGAGTCAAATGCTTGGTGTCCCGATCTGCCGCTCTTGCTACGAAAGAAGCGGAGGCACCCAAAGCAAGTGAAAGTGGATTAAACGGGGATGCAATCGACCCAAACGGGCTACTCTTGGTCACTTTCCCGATCTCGCTCGTCGGACTGTATTGTCCCTTGGTCAGTCCATAGATCTGGTTATTAAAGAGCAGGATCTGCAGGTCCACGTTCCGGCGCAGCACATGAATCAAATGATTGCCTCCAATAGACAAGGCATCCCCATCCCCCGTCACAACCCATACATCAAGATCTGGCCGTGAGGCCTTCAACCCTGTGGCCATAGTTGGAGCACGTCCATGGATGGAATGCATCCCGTACGTGTTCATATAATACGGGAACCGACTTGAGCATCCGATCCCGCTGATGAACACAACGTTTTCCCGTTTTACCTCCAGTTGTGGCATCAATCGCTGAACACTGGCCAGAATTGCATAGTCCCCACAACCCGGACACCATCGTACATCCTGATCACTTGCGAAGGCTTTGCGATCAATTTTGGGTTTTGGCGGGCCTGGCCTACGCGGCCCTCGGCCCGGCGGCAAGGTTGGCTTTCTAGAAGGAGGTAACGTCGGCATCAATGATTTTTTTTACAGTGACGAATAGCAGCACCTACGATCTCGCTTGCCTTGAACGGTTGGCCTTGAACCTTATTCAGACCCGCAAACGGCAATAGGAAACGATCCCGCAAAATACGAATCATCTGTCCCTTGTTCAATTCAGGGACCAGATGATGCTCAAAGTGTCCCAGTACACCTCCTAGATCAGGAGGTAGCGGATGAATATAACGTAGCTGCACGGCCCCCGCTTTCAGTCCATGATCCTGCAACCGATCTACCGCCGTCTTGATCGCCCCCTCGGTTGAACCCCATCCGATAATGAGTATGTCTCCTTCAGAATCACCATATACCTCAATCGGCTGAATAAACTGAGCAACCCTCATCACCTTGTCTGCGCGAAGGTTTGTCATAAATTCGTGATTCTCTGGATCATAGGAGACTTCTCCCGTCTCGTGCTGCTTTTCCAAGCCGCCTAAGCGATGCTCTAAACCCGGCGTGCCGGGCTTTGCCCACGGCCTTGCAAGCGTCGTGTCATCACGTAAGTACGGGAGAAATGTCTTCTGGCCGTCCACCAATTGGTTGGGTTTGTGAGCGAAGGAAATCGAAAAAATCTCTAAATCTTTGGTAGATGGAATGCGCCAGGGCTCAGAGCCGTTTACCACATATCCGTCGGCTAACAGAATCACGGGGGTCATATGACGCACGGCAACGCGGCACGCCTCATACGCCGCATGGAAGCAGTCTCCAGGGGTTGACGCGGCAATGACCGGCAATGGGGATTCTCCGTTGCGCCCATACATAGCCTGAAGAAGATCACTTTGCTCTGTCTTGGTTGGTAATCCCGTCGATGGCCCACCTCTCTGCACATTAATAATCACCATGGGCAGTTCCATCACCACTGCCAACCCAATCCCCTCCGTCTTGAGTGTCAACCCGGGACCGCTGGTGGCACAGACTCCTAGATTTCCACCAAAACTAGCACCAATCGTTGCACCGATTGCGGCAATTTCATCTTCAGCCTGGAAGGTTTTTACGCCAAAATTCTTATGCCTGCTCAACTGATGAAGCAGGTCTGATGCGGGCGTGATGGGATAACTGCTGTAGAACAGGTCAAGGCCGCTTTTATTGCTGGCTGCAACCAATCCCAGAGCAAGAGACTCTACACCACGAATCGCACGGTAAACTCCCGGTTCGAGCCGTGCGGGAGCAACCTTGTACTGAACAATAAAATCTTCTGTGGTTTCGCCGTAATGAAACCCTTTCTTCAGTACATGTGTGTTCGCATTCAGAATTTCTGGACGACTGGCAAATTTATGGGACAACCAGTCCAGCGCAGGTTCAAGTGGACGTGAATACAGCCATAGCGTCAACCCCAGCGCAAACATGTTTTTGCTACGATCAATGACTTTTTTATCCAGACCAAAGTCCTTGAGTGCCTCCTCGGTCATCCGTGACAATTCAACCTCAAAGACGCGATAGTTCTTCCGCAACTCTTCATCTGTCAAAGGGTTGGTATCCCCGTATCCTGCAAGTTTCAGGTTATGGGGTTTGAATGCATTCACATTGATCACGATAGCTCCGCCGCGTCGAACACGGGACAGATTGACTTTCAACGCAGCCGGATTCATGGCTACGAGTAGATCAACTTCATCACCCGGAGTTCGGACATTGACCGACCCGAAATGCAACTGATAGCCACTCACCCCGTAGGTCGTCCCAGCCGGGGCGCGGATTTCTGCCGGAAAGTCCGGCAAGGTTGCCAAATCATTCTGTGCAAAAGCCGTTGCCAACGTAAATTGGGAACCAGTCAACTGCATCCCATCACCGGAATCCCCCGCAAAAAGCACGGTTGCTTCGCTGAGGGATTTTATGGATTTTGTTTCAGTAGCGATATTTACAGAATCATTCTCCATTGGTCTGCCAATACTTTAACGGTTTCGTTAACCTTAGCTGCTATATTTAACTGCTTGGAAATATGCGTGTTGCGTATACTGCGGGCGGGAATGCACATTATGACCTAGAATAGACTGATTGAAATGCTTCATTACACTTCGGTCACCGAGAAGATTTCTGTCACTGTGTCGCCTGTCTATCTCGACGCAGAGTCGAACTATTTTCTGGACCGATTTGCATTTGCCTACTACGTAATGATTACGAACCACAGACGCGATCCGATCCGGCTTCTTCGAAGATACTGGAATATCCAGGAAAAGGATCATGCTCCCAGGAAGGTTGAGGGAGTAGGGGTTATTGGTCAGCAGCCCCTCATTAATCCGGGAGAATCCTACTACTATAATAGCTTCTGTATCCTCAACTCTTTTGAGGGAAACATGGAAGGCAACTACACGATGGAAACGGAAAGTGGCGATAAGCTCGTGGTTGAGATCCCCAAATTTGATCTGAAGGCCAGGGTAAACTAAGGGATTACCTATTGGATATACGCCACGCAACGCCAAACCACAACCTGGACACCAATCGCTGGCATATCGTGACGTGTTACCCCTGGGCAAGTTGTTTTTTTGTAGCCTACTTCCGCAGTGATGCCAATGTGTCACTCATTGGAGGGAGGATTGTGCTCCGGGGAGCCCTCGCACGTACCATGTACGCCTCTATAAAACCTCTGTGCTGATCTGGAGTCTCAACCGCATCAATAATGAGTCCATGGTCAAGATGATTCACCCGATCGCACGCGGCACGCAAGGCATCCATTGAGATCTTAAGCGCCACATCAACCGGCATGCGCTCTGGATTAATATCCAGTCCATACCAACCCTCATAACCATGCATCTTCAGGACATAGAGGCCAGCTTCCATTTGCTCCGGGGAGATCAGACCAACATTCAGATCCTGGTCGTAATTCCCCAACGGTTGACTATTCCAATGTGTGTGTGCCAGACGCCCTTCGGATAAAGGCCAACTCAAAGCATAGGCAATATCCTCAAAACCCATAAGCAGGTGTCCAATCTCGGGATTCATGCAAACCAGTTTATGGCCTTCCTCGAGCAGTTTGTGATTGTCTGGATGCTCCAACATCTCTTCAACCTGTTTCCCGAGCAGTACGCCTTCCGGAGTCAAACTATAGAGAATTCGCCCCCTTGGCTCGTATGGCTTCGGCTCAAAGGCAATCCGTGATCCCGGAGCTGCATCCAACGCCTCCGCCAATCCCTCGGCAAATCTGTGGCGCATATGGGCCATATTGATACCAAACGGATTTTCATACCCATCAATCCCAGGCCATACGACCGAAAAATCACACTCCAATTCCTGCCCCAAGCGTAATGAGCGTGCTGTTCTGTCAATCGCCATCTGACGCAATCTATCATCAGGGTTTGACAGAGAACCAAACTCGAATTCCAGATCATAGAACAACAATGGAATGACCGTCAACAATCGAATTCCTGTATCCCGGGTGAAATCTTTCCAGATGGACAGGTTATCCTCATTGATTTCGTTCGGATAATGTGCTTCCAGCGCGTGTAGGCCGTAGTCCTTCAATGATGCTGCGATTTCCAGTCGAGCCTCAATAGATTCATCTGGCTTGTATTTGGCATGAAATCTTGAATCCGCCGGCGAAAAGAACCAGATCCCTGCAGAAAATTTAGGCTCCAATTCAAAGGATTTTAAATGGGAAATCAGATCTTCTCCTGTTCGGAGCGTGGCTTGACTACGTAAATCGGTAAGGGGCATTCTTATAGTACTTTTTATCGTGAGACTGCACTGTATTTTATGTGGAGCCGAGAGCTTCGTTCAGTCCCAAACTTTGGACAGCCCGGCTCCAAACGGCATCCGACCTTACCCCGCCTTTACGAGGATGGATGTTTGATTGGCAACTCCTATAATGCACAATCTACACATTATATTGGCATTCGGAGCAGGGCACACATAGGACTGTGAGATCCCAAACAGAGCCGCCGGAGTGCCCCAAAGACTTCGAGCCTACGGTCAGGGATCATTCCTCTCGTTCGGGAATGCGAGCCCTTTCGTGTGATTCTCCGGTACAACATACCTGGTATGATAATCCAACCAGTCTGAAGAATGGCGCTGGTAAACCGGATCATCCTTTAATCGCCCCGGAATTTCATCATATGTAGGATCTGCGTGCGAAGGTAATGGACGGAGCGTCCTGGAAAAAGTGGTGTTGTAGTCACCATCCTTCACCCAACCATCCCCGATCAGGACAAAGTCTCTCTCTTGACCTGTTGCTGCCGAATTCATCTCGGTAAACTGTAGTCGCATTTCGTCTCCTGCGTTCATGATGACGTAGCGGTCATCCACCTTCTCTAACAGCGGCAGAACATCCCCAAAACGCGTATGGTAACCAACGAGGTCACGCCAGATCTGTGCGGTGCCACTCAAAGTATTGTATACGGGCAGTTCGGGAGAAGAGCGATCTTTTTCATTCACGACCGAGAAGCCGCGATACCTGAGGTCTGCATTTGCGGGGAGCATATGCGTCACCTGTAAGGCCGAATCATCCAGCTTTGCAGCTGTATACAATGCATCCCAATAGATTTCCATATTCGTATGTAATCGCAGCCGCTGAGCACCTGAACTCCTTGCCACCGGAGCCAAATCAATCAGGACAGTTTTGGACTTACCACTAGGGAACCCCAGATTCGCGTGTACCATTTGCCAGGCCCCATCGGGCAGTTGCGCCTCCAGGCGTAACCCGCCGGGAGGAGAATGCGCTCCCTGACTGATAGCGACATTGATGGAACTATCCGTTGGCCGAATCCAGCCTCTGGCAACCAGCCAAGCATCCTGTGGGGTCTCCTCGTTGATCTCCACCTCCAGGTAATGATCTCTGGTAATCCCCTGATAGTCACCGCGTCCAAAGAAATCTGCATAACGCTCATCTTGGGCAAGTACGGTTTCCAATATATCCTGGCCACGGTCATTCCATGCTCCCGCAATGGGCATGAGTTCAGAAGTGAGATGGATTTTTAACTCTGGTGGAGGAAAGGCAAATCGTTCATCCACAAAGATCTCCGTACCAACAGGGTGATCCACGGCCATCAGAGATACGTGGTCGAAAAAATGAGTTTCCCATAATTCTGCCGTTATCCGTACATCATAGTACCCCTTCCGAGGCTGCAGTTGATCTCCCTTGATCTTGACCCAGTCTTCCGTGGTCATCACCCCCGCAGTCTCCTGCGCATTGATCCGAAGTCCGAGAGGAGAGCGCCAGATGAAGTCTGTAACAAACGTCACTTCTTCTCCATTCCAAGTAAAAAGCCATGGACAGGATCCTTTCAAACGTTGGGTCGCACTGACAATCTCGTCCGACAACAGATCAAATTCCGCTTGCACCGATCCATTGGGCCATGTAATACGCGCAACATCCGCAAGCGACTGCTCTCCAAGTCCAAAGTGCACAATCGGTTGGGTGATTGGTTGCTTCTGGTACAGGAGCCCTGCGCGGATCTCAACCTCTCCACCAATTCCAAACGAATTGATGCGCTGGTCTCCTACCGCCTGTGCAGCACGGGGTTGAATCTGTTTCCAGTGGTATCCTTTCGATGTTACGATTCCATAGCGCATAGGCCGGCGGTCGGCACTTAGACCAACCATCTCCAGTTGCCCCGCAAACCGCGTAGCACTCAATGCATACGTTTCCAAGTCTACTGAAGCTTCGTACGGATAGAATGCGTAATCATGATCCTGCAGGAGAATCTGGGACTGACCTCTTGTGGTCACCACAATATCAATACCTCCATTGTTATCCAGATCTCCAGTGAGAAGCTGTGATCCTGCCGCATGCAAAGCCGTTTCGAACAGTACATCTACAGCTGGCTCGTTTCCCAGAGTTACACGAAGGATTTGCCCAGTATCTGTAAGTGCCAAAAGTTCTATCCTGCCATCACTGTTGCTATCGGAGACTGTTAAATCCAGAAGGGTGAAGTCCTCAATGGGGTTCGGCATGGAGATGAATTGGCCCTGCCGCTCGTTTGCCAGCACCTTCAACCCTCCTTCAGAGTCCATCAGCGCCGCATCTGGATCACCATCCTGATCCAGATCCGCCCAGGCAAATGCATGGATACCGGAATCGACTGAAAACCATTGTGCCCGCTCAAATGTGCCGTCCCCATTATTGCGAAGTGTCAGCACTCCGTTTTCGGCATCATTCAGGACCAGATCAATATCTCCTTCCAAATCAATATCTGCCGCCCAGACCCCTGTATAGGCTGCGCCAGTGAGGGTTGCACTCAAATTCAATTCGCTTGTTGCATCCGTAAACTGTTCCAGCGAATCCTGACGTAACAGGCGCAGCCCCCCAGCTCCAGCCAGAACCAGATCCGTCCTGAAATCAAAATTATAATCTACCCCGACACCTGCATCATGTCCACTTACGCGGGGAGCTTCCCACACTTCTTCACGGAGCGTCCTGACGGAATCCATCCCGGCATAAAAAATTGCCGGCAACGCAGCATTCCCTAATGCAATCGCAGAAATCCACTCTTGAGATGAGTCCGAAGTAACCAGTTGCTGATCCACCACAATTTGCAGCGAGTCATCTCGTGGTGCAGGAGATGAAGAAGGATTCACCAATCGGATAAACCGTGTGACCGGATCCCCTACCCGCTCAATTGATACACGTACCTCTGTTAAATCCTGGCGGTACTGCGGCTCACTAAGTAAAATATTGCGCAGAAATGCCATTTGTATTGCCGTATCCTCCTCTTGGACTGAATTTCTGAGCAGTTCAATCTGCTCATTCACCTCTTCGCCCCATGCATAGGAACTAAGTTCATCCAGCAGTTCAAGGTCCAGGGCACCCATGGAAGCTAATTGCTGAAGCCGCTTGAGCAAAACGGTGGTATTTCCCGGAGCAGCGGTAATGAGTTGATTCATCAATGATCTGCTTTCATCCGAGCCTTCAGGAAGCAGCTCAATCAGTTCAAAGAGTGCACGCACGTTCAGTGAATCAACCGATACGGTCCTGCGCAGATAACGCACTTGTGCAGAGTCATCGCCCATCATTCGTGCATGAGCTGCCGCTAAAAGCAGGATTTCGCTGTTTGTTGAGTCCAGTTGCAGTGCGCGAGCCAAATGCCCTGTTGCCACATCCAGTTCATTCCGGCGCATCGCCATCAATGCCAGGTTTGCCCAGGCAGCCGGCTCTCTGGGAGCGAGTTCCGTGACCAGTGTCAGCTTCGCATTGGCACGCAGGTCTTCACCCACCTCCATCGCAGATACTCCTGCATAGAAAGCACTCACGATACTGGTATATTCTTCAGATCCCGGGCTAGGGCCCTCTGAGTTTCTACACCCAAGCATCAGGGTTACAAGGATAATCGGGGCAATCAATCTCATACGATGCATGAAAATCAGTAAATGGGTCTTCTAGGAAAAGCCATGTCAACGCAAACACAAAGTCAATTGTTTGAGCGAGGCCTAAAAATCATGACAGAAACTTTACAGGATCCAACACTTCTCCCACAGGATATACTGAGTAGGATGAGCACGAGGTGCGAGATGCATTGTTTCGGTGTTTAGCGGAGTTGTACCGAAAGAGTGAAGATCACGAACGAGATAGGGAATACGTCAAGGATTTGACTAACAGTTAAAAAAACTGTCAGAACCAATGCTCAGTGACGTCTATCCCCAACTAAAAACAGACAGATCAGCAGGGACAACACCGAGCCAAAGATCCTTCAATGTTTTCTTGCACCGGCGGAAGAGCTAAATCAAATGGATCTCTGGCGATAGATTCGTTGCTAAATCACGCAATGCATTGATTGGATGAGCCTGCGGATACAATCGTTTGGACTAAAAATGAATTGCATACGTCAAGCGTACATCACGGCCCGGTAGCGGCACGTTTTCTTTCAGGAACGAAGTGTGTACTCTAGCTAACGTATTGCCGAGATTCAAGCCCTGCAAAGAGATGCTTTGAACCGTAGAGCCCGTGATCAAGCGATAACGCACTTTGGCATCGATCATGGTGTAGCCGTCTGTGTGTTCTTCTGTCGAAAACACCCGCTCCTGGCTGGCAATCCGCTTCACAGATAGATTCGCCATAAAATTGTTTGCCGAATACTGCAGTGAAGCTCTCAGGCGTAACGGCGGAATGCGAGGCAGATAACCATCTTCAGATGTAAGTTGGCCATTCACGTAGTCTCCCATCAATCCAAGTACAACGTGAGAATTTCCACTGTGGAAAATCTCTATGTCTGCATCTACTTCCAGCCCTGTAATTCTGGCTTCCGCCTGAGCGGTCTGAAGAACTGGATTTCCCTCTTCCATCATACCTGTCGGTACATGATAGATGAAATTGTCCGATTGATTCAGATATCCCGTCAATGTCATATGTACAGGCTCCGCATGAAGAAATCCAGAGATCGTAGCATTGTTCGTCACCTCAACTTCAAGATCCTCATTCCCTATTTCCACAGAACGTATGGCTGTATGTAATCCATCCGAATACAGTTCCGTTGTACTCGGAGCCTTTGCTGCACGTGCGAGACTTAATGAGAATGACAATTGCTCGCTTACTTCATAGTTTGCCCCCCCACCCAGACTCAGAGACGAGAATGACCTCGAAACCTTGCGGTCGGGGTCAAGAGACTGCCACTGCATCCGACCACTGAGTTCCAGTCTCAGTGAACCCAAATTGATTCGCTCCATCGCAAAGATGCCCACTTGAGTCGACAAAGTTGCGGGTAAACTGGAATGGCTCCCCGTGGGATTTAGATCACGCCGTTTCATTTGCACTCCTGCGATCCCCTTCGTCGACCGATGGAGTGAATAATCCAATTCAACGCGTCCCTCCCACTGATCATTCTCATATACGGCCCCGATCTCTTCAGGTCCTGATTCGAGGTGTTCGATTTCGGTGTGATCATAATCGGCAACGCCAAATCTGAAGCGCAGCCCCTCAATGGCCCCACCACCAAAGCGATAGGCACCTTCTACATCGTACGTCACGGAGTTCAGATCAATGGATACTTCCCCCACTCCTTCTTCATCGTCACCATGTTCGTCTTCATGCTCATCGTGCTCTTCCTCGTCAAGGTGATCCTCCTCATGCTCATCTTCATGTGCTCCATGCATGTGCCCGGGAACACCGTAGTCTGAATTGTGAAAGCTGATAGCTGCTCCGATATAACCACGCTTACCCAGCCAGGACATGCCAAAAGATCCTCGCCCCAGCGAGGTGCCTGAGTTTTCAATATGGTCTACCATTTCAGGCTCATCATCATCATGCCCCTCCTCATCATGGTCCTCGTCATGATGCTCGTCATCATCGTGATCTCCGTTGGGGTTAAATGACGGCGTAGAGACATCTTCTGTTTCACGTAATAAGCCACGAGTCCGCCAGACAACATTCCCGAATGCACCCGTAAGGCTCCCACCGCCGCCTCGTTCATTGGAACCCAGTCCGCCTCTTCCCATCACCATTCCCTCAATGCGATTCGCCGGACGCTCATTGGGAACCCGCCCATCAAGAATATTCACAACTCCACCCGTGATATCGCTTCCATACAGGAGTGCTGCCGGCCCTCGAATAATTTCGATTCGCCTGGCATCAAAAGCATCTGCACCTGCGGCATGATCCTCACTCTGGTCACTCACATCACCGACCGCTAAACCGTGCTGAAGAACTTTGACTCTACTGCCTCCCACTCCACCGATAATCGGGCGACTGGCCCCAGGGCCAAAATAGGTTGATGCCATGCCCGGCTGATTCTTTAAGGACTCTCCAAGACTGACCCCATCTGATTCAAGAAGATCTCTATCTGTCAAGACATTTACTGGATTGACCAGTTCCGAATGCGTCAGAGCTGTCGGCCCTGCCGTGATAATCATCTCTTCAAGGTGCACATGTAACAGAACTTCTATATCCACTTCGGTGGTCTCGCCTGCAACCACTGTGACTGTTTCTGAATTTCGTCCCCAGAGGATGCTCTCAACACGCAGAAGCACCGAACCTGCTGGCACCTCTTCAAAAACAAATTGCCCTGATCCGTCAACCCGCTGCGAGTAATTCAAACCAACCAACGTAACCGTAGCATCGGTAACAACCACCGCATCATCGGTTACATAAACGGTACCCTGAATGCTCCCCCATTCCTGTGCATTCACCGGCAAAACTCCCACCATTATCATAAGTACACCAACAACGAGGCAGTATAGATTTTTCATCAGATTTTATTGGTTATCCCCAGTTTTATCCAAGTGTCTGTGTCTATCATACTATGTACATCCAACCATTCCAACATGAGTTGATCTGAGCGATGCACTCTTTATCCTTACCACGAGCAGTGGCATGAGAGAATCAGCAGGAAAGTTCTCTTCCAGCCAGCCAACGTGACAACCAGTCATTCGGAAATATTACTCTTTGACAAAGTTCATAATCACAGTTGGAATGGTCAGAAATAAAAGCCCTCCGAGTAACAAATAATATAAGCCCTTGCAACTGAATATATCTTTCCAGACTCTTGCTGGATCTGCCTCAGTCTGTTGAAACAGAAGTTTAGGCCCCAACTTCCGAGCCACCGGTTGAGTTGTTCAACCTCACTCGGGACAGAGTAGAGAAAGGGGTCCCAATCTCTCGCTTTTCCCTAATAAACCAGTCTCCGAATGCGTTCTTCTGTCGGTGGATGAGTGCTGAATAAAGACATTACCCCCTTCCTGGAAACAGGCATCATGATGAACATATGGGCGGTCGCAGGATTCGCATCTACGGGCACCTTCGCTTGAAAATTTTCAATCTTCGCAAGCGCACTGGCCAACCCTCTTGGGCTACCCGCTATTTCCGCGCCAACCCGGTCTGCCTCAAACTCTCTTGAGCGGGAAATTGCTGCCTGGATCAGCACCGCAGCAATTGGTGCGAGAATCAGGGTTGCCAGGAAGCTGAAAATATTGTCTCGCCGATCCCCACCTCCTCCAAAAAGCATAGCAAACTGCGCCATCCGTGCAACCATCATGATGGTTGTCGCGAGCGTGGCGGCAATTGAGCTAATCAGGATATCCCGATTTCTAACGTGCGCCAGCTCATGTGCCATGACTCCTTCCAATTCCTGCGAATTCAGGTTCCGAATCAATCCTTCGGTGGCAGCAACTGCGGCGTTTTCGGGGTTACGGCCCGTCGCAAAAGCATTGGGCGAGTCATCCGGGATGATGTACACCCTGGGCATTGGGAGTCCTGCGTTTTGTGCCAAATGCTCCGTCACGCGATAGAGCTGATGATCGCTGCCAACTTCCCTGGCGCGATACATTTTCAAGACAATTTTGTCAGAAAACCAGTAGGACCCAAGATTCATCCCAATTGCAATGACGAATGCAAGGAACAGTCCTGCTTGTCCCCCAAGAGATGCGCCAATCGCAAGTGCCAGTCCACTGAGCCCTCCGAGTAGTAATACCGTTTTGAAACCATTCATCATTCAACCTGACAATCGATATTATGCATAGGTTACGGTTATACAAAGATGTGGTTTCAATCACCTGTTTCTGCAGTTCAAGGATGCACAAAAATGCCACATCCTATATTCCATAGCCGTGTCTCACAGTAGACTGCTTGACGAAAGTTGAGTTGAAGAGTTCTCCGACAACTACACTACCACACCCTTATTCGATAAAATCTTCTGGATCATATAGAGACGGGATCTCAACCTCTCCGACTTCAAAATGTGGCTTGGGATACCGCTCAAGCCAAGCGATAACCTCATCCATATCCTCTACTTTCCACATCCAGTACCCAGATACCAAATCCGAGGTAAGGTTAAACGGCCCTCTAGAAACCGTCCGTGAGTCGCCATCAAATCATACCCGTACCCCGTCACATGTTGGTCGCAGCCCAGCCCCATCCCGCATAATACCCGCTTCGATCAATGCTTGGTTCTAGGCGCCCATAGATATAAACAGTTCAGTAGATGGCATGCCCCTGCCTCCAAATCTTCTGACACATGCACGAGGACAATCACTCTCATGATTTCGGCTTGAGTTGATCCCCGGAGGGAATGATTATGTCCAGATTTTTTCCTTGGACATAACCATTAGGGAAGCATTCTGTCAGTAGACGAAGACCCGTATCGTAACCTTGCAGATCTCAGAAACTATTTTCTACAAGGACCTCGTCAAATTCCTCCTGTGTATCGTGAACAATCACGGTACCACGCATACTGTAATGGGCACCACCGCAGAGCTGCGCACAACTGATCTCCATATCTGGAGAAGCATACACTTCGGTAATGCCGGCTTCATGGAGTCTCGTCAGGACTCTAGTTGATAGCCGCTGCCCCTCTTCTGCAAGCATCGTCGAATCAGTCGGATTCGGGTAGTCTCGCATCGCGATCCACCGATAGGGCGGATGTTGAGCCCGACGGCGTTCATCATCCGAGATCGGCATCGCCTTCGCCATCTGCTGCCGGAATTCACTGGTGGACATTTTGGGGACAAACCAGACTGGAATTTCCAACCCTGGAATAACATCCTGCTTTACACGCATGTTGGGAAGAGCAAAGCTGTGAATGACATCCCTGGAACTAAGATTAACAATCACCGGACGATCCTTTACCAGATGAAGAGTATTGGTGATAATGACGTCATCCTCGCCTCTCGGGTCACTGGTGTCTATCTGAATCGGCTTCGTGAGCGTTGTAAGACCAAACTCCCCATCGACACCTGGATAGACTACGTTCCAAGCAAACTGCTCTGCAATCACGTTCACGATCGTTGACTCTGACTCTTCAGGGAAATCATTCTTGATCGTAGCCCATATCGGTAGTGCAAACCCCACCAATAACACTGCCTCAGCAATGACGACCCCTCCTTCCAAATAGGAAGATAACTTGCTCTTTACTCCCGCGTAAATGGCCCGAGGATGCCGCTTCGCATTGAAACGCCATAAACAGTAGATGAAAAACGGTGCCCAAATCAAAAATAACGCCAACATGAGCCAGTGTACCCAGCTCATCATGGCATCAATTGCCATTCCATGCCCCGAAGCATCAAGTGGCATTCCCATCCATTTACTTAAATCGTTCATGCTTTGGCCCAATCTCTAGTTATTGGTCAATCAATTGATCATTGCCAGAATGACCTGATATTCTTTCTGATTCCAAAACCTTTGCGCGGCGATGAACCTTGAAAAAAAACGTGCCGATGCTCGCCCCCACAAATCCGATCACTGTAAGCAGAGATGCCATGGAGAAAACCAGCGCACGAATCATTCCAGAATTCGCACTTCCCGTACCAAGACAATATTCACATGCCAAGACTGGTGTTGCAACTGCAAACAAAGCAACAAGAGTTATTCCACGCTTCATGTTAACTCCCTGATTTTGCGCCAAAATGTAACACCGTATAAAACGAGACCAATCCCACAGATGAGCGCAATCAGTCCCATCCCTACCATCGCCGCGCTAACATCCTCTATCCCACGGATCAACGCCCATAGTCCAAACATAAAGCTGACCGCCGTTGCGGAAATAATAAATACAATATGTATGGTCTTAAGCGACATGCTCGGACAGAAGTAATTTAGCAAACGCCGCAAGAGCTTCTTGATCCGAATGCGCTCCGATAAAGAGTGCAAACATGGCGATCAAAAAAATCCCCGATACGAGTAAGACCCATAAGATAACCTGCCTCTCACTCACCAGATGCATGAAATACAGCGCCACCAAGCTAGCCTTCACCGTAGCAATCACCAACGCAATCAGTAAAGCAGGTTCGAAAGAAATCTCCAGATACGAAACCCCCACGGTCACAACTGTCAGTATAGCAAGAGAGGAAAAGACCAAGAGATACACTTTTACGTGCTTCCTGATATCCTCCATAGTCATTTCTTCGGCCATTTCAACGCATTTATCTGCTTAAATCAAATAGATCATAGGGAACAGGAAGATCCATACCAAATCTACAAAATGCCAGTACAGTCCAGCAACCTCAATTCGATTTGTGAAGTGGGCCTTGGCACGCGGTGTTCCCTGTTTCCAAAGCTTCGTTCCTGGTCCCCAAAAGTATGCATTCAACAAGATCCCACCGGTGACATGAATCGCGTGCAATCCGGTAAGCACAAAATAGATGCCAAGAAAATTATTCGTTGACGCATACCAATGATGATCAAACTTATCGCCATACTCAAAGCCCTTTACGACCAAAAACCCCAAAGCTAACAGAATGGTCAGTCCCATATAAAGCTTATAGCGATCAAACCGATCCATCTTGAGCGCCACCCAGGACATCACCATGGTGACACTGGATGCAATCAGGATCATTGTATTCAATGTTGCCAGCGGCACATTCAGGATCTCGTCTGCACGCTCAGCCATCATATCTGTGCCATACACCATCATCCCCGGCCATGCATCCGCGCCAATTCTTAAGAACACATAGGCAGCAAACAGGCCCCCAAAGAGCATGATCTCCGAAGCCAGGAATAGCCAGATGCCCAGCTTCGCATTATTGACGCCAGTATCTGGACGTGCCGTTACCTCATAGGGAATCTGCATTGGTATACCTAGGATTCGACAGTTTTATCAGTATGGTCGGGAAGTTGAATAGGCACTCCCTGGGGACAATAATCAAGTGTTTGACCGGGTACGCTGTACTCATACGGTCCGTTATACACCGTAGGAATGGTTTCAAAATTTCCGTGCCCGATTGGGGGAGTCGGTGCGGCGGACCATTCCAGTGTCGTTGCTTCCCAGTGATTGCTCTTCGTAACCTTTTTGCCCCATTTGATGCTCGCTAAAAAATTATAGATGAACGGGAGTTGGAACACGAGTAAGACAACGGCAGATACTGCCATAATCGAATTGTAATGGATGACCCCTTCCGTAAAACTGTAGGTCAATCCACCGTCAAACAGGCGTCGTGACATCCCAACCATCCCTTGATGAAGCATCGGAAGGAAAATGCCATTCATTGCAATCATGGATCCCCAGAAATGAATCCGCCCCAGCGTTTCATTCATTGTACGCCCCGTAACTTTGGGGTACCAGTAATAAATGCCCGCAAAGAGTGCGAAAATGGTTCCCGGTGCAACGACATAGTGAAAATGTCCAATCACATAGTACGTGTCATGCAACGGAATATCCGTTGGAGCCAAGCCAAGCGGAAGCCCTGTAAGTCCACCAATCCCGAACATTGGGATAAAACCCAAGGCAAATAGCATGGCACTATTAAAGCGGATTGAGCCTCCGAAGAGTGTGATGAAGAGCGCGGACAAAATCACGACCGAGGGGATCGAAATGATCATAGTCGTCACTTGGAAGAAGGCACTGATCGTGGTCCCCATCCCGGTAATGAACATGTGATGTGCCCATACAATAAAGGAAAAGAAACCTAGGAATATGACGGAATACACTATCAATTTATAGCCCCAGAGCGGCTTCCGGGTATTGTTTGCCAATACTTCGGCTACGATCCCCATTGCTGGAAGGATCAATACATATACCTCTGGGTGTGCCAGAAACCAGAACAGGTGTTGCCACAGGAGTGGGCTCCCACCACCTGCAACTTCCAATGGGCCATCTGCAGTGACGAGTCCGCTCGGCAAAAAGAAACTCGTCCCGATAAGCCGGTCTGCCAACTGAAGGAAGCCCGCTGCCTCCAGTGGAGGAAAGGCCAGGAGCAAGAGAAACGCGGTGATAAACTGCGCCCAGACAAAGAAAGGCATCTTAAAGAAGGTCATCCCTTCCGTACGCAGTTGAATAATCGTCACCAAGAAATTCACCGCACCTAAGAGCGAAGATGTAATCAACAACACCATCCCCCAGAGCCACATGGTCTGCCCCATCGTCTCAATATTCGCGAGTGGAGGATAGGAGGTCCAGCCAGCTTTGGCGGCTCCCTCTGGTACGAAGAAACTGGCAAGCATAACGACTCCACCCCAGAAGTAGAAATGATAGCTGGCCATATTCAACCTTGGAAACGCCATATCCGGCGCACCGATCTGCAATGGAACTACATAGTTTCCAAAAGCACCCACCGCTAAGGGGACAATCCCCAGAAATACCATGATCGTACCATGCATGGCACCGAACTGGTTATACATTTCTGGTGTGAGCGCCCCAAGGAGAGGGATTTCCACGCCTGGAGATGCCAACTGCCACCGCATGAGTAGCATAAGGCCAAATCCAAACAGCAAAAACAACATCGCTGTAATCCCGTACTGGATTCCAATGACTTTATGGTCAGTCGAAAACCAGTACTTACGCCAGAACCCCTCCTGATGGGCCGAGTGAGAATGATCTTCTGCCATGAGGTACGTACCTGATTGATAAGCGGAAAAGCTTGTTTTACTGGTAGCTGATTGAAGCATCAGCCATAGCACCGTCCACCACTGTCACCGCCATCGTCTGCTCTCCCAGTTGTTCATGCCAAGTGGTCAGCGTATAATCTCCATCTGGAAGACCGGAGATCATGAAAGATCCGCTTGCATCCGTCGTTGCAAAGTACGGATGATCCAACACGCCAATGTAGGCCTGCATCCAACTATGTACATCGCATTTGACCGAAATCATCACCTCCGGCACCAAAAAGCTTTTCTCCAGATAATCTCCAACTCCTGGTGTGGATTCATTGAATCCACGATTGTCTTCGGGAACCGGATGTACGTTATGCTGGAATGGATCACTGTTCTCAATACGAATCGTTTGCCCGGTTTGCAGTCCCATTACACGAGGCACATACATGCACCCTTCCTGATCCATGACTGCGGGTTCTGATGGAGTTGGATATGCATAGCCCTCCGGTAGTCCTTCACTGACGTACACAAACACATTCTGAACTGCACCTTCATTAACAAGAAGGTCTTCACTAAGCGCTTCCGTGTCGCGCTCGTCTGTACAATCATCATTCATTCGTACGGGAGTGCGCTCAGCGGGCGTTCCTGTAAACATCACCGATCCGGAAACACCACCCGATCCCATCGGGGTCATTGCCGCTGTTTCTGTAGCATCATCGCTACCAGAGTCCTCACTCACATCTGTCTCACTTGCTCCGCCACCACATGCAGCGATAAAAAAGATCAAAAGTGTGAAAATTGCCGAAATTCGCATTGAAAAATTAGTTTGATTAAGGTTTTGCCTTCAGCGGAATGCTTTTAGACGCGAAGACACGCGAATATACGTGTTCTTGACCAAAAATTACCTATAATTATGCAGAAAATTCATACGAAAAGCCCTCTTTCATGGACTGGGTCTGGGAACTTTACAAAAAGTATATCACCAAAGCCCTGATCGCCGGGGGGAACACGCATCCTACAGAAGCAGAATTGGAAGCCGCATTTGTGAAAGCACTCGCAGCATCATCCATCACGATTCTTGTGCAGGAACCTTGGATGAACTCTGTTCGATTCAAGGGACTCGCGCGTGCCCCCCTCTCCGAAATGACCGAACTGCTGGAGAACCCCATGGAATGGCTTCAGCAGCGTTATGGTGGTGGTAAATTCAAGCTCAACTTCCACGAAGGGTGGCATTTTGTTGCCACGAAAAATTTCAAACCGGAGGGGCCTCACCTGTGGAAGGATGCACCAGAAATCTCTTTCTAAGTGAACGCATTGACGCCAAATCCCCCCCGCGACCGCGAACGCATCGTTGTTTTTTTGGGGTTTTTGACCAGTGAGAAATGCCGGAAGGCCTGTTCGAGACATGCGCAGCCGGAGATGGTTGCCGCAATGTTGACTCGTCTCTGGTTTGAGGAAATTTACGTACCCAGCGAGACTGCAATAGACACTCTCAAACCTGTTCCAGATCCTGATGACCGTGCACGTTTCAATGGTTGCTTTAGTGCAGAGGAGTTAACGGCACTGGAACGGTTCCATGGTTTTTTTGAGTTGCGTCTGAATTTCTTGACCAATCAGGTATACGGGAAAGCATTTTTTCCGGAAAATGACAGCTGGCGAAGCCTCATTGAACATGCCCGACATGTTCTCTCAGAACTTGATCCAGATCCAGAGTGGCTCCAATCAATGCTGGAGGCCATGATTCAAAACCTCCAGAAAGGAGAATTAATGGATGGACTCTGCAACCCCCGCCTTCTTTTGCCCCCGGATGATACCTAACCACCGATTCTTAAACTTTATGCCTTCCCTGCTTCCATGAACAGCCGGCTTGTTTGCTGACTCCGAGTGGAGTGAAAGCTCATGTAGCATACATATTTTATCCGTAAATAGTGTCAGTCCGAAAATAGCTATTTTTGGTCTGACACTAACTTGCAACTGCCCGGTCTGGGCCGTACCATAACCGCTAGGAACACATAGAGGAAATTCCTGACATTAGTACTAACCTTGATAAAACAAATGAAAGAATGGAAATGGGGAGGCTCACGTTGGTGGAAGTTTGACTTCCATACGCATACTCCGGCATCCCATGATTATGGTAGGGGTCCAGACCAGACAATTTTGAAAAAGCGTACGCCGAGAGAATGGCTGCTTGACTATATGCGTGCGGGTATTGATTGTGTCGCGATTACCGATCATAACAGCGGCGAATGGATTGATCAAGTCAAGGATGCGCTTGTTCAACTCGAACGCGAATGTTCAGAAGAATTCAGGCCTATCTATGTGTTTCCAGGCGTGGAAATTTCGGTTAACGGCGGTATCCATCTTCTGGCGATTTTTGGGCGTGACAAAAAGACATCGGATATCGACTCTCTCCTGGGAAAAGTTGGGTTTGAGGGCGAAAAAGGATCAAGCAGTGGAGTAACACGTCATTCATTAATTGAAGTTATTGATGAAGTTGTCTCGGCAGGGGCAATAGCGATTCCTGCACATGTGGACAAAGAAAAAGGGCTTTTCAAAGCTCCGGACGGACCTACACTGGAACAAATACTGGACTGCGATAACATTTTTGCGGCGGAGTTGATTGGCCTTGATTATGAGAAGCCGAGAACTTATGTCGATGAAAAAACTAATTGGACCGAGGTGCTTGGATCGGACAGTCACCATCCCTCCGGCAACTCACAAGAAAAATATTCCGGCAGTCACTTTACTTGGGTCAAAATGGGGGCACCAAGCTTTGAGGGATTGCGTTTGGCTTTGCTTGATGGTTCACCACTATCTGTGATTCGTTCTGACGAGGCGAGAGACAATCCAAATGAACATGCGAAGATGGTATTGGAATCCATAGAGGTTTCACAGGCCCGCTACCTTGGCCGTGCTGAATCCTTTAGAATTGGGTTTAACCCATGGTTCAACTCCATCATCGGTGGTAGAGGAACCGGTAAGTCGACTCTTGTTGAGTTCCTGCGTATTGCTCTGCGAAGGACAGATGAGTTACCCGAAGATTTACAAGAGGAATTTAAAAAATATTGTAAGGTATACTCCGACAGAAAAGAAAGTGGTCTTCTCACAGCGGAGACAACGATCAAAACTATTTATCGGAAGGACGACTCTAGATTTCGTATACGGTGGTCCCCAAGCGGGAATCTTGAATCCATTGAAGAAGAGATTAACGAAGGACAATGGGAGCGCACCGAAGGTGATGTTCGACAACGGTTCCCCGTAAGGGTTTACAGTCAGAAACAGATATTTGATCTTGCGAAAAAGCCGCTTGCCCTGCTCAGTATAGTTGATGATGCTCCGAGAGTTGATCGTCGCTCTTGGAATGAGAAATGGAAGTTGGCAGAAAGCAAATTCCTTGCACTGCGTGCAAAATCTAGGGAGTTGGAGTCTGGGTTTTCTGAAGAATCACGCCTTCGGGGTGAACTGGAAGACGTAAAAAGAAAACAGAAGATTTTTGAGCAGGCCGGGTATGCTGATGTGTTGCGGAATTTTCAGAAACTGAGCCGTCAGCAACGCACTATTGAGACTTGGGAGGAAAGCTGGGCAGATGTTGCGGGGCGATTGCAGCGGGTTGCGGATGAAATGGTTCCTGGCCCTCTTGAAGACGAAACCTTTAATATGGAATTACAAGCGGATGCTGAATTGCAAGATCATGTCGCCACAGTACGTGAAAGCTTGGATGGATTATCCAAAGAGGCCCGATCTCTCGCTTCTCAAGCGAACAAAATTCTAGATCAATGGAAGAAAAACAGGGACGAATCATCTTGGAAACGAGGCGCTGTTTCGGCTGATAAGGAGTATCAGAGATTAAAAGAAAAACTGGCACGAGAAGGAGAGATTGATCCCGCGGGCTACGGTGAGCTAGTGCAACGTCGACAGTTGATTGAGAGACGACTTGAGGGACTTGGGGAGTCTAAAAAACAGATCGGGGAGCTTGATAAACAGATAGACAAACAGCTGCAAAAAATGATTGAAACTCGCCGGGAATTGACCGAAGCCCGCCGGGATTTCTTAAATGAAGTGTTGAATGAAAATCAATATGTTCGCATAAAGGTTGTTCCTTATGGAGCAACTGATACTGTCGAAACAGAATTTCGCCAATTGCTTCAAAAGGAAGGTTCGAGTTTTGAGAAGGATATAGGCTCGCCGAACGGCGAAGGATTGCTCGGAAACCTTTATACGGAGGGTAATAGCTGCGGTGAGACTATTGAGCAAAGGCTCGCGGAACTCAAAAGCAACATTAGGGATATTGCCTCTGGCAAGGGCAACCCCCAAGTTAAGGACTCGCGATTCTCTACGCATGTTTCTAATCTCAACCCTGAAGCTATTGATCGCATAGAAGCATGGTTTCCAGAGGATTCTCTTGATGTCCAATACAATGCAACGGGTGAGGGTGAGAAATTTCTATCAATAAAAGAAGGTTCGCCTGGGCAGAGAACAGCTGCGCTTTTGGCCTTTCTTCTTTCCTATGGGGATGAGCCCCTGATCTTGGATCAACCGGAAGATGATCTGGACAACCTGTTGATCTATGATTTGATCGTGACTCAGTTACGGAACATGAAGCGCAGTCGACAGATCATTGTAGTGACGCATAATGCCAATATAGTTGTCAACGGTGACTCGGAATTAGTTGTGGCCCTTGCTCCAAATCACGGCGAAACGAAAAAAGACTGCAACGGAAGTCTTCAGGAGAAAAAGGTCAGAGAAATGATCTGTACAATTATGGAGGGAGGAAGTAAGGCATTTGAGGATCGTTATCGCCGCATTGCACCCGGGAAAAGCGATGTTTAATAATCCAGAAGAACTGCTGCGCAGGATACGCCTTGGGGAGGACAGTTCACTTGAGCTTAAAGCTGTTGTGTTTAGAGGAGAACAGATCGCCGGACCATCGCGCGACAAACTGGCCGACGAACTTGCCTCTATGGCAAATACGAACGACTGCGTAGTCGTTCTAGGTGTAGACGATAAGAATCGCGAGATCATCGGTATCCCACTAGAGCGTATAGAAGCCGTTGAGCGTTATATATACGAAATTTGCAACGACAGCATTACGCCGCCTGTTTTTTTTCGATCATTCCGCATGGAACTTCCCGACAGTGCCGGCACTTTTCGGGTTGTCCTCAAGATAGAAATTCCTCGTAGTCTCTTTGTCCACGAGGGCCCTGGGGGCTACTTTCATCGCCAAGGGAGTTCAGCGCGGAAAATGTTACCGGAACACCTTGCACGCTTGTTTCAGCAACGCAGTCAGGCTCGATTGATTAGATTTGAAGAACAGCCTGTTCCCCGGTCAAGTATGGATGATTTACGTGAGGAACTATGGGGGAGATACACCACTCGTTCTAATGAACCGGCGGATGTCGTTCTCTTGAAACGTTCTTTATTGGCAAAAGAGGAAAGTGGAGCGTTGGTTGCCTCGGTAGCAGGCATACTATTTTGCTGCGAACACCCAGAGCATTTTTTACCCAGCGCGTTTATTGAGGCCGTACGCTATCGAGGAACAAGGCAGGATTCCAACTACCAGATTGATGCACAAAGGATTCGTGGACCGCTTGACCGGCAGATAAGAGAATCCATGGCTTTTCTAAAAAGGAATCAGACTGTCGGGGCTATCAAGAAACCTCATCGCATTGAAAAGCCGCAGTTCAGTGAACGCGCCATATTTGAAGCTGTGATAAATGCCGTGGCTCATCGGGACTATTCAATCTCTGGATCGAAGATTCGATTCTTTATGTTTGATGACAGGCTGGAAATCTACTCGCCAGGTGCTCTTCCTAATACCCTAACCGTTGATAGCATGCACCTCCGTCAAGTAACCCGGAATGAATTGATGACCAGTTTACTTGCGGAAACACCGGTGGCGACGACAATTGGGCGTGTAGGGCGTGATTTCTACATGGAAAAACGGGGTGACGGAGTTCCAATTATAATGGATGAAAGCGAAAGGCTTTCTGGAAAAAATCCGGTTTATAGACTCATTGATGATTCTGAACTTTTACTGACCATTTATTCTGCGGAAACGAGGTGAGTGTATCAAGATTGATTCTAAGTAGAGCCAATTGTCATTGTCGTCAGACAGGCGAAAAATTCCATTTGTTCCGATTCAAATTTTGTCAGGACCGACAATCTTAGGTCGATGTCGGGAACAGGGACAGTTTGCGTACGCAAGGCGCCCACTTGACAGCCCGATACCGTTAAGAGTAAATCCGCGTCGCGGGAGTCCTCTCGCGGCATCTCCTCCCAAATGACACTTGGGAGGCAGCGTCGCCCCCGCAAGACAACGCTACAATTGATGCCGAGTCAGTCCACTCGAGTCATCGCTCTCCCTCAATAATCGACCATACGTGATGATAGCTGAGTCCTCGGTCGCCCAGAGCTGCCTTCCAATCCTCAGCTGAAGCCGCCCGAACTTTCGCCCGTACTCGATGAATGGGCTCCGTCGCGGTGACGCCAATCTGTTGCGCCAGTCCCGTCGCCGCCATTCGCGGAACTCCCGCAAGTCGAAGAGAAACTGCCTCGTCGGAATTAACACCATAGTAAACACGAGCGGGGAGATTTCGAATAATCCTCTGCTCTTCTCGCGAAAAGGAATCTATCGAGTCACCGATAGTCAGCGACTGCAGTGCTGCCAAGCCCCATGATGCGGTGTTAGTTAGCCGTCCGAACACATTGCGACAGCAATCTGTCATCGCTCTGGCCCGCTTGGTGGGGTCATCAACAACTCCCTCCGCAAAATACTCGCTTGCCATTTCAGCGAGCGTGCGACCTTGGACCCAATCACATATAATTCTTGCAAGCTTGTCTCCGTCCGGTTGCTGACCTCCAGCAACCTTGTTCAGCGATTCCCTTAACTCAGGAACCTGCAACAACACTCCAACCATTCGCTGCAGATCATTGCGGCGCGTCCCAAAGAGTTCCGGCGTCCAAGCCGCATCTCCAAGGCCCTCGCGACCAATTCGCTTCAGCGTGGCGTTCACCGACTCCCAGGAGAAACCCGTCGCGTCAACCAGTTTTAAGGGCTTGCCCTTTAGACGTTCAGCGTAATTGTTGACGCCATTGACCAACTTGTCGGCCCAGCCTCGGTGACTCTTGCGGAGTGCTTGAAAACCGAGTGTACCCCGAAGGACCTGCTCTACTTCTACCGCAAAACGCTCATGGTTGCCGATTTGTCGATAAGTATGAGCAAGATACTGTAGGAATGCAGACCACTCAGGCTGCCAGGACATTTCTTCGAGCGAAAGCAATTTCCTTTCTTCGTCAGCCTTCTTGACCATCTCAACCAATGTGGAGTTGAGTGCAGAAACAGATCCTTTAACAAACTCTTTGATCTGATCGGCCTTGACCTCGTCATTTGCAGCAAGTGCGATAATCCCCAGATCGCCTTGGTCCACCCGGCCTGCACGGCCAGCAATGTTCCAGAAATCTTCTGGAGGCATGTCATTACCAAAGGGGTACTGATGGCTCGCAAAGATCACGCCTGAAACGGGGAAGTTCACACCTTGGGCTATCGTCGTAGTCGCTACCACAGCACGCAACTTCGACTTCTCAGTGAGCCACTCCACAAGTCTCCTGGTATCATCCGACAGGCCCGCATGGTGAATGCCTATACCATATTTCAACAACGATGACAGAGGAAAATCAGGACCCATTTCATCCAGCAGAAACCGTCGAATATGCACAATATCCTCGTCAGATTCTTCCCGAAGGTTTTCTTCCATCTTCAATGTGTCCGCGACAGTCCAGCTGTGGCTCGGCTGCCTAACGAGAATAATCACCGTGCCCCGATGCTGGAGAGTCTGTGCGGTTGCGGCAGCTAGTTTTCCAAGTGAATTAGTCACCTCAGACCACGACATGTCGAGCGGTCGATTGCTCTCGGGGCTCAGCACTTCGGGAATGGTTATGGTTGCACGTGTAGTATGCTGAGTATCAAAAGTAAGGTGATAGTCACCACGGGCCGAGCCTCTCTGGGCACGGGCGATAACGATTGCCCGATCGTTAGGCACCCAGTCCACTCCGAATTCTATGCTCGCATGGCTATCCGGTGCCAGCCAATGAGCTATTTCTGTAGCGTTGGGAACAAACGGAGTAAGCAGTAGGAATTGGGCATACCGACATTCGCGATTGATGGTTGCAAGAAGGAGTTCTAGCTTCAAGCCACGCGTGGTTGATGCAAGGCCGTGCGCCTCGTCAACGATAACCAGTGTCAGCGGACGTCCAATGGTCTCTTCCCATCCACCCCGAAGCATGAGATCAAATTTCTCGGGTGTGGTGACGAGGATGCGAAACTGATGTTTATGATCATCTTCAACCAACATATCCTCCTCAAGACTGTCTATCTCTAGTGCTGGACTTACCTTCTCAACATTACACCCAATCTCAGCAAAATCTCTTCGCAAACGAATGGTCAACTGGTTGACCAATGCGCGCGTCGGTGCAAGGTAGGCGACCCAGCCCCGTTCGTCATTAAACTGGTTTAGTGCCTGCAGTATCCGAAACTCTGCAATCAGCGTCTTTCCGCTCAAGGTCGGCAGGCTCACGACAACCGATCGATGCCCCGATCCAAGCAACCCTTGCTCACGAAGCGTGTGTCGCTGCGGAGGCAACATCTCAAAGATTGGGTTTCTCCGGTCCCGAGACACTAGGGAATTGACAAAACCGGAAACGCGGCTATTTACAGCCCGTGTTACAGTCCAAATACTGTTGTCGACAAAGGTGCGTGCAGTACGGAGCAACAGCCGTGTGAGGACTTCACGCTCCATGAGCTGTCCACGGATCGCCGCAAAAAGCCCCCGATCAAACTGCGCTTCGAGTTGTTCGCGAATATCATAGCGCCCATCCGCCGATCCTTGGGACAAATAGGTGCCCAGAATCTCAGCCGCCTTCGCGAGGTGATACGCAAGAACGAGTTCCCAGGCTGGCCCTGAATCCTTGCGTGCCTCTGCGTGGGATAAAAATGATGGTTCATGTAATTTCTGCTCTGAGCGGAGTGTCCCTACTAGCTCCTGTACTTCATCGAGATCGTCCCATCCTTTCTTACGAAACAAACACAGCCAAATTTTCAAAATGATCGCCCAAACGCGATTCCCCCAATTCAGATCGTCAATGGGGAGCTGCGGGATTCCTTGGTCGATCAACAGTCGGCGGACATCCATACCGCGATCTCCTAGCACCCCGAGGCAACCAAGTCTCACCAATCCTTGGGCCACTTCCAAGGGCGAACCCTCGACCGGCACCATTCGTCCAACTTGGAATGCCTTGGCTGCGGCGGAACGGAGTTTCTCAAAGTCTTCCATCTCCAACAAAGAATATACATGGAGCTCTAGGCCGTTGCTTATGAATCGGAGTTGCTCGAGAGACACCTTGGTCCGACCATCGATTCCGAATGCTTGATTCACTCTTCGGCGTCCCGCTTCAGTTTCTGCGTCGATGATATTCTCGGCGCCTAGCGATTCGATGATCCAGGAATTGGTACTCATGACGTTACCCCTTTCAAAACTTCTGGCCACTTCACGATCTGGACTGGAAAATACCAAGCGATAAGTTCGATCCTGGTAGGCGCAGGGAGTGCCGCAGCTAGCGCCCTGCCACGTGCCTTTAGATCGAGCTCACTTGGTTCTGTGTCGCGAATCAGAACCCCAACCAACAGCATGTCCTTCCCACTGGAGTTAAGGTAACGAGCAACGGCCTTCTCGTAGAGTTGCTCGTGTAGATTGGTTTTGCAACGGTCAAACAACCACTTCAGTAGTGCATGCTGAACATCAAGCCGCGTCGCACTCTGCTCAAGCTGCCAAGCCATTCCGCTACCACCGTTCATTACGCTGGGAGGCGTGTTCTCGTCTGTAGATGTCTTTACCTCCCCAAACAGAAGCAAAGCCGTATCCCCCTCGCACCGGAAGCCAACAAGATCGGCACCAGGCAGGCTCGCCCGAGGCGTCCGGCGATCCCACACCATGTTCCACGGCCAGTGAACTTCTTGGTCAGCATCGTCGCGAAGTAAACATTCGGCGAGAGCTTCGCCAATTTCCCAGCTCTTCGGCTCTGGAATCGCGTTCAAGAGACGGCCAATGAATTCTGTCGCCATGCCTGTCGAGGCTAGCCCGGACAATGTGGATGCAAAGGGGCTATCAGAATCGGCAATGCGCGGAGTAACGACATCCCGCAAATATCCATTGAATCGCGAAGAATCCTTGACTGCATGCCCTTCCCAGGAGGCCGAGCCTTCGGCACCAGTATAACAAACAGTGCTGGGCAGAAATATCGCTTCGTTCATCTGGCACAACCTAGTAAACCCCGAGATCTAAAGGGCCAAAATTGCAATAATGCACGAGGGCCTGAGGTCGACGTACCTCCCAAGTCCAGTCGCGCCTAGATAAACCGCCCATCCGGCTCAGTTGTATCGTCCTAGTTCGCTTCATTCGGTTCGCCCGATCTGCAAACTACATTCCAAGTTGCCCTTTCATGGCATCCATCACATCCTCGTTAATCTCAGTAAGTCCTTCGTCACGGGCATAATTCTCGATATTGCGCTGTACCATCGGCTGAATGAAGGATGGGATGGCTTCCAGACGCGTCATGGCCTCCGGGGTCCAATGAAGACCCGACTCTGATTCTGCTGCAGCCATGGCATCACTGACAACCCCCGTGAACGGGCACCGCCCCCCGGAAGATGACTGCAAGGTCGGTTCTTCATGGCTCACTGCAAGGTTCGAGCGCAGCGTTTCCATTGGCTCCGCCGGGGCCGTTCGGCCGCCGATCTTCACCCCCAATGAACGAACCATCTGCGTCTCCGCCTTATTGGTCAACATGGCCATTTGTCCATTACATGAAGGACATTCATAAACAATCGACATCGTGCCCTCGAAAGGGCCATGCGTCGAATTCAGGTTCATCGGCTGGTCACAGGGTACACAAAGAAATTTCATGTTGATTCGTTTTAGTCCAGGAAAATACCTGCTGGGCAATGCTCAAGATGGCAGTGGCCGCGGGTTTGGATTGATGGGTTTGCAGGTACGATTGACCGTGATCCAGGCAATCTGCAAGCCGATGATCAAAGGGGATCTCCCCCAGATATGGGACCCCATGCGCCGCGGCCAAATCCTCCACCATGGTGGTCCCAGGAAAGAACCTGTCCTGATGACCACACGCAGGACAAACAACTACACTCATATTCTCAACCATCCCCACGACCTCGACCTTTGCAATGTCCGTCGCCATCGAAATCGACCGCCCCACCACCGTCATCGCAACAACCGACGGCGTTGAGACCACGATGGCACCCGCCAGATTGGGAAACAGGTCGGCCAGATTCTGGAGCCGCTCCGCGCCCGGAGGTAAATCAATCAGCAATACATCAAGGTCTCCCCAGTCCGTATCCGAAAGCAACTCCCGCAGTGCACTCATCTCTACCATGGAACGCCAAGTATACGCACCCCGCTGTGAGTTTGCATCCCACATCAGTGGCGTTCGTTCATCCGGCAGAAACATTCCCATGGACATCACCGGTATACCGAATTCATTCCTGGCAGCCGTCATGGAGCCATGTTCCGGGGAAGGTTTGAAATCTGGAACCCCCATCATTCGTGCCATACACGGGCCATTCAGATCTGCATCCAATACACCTGTACGGATTCCCATTCTGGTCAGCGCATCTGCGAGGGACGCGGTGACGGTACTCTTGCCTACCCCACCTTTTCCACTCATCACCGCAATCATACTCCCGATCCGCTTCAGACGCCGATCGAGCCGATTATGCTGCTCCGCAATCTGGCCCATTACATCTGAGCCGCCGTCGGTCACTATATCATTGTAGTTCTTCACGAGTCCTCGGTCGCCTGTTCCTTGATCATCTCCTCCATCAGCTTCAACCCCTCTTTAATTCCTTCTTCCGTAATCGCCAGCGTGATCAGATCTGTCTTGCGATCACGCGCAACCGCCTCAATCCGTTCTTTGGTACGCGTACGCATAAATCCCTCTGGAACCCGTTCAAGCCGCACATGAGCATTCGGTGCCCACATGAATTCGCCATCCTGGACCAGATCCTGCATGGCTTTTCGGACTGGAGCATCCCGGGATCCGCCATCATGCTCCCCTGGAGTCTTTAAGTGTCCCCCTGGAGTGAGATTCTGCAACTCTTCCGCAGTCCCCGCAATCACACCACGCACCATATCCAGGGTTATGGTTGGAATCCGCTGAACACGCGCACGCTTTTCAATTTGTGCTTTCGCTCGACGCATTTGATATCCATCGGGGATTGTTCGGAGTTCTTTCAGAGCATCCTTGCTCCATTTGAGCCGAACATCGTCAAACGTATCCTGCTCCTCTGTTCCCCCTTCCAGTTTGGCTAATTGATTAATCGCATCTTTGTCCAACTTCTGAAATGCCTCTGCAGAACTGCCACACACCGCACACCGCACCGGCTCAAAGTCCCGTGCAGCGTACCCGCATTGACTGCAAATCCATGTGACTGAATCCTTCGCAACAATCTCTTTGGTTGCCGTGTCTTCTGCAATAATTCCCATCTTGACCATGGAAGAGCGAGGCAGTATATTTCCCATTGCCTGCTCAACAATTTTGCGTGTGATCACGGAATGGCCCCGCTCCATCGCCCACCGATGGATCGTGGTACGCGCAATACCACGCGCAAAATCAGGTGCCGTGTTCAGGAGCCTGGTCGCCGGCTCGGTCCATAACATAGACTCCTCCGCACTCACATCCACAGGAGGGATGTAACGTTGACTCGACAGTAAAATATTACAGGGGGCTTGGCGCAGAAGATTTTCGGTATTGCTTCCAATATCCATGTCCTCGTCACTGTGTACGCCGATACGTCCCAATACCAGGAGCCATGGGTTTTCACGCCTGACATACTGGAGCATCTTCTCAAACGCCTTTCCATCCAGAAGCGTGATCTTCAGATCCACTTCCGAATCGGCTGCGATCCGCCTCGCAATATCCAAATGAGACTGGTAGATCTTTGCCAGCCCCGTGTCAATTACCTCTTCATGCAGTTGCTCCTGCTCTTTGAACTTGAAAACCTTGGATGCCTTTTCGGTCAATACATTGACAATACTATTGAACATCGCATAATGCAGGTACGGATCATACACCGATACCGCTTCCACCTGCCGTCCCGTCTTACGACCAATCTCCAGCGCCGTACGCAGCCCTGCAAAGGATTCCGGGCTGCCATCAATCCCGACCACAATATTGCCCTCCGGCTTCCGGTCTGCAGTTACATCCTCAGTGTCAACCTTTTTGATCACTAGCGTATCTGTCCGTACCCGGCGCGTGACACGCTCACAAACACTCCCCAGGACACTATCCTTCACCGCACCCAACCCCAAAGCTCCCATGATTACCAAATCATAATCGCTCTCTTCAATATCCTTGGCAATCACTTTCCAGTTCTTACCATCATACATCTTGGGTTCAAATGGAATGTCTGCCTCCTTGCATCGCTCTTCCGCAACCACCAAATAGGAATCACTGATCAGTTCAAGACCCATGGTGATCAAGGTGTCGTGGATTTTGCGCTGCTTCTCCATCGCATCCTCGATCAGATACTCCTCGGGAAGCGTGTATTCCATTTGCTTGAACCGGTAGTCATGCATCCGTGCCGCATAGGCATGACTCGCAGTGATGGTTGATTCAAACTGCCCAGCAAGAGCAATGGCCATGTCAACCGCGCTGATTGAATGCTCAGAGTTGTCAACTGGAACAAAGATTTTCTTGTACATGGGCTCAGCGGGGTTGCCGCAAATCAATAGGTGTAAGGGATCCGGTCACGAACATACCGGAGTCGATCAATAACATAATCCATTTCCGAACGGTCACTCAGCATCGCTGCATTCAACAAGGCGGCATCAAGGAATGGCCCACAGGATGAAAGATCATTCGACTCCTCCATACAGGTAATGAACCGACTGAGTTCATAACGAACTTTCACCGCTTGATTGCGCAGATCAGAATCCGGGGCCTGCGCAGCGATCCACCGGCTAAGGCGCCGAACCTCTAATCCAAGGATCGGAGGCACCATCTGGCGAAATTCCTCCACTGGAATGTATTGAACTTCGTTTTCAACCATTATGGAGATACAGCACTCTCACCCATGACATCCTCGGGAATCGGTTGGATCGCATCAAATTCACAAGCAATTAGACATTCTGTAAAGTCAGTACAGGTATCATCAATCACATAGATCGGATCACCAACATGGATCGCCGCAATCGGACACATATCTATGCATTCATCGCACGCTGTACATGCCTCTGTGATATAGTATGGCATTGCTATACCAAATGGCCCGGCTTTTGGTGCAGAGCCGGCATCCTTGCAAACCCTCCAGACCGCTTCATTCCACTCAGTGCACCATTCATGACTTCGGTGGTAATACTCCCGATCCCCCTGCTTCTAGCGTAAGCTTCGACCCCTTTACGTGTCTTACTTCGGATAAATGTAATCGGGATCCGCATCAAACGATCCTCCGCTGATTGATCCCAGTGCAACACGGACTCTGGTAAGGCAACGCCGGTGGGCTGATAGGTACACGCAGGATCTTCGCTCAGGTAATCGCCTGTCGCTGCAAACGCACGACACCGGCAGCCACCACATAAATCCTTAAACTCACACCTTCCACACCGCCCCTTGAGCTTTGCCGGCTCTCTGAGCTCCGAAAATACAGACGAGTCATTCCATATCGTGGTGAACGATTGGCTCAGCACACTTCCCGCCACCACATCCATATAGGGACAGGGCGTGACATTCCCCTCCGGCGTAATCCTGCAATACTCGGTTGCCGCCATGCATCCACCACTCTCCATCCCCCCACGCCCTTTCGCATAAGCGATCTGTTTGAACTGAGGTGCGCACTTGCTGCGTACGAGCATTGGTCGGAAATCGTCCTGCCAGTCAATCAGTCTTGTGAGCATGGACTCTGTTGCCGCAGCGGAAAGATCGGTCATGCCCTGCCCCCGGCCAGTCTGCACCAGAAAGTAGAGGTTGAACGACCATGCACCATGCTCACGAGCAAAATCCAGGAGTTCCGGAATCTCGTCGTAATTCTCCTCCATCACGGTCGTCTGGACCAAGACCTCCAATCCCGCTTCTTTGCAAATTTTGAGTGCACGTACAGAATGCTGCCATGCATTCCGCCCACCCCGAAACTCGTTGTGACGACCTGGATCTGCAGAGTCTATACTGATCCCAACCCCACGAACCCCACATTCGACCATCTTTTGTGCCACCTCGCGCGTAATCAGTACCCCGTTTGTTCCCATTACGACCCAGATCCCCATCCGGCTTGCTGCTTCTGCAATCCTGTAAATATCCTTCCGAAGCAACGGTTCACCACCTGTAAGAATGAGCATCTCCGTCCCAAGGCTCTGCATTTCGTCCAAGAGACCCAGACATTCATCGGTGGTCAACTCACGCTCCGCAGCCCGGCCTGCAGATAAATAGCAATGCGGACACTGCAGATTACACTTTTTGGTGAGATTCCACGAAACCAGTGACGGTATGTACGTCTTTCCTCTCACCGGCTATGTCTGCTTTCTACGACGCGTGCGTAAGCGCACCAATCCAACGATGGCAATTTCTGCGGCCAGTACAATCAAAAACCACTTCGCCATCGGAAGTGCCGCAGATTCCGTCTCCATCGGCTCCAGATACAGATGATACCAGGCAGATAACCCCCGCTTATTGCCACGCTCTGCGTTGAAGCCATCCCATGCAGTGAAAGAAATCGGCACAAAGGATGACTCCTGCATGATATAATCTCCCAAGGTCCTGGAGCCTTTCAGCTGAACCGTCCATACTCCGTCTTCATACACAGCACTTCTCTCCAGTTCAATCCCATTATCTGTAATTCTCCCTGCCCCCTGCCCCGTCAATACAACCGCCGAATCTGTCGCCAGATCTGTATACCAGATCGTCATCGGAAACTTGCTGTCTCCAAACATAAAATAGGGGCGCTCCAGTCCCTCTGGAGTACGGGAGGGTAGCAGTACGGCAACGGCATCGGACCAGTCCTCCATCAACGTATCCGGCTGCATGGGAGCAAACGTTGGAACCTCGATTGCCGGATGATTCATGCCTTCGGATTCTGCAGTCATATCATGCCATTGAAGCTGGATCGCAACCTCCGAGGCATTGTAGACTGCCTTGACACTGATACCATTGACCCCTGGATAGAAGGCTCGCCCGGGCTCAATGAGCTGGCCTACAATCGGAAAATACGTCTCGGATGCACCCGCAAACAACTCATCTCCCAACTCCAATTCACCGTCCTGCCCCTGTACACTGACGACCGTGCCATAATCTGGCGTATCTCTGGACAGTGACCATACATAATCGACCAATGCCCACCGATCCTCCTCATTATTGATCGTTTGCAGGTACGAGGGCATGGGGGTTCCGTTCAGTCCGGTCATAAACGTGCGATAGACGTCTTCGCGTGTGGCACTCGCCCGGTATGTCCACCGCTTCGTCATATCTGCCGGGCGGATTGGAAATCCCCAATCATCCACCAGTTCGGGGGCGCTTGGGCCATTCCCACGCCCATTCACGCCATGGCAATCTGTGCACTGGTTGGCTTCAAAAATTTCACGCCCACGTGCCAGATGTTCTGGATCCTCTAAATAGGCCGGGGCCCGGGGGATTTCCACGACCGTCGGATTGCCATAAGGGCCATCAAACGCAGGTTCGAACGTCTTGAGGTAGTATGCCAGGTTTGTAATCTCGGATTCTGAAAGAATTCCCTCCCATGGCGGCATGCTCGTGTAGGGCATTCCGAGCCGAATACTCCGCTTGATATCTTCGGTCGTCGGGAGTTCACCACTCTCGGTGGATCGGAATTTGTAGTTTCCCGAAGTAAAGTCACGGGGTGTTGGTCGCAAATATGGGGTGGCAACTGCATTTGCATCACCCTCGTACCCATGACAGTGCGCACACTTAATCTCATAAATTTCCTTCCCCTCCGTACGCTGCGCTTCCGTACCAAGGTCATTCTCCTGCTGTGCAAACGCAGGATACGCAAACCCAATCAACAGTAAAGGCAGTAAATATCGCATCTTGTTTTCCGGTTAATGCGGCATTCCCTGTGCCCGTGGTTCAAATCCCGTGTACTCATACAGGAATAGAATCACGTCCCATATTTCTTCTTCGGTCAAAAACAACTCCCAGGCTGGCATTGCACTTGACCAGGGAGTTGACTCGGAAGGGAGTCCAGGTGCCCCTTTCGCGATGCGCCAGAATAAATAAGATTCCTGGAGCATGGCAATCGTGGTTGCATCATTGAAGTTTGCCGGGAGCGGATCATAACCGTGTGCAAACATCCCAGCCCCCTGCATGTTATCTCCATGACAATAGAAGCAGTTCTCAAAGTAAATCCGTCGACCGTTGTTGACATGCTGAGCAAACGCAGCCTCATCCGTATGCTCAAGCTCACGGAAAGGATTATTGGCCGTCGCCAAATCAATTGAATTGCCCTCGAACGTGATGGAGGGTGGAGGCGGTGGATGGATCGTCCGACTACTGGAGGGGGGCTGCGGCGCCTCATTCATACTGACGTACGTCCAGGCGGCTACCGCCGCAGGAATGGCAAACAGGACAATCACCAATGCGATCCGATACTCTTTGTCCACCATAAACCGTACGATGGACCGCTGGGCCTTTACTAATTCCTCATTGTCTGCCGATAAATAGGCGGTCAGTGCAATCGTAATGATCGCCATGAACAGCACAATAATCGAATTGGGGAGCGGTGGATTAACCCCATACGAAAAAGCAGCCCAGAGAGCAACCCACCATATCCCCAGCCAAGCCAAGCGATTGAGCTCAATCCAGCGCGTAACGACGAGCTGGATGACAATCATGGCTACCACGATTCCTAACAGTACAAATAAATTCATCGCGCCAACTTAGGTCAATTCAGGGATCCTACATGGATGCCAGGTAATCCACCAATGCCTGAAGCTCCGAGGTGGAAACCTGTTCGTAAAAATTATTTGCATTCAACATCGTTGACATCACCCCCGGGACATATCCTTCGGTGATGACCTCATCCGGGTCCACAATCGCTTCATATATCTCCGCCCTGGACATCCGTTCTCCAAGGCCCTGGAGTGTGGGGCCGGCCCCCGCGGTCCCATCCAATGAATGGCAGGTATTACATAGATAGGCCGCAAAAAGCGTCTCTGCATCCCGGTTGCCACCGACAGCTACGGGGGCAGCCACCTCCTGCGCCGGTGCCTGTCCCTGCCACTGCAGGGTGGTTTCCATGGTCACGCTTGGCGTTCCACCAAGGGACTGGAGATAGGCAATTACGGTCAGAATTTCCTGATCGGTCAACGCAATCGGAGGACGGGCAACGTTCGGCATTCCAGCCACATAGCCCTCCAACACATAGGCATTGGGGTCGTACATAGATTCAGCCAGATAATCAACATCACTCTGTCCGGGAACGCGTTCACTGGCAATCGCCCCGATATTATCCAGGTCAGGAAAACGTAGCCCGGTCCCATGATCCCCCATTGTATGACACGTCAGACAGGTCCCCTTGCCAGCGACAATCTCTTCTCCGATTGGGATCATTTCTTCAATCGTCAGATTGCTGGCGATTTCAATATCCTCAGGGGGGTCGGTTCGTTTCTGGGGTACCCACAAGCTCACGTACCAATAGAAGACGCTAACCACGATCGTGAATCCGAATATTTGCAGGGCCTGTTTCACGGGATTACTGAACTAGATTGGTTGATTATCACGCGGGTTCTGTTGAGGTTGACGCTTCCTCCTGAGCCCATCGGGATCCAGATTTGGGCTTCCAGTCTTTTCTCCCGGAAAGGCCGGCCAGGAAGAAGACAATGGCAATCAACAGGAAAAAGACGATTACAATCGCACTGACCACCCCACCAGCAAATCCTAGCGTAGGTGTAAATGCATCCACCGAGGTATCCCGCATCACACCATAGACATGCCAGTGCTGTCGCATCCCTGCACGTACATATCCCATCAGTCCCATTAGCCAGGTAAACGTGATGGCGAGGAAGAAAAGGGCATACTGACTTCGGGCAGAGATTTTTCCCCATACGATTTCGCCACGGGATTTTGCATTCTTGAACAGAAATATATCGATCACGGTCACCGAGATCATGGCAAACAGTACGGACATGACCTGTGGCCGACTCAGCCCGATCCGGGTCTGAGCATCTACAAAGTATCCGTACACCCCCAGGAAGACTACATAGATCACCACGGATGCAAAAATGCCGAATTGGATCCAGTTACCGGTTTTTGCCCATGAGACCGTCGCCTCCTTATTTGCACGCCGATAGAGCAAAAAGCTGACATAGGTCGTGAGGATCAAAAGATTCACGGCTGTATTCTTTGCACTCATCACCCCCAGTACGTTCAGGATGGGGTGATGTGAGCCGCCCATTGCACGAGCTTCCTCTACCGTTGCAACGAGCGAATGTGGCGTTGCCCACACAATAAAGCACAGGGTGATTATCCCCAGAAGGTACTTGATAAACCCTCGAAAACGCTCTGCGCCCGGAATCCGGGCCATACTCAACCAGAGGTAGTAATTTGCTGCCAGGAATAAATTACCAATCAGAACGGCCTGCACAATAAAGAGCCACGAAAATGTACCACCCATCAGGGTGATCCCAAGACTCTGATCATATGCATAGATCTCTACCCCCAGCCAGTACCCCGCAAATGGGAGCGGCAACAGCGCACAGATTGCGACAAAAATCCCGATATACCCCATCCAGTCATAATGTGCCTTGGCCTCCAATGTCTTCGCACCCAAGAACTTGAATGCACCATATGCTGCCCCAATCGCGCCACCGAACGCCACATTTGCAATCAGTCGGTGGATGTTGATCGGCATCCAGGTATAGTTGTTGATCGCCTCCCAAAGACTGGTCAGGTTCCCCATATCGTCAATCCCGTTGGGCGTGTTCATGAACGTCAGCCATGCATTGGCGATGAACATGATGGCCGTACCCACAAGGTTGAGCATCAATCCGATAAAGAGATGCAGACGGGGAGGGAGTTTGCCCCAACCGTAATAGTATGCGTAAAGGAAGAACGCTTCCAGGAAAAAGAGTAGCACGTAAGGCAGAAACGTCCAGCTGAATATCTTGACCAGATACTGTGTCAGCACCGGATAAAAAACCAACAGTCCAAACGTAAGCAGTGCCCCGAGCGTGGCAGTAAATGAAAACGATACAGAAAGGAGCTTCGTGAAGTCGTAGGCCAACTGGTCATAGCGCTTGTCCCCGGTCCTGTACCCGATGAATTCAATCACCAGCGCAAACATGGGGACAGCCAGCACAAACGCGGCAAACATCAGATGCAACTCTGCCACCGCCCACATCAGCACACGACTGCTGATGAATGGTAATGCCCGATACTCGGGATCTGCCTCCTGCGGCATCCCCCACGCTGGGCCCACGATCAGGGCTAACAGCAGAAAGGCAATCAGTCCCACGGGGAGACCCCGCCTCCTTGCGCTTCGATAACTCGAATGGACTACCGGAATTTGATCTGTGATCGTGATGGAGACAGCTCTGTGAAATGGCGGTTAATTCTAACCAAATATACAATGAATTCGGAGTTCGAACAAATTAATCATTCCTATTTTGTTATTCAATTAAATTAACCTATTATTCACTGAAACTCTACATTCTGTTGCTAGCATGCTCCAAAGGTTTAACGCTTGGCTCGATGAGTATCGTGAGATCGCCTTTGATCTGATTCGGGTTTACCTGGGACTTGGGTTACTCGCACGAGGGATACTCTTTCTGATCAATGCTACCACCTTCGTTGCACTGTTGCCCGAAGATGCACCGGCATGGCTGCGTGCCGACTGGGCACACCTCAGTGTAGCGGGGCTTCATATCGCCGGGGGACTGGCGATCACAGTTGGCATCTGGACCCGGATTGCTGCCCTTTCACAGGTCCCCATTCTTTTTGGTGCCGTTTTTCTGAGTCTGGGAAGTCTCTTTTCGGCGAATCAATCTCTGGAACTCTCTTCGCTTGTCTTTTTTATCCTGCTTCTGGTTGTGATTTGTGGATCTGGTCGCTGGAGCATTGATCAGGGGATCCAGGCTTCGCAGAATGAACTCCAGCGTATCCTGGCAAAGTTGTATCCCTTCCGTTCCCATGCCTTCGATCTTCTGCGCATGTACCTGGGGCTTGGGTTGCTGGTACGTGGTATGCTCTTCATTGCAGATGCAAACAGCTTTCTGGACCTGATCGGGGCGAATCCGTCGGACATGCTCCGCTCGACGGTCCTCTTGCATTATGTCGCCCTTTCCCATTTACTCGGCGGGTTCATGCTACTCACCGGACTGCTTTCCCGTGTCGGGGCACTCATCCAGATTCCAATCCTGATCGGAGCCGTATTTGTAGAAGAAATGTCTGGTGGGCTGACTGCAGGGACTCAAGGTTTTGAAGTAGCTATGCTGACCCTCTTTCTTCTGATTCTGATTTTCCTCTATGGATCCGGGGATATCTCAAGCGATCACTACTTCTTCCAGAAGGGGACCGGTCCGACTCCAACCCGTACGACCGTATCCTCCCATGCGGCCGAAATCCTCAGCCAGAATGTACCCGAAGATCGCCAGTTTAGTGATCCTGTTGAGATTCTCGCCGTCCCGGAAGCACTTACATCTGAAGAATCCATTAATGCGATCCTGTCCAATCCCCACATTGTAGCCCAGGCGCACTACAGTTTCTGGGGCTGGGCCATGTTTTTGCTTGACGTAACCCCGCACCCAAAAGAAATTACATTCAAGGATGTACACACCGGGAAAATTCTGCGTCGCAGCAAGGATCCTCGTGTGCTTCAGCAGTTCAGATACCGTTAACGCCTGTGCGCCGGAGGTACTCATCCTCTTTCGTACGCATGGTTTGCTTTTCTTCCGGCGTGCGGTCGTGGTACCCTAGAAGGTGAAGCAGCCCGTGCACAATATAGCGGCAGGCTTCCTGGGTAAACGTTGTATCATAGGTCTGGCAGTATTGCTCCGCAAAATCAAGACTGACGTACACTTCCCCTTCAATCGTTGGCCCATGACCGAGTGAGAAACTCAACACATCTGTATCGTAGTCCGCACCTTTCCATTTCCTGTTTAAATTACGAAGCTGCTGGGCATGCGTGAGGATGATTTCCAACCTTCGAATCCTCTTCTGCTCCCCTTCCAGCACCTGATCAACGAGTCTCTCCACCAGATCGGGATCCAGCTCCAGGTGTGGATGCTCACTACCTATGACGACCGCATTATCCGACGGGGGCCCCGGCAAATCAGGCCAATAATCTACTTCTTCAGCCTTCAATTGAAATATCCTCGTCTTCATCAAACTTAAAGCCTTCCAGGATCCCCTCTGCCATCAGAAACGAAATGACACTATTTGAAATCTGGCTGGGCATCTTGGTGTAGTCCATATCCAATAACCGTCGATCATAATTGGAATAGACCTGGCACCAGGCGGTCGCCTGTACCACGAGAGCATTCACAACATTCTGACCTTTCGCGTAGAAAATGACCTCCCGAAAATCTTCCTCGGCCACCAGCCCGGTGCATCCCACCAGGTGAAGCTGACAACTGGTCGTCTCAGCGGTGATGATGTGGCCGGGGATTTCGTCTTTGAGATCTCCGGGAAACTCCACATCAACCGAAATCTCCAGCTTGACGATCTGTCCAAGATTTTCGTTCTTGATTTCGTAGCATACGACTCGATCCTTCCAGATGGGCTCTGCGCCCAGCGTACGGCCGATGCGCTCGAAATCATGCTCCTGAAATTGAAAACTCATATTCGACATCTGTTGTGCTAAGGCTGCTGAACCCCGTTCTCGTATTCTGGATCCAGAAGTGTGGAATCCTGTGGGAGAGACTGATCCGTATTTTGGGCTCCGTCAAGGGAATCCTCATCAAACATCCCCATCACTGAGGCGCGCATCTCTTCTACGGTCACATTTCCTTCCTCTCCAACAGATTCCCGAATTTTATTTTCAAATGCCGCCGCCCCTTCAAAATCACCAGCCTGCAGATATGCAGCTCTGATGGTCTGCAAAAACGTGAAGGCATAATCATCAAACCCTTGAGCATTGTTTAGATCCAGCCGGTGCATCAGCAGGGGTTCTGACTGTTTAAGTATCTCCAACGCCTTTCCATGCTCACCTGCCTCCTGGTAAACGCGTGCAGTATAGATGAATGAGACATAATCTCCGGGAATGGTCGCAAAGGGGATCTGTTCGAGTAAATGATCTATGAGACCAACCCCTTCATCCACTTGCCCTCCCTGAACCAGTGATGCCGCCGTCTGGGCAAAAATATTCCTGTAATTGTCCACCATCCGTCGAATATTTGCATCATAGTAGACCTCGGGGTTATTCAGGTTCCTGAATCTGAACGTTTTCAGCCGTTCTGGTGTTACTCCCGGTTCAACCCTGCCTAGGGGATCATCATGACGGATGGGAACAACACGCATCGCCTGTCCCTCAAGCTGCAAATAGTTTTCCAGATCAAGGCGTCCATCAGGGGAAACGGTGACCGCAAAGTATACAGGACGTTCCCAACCACCTGCGGCTGTGCCAAACATGATATTGAGGGCCGCAATGTCCGCACCGTAAAGAAGGTTCATGGGTTCTCCTGTTTCCGGGTTGGTACTAAATGGTCGACCATTGAGGACCCATGCCATAGATGTATCAATGATGCTCCGGTCCGTCTGCCCAACAAACACCTCTGACTCTTTCGATACCAGCCCCGGATCAACGGGCAAAGTCATCGTATTCGGCTCCCACAAGCGGGCCCCAAGATCATCAATCTCTTCATCAGACAAATTAATTGGCAAGGGCGCTGACTCCCGCGAATACTGGTGTTTCAATTGTCGTACATACCAAGGCGTGTTTAGCAGGGACAGGTTGGCTACGCGGACATCCCTTCGAACTCCTTCAACCTCCTGGGCATACCAAAGGGGGAACGTATCATTATCTCCATTGGTGAAGAGGATTGCATTCGGCGCAACACTCATCAGCATATTGTATGCATAGTCCGGGGCAACATAACGCCCCGAGCGGTCATGGTCGTCATAATTTTCGATGGCCATCCAGCCAGGGACCGCCAGGAAGATTACAGGAGCTGCAACCCAGAGAAGGCTCTTGGATTTTTCTCCAAAATTCTCTAAAGCATCCAGGACAAGCTGTAGAAGTCCCGTAGCTCCGATCCCAATCCACAGGCTGAAGGCAAAGAAACTAGCGACATAGGAGTAGTCACGCTCCCGGGGTTGCAGAGGCGTCTGATTCAGATATAAGATGATGCCCACTCCAGTCACCAGAAACAGCACCAGTACACTGAAGGCACGTCTCCAATCCCGACGGAAATGATAAAACATTCCAAAAAAGCCTAAAAGCAGTGGAAGAGCAAAATAGCGGTTCCGGCTTGCCCGCTCGCTGGGAGTCTGCTGCAGGGTTTCGTTTGGGCCTTCAATCAGCGAAAAACCGGTGATTGCACGTGCCCCCTCTACATCACTCTCGCGTCCAGAAAAATTCCACAGGAAATAGCGCAAGTACATATGCCCCAACTGATACTGCCAGAAAAACTGTGCATCGGAGTTGTATTGCCGATAGATATTCACATGTTGTGGTGACACGGAATGTCGTCTTGGAAATAGTTTTATGTTATTCTGATCAAAGTTTCCAGTTCTGTTATTGTAGTTGGGACCACGCAAAATTGGAGTTTCCCCGTATTGCTCCCGCTCCAGATAGGATACGATAGCTGCCGGTGTTTCCGGGTCGTTTTCATCAATCGGTGGATCGGCAGCACTGCGAATGAAGATGACTGCATAGCTGGAATAACCAATCAATACCATCAAAAGACAGACGGACACCAGATTCGCCATTTGCTTCTCCCGGGTATGTGTATACCAGACTGCAAAGACGACTGCACCGGCAAAGAGAAGAAGTGCTAACAGTGGTTGTCCGGTCTGCCCGGCCAATCCGGGTAACTTTTGGATGATCCCGGGATAAATAACAAGAAAGGCGACCGCCGCCACAGCAAGTGTCACAAAAATGGCTCTCCAACGCGCCCCTGACTTCCAATCGGATTGCCCACTAACGGTCCAATTTTTCTGGTCATACTCGACAAAAAAGAAGATAAGTGCGATAAAGAAGAGCGCCAACAGGCTCAAGAGATGCACCCCAATCGCAAGTCCAAACAGATAAGCGACGAGTACAAGGATACGGTTGGCTCTCAATCCAAGGCGATCCCGCGAATTCGCCAGCTCATCTCGTGCCAGCTCACTCCACTTCATAATCAGCCAAACCACCAGAGCCGTAAAGAGCATGGACATCGCATACACTTCTGCCTCTACGGCATTAAACCAGAAAGAATCGGTAACTGCAAAGGTGCAAGCCCCGACCACGCCTCCAAAATGGTGCATAAACGTGGCGGCACCTGTGGTTTTGGACGGTATAAATTCCTGTAACAGACGAACAATAATCCAGTAAGTCAACAGGATGGTAAACGAGCTGGAGAGCACGGAAATCATGTTCACCGATAGCGAGATCAGATCACCTGGAACAAACATGGAAAAAAGGCGACCGACCAGCATGTAGAATGGTGCGCCGGGCGGATGCGAAACCTGCAGCCCATGTGCAATTGCAATGAATTCTCCGGCATCCCAGAAACTTGCTGTAGGTGCAACCGTCAATACATATAGTATCGTTGCATAGGTGAATACCCCGATGGATACTAATAGGCCTGCACGTTTGGAATTCATATTATTGTTACCATGGTAGACACGGGATCACTTGGGCTTGTGTAACTCTGGCAGGGAACGCGTGTTGCCAACCACGTATTTTCCAACCCTATCGGCATCGAAGGGGAACGTGGCCCATTCTCACCAAAACTGCCACCAGGATTACGAATAGGGATCAAGAATGAGGGGGAAATCATTTCACCTGTAGTTTCAGGAAATTCTTCATGGGTCGCGTTTCATTTCACACACTTGGCTGCAAGCTGAACTTCGCGGAGACAAGCAGTCTAAAGCGTCAATTTGAACTGCACGGTTTTGAAACCGTCGGGCAAAAAGACACCTGTGATATTTCGGTCATCAACACTTGTTCGGTGACGGCCGAAGCAGATCGGAAGTGCCGACAAATTATACGACGCGCTCACCGACTGAACCCCGATGCATTCATCATCATCACCGGATGTTATGCGCAGTTGCGCCCAAATGAAGTAGCGGCGATTGAAGGAGTCAATGCGGTGCTTGGCAATTCAGAAAAAGCACACATTTTCGACTTGCTGGATGATTTTTCCCAGAAAGCGTCTACGCAAGTCAATGTCTCCTGTACCGGCAGTACAACCTCCTTTGATCCTGCACTGCTGTCAGATGATCGCACCCGTGCATTCCTGAAGATACAGGACGGATGTGACTATTTTTGTTCGTTTTGCACCATCCCTATGGCCCGGGGGAAGAGCCGATCAGCCCCTGCAGATCAAATTATTGAGCAAGCCAGACAACTCGCAGAGCGGGGCGTTAAGGAAATTGTTTTAACGGGGGTCAACATAGGACTCTATGGTCAAGGCAGCCTTGATCACCCTACAAAATTAAACCTGCTCCAGTTGCTACAGCGATTGGCAAAGGTGGACGGGATTCTTCGTTACCGTATCTCTTCCATTGAGCCCAACCTGCTCACAGACGAGATGATTGACTTTGTTGCGGATACTCCTGTGATGGTACCGCATTTTCATATTCCCTTACAGAGTGGAGAAAACTCGGTCCTCGGGGCCATGCGACGGCGCTATCGTCGAGAAATGTACCAGCAGCGGCTGGAATATATTCACACACGCATGCCCGATGCCGGAATCGGCGCCGATGTGATTGTTGGGTTTCCAGCGGAAACTACCGATCACTTTACAGAGACACATACGTTTTTGGCAAACCTGCCGGTCACCTACCTGCATGTCTTCACCTATTCCGAGCGCCCTGATACCACAGCTGTCAGTCACTCCGAGCAACATAACACTGTTCCTGTCTCCGAGCGTGCATCCCGCAATCGAACGCTCCGGGAACTCTCCCGGCGGAAACAAACTGTGTTTCAGGAACGATTTCGTGGCCAGATCCGACCAGTACTCTGGGAACGTAACACCTTCTCTGGCAGAATGCAGGGCTATACCGACAACTATATTCGTGTTTCAGGCCCCTTTGACAATCGTCGGGTTGGGTTAGTGGAGCATGTCCGGCTAGGCACCGAAAATACAGCCTTCGTTTCCTGACTATCCGCTGCACGCAGCTTCTACATCTGCGATCGTTCTGGGAATTGGGGGGCCTAAAATTCGATGCCCCTCTGGCGTCACTACGATATTTTCCTCAATTCGTACCCCACCAAAATCCCGCCAGTCGGTCAATCTACCATAGTTGATGAAGGCTTCGTGACGCTTCTCGCTCCTCCACTGGTCGATCAGCGGGCCAATGAAGTAGCACCCCGGCTCAACCGTCAATACGAATCCAGGTGCAGGAGCCCTTCCAAACCGAAGGGATCTAAGGCCAAACTGCCCGCTCCTTTGGATCTGATCATCATAACCAACCAGATCTTCCCCCAGATTTTCCATGTCATGAACATCAAGCCCCATCATATGTCCCAATCCATGTGGGAAAAAGAGTGCATGCGCCCCGGCAGCTACCGACTCATCAAGATCTCCCCGCATCAGACCCATCTGCTGAAGCCTATCCGTCAGTATACGTGCAGCCACCAAATGACTAACCTGGAATGGACGACCAGGTTGAATACTTAACAATGCAGAGGTTAACGAATCCAGAACCGCCTGATAAATATCACGTTGGCGAGAAGAAAACGTACCTCCAACCGGATACGTCCTTGTGATATCACTTGCATATCCCGAAACCGTTGCTGCCCCACTGTCCTGAACCACGAGATCACCAAGTTCCAAACGGCGATGATAGTGATGATTATGCAGAACCTGTCCGTGCTTCGTCAAGATACATGGATACGCGAGACGCCCCCCGCCACTAATCGCAATTCCTTCGACAAGACCCGCAAGCTCACGTTCGTATTTTCCTGCCTGAACTACCTGCATTGCAGCACGGTACATCTGTTGCGTAACCGTCAGCGCCGCTTCAATTTCCGCTAATTCCCGGACTTCCTTGACCGACCGCTGTGCAACAATGGCACAAACAAGCTCCTCTGAATACCCTCTGGAGGACTGCCCCGACTCTAACTCCAGGAGCTTCTCCAGTCGGCGACTGGTTTCTGCCCGGTATGGCGGTAAATAATGTATATCCCGCTTTTGGGCAATGGCCCCGGAAAGGACTCCTGCCAAGCCGGATATTTCACACGCATGATCCGCACCACAAAGTTCTCTTAATTCACCTAAACCCGGCTGTGAGCCAGACCAAATGACATCATCCACCGTAGGCTCTTTGCCGAAAATTGTCGTCTGGTTCTCATCTACGTCAATCACAGCGAAAAGCCCTGGCCTATGAATCCCGACATAATACAGAAAGGTGCTGTCCTGCCGGAAGGGATAGATATTGTCCGTATAATTCATCGGGCTGTCTACATGCCCAGGCAAGAGCACAATCCCGTCCCTTAAAGACTTTGCCAGTTCACGACGACGTTCAAAAAATACATCAGCTTTAAACATGGGACTCGAACGAATATGGAGGATTTCTTTTGAATCGCCTTGCTTGACGACTCCGTAAACAAACAATTTAGGGATTTTCCTGTAATAAGGACGTCAATTTTGTATGATGATCATGTCCTTCGTTCGATACGCAGCACTGGTCTTGGCAATTACGCTATTTGCTACCTGTAAAAGTCCCACAGAACCGATGCCCCCAGATTCCGAAAATACCCCCGTACCACGTGAGGTAGCCGAAGGTGATTATATCGTACTTTCAGATGGTCTCAAGTATTATGACTTTGTGGTCGGAACAGGCGATCCAGTAAAAAATGGAGATCTGGTGACCGTGCATTATCACGGCTGGCTAACAGACAATACGCTCTTTGACAGCTCCCATCTTCGGGACAGGTCCTTCTCGTTTCAAATTGGGAACGGCCGGGTTATACAGGGATGGGAACTGGGAATCCTAGGGATGCAATCAGGAGGACAGCGTCAACTCGTGATCCCGCCTGGCCTTGCCTATGGGAATCAGGGGCAAGGCAGCATTCCACCAAATGCAACGCTGATTTTTGAGGTGACCCTCCTATCTATTAACTGATCGCTGCCCCCTCCTCCTGAAGTACAGAATCCAGTATTTCGACAAGTCGGATTGCATTGGCTTGATCAAATACCAGTGGAGGCTTAATCTTCAACACGTTGTGAAGTGGCCCGTCCGTTGAAATCAAAACGCCCAGATCGCGCATGCGATTCGCAATATATCCGGCTTCATGGTCGGCTGGCTCCAGGGTCTGGTGATCTCGTACCAACTCGATCCCCAGAAATAATCCCCTCCCCCTTACATCTCCAATCACCGGATACTTGCTTTTGAGTTTCCCAAGAGATTGTTTTAGAAAGTTGCCCGTAACAAGCGCATTTTCCTGCAGTTTTTCCGATTCGATCACATCCAAAACTGCCATCCCCACTATGCATGAAACCGGATTCCCCCCAAACGTGCTAAAGAATTCCATCCCGTTATCGAATGAGTGAGCGATCTCAGTAGTGGTCACGACGCCTGCCAGTGGGTGGCCATTCCCCATCGGCTTACCCAGGACGACAATATCCGGCGTGACCTCCTGGGTCTGGAAGCCCCAGAAGTCACTGCCCACCCGTCCAAACCCCACCTGCACCTCGTCAGCAATACAAAGACCACCTGCCGAACGTACATCTGCATAGACCGACCGCAAATATCCCTCTGGTAACTCAATCTGCCCCCCACAGCCAAGAAGGGATTCACAGATGAACGCGGCAATCCCGTTCGGGACCGAATCCAATTTTGCTTTCAGTTCTGCTGCGTATTGCTCTGCCGCATCCCTTCCCCGAAACCGCCCTCTATATAGATCCGGTACTGGAGCTTGATGCACATGCGGGGGGGCTCCCGTTCCACCGGGACCATCAAACTTGTATGGGCTGATCGCGATCAATGAACTCAAGTGACCATGATATGCGCCTTCCAGAACCATAATATCCTTCCGCCCGGTGTGTGCAAACGCCAAGCGTAACGCCAAGTCATTGGCTTCACTCCCTGAATTCACAAAATAGCAGACCTTCAACGGCTCCGGCATGGTCACAGCCAACCGCTCTGCATAATCTACCAGTGTCTGATGCAAATAGCGTGTATTGGTGTTCAATACGCGCATTTGCCGGATCGCAGCTGCGTTGACACGCGGGTGACTATGTCCTACATGAGGGACATTATTGACGGCATCCAGGAACGCCCGCCCCGTCTCATCATAGAGATACTGACGAAATCCACGCACAATCTGCAGAGGTGTACGATACGAAATGCTGAGATTTCCCCCGATGCAGTCTTTTCGCCTGGACTCGATGGTTTCAGTGAGATGCTCTGGCACGGGCAGCAAGTCATCCCGAATCCCGAGAATCAGATTGGGATCTGAGCAGATCGACAACCATACATCCCGCTGGCTTGCCGGTGCCACTCCCCAGTATTCACCAGACTGCCCCAACAGATCGGCAATCACCTGAAAATGTAAATGGGGAGTCCACCCTCCATTCTCCTCTGGTATTCCTAAAGTGGCAAATTCCTCACCCCTATCAATTTCCTGCTCTGGTTGTAATCGCTGGATTGAGTGCTCACTCAAATGACCATAAAGCGTGTAAAACCTCTCCCCATCTTCCATCGCATGCTCCAAGATCACCAGCCCTCCAAAATCCATTGGTTCCCGGCTGAAAGAAAGACTGTGTACCCGTGCTTTCGCTGGAGCATAGATCGGGGTTCCTGCTTCCCTAAATAGATCAATCCCCAGATGAATCGTCCGGTTCTCATTAAACGCATTGTTTGCGGACCGATAGTTTTGGGATGTGTATACGATCCGGGGCTCATTATAGCGTCCAACTCCGATTTCAGCACCTGCGCGACGGATCCGTCGGAACCATGCTTCCGAGGCTTTCCTTGGATCGGGTTGCTTATCCAAGGGCTCCACCAGAGGGCTGGTAACACTCAGATCCATGACTAGAGGATCCTTTGTACGCACATCCGGCTGCATGACCGGGGCAAAGGTTTTCTGACGAAGATGTGCCACCACACGCGTACTCTTTGGGCAGGGCTCCATCCCACAGGCAGATCGCCACCGATATTCCGCCAATGATGACGACTCCGTTGATAAATGGGTAAGCAGAGACCATGCTCCCTGTTCCGATACGCGGAGGTACTCATTCTCGGGTTCCAGCGACCCTCGGAAGGCCGAAACCAGCACACTGGAACAAAGTCGAGCCTGGATCAATCCGTGGAGCACTGAAATTTCTGACTCCTCCAAAGGATAGGTCTCATGATAACCATTCACAACCTCCGCGGCCGCCCCCACCGGATCCGCCTTGCCCATCATGATGTACGTTGCTGCGACTGCAAGCTCAATCACGGTCGCTGTATGCAGCGTATCCCCAAAATCAATGAATCCGCGAATCCTGGCCTGATAGCCCGTACCCTGAACGACTACATTATGGTCATTGGCATCGTGATGAATCACGCTCTGCCGAAGCAGATCCAGACGGGGCAGCGTCTCATTCTGAAAGGAATCCAATGCGTCCTCTACGAGCCTGCGCCGTTGCGCATCCCGGATACAGCCCAAGTATTTGGCGAAATCCATCGCCTTGCGAAGATCCCAGGCATACTTTCGATGCGCGGACTCATGCTCGAATCCTTCCAGGGTCTGATTCATGGATCCCAGAAATCGTCCCAAATCCCGACGCAGTGACCTCAGCACAGGCCTGACGTTTGCGAGTACGCGTCCATGGAGCCAGGTAACCATCCATAACTGATGCTGTCCTTTTTTTTTCTGCACAACGACTTTCTGATCGCCCGCCTGTGTCAGAACAATGGCCGGAACATGGTGGCCCTGTCCATTCGCGTGCAGGTGTGAGAGTACCGCCTGCTGAAGATCTACATAACTGGACTCCGCTGCTGCATTGGAGAGCTTCAAGACGAATGTACCGCTGGCCGTATTGACACGGAAATTCTGATCCAGATGACTGGGCAGCTCGGTTACGCTGCCCTGTAAGCCAAAATACTCCTGTGCCAGAACCTGAGCTTCTGACGCGGAAAAAGTTGGAGCCGGATGTTCAATCATCTGTATGCTGATTGCGTAGATGCCGTGGATACTGCCTTATATGGCTCTTCGCTTTTACGTGTGGGTAGTATGATTTTGGAAGCCTACTGGATACAAATCCAGTCCGCCGAGATAGAAGTAGATTGCATTGGCAAACCGCTTTTGGTTACGGAAGCCGCGCGCACGAATTTTGACGGATTTGATGCGACTGTTGATGCTCTCGGCGGGGCCATTGCTGACCTTTAAGACCACTGCATTGATCATCCCCCACAAATGATTCTTGATGGTTTTCGCCGCTTTTTTCATCGGTTCCAGCTGGCAACGCATGGCCCAGGACAACCATCGTTTCCATCCTTTGAGTGCCCACGTGGGATGGACATAATGCCATAACTTCTGGGACAATTCCTTGATGGCCCACGCACGAGCTGTTTTCAGCGAACTGGTCTTTAACTGGTTGAATCGTTTCTTTTGCCGCGTCGACATATTCTTCGGATTGGTCAGCCAATCATACTTGGTTCCAGGGAGATCGTAGATTTCTTGTTTCCGTAATTCCCGGTTCTCCTGCCGACGGACTTTATCCACGGCATCTCCAATGTATTTGGCCACATGAAAGCGATCAAATGCAATCTTTTTGTCCGCGCCGGGGACCCACAATTTCGTGGCACTGATATACGCGGGCCACATATCCATACTGACGCTTTCAATGGCGTCCAACTGCTCCGCAGAACGTCCACCATAATACCCGTTCAAACTGGCCATTGTCCGACCCTCCCCGACATACAGCACCGTGGCCGTGTCTGGATTGGACACCACAGTAATGTAATTGTGCCCTTTCTTATAAGAGGTCTCATCGACACAGATATGGGCAATGGGTTCGTCTTTTCTGCGGTCCAGTCCCCGATTTACCGCACGCTCCATAATGTTGGCAATCATCGTCCAACTCGCATTCACTCGGGTCGCCACCGTCGAAATATTGGTTGAATCCTTCAACGCGTCAATCACATGAGACTCAAACGCAGTCGTAAAACTCACGCGCGCATCGGCCCAAGGAACCGAAATCGTCCGGATTCCATGCTCCGAACACGACACACGTGGCACCTTTGCCACTACTTTGGTTTGATAATTGCAGATCCCGGTGTGACGCCATTTCCGGACACGATGGTCATAGCCAGGACAAACTTTCCCACACTCAGGACAGTGAAGAATCGAATCCTTCGAACAGGTTACATGAATCTCCGCCATAAACGATACTTTATCCTGCTTGATCTCCGAAACCTCCCAAGGAGATTCAATCCCTAAAAGATGATTAATATCTTGAATACGTAAGGCCATCGTTGGTATATGATTGATTGTCGTCTCCTAAACGTAGCCAAGATAACAACGAAATCAATCCGATCTCATTGTCGTTGATCTTATATTCTGATTCCAAACCCACTTAAAAAGGGGAAGCCCCAAAAAACAAACAAAGAAATCCATTCTGAATCTATTCAATCGCATCGTGGTTCATCTCCGTTCTGACTCCGAACCCACTTAAAAAGGGGAAGCCCCCCTTATATAACTGGATACACCTCTTTGCTTCATTGGAGGCGAGCACTCTGAGCGGTGGTCGGAGATTCATCCACGCGGGCCGCCCAGTCAAATCCTGCATCAGTGCCTTCAGGGCAGCAATCATGGGCCACTGCTCAACCGCCTTTCGGATTCGGCTGAGATGCTCCTGCAGCAAATCCACCTCAGGAGACTCCCATTTAGCCAACAGATCCGCAACCAGCGGCGAGGTTACGTTTGCCGTTGCACTGATGCAGCCAGCCCCTCCCGCTCTGAGCGTGTCAAGTAAAAACTGTTCACTGCCTGCAAAAACCTGTATTTCAGGAAAATTGCGAATCATGGCCGAAATACTTCTCCAATCACCACTGGAGTCTTTAAGTCCCGCAATATTTTCGGGGTATGCCTGAACCAGCCGTTCAACGAGCTTGGGTGCAATGGGGGTTGCACTCATCTTTGGGAAGTGATACAGATACACTCTAAGCCGAGTACTCCCTATTGATTGAAGCAGGTGATCATACGAGGCAAACAGACCATCCTCGCTCACATGTTTGTAGTAGAACGGCGGGAGGACCAGCACGCGTTCTACGCCGGCGTCCAGTGCATGCTTTGTCAAATCTACTGTATCCGTCAGGGCGCAACAGCCTGTCCCAACAATCAACTGACCGGGATCAATACCAGCACCTAGGACTGCATCAAGAGCTTGTTTTCTCTCCGCCGTGCCTAAACTGTTCGCTTCCCCTGTGGTCCCCATCAGGACGACTCCCATGGCACCGCGTTGTAAGAGCCAATGTACATGGGCACCCAGACGATCATGATCGATCCTCAAGTCCTGATCGAATGGGGTAAGGCTGGCCGTCAGCACTGAAAATCCTGTGACTTGAGACATCAGAATAGTTCGTTCATAAAGTCCTGGATGTCGGACTGTTTTACCTTTTGTTTTCCTGCTCCAATCAGAACCATTCTACGTGTGCTTCAATTCCTGTACCGAGTACATGCGCTCTGGCCTTGCGCTGATATTTTTCCTCATAGGCCATTGAAACAGATTCGGCAACTGAATGTGCGTTCTGGGTTCGTACCAGGTTGATTGAACAGCCGCCAAAGCCACCTCCCATCATCCTCGCTCCGAAGACTCCAGTAAGCGATTCCGCCTGCGCAACCATATGATCAAGTTCTTCACAACTCACTTCATAGCTGCTCTTCAGGCTTTGATGTGATGCAGAGAGTATGCTTCCGAGCGAGTCCCAATCTGAATGAATTAGAGCGCCGCATGCCTTCCTCACGCGCTCATTCTCATGAAACACATGCCAGAGGCGCCGCCGCAATACGGATTCTTCCAGACGATGGATATGATGAAGTTGTATCTGGCGCAGTGAAGTGATTTGCGGATTCGCCGCTTTGATGTCTTGCATGGCTTTGTGACATTCTGCACGCCGCTGATTGTACTTTGTGCCGGCAAGCTTTCTCTTTACCCGGCTATCAATCACAATAAATTGTGCATCCTGATTCTGAATTGGAATATGCTCCCATTCCAGTTTCTGACAATCCAGAAAAAGCGCATGATCCGCACGGCCAACGCGGGATACAATCTGGTCCATGATCCCGCACTGCACGTTCGCATACTTGTGTTCTACAATCTGGCCGATCCGGGCTAGATCAAGTGGATTTATAGGGGTATCGCGGAGTTTTTCCAGTGCGAGTCCTGTTGCCATTTCCAGTGCGGCGGAAGAACTCAGGCCTGCTCCCAAGGGGATATCCCCCAGAATTAACATTTCGACGGGCTCTGGTGGCGGCAGTTCTTCTATCATGCCTGCCACATACGTTGCCCAGTGCGTTTGCGGCACTTCGGGCCACTCTCCCGTCCGGTAGGATAAGCTCTCCTCGTAGTTCAGTGATCGAAGTTCATGGAATCCAGTTGAGCTATAGCCCGCAGCAACATAAACCGCCCGATCCAGTGTCATCGGCAACGCCAATCCATCATTGTAATCCGTATGCTCTCCAACTAAATTGATCCGACCGGGTGCACATGCTACAAGCGAAGGGAGTCTACCCCCACGCCACCTGCCAAATGCCTCGCTCACATGCTGTTTCATGTTTTGCATATCCTGCACAATCACTACTGTTGTTCGGGAATCCGATTCGTTGAACCCATCTGAGACAGGAGTCCTCTTCCGCTACATCATCGGTGACTAAATCTGATCACAGGGAATCAACTCCCAGGAAGGATCGACACAGAATTTTCTGGCGGGGACTCAACCCTCCCAAATATATTTATGCTGACCTTCCATCTTTGCCAGTAAATCCTCATCAGGCTGACTTTAACACTGAAACCCGTCCTAGAGTACCCACGGCCGATATAGTCCCAAGTCATTCCTATTAGGGCACTATTATAGGAACTGTAATTTTTGTTGCTCAGATTGTCGTCATTATTGGGAAGAGTGAGCGAGGATCTGTCTCCAAAGTCTCGCGCCGATCAAACTCGGGATCGGAGGTCACTCGCAGTTCAGGAGGGTTTCCTGTCTGACCCGGGTCCCATATCGAACATTGTGAGCCAGTCGAAAAATCTAACAGGTGAAGTCATTCTTCATGGTACGGGTTTTGGTTTTTCGGATAAACATGATCGGTGTGTGTCGGTGAAGATATGATTGCTACATCACCGGATCGAGAACGTCCCTTGCTGTATCTGTGGCACTACAAGCAGCGGAATCTGGGATCGAACCTCAAAAATCAGTAAAAACCGGAAGTATTTGGAGCTGTAACCGGTGAATTAATGAAAAATGGAATTTGTCGTTATAACAAGGGTAAGGAAATGGATTCTGGATTTCTTTTGATATATTTACGTCAAAGTCGGGGCAGGGCAATCCTGATCCTGGGGAGGGGATGAGTACTTGATTTCACCAATCAATGGAATGACGTGATGGGTTTTCTATTCCGATACCGAAATCATCGTCTTGGAGCGTGCTTGCTTGAAGTTGTGCTCATTGGTTTGTTGTTGCTGATTTCTTCTGCTACTTCACAGGTGCATGCGACGCAAACCCAGATTATCGCCGAAACGAATGATCTGCTCTTACCGGGTTCTGGATTAGGAATTCCGGAAGGGAACCAGCTGGTTATTTCAGGAAGTCCCATCACGTTTTTTGACGGATTCATCGGCCCGAATCAATCTTGGTGGAATGTAGTCATTGGTGGATCGGATGCCCCGGACGGTGCGATAGAGCTCCCATTGAAATACACAACCGGGCCAACAGGCACACAGGGAGTAGAACCTAGTGACGTTTCAACTGCGATTTTCAATGAGATGGATCCGGTTGACTTGGAGGATAAGAGGTTTCGGGGAGCAATGGATGAACTTGAACGGCCATCAACACTCGTCGCGGATCCCTCAAAATGGATCACTATGGGGAGCATGGATGACGATGGGGGGGAGCTACAGTCCAGTGATATGACGATTCCACTGAGGCTGATCCTTGGCACGGCTGACGCTGCCGGCTATGAAGATTCCCCACCGAGCAGTATTACGATTCCCAGGAACAATTGGAGCACAGATATAGCAATTCAGACCGTTGATGATATGGACGAGGAGCATCGTAAGACGTTTACGGTGGAGATTGATGAAGCCCAGTTCCAGGCAGACCACCCCACGATAGCTGTAGCAAATCAAAAATCGGTAGAGTCCACGATCACGGACAATGATGGGTTAGCGATTACTTGGTCGGCGGATCCCAATCCGGTCTATGAGGGTGAGTCAACGACTCTGACGATGACGCTGTCAAGACCGTTGCCCGTGCGTGTAGGAAACTCCGGGCGTGTTCAAACGGAAACTATCTATGTTGTCATTGACTATTCCGGCGATTCCTACCCTGAAGGCAATGCCACGGATTTTAATATTCCACTCGAGGAATACCGATATGGTTCTACTGGAGGGACAATGGACTTCCATCATGATCCAGATAATCCTGGTTTTTCATTCAAAACAGCCAGTATTGAACTTGATATCAAACAGGATAAAGAAACGGAAGGGACCGAAAAACTAGTCTGGAAAAGGAAGGGGACTGGTGGCTCGAGGGAGGGGGCACAGGAATTATATGATGCTCCGTGCATGCCTAAAAATTGCTGGTACGCCATTGAAATTAAGGAGAAACCCACGGTGACCTTGTCCGCGGAGCCAACCACGGTGGAAGAAGGGGAGAAGGTGGTCGTGAAGGCGACCATTTCGGAGGCACAATCCGAAGATGTGACGGTGCATTTGAATTACCCCAATGCCCCGGCCACGGATACGGCAACCAAAACCGATGATTATACTGCATTCGCTTCCATCACAATCAAAGCGAACGAGACATCCGGTACGGGGGAGATTCCGACCATTGATGATGATTTAGAGGAGGACTCCGAGCACTTTACAGTGGTGATCAACGAAAAGAAGCTCACGGATTCGCATCCGATGATCCTTGTGGGGGAGCCAAAGTCGAAAAAGATCACGATCACCGACAATGACAGGTTAACGATCACCTGGTCGGCAGATCCCAATCCGGTTTATGAGGGCGAGTCAACGACTCTAACAATGACGCTGTCAAAACCGTTACCCTGGCGTAGAAAAAAATATACTAATGCTATTTTTGTCGTTGCATTCCCTTGGCACCCTAACGGCGGTAGCTACAATGATTATGACATTCCAAATAAGGAGCATTGGTATGATCCTAATGGTACCCACGGGTCAATGGTGTTTTATCATGATCCCGATAACCCTGGTTATTTACTCCAAACCGCTAGTATTGTACTTGATATCAAACAGGATGATAAAACGGAGGGGACCGAAGATTTAATCTGGAGAAGGGACGGTGCGGGTAGTGATGTGGGTGATGTGGCAACTCGTTTCATGACTTCCCAGTGTATACCTGAATCACCCATACCGGATACAAGTAATTGTGCGTACGCCATTACGATTAAGGAAAGGCCCACGGTGACCTTGTCTGCGGAGCCAACCACGGTTGAAGAAGGGGAGAAGGTGGTCGTGAAAGCGACCATTTCGGAGGCACAATCCGAAGATGTGACGGTGCATTTGAATTACCCCAATGCCCACATGGATACGGCAACCAAAACCGATGATTACACTGCACTCCCTTCCATCACAATCAAAGCGAACGAGACATCCGGTACGGGGGAGATTCCGACCATTGATGATGATTTAGAGGAGGACTCCGAGCACTTTAGAGTGGTGATCAACGAAAAGAAGTTCACGGATTCGTATCCAACGATGCGCGTGGGGAAGCCAAAGTCGAAAAAAATCACGATCACCGACAATGACAAAATGGTGATCCACCTGGTGGCCAACCCTCTCACGGTTTCTGAAGGAGAGACCGTGACGATGCAATTGAAGTTGACCAAACCAGTCACTCAGTCCGCAAACATTGAAGTGCGTAGAAACACCTCCTCCACTGCCGATACGGAGGATTATACGATCACGAACGGGGTAGCCGACCAAGATGACCCTGACCATCTTTGGGATTTTTCCTTTCAGGCAGGAAAAAAAGAATCAGATACTGCTACGATCAATATCGAACGCAATAGTGATACGCAAGAAGAGAGTTTAATCTTTGAAAAGTTGCCCAATGCAAATGGGCCGGGGGCTGCGGAATTATCGAACAAGGACTGCGTCCCATCAGACTGTAGGGTCACCATCACGATCAAGGGAACGCCGGCGGTCAGCATATCCGCGACTTCTCCTGTGGCAGAGGGCGATCCTGTCACGGTGACGGCAACGCTTTCGGAGGCATTTTCGAGTGACCTTGAGATTCCGTTAACGTTGAGCCATGAAGGGGATCTCGGAACGGCAGAGGATGGCGACTACGATACACTGGACAAGATTGTAATATCGGCAGCGGACCTGGAGGGAATCGGTACGATTCAGACAAACGAGGATGAAGACTATGACGATGAGACGTTCACGGTGGCGATTGATGAGAGCAGTTTGGCCTCCAGCGTGGTCGCGGTGGATCCGAAAACGGTGATGGTGACGATCACGGACGCCGATCAGAAGCCGGAGGCGAGTTTTGCCTCATCTTCATTCGAACTTGAAGAAGATGACATAACGTACAATGTGAGCGTAAATATCAGCCCTGCTCCAGTGGCAGATCTTACATTAACATACAGCCTGAAGGGTACGGCGGATGAAAACAAGGACTATAGCATCAGCAACTCTGGGATGGTTTCCGCGACTGCTGGCCAAATCTCAGTGGATATCCCAGTCAAGGTTATTGATGATGCGGTGAATGAGAATGACGAGACCGTGATCTTGACGCTGACGGGAGGCACGGGGTACAGTGTGGGCGCACCAGATCAGCATACGCTGACGATCACGGACAATGACATCCCTGAAGTGAGTTTTGTTTCGGCAGCGGACCGAGTAAGCGAAGGAGTCGGCACGCGCAATGTGAGCGTAAATATCAGCCCTGCCCCAGTGGCAGATCTTACATTAACATACAGCCTGAGGGGTACGGCGGACGAAAACAAGGACTATAGCATCAGCAACTCTGGGATGGTTTCCGCGACTGCTGGCGAAACCTCAGTGGATATCCCAGTCAAGATTATTAATGATGCGGTGAATGAGAATGACGAGACCGTGATCTTGACGCTGACGGGAGGCACGGGGTACAATCTAGGAAGCCCACTCGCACATACGCTGACGATTGTAGATGATGATGATATCACACCGCCCACTTCGGTGACCGTGACCTTATCGGCTTCTCCCACTTCGGTAGAAGAAGGCGAGTCCGTCACCGTGACGGCAATGTTGTCGCCCCCCTTGTCGGATGCAGTGACGATAACCTTGCGGTATGAGCCTGGCGAACCGCCAACGGAGCCGAGCGATTACGATCCTCTGGGTCAGATCACGATTCCTGGGGGATCGCAAAGTGAATCAGGGACCATTTACATCCAGGATGATGATATTTCGGAGGGGGAGGAGCGGTTTACTGTCGCCATCAACGGGAGTTGGTTACCCTCTGGGGTAAAGCTTGGCAGCCCTTCCTCGGTGGAGATTATGATTCTGGACGATGACCCGCCCCCACCGGTGGAAGTGTCGCTGTCTGTGAGTTCCAATTCAGTGGATGAGGGCGAGTTGATCACGGTGACAGCAACGCTGACGGGGGTGCTTGAGGAGGATGTAGCGGTCCCATTGGTCTATAATTATGATGAGACGAATCAACCACCGGAGAATGGCGATTACATACCGCTTTCGAACATCACAATTTTCCGTGGTGAGACAGAAGGATCAGGGGAGATTCAAACCATCAGGGATACGGATGCGGAGGACGAGATCTTTATTGTAGCACTGGGAGATCTGCCGCCGGATTTGTTACAGCTAGGTCGGGAAACTTTCCAAGAGGTAACGATCCGTGATATTACTTCGTCGGAGGTAATCGTGAACAGAAGAGGTGCTGTCTGCAGTCCCCAATTCCGTGGAGGAGGGCAAATCGGTGACCGTGACCGCAACCCTGTCCGAAGTACATGACACCGATGTAACGATACCATTGACGGTGGCGGACGGCACGGCGGAGAAGGATGAGGATTACCAGGCATCGCCTCCGACTCGGATTACAATCAACGCTGGCAAGACACGGGGGATCTACTCAATCCTTACCGTTGCAGATGAGATTGAAGAAGATGACGAGACCTTCACCGTGGCACTTGGCCCCCTCCCCTCTAGGCTGGCCAATGGGGAGCAATCATTGGTCACGGTGACGATCATTGACAACGATGAGGCAGGGATTAAGGTGGTCCCACCATCGGTAGAGGTCGTGGAGGGGGGCGAGGCGTCGTTTGATCTCTCGCTGACCTCGAAGCCCCTGGGGGAGGTCGTGGTAACGATGATCTGGCCTTCCGGGACCGACCTGACGCTTCAACCGATCACTCGAACATTTACGCCGGAAACCTGGCAGACGAAACAGCAGGTGACACTAAGCGCCAAAGTCGATGCGGATCTTGTGGATGATCCAGTGGAAGTAACCTTGACGGCAAGTGGTAGCAGCGACTACAGCGGGATCTCAGAAACAGTATTCGTCACCATTAGGGACAAGGACACCGCTGGTCTCGTGGTCAACCCGCTATCTGTGACGATGAACGAGGGAACCGAGAGGACGCTGGAGATTGCACTTACCCAGAAACCCTCGGGCCCGGTGACCGTGAATTTCAGCGGACACCTGGGAACGGATCTGAGCCTGAGTGTCATTCCTCTTACGTTTACGACCTCAAACTGGAATCAGGCACAAACGGTGACTTTAACGGCGGCGAAGGATGAGGATATTGTGGACGACACGGCGACCTTGACGCTTACGGCATCAGGAGGCGGCTATGACGGTGTGACGAAAACGGTTCCGGTAACGATTGAGGACATCGATGAGGCGGGGATTGTCGTCGAAAGAATCGTGACCATGGAAGAAGGAGGCACGCATCCACTCATGGTTCGTTTGCTGGCCCAACCCTCGGGCCCGGTGACGGTAACCTTCAGCGGCCACGCGGGAACGGATCTGAGCCTGAGTGTCACTCCTCTTACGTTTACGACCTCCAACTGGAATCAGGCCCAAACGGTGACCTTAACGGCGGCGGAGGATGAGGATTATGAGACGGATACGATAGAGCTAAATCTCGCAGCATCTGGCGGCGGCTACAACGGAGAGGATGCACCGGTCACGGTGACGATTACCGACAATGACGAGCGTCCGGGGCCGCTGACGATCACGATCTACGACAAGCGGGAATTGGAAGATGCAGGTGCCATTCAACTGCCGATCGAACTCAGCCGTCCCACGGATGCGGTGGTGACCGTGCAGTATGCCAGCACGGATGGCACGGCAGAGTCGGGACTGGACTATACGGCATCGCGGGGGATTGTGATCTTTGATCCGGGTGCCACGCGGGGCGTGATCGAGATTGAGATCACCGATGATGAGATCCCGGAGTCAACGGAGACGTTTGCGGTGACCTTATTGAAGCCGCAGAACGCAATCATTGCGCGTGGAACGGGGACGGGCACGATCCTGGACAATGATGGGGGGACGGCAATTCTTCGGGTGGAGGATACGCTGGTACAGGAAGAAGAGGGAATGGTCCGTTTCCAAGTCTCACTGTCCCATCCGCAGCGTCAAATGATCTCGGCCGCATACCGGACGCAGGATGGAACGGCGAAGGCCGGCGAAGACTATGAAGCCGCTTCGGGGGTCGTGACGCTGGCACCGGGGACGTTGGATGCCATGATCGCGGTCCCGCTCCTGAAGGACGGGCTGGATTGGCAGGAGGAGACCTTCACGGTGCATCTGGAGTCCTCGGAGAATGCAGAGATTGCGAAGGCAGTGGGCGTGGCAACGATCCAGGCGGCAACCACGGTAAGTCAGGAAGCCTTGGAGGCGTATACGGCACGGTTTGTTCGGACGTCGGCAACCCAGGTGGTGGAGGCACTGGGGGATCGGTTCCACGGAGCGGATGGTACAGCATGCGGGGCGGCAACGCGCGCAGAGATGTCCCGGCTCTGGTATTCGGCTTCTTCCTGGGATCCGTCCCTGGGAGAGTTGTTGGGCGGCTGCCGCATGTCGGCGACCTCGTACAGCGGGTCGTTCAGTGTATGGGGCCGGGGAGCATTCCGGCAATTCAATGGTCGGGAGGATGACGGGTTAGCGCTGGATGGCGAGGTGACCACCGGGATGCTGGGGGCAGACTACCGGTGGAAGGGAGGCTGGCTGGCAGGGGTGCTACTGTCCCACAGTCAGGGCGAGGGATCGTTTGCGGCGGCGCAGGAGTCGGGAGAGATCACTGCAGGATTGACGGGCGTGTATCCGTATGTGTCGGTTGCGCGTGCAGGATGGGAGGTCTGGTTGAGCGCCGGGGCCGGACGCGGACAGGCCGAGGTGCTGGAGCTGGACGGCGATCTGACATCAAGGTTTGGTGCGATGGGGGTTCGGGGAACACTGGTATCAAACAGCACCATTGGGCTGAACTATCATGGAGATGTGCTGGTGACGGATGCAGAGATTGAGGAGCATGCGGTGACGGCAGAGGTGTATCGGGTTCGGGCAGGGGTGGAAGCAAATGCGCGAATCAACAATGTGCTTCGTCCCTATGTGGAGGCGAATGTGCGCAGCGATGGCGGGAGTGCGGAGACGGGCGTGGGTCTGGAGTTTGGCGGAGGGATGCGGATAGCGTACCCGGCGTGGCGTTTGAGGGGGGATGTGCACGCGCAGGGACTGGTGATGCATACGGCGGCGGGGTTCAGCGAGTGGGGGATCTCGGGATTCGTGCAGGTGGGAAACCGGTCGGAAGGATTAATGATGCGGGTACGGCCTTCATGGGGTCTGGGACAGGGAATGTCGCTGTATGGTCAGCAGACGATCCGGGATGCGGCGCCGATGGGGACAGGGGTTCACCGGACCGAGTTGGAACTGGGCTACGGGGTTCCGTGGAAAGAGGGCAGCGCCCGATCAATCATGGGGATGACCCAGTTGTCACAGGGAAGGATGTACCGGTTGGGCGGCGAACTTCATCCATGGGAGCGGCTGACCTTCTCGGTCTTTGGTCTGGCACACAGTCGTGCAGCTTCACTGGGAGACATCGGCGTGAATGTGCGGGGATCGCTCCGGTATTAGTGTTTGTGGAATTCGTGCACATTGCCCATATCAACGAAATCAAGACTTGCTCAATCAACAAGGGTAATGTTGATCCCTTCGGGGTTAAGTATCCCAATTGAAACCAAATACTATTTTTTTTTGTACCTTCGCCTGAATTGTTCTGCTATTTTGTAGAAAGAGAGCAGTGACCATTGGTTTTAGACTCTGGTGAGATGATGGGTTTTCTATTGCAGTACCGAAACAATCGTGTTGGGGCATGCTTCGGTGAGGTTGTGCTCATTGGTCTGCTGTTGCTGATTTCTTTTGCCACCTCCCAGGTGCATGCAACACAAACTCAGATTGTCACCGAAACGAATGATACGCTCTTACCGGGTTCTGGAACAGGAATTTCGGAAGGGAACCATCGGGTTATTTCAGGAAGTCCCATCACGTTTTCTGACGGATTCATCGGCCCGAATCAATCTTGGTGGAATGCAGTCATTGGTGGATCGGATGCCCCGGACGGTGCGATAGAGTTCCCATTGAAATACACAACCGGGCCGACAGGCACACAGGGAGTAGAACCTAGTGACGTTTCAACTGCAATTTTCAATGAGATGGATCCGGTTGACTTGGAGGATAAGAGGTTTCGGGGAGCAATGGATGAACTTGAACGGCCATCAACATTTGTCGCGGATCCCCTGAAATGGATCAGTCTGGGGAGCATGGATGATGATGGGGGAAAACAGCCGAAAGTTTGGTTGTTATCAAGCAAAACCACGTTGAACGAAGGTGAAGAGATGATTGTTGAGGCGTACATTTCGGGGATGAATGATGAGGTGACGATTCCGCTAAAACTGATCCCTGGAACGGCTGACGCGGCTGACTATGGAAATTTAACCACGAGCAGTATTACGATACCTAGGATGGGTTGGTCATTTCGAACCGAAGAAGTACGGATTAAGATCACCAATGATGCTATTGAAGAGGAGGAGGAGACATTTACCGTGGAGATTGATGAAGACAAATTCCAGGAAGATCATCCCACGGTAGTTATTGTAGAGGACAAAAAATCAATAGATTTCAAGATCAGGGCCAATGATTGGTTAACGATCACCTGGTCGGCAGATCCCAATCCGGTTTATGAGGGCGAGTCAACGACTCTAACGGCGACACTGTCAAAACCGTTAGATACGGGGGTAAAACTCTTTGTTGATGTCACCCCCTCTTATCCTGGCGGTAATCGCACTGATTATGAGATTCCAAAGAAGGAGCATCGGTGGCCTGGTGGTTCTGGGGTATTGGACTTTCGTCCTGACCCAGATAACCCTGGTCATACGGTCCAAACAGCTAGTATTGAACTTAACATCAGGCAGGATAATAAAACGGAAGGGACCGAACAGTTGATCTGGACGAGGCACGGAGCAACTTCTGAGCTCACAGCAGCACATCAAGTGATGGCTGCTCAGTGTGTACCTTATGATTGCTGGTACGCCATTGAAATTAGGGAGAAACCGACGGTGACCTTGTCCGCGGAGTCAACCACGGTAGAAGAAGGGGAGAAGGTGGTCGTGAAAGCGACCATTTCGGAGGCACAATCCGAAGATGTGACGGTGCATTTGAATTACCCCAATGCTCCGGCCACGGATACGGCAACCAAAACCGATGATTATACTGCACTCGCTTCCATCACAATCAAAGCGAACGAGACATCCGGTACGGGGGAGATTCCGACCATTGATGATGATTTAGAGGAGGACTCCGAGCACTTTAGAGTAGTGATCAACGAAAAGAAGCTCACGGATTCGCATCCGATGATCCTTGTGGGGAAGCCAAAGTCGAAAAAGATCACGATCACCGACAATGACAAAATGGTGATCCACCTGGTGGCCAACCCTCTCACGGTTTCTGAAGGAGAGACCGTGACGATGCAATTGAAGTTGACCAAGCCAGTCACGAAGTCCGCAAACATTGAAGTGCGCAGAAACACCTCCTCCACTGCCGATACGGAGGATTATACGATCACGAACGGGGTAGCCGACCAAGATGACCCTGACCATCTTTGGGATTTTTCCTTTCAGGCAGGAAAAAAAGAATCAGACATTGTTACGATCCATATCGAACGCAATGGTGATACGCAAGATGAGAGTTTAATCTTTGAGAAGTTGCCCAGTGCAAGTGGGCCGGGGGCTGCGGAATTATCGAACAAGGACTGCGTCCCATCAGACTGTAGGGTCACCATCACGATCAAGGGAACGCCGGCGGTCAGCATATCCGCGACCTCTCCCGTGGCAGAGGGCGATCCTGTCACGGTGACGGCAACGCTTTCGGAGGCATTTTCGAGTGACCTTGAGATTCCGTTAACGTTCAGCCATGAGGGGGATCTCGGAACGGCAGAGGATGGCGACTACGATACACTGGACAAGATTGTAATATCGGCTGCTGCTCTGGAGGGAATGGGTACGATTCAGACAAACGAGGATGAAGACTATGACGATGAGACGTTCACAGTGGCGATTGATGAGAGCAGTTTGGCCTCCAGCGTGGTCGCGGTGGATCCGAAAACGGTGATGGTGACGATCACGGACGCCGATCAGAAGCCGGAGGTGAGTTTTGCCTCATCTTCATTCGAACTTGAAGAAGATGACATAACGTACAATGTGAGCGTAAATATCCACCCTGCCCCAGTGGCAGATCTTACATTAACGTACAGTCTGAAGGGTACGGCGGACGAAAACAAGGACTATAGCATCAGCAACTCTGGGATGGTTTCCGCGACTGCTGGCGAAACCTCAGTGGATATCCCAGTCAAGATTATTGATGATGCGGTGAATGAGAATGACGAGACCGTGATCTTGACGCTGACGGGGGGCACGGGGTACAGTGTGGGCGCACCAGACCAGCATACGCTGACGATCACGGACAATGACATCCCTGAAGTGAGTTTTGCTTCGGCAGCGGACCGAGTAAGCGAAGGAGGCGGCACGCGCAATGTGAGCGTAAATATCAGCCCTGCCCCAGTGGAAGATCTTACATTAACATACAGTCTGAAGGGTACGGCGGACGAAAACAAGGACTATAGCATCAGCAACTCTGGGATGGTTTCCGTAGCTGCTGGTGAAACCTCAGTGGATATCCCAGTCAAGGTTATTGATGATGCGGTGAATGAGAATGACGAGACCGTGATCTTGACGCTGACGGGAGGCACGGGGTACAGTGTGGGCGCACCAGATCAGCATACGCTGACGATCACGGACAATGACATCCCTGAAGTGAGTTTTGCTTCGGCAGCGGACCGAGTAAGCGAAGGAGTCGGCACGCGCAATGTGAGCGTAAATATCAGCCCTGCCCCAGTGGCAGATCTTACATTAACATACAGCCTGAGGGGTACGGCGGACGAAAACAAGGACTATAGCATCAGCAACTCTGGGATAGTTTCCGCGGCTGCTGGCCAAACCTCAGTGGATATCCCAGTCAAGATTATTGATGATGCGGTGAATGAGAATGACGAGACCGTGATCTTGACACTGACGGGGGGCACGGGGTACAATCTAGGAAACCCACTCGTACATACGCTGAGGATTGTAGATGATGATGATATCACACCGCCCACTTCGGTGACCGTGACCTTATCGGCTTCTCCCACTTCGGTAGAAGAAGGCGAGTCCGTCACCGTGACGGCAATGTTGTCGCCCCCCTTGTCGGATGCAGTGACGATAACCTTGCGGTATGAGCCCGGCGAACCGCCAACGGAACCAGGCGATTACGATCCTCTGGGTCAGATCACGATTCCCGGGGGATCGCAAAGTGAATCAGGGACCATTTACATCCAGGATGATGATATTTCGGAGGGGGAGGAGCGGTTTACGGTCGCCATCAACGGGAGTCGGTTACCCTTTGGGGTGGACCTTGGCAGCCCTTCCTCGGTGGAGATTACGATTCTGGATGATGACCCGCCCCCACCGGTGGAAGTATCGCTGTCCGCGGCCCCCAATCCAGTGGATGAGGGCGAGTCGATCACGGTGACAGCAACGCTGACGGGGGTGCTTGAGGAGGATGTAGCGGTCCCATTGGTCTATAATTATGATGAGACGAATCAACCACCGGAGAATGGCGATTACATACCGCTTTCGAACATCACAATTTTCCGTGGTGAGACAGAAGGATCAGGGGAGATTCAAACCATCAGGGATACGGATGCGGAGGACGAGATCTTTATTGTAGCACTGGGAGATCTGCCGCCGGATTTGTTACAGCTAGGTAAGGAAACGTCCCAAACGGTGACGATCCGTGATATTACTTCGTCGGAGGTAATTGTGAATCTGTCTGCGGCTCCCAATCCGGTGGATGAGGGCGAGTCGGTCATGGTGACGGCAACCTTGTCCGAGGCACAGGATACCGATGTAACGATACCATTGACGGTGGCGAATGGCACGGCGGTGAAGGATGAGGATTACGAGGCATCGCCTCCGGTTCAGATTACAATCAACGCTGGCGAGACACGCGGGAACTATTCCATTTCCACGGTTGCGGATAAGATTGCAGAAGACGACGAGACCTTCACCGTGGCACTTGGCCCCCTACCCTCTGAGCTGGCCAATGGAGAGCAATCATTGGTCAAGGTGACCATCATCGACGACGATGAGGCAGGGATTAATACGCCTCCATCGGTATCGGTCGTGGAGGGGGGCACCCAAACGTTTCAGATTACATTAACCTCGAAGCCATTGAGTGAAGTGACGGTGATGATGACTTTGCCGACAGGATCACTGCTGACCTATAGTCCTCCGCATCTGACGTTTAGTCCGGCGGACTGGGATATGGCGAAGTCGGTGACGTTGACGGCGGGGGAAGATGACACGGATTTCAGTTCGAATTTTGAGACGTTGACCGTAACGGCAAATGGGGGTGGCTACGTCGGGGAGAACGAAGAAATTCCGGTAACGATCACGGACAATGATGCACCGGGGATTGATGTCCGGGATCGGGTAACCGTTCCCGAGGGAGGTTCGGAGGAGTTGAAGATTGCGCTTGCCCGATCGCCTTCTGGACCGGTGGTGGTAACGATTACAAGGAATACGAACCCGGACCTAATGCTGGATCGGTTCTCGCTCACGTTTACAACCGCGGATTGGCAGACTCCCAAGACGGTGACATTAACGGCGGCGGAGGATGATGATTTTGAGACTGATTCAGGGATCCTGTTGTTGACTGCGTCGGGCGGAGGCTACGACGAACTGATACCAATAACGATCACGGTGACGATTGCGGAAAATGATGCAGCGGGTCTCGTGGTTGAGGAGGCCGTGACCATGGAAGAAGGAGGCACGCATCCACTTGAGGTCCGTTTGCTGGCCCAACCCTCGGGCCCGGTGACGGTAACCTTCAGCGGCCACGCGGGAACGGATCTGAGCCTGAGGGACACTCCTCTTACGTTTACGACCTCCAACTGGAAGCAGGCCCAAACGGTGACCTTAACGGCGGCGGAGGATGAGGATTATGAGACGGATACGATAGAACTAAATCTCGCAGCATCTGGCGGCGGCTACAACGGAGAGGAGGCACTGGTCACGGTGACGATTACCGACAATGACGAGCGGCCGGGGCCGCTGACGATCACGATCTACGACAAGCGGGAATTGGAAGATGCAGGCGCCATTCAACTGCCGATCGAACTCAGTCGTCCCACGGATGCGGTGGTAACCGTGCAGTATGCCAGCACGGATGGCACGGCAGAGTCGGGACTGGACTACACGGCATCGCGTGGGATTGTGATTTTTGATCCGGGTGCCACCCAGGGGGTGATTGAGATTGAGATCACCGATGATGAGATCCCGGAGTCAACGGAGACGTTTGCGGTGACCTTATTGAAACCGCAGAACGCAATCATTGCGCGTGGAACGGGGACGGGCACGATCCTGGACAATGATGGGGGGACGGCAATTCTTCGGGTAGAGGATGCACTGGTACAGGAAGAAGAGGGAATGGTCCGGTTCCAAGTCTCACTGTCCCATCCGCAGCGTCAAATGATCTCGGCCGCGTACCGGACGCAGGATGGAACGGCGAAGGCGGGGGAAGACTATGAAGCCTCTTCGGGGGTCGTGACGCTGGCACCGGGGACGTTGGACGCCATGATCGCGGTCCCGCTCCTGAAGGACGGGCTGGACTGGCAGGAGGAGACCTTCACGGTGCATCTGGAGTCTTCGGAGAATGCAGAGATTGCGAAGGCGGTGGGCGTGGCAACGATCCAGGCGGCAACCACGGTAAGCCAGGAAGCCTTGGAGGCGTATACGGCACGGTTTGTTCGGACGTCGGCGACCCAGGTGGTGGAGGCACTGGGGGATCGGTTCCGCGGAGCGGATGGTACAGCATGCGGGGCGGCAACGCGCGCAGAGATGTCCCGGCTCTGGTATTCGGCTTCTTCCTGGGATCCGTCCCTGGGAGAGTTGTTGGGCGGCTGCCGCATGTCGGCGACCTCGTACAGCGGGTCGTTCAGTGTATGGGGCCGGGGAGCATTCCGTCAATTCAATGGTCGGGAGGATGACGGGTTAACGCTGGATGGCGAGGTGACCACCGGGATGCTGGGGGCAGACTACCGGTGGAAGGGAGGCTGGCTGGCAGGGGTTCTACTGTCCCACAGTCAGGGCGAGGGATCGTTTGCGGCGGCGCAGGAGTCGGGAGAGATCACTGCAGGATTGACGGGCGTGTATCCGTATGTGTCGGTTGCGCGTGCAGGATGGGAGGTATGGTTGAGCGCCGGGGCCGGACGCGGACAGGCCGAGGTGCTGGAGCTGGACGGCGATCTGACATCAAGGTTTGGTGCGATGGGGGTTCGGGGAACACTGGTATCCAGTAATACCATTGGGCTGAACTACCATGGAGATGTGCTGGCGACGGATGCAGAGATTGAGGCGCATGCGGTGACGGCAGAGGTGTATCGGGTTCGGGCAGGGGTCGAAGCAAATGCGCAGATCAACAATGTGCTTCGTCCCTATGTGGAGGCGAATGTGCGCAGCGATGGCGGGAGTGCGGAGACGGGCGTGGGTCTGGAGTTTGGCGGAGGGATGCGGATAGCGTACCCGGCGTGGCGCTTGAAGGCAGATGTGCACGCGCAGGGACTGGTGATGCATACGGCGGCGGGGTTCAGCGAGTGGGGGATCTCGGGATTCGTGCAGGTGGGAAACCGGTCGGAAGGATTAATGATGCGGGTACGGCCTTCATGGGGTCTGGGACAGGGGATGTCGCTGTATGGTCAGCAGACGATCCGGGATGCGGCGCCGATGGGGGCGAATGCCCACCGGACTGAGTTGGAACTGGGCTACGGGATCCCGTGGAAAGCGGGTACCGCCCGGTCAATCATGGGGGTGACTCAGCTGTCACAGGGCAGGATGTACCGGTTGGGCGGTGAACTTCGTCCGTGGGAAAATCTAACATTCTCCATCTTTGGATTGGCGCATGGTCGCACAGCTTCGCTGGGAGACATCGGCGTGAATGTGCGGGGATCGCTCCGGTATTAGTGACTTGGACCTTACAGGTCCAAAATATCCAAACTTAGGGTTCTATGACTGAACTTCCCCTCGTATAGAAGAAAAATATCCTATCTCATTGCACCAAAATATATCAATAGAATGATAAACCTTGTCCATAAGACTGATTCTCGCTCTGTGTACCAAGGCATTTTTCATCGGATTTCCATCCCTGCAAAATGGCTGATTACATTTCTACTGATCCTGAGTATGGGATGTGCGGAGGATCGTGAACCTGGAAATGTTAACAATACATCTCAAGACGCTCCCCCCATTTTGATTGACGGCGGTACAGTCGTCGTGATGGACAGTGCCGGGACGATCCTTAAAGGCGGTGCAGTGCTGATTGAAAATGATCGCATTACTGGGTTGCTTGAACCGGACGCACCCCGGCCGGAAGGAGTCGTGCGGATTGACGCCACCGGGCATCTCGTGATTCCCGGTCTGATCAATACCCACGGGCACGCGGCGATGTCTCTTCTGCGTGGAATGGCTGACGATCTTCCCCTGCTCACATGGCTCAACGACTATATCTTTCCGGCAGAAGCCGCACTTGTAGAACCAGATTTTGTCTACTGGGGTACCCTGCTCTCATCCATTGAGATGCTCAAAAGTGGCACCACCACCTTTGCAGACATGTACTTCTTCCGCGACGACGTTGTGCGAGCTACAACCACCGCTGGGATTCGCGCCGTAACCGGTCCGGGAATTATTGGCTTTCCCGCACCGGACTACGCCTCTCCAGAAGAATCCCTATCGGATGCGGCAGAATTCATGGAGCAGTATCAAGACCATCCTATTATAATTCCGTCTGTCGCTGCCCATGCAGTCTATACCACATCTCTTTCAGATATCGAAGCTGCTTTCCAGATTGCAGAGCACTACGATGCTCCGTTTCAAATCCATATACTTGAAGATCCCTCCGAGAACACGACCTTTCATGAGTTAACAGGCATGGGAGTCATTGAGGCGCTCAACTCTATTGGTGCACTCCGCCCTGGAACTGTACTCGCCCATTCGATCTTCCTGTCCGATGAAGACATCTCACAGGTTGCCGCAAGCGGTGCCGGAATCGCACACAACCCTCAGAGTAATATGAAACTTGGGATCGCGAGGGTAGCCCCGATCACCAAGGCACTGTCTGCAGGAATTCCAGTGGGACTCGGAACAGACGGCCCCGCCTCCAACAATGACCTTGATCTGTTTGATGAAATGGATACCGCTGCAAAGGTTCATAAATTGGCGCTCGGCGACCCCGCTGCCCTGCCAGCGGAAACCGTCTTCCGAATGGCAACCATGGGCAGTGCAAGAGTGCTGAATCTGCACAAGGAGATCGGCTCGTTAGAACCGGGGAAGCGCGCTGATGTCGTACTTGTTGACATGGATCGTGCAGGACTGACACCGCATTACCGTGTCTATTCACACCTGGTATACGCGGTAAGTGGAAGCGATGTCAATACTGTAATCGTGAACGGCCGGATCGTGGTGCAAGACCGTAAAATTCTCACCGTGGATGAAAGAGAGGTCATTGAAAAAGCGCGCACATTCGGAGACCAGGTGCGGCAAGTGATGGCTGAACTAGGCAGATAATAGCCGATGAGTAGTTGACCGGGAATCCGTAAGTCTTTAGTTTCGGGGGCCATTGGTAAACCCGCTCGGATTAAGGCTTCATTCTCGGGGTTGAATGAGAAAGGACCTCCTGTAGAAAATTCCGCAGGGATGTCCCAAGTTTAGGTCTAATGAAAAAGTGGGGCACTATCTTGCCCCTTCGCTGTTCTCATTCATTAGACCTAAAACTTTCACCTTAGGGCTGGCGAAAAAATAATTTACCCTATTAATTTACCATTTCCTGTCTTTCAATTCTTTTTTTCCGCGTAATCCAGAGAATTCTCTCCGCTCTCATCTTAATTCTGGCCTAAAAAGTTTCGATTTGCCCCTGCTTTTTGCCGATTGTTCATTTTTACCTATATTTATACTTTAATGTTATCACTTAAAACTTTTCCATGTCAAGCCGAACGAAAAAAATTGGTCTCGTGAAGGAACTCATTCGGGGCCAAACCGTCGCTACCTTTGCCGAGCTCCGCGCTGCCATCGGTCCCGTCTGTGATCTTACCGTCCACAAAGTCATCACCCAGGCAGGGTGCCGAACCAGTTATTCTCACAATAGCCGCTATTACACCTTGGACGAACTCGTAGAGTTTGATGAGAATGGTCTCTGGTCGTACAACGAGATTCGTTTTTCCCGGGAGGGTCCGCTGACCTCCACGCTGATCGCATTCATTGAACAATCACCGGCGGGGCTCTTTGCGCGGGATCTTCAAACGATGGTGAAGGTGGCAGTACTGCCGACCTTGACTCGTTTAACTCAAGAAGGTCGTGTTTCAAGAAAAAAAGTAGGACGGCATTATCTGTATGTATCCATGGACTCCGGTACCCAGAAACAGCAACGACAGAAAAAGGACGCCTTATCTTTGGGTTGGAATGAGACCATGTCCAAGGGGACCCAGACCCTGCTTAATACCCTGAATGAGAAGCAACGACGATTATTTGCTGGATGGTTTTCGCTTCGTGTAGGTCGTGGAGGGGATCGGCGGGTTGCTGAGCTGTTAGGGATGGCCCGTGCCACGATCACCAAAGGACGGAGGCAGCTTTTGGACGGAGATTTCGAGGTGAAACGAATCCGTAAACCTGGTGGTGGGCGCAAATCCATCGAAAAAAAAAGCCCGAAATAATTGGACTCATTCAGAAGGAGATGGAGTGTGATACTGCGGGAGATCCATGTACTGGGCAGCAATGGTATCGGCGAACCACACACTCGATTGCCTCGGTGCTCACCAGACTCGGGATTCCCCTCACGGACCGCACCGTGAGTCGAATTCTGAAGTCACTGGGATTTGCATTACGGGTGAACCACAAGCAGTTGTCTGCCATCAGACATCCAGACCGAAGTCTCCAATTCCAAATCATTTCGATGCTTCGAACGATATTCTCCCACACGCGCCTTCCCATCATCAGCGTAGATACCAAGAAAAAAGAACTGATCGGTCAGTTTCGAAATCCAGGGACCTATTGGAGGGGGACCCCGCATCTCGTCAATGATCATGACTTCCGATCTCAGGCGGACGGCCTTGCAATCCCGTACGGAATCTATGATGTTCTGGCAAATATGGGGACATTCTATGTGGGATACTCTCATGATACGCCTGAATTCTCGGTAGACTGTACAGCGACTTGGTGGAAGGAATTCGGTCGCTACCTCTATCCAGATGCGAACGAATTTTTAATCCTGGCCGATAGTGGAGGAAGCAATGGGTGCCATCCGCGTGCATGGAAATACTTCCTGCAGCATAAACTCGCAAATCCATTTAATCTCACCGTCACCGTTGCACATTATCCCAGTGGGGCCTCCAAATGGAATCCAATCGAACACCGCCTCTTCAGTGAAGTATCCAAAAACTGGGCAGGGATCCCTCTTGAATCTTTTGATACGATGCTCAATTGTCTCAATACTACAACGACACAGACAGGACTGACCGTCAACGCAGAATTGGTAGAACGCGAATATGAACGAGGAATCAAAATCAGCGAAGATAAAATGAACCAACTTAATCTGGAGTACAATGAGTCCTTACCGCGATGGAACTACATGATTAAACCGCAGATCAGCAACCGATTAGTTGTACCATCTTGAAAATTGATAGGCTAATTTATTTTTTCGCCAGCCCTTAGGGGCTTGATCTATATCCCGAAAGAACCCAAAAACGAATTGACTCACGGCAAAGAACGAAAGCCCTTCCCGGTGATCGTATGTCATTCATCTGGCATTTGTGAAAACAAGTCCGCCTCAGGAGGAAAGGACTCCGAAAGAAATTCAATGGTGAATTTTTTGTGCAAAAACTCCTTTGCACCACAGTCTAGCACCTTGACATGGTCTTGGTTCGGGTCAAATAATTTTTTGATGCGTTGTTCCTCACGGGCTCGTCTCGTTTCATTTTCCTGTGGTCCTATCACAGCCCACAGTCTTCGACCCTCATCCTGGCGTAGGGACTGCGCTAAGATTCCATTTATATGATCGTCATTGAAACCGTAACCGATGCAGATAATTGCACGAGCAGAATCTAAGCTCCATCTCCTCAGTTCGTATACATAAAACAAGAACGGATCAATATATTGCAATTTGTATGCAGTTCCGAAGATGAGAGCAATTTCATCGTCTTGGATACTTGACGGAGTATCAGAGTATGTTACCTTACTATCCTCAGCAAAGAACCAATCAACTGATCCATGCAACTTATAAAGTAGCAAAGATGAATGATCTTCAGTTGTCTCATCGAACAATCTCCAATCCCATACCCTATTGTCGAAGCCTCTTTGGACCGAGGCCTGCTGCATACGGCACGTTTTCTCAACACACAAATCATAATTCAGTGAGAATACACGAAGAGGATACTGATACTCACGTTGAAAATCTAGCAAACCAGAGTAGTAAGAAGCTTCTTCTTCCCTAGTTAGGGCTAACCATTTTTTTCGAAGGATGTCCAATATTTTGCCTCGGAATTTACGAACGTGATCAAACCCTTCACCGGCCACTTCCAATAGCTTGGGATTCCAAGCACCTACGAACGGATACAACGTATGACGTTCTTTCTTTATAAGTTCATCCAAGACATTCACAAGGCGTTCTATGTTGAAAGGAACGGCATCATCGATGATACCATCCAATCCATCCGCATAGAATACGGAGCTTCGAATGTACCGATACAAATCCTTATAACGAGCCCAATTTTTATCTGTACCAGAGATTTTGTCTTGAATCTTCTGCACCATTGCCTGGGAGTCGGGAATACCAGCCTCTACGCTGGCACCAGCGCCCAGCAGCACGATGATTTCGTTGTTCTTAAAAATTGTGTCGGCCATTATAAGAACCACGGCTTAATGGTTTTGACATTGAGAGGTGGGAGTTGGTGACGGTCGAACTCTTTGAGATATTTCGCAATCAGTTGAGCATAATAAACCGATACCGGTAGAGATTTTGCATTGAATCCACGCCAGTTCGCGCCAGAAAGATTAATGGCATCCTGGAGATGTGCTTTTTGTTGCTCCTTGGAGAGTTCCTCACGTGGATAGGTGAATTTCACGTGCAGGGGATTGCCTATCACCTTGCTAAGAGGTTTCTGGCTGTCTTGTAGCCCCTCGAACCATACGAGATACTCGGACTTGGAAATGCGTATCGTTGAACTCTCATAAGGCACTCGGCTATTGTGATGTACAGAAAATCCGAAAAAGTGGTGCTTATCGTTAAATTTCAGTGAGACAAACTCTCCACTTTGTGATTGCTTCTTTTTTTCGGCGAGTACCTCAGCAATGGTGTCCAATTCATGTCGTCGAATTTCGAATGTCGAATGAACCACGAAGTTGGAATATTGATCAGAGTAGTCTTCGAAAATTTTGCGTAAATTTTTGCCGAAGCTACTGATATAACTCTGTTCATTAACATCGTCCCCAAGGACCCTAACTTCCTTGAAGATGCCACTTGAATCAGTGAGTACAGAGTAAGCAAAAAACCTCTTAGTATTCTCTCCGACCCTTTGATGACTTTGGCCAATTCCTACGATCAGACATTTACCCAATCTCGGCTTCACTTTCCACGGGATACCACCAAGTTTGGCAAAGATCTGAACACCTAAACTCGCAGTAGCCCACTTAAGCTTATTTCTGTCAGACACGGTTTTAGTATGCACAACTTGAATAGGCAGGTCTTTTTCAAGAAAGACATGTTTGAGGCGCCAGTATGCTGCATTATCATCTGGATCGTCATTTCTACCGAAAGGGGTTAATATTATTGGAACGACATGTCGGCCGGCAGCGTCCGTATCGATACGGTCACGTATGCGTGTAATTTCAGTGGGAATAAAATCCGAGATAACCGCAGCGCTAACATTATCCCCCGATATTGGAAGGTTAAACATTTTCTGCATCCCAGGGAAAGTGGCAAATGTGTCACCGCGTAGCGCTCGAAAAAGGTCTTGAGACAGGGAGTGGTCCTGCTTTCTGTAGATGAAGTACAGATGCACATTCTCGGGCGCATCTTGAAGTGGGCCAGATTGTTTGATGCCCACAAACTGCGAGGGGGATTTGACATCAGAGCCGACCACATAACATTTTCTGTCAAGAGATCTGGCGGGAAGTTCTACAAAGTGTGACGTGACTTCAACTTTGTCACCACCGGGAATATCAAGGGGGGAAATTTTATTGTGATAACTTTCGACAAAAGCAGCGAGTTGCGAGTAACGATCAGCGTAATAGTTTCGATTTGACTGCCCATGCTTATCAAGTGCGAGACTAAGTTGAAGTGCTCGCGGCGTTCCACGGTACTCTGGCTTTGGGTGAAAGTGTAGGCCAGCAAGAAATCCAAATTGTTTAAGGGAGTGCAGAAAATAAGGCTGTAGCGAAATTACCCGTGATCCTTCCAGATATTCATTTCTGACGATTTCAACTCTACGTCTAAACTTCGTACCAACAACGCTAAATGAGTCATTGTCTAATTTTGCCTTACATCTCTGAATTAAGGCAAGCATCAGTGCACCAGTAGTAACATATGTATTATCAAACGGCCGACATACTTGCTCAGTGCTACCTGGTGCTTTCTGAAATAGCGTCCAATATTTATCGCGAATGCCATTCACATCAAGGGTTCTACGGACAGCTTTCTCGTCCTCGTATTCCGGTCGTTCACCACCTTCAACGAACGGGAGGCGATACAGGGTAATACTGAATTGCTTTTTTGCAAGTGGAAAGAAGTTTAACGCAATTCTGTTCTTCATTTTGATTGTGTGTGGGTCTGAAGGGTTTTTGGATAATCAAGGAGTTAATATATTGAGTGCGAGTCGTATTGGCTTTGAATCGCACGCGCCTTGAGTTTTTGCTATCTAATCGGTCTGGTGTGAGGGCGCATCCCCATGTTTGAATGGCTATCTTCCCACCCCTTAGACTCTCGGATGGCTTTCCTGGATGTCATTTATCGTGGTGAAGGTTCAGGTCCGCTATGTCATAATAAGGTCAGTCCTGTGACTAATTCGTGTTTTAGTCCTCCTCATCTATTTCTATTTTTAGGGAGCGCATCCGCCAACGCGATCCTAACGTTTACTCGCCTGATACGATGCATTGGTCTGAATCAAGGCTTTTCGCTACCGCGCCGTATTCATCCGCAAGGCTTAGTATTGCTGGTATCATATCGTCTACTGCATAGATTTACGATTCATGTCGGGTACCTCAAAAGTTGTGCCGCGACTTAGCTGTGACAGTATGTCAGGGTTTTTTCCCAATAACGGCATAGCCCGTCAATTTTCGAGATGGAACGGAGCCATATTTGGTGCTAGTTCCGAATTAGGTCCAATGTTCAGTTGACCCTCCAGTCAAAACGCCAAACTAGCTATTTCCTGGCGGACACTAGCTACACTGCTCTCGGAAGCTTTCGGTTTGTTGTGTGCGCGAGATTATCCTGCGTTGCAATGTTTGTGCAGCATTACCCGCTGCTCTGGAAAGGCTCTACGCGTGATCCGACGACGATCCCCCAACCGCGTCTCGTCAATGCCGTTTGTCATTGGAGCAGAGAGGCGATCCAGCATGATCCAATCAGCAAAGCAGGGTACGATACCTTGCGGTCCCGTGGACATAATCATGGTCGTGCCGCGCGCTCGGTCGCAGACCGACTCCTGGGCACCGCCTGTGCTATGCTTCGCGAGGGCACATACTTTGATCCCAGTCACACAAGTGCAGTGGCGACAGGCCTACAGCCAAGGAGAACGAATTATACCAAAAAGATGTCGGCAAATCACGACGCCAACTCACGAAAAATAAACCGAATTCATGGCAAATTACTCTCGCTTCCTACTCGTATAAATGGTGGGGATCCCCTCTCCCGAATGCGAAATGTAGAAATCAATCCACTTCTTCTGCCTATCCAACAGAACCTTATCAACCTGCCAGTTGTGCCCTAATCCTAAGCTGTATTGCATCACTGCAATGAAATCTTTTTCCGTTGGATACTTCTATACTTGGTCGAAGTCCAAATTAATCATTCCATACGAATCGCGTAGAACCAATGATAATACTTCCCCGCATTGCCCGTAAGCGTTACAGGGGTGGATTTGTTCGAGTGCCTGCACTCCATTGGGCTGTCTTATCGTGGACACGTTCGAGCGAGCCATCTGTAACTGTATGACCATTGACCGTTGACTGTTCTATTACCGCCGCCGCTGCCGAATTGCTGCGATAAATTTGTCAAGTTTCTTGATATCTGTTTCGATTTCCGAGGGGGCTGGTACGGGAGTCCGCGCGGCAGGCGCCTCGTCGTGTCCGCGGAGCCATCTTGAGCACTTCGTCATAGCAGACTGGATAGTGCGGCAGTCGTCAGACGTGATGTCCTTTAACAACGCAACTTGTTGAGTCTGAACACTGGACCTGAATCGTTCGACAACGCCGCCAAGAAGTACCTCTTCAAGTGCACGCTCCCAAGCTTCTCGGAGGAAGCCGTATATCTCGATCGCGTCCCGCTCATACGCATCCTGATGTCCCTCTCGATGCAGCTTCTTAGCGGTTTGGAGTCGTTTCTTCAAATAGCTCACGCGGCTCTTGACTTTGAGCGCCACCCATGGGAGTTCGTCAGCGCATACACCCGCACCTCCCGGAAGATTGCGGACATGCTGGTCGTACTGCTCAACTTCCTCTTCCTCGGCAAATTGCTTGATCTGAAGAAGAAACACGATGTCGTGCGTGAATACGATGACCTGCCGCGTCTTTGCCTCTTCGACTAGGCGCCGAGCAATACCCTCCCGCCACTTGTAGTCGAGCGACGAAACGGGATCGTCGAACACAATAGCTGAGCGATCATCGGCTGTGCTGAGTTCGGCGAAGAATGAGGCGATGGCCAAGCATCGCTGTTCACCCTCGCTGACGACGCTCGGCAGATCAATATGCTGAGGCGCACGCTTGAGGATTAGCCGATGATAGAGAACCCCTTTCTCCCCGCCAGCTTCCTCCAACTCCACTTCGATATCTTGGAATCGAAGGCTTGCAAGCTCATTACAAAAGCTTTTCCTGAGTTCGTCGGTAACAGCCTTCCGAGTGAGCTGTGTGCTCATTCGCGTAATGGCGTTCGTCTTCGTTTCCCGAAGGCAGGATTCGTAGGCAGCGTATTTCCTCTTGCGCTCAATCTCAGCTAGGACGATCGATTCATGCTGAGCGAGTATCTTGCGGCCGCGAAGCTCCTGCGCTTCCTCTTCCATTCGCTTGGGAACCTCTGGATCGGCCTGATCTCGAAGCGTCGTCGCACGTTGTGCGAGTTGTTTGGCAAAACCATCGATCTCGGCTGCAATCGGAATGAGTTCCTTGCAATCATCGGAAAGATCACGGTCTTCTCGCAAGGTAAGCAGAATGGCCGTGCGGCGATTCTCGGCGGAGGTGAGCACCGATGCAATGTCTTGCGAAAGTGACTCATGCTCAATTCGAATCTCGGCAAGTGTTTCCTCAGCTGAGTGAGGGAAAACTTCAAGGTCAGTTAAGGTTTGCAGATGCTCGTCAAGGGTATCTTGGGCCGCTTTGAGTTCACGTTCCGCAGTTGATACTACGAACCTCTCAAACGCTTGAAGGCGGGGACGAGCGTCATCGTCGATCTCTTGCTGGCAGAGCACACATCGGGCTCCGTCCTCAACGAATGGGAACGGTTCCTCCGAATAGGCAAGATCCTCGGAGAACTTTCGAGCCGCCTCCCAAAGAGAAGACCACAACTGCCTTCCGGTACCTGGCAGTACGTTTGTCGGAAATGCGACGTTCCGAAATCTCTCAGCTTCATCAAATTTCCGGCGATGTGCATTACGGAGAGCAAATACGGTGTTGACGGATGCCGGGGAGAGCGAAGCCTCAATTGAGCGCGCGTGTTCGGCCAACCCTTCAACTCGCTGGGCGCGAGCATTTAGTTCCCGCCAGAGCTTCTCTGGATCGTTCGCCTTGCTGTCAGGAAGGGCCCTTTCGAGGAAGTCAAGCCGTGAATTCTCGTCTGATGACAGACTGGACAATTCCCGTACCATCTCCGGCGTAGTGAGGACATTGACGTTGGTGAGCAATCTCGCGACGGCTGTACCTTCAGGGATTTGTGTTTGAAGGGGGGCGAGATCGTTGGAGGCAAGCGAACGCTGTTCATCCTCCAACTGTCTGTGAATTGCGTTGCATGCCCGCACTAGCTTGTCGAAGAGATCAAGACCGAATGGGCGGAAGGCGACATCGGTCTTTTCCGTCAGGTAGAAGGCAGCAGCGCGGGCATCGAAAACACTCACGCGCGAGATGGATTCGTCGCCGGGCTGCCCTGCCCATTCTCTTAGTTCCACATCGGAACCGAGCGTGTACTTGATTGCTACAACAGGCGATGGCGGCGCTGTGCCCGAAACGACATTACCGAGGATATCCTCCTGCCCACGAGACCGGCATGCCCTTTTGAGGATCCGGATATACCCTGTCTTCCCCGCGGCATTGTCTCCGTAGACGGCGGTGAGCCGTGGGGAGAACTTAAGGGTCTGGTTCTCCGCAAGGGCGTTTACTCCCCGATAGTGGAACAATGAGTGAAGCGACACTGATGTGTTTGATTCCCCTGCATCGGCGACATGCTCGCGGGCAAGCGGAGCAACCTCCTGCGGTTCAGCGAGGCCATGTCCAGATTTGCAGATCTCGGCGAGACACGAGAGATCCTTGCCCGAAAGCTCTCCTCCGATGACGAGACGCCGTAATGCGTCGCGCTGCCAGATCGGTCGTGTCTCATCCTTGGACCAGTTGAGGATTTCTTGCAGAATAGTCATCGTCACCTCTTGTCCAACGACAATTAAAAGTTTCACCGGCGACAATTAAAAGTTTCCTTTCAGTTTCGTTGGGACGAATGGAGTTTTCGTGCGTGAACGTGCGAATTATTTTCCATTCAGTCTCTGGCGATGATTACAGATCAGCAAGCAAAATTTTTAAGAAAATTGGTACAAGAAGACAACATGTCAGTCAAAACATCCGCTGCAAAGGCGGGCATGAGCGCGCCGACGGCGCGCAAATATCTTCGTTCGCAGAAGCTTCCGAGCGAGCGAGATTATCGTCGTACGCATCGAACGCGTACGGATGCATTTGCCCAGGTTTGGGACGAAGTCGTGGGATACTTGCAGGCGAACCCGGGGCTTGAGGTGAACGCTCTGTTTACCCATTTGCAACGCACGTACCCCGGTCAGTTCAAGCCGGGACAGTTGCGCACCCTGCAACGTCGTGTGAAGGTATGGAGGGCGCAGGAAGGCCCCCCGAAAGAAGTCTATTTCGAGCAGGTGTATGCACCTGGGGATCGGGCCCAGTCCGATTTCACGTGGATGAACCATCTGGGCGTGACGATCCAGGGCGAACCCTTTCCCCATTTGCTGTATCACTTTGTGCTGGCGTATTCCAATTGGGAATCCGGCATGATCTGCCGGTCCGAGAGTTTTGAAGCGCTCAGTGCAGGACTGCAGAAGGCGTTCTCGCAACTGGGTGGAGTCCCGCGGCTACACCAGACGGACTCCATGAGTTGTGCGGTCCGCAACCACCGAGGCGCCGAACGGGGCAGTTTCACGCAGCACTATGAAGCGCTGGCGCGTCATTACGGTATAGAGATCCGGCATACGCAGCCGCGGAGTCCGCATGAGAATGGCAAGATTGAACAGCGGCATCATCGATTCAAGCGCGCGCTGGAGAATCAGCTGATTCTGCGTGGGAGTCGCAATTTTGCCAGTCGGAAGGACTATAGCGCATTTTTGGATACACTGTTTCAGCAGTTGAATGCGTCCCGGCAGGCACGTTTCAAAGAAGAACAGGCGCACTTGCGTGCATTGCCTTTTCGACCTTTGAGGTTCCATCGGCGCGCGACGGTACGGGTCTCCAACGGCAGCACGATTCGTGTACAGAAGAACCGGTATTCGGTCCCAAGTCGACTGATTGGGGTTCAGGTTGAAGTCCGCGTGTATGGTGAATGGATTGAGGTGTGGTACGCCCAAAAACAGATGGTGTGGATGCCGCGTCTGCACGGAGAAGGCGAGACTCAGATTGACTATCGTCATATTGTGCATAGCCTGGTCCGTAAGCCCGGGGCCTTTGCAGATTATCGCTATCGTGCCGAGTTATTCCCCAATTCAACATTTCGCAGGGCGTATGACGCACTCCGACGCACGCATACGGCTTCGATCCGGGCCGACCGGGCCTATCTGGCCATTTTGGTTCTGGCTGCAACCGAGAGCGAATCCGGGGTGACCCATGCCCTGGACCGGCTGCTGAATGACAAGAAGCCCCTGACCACGGCGCAGGTGCAGGCGTGGTTAGATGCCCCGACTCCTGCCTCATCCATTGTGAAGGTGGCCGTATATGACCAGTTGCTGGATCAACCTGCGGCGGTGGGAGGTGTGCAATGAAGACGCAAACGACCCAAGAACTGGAGCATGCCTTGTGGACTGGACTGAAAGAACTCCGGATGCCGGGCATTCGGAATTCTTTTCAGGATGCGGCCCAGCTCGCGCGGCAGGAATCGTTGAGCTTTGAGCGCTTTTTATTGTCACTCGTGGAACGGGAACAGCAAGTGCGGACCCACAATCGCATTCAACGCGGGCTTCGTAACTCCGGCTTACCTCTGGAAAAGACCCTGGACCTGTTTGACCGAACCCGATTGCCTCTGAAGATCAATCATCAGTTTAGTATGCTGCTGGAAGGCGGGTTCCTGGATCGAAGCGAAAACGTGTTGGCCGTGGGTCCGCCGGGCAGTGGAAAGACGCATCTGGTCTGTGCGCTGGGGCATGCGCTCGTGCTTCAAGGTCGGCGCGTACGCTTTTATGGATGCAGTACGCTGGTGGAGGAATTGGTCCAGTCCAAGCGTGAGCAGCGCCTGTCAGAGTTCATGAAACAGCTCCTGCGCTACGAAGCCCTCATCGTGGACGGGTTGGGCTATATGCAGCACAGTCGCCAGGAGATGGACCTGTTTTTTCACGTACTGGCGGAGCGCTACGAACGCGGAAGCCTGTTGATTACCAGTCACTTGGCCTTCTCCCAGTGGGAGAAGATCTTCCAGGACCCCACGGTCACAACGGCGGCCGTGGACCGGTTTGTGCATCACAGTGTGATCCTCGAACTCAACCTGCCGAGCTATCGACTTGAAGCGGCGCAACAGCGGCAGAAGGCGAATTCTCCAGAAACCGAGACCTCCTGAATGTACAATTGATGAATCTCTCGAACATAAATTCACCTCCATCGCACCTGGTTCGTGTCCACCTAGAACTGACAATTTGTCAGTCCGGGCGCAGACGAAACTCGTGGGATTTATCGCGCGCAACTTCGCTCCGCAGCTCGCTGCTCCGCTTCGTTGCGCGCCCGCCTCCAATAGAACTGAAAGGAAACTTTTAGGAAACTTTTAATTGTCGTTGAAGTAAATTTTAGGTCTGATGAAAAAGCTGGGCGCTATCTTGCCGCGTCGTTTCTCATTCATTAGATCTTCATTCTCATGCACAAATCTCTTTACCTGGGGCTGGATGCCCACACTCGCATCTGTGTTCTGGCGGCCATGTCCACATCAGGGCATATCGTGTCGACCAAGACCTTTTCGACTTCAGAGTCAGCGCTGATCCGTCACGTCATGGATCTTCCTGCGCAATTCAAGTATTTGGTCTTGGAGGAATCTTCGCTGGCCAGCTGGATTGCTTCAGCGCTGCGTCCGTATGTAACCCAATTGATCGTTTGTGACCCGCGCCACAATACCCTCATCAGTCGTGGAAACAAGGATGATCGTAGAGATGCCGCGGATCTGTGTCGGCTACTTCGACTGGGGGAATTGGTCGAAGTGTTTCACTCGGACGAGGATCACCGTGTAGACTTTAAGATTGGGGTGCAACAGTATTTGCGTTTTACGCGGGATCGCGCCAGTTTAAAGTCCCAAATCAAATCCAAATACCATCAGGCGGGATTGACCCATGTAGTTGGGACCCAGGTATTCTCGAAAATGCACCGTGTCTCGTATCTGAAGCAATTGCCAACGAACGCCCGGCGCTCAATGATGAAGAACTTGTACGAGCATTTGGACGCAATGGATGTTCTACAGAAAAAAGCACGTACCTCCATGATGGAGCAGGGCAAGCGTTATCCGGAAATCGCCCAATTCCAATGTATGCCTGGCATCGGTGTAGTAGGCTCACATGTATTCAGTGCCTTTATTCAGACTCCGCACCGGTTTGCAAGCAAGCACAAGTTGTGGCGATATTGCGGGCTGGGGGTTCGTCAACGCAGCAGTGCAGGCAAGCCATTGGCGTACAAACGCCTGGATCGTTCGGGAGCGGGGATCCTGAAAGCCATCAGCCATCAGTGTTGGACATCCGCCTTGCGAACGAGAGAGCCGAATGAGGTATCCTTGTTCTATGATGCCTCCCTGCGCCGCACCGGGGACCCGGTGCACGCACGGCTCAATACCCAGCGCAAAGTACTCAAGGTGCTCTGGACCATCTGGAAAAAAGATGTAGCCTACAATTCAAAAGCTTTTTATTCACCACCTGCATCCGCAGTGACCGCGTAGACATGGGGAACACCATTGTGTCTTGTAACGGTTGCTCGCGGATCTGGGTAGCCGGGATATACTCCAACGACAATTTAGCTCCACGATGGAAGCTCGAATTTTAGGTTAGTAGCCCGGCCTTTATGCCCCATTAGACATTAGCGCCCACTGTAGGGACGCTCACAAACGAGTTTGGCAGCTGAACAGACGCCCTTTTCTTCCGTCCTGTTAATCCGCATCCAGGCAAGCCAAAGCATCACACAAATATGGATCCCCAATACAAATCTACATGATCAGCGGTTTTTTTGGCAGTGTGCGCCCTCAAAATTTCACACGTTTTGTTGCATGGCAGAGGTGTGTGTGGAACTTTCTTTTTCAAACGAATTGTCGTTAAACACCTCTGCAGAGTTTGCCGCTGATGCAGAGGCATACGTCATATTCCACATATATATTCCACATGAATTCTAACAACGGTTATACCGCAAGTAAATCAGTCTGTTCGAAGGTTTGAGTCCGAAACGGATGTCACGAGGATGCGATTTCGAATTCGGGTCTCTCGACAGGAGCCTTCAACATTGACCGCATGCTACTGGAAGCATTCATGCGCGTAATGTCTGTGCGCACGGTGTTCAAACCTACTACAAACAGTTTCTCAAAATGCTGTGTAGTTCTACTCACTGTCAAAGTCGTGACGCTTGCGCAAACACAACTGGTTCTCAACAGCACGCTTGAGTCGATGTCGACACTGCTCAATTTCCCATTTTCATGCGGTCTCCTGAGCTGCATGTGGCGCATCCGCATGAGGTAATGGCGCGTCAGTGCTTTGTAGTCTTCCGTAAAGTTGTCCGCTTCGTCGCCTTGATGATTCCGTACCGCACAACTCATGGAATCTGTTCGATGCAGACGGGGGACGTCGCCCAGCACGATAGCATCTTTTGTAGTCCTACACTGAATACCTCAAAACTCTCAGACTGGCAGATCCTGCCGGATTCCCAATTGGAATAAGCCAGTACAAAGTGATGCAACAAATGGGGGAAGGGTACACTTGGATCTTTATGCCCAGATCGTTCATGCAGGTAAAATTGGACTGGGCCCAATCCCCGGGCGCATGCGTCTGTTCGAAATATATTTCTTTCGGGGGCCTTCTTAGGCCCTCCATACCTTCACACGATGTTGCGAGGTTCGCAACTGTCCAAGCTTAAACTGACCGGGATACTTGCGCTACAAGTGTACAAACAGGCATTCACTTCAAGCCCTGGATTCGCTGCAAATACTCCACGACTTCTTCCCAGACCTGTTCAAATGTGTCTGCACTCGTTCGATGCTTACGATGATATTCTCGCTTGGAAGCTGTCCCGAACGAAGATGTTTGCGCACTGTCGGCACGCTCGCTTCCACCTTCACAGCAGCTTTGATTCACGTCTTGCCTTTTCTTCCCAACTTGTCTAAATGTTGTGCCCACTGGTCCATGATCATTGCACAGAGACTAAATCGAAAATATTTCACGCGTTCACGTACGAAAACTCTATCTGTCCCAGCGAAGCTAAAGTGAAACTTTTAATTGCCGCTGGACATGCGAATCGGGTTGAATTTCATTTCGGTTTCGCTGGACACGGCTGCGAACCAGCGAAGCAGTTGATTTGAGGTATACCACCGAGATGCATTAAGTATGGAGCGCGCCAGTTGACTGTTAAAGCCCACAATGACATTTGTTGTCCTGAAACGTTACGAAGCTCTTTGGGTGCTCCCAGTCTATAGAATGTAAGCGTCTCTTCCATGCCTTCTTGCATAGACCGGCCCCGCGGTGGCCGCGTTGCTCTCCGTGTTCACACCACGGCGCCTACAAACTAAGGGGCTTCTCTTCGCGCTTTTCAGAGATGAACGTTTTTCGTATCTCGGTAAAGTCCCTTTTCCGTCCATTGAAAGATTCTCGAAGTATACTCTAATTGGGAGATCAGAGGGCTAACCCCAAAAGTTAGTGCCTCTTTTCAATCTCTAATTTCTCAGGAGTCTTGAACCTATTCCACTCGAACCCTCCCGAAACTTCATGATCTGATGAAAGATAGGATATATCCTGGAAGAATATCCTATAGGAGACCTTCCGTATTTAAGGAGATGATTCGCCGTCGAATAATTCCCCCTGCGAAGGGAAAGGTGGATGCGAAATCTTTAATGTATTTCCATTCTGAACAGTAATCTTGCCATCCAATTTGATCAAGTCCTTAGCGTCAAAAGTGTGCAATTCATCCATGTTGCCGATAATGCAAGACGCGACATGAATTGCATCTTGCGGCTTTCGCAAACATTGATATTTTCTGCAAAGTCGTCTTGATACTTTTGCCACCTGAACATTCACTAGAATAGGTTTTACTATGCCGGATTTAAAAAATGATTCAAACTCATCATCTCGGTCTTCGAGTAATGATACATAATTACCGTTACACTTGCGTTTGTAAACTTCCGCCAAGGTAAAGGCCGATGTCCACAATTCTGCACGATCCTGCTGAACTTCTGAAATCACATGTTCACACCTTTTGAATCTATTATTGCTTGACCGAGAAATCAACTCAATCCAAACACATGCGTCCCAATAGTATTTTGGTATACGAGCCAACTTAATCCTCTCTCAAACTCTTCAGATACTTCTCGGATGGAAGTCCCTCGGCAAAATCAGGATCGTACAATTTATCAAGAGATACTTCTTTACGAGTCAAGTAAGAAACTCGACCGTCTGTTATATGAGTGAGTTTCCCGGTCTCATCATAATCCAGCATCCCCTCTACTCGAACATTTCGGCGCTCCCAAACATCTTTGGCACGTATTTTTTCCTTTAGCTCATCAAGTGTGAGTTGATCTACTTGACACCAAATATCCTTTCCAGAAATGAAATCTTTGACATAAATGGCAGGCTTATTATAGTATGTCCCTAACTGAACAAGTAAACCTGTAATTGAACCATATCCCTGGACTGGAAAAGTCGCGAGTAGGTCATCCAACCCACTTGGTTGATCTAATAGAGTAAGGCCGAACTCAGCTAAACTAGGATCAATAGTCACAGGCTCAATCTCCGAACCAAACTCATATTTGGTTTTGTCAATACCGTTAGTGTTCCTTTGCAAAAGCTGCTTGAACATCTCGGATTTTTGGCTGGAGAGATTGATCGAAGGAGATTGCCTGAGAGAAACACACGAAAATACTGAAGCAACCTCCCTTATGATAGGGCCGGTAACTTCTTGATCCGGCTGACCTGTTTGGGTATTTATAGGCTTCCCTTTTATCACTAAAGGAGAATTAAAACTAACGCTTTCAAGAATCCATTGCACATGCCGGTTATTATTGTCAGACAACAATCCAAAGAAATCCCCCACCTGCCGCATAGCATCTTGTATTTTCAGCTCTCCAAATCCTGAACTACTTGGGGCTATAGATATTTGAACCAATTTTCCCACAATTACAAGAGATAAATATGACTAAATATACTTTAACGAACTATATCCTGCAATTATAACCCTTGCCCCTTGTAACGAATCTCGTAAAATAAAATGGAATAATCTCGTCACTGCACCGATTGGGGTGAATGAGGAGTTGCTATGCAGTTTGGGGCGAACACTATCTAAAACACCCTGCTGCAGACTTGGTAATGTACGAGTAAGCCTACGGTGATAGACACCGGATCTAATCCCACTGGTGATTGCTGTAGAACTCATTCTGATATTACCTCCAAAGGGGTCTTAGGTACCTAACCACAGACGGGGCGAAGAAAGTCCTGACTGAAGAAATAGAAGATCCACCACGTATGCGATTCGAACTTCTCAACATGACAATAACTGCTACTTTCCAAGTTGCGGCCAGTTCAATCTGACCGCCGCCACGCCATGCCGCTTGGTTGCAACAACAGATCGCCACTACAGTGAGCGATCATAACCTGGCTGAAAAGCCAACGCTAAAAGGACGCCGGTCGCGACGGACGCATTCAGTGATTCGACATCTTCACTCATTGGAATCGAGACCAGACAGTCACAGATACGTTCCGTATCCGGGAATAATCCCCGCCCCTCACTGCCGATCACTAGCGCGACAGGACAGTTCCAGTTCATCTCCCAGATCGAATGCGCTCCGTGCGCCGCTGTACCATACACAAAATAACCCCGCTCTTTTAGCTCGGGAATGACATCTGCGAGTCGACCAACGCGGGCAATCGGCATCCGCACCGCAGTGCCGCTACTAGCTTTGACCATCGCCGCATTGACTGGAGCCATGTGATGAGCGCATACAATGAGCCCCTGAACACCAAATGCCGCAGCTGAACGGACGATGGCACCAAAATTCCGGGGATCCTGAATCCCATCCAATAGCAATAACCGCGGGCGCTGCGTCTGTACCGTATCAAGGTCCGCCGCAATCGCCTTTAACATGACCGAATAATCCGCGTAGGCAAACGCAGCCCGCAGCGCTACCGCTCCCTGATGCGTCATTCCATCCGCCAAACGCCGTAGTCCATCCTTTGGCAACATTTGAACCGGAATCCCTGCTCTGGATGCAAGGCTTCGAATTTGATTCAAACCACGAGCATCCTGTTGAAGACATACCTTCTCCAGTGATTCGGGGCTGCGCTCCAATGCCTCCCGAACCGCATTGCGTCCGGCAATAACGAGTGGAGGGTCAGTGGACATGGGACTGTACAAAACCCACCAGGCAATCCACCAGCGACTCTGCAAAATTCACCTGCTCAGGACGCATCAGAACACTTCTCAGAATTCGAACACTCTCCTGATCCATCTCCACATCAGGCATGCGGGTACGTAAATCTGCCGACCGTACACGAAGAACGCTCAGAAACACCGGATTCGTCGTGGAAGCCATTGAATTTTCAAAAAGTGCCTGAGAAGCTCGGTCAATACCGCTGGCAGAATTTGGTGTTGCCTCGGGGTAATAACACGCGATATCCAAATCCGGCTTCCCCCAGCTTCTAAGCGGAGTATCCTCCAGTGCGACATGCCAGCGCTGTGCTGCCTCCAAGCAGGCAGAGAGCACAGGGCCCAGCCCCTCATCCGCAGACAATGGCAACAGCTGCAAGGTCAGCCACAATGCTCCCGCTGCCGCACCGGCACGTGAGCACTCCAGACTGATTTCACCCAGATGCAGATCCTCACTCGTAAAATAAGTGTAGGGAGAATCATGCAAATAGTGCTTTGCCATCCCTGGGTCACGATAGAGAATACAACCACAGCCATACGGCTGAAGTCCGTGCTTATGGGGATCTAAAACAACTGAATCCGCGTCTTTGATTGCATCAAGATTTCTGGCAACCACAGGATCCAATATCTCGCTCCCGCGCAACAGTCTGAAGAACCCTCCATATGCTGCATCCACATGCACTCGCACGCCATATTGCCGACACAGAGGAATCGCTTCCGCAATCGGATCCACCATTCCCAGGCCGGTCGTGCCAGCAGTCAGAACAACCGTCCCGACCTTCTGAGACCGAAGAGCGTCTTCAAGTGCCTCCAAGTCCATTCGGCCGTTTGTATCGGCAGCAATATTCTCTACCGATACCCCCAGCACATGACCCATGCGGGCATGCGTATAATGACCTTCCTGACTGACCGCAATTATTTTGTCTGGGTGCTGCTCCCGGCTCACAAAGAGTGCCTCTAGGTTGGCAATCGTTCCACTACTGGTCAGATGTCCCAACGCATTTTTAGGGAAATCAAACATCCTAGCCAGTTCGATTACAACCTCTTTTTCCATTGCCGCCGTTGGCGGCCCTCCATCCAGCGCATGGTTGTTCGGATTGATGCGCATTGCCGTCAGATATCCCAGAATCGCAACTGGATGCGGCGGCTTGAGCATCTGCCCCGCATAACGGGGATGAAAGAAGGGATAATTCCCCGTGAGCCGATTCACGTAGGCTTCATACGAGGCACTCAGGGCCTCATGACCGACACGCAGAGATGGATGCGGCTCATAGGGGCCCCAACGTGCTTCCCATGTGCTCACGCAGCGGTCTGCTTCTTTGAGCCAGCCCCCGAGCGACTGCACTGCAATGGTCTCGGTCATGCTACTTTTTCCGGGTTGTAAATGCTAACCCTGCGATCCCTGTGAGAATCATGACCACCGAGATCACTTCCGCCTGTGTGACCTCAAGACCGATAAATTCAAACACATTGTTGACCCGGATCTGCTCAATCAAAAGACGTTCAATCCCGAAAAATAGTACGGTCAACGATGCCAGCCAACCTGCCCGGAATGGATGATTTCGTAAACTCCACAGCACCGCAAACAATACTGTCGCCATCAAAAACTCGTAGAGGGATGTTGGATAAACACCAGATTCGGGCAGTGTACGGCCAAGAATATTATTCGGGTAGGTCTCTCCCCAAAGCCAATCCGGTATAAATCCCGGTTGCGCGTCTGGATTTGAAGCAATCCCCCAATCTCCATCCCCCGCGAGATGGCATCCAACCCGCCCAATCCCATACGCCAACATGACCGTTGGCAATGTGGCATCAATAAAAAGAGGCAAGTGAACGCCGTGCTTGCGAACATACCAGATAATTCCGATTGCGGCAACAATCAATCCCCCATAAAAGGTGAGCCCGCCCTGCGAAAAAATCATTCCACCGGGATCGACCATAAAGTCTCCCCAGTTTTCCAGAATGTGAAAAATCTTGGCCCCGATAATACCTCCGATGACAGCAATCACGGTGATAGAGCCCACCAGCGATGCCGGACTTGTACTGACATTTTGCTTTTGTCTATGCCCTTTCTTTGCAGGGATCTGTACAGCTTGAAGCTTTCCCTTTTGATACAACCGTTCAAGCTCATGTCGCATAAGCCAGGCAGCCACCAGGAACCCGATGGCCATCATTGCACCAAATGAATAGATGGTAATCGAATCCATGCCCAAAAATTCAATAGGGATTGGAATCTCGAGGAGACGTGGATACATAATTATTTGAGTTTTTTGGTCAGATTTTGTGCTACTTTGGCAAAGTCGACGGCAGTTTGTTCACCGGTGACCATGTTCTTGACCGTTGCTTTTTCGGTTTCCATCTCCTTCTCGGCCAAAATAACAACCCAATTTGCGTTCGCACGATTTGCGAGGCGCATTTGTGCCTTCATTGAGCGGCTTGTCAACTCCAATCCTACCCGAAGTCCTGCCCTCCGAAGGGATTGTACAAATGTAAATGCTTTTTCACCCGCTGCATCCCCCAATGCGATCATCCACACATCAAATGGATCCGCCTCCGGCAGCGGCAATTCCGATCCTTCCATGGCAAGAATGAGGCGCTCTATGCCCGCTGCAAAACCAACTGCAGGGATAGGCTTCTTCGCCCCGATTGCAGGGGCCAAGAGGTCATAGCGTCCCCCGCCGGCCAGTGCACTCTGTGCTCCGATGCCGTCATGCTCAAGCTCAAAGGCCGTCCGGGTATAGTAATCCAGCCCACGAACGAGCATGGGATCCTCTACGTACGGAATCGCCACCAACTCAAGAAGCCGCTTCAGGGCTTCATAGCATACCCGGCTCTCTTCATCAAGATAATCATGTAAACAGGGGGCCTGTTCAAGAATCTTGCGTTCTGCCTCGACTTTTGTGTCCAGGATCCGAAGTGGATTACGAGAGAGACGTTCCTGACTGATGCCGGTCAGATTTTCCCGGTGTGGTTCAAGATAATTGATTAATGCCTCGCGATATTTTGGCCGGGTCTCCGCATTTCCAAGTGTATTGATACGAAGCCTAGTCTCTGAAAGTCCCAGTGCCTGATAAACCTCCATCATCACTGCAATGATGTCTGCATCTGCCCTTGGATCTTCGGTCCCAATGATTTCTGCTCCAAATTGATGAAACTGTCTGTAGCGTCCCTTCTGTGGGCGCTCGGCTCGAAAGCAGGCGCCAAGATAGTACAATCGCTGCACCCCCGGCTGCTGTTCCAAATGATGCTGTAAATAGGATCGCATAATGGGAGCGGTCAGCTCTGGTCGCAGCACGTAACTGGTATCCCCGCGCTCAAACGTAAACATCTCCTTGGACACAATGTCAGTGAGTTGCCCAATGCCTCGCGCGACGAGTCCAGTATGCTCCAGAACAGGAGTTCGGATTTCCGAAAATCCATACCGGCGCATGACCTCATGAATCATACGCTCTACATGATGCCATGCCTCCGTGCGCACCAGCGCCCTTTGAGCGCCAGGCAACAGATCGTTCGTTCCCTCTATAGTCTGAAAAGTATTTTTCACCGGATTATTGGTTTATCAACCGCGGAAATAGGTGGTATCTTTGCGCAACTGTTCTATGGTCCAGATCATATCCTCCGGCAGATCTGCCATAAATTCCATCCTGCTCCCGGAATCGGGGTGACAGAATCCCAGCGACCGGGCATGCAACGCCTGCCGATCCAGGACATCAAAAATATTCGCATAAAACGCCCGGCGATTTCTCGTAACGGGGCCATACTTGATGGTTGTTCCTCCATATGCTGCATCTCCGATAAGTGGATGTCCTATATGATTCAAATGCACCCTGATTTGATGGGTTCGGCCCGTCTCAAGCTTGAACCATACCAGAGCGGATGGACCCAGAATTTCATGCGTTTCATAGCATGTGGTTGCATGACGACCATCTGGATGTACTGCCATTAAAGTTCGGTTACGTGTAGATCTGCCAATTGGAGCGTCTATGGTCCCGGATCGGGGATCTGGAACCCCCCAAACGATTCCAACATACTGTCTATCAACAGACCGGGCTTCGAATTGGGACTGTAACGCACGGTGCGCTGCATCGTTTTTGGCAACAACCAAAAGCCCTGTCGTATCCATATCCAGCCGGTGCACAATCCCTGGGCGAAAGGGCTCATCCGGCGCATGTGGTAAATCTCCGCTCACATGATGCAATAATGCATTCACTAGGGTTCCTGTTGGTCTTCCTGCCCCAGGATGAACCGGCATCCGCGCAGGTTTATTGATCACCAATAGGCTTTCATCCTCGTGGACGATATCCATCGGCAATGCCTGGGGAAGAAGGTGCAGTGGCTCCACGGTGGGCGAGGTCCACCGAATAGTGCGGCCCGGGGTTACAGAATGAGATGGGCGCAACACAACTTTTTCATCCACCGTCACATGGCCAGCACGAATGACTTTCTGTGCCTGATTCCGGGACCCAATATCGGGCATGCATGCCAAGGCCACATCCAGACGCTGCTCCGTTTCTGCAACCATGACATTTTGTTTCTTCATGATTCACCCTGGAGTTGCTCCTCTTGAATACATTCCCACAATTCCCGTTTTAATGTGTCCAATCCAAAGTCGGCTACTGCACTGATCAGAAATACATTCTCTTGTGAACCAAACCGGCGGCGAGCCTGATCAAGATAATGTGCACGCTCTTCTTTGGGAAGTAAATCTGCTTTCGACAGCGCAATAAATCGGCGCTTCTGAGAGAGTTTTGGATCATAGTTGTGCAATTCCTGCATGAGACTCTCAAATTCAGAAACAATATCGTCAGAGATCACCGGGATTAAAAATAGCAGCACTGCATTGCGCTCAATGTGCCTGAGGAAGCGCAGCCCCAATCCTTTCCCCTTACTTGCCCCCTCAATAATGCCGGGAATATCGGCAATAACAAATGACTCATATTCATCTACGCGGACGACACCAGGGCTTGGAGTAAGTGTGGTAAACGGGTAATCAGCAATTTTGGGGCGTGCAGCAGAAACGGAGGCAACCAGCGTGCTTTTGCCCGCATTCGGAAATCCGACCAAGCCGACATCTGCCAGCATTTTCAACTCCAGCAGGATCGTTTTTTCCTCACCCGACTCTCCAGGCTGAGCATAACGGGGAACCTGTCGCGTAGCAGATTTAAAGAACGTATTCCCCTTGCCACCCCGCCCGCCTTTCGCGAGTACAAGCTGATTGCCATGCTGTACTACTTCACCGAGGAGGTCTCCGCTGTCCGATACCCGGGCAATCGTGCCACAGGGAACGCGCAAAACCAAATCCCGACCGTCTTTACCTGCACGGTTATTCCCCTGCCCCCCTTCGCCCCGGGGCGCACGCTGGTGTGGATTGTATCGCAAATCCAGAAGCGTATACAAGTGTTTGTCTGCCTGAAGAATTACAGAACCGCCTTGTCCGCCATTTCCTCCTGCCGGACCACCCTTTGGGACATATTTTTCACGCCGGAATGCTACGCTTCCGGCACCTCCATGACCACTTCGTACATAAACAGTAACTTGATCTATAAATCGCATTGAGACGCAGGGGATGAAAAAGGTAACGATCTATACAGATGGGAGTTGTCGGGGTAATCCCGGGCCAGGCGGCTGGGCCGCCATCCTTCGGTACAAAAAGAGAGAACGTGTTCTTTCAGGAGGTTCACCGGATACGACGAATAATCGCATGGAACTGAATGCAGCTTTGCAGGCCTTGAAGGCCTTGAAAGAGCGTTGCGACGTAAAGCTTCATACAGATAGTCAGTATCTTAAACGTGCATTTACAGATGGCTGGATCCATAAATGGCATTCAAACGGTTGGATGACTGCAAATCGTCAACCAGTCAAGAATCAAGATCTCTGGGAGGCCCTATGGAATGAAACCCAGAAACATCGCGTCCAATGGATCAAAGTTAAAGCCCACGCGAACAATAAGCTTAATAATCGGGTCGATCAATTGGCCGTAAACGCGGGGAAGTACGTTTCACGTACGTAGGGTAAGCATGACAGAGTTTTAACCTGATTCTCTTTTTTCAATGTTCCTCGTGATATCGACTTTGTTGATAGGTACTCTGGCCTCCGCAGTCCTCTCTCCCAACTGCCCTGAGGATTGTAGGCTATCCGCGTCCTATGTTTCGCAAGATATCCAGATAGATGGCCTGCTCAACGAGGAGGCGTGGCTTAATGCGGCCATCGCTACGGACTTCACCCAATACTCCCCCAATGAAGGAGATCCTGCTACCCAGCAAACCGAGGTTCGGGTTCTCTATGGAAAGAGTGAGATTTTCATCAGTGCCGTTCTCCAGGATACGGAACCTGAACAAATTCGACGTACACTGGGTCGCCGGGATGAATTCAACCAGGCGGACTGGTTCATTGCATCCATTGATTCCTACCTGGATCGCAAGACAGCATACAATTTTGCAGTCAATGCGGCGGGAGTACAGGCAGATGGAGTTTACACCGGCGAACGGTTTGGTGGAGGTGGGGGCTTTGACTTTGAAACTTCCTGGAATGCGGTTTGGCGAAGCGCTGTGCGCAGCACTTCTGGGGGATGGGTCGTAGAAATGCGAATTCCCTTCACGATGCTTCGCTTTTCGGATACACCGAACCAGCGCTGGGGAATCAACTTTCGACGTGTGATCCCGAGGCTGGGAGAGGTGAGTGACTGGGTCTTGATCCCAAGGGCTGAACGCAGGAGTGGGACGGTCGCTCAGTACGGTACCCTGGAAGGCATTATCGAAATTCGCCCCCGACGAAATATTCAGGTCACTCCCTATACGGTCGGGAATGCTACCCGCGACTCCGAAGCCTCCACCTCATCCCTTACCGGAGATGTCGGAGCTGATCTGAAGATTGGACTCTCCTCCAATATCACACTTGACGCAACCATTAACCCGGATTTCGGGCAAGTTGAAGCGGATCCCGCTGAACTGAACTTGACAGCTTTTGAGACCTTTTTTCCCGAAAAGAGACCATTCTTCACGGAAGGGGTGTCTATTTTCAATTTCCAAGTCGAACGAAGAGGGGCTCTCGTATATACACGACGTATCGGCTCACAGGCTGCTGTATTAGGTGCAGCCAAGCTCTCTGGACGAACGGAGAACGGACTGGATTTTGGATTCTTTGGCGCATCTACCGGAGATAACTATAATCCCGAGAATCACTATGGTGTCGGACGCATACGGCAGCGCATTGGCAATCTTTCGAGTGTGGGTGGCATTGCAACTTTTTACGACAATATCCATGGTGAGCGAAGTTATACAGGTGGAACCGACTGGGATATTCGTATTCTGGATAACCGGTACAGTCTATCGGGACAGTTAAGCGGAACCTACAATACCGAGGATGACGAATCCGAACAGGGATTTGGATTGACGCTCAGTGCGGATCGTCAACGCAGCATATGGAATTTTGCCGCCGACCTAGTTGTCATCAGCGATGGATATAATCCCAACGACGTCGGCCGACTGTTCCGAAACAACTACGTAAACCTCTCGGGTGGCATCATTCATCAAATCAATGGAGGGAGGCCATTTGGACCTTTCCGCCGCGCATCTGCTTTTCTCTTCAGTGGAGGCGGCTTCTCCTACGACAAGCGCTTACACGACGGAGTTGGCACATTTTTCCGTTCTGACTGGACCCTGAACAGCTACAGTGAGCTGGAAGTGAATTTCCAGACAGACTACCTCCTTGGGGGGTACGACGAGTACGAAACCCGAGGGTTGGACGCACGGGCCCGGCCGCGGGAAGCCGAATTCGAAATTGGATACTCAACCGACACCCGCCGTAAATGGACTCTCGAGCCTGCTATTGGGGGAGTCATTTATGCGAATGGCGGACGAGTCATAGAACCTAGTCTGGAACTTGAATGGACCGTTACCCCCAAGCTCAACCTGTCCCTGGAGGGTGCGCTGGGTCGTGAAATCAACGCCCTCGAATGGGCGGCCAATGAGACTTTCTTCTCCTTCGATGGGAATACTTTCCTGATCGGGGAAGAGAGTAACGATGATCCGTCCGAAACAGAGGAATGGCGCCCGATTCCCACCAATGCGGCACTGAGTAATGCGCTCTCTGCACGTGAGCCCTGGGATGACAAAGGCAATCATTACGTACCCATATTCGGCCACCGCAATACGCGGTCCGCTGATATTACTTTGCGCACCGCCATCACCCTGTCTCCCAACTTAGCCATCCAATTCTATGGGCAACTTTTTGCAGCCCGCGGACAATACACCGATTTTGAAGTACTGCAAGACCGGGACACACTCGTCCCGGTTACTGCGTGGCCCAAACAGTATGATTTTGCCTTCAGCAGATTCCAGACCAACACCGTAATTCGCTGGGAATATCGTCCAGGATCTGCGTTGTTTTTGGTATGGTCGCAATCCCGCTCAACGAGTGACGACGCAGATCTGTTTGATGTGGGCGGTATTTCTCCCTTTGATCAATCCACTCCAAATCAGTTAGCCGACACGTTTAATATCCCCCCTGTGAATGTGCTACTGATCAAGTTCAGCTATAAGTTTCTGAACTAACTGATCCACTGCTTTTTCGCTGTAGTATATTTGTGGTAGTCATAATGGATAACATGGAATTCTTATCAATAGCACTCCCCTTTGGTGCTATTATTATCGCGTTCTTAGTCATGAGATGGCAAATGTCACTCAGTCCCAAGCAGCGATTCTGGGTTACCATCGGTGCGACTGCCTTCCTCATCTACCTTATCGTGGAGAATGGTGTCTATCACTGGACAACAATACCCCTGGCTGGCGTGCTGGCGTATTCAATTTACCGGCGATACAAGGCTTACGCCGCATATAGAATAGCCTTTTGCCCGGTCAGATTGACCGGATATATGTGTTTGCCCGCGATCCGGGGCAAAATAGACCTGGGATCAATGAGTTGTGAAACATAATGCCTTTTATGTCGCGTTCGCCACATATACCCATATCCCGTCTCCGCGATCACCGGGAAATCCGGCCGCTTCCGGAGTTTTGTTATATATCCGGACAAAATGTCCGGTCGCTGATCCATGGATTTTAGTCAAACCCTTATTTTATTGGTGGTAGCAATTGTGGGCATTATCACAATAACAGTATCCATCCGCTTTGACTTCACCAAGTACTTAAGTGATCGTAGAGACAGACAAAAAGACAAACTGAAAGTTGTTTGCCCGCATACAGAACTGATTGATTTAGCCGAGGGGACCTACGTCCAGCCTTTATTCAGTCAAGTGTCTGGTAAGGCCACGTATCAGTGTTCAACATGTGGATACTCCACTCACGACTTGGATGCTATTCAGGCTTTGAGTAAGGCTTTTGAGCAAAATCGCCAATTATACACCAGACGACAACGCCAGGTAAATAGACTGACCAAAAAACTCTATGGCGTGAAAGCATTCCCCAATATTTGAAAGCACCAACTTCGGGGAAGGGGTTCATGGAGTCCGCACCTACGTAGTGCCGGGTCTCAATATTCTTACCAAACCGGAGGTGGCGGTTCTGCTACGATTTATCCCAGAAGATCTCCTTGATGCGCTCCGTGACGCTTTCTATGGTAATTACGGGTCAGGGTGCTAAACAGCTCCCACGTGTCCCCACCCTGACACCCCCGTGCATTGATCGGAGGTTACCGGCCCCATTCCCTTCACTCCAGGTTAAACGGGAAGCCATATACGTATTCGTGCCATTGTGAAGATACGTACAGGTGCTCCCCATGCAGGAGATAATCGTCAGCATAAATGTCCTCTCGCTCTTCCGGGTCGTTCATGGGCCGGAAAATGATTTTTTTGCGAGCCTGTAATCATCTTCAGACACATCGAAAATGTAATCACTTCCTCCTCCGCTTTTGGATACGTCTGCAATCAAATAACGGGAATTGATGAACTTTATCGTGCGTATGAACGACCGCGTAAAAGCCTCCGTTCTGGCTGGAAGTTCTATACCCGCCGCGCCGGGAAACCCCGACGGCTGAAAGTTCTGAACGTGTTTGCCCTCGAAGCGGATCGTTCGCAAATGCCGGAACTGATCATCGTAAACAAAGATATACGGGAGCCCCCTATATGCCAAGGCAATTCGACCGCCGTCTGGAGTCACCGTTACTACGTTGGCGTTTTCCCCCGATTGATTCGGAAGATCCAGAGTGGGAAGCAACTCGATGTCTGGAATCCAGTCATGCGGGGGCGATGTGCTGCGAGCACAAATCAGCCAGGCGCCCCCTAGCCTGAATTCCCGGGAAGTATAGAATTGATCCAATAAGATAGAGAATCCCCGTTGAAGCATGCAGATTTGCGGAGTATTCATTGTTTTTTATGAAGTGATGAACAAGATGCCACTACTATAAACTTTCTTCCCGCCTCTGAACTCCCTCCGATTTTTCCAAGAATAATCATACATAATCGCTGTTATAGGTGCAAAGGATCCTCTTTTTTGTCTTTTTGATCTATCTTAGGCAAATCAGGTTGATTCTTTGTGTGTTTGTAGTATATTGGCTATTACTTCATACTTCACTATATAACATGGAACGCCGCTCCGATTTCTTTGCCCAGCCCGATGGTCGCCCCATGCGACAATACGAAGCCCTTCGTGCCTATCTTCACGAAGGATGCTCCATTGAAGATGCCGCTGAACGAGGCGGCTATGCCATCGGATCTTTCCGCAATCTCCTTACGCGCTTCAATAAAAACCCCTCCTCGAATTTCTTTTGGAAGCCACCCAAACCCGTCTTATCCGAAGCCAAGCCTCCCGACCCAAGGCAGGAACGGATTCTCATCCTCCGCAAACAACAGGGCATGACCATTGGTCAAATTCAGCAGGTGTTGAAAAAAGAGCAGATCCCTGCGAGTCTTGGGTATATCCACAAGATCTTCCGGCAGGAAAACATTTCCCGTCTCCCTCGCCGGTCTGCTCATCCACCTGCCCCAAGAACGGTGATTGCGGACCGCCGCCGGCTTGACCTGAGCCCGAAGACGTTCCACACCGCGTTTGCAGGATTGTTTTTGTTTGCGTTTGATCTGGCCCGAATGGGACTTGATGAAATGTTGGAGCATGTAAAGATGCCCGGTACAAGCAAGATCCCCGCCGGCTGTGCGGTTCGCTCGCTCTTAGCATTGAAGCTCGCTGGCATTGGGCGCCCCTCTCATGGGATGGCCGAAACGTTGGATCAGGGCCTTGCGCTATTTACCGGTCTCAATGCGATTCCCAAACGGACCACCCTCACCGAATACTCCATCCAGGTGGATCCGACCTTTGCAGGGCCGCTGATGAACCAGTGGTATCACGCCGCGGCACAATTGGCGAACGTTGTAGGAGAGGGGGGCTCCCTGGATTTGGATTTTCACACCATTCCCTACCATGGAGATCAGGCGCTATTAGAGAAACACTTTGTCTCCAAGCGGAGTCGGCGCCAACGTGGAATTCTCACCCTGCTTGCACGAGATGCGGATGCCCATGTGTTTTGCTATGCCGATACGACCATCGAAAAGCAAACCCAGAATGATGCGATTCTTCGCTTTGTGAACGACTGGAAAGCCCGAACGGGAAACGTTCCCGGCGAGCTTGTCTTTGACAGCCGGTTCACGGTCTATCATAACTTGGCGGAACTGGATAAACAGGGGATTGACTTCATTACACTGCGGCGCCGTTATGCAGCACTGATGCAGCGAGTCCATACGTTGGATCCATCGGCATGGACCAAAATGCGACTCTCCAATATCGGACGCGCCTATCGGACTCCGAGTGTGGTGGATGAAACCGTTGAATTGCGAAACTATCCCAAACCACTCCGACAACTTCTCATCAAAAATCTAGGCCATGATAAACCCACGATTCTCATTACCAATCAAATGAAGCGCACTGCCTCCAAACTCATTGATCGGTATGCGCGCCGCATGGTCATTGAAAATGTCATTAGCGACGCCATTGACTTCTTTCACATGGATGCATTGAGTTCCGCCGTGCCCATGCGAATCAATGTAGATATTCAGTTAACCGTGATGGCCAGTGTGCTTTATCGCCTTTTGGGCGTCCGAGTCGGACACCGTTATGAAAAATCCGAAGCAAGAACCATCTATCGGGATTTGGTCAAGCATAACGGAAAAGTAACCATCACCCAAGACGAAATTCTGGTCCAGTTGCGAGTAAGGGCCAAAACCAACTATTTGATCGCGGCGGGATATCCTGAATTACGACAGAGAATCCCATGGCTTAACAATAAAATCCTCCGGGTTCAGTTCTCGAAACGCCCCTGAAATTCACACCACAAAATCATCCCGGGAATTCAGGCTAGTGCATCGCTCGGGCAGCGCAGAAACATATAATCGGGAGAAACGGAAAATCTTCTCAGGGAAGGATCCACGGAAAAGAACGAGTCGACATATTCAAACGTTTCCGTGAGCACCTGTACGCGATTCTCGTCCAGAACGAATACGTGCGAACCGTTGTACTCCAGCCCTTCTATAAAAGTAAACTCGACCGGGCCTTGTCCCTGTCGGCCGATTTTGCGGCGGAGATAGCCGCCCGCTCCCACCGCAAAGATCGTTGTACCGCCCTGTTCAGAGAGATACACGCTGTCCCCGATCGCAATCGTGTGCGAGGACTTACCCAGGATGAGCGAATCATTTGGGAGCCCCAGCCGGGTTGTGGCCACCCACCGCTCCGGTTCCGTGTCCATATTGGCCACAAAGTGCGGGGCAGCATCCAGCAAGCGGTCAATGACTGGAGAATCCTCAAATCGGATATATTCCCCGCTCTGACATGCGATCAGGGGCAAAAGAAACAGAATCCCCGCATACCAGCACCGAGTGGGTATGCGGGGACAAGAAATGAAATTCGGCATCCGTATATATCCTTTTGTTGTATTATTAGCGTTCACTTAACAAACGCCCATAAAGGCAAATTCAACATGATAACACCTAACAAAATCCAAGGCTCTCTACCTTGGTTCATTTCTGCTAGTCTTCGCACTGGTTGTAAGCGGTTATAATGATTCGGCAATTCCAGAAGTTGAGTTTCCGGTTCCCGATGAGGAACAAACGACTCTGATCCGGCCGAGTGATAACCCTGAACCGCCGGAATTGGTGCAAGAGTATAAGGATCTTTGGGAAGAGATCGAATCGAACTATGGAAAGACAGGAGTAATGGATACGAATGCTGTTTTACAAGCGAATCAGATTGCTGTTGAACTCGCCCAATATGACGGCCCTATGGCGCAAGTATTTGAATCGATGCAGATTTCCCTTGATGCAATCATTTCAGCCGATTCTACGGACACAATCGAAGATATCCTAGATGAATTAGCTCGAAGATATGGCGGTGTATCTGGAAAGACGCAGTCGGATTGCCCAGGTACAAGCAGATCGAGTAAGGATTGTTATAGTTGCTGCGCGGCCCAAAAAGATGATGACGATTGGGGTACAGGGGTAGAAACAATGGGATCGGCTGCAGTATGTATTGTTCTTGGTGATATAGGTCTGATAGGTTCGGCAATAGGTAGGAGCATATCTGGAATGACCACTTCCCAAGTTGGGAAGTGGTCTTGTCTCGGGACAACTGCTAAGAGTGCTTATGACGGTTTCAAAGCCAATGCTACTTCCGAGGAATTGTGTCAGTATAAATGCAAGGAGAGATTCCCAACCGTTGATGGATGATGGAAAAGATAGCGAGAGTTATTTCTTCTGTATCAGTTCCATTAGGCAGTTTTGTTACGTATTGGTTATCGATTCATTTTGGTGATGATTCCTACAGTGGCACAGATTTGTTTTGGGGCGTACTGGTTACGATAATTTTAATGGTAGCCTGGTATCTGCATTTTCCGCTAAGCCAAAAAATTGAGCGCTTTAGCATAGCGTGGATCCTTGGGGGAAGTTTCGGAGTCTTTCTTTTTATCACTGGGTTCATATTCGGGGTAGAACTGGGGTACCCCTGGGGAGATTATATGTGGTTTTTCGGCCTTTGGACTGCCGTTCACTTTTATGGGATGTGCAATAAACATAAACCCTATCCCGAGAAAAGGAAATTGTCATTCTTCAAGAACCTGATGGCAGAGACTGAGGACGAAGAAAAGGGGGACTCAACGGTTTGACCTGCTGAACGCCCCGGGAAATCCCCCGGTTATTGATTACGCTGCAACCGCATCAATCTGGAATACGATTTTAGCAGGAAGATTAGCAACGCTAAAAGTCAGCGTGATCGGTGTTTGGAGGCGTGTCAAGAAGAGAGATCCCAAGACCCAACCTGAAAAAATGAACGCGAAAATTAGAAAACTTATTCTTATGGCTCTGCTTCTTCCTCTAATTAGTTTTTGGAGGTATTCTCGTCACCTTGGTGATGATTATAGTGGAACGAACTTACTATGGGGAGCACTGATTACGATAGTTTTAGTGATATACCTGTATCTGTTTCCGTTCAAAAAGGTTGAGCGATTCAGCGCCGCATGGGGAATTGGAATATCTGTATCGATTGGCCTTGTGTTTGTTGGATTGGTCTTGTCTAGTTCTATGAGGACGGGTGTACTTTATGCTTGGGCAGAGTATATGTGGTTTTTTGGCCTTTTTGGGTCACTCCCATTTGTAGCTGCCCCCAAGGAGTACAAACCCTACAAGTGGTCATTCTTTAAGCGCGTTAGGCCGATTGAGAAAGAAAAAGGGGAATCAACGGTTTGACCTGCTGAAGCCCCGGAAAATCCCCCGGTTATTGATTACGCTGCAGCGAAACGGGACGTTGTTGAAGGAGGACACCCCGGAATCATCTAATGATTCCCGGCATCGCACTGTCAAGCGACTAAACACAGGGCGTGATCAATGCTCCAGCCCGAAATCTTCGAGTTCTTGATGCACCATGCCCGTGAATTCGTCTGAGATCATCGTTGATCAATTCCTTTGCACACGATCTATTGGACTTGGATCATAGCCCCTGCCCGCATGCCCCTACGAGGGCATGGTCAGAAGCTACACAACCCTCCTACCCTACTGGTTCAATCTGGACCTTGTAATCTTCCATAATTGGATTGGCAAGAAGCTTTTCGCAAGCGGCACGTGCCGCAGACTCTGCATCCTCTTCCGTATCTGCAGAGACCTGAAGCTCCATGTACTTTCCAATTCGAACAGAACTGATCTGGTCAAAGCCCAGATTCTGTAATGCATGATGCGTGGCTTTCCCTTGTGGATCCAATATAGCCGGGCGAAGCGTAACTGTGATGCGCGCTTTGTACATATCAAAGATTCGGTTACCTGAAATAGATTAAATAGATATCATAGCATTAAAGATTCCATCGCCGGGCATTAGCCTACTGGCATTTAACCGAACCCCCAATCCCTATGCTATCTAAAGATACAACGGTAGTTCGGTAAGGATGCAGGGAGTTCGATGTCCCAGTCATTGAGGTGAAGAGGCTACCGCCGGGAATCCGCGAGTTCCGGCACCACGTTTTGCGGGCGGTTGCAGTAATCGGCTAAAGGGAGTGAGTTGGACGGTTGGCAAGCTCGCCGATCTGCCATCTCCGCTAGACGCCGACCACCTCACCGCCGGAAGATCCCGCACGGTGAGGGGAAAGAGCTCCCATTCGGTTTTCCAATTGGCGACGGGCTCGATCCGACCATCCGCGCTAACCGGCATCGTCCGCCTTCACCAACTCGTACACGGCCACGCTATGCTCACCGAATTCGCCGCGCTCCAGTAGGAGCACCCAGTCCGACCCAGCGTCCAGCAGCGTCGAGCGCGCGGGGACGACGAGGCGAGCCACCCACGAGCCGTTTGGGTGCAGCAGATGGAGTTCCTGGTCCGGCGACCGCCAGCCGAAGGTGGTGACCCACAGACTGCCATCCGGCAGCGCCATAAGCCCGTCCGCTTCAAAGGCAGGGAACCGCTCCGGTAGGTCATTCCGAATATCCTGCCAGCGCCCCCTCTCGAAGCGCTGGCGCTCCGCAGGTGTGTCGTACCGGGCCAAGTAGGCACGCAGGTAACGGTCGAGATGCTCGGTTGTCACCTCCCGGTCCGGCCCGACCCACCGCGCGATGCGCGTGACACGACCACTCCAGTCGACATGTTCGAGTTCGTAGTCATCGCCCGACCCGTACCATACGCCGGTGCCAGTCGCCGCGAAGACCATGGCCTTTCCCCACTCCCTCGGCCCGTCTCCCCCACCATAAAAGAAACGCTCCGTACCAGGTATTCCAGAACGCAGGACCATCACATTGTCACCCTGTGTCCGGCTCAGCGACATGCTCCAGCGGTATATCTCGCCCATCTTCAAGGATGCGTAGTCCGTTTCTTCCGGCCAAGGCGTGAAGACTAAGCTAGCGTCGGGCGCGCACATGGGCTCGCTGTACGAATTCACTCCAACCTCGCTGAGCCTCCGCGTGTCGGTCACATTGCCCTCCGCATCGAGTTCAGTAATTCGGTCCAGATGCCAGTCGAAAACCGTAATCGCGGCTCCCGGGCAGTCTCTCAGCAACCGGAGTCCCCCGTACTCTCCCGGTCCCTCACCTTGCCGTCCACTCGTCCACACGTGCCGACCGCCGGCATCGAACATTCGAACCTCGTAGCTCTGCTCATCCGCCACAACTACACTCCCGTCTTCGAGCCGAATCGCGCCGGTTACCCTCCCGAACATGTATTCCATCGGACCTTCAAGGACACCGATCCGCACCAACGGCTCGTCCGACAGGATCAGGTCGGGGCCACCTGGATCTTCACTCTCGACTATCGTCTGAGCGGCGAGCGCGGTGGCAGGCATCAATAACCCGTAGATGGCCACTCGGATCATGGCTCCGTACAGTACAACCCTTGCGTTGGCGGAGGGCATGTTCACTGCGTCGTTCTTCATTGGGTCGGGCAGAATGCGCGGCATTGCTAAACTGAGGATAGGGAATTATCCCCAAAAAGTCAACAAACAGGACTCAAAGGTGCTGCGCTATTTTTTCTTTGGCCGCCTTCGGCCCTTCTTACGGGGGCTTGCGGCCTTCTTGTTCAGTAACTCGATCGCCTCGTCCAATGTGACCTCTCCTAAACCTCGATTTTTTCTAACCGATGCATTTAGTTTTCCTCGCTTTACAAATGGTCCATACGGGCCCTTATCAAAGAATACTCGTTCACCCGTCTTCGCATCCACCCCTAACTCAACTGGAAATCTGAGTAGTTCCAAGGCAAGTTCCAGATCCACATCCTCCGGTTGAACCCCTTTGGGGATTGATTTTCGTCGGGGTTTATCTTTTGATCCTTCCGGTTCTACAAGTTCAATATAGTGACCATAGGTACCACTCTTGAGCAAGATCGGTCGACCACTTTCGGGATGAACACCTAATTGTTGGGCGGGGGCCTTTGCTGCTTTGAGAAGAGCAAGTAATTTCGCATCATCAACATCAGCAGGCAAAAAGTCATCCGGCACGGTACCGCGTAGCTCCTTTCCGTCAATGGTCGCCTGCACATACGGTCCATAGCGCCCTATTCGAACGGTACATTGCTTCAATTTAGGGGAATGGATCGTGGAGATTGCCCGGGAATCCACTTGATCAATGGCCTCTTCAACCCGGTTCTGAATCCCCTCCTCTCCTTGATCAATCGCGTAAAGAAACTCCTGCCCCTTCACTTTGCCTTGTGCGATTTCATCCAAACGCTTCTCCATCTGTGCGGTAAAGCCGGTATCCACCAGGGATTCAAAGCGCTCCTCCATGAACGCATTCGTGGCAAATGCACGGAGTGTTGGAGCGAGTGCTGAACCAGACTTGATTGCACTGCCCCGGTCCTGGATTGTGCTGACAATGGTGGCGTAGGTGCTGGGACGACCAATCCCCTCCTCCTCTAATTTCCTGATCAACGATGCTTCCGTATAGCGGGCAGGAGGTTTTGTCTCGTGACCTTTTGATTCAAGACCCAAACACTGTAATGGCTGCTCAGCTTCAAGCGCTGGCAGGTACTTCTCTGTACTCTCTTTTACTTTTTCAGGGTTATCACTACCCTCAACATACACCAGCAAAAACCCGGGAAATAACACCTGCCGTCCGGTCGATCGAAAATGTACCGGCGGACTGCCTTGAAGGGTCGCCGTAGAAATCACCCGGATATCCCGCACCCTGGCATCTGTCATTTGACTTGCGACCGTGCGTTTCCAGATCAGGTCATATAACTTCCTTTCATCGTCGCGCAATCCCAGTTGGCTGGCGGTTTTCATTTCCCGACCAGCAGGGCGGATTGCTTCATGAGCTTCCTGAGCATTCGCTACTTTACTCTTGTACCGACGAACATGCTTGCTCAAGTACTTTTCCCCATACGTACGTAGAATCGCTTCACGTGCCGCCGTGAGAGCTTCCTGGGAAAGGGTAATTGAATCCGTACGCATATACGTGATGAATCCACGCTCGTAGAGCTTCTGAGCAACCACCATCGTTTTGCGAGCCCCCCATCCGAACTTTCGACTACCTTCCTGCTGCAATGAAGAGGTGATAAAGGGGGCAGCCGGTGTTCGCTTCCTCTCTTTGTAGGTCACGCTTGCAACACGCCAATCTGCCGAGGGAAGTCGGGCGGCCAATTGATCGGCTTCCTGTTTTCCTAAGAGAAGAATCCCCGAATCTGCCAGAGACTTTTTAAGCTCACCGGTATTATCATCAAAATCACGCCCTGTCGCCAGCCGCCGCTCGCCAAGATGCGTCATCGTTGCCTTGAATTGGTCGGCATTGGCCTGTAATGTTGCTTCCAGATCCCAGTACTGGGCGGGCACAAATTCCATGCGCTTTTTTTCGCGTTCAACCAAAAGCCGTACCGCAACACTCTGGACCCGTCCCGCGCTGGTGCCCTTGCCAATCTTTCTCCATAGTACCGGCGAGATCTTGTACCCCACCAAGCGATCCAGAACTCTCCGGGATTCCTGGGCTTCGACCAGATTCTGATTTACCTCGCGAGTGTTGTCGAGCGCCTTGTCAATGGCTCTTTTTGTGATTTCGTGAAACACCATTCGACGCACAGGCACTTTTGGTTTGAGCACCTCGATCAGATGCCAACCAATGGCTTCGCCTTCACGATCTTCGTCCGTTGCAATCAACAACTCATCAGACTTAGCGAGGGCATCTTTGAGTTCTTTGACCACCTTCCGCTTGTCCGGGGGAATGATATAGAGGGGCTTGAACTCACCGTTCTCAATTTGCACGGCAAGGTTGGCCCAGGGCTCCTTTTTATACTTGGCCGGAATCTCCTTTGCATTTCGGGGTAGATCACGAATGTGCCCCCAACTGGCCATGATCCGAAATTTCGATGAAGGCAGAAACCGACTAATCGTCTTGGCCTTCGTAGGAGATTCAACAATTACCAAACTTGACATGGGACAAATGAATTCTGGCGCGGTTCACACGCACAGCGAAGTACAACGTTCCAAAATATAAACTGTATCATTGGTGTCAATAACGAATTTTGCAGTAAATTTGCCGTTCTGCGTGATGAGAATCGCCTTCACCAGACTGACTACCATTTTAAAATCGATCATGTCCACCCAATATGTATATCGCTTCGGCGACGGAGCAACTGAAGGTTCAAAAGAAATGAAATCCTTGCTTGGTGGCAAGGGGGCCAATCTGGCAGAGATGAGTTCCATCGGCCTGCCCGTGCCCCCTGGTTTCACTGTAACGACGGAAACCTGCAACTACTATAGCAGCAACGAACATGCCTGGCCTGAAGGACTTCAGGAGCAGATTCAAGACGGAATACGCCATATTGAGAAAGCTCTTGGGCGTACGCTCGGAGATCCCGACCGCCCACTTCTAGTCTCTGTCAGAAGCGGTGCCGCGCAGTCGATGCCCGGCATGATGGATACCGTGCTCAACCTAGGCCTGAACGACGAAGTCGTAAAGGGACTTGCCAGGGAAAGCGGGAACGAGCGTTTCGCCTACGATGCGTACCGCCGTTTTATTGATATGTTTGGAGATGTCGTGATGGGAGTCCACCATCACTACTTCGAAGAAGCAATTGCTTCGATGAAAAAAGCCAAAAAAGTCACTGATGACCTGGACCTGGATGCAGAGGACCTGAAGCTTCTAGTACAGGAATTCAAGGCGATCTACGAAAAATATACGGGGCATCGCTTCCCCACAGATCCACAAGTACAACTTGAGCATTCAATTAATGCCGTCTTCAACTCATGGGACAGCATGCGCGCAATCAAGTACCGTCGTATTAACAAGATTTCCGGCCTGTTAGGTACAGCGGTCAATGTGCAGGCAATGGTCTACGGGAACATGGGGGAAAGCAGCGGAACCGGGGTCTGTTTCACCCGAAACCCCTCAAACGGAGAATCCGAGCTTTATGGCGAGTATCTGGTCAATGCTCAGGGAGAGGATGTTGTTGCCGGCATTCGTACTCCGAAACCCATCTCGGAAATGACCAAAGAATTTCCTCGACCCTATAAAGAGTTGGTCGAAATGACGACCGCACTCGAAAAACATTACCAAAACATGCAGGATATAGAGTTTACGATCCAGGATGGATCGCTCTATATCCTACAGACCCGTAACGGAAAGCGGACCGGGCGTGCTGCACTTCGCACTGCTGTGGATCTGGTGCACGAAGGGATCACCGACAAAGTCACCGCCGTCCGGGATCTCGTTGAGCCTGGGCACCTTGATCAACTGCTTCATCCAGGATTCAAAGATGAGCTTGCCTATCAGGACGACGTCCTGGCCACTGGGTTGCCCGCTTCACCTGGAGCTGCGGTTGGACGAGTTGTCTTTACCGCGGACGAAGCTGAAGCCTGGGCGAAGGATGGCAAAAAAGTGATTCTGGTCCGCATCGAAACAAGCCCGGAAGATGTGGGCGGGATGGATGCAGCCCAGGGAATTTTAACCTCAAGAGGCGGGATGACCAGCCATGCAGCCGTCGTGGCACGTGGTTGGGGGAAACCATGTGTTGCAGGCTGTGGAGATGTCGTGATCAGTTATACGACTAAATCCCTCAAAGTTGGAGATAGGATTATCTCCGAAGGGGACTGGATCAGTATTAACGGTTCATCCGGTGAGGTCATTCATGGAGCACAGGAGCTCGTCAGTGCCGAAATGAGTGAGGATTTTGCAACATTTATGAAATGGACGGATGAGGTTCGCCCAATGGGAGTCCGGACCAATGCCGATACCCCGGAAGATGCAGAAAAAGCCATCTCCTTCGGAGCTGAAGGGATTGGCCTCTGCCGCACAGAACATATGTTCTTCGAAGGACAGCGTATCCAGAATGTCCGAGAGATGATCCTGGCCGAGTCCGAAGACGCACGTGAGGCTGCACTCAATAAATTACTACCCTTCCAAAAAGAAGACTTCTTGGGAATCTTCCGGGCGATGTCCGGTATGCCGGTCACGATTCGCTTACTAGACCCACCACTCCATGAATTTCTCCCGCATGATCAAGCCGGCAAATCGGAAATGGCCGAACTGATGGGCGTTCCTGTCAGCGAAGTGGAAGCGAAAATTGAGGAGCTTCACGAATTTAACCCGATGCTTGGGCATCGTGGCTGCCGCCTCGGGATCACTTTCCCCGAAATCACGACCATGCAGACACGGGCAATCATTGAGGCAGCCGTGGAGGCCAAAAACTCGGGGGTTGATCCTCACCCAGAAATCATGGTGCCTTTGATTGGAACGGTAGAAGAATTCCGGAATCAGAAAGCCTTGATTCAGGAAACGGCAGAGACGGTATTCAAAGAGACGGGGACTCGTATAGAATATCTGATTGGAACCATGATTGAGGTCCCGCGAGCGGCATTGACTGCAAAGGCGATCGCAAAGGAGGCAGATTTCTTCTCCTTCGGTACGAATGACCTGACACAGATGTGCTTCGGGTATAGCCGGGACGATGCCGGAAAATTCCTGCCCGGCTATGTGGAGCAGAAAATTCTGCCGGACGACCCATTCCAAGTCCTTGATCAGGAGGGAGTTGGCCAGCTCGTTCAAGTCGCTACAGAGAGCGGCAAAAATTCCAACTCCACTTTAAAGGTTGGCATTTGTGGAGAGCATGGCGGAGAACCGCAGTCCGTTGCATTCTGTTATCGCCTGGGGCTGGATTACGTGTCTTGTTCTCCGTTCAGAGTTCCAATTGCGCGGCTGTCTGCGGCACAGGCACATTTGGCGGAGGGATAAGCCGACACATAGACTGAGGAAACGGCCTTTCGGTCACATTGGTGTCTGAAAGGCCGATTTTGCAACATTCGCAAGCCCCGCATCTGATTCAGGAGTGATTCAGGAGGCTGACGTTCTCCAGAAGATGCAGGTCTACTCTGGTGGATTTCCACGCGGAACGAAGGCCTGAATTCCTGTGATCGCACGCCCAAGTATAAGACCGTGAATATCGTAGGTGCCCTCATAAGTATTCACGCTCTCCAGGTTGACCATATGGTGAATCACTCGGAATTCGCCACTGATTCCGTTGCCGCCCAACATATCGCGTGCAGTTCTTGCAATCTCTAAAGCAGTATTGCAATTATTGCGCTTCGCCATGGAAACCATTTCGGGGATGGCTTGATCTGTGTCCATGAGCTCGCCAATCCTCCACGCCAACAACTGCATTTGCGTGATGCTCGTAAGCATATTGGCTAGCTTCGTCTGTACGAGCTGCATCGCTCCAAGCGAATGTCCAAACTGGCTTCGCTCCATCACATACCGACGTGCTCGCTCAAAGCAATTTTCTGCCGCCCCGCAGGCTCCCCAAACGATGCCGTAACGGGCGCTGTTGAGACAAGTAAATGGCCCCCGGAGCCCCCGAACCTCTGGGAATACTCTTGCATCTGGAACGAACACATCACGGAGTACAATTTCCCCTGTGATGGAAGCCCGAAGGCTCATCTTATTGCCGGTCTTTGGAGTTGTAAGACCTTTGCTATCCCGCTCAACGAGAAATCCTCGAATGACACCGGGATCCTCCCTGGACTCTTTCGCCTTCGCCCACACGACCGCGATATCCGCGATCGGGGAGTTGGTGATCCACATTTTCGCTCCGTTCAATCTCCAACCACCAGGGACACGAACTGCCGTCGTTTCCATGGAGCCAGGATCAGATCCATGATTTGGTTCGGTCAATCCGAAACACCCAATGATCTCTCCTGTAGCCAAGCGGGGAAGAAAGGTCGTCCGCTGCTCCTCTGTGCCAAACTTCCATATGGGGAGCATCACCAGGGAGGATTGTACCGACATAAATGAACGGTATCCCGAGTCTATACGCTCCAGTTCCCGCGCCACCAGTCCGTAGGCCGTATAACTGACTTCAGCACCGCCATATTTTTCAGGAATGAACGCCCCTAGGAGCCCAATCTCCCCCATTTCTTTTGCAATTTCCGTATGGAAAATCTCCTTTTGATTGCCTTCCAGTGCACGGGGTTCAAGCTTATCCTGTGCATATCTTCTGGCAGATTTCCGGATCAAGTCTTCCTCTTCACTCAACGTGCCCTCCAGGTAGAGTACATCATCAATCTTCAGTGACATATTTCTGGTTCTGAATATATTTGGATTGAATGGGTCTCACTCATCATCGTCTCCCGATCTTTTGCAATATTTTCAACTGCCCCCGGCTTGTTTCACCTTGAACGGAGTATGCAATTATCAGGATGCCTGAGGGTTGCTTCTCTCTCCCGACGGATGGATCTGTGAGAATCGCTCGTACATCACAGTCAGAATACGGTTCATCCGCAACATATCTATTATCTTATGGTTGGAGATGCCGTCCTCAAATTTGCGCTGCTGCGATGCGACTGGGTTTTAGTGGAATTTTCTTCTTTTTGATCGTCTTCTTTACAACGGTGCCTGATCTGCACGCCCAAGGCTTCCCGCGCCCCAGGTTGGGGGTCGGAATGAGTGCGGTAGTGGGCACCGGGGATCAGGCGGTCGGCATTGGAATAGACACGCGTCTCGCCTGGGTGGTGAACGCGGACCTTTCGATTGGTACCAGTGCCAACTTCGTCAATTATATTCTGAAGGGTCGGGATGAGGCTGCCTACTTTTTTCATCCAACTGTTACGGCTATTGTCACATTAAATGCTACAGACATACGCTCGCCCTATCTGATTTTTGGGCTTGGTGCGAACATAACACTGGGCGGCGATGCCAACTCGGCTGAATCCGGTCCTTCAATCAATGCCGGTATGGGATGGACATTCGCACTCCAGGCTACATCGTTGTATGTCGAATTTATTCCCTCCTTGATTGTAGTTGAGTCAGCAGTTGAAATGCAGCTTCCTGTCCGCTTCGGTGTCATTCTATAACGCCCTGATACGGTTCGTCTACCGGGGTCTCGGTTCGTCAGTTGGACACACGCGCCTGCGACCTATAGATGCTCTCTAACCTGCCTTCACTGCCGTTGATTTCAATCGCTTGCAGTAATTCCAGCGGGTTGATAGACAAATCAAGAAACTCCCCGCTCAGGATATAATGATGGTCCTGGTCTATGATTTCATCCCTGATTCGCCGGCACGATGGACCTGAACCGCCAGAGCGCATCCTTATATGTGCATATCCCTTTCTGCACACAGCGATGCTCATATTGTGATTTTTACTTCGTGACCACAAAGCATGGCCACGGCGAATTCGTTGACGCACTTTGCCTAGAAATCGCGCAGGTCGCTCAGAATTTCCCCGATGTATGCTTATCCACCGTGTATTTCGGAGGAGGCACACCCTCACGCTTGTCTCCACAGGCAATCGCCCGGATTCTGATGCAGATTCATACCTGCTTTGATACCCGTTCGGTTTGCGAAATCACACTGGAAGCAAACCCGGAGGATATTACGGCCACAGGACTCGAAGAACTCAAAAATGCCGGGATTACCCGAATCAGCCTTGGTGTTCAATCTTTTAGGGATGACGAATTACGTTTTATGAACCGGTGCCACAACTCAGAGCAGGCATCCCATGCCTGCAGTCTGATCCATGCAGCCGGATTTACCAGTTGGTCTCTTGATTTAATCTTTGGAATTCCGGGGACATCCACTCAGGGATGGCAGGATAATTTGCAGCGTGCCGCAGAAACTGGTGTACCGCATATTTCCACCTACAGCTTGACAATTGAACCACGTACACCCCTGCATAAGCAGGTTCAGAGGGGGGTTGTCAAACCGGCCCCCGATGAACAAGTAGCTGATCAATTTCAGCAGGCAATGGACATGTTCAAATCCATCGGATTCGAGCACTACGAAGTATCAAGCTTTGCACGTCCAGAACATCGCTCAGAGCATAATACACGCTACTGGCACCACACGAACTACCTTGGAGTCGGCCCCAGTGCTCACTCATTCTGGTGGCAGAATGGCCGTGCTCTCAGGTGGGAAAATGTCCGAAATCTGCGTGCCTACACTGAGAGGGTGGCCGAGGAAAATTCCCCGGTAAGCAGCAGAGAAATCCTTTCCGATCATGACCTGGCCCGAGAGAGAATCATGCTGGCACTCCGCACATCTGAAGGGCTTGATCTGGAACACCTCAGGAAGAGATACGGCTTCGATCTCATTGAGCATAAGCAGAAAGAGCTGGAATCAATGACCCTCCAGGGCCTGATCATCCAGCGTGGAACATGCATGCAGCTGACCACAAAAGGGATGCACGTATGTGACGGTCTGACTACCGAATTATGGCCCGGCTGAACCAGCCATATACGATTCGGTTGAAACACCGGATTGCAACCCATCATGCCCGCATGAGACACATACTTATCGCTGTCATTGCCGTGATCGCGTTCCAAGGATGCTCACAAGAACCTGCTGAACCTGCAGTGGGAGAACTTGATTTTATAGGTAATAGTGGAGAGATTATCCGAACGATTGAGGTTGAGTTTGCGGAAGATGATGAGACCCGTGCCACCGGCTTAATGCACCGCCGTCAACTCTCACTTAGCCAGGGAATGCTGTTCATTTTCCCGGCTCCTGACTCTCTGAGCTTCTGGATGGCAAATACACCCATTCCACTGGATATCATATTCGTAGGGGCGGACTCAGCAGTCGTTAACATTGCCAAACGTACGACTCCCCTCTCCCATGAGTTTATCCGTTCCACCGATCTTGCTCAATACGTAGTCGAAGTACGCGGAGGCTTCAGTGATCGCTTTGGCATCGACACCTCAACACGTATACAGTGGCGGAAAACAGAAAACATAGAATGAAATACCATCTTGCTCCCTTGATTCTCCTCATTGTCCTGGCATCTTCATGCCAAAACTCGCCTGAGCCAACTCCGGCAGCCCCTGAAATTCCGTTCCGGGTTGATGGCTCGCTTGATTTCGTGCGGATGGGCGAATCTCTTCTCTCGCTTAACATTGAGATTGCAGACACGGACTCGCTTCGTGAACGGGGGATGATGCAGCGAACGTCATTCCCACCGGAATCGGGAATGCTGTTTTTGTTTGATCGTCAGGAACTCCGACAATTCTGGATGGGCAACACCCCCCTATCTCTAGATCTCCTCTTTATTTCCAACGATTCGACCATTGTGGACATTGCGAAGTACGCAAAACCATACTCAGATGAGCCAATCGTAGGGGGTGCACCGGCGCAGTTTGTGCTGGAAGTCCCCGGCGGTTTTATTGATACAAAAGGGATCGTAGAAGGGGACCAGGTGCGCTGGGTTCGTCACTGACAAATTACCGTAATCCCTCTTCGTTACTCTACACGTTCTGTTGAATTTCGGATTGAGCCGAGAGAAACAGACGCAGAACATTCCAGGGTTCAATCCTACAGACCGAAGGATTCTCCGCAGGCACAGGTTCTGGCCGCCTGAGGGTTGGAAAAATGAAATCCTTTCCCCTCTAACCCATCCGTAAAGTCCAGCTCTGTCCCGTCCAGATACATTTCGCTGCGCCGATCTACGACAATGGACAACCCGTCCAGATCAATCTGGGAATCCCCTTCCTTTACTTCGGTGTCCCAGCCTAAATCATACGTGAGCCCAGAGCAACCCCCCTGAATAACAGCCAGTCGCACATAGGCCTCATCCAGGTCAACGTTTTCCTGCATGGCTACCATACGAATCTGCTCACCAGCCCGCTTTGTTATCTTCAGAAACATATGTGAATTACTATTGAATTATTAGAAGTCATAAGCCGCTGCATATAGGAACGAGGAACAATGCAGAAGGTTTTCTGGACATAGTGCCAAGATGGGTAAATAAACAGGAAAAATGTCTGACAAATATGGGGCCGGGAGAAATCCGTAGTTTGGTAACACTGCAAAAAGGCAAACTTGGGTTGAGCAAAATCAACCCCGATGAGGACCTATTCGAAACAAATTTCTCCAGTTTGGTGATAACATCGAACACGTCACTATCAAGTACGTAGTCTGGAATCATAGTGCCTTTTTATGCCCCCAAATGCCGTCTGACGTCGGTTGCCTCGGATGGTTTTGCAAGAAGCTCAGTTGAGTGGGAATGAGTGTTGACACCACGTTCCTTCGCCGACGCATCGCCTCGCTCGAACGGGCGGTTCAAGAAATCGAACGCCATGAGGTTGACGACGATACACTGTACGACATCTACCGCGCCGCCTGTGTCAAAGAGTTCGAACTTTTGCTCGAACAGAGCGGGAAACTCTTGCGCAAGCGTCTGGCACTGTACTTCGCCAGTAACCGACAGGCCGACCGACTCCACTTCAAGGATCTGTTCCGCCATGCAGCCAAGCACGACCTGATTGGCTGCGAAACAGTTGAGCGGTGGCTGGTTTACCGTGATAAACGCAACGACACCGCTCACGACTACGGCAAAGATTTTGCCGAGGCGACACTGAAACTTCTGCCAGCTTTTATCACCGATGTAAAGCCGCTGGCCGACATGATTGAGGCAGAATAGAATGACTGATCGGTTACATCTTTCCTCGAAGCATCGCGAAGTGCTCATGACCCTATTGAACAATCATCTGCCGGGCGTTGAGGCTTGGGCCTATGGCAGCCGCGTCAATGGACGCAGCCATAGCGGCAGCGACCTTGATCTTGTGCTGCGTGGACCGGATCTCAAGAAAATTCCGATTGAACAGTTAATCAACTTCGAAGAGGCTGTGCGAGAATCAACGATTCCATTTTTGGTTGAGGTACGGGATTGGGCACGGGTTCCAGATCGGTTTCATTCTCAGATTGAGCGGCAGCATGTCTCAATCACGCCAGTCCATCGTAGCGCGTAGGGAGTCCGCAAGTGAAGCCCGAGAAATTAGTGAGATTCAAAGTCTTGAACCACTGCCTATAGGAACGAAGGACAATGCAGGAGGTTTACCGAGTTGATCCTATCCGATTACGAGATCACGCATCCTAGATGCCTGCACCTAGCCATCAATTGACATGAACACCGATACTCAGTACCTGCATCAAGTAGCCGAAAGTGACTACGAGCATGGCTGGTCCACGGATATTGCCTCCGATACGATCCCGAAGGGATTGAATGAAGAAGTGATTCGACTGATTTCGGCCAAAAAGCAGGACCCTGACTGGATGCTGGAGAGCCGTCTCCGAGCGTTTCGGCACTGGCAAAAGCTGGCATCCGATACAGACAAATATCCCCGATGGGCTCACCTTGACTATCCTGAAATTGATTTTCAGAATATCAGCTATTACTCCGCTCCAGGAAGTAAACCCCGCTACGAGAGCCTGGATGAGGTGGATCCTGAACTGCTGCAAACCTTCGAAGCACTGGGAATTCCTCTTGAAGAGCAGAAAGTGCTTGCCGGCGTCGCTGTGGATGCCGTTATAGATAGCGTCTCGGTTGCCACAACCTTTAAGGAAGAGCTGGCCAAACTCGGGATTATATTCTGTTCATTTACCGAAGCCATTGAGAATCATGGCGATCTGGTCCGCAAATATATGGGAAGCGTTGTTCCCCATACCGACAATTTTTACGCGGCCCTGAACGCGGCCGTATTTAGCGATGGATCGTTCTGCTATATCCCACCTGGGGTTCGCTGCCCGATGGAATTGTCTACCTATTTCCGGATTAATCAGGCAGAAACCGGACAGTTTGAAAGAACCCTGATTGTAGCCGAAGAAGGATCTTATGTCTCCTATCTCGAAGGCTGCACTGCTCCACGCCGGGACGAAAATCAGCTCCATGCCGCCGTCGTTGAGATCATTGCGCATAAAGATGCCGAGGTAAAATACTCGACCATTCAAAACTGGTATCCCGGCAGTGCCGATGGAAAAGGGGGCGTTTTTAATTTTGTGACCAAACGGGGGATCTGCGAAGGAGCCGGGTCCAAGATCTCATGGACGCAGCTCGAAACGGGATCTGCCATCACCTGGAAGTACCCCAGTGTGATCCTGAAAGGGGATCATTCTATTGGAGAATTTTATTCTGTCGCATTTACAAAAGGGCGACAACAGGCCGATACTGGGACAAAAATGCTCCACCTCGGCCGAAATACATCCAGTACAATCATCTCCAAAGGAATATCTGCGGGGCAATCCAATAATAGCTATCGTGGATTGGTGCGCATCAATAAGAAGGCCGAAAATGCCCGGAATTTTGCGCAGTGCGACTCCATGCTTTTGGGAGACCGTTGTGGAGCCCACACTTTTCCGTACCTGGAAATACACAATCCGACCGCACAGGTAGAGCATGAAGCAACGACGAGTAAAGTGGGAGAAGATCAAATGTTCTACTGTCAACAGCGGGGAATCAGTGAGCAAGATGCCATCAAGCTGCTGGTAAGTGGATTTTGCCAGGAAATTCTAACCAAATTGCCGATGGAGTTTGCCGTAGAGGCACGAAAACTCCTGGCCATTGAACTTGAAGGATCCGTTGGATAAAGGTTCACTCGCGGATCATACTTGTCAATATCATAGGGAATGACACCAATTTTAGAAATCCGGGGGCTACGGGCCTCCGTTGAAGATATGCCCATCCTTAAGGGCGTTGACCTCTCGGTAAATCCCGGCGAGGTTCATGCCATTATGGGGCCAAATGGTTCGGGCAAAAGTACCTTGGCCTCCATCCTCGCAGGACGTGAGGATTACGAGATTGAGAGCGGCTCCGCACATTACCTCGGAGAAGATCTACTGGAGATGGATGTAGACGAACGCGCCCGCGAAGGCATGTTCCTGGCCTTTCAGTACCCCGTTGAATTACCTGGGGTCAGCATGATGAATTTCCTGAAACAGGCCGTGAACTCCGTGCGAGAGCACCGCGGACAAGAGCCTTTGGGTGCTGCTGCATTGCTGCGCCTTGCCAAGGAAAAAGCAGCTCTGATTGAGTTGAATCCTCGCCTGAAACAGCGCTCGGTAAATCAGGGCTTCTCAGGTGGAGAAAAAAAGCGGAATGAAATCTTCCAACTGGCCATGCTTGAACCAACAATGGCTATCCTGGACGAGACCGATTCCGGACTTGATATTGATGCACTACAAAGCGTTTCACGTGGCGTCAACCAGTTGCGAACCCCCGAGCGTGGATTTTTGATTATCACACACTACCAGCGCCTCCTGAATTATATCGTACCCGATTTTGTTCATGTGATGGTCGACGGACAGATTGTTCAATCCGGTGGTAAAGAGCTTGCACTCAAGCTTGAAAAACGCGGATATGACTGGGTTCACGATCAAGTACCTGCTTAGACTATGCCCAAATTGATGGATCATCGTGTGGAAGATCGTTTCCTGGCGGTCTATAAGCGCTACCAATCTCTGAATGGTACGACAGGCCCGCTTTCCGACCTCTCAAAAAAGGCAATTGAGCGCTTTGCCCAGACCGGCTTCCCTCAGCGAAAGAATGAATCCTGGAAGTACACGAATGTGACACCGATCATCAACCGGAGCTATCAGATTGCAGAGGCGGATCAGGCTTCGGCAAAGGGAATTGATGTATTGGATACTCCATATGTGGCCGTATTCGTGAATGGCCGCTTTGCACCCGAGCAGTCCCGGCTTGATCAAGTTCCTGCAGGAATCTCCATCGAAAGCCTTTCCGCGGCTGCAGAACAAGATATCGTTCAAGCGTACCTGGGAAAGTATGCAGACTATGCTGAAGATCCTTTTACGGCCCTGAATACGGCATTCATCAAAGATGGGGCCGTCATCACCGCTCTTCCTGGCATCAAACTTGATCACCCAATTCATATTCTTCACGTTGTCACGTGCAACGAACCGACCCTAGTGCAACCGCGAACCTTCATTCATGCAGCCGATGGTGCTTCTGTACAGGTTTTGCAATCGACCGAATTTGCGGGCTCAGCTTCTCTGCTGATGAATGCAGTCACGGAGATCCGTGTCGGAAAGGAAGCGCACGTTGACTATCTGGATCTACAAGTAGGGACCCCCGAGGTCAGCCGTATTACGAACCTGAGCGTATATCAGGAAGCGCAGAGCAAATTTTATAGTGGTGTTTTTACGTTCGGAGGCGAATTGACTCGAAATAATTTGTCAATCCTCCCCAATGCGGAATACTGTGAGAGCCTGCTTCAAGGATTGTTCATGGCACGTGGGCGCTCTCATGTTGATAATAACACACTTGTTGACCACGCAAAACCAAACTGTTACAGTTCCGAGTACTACAAGGGGATTCTGAATGATCACGCAATCGGGGTATTCAACGGTAAGGTTCTCGTGCGCCAGGATGCGCAGTTAACCAATGCCTATCAGACAAATCGGAGTATTTTACTCTCAGAGACTGCACGGATGTATTCAAAGCCGGCTCTGGAGATCTATGCTGATGATGTCAAATGCTCTCATGGAGCAACGACTGGTCAGTTGGATAAGGATGGACTCTTCTACCTTCGTTCCCGTGGGATATCCGAGGAAGAAGCACGTCGACTCATGTTGATGTCATTTGCTGGCGATATTATCGAAAAAGCGCCTGTTTCGGCGATGCATGAAACGCTCTATGACCATGTGGAGCGCATGCTGCGTTAAGGCGGGCAACCCGCACAATGGTAGATCTTGCTTCGAGAGATGATGCCCTCAGGGCTAATTTTCCCGCACTGCGTCAGCAGGTGCATGGCAAGCCGCTTGTGTACCTGGACAGTGCCGCCTCTTCGCTGAAACCTCAATGCGTTGTTGACCGTCTGGCAAATTACTATGCGCATGAGCACAGCAATGTGCACCGTGGTGTCCACTACTTAAGCCAGCGTGCAACGGATCGGTATGAGGCTGCCCGAAAGAGCCTGGCACGGTTTATCGGGGCACGAAGCGAAAAAAATATCGTCTTCACGCGGGGTACAACCGAAGCAATCAATCTGGTCGCCTCTACGTACGGTCGAAAGTATATCCAACCTGGTGATGAGATTCTGACGACGGTCATGGAGCACCACTCCAATCTGGTGCCCTGGCAATTACTTGCAAAAGAGCGCGATGCACAGTTACGTGTTTTAGACGTATCCTTAGCCGGCACGATCAGTGTTGACGCGTTTGTGAGGCAGATGAATAGCAGAACACGCCTCATTGCTCTGGGCCACGTTTCCAATAGCCTGGGGACCCTCCATCCAGTAGAAGACATCATTGCAGAAGCACGCAAAAGAAATATCGTCGTCCTCTTGGATGGAGCGCAGGGATTGCCGCATCTACCTCTGGACATGCAGGCACTGGATTGTGATTTCTACTGCGCAAGCAGTCACAAAGCCTATGGCCCCACTGGCGTGGGCTTTCTCTACGGAAAAGAAGATCTCTTAGAAGATTTACCGCCATGGCATGGAGGTGGTGATATGATTGAAGAAGTGCATCGCACGTCTTCAACATGGGCGGAGGTTCCACATAAGTTTGAGGCAGGCACCCCGAATATTGCAGGGGTGATTGGCATGGCGGCAGCGATTGATTATCTGGAGGGGATCGGCATGGATGTTCTTCGAAAAAAAGAAGAAGCCCTCCTTGACTATGCGCATGCAGAGCTCCAGACTGTACCTGGCCTGACGATTGTGGGCACTGCCTCTCAAAAGGTGGGTGCCATAAGCTTCCTACTCGAAGGACATCATCCATATGATATCGGACATGCACTGGACCAAGCCGGCATTGCAGTGCGAACAGGACATCACTGCACAATGCCGCTGATGAAATATTTTGGCATCTCAGGTACCGTTCGTGCCTCTCTCGGAGCTTACAATACAAAAGAAGATATTGATGTTCTTGTGACAAGGCTTAACGAGATTGTTGCAGAGCACTCCCGAAAAACCCTTGCATCCACAACTGCTGACCAAATAGACTCCTCTTCATCTACGGAAGAATCTATTGAGACTCGCAAAGCAGCCTTGCTTGAGGATCTAGAGCTTTTTGAAGACGCGGATGATCGACGAGAATATCTGATTGAACTTGGCGAAAACCTGAAAGCTATCGATAGCTCACTCAAGACCGAGACAAACCGGATTCATGGATGCCTGGCGATGGTCTGGCTGCACAGTACGGTACGCGGTGGTCGAATCTATTTTGAGGCAGACAGTGACGCGCTGATTACTCGCGGAATGATTGCTCTTCTAGTCCGTCTAATGAACGGTCAAGTTCCGCAAACCATCCTGCAGACCGACTTGTTTGCCCTCGTCAATGACATAGGCCTTCCCAGCCTCATCACTGCCCGCCGGAAAAATGGGTTGAACCGAATGATTGAGCGTATTCAAAAAGAAGCATCTCTAGCCGGAGCCACATGAACTGTGAAATCATAAACCATTCTAAAACTGCCGGGCTGGCCGACGAGATCATCGCCTCTATCCGGCAGGTCTACGATCCAGAAATCCCGGTGAACGTATATGATCTAGGACTCATCTACAAGGTTCGACTTGACGAGGACAACCGTGCAGTCGTCACTATGACATTAACAACTCCAAATTGTCCGGTGGCAGACAGTCTCCCCAGTCAGGTTGAGTCCGTGGTCATGCTCACAGAAGGCGTGACGGATGCACATGTGGAACTCACATTTGACCCTCCTTTCACGATCGACATGATGAGCGATGAGGCGAAACTCGAACTTGGCTTCCTGTAGCTCACGTAATCTCACTCCTTTCAGTGGACAGAGTTCGGTAATAAATTTGTTGCTGCGCTACAAGGTATTCTTATGGGGTGCCCTCTTCCTCTTTTGCATCCCGCAGGTAAGCGCACAAACTGCATCCGTTCGTGGATTTGTAACGGATGCATCTGACGGACAAGCACTTCAGGGCGTGAATATTGCACTACGAGATGCCGCGGGGAATTTGCGGGGAGGCGGCACAAACGACGATGGGTTCTTTATTGTTGTCCGATTACAACCAGGGCGCTGGTTCCTGCAAGCATCCTTCATTGGATACGAAACATTTTCGGATACACTTGACTTGGCTGAAGACCGGACTGAACGGCTTTCTATTTCGCTCCGCCCGGGGGTTGAGCTGGATGCAGTAGTTGTGGAGGGGGAGCGCGAGGGAGGTGTAATGGTAGCGTCCGGTGTGCAGACGGTCCGGCCAGCCGATGTTGATCTGGTCCCCACTCCAGATGTCTCCGGGGACCTTGTTTCTTATCTCTCCGCAATGCCAGGGGTCGTTTCGATTGGAGACCGGGGAGGCCAGGTATTTATTCGTGGAGGAGAGCCATCCCATAACCTCGCCCTCCTAGATGGGATGTATATCTATCAGCCTTTCCACATACTTGGATTTTACTCAGCTTTTTCGTCTGACATACTCCGCAATGCGGATATTCACGCTGGGGCATTCAGTAGCAAGTATTCCGGCCGCATGTCGTCCGTCATTGACGTACATACGCGCAATGGCAACCTACAGGAATCGCGTAGGACCTTTTCTTTTGCTCCCTTTGTCAGCATGGGGATTCTGGAGGGGCCCGTCAAGCGTGGACGTATGTCCTATTTGTTTTCAGGTCGAGCCTCAACCATTGAGCGGGTTGCATCTAGTTACATCAATCAACCAGTTCCGTACACCTTCGGAGACTTCTTTGGGAAGGTCCACTGGACCATCAGCGACAGCCATCAGGCTTCCGTCAGTGCCATTCACACGTATGACCGCGGCACACTTGATACCGTGAATAAAAGCAGTGATGAAGTCCGCTGGAACAATACGGCATACGGTGCCCGCTGGCTGGTGGTACCTCCAAGCCTGCCAATGTTGGGGGAAGTCCTCTTTTCAGTATCCATCCTGAATATGGAGCGGGGACCGAAGGATGAACCGGATCGCTCCAGCGCCATTGAGGGATTTAACCTCACGGTCAACTTGACCAATTACGGCCAACGCACGAATATAGACTGGGGATTCTATCTGCGTGCCCCAAGACTGGATGCGAGTCTAAGTGGCTTATATCAAAATCTGGATTTCAGCAGTGACAGAGTTCTTTCAACCGGTGCCTACTTTGAACCGGAGATCAATTTTACGCCAAACCTGAAGGGGCGCCTGGGATTAATTGCTGAATTTCTCGGGGATCAGGGATTTCACTTTGAGCCACGCATACGTGTGCTTTATCGATTAGGCCCACATCAGTTCAGCATCGCAGGCGGATTCTACCGCCAGGAAATGGTCGGACTGAATGATCGCCGAGATGCGACGAATGTTTTTACAGCATGGACCGGATCTCCGACAGGGAGCCTTCCGAGCTCTATCCACGGCCTAATTGGATACAGTACGTCACTGCGACCGGGAGTCAATGTATCTGCAGAGTTATTCTACAAGAATTTCTCCAGCCTATTCGTCTCCGAATGGACTGCATTCCCCCGGTTCACAACGCGCCTGCAGGAGGCCTCTGGACGCGCAATGGGCATTGACTTGAGAATGGAGATGCGGCGGGTGAATTTCTATGGTTTTGTCAATTATGGCCTTTCTTCCGTTGAGTATAATGCGATGCAAGAGACGCTTCCCGTCTGGTTTGGTTCGAATGAGGTCCGGTACCGGCCACCACATGACCGCCGACATCAAATCAATGCACTTCTAAGCTTCACCTGGAAGAAATTTGATCTCAGCGCCCGATGGAATTTCGGCAGTGGGCTGCCTTACAGCCAGATCCGCGGATTTGACGGCTTTATTCTCATGGACGGACCTGTAGACGTATCTACTGATCCTGGCATGGCCCGGGTTATTTATGATCGCCCCTATGAAGGGGTACTGCCAAATTATCACCGCCTGGATCTATCCGTTGATCGGGTATTTCAGTACCGCGATGATTCGTTTGTCACAATCCAGGCCGGGGTGATCAACGTGTATAATAAGAGCAACCTCTTTTCGCTTGATGTCTTTACGGCTGAGCGAAATAATCAACTACCCATCATTCCAACCGCTGGCATAAAGTTTGAATTTTGATGCCCCGTATTCATTCCCTTTACACTGGTGCAATCCTACTGATCATCGCGACTGCCTTGAGTAGCTGTGATCAGTCAATTGACCCCATTATTGGTGAGGATCGCCCTTTCACGATATGGGGCTATCTGAATGCTCATGCGAATATTCAACGGGTCCGCGTGTTTTCAATCGAAGAGCGGTTGGGGGTTGACCGTTCAGGACCCATTGATGCGGTCGTCTCCTCAAAAAACTTGACCACAGGAAAGGAAATCGAATGGACACATCGTGAGATTATCTACAGTGACAGCAGTGCCGGTCATGTATTTGAGTCTGAATTCAGAGCCGAATATGAAAATCGTTACCGTCTTTCTGTTCGGCGCTCCGACGGAGCAGAATCCAGTGCAGAAGTGACGATCCCTCCCCGCGTTGAGGTAGAACTTACCGACGAACGCAATCGTGTGATCGTTCCTGTGCATATTCAGGGAAAACCACCTAACTTGGTGGATGTCACGGTGACCTACGATGCGATTACGTTACCCCCTGCAAATCCGTGGCCGCCCGGATCAACCACTCCACCTGCCGTCCGCTTACCTGTGGAAATATCCTATTCAGGGAAGGAGGAACCGATTCAGGATGGCTGGCGCTATGAGATCAACCTGCGGGACGATTTTGCCATGGTCCAGGAGCAGTTTGAGGTTAACTGTCTCTCTCCTGACCACATTGCGCTGCGCCGAATTTATTTCCGATTTCTTGCAGCCGATGAGCAGTGGGCTCCTCCGAATGATTCATTCGACCCGAATCTTTTGATTGAGCCTGGCACATTTTCGAATGTTGATAACGGATATGGATTCTTTGGAGGGGGATATACGGTCACAACCGCCTGGATCCCGACAAATGTGATCCTGCGCAATATTGGTTATCGTACTGCAGGCCCATGTCCACTCAGTGCCCAGAATATCCCCGAGTGCCAGTTACCTCCTGAACCCTGTTTGGAACAAGACAATTAATTTTTTTAATTATCTACACAATTCGGCTTTTTTTTGCACCCTTTTAGCCAAACTACGTATAAGCCATTGCTTGGGTCCCAAATGGATGACTCAAATGTCAATTAATTTCAACTTATCAAACGTCGAAAGACACTGCGTTAATGCAAGATCGAGAACAAGGCACTGTAAAATGGTTCAATGCTGAAAAGGGCTACGGCTTTATTCAGCGGGATAGTGGTGAAAAAGATGTATTCGTTCACTACTCGGAAGTCAACAAGGACGGCTATAAGTCCTTGGATGAGGGCCAACGGGTAGAATTTGCCGTGACCCAAGGAGACAAGGGTTTCCAGGCACAAAATGTAGAACCTATCTAGGGGATCCCTTACCCCCTCTTTCCCTTGTCATGCATCCGTGTAAGCAAGGGAAAAAGGATACCAGCTTCATGTGGTAGCATTGATTGCTACCACAATATTCTCCCGCGCCAGGAAGATTATTGAGCGTGGGTGGATACCAGCTTCGTGTGGTGGCAGCGATTGCTATCACTCTGTCGTCATTTAGAAAATATAGTCCGATCCATTCTGTGGACCCCGGGATATATATCTATGGGATGGATTTCGCCTCCGCGATATCAATCCCATTAGCTGAACACTCACTGGTTGACGGTTCTGCCGTGTCTGCTGGTTTCGGTACTTATTGCTTGCCCGAAAAATCGGTAAGGTGCGAGAACAAGGTGCCCAGACTCAGCTGAATGCGTTTCGGAGGAGTTCTAAGCTCTTGGGAATTGCAGTTTGCTCACTCTCCTTCCCCTCAAATTCCAACGAGACATACCCGGTATAATTGTGTCGACGCATGATTTCTGCAATGCGCTGATAGTCTAGATCCAATGTATACCATGTTCCGCCGCCGTAGTATGTCTTGGCTTGCATCAAAATGGTATGTGGTGCCAGAATCTCCAATTTATCATACGGGTCTTCCAAAAAATTCCCCGTATCCAGCGTGACCTTCAACCACGGAGAGTCAACCGCTTCGACGATCCTGAGGACTCCTTCCGGGGTACGTCCGAGGCCCCAGTGGTTTTCCAACCCAAGGAGCACTCCACACTGTCGGGCTTTCGGGATCAATCGCTCGATCGCATCAATGACCCAGCCAAATGCCTCTTCATCGGTATATCCTTCCAAGGGTGGCTCAATTCCACGATTATCCATTAGTGCAGTAAAAGATTCTGATGTTCCCCATCTCCCGGTGTTGAGGCGCATGGTTGGGATTCCAAGCTCATAGCAGATCTCAATCTGCCGAATCGTTTCGTTAATGTTATGCTGCCGCTCGTCTATATCTGGAGACACAAAACCCTGATGCGTAGAGAATCCCATCAGATCTAGACCATTGACAAAAGCCCGGCGCTTCAGGCCCTGTAAATAATCAGGCTCCTCAGATGCCATCTGTATGTGAAGCAGCTCTATCCCGTCGAACCCCATGGCTGCTGCCTGATCAATACATGCCTCAATAGGATAGTTCTCCTTTGGGCCATCAAATCGCCAGAACGAGTACGTAGATACTCCTATTGGATTGGGCCGATTGGCTTTAACAGGATTGGAAGCCGTTACGGGAACCGTAGTCAGTCCCGTCGCGGCGATTGCCGCAGTTTGTAAAAATTTACGTCGGTTCGTCATGATTCATTCAAAAGTATGGTTACGCCAGTGTAGATCACTAAATTAGGCAATTCAATGATCAATTCATATTCCAGTCTATGACCAAGCAAGAACGAGAGCACCTACGACTGAGCTACGAACAGGAACTGTTTGAGCGCGTCCTTCCGTTTTGGGAGCAGCATTCCCCTGATCCTGTCCACGGAGGACACTTCAATAACTTGGATCGGGACGGCAGCATTTACGATACTACGAAGCATATCTGGTTGCAGGCACGGCAAGTTTGGATGTTCAGTAAGTTGTATCGCTTCGTCGAGACACGTCAATCTTGGCTTTCCATCGCGGAAAGTGGCATGAATTTTTTGATCAACCATGCCCTGCGATCGGATGGACGCGTATATTTTTCGCTTGCCCGTGACGGTCAGCCCATTTATCAGCAACGCAAAATATTCACAGAATGCTTCTATGCGATGGCTTTGTCAGAATATGGTCGTGCGATTGATCACACAGCATACATCAAAGAAGCAGCGCTTATGGTGGAGCGAATCTGGGGTTGGGCGTACGATTGGTCCAAGGTTGGCCGCCCTGCCCTTGCAGGTGCAAAACCTGCCCAAATGCTCGCAGTACCCATGATGCTGCTCAATCTGATTGATGAAGTCATGGTGGATACGGACTGTTCCTCTGAAATCAATGATTGCTTCAAACGCATCCGACTGCATGTGCACGATCATCATACCTTCGAATTTGTGGCTCCAGACGGCAGCCGCTTAGACGGCCCTGATGGGCGCCTGATGAATCCCGGGCATGTGATTGAGGCGGGATGGTTTCTCCAACACATCGCCACCAAGGTTCAGGAATCAAACATGGTCGAACTCTCTCGAAATATGATCCGGAATGCTCAGGCTTTTGGATGGGATGAGCAGTACGGAGGACTCTACTACTTTGTGGATGCCGAGGGATTCAGCCCGGTTCAGTTGGAATGGTCAATGAAACTTTGGTGGCCGCATTCCGAGGCTCTCTATGCGCACCTGCTCAATTACGCGCATACAGGTGATCCCAATGACCTGGCATCCTTTCAGAAAATTGGCAACTATATCTCCGATCACTTTATCGACCCAAAATATGGCGAATGGTATGGGTACTGTGACCGGGAAGGTCAGGTTACCCACCGCTTCAAGGGAGGACCATATAAAGGCTGCTTCCATGTGCCACGCACACTATGGCTCTGTTGGCAACTCCTCCAGCAATGGCCGGTGAGCTCGGATTAACGCTGATTTTCTTATCCTTATAGGTACTCTATGACCAGCGATTATTTATGACCGTCACTTTTACGTTTCTGGATTGGCTCTGGGTCGGGCTATTTCTGCTATTGATGGTCGGCAGTGGCATCCTGTTCTATCGACTAGGCAAGCGCTCAGAGTCTGACTTTTTTCTGGCTGGACGGGGCCTACCCTGGTGGCTGCCGGCCAGCAGCGTATATGCAACGCACACTGCTACAGATACACCCATGTGGATCACGGGCATGATCTACAAGAATGGGATGGCAGGCATCTGGTACACGTTTTTTTGCGGCTGGGCCGCCATCAGCGCATTTGTATCGACCCGGATATTCCGCCGCTCGCTGGCCTATACGCAGGCAGAATGGAATGTAGTACGATTCACAGGCCTCGGCAGTGAACTCCTGCGCGGCTGGATGGCCGGATGGCAGTTTTTTATGAATATGTTTGTCTTGGGCTGGGTTGGAATTGCCATGGGACGTGTATGTGAATACCTGTTTGCATGGCCAACCTGGATTGGACTGATCGTATTCTCACTGGTGTGTGCCATCTATGTTTTGGCATCTGGATACTGGGGAGTCGTCATGGCGGACTTCCAACAAGGAATCATCGCATTCCTAGTCATCATTATCGTCTCTGCCTGGGGAATCCATATCGCAGGTGGCCCAAATGGTATTCTTGAGAAGCTGGAAGTTCTTGGGGAATTAGATCGCATCAACCCGTTTGCTTTTACAGGATGGTGGTCTGGGGATTTTCCGATTGCCTGGTTTATTACTATGATGCTCATTGCTTTCCTAGGCGGCTTTGGCATGGGAACAACCATAGACTGGTATGTGGAAGCGCAGCGCATTCAGTCCGCGAAAACCGTGCGGGACGCAAGCTACAGTATATGGTGGGGGACCATCCTCGGTCTGGTTCGGAATTCCGTATGGGCGGTTGCCATCCTGGCCTTTTTCGTCCTCTTTCCGGGAATCACAGAACAGAGCGAGTATGAGATGGGCTGGTTCCGTCTCGGATTTGACTACCTGCCCGCAGGGATGCTCGGATTCTTCTTTGCCGCCATCCTGGCAATCCACCTATCCACAATCTCATCGCACCTTAATCTTGGTGCTCTCTATGCTACGCGTGATCTCTATCAACATTACGTCAATCCCAAAGCGAGCCAGCAACGCCTTGTCCAGGTAGGCAGAATATCCACTGGAATCTTGCTGCTCGGATCTTTTTTCTATGGTCTGATCATGGAGGACATCACTTCTTGGCTCATTTTTGCACTATGGATCATGGCAGCGGGGATCTGGCTGCCCAACATCCTACAAGTCGTATGGTGGCGCTTTAATGCCTGGGGATACCTGTCATCCTGGATCGCGAATCTGGGATTCAGTTGGCTGGTTGTATGGATTCTACCGGAGTTGGGCCTGATCCCAAATCTACTGGATTATCAGCAATTCTGGATTCTGATGATTCTCGGTGCAATGGTGTATTTTCCGGTGACCCTTCTTACAAAGTCCGAACCCATGGATCACCTTGTCCATTATTACGTAATGTCACGTCCCATTGGCTGGTGGGGACCTGTTCGAGAGGAGGCAATGCGTCGCGGACTGATTATGACCAACGGTGAAACGGCTTCTGGAGCGGAAGAAGCCAGTCGCCCCGCCGACACTTACCCCGATACCACATGATTCGTCGAAAATGGTCGGCCAATGAAGCCGACGAATGGACCAAAGAAGACTGGATAGTAATTGTTCTCTCCCCTTTATGCTATGTACTGGTTACGATCGGTGCGGCATTATCAATCCTGCTGCAGATGTCTGGATATATTATGCTAGCCATCGGAATTGTGTTGACGGTGCTTGTGCACCTTGTGATTGATCCAAAGCTCAAGGCTATTTCCAAGGAGTACGAAACGAAGCAGCAGGGCTATCTGCAAGAGTTGGAAGCGAAAGTTCGATGGGAATCAATTGACGAAAAAGCATCATGAACCAAGCACTGGCCACCGTCATTGGCATGACGATCGCATATGCGGCATCTTTCCTGGGGCTGATATTGGCCTATCGTTCCTGGCACAAACACAATCAAAGTAAGGATGATGGAAGCGTTTGATTTTCTGTGGGGTATTGCAGTGCCTGCGACCATTTTTTTTATTGCCTTTCTGTCCACCTGGCTCCTCTACCGGCACTTCACCGCAAAAGAGTAGTGTGGTTGACGCAACCGTTGTGTGATTTTATTGAGAACTATCTTCATGCGATCTCCTCTTTTCTTCCTTATACTTTTAATCACCTGCTCTGTAGCAAGTGCTCAACCCCGGCTACCGTTGCAGCCCCTGTCACTGGAGTCCCTATCCGCATTTGATGGACCGGCGGAAAATTGGACACTGGCCGACAGCGTATACAGTGACCTCGCCATTCTCCACCACTTGATCCGAACGCCAGGGAATGGGATCCTCGTAAATCAGCCTTCTGAAAATGCTCGAGCGAATCTTTATAGCAAATGGACGCATGGAGATATCGAACTTGAACTCGAATTCATGATGCCGCGAGGATCCAATTCCGGTATTTATCTTCAAGGGCGCTACGAGGTCCAACTATTGGATAGCTGGAAGCGCCCCCATGTTACATTTGGAGATGTTGGGGGAATCTACCAGAGATGGGATGACGCTGAGGGACGGGGATTTGAAGGGCGTCCACCACGCCTCAATGCCAGCCGTGCACCCGGCCTGTGGCAGTCCCTCCGTATTGTGTTTGATGCACCCAGATTTGATGAAAATGGCCACAAAATCCGACCTGCCCGCTTTGCGCAGGTCATCTTGAATGGAAGCATCGTTCAGGAAAATGTGACCGTCTCCGGGCCAACTCGCGCGGCCGGTTTTCAGGACGAAGCTCCCGTTGGACCCCTTATGATCCAGGGAGATCACGGACCGGTTGCATTTCGTAATATTCGCTACCGCATGAGTGGAGAAGCATCTGTTTCCGTGAGTAATGTGACCTACTCCGAATATACTAATGAACCCTTGGAGGAAATAATCTGGAATTCCACGGGAGCACCGACATCTACGGGAGCCATCCGTGATCTGCAAGAACATGTACTCACCTCTACCGATCCAATCGCACTTCGCTACGAAGGGACAATCCATATCCCTGTGAGTGGCACCTATCGCTTTGATACCACTCTAGGCTGGGTATCCGGGGATCCGCACTGGTCGGGTCGCCCAATTGGCGGTGCATTATTGCAGATTGCCGACCAGGAAGTTCTAAGACATGATCGTAATCAACCTTCCATGTACGCAGATATCTCATTGAGTGAAGGGATGCATCCATTCAGCTTTGGATATTTCAAGGCGGTCGGCTGGGTACCTCCCCAGGTTACACTCAGTGTTGTGGGGCCCTCTACCCGGCCATCTCCCCTTCTCCAACCTCTTCAGCGAACAACCGCCGCCGAACGGATTCCGGTCACACTCAGCAAGGCCCCCCTGCCGTTGCGCGGATTTATCGTCCATCAGGAAACCAAACACACCCACTCAATGGCCATTGGCAACCCCAACGGCGTTCATTTCAGCCTAGATCTGTCCACCGCATCCCTATTGCATGCATGGCGCGGTCCCTTCGTAGATGCAGCACCGATGTGGCATAATCGGGGACATGACCAGACGATCCTTCCTCTCGGAAGCCTCCTGATATTCTCGGGGCATTCTGTAATTGAAACCACCGAGGATATAAAGCTTCAATTTACAGGATATCGACTGACGCCCCACCCCGTATTCACATATTCGCTTGGGGAAGCCGTTCTGGAAGATCATATCCAACCTCAAAGCGATGCGTCAGGATTGTCACGTACACTGATTCTCACGGGTGACATAGACGGATCAGTCTGGGCACGCATCGCAGTCAGCGACCAGATTGACGCAATCAGTGATCACCGTTATGCGATTGACGGGTTCACTTGGTATGTTGGAACAACTTCGGATGCATCAATCCATTCATCAAAAGATGGCCAAGCGCTCATGATTTCATTGGAACAAGGCCAATCCAGTGCGTCTGCCAACTATGTTATCATGTGGTAGCGCGTATTCTTAAAGATTCTGTCAAGCGGATTTGGAAGAGTTGGCCTTATACCTGCGTAGGTCTAAAGGCGTGTATCTTCTCTACTTTCGCCCGGTAGCTGCCCTCTCGCCTCTCCAGAAAATCTTTCTCTAACAACCAGTTCATATCGCGAGTCAGCGGTTTATCGGTCTTTACCGCGTAAAGCCTTGTTAAACTGGGCCCCCGATCCGGTATGGCTTGCTTGCGGATCGGCCCGTCCTCTCGGCCGAGAACCAAGGTTATCTTACGACGGCAATGCATGCTGTTGACGAACGGATCCGCCGGAATTCATCATAAACGAATTGCTTCCAAGCCAGCCACATCTATGTATTCAGGCCAAGTTGCCCGGGCATTCAGATTGAAGTTGCCCATCTAGAGCATTTTTATTGTCCCCCCGCTATTTACGTTTTGTTCAGGCTTTGCAATGAGTAAGTTTCGTACTTGTTTCATGGGCTTGAATTTTCAGGTTTTTGGGATTGTTTTCTCATGGATTCACCTTCGAGTTCAATGCGGTATGCAGGCTGGACGAGACGATCCAGAATAGCATCGGCAATGGTCGGGTTTGCCATCATTTCATGCCAATGTTGAACAGGAAGTTGGCTTGTTGCGATGGTTGAGCGTTTCTGGATACGGTCATCCAGTATTTGGAATAGATCTTCTTGTTGGGCATGCGAGATCTTGCAGAGCCCCCAGTCATCCAGGACAAGTACATCCAGTCGACTCAGTGCGCGCAAAAACTTTAAGTAGCGTCCATCCGCGCGAACAATCGTCAACTCTTCAAGCAAACGCGGTAAACGATGGTACCGAGCCGTGAAGCCTTCCAGACAGGCCTTGTGCGCCAGTGCACAGGCAAGATAGCTTTTGCCGGTTCCAGTCGGACCGGTCACAATTACATTTAGATGCCGGCGAATCCAGTCCCCGTTGGCCAGTTGTAACATCAGGCGTTGATCCAGTCCGCGAGTGGTACGGTAATCAATGTTTTCCATACAGGCAACTTGATGGAGTTTGGCACGGCGTAATCGCGAACTCAGTGCCTTGTTTTCTCGATCACTGGCTTCGCAATCCAGTAGCAGGGCAAGCCGTTCCAGAAAGGCTAGACGCTCCGTGTCGGGTTGAGCGAATTGATCGCGCAATGCACGGGCCATCCCATGGAAGCGGAGGTGGTCAAGTTGGGTAAAGATTGGATGGTGATTCATCAGAATAGGGTTGGTTTATTTACGTAATAGTCCCCACCACGAATATTTTCGTGAACGACTTGGGGGATGGATTGCGGTTTATCCCAGTCCACATCTCGTTTATACTGCAAGATGGAAGCAATACAGGAATATCGAAGTGCTTCTTCCCCCAAGGATAAAGCAAGACCACAGGCTGCATCCACACGAGGAAGGGGATAGCACTTGCCCAGTCCTATAATTCCCATAAGGGTTCGATAATTCTGCTCGGGAAGTTCTTGGTTGAGCAGAAGAGTCTCTGCCAGTTTTCCCACCTTTGGGCCCATTGCTCTGGCCTTTTCAAGTAACGCCTTCTGATCCCGATAACGACGATGACCTTCTGGCATGTGCTCTTCCCGGGTTGAGCGGGTTTCGTGTTTTCCCAATCGCAGGTGGGTGGCAATGAGTTTGTTCTGGTAGAAGAATTGGATGCTTTTCTCAAAGATGCAGGCATCGAATCGCTTGTGGACGTAGCGATAGGGAACACTGTATAGCTTCCCGTTCACCTAAGCATGGTAATCCGCCCTAACCTTCAGCTGTTTCCACTCACGATACGCAAACCGGTCGGGGGGCAAAGCAGACATAGCGGGCAACTCCAACTCTTCAAACTGACTGCGGCGAGTACCCGGCCTCTTCTGAAAGGGCAGACGATTCAACTCCTCCAGCATGGGTTCAATCGCTTGGTTCACATCCTCAAGACCGAATAAATCACGGGAACCCAGACTGGACAAAATTCGGTTGGTTACGAACTTTACGGCTAGTTCAACGATACTTTTATCTTGGGGGCGATAAGGTCTTGCCGGGAAAATCTTACACCCGTAGTGAAGACTGAAATCCCGGTAGGTTTGATTAAGTTCAGGGTTCGTGCGGTGTGAACGCGTAACCGCAGACTTCAAGTTATCACAGACGATCACCTGAGGCACTGCACCAAAAAATTCCAGGGTACGCTCATGGGCTCCGATCCAGCTCGTAAGCTTTTGATCCTTCACCGCCTCCACATAGGTGTAGTGAGAATAGCCCAAGGTTGCAACAAAAATCTGTGCGTTTGCCACATCACCAGTGACCGCATCCAGAAACCTTACGCTCGTGCCTGCAAAGTCTACAAATAGTTTTTCCCCTGCTTTATGGTCAAGACGCATCGTGACGTTCTGCATCCCACTCCACTGCTTGTAGAGCTCACAAAAATGACCATAACTATACCCATCTGGATGCGCATGGAGATACTCTGTCCAGACCCGCTCCAGCGTCACCCCCTTCCGGGATAGTTTCTTGTGGATCTTCGGCCAATCCGGCGGAGCACGCCTGGAAGACTTCGGAAATGGGAACAACATTTCTTCCAGAACTTCATCCGTCAGCCCCTCGGGCAATGGCCAGCCAAGACCGGCCCCCTCCGCGCGACGAAGATAGTTGCGGACCGTTCCAGGCGAAACCAATAAATATTGCGCGATCTTCCGCTTGCTTAAATTGTCTCCATAATAATATCGGAGAATATCTCGAATCTTTTGCATTGAAATTGTTGGATAGGGCATCCGTAGCTCGTTTGGTTAAAGTGAGCTACAAAATACACGGATTATAACCTGCTCCAAATTAAATCCCACAGAAAAATCAGACTAAAATCTGCATGCAAATTACACAGAGTTTACTCCGCTCTTAAGGTGGGCAACTTGGTCTGAATTGGTGGGCAACTTCAATCTGAATATATACCTCTCCACGTCCCAAGTCGCATTACCGTCAGAGACCGATTGAGCGTACATACGAAGTGGATCCCGATGCGGAGGTCGGCGCGGAGAATGATGTGCGCCTCCAGGTGTACATGCTGGCCTACCAGCTTCTTCACATCAGTCGATGCAACTTGCATAGTCCGCCTCCACCGTTGGATGAGACGCCATCGTCTGAACAGACTCCACCGGCGCCAACGCAATGCGCCCAGGGGCTGCGTCAAACGAATCTACCTGGAGCTGTGCTGGACGAATCAACGGGGGGTGCCTTGGAGACGGAGGACTCCCCGGACCCCGATCGGGAAGAGGCGCACATGCACATTCGCCGCTTCCGACTGTGTGTGCTGAAGGTCGGTGCAACCATGGCACGTCATGGCCGCTATGTAACCTTTTATATCGCCCAGTCAGCCGTACAGGCCTGGAAGCGTTTCCTGGAACACTTTCAGCAGTTGCAATGGTACACAATACCGGAATATTGAAGCTGAGCCTTTCCGCTACACCCGGAATTCGTGCCTGCTTCGGGCCGGACTCCGAAGCGAAAATCCTCCCCGGAGGTGATTCTTGGAACGAGTGTAGAGCGAAACATACCTCGCTGTAGGACTGGACTGCACATGAGGAATGGGTTGACCGGAAATCTACCTCAATCAACCCGGAAAATATGCGAGAATGACCTCGGGAGTCGCCCCAATCGTGAAGGCCAACTCGCAGATTCCGCCTCACACAGGAAATCCTGACTCCGCACAACCAAAGACACACTTTGGAGCCATGGGAAAATCCATGATGAATAATATGGGATTGTAGTGGTCACTGAGATCATGGGCGCAAGGCCCGGTACACCCTCCCGCACAAGAATCATAAATTCTGCCAACCGGGCGATCCGTCCGTTGGCATCCCCAAAAGCGTGGATACATGCGAGATATAGATGAGTACCCACTGAGACAAATCCAATTCCCTTCTTTTAGTTTGAGCCGTTTTAAGTGGGATCTATGCACGAGACGAGATTGCGCCCGTACAATTGCTCAAATCGCAAATAAACCCTTGGGCTATCCCTCTCACCGAACTACTAGGAAGGGTTTTGTACGCTGCACTAAGCCATCTTCCAAATCTGCCCGAAGTGTATAGTGGTATAGGCCAACGGGCAACTCTTTCGTATTCAATTTTATGGTCCGACCGCTTCCCGCGTCAAAACGTTTCGGTGACAAGGAAAGAACTTCCCGTCCTAATAAGTCCGTGACCATAAATTGAATCTCCGCCGCAGAAGGAAGATCAAATTCAATGTTCGTTACATCCGATACTGGATTGGGATAGTTTCCCTGCAATGTAAAGGAATATATCAAACTGGAAGTTTTTTCAGTACCGACAGACACATCCACATGCGGATCGTAGAACTTGAAGGCTTCGCTGTCGATGGGAATAACGCTTCCGCCAGCCTCGAAAGTGACGGTCAAATCTTCCTCTAATGGCTTCAACCAGGCAGCTACTGGCTCAGGCAAGTCATCACGTGTTTCCACGATATAAAGGTGAATCATTATGTGAGTGACGAAGTTCCCATCATGCCAGTTCCCCAATCGGATTGCATCAAACATATATCCGACCTCGGTATAAAACTCAGAGATAGGCAGATACAACCCATCCACCTTGCAGAATTTTACACCTTTATATCTTCCCCCAACTGACTCAGCATTATCCGTTTGAATCACATAATCCGACTCAATAGTGGGGATCATGTTCTCCCTGCAGGACGTCAAAATGTTCTCCGTGTCGGACTCACCATTGGCCCCTTTCACTAAATGCAAGGTACCACTAAATTCATCCACCTGCGTCCAGACCGCATCCGCCGTCGAGCGATATTTCCAAGGCGTCTGTGCCTTCAATGGTAAATTGGATATCGCAAGGAATATAACCAAATATTTCAGCATTTGAAGGGTGTTTGTGTGTGACTGTTTTTTAATATAATTACTGTACCGCAAAAAGTCAAGACTCATTCCAGAGCGATTATTTCTTCAAATTCGTCCATCATTTTCTGGCGGCATCAGTCCAAATTTTGGGAATGTCAAGTGGCCGGGGGGGGATTTCACCCCCCGGGATCTCACAGAACCGCACATGAGCCTCTCAACTCACGCGGCTCTTACCATGCAGTCGTTTGGAATTGAATAAAGGTGAACCGTAAGGAAACGCCCAATGCACGAATAGTCCAGAATTTTGTCGAGCAATCTTCATCAACCATCGCCACGACCGTCTCCAATGTCCACGAAAGTGCTTGTACTTCCGCATCATCCATCGAATCAGGTGTTGATCAATGCTTCTCAGAACCTTTTTCAGTTCCGATTTGAAGAATGCGCCATAGTAAGCAATCCATCCGCGCACCACGGCATTGATCCTGCCCGCAATGTGCTCCATTGAGAGTGGACTCAGGCGAGCCAGCCCCCAACTGTGAATGGTCTCCCGTATGGCGTTCGCCGCCTTCCGGCTGATCGCCGGATTGAACCCAAGAAAGATCTTGCCCCCACGACTCATGGTCATTCGGGGTCGAAACGTGTAGCCCAAGAAATCAAAGGAAATCTCCGGGTACGTGCCTTCTCGTCCCGTTTGTTTGCAATATACGACCCCGGTTTTGACCGTCATCTAACTCATTTCGACACGTCATCCATGATTCTTTTGCATTCGACTCTACGATTCCTACCTAACAGGTTTCTACACCTGCCTTTTCCCGACTCGCTCACCACGATACCTCTTAAATGCCGCAGATGTGGGTGGTTTACAACCCCCGCCTGCACAGCGGTTGTGGAGGACCTACCTCCATCCCTTGCATAGTTCATCGCGGTAGGGACCCGAGTTTCCTCGGGCCCCCCGCACAGATCCGGACGTGCGCGTTAACGCATCCGGCTCCTCCCTTGGGTTACACTCGCGTGCTTGACGGAAAATCGTCTCGCCGGCCAGTCGTGTCGTATGTTCAGCTTCGGCCAATAGCGCTCAATGAGGATATCCAACTGCTCCCATGTGGTCCGATCCTTCTGGGATCGTCGACGTAGGATACACAGCCAGACCCATTTCAAGCACTTAAAACATCTCCATAGGTACCGATAACTCCATGGTACGGCATAGTAATTCAGCCATCCATTAAGAACTTGGCCAAGCCATAGGCCCGTATCATGCACGCTTTCGTGCATCCGGCGCCATAGCTCCCTACGAATTCGTTTTATGAAGCGCACCATGCGCTTCGCGATTGGCTTACGGCCCAGCCCAAATGACCCCTTACGGGTTTTACGACAGTAATGTGTAAATCCCAGAAAGTCAAAGGTATTCGGCTTGCCTTCCCCCCGTTTCCTACGGTGCTCCATCGCGTTGCGACCAAATTCGATCAGTCGCGTTTTGTCTGGATGCAGACTCAATCCGAATTTCTCCAGTCGGGCCCGCAATGCACGTAGAAACTTCTCCGCCTCCTCCTTATACTGAAAACATACCACAAAATCGTCCGCATAACGAACGATATACGACTCGCCACCGATCTTGCGTGATTTGCGCTGGGACTCAAACCATAAGTCCAGCACGTAATGAAGGTAGATGTTGGCCAGAATCGGAGAGATCACCGCGCCTTGCGGCGTGCCTCGCCTGCTTTCCTGCCAGTTCCCATCCTCCATCACCCCCGCCTTCAGAAATTTTGTGATGAGTCGGAGCACCCGTTGATCTGCGATCCGGTGTTCCAGGAAGCGGAGTAACCACTCCTGATCCACCATGTCAAAGAATTTCCGAATGTCCGCATCCACCACATAGTTGACCCTCCGGCGTTCGATCACATACGCTAAGGCATCCAGTCCATCGTGGGCACTGCGCCCCGGCCTGAATCCATAGCTGAACCCGCAGAACTCATTTTCATAAATGGGCTCTAAAATACATTTTACCATCGCGGTCTGGACGATCTTATCCTCCAAAGCTGCGATCCCGAGCGGTCGTGTGCCTCCATCAGGCTTCGGTATATTCACCCGCCTGCTGGGGGTCGCTCGAAACGATCCACGGTGTACTCGTGTGCAGAGATCCGCAAGGTTGCGGTCCAAGTCCACGCTATACTCCTCCCACGTCACGTTGTCCACCCCAGGGGACGCTTCTCGCTTTAATGCGAAAAACGCCGCCGTCAGTGATTCCACGCTGATGTGGTGCAAGAGCGTTGTAAGTTTCTCCTTCGGGTTCCGTTGTACGACTTCCCGTATCCGCTCAATCCCCTGGTGCACACTTGCCCATTTCTGCGCATGGTGTGTGGTGGGATCTTGCGGATTCCCCTCGGGTAGAGGCCTTCGCTCCGACCGCTCCGCGGATGGCTCCTTGTTCGCGGTCTTCCTCACTACTATGCCTCTATCTGACTTCTCCATCTCGTGCATCTTAGGCTTCGGCGTCTTCCGCCTTCTCTAAGCGGCCCCGTACGACTACAGGGCAAGATGGAGACCTCCCAGGTCCCGGCAAAGTGCGTACGTGCGTCCCTGAGTTCCTGGACACCGTGGGCCTGTAGATCCTCTCACCATAACGATGACCTATACATGGTGCCTTCGACCAGTATCACAGCCTCGGCGACCCAGATAATGCATATTTCGTTGCTCAATAGCTCCGGCCACACGCACCGCTGCCGACACTTCATCGGGACCCTCACGGATCACAACGCACGGCTCGCGGAAATATGTGTTTTGGTTAAACTTCATATTGCAGGACTTGCACCTGCTACACTTATGCCAGTTAGCCTGGCGTTCAATACATCTTAGCTAAGTCATTGCTTACTTCCATGTATCTTCGTGGCACACTATATACATGTGTACCCAAAGCAAGTCTAAGAAGCCCCCATCGAATTCATTGTCGTTTTTTTCTACAGCCTGCATCGCAAAATAGGGGAAGCCATTGAGCACCTTCGTCCACTGGAGACCCTGCAGCAAGACTTGGAAAGCCAGCTGGATCATGTCAAGCAAGTTGTCGATGCGGTCATCGCGTCATTGACCGACCTGGAGAAGATTGCACAACGCTCAAACGAGTACCTTGCTTTTGCCAGTGCCCAGAATGCGTCCTTTATCCAAGGCGCTCGCCAACTGCGGGAACAGCTGGAGAGTCTGAAACCCTCCGTGGAGGAAGACTCTGAAGCCTCGACTGAGTAGCTATTTCTTCTTGGTTTTTCGCCGTCTCTTTTTGGCTTGAGTTGGCTTTTTGGGAGCGGCGGGGCGTTTCTTCTTCTCTTGCTCCTCTCTCTCCTTTGTAATGGCTTCCCGCCGTTTACGCAGCCTCTCCATACGACTCTTCATCTCCAATTCCTCGCGTTCGATGGGTTTCGTGTACTCGCGTACCGCATCGCGGTGCATCAGGTCATCCGATCCAACCAGACGAATATCAACCATCACATCTTGCGCCGTAAACCTTCCGAAGTACATGTTTGCCTTGATCATCTTGTTCATGTACACCCCGACTAAAATGTCGAGACACAAGTTCTTTAGTTTCCAGTGCGTGAATTCAACATCAGCGACTGCATAGCGCATCAATTCATCCATATATCGCGGTAGGGACCCGGATTGCTCCGGGCCCCCCGCACAGATCCGGACGTGCGCGTTAACGCATCCGGCTCCTCCCTCGGGTCGCACCGGCGTGCATAACGGCAGAATTGCCGTAGCCGATTGATCCCATAAACTCACTGATCCATCTCTGTGTATGGCGTGAGCCCGGATCTCCCAGCTTCCCCTTGGGTGGGGACCTTCGCTCCAGCGACTCCGCAGGTCGCCCCTTGTTCGCCGCCTTCTTCACTACTATGTCCCCATCTGACTGCTCCATCCCGTGCATCGCAGGCTTCGGCGTCTTCCGCCTTCCCTGCGCGATCCCAACTCTGCGTTTAGGACAGGATAGAGCCCTCCCAGGTCCCGACAAAATGCGTACGTATGTCCCTGAGTTCTTAGACACCGTGGGCCTGTATGCCGCCTCGCCATGGCGGTGACATACATGTTGCCTTCGACCACTTGGACAGCCTCGGCGACCCAGACGATAACGATTTCGATGCTCAATAGCTCCGGCCACACGCACCTCTACCGACGCTTCGTCGTGACCCTCGCGGGGCACAACGCACGGCTCGAGGAAGTATGTGATTGGTTGCATCTTCATACTACGGGACTTGCACCCATCGCGGTAGGGACCCGAGTTTCCTCGGGCCCCCCGCACAGATCCGGACGTGCGCGTTAACGCATCCGGCTCCTCCCTTGGGTTACACTCGCGTGCTTGACGGAAAATCGTCTCGCCGGCCAGTCGTGTCGTATGTTCAGCTTCGGCCAATAGCGCTCAATGAGGATATCCAACTGCTCCCACGTGGTTCGATCCTTCTGGGATCGTCGACGTAGGATACACAGCCAGACCCATTTCAAGCACTTAAAACATCTCCATAGGTACCGATAACTCCATGGTACGGCATAGTAATTCAGCCATCCATTAAGAACTTGGCCAAGCCATAGGCCCGTATCATGCACGCTTTCGTGCATCCGGCGCCATAGCTCCCTACGAATTCGTTTTATGAAGCGCACCATGCGCTTCGCGATTGGCTTACGACCCAGCCCAAATGACCCCTTGCGGGTTTTACGACAGTAATGTGTAAATCCCAGAAAGTCAAAGGTCTTCGGCTTGCCGTCTCCCCGTTTTCTACGGTGCTCCATCGCGTTGCGACCAAATTCGATCAGTCGCGTTTTGTCTGGATGCAGACTCAATCCGAATTTCTCCAGTCGGGCCCGCAATGCACGTAGAAACTTCTCCGCCTCCTCCTTATACTTTCCACAAAATCGTCCGCATAACGAACGATATACGACTCTCCACCGATCTTGCGTGATTTGCGCTGGGACTCAAACCATAAGTCCAGCACGTAATGAAGGTAGATGTTGGCCAGAATCGGAGAGATCACCGCGCCTTGCGGCGTGCCTCGCCTACTTTCCTGCCAGTTCCCATCCTCCATCACCCCCGCCTTCAGAAATTTTGTGATGAGTCGGAGCACCCGTTGATCTGCAATCCGGTGTTCCAGGAAGCGGAGTAACCACTCCTGATCCACCATGTCAAAGAATTTCCGAATGTCCGCATCCACCACATAGTTGACCCTCCGGCGTTCGATCACATACGCGACGGCATCCAGTCCATCATGGGCACTGCGCCCCGGCCTGAATCCATAGCTGAACCCGCAGAACTCATTTTCATAAATGGGCTCTAAAATACATTTAACCATCGCGGTCTGAACGATCTTGTCCTCCAGCGCTGCGATCCCGAGCGGTCGTGTGCCTCCATCAGGCTTCGGTATATTCACCCGCCTGCTGGGGGTCGCTCGAAACGATCCACAGTGTACACGTGTGCAGAGATCCGCAAGGTTACGGTCCAAGTCCACGCTATACTCCTCCCACGTCACGTTGTCCACCCCAGGGGACGCTTCTCGCTTTAATGCGAAAAACGCCGCCGTCAGTGATTCCACGCTGATGTGGTGCAAGAGCGTTGTAAGTTTCTCCTTCGGGTTCCGTTGTACGACTTCCCGTATCCGCTCAATCCCCTGGTGCACACGCGCCCATTTCTGCGCATGGTGTGTGGTGGGATCTTGCGGATTCCCCTCGGGTAGAGGCCTTCGCTCCGACCGCTCCGCGGATGGCTCCTTGTTCGCGGTCTTCCTCACTACTATGCCTCTATCTGACTTCTCCATCTCGTGCATCTTAGGCTTCGGCGTCTTCCGCCTTCTCTAAGCGGCCCCGTACGACTACAGGGCAAGATGGAGACCTCCCAGGTCCCGGCAAAGTGCGTACGTGCGTCCCTGAGTTCCTGGACACCGTGGGCCTGTAGATCCTCTCACCATAACGATGACCTACATGGTGCCTTCGACCTGTAACACAGCCTCGGCGACCCAGATAATGCATATTTCGTTGCTCAATAGCTCCGGCCACACGCACCGCTGCCGACACTTCATCGGGACCCTCACGGATCACAACGCACGGCTCGCGGAAATATGTGTTTTGGTTAAACTTCATACTGCAGGACTTGCACCTGCTACACTTATGCCAGTTAGCCTGGCGTTCATCGCGGTAGGGACCCGAGTTTCCTCGGGCCCCCCGCACAGATCCGGACGTGCGCGTTAACGCATCCGGCTCCTCCCTTGGGTTACACTCGCGTGCTTGACGGAAAATCGTCTCGCCGGCCAGTCGTGTCGTATGTTCAGCTTCGGCCAATAGCGCTCAATGAGGATATCCAACTGCTCCCATGTGGTCCGATCCTTCTGGGATCGTCGACGTAGGATACACAGCCATACCCATTTCAAGCACTTAAAACATCTCCATAGGTACCGATAACTCCATGGTACGGCATAGTAATTCAGCCATCCATTAAGAACTTGGCCAAGCCATAGGCCCGTATCATGCACGCTTTCGTGCATCCGGCGCCATAGCTCCCTACGAATTCGTTTTATGAAGCGCACCATGCGCTTCGCGATTGGCTTACGGCCCAGCCCAAATGACCCCTTACGGGTTTTACGACAGTAATGTGTAAATCCCAGAAAGTCAAAGGTCTTCGGCTTGCCGTCTCCCCGTTTTCTACGGTGCTCCATCGCGTTGCGACCAAATTCGATCAGTCGCGTTTTGTCTGGATGCAGACTCAATCCGAATTTCTCCAGTCGGGCCCGCAATGCACGTAGAAACTTCTCCGCCTCCTCCTTATACTGAAAACATACCACAAAATCGTCCGCATAACGAACGATATACGACTCTCCACCGATCTTGCGTGATTTGCGCTGGGACTCAAACCATAAGTCCAGCACGTAATGAAGGTAGATGTTGGCCAGAATCGGAGAGATCACCGCGCCTTGCGGCGTGCCTCGCCTACTTTCCTGCCAGTTCCCATCCTCCATCACCCCCGCCTTCAGAAATTTTGTGATGAGTCGGAGCACCCGTTGATCTGCAATCCGGTGTTCCAGGAAGCGGAGTAACCACTCCTGATCCACCATGTCAAAGAATTTCCGAATGTCCGCATCCACCACATAGTTGACCCTCCGGCGTTCGATCACATACGCGACGGCATCCAGTCCATCATGGGCACTGCGCCCCGGCCTGAATCCATAGCTGAACCCGCAGAACTCATTTTCATAAATGGGCTCTAAGATACATTTTACCATCGCGGTCTGGACGATCTTGTCCTCCAGCGCTGCGATCCCAAGCGGTCGTGTGCCTCCATCAGGCTTCGGTATATTCACCCGCCTGCTGGGGGTCGCTCGAAACGATCCACGGTGTACGCGTGTGCAGAGATCCGCAAGGTTGCGGTCCAAGTCCACGCTATACTCCTCCCACGTCACGTTGTCCACCCCAGGGGACGCTTCTCGCTTTAATGCGAAAAACGCCGCCGTCAGTGATTCCACGCTGATGTGGTGCAAGAGCGTTGTAAACTTCGGGTTCCGTTGTACGACTTCCCGTATCCGCTCAATCCCCTGGTGCACACGCGCCCATTTCTGCGCATGGTGTGTGGTGGGATCTTGCGGATTCCCCTCGGGTAGAGGCCTTCGCTCCGACCGCTCCGCGGATGGCTCCTTGTTCGCGGTCTTCCTCACTACTATGCCTCTATCTGACTTCTCCATCTCGTGCATCTTAGGCTTCGGCGTCTTCCGCCTTCTCTAAGCGGCCCCGTACGACTACAGGGCAAGATGGAGACCTCCCAGGTCCCGGCAAAGTGCGTACGTGCGTCCCTGAGTTCCTGGACACCGTGGGCCTGTAGATCCTCTCACCATAACGATGACCTACATGGTGCCTTCGACCTGTAACACAGCCTCGACGACCCAGATAATGCATATTTCGTTGCTCAATAGCTCCGGCCACACGCACCGCTGCCGACACTTCATCGGGACCCTCACGGATCACAACGCACGGCTCGCGGAAATATGTGTTTTGGTTAAACTTCATACTGCAGGACTTGCACCTGCTACACTTATGCCAGTTAGCCTGGCGTTCATCGCGGTAGGGACCCGAGTTTCCTCGGGCCCCCCGCACAGATCCGGACGTGCGCGTTAACGCATCCGGCTCCTCCCTTGGGTTACACTCGCGTGCTTGACGGAAAATCGTCTCGCCGGCCAGTCGTGTCGTATGTTCAGCTTCGGCCAATAGCGCTCAATGAGGATATCCAACTGCTCCCATGTGGTCCGATCCTTCTGGGATCGTCGACGTAGGATACACAGCCATACCCATTTCAAGCACTTAAAACATCTCCATAGGTACCGATAACTCCATGGTACGGCATAGTAATTCAGCCATCCATTAAGAACTTGGCCAAGCCATAGGCCCGTATCATGCACGCTTTCGTGCATCCGGCGCCATAGCTCCCTACGAATTCGTTTTATGAAGCGCACCATGCGCTTCGCGATTGGCTTACGGCCCAGCCCAAATGACCCCTTACGGGTTTTACGACAGTAATGTGTAAATCCCAGAAAGTCAAAGGTCTTCGGCTTGCCGTCTCCCCGTTTTCTACGGTGCTCCATCGCGTTGCGACCAAATTCGATCAGTCGCGTTTTGTCTGGATGCAGACTCAATCCGAATTTCTCCAGTCGGGCCCGCAATGCACGTAGAAACTTCTCCGCCTCCTCCTTATACTTTCCACAAAATCGTCCGCATAACGAACGATATACGACTCTCCACCGATCTTGCGTGATTTGCGCTGGGACTCAAACCATAAGTCCAGCACGTAATGAAGGTAGATGTTGGCCAGAATCGGAGAGATCACCGCGCCTTGCGGCGTGCCTCGCCTACTTTCCTGCCAGTTCCCATCCTCCATCACCCCCGCCTTCAGAAATTTTGTGATGAGTCGGAGCACCCGTTGATCTGCAATCCGGTGTTCCAGGAAGCGGAGTAACCACTCCTGATCCACCATGTCAAAGAATTTCCGAATGTCCGCATCCACCACATAGTTGACCCTCCGGCGTTCGATCACATACGCGACGGCATCCAGTCCATCATGGGCACTGCGCCCCGGCCTGAATCCATAGCTGAACCCGCAGAACTCATTTTCATAAATGGGCTCTAAGATACATTTTACCATCGCGGTCTGGACGATCTTGTCCTCCAGCGCTGCGATCCCAAGCGGTCGTGTGCCTCCATCAGGCTTCGGTATATTCACCCGCCTGCTGGGGGTCGCTCGAAACGATCCACGGTGTACGCGTGTGCAGAGATCCGCAAGGTTGCGGTCCAAGTCCACGCTATACTCCTCCCACGTCACGTTGTCCACCCCAGGGGACGCTTCTCGCTTTAATGCGAAAAACGCCGCCGTCAGTGATTCCACGCTGATGTGGTGCAAGAGCGTTGTAAACTTCGGGTTCCGTTGTACGACTTCCCGTATCCGCTCAATCCCCTGGTGCACACGCGCCCATTTCTGCGCATGGTGTGTGGTGGGATCTTGCGGATTCCCCTCGGGTAGAGGCCTTCGCTCCGACCGCTCCGCGGATGGCTCCTTGTTCGCGGTCTTCCTCACTACTATGCCTCTATCTGACTTCTCCATCTCGTGCATCTTAGGCTTCGGCGTCTTCCGCCTTCTCTAAGCGGCCCCGTACGACTACAGGGCAAGATGGAGACCTCCCAGGTCCCGGCAAAGTGCGTACGTGCGTCCCTGAGTTCCTGGACACCGTGGGCCTGTAGATCCTCTCACCATAACGATGACCTACATGGTGCCTTCGACCTGTAACACAGCCTCGACGACCCAGATAATGCATATTTCGTTGCTCAATAGCTCCGGCCACACGCACCGCTGCCGACACTTCATCGGGACCCTCACGGATCACAACGCACGGCTCGCGGAAATATGTGTTTTGGTTAAACTTCATACTGCAGGACTTGCACCTGCTACACTTATGCCAGTTAGCCTGGCGTTCATCGCGGTAGGGACCCGAGTTTCCTCGGGCCCCCCGCACAGATCCGGACGTGCGCGTTAACGCATCCGGCTCCTCCCTTGGGTTACACTCGCGTGCTTGACGGAAAATCGTCTCGCCGGCCAGTCGTGTCGTATGTTCAGCTTCGGCCAATAGCGCTCAATGAGGATATCCAACTGCTCCCATGTGGTCCGATCCTTCTGGGATCGTCGACGTAGGATACACAGCCATACCCATTTCAAGCACTTAAAACATCTCCATAGGTACCGATAACTCCATGGTACGGCATAGTAATTCAGCCATCCATTAAGAACTTGGCCAAGCCATAGGCCCGTATCATGCACGCTTTCGTGCATCCGGCGCCATAGCTCCCTACGAATTCGTTTTATGAAGCGCACCATGCGCTTCGCGATTGGCTTACGGCCCAGCCCAAATGACCCCTTACGGGTTTTACGACAGTAATGTGTAAATCCCAGAAAGTCAAAGGTCTTCGGCTTGCCGTCTCCCCGTTTTCTACGGTGCTCCATCGCGTTGCGACCAAATTCGATCAGTCGCGTTTTGTCTGGATGCAGACTCAATCCGAATTTCTCCAGTCGGGCCCGCAATGCACGTAGAAACTTCTCCGCCTCCTCCTTATACTTTCCACAAAATCGTCCGCATAACGAACGATATACGACTCTCCACCGATCTTGCGTGATTTGCGCTGGGACTCAAACCATAAGTCCAGCACGTAATGAAGGTAGATGTTGGCCAGAATCGGAGAGATCACCGCGCCTTGCGGCGTGCCTCGCCTACTTTCCTGCCAGTTCCCATCCTCCATCACCCCCGCCTTCAGAAATTTTGTGATGAGTCGGAGCACCCGTTGATCTGCAATCCGGTGTTCCAGGAAGCGGAGTAACCACTCCTGATCCACCATGTCAAAGAATTTCCGAATGTCCGCATCCACCACATAGTTGACCCTCCGGCGTTCGATCACATACGCGACGGCATCCAGTCCATCATGGGCACTGCGCCCCGGCCTGAATCCATAGCTGAACCCGCAGAACTCATTTTCATAAATGGGCTCTAAGATACATTTTACCATCGCGGTCTGGACGATCTTGTCCTCCAGCGCTGCGATCCCAAGCGGTCGTGTGCCTCCATCAGGCTTCGGTATATTCACCCGCCTGCTGGGGGTCGCTCGAAACGATCCACGGTGTACGCGTGTGCAGAGATCCGCAAGGTTGCGGTCCAAGTCCACGCTATACTCCTCCCACGTCACGTTGTCCACCCCAGGGGACGCTTCTCGCTTTAATGCGAAAAACGCCGCCGTCAGTGATTCCACGCTGATGTGGTGCAAGAGCGTTGTAAACTTCGGGTTCCGTTGTACGACTTCCCGTATCCGCTCAATCCCCTGGTGCACACGCGCCCATTTCTGCGCATGGTGTGTGGTGGGATCTTGCGGATTCCCCTCGGGTAGAGGCCTTCGCTCCGACCGCTCCGCGGATGGCTCCTTGTTCGCGGTCTTCCTCACTACTATGCCTCTATCTGACTTCTCCATCTCGTGCATCTTAGGCTTCGGCGTCTTCCGCCTTCTCTAAGCGGCCCCGTACGACTACAGGGCAAGATGGAGACCTCCCAGGTCCCGGCAAAGTGCGTACGTGCGTCCCTGAGTTCCTGGACACCGTGGGCCTGTAGATCCTCTCACCATAACGATGACCTACATGGTGCCTTCGACCTGTAACACAGCCTCGACGACCCAGATAATGCATATTTCGTTGCTCAATAGCTCCGGCCACACGCACCGCTGCCGACACTTCATCGGGACCCTCACGGATCACAACGCACGGCTCGCGGAAATATGTGTTTTGGTTAAACTTCATACTGCAGGACTTGCACCTGCTACACTTATGCCAGTTAGCCTGGCGTTCGTTACATTTTGCCAGTTAGCCTGGCGCTCCCATGGTGAATTTCCCTCGGTCATTGTAGACGACTGCGTAACAGAGTCGTTTTCTTGCACTCATGTGGTCGGTTATTTTTAGGGAATTTTAGAAGCAGATGCTACTTCCGTTTATCCAGTTTCTCGTCAATCTGTTTTTTTTAGCTCGGGGATGGTGTCAACTTCGAGCTGAATCAGCTCCCCATCCAGCCTGAAAATTGCCAGATAACTGGGAAGGTTCTCCGTGTAATTTCGGCGGCGAAACTTTCCGATCCGAATCCCGCGATAGGTTTCTTCCGGCGGCCATCCACCCAATCCATATCCGGTCACCGCGGGTGGACCATATACCCCGTCCAAATGCTCGTCCACCAGAATACGCAACTCATACGGACTCAAATCCACACCAAACAGCACATCAAACTCATAATCCATCCCATGCTAGATAAGATCCCATAATATTCATCTCAATTTAGCAGTTTCGTATTGATAAGCATCTGGGGAGCCTTATCCTGCTATATTTGTTCCATTCATTGGGCGATTAGCCCTGTTTTTCGTGGATTTTGATCGAATAAACCTCTGTTTTCGTTCTGAATCAAGTCGACTGACCTGTTTAAGAATGATCTACTCATTTCACCCTCAAGGTGATCCCATGTCCCCGTCTTCTGCGCCTCTTTTTGTGCTTCCCTTCAACCAGTCAATTCGGATCAAATCGTCTAGTCGCAACCATACGACCTCGGACGCAGGCACATTCTTGTTGCGGTCGGTGATTGACCGCACCGGAATCCTGGACTTTTTGACCAATCGACTGCACGATCCTCGGGATCCACATCGTACCCACTATCCTTTGTTTGAACTGCTTTTGCAGTGGCTGCTTCAGTTAATGCAGGGCTGGAGTTCGTTGTGGACGGATACACTCAGTCGGGATGCGGCCTTTGGTGTATCCACCAGTACGAGCCGGGGGGATGGGGTAGTCGGATCAGATCGTACGTTGGCATCGCAGCCGACCATGTCCCGCTTGGTGGGTCTGCTGGGCATGGTACAGAATCTGGTTCACTTGAAGGCAGGGCTTCTGAAGGTGGGGATGGAGCATATGCTGGTCCAAAACGGTGGACGGCGGCGCGATGAAGTGGTCATTGATGTGGATGCGATGCCCATGGACGCACACGGCAACCAGCTTGGCAGCAAGTATCATGGGCATTATAAGCGGACCATCTTCCTTCCCCTGATTGCTTCGTGCGGGGAGACCGGGGATGTGCTCGGGGCGCAATTGCGTCCGGGAACTCAGCGCGAGGTCACCGATTGCGAGGACTTCATCGTTCCCATCGCCCATGCGGTGCGCCAGCATGTCGCCGACCAGGTCATTGTCCGTATGGACGCCGGCTTCAATAGTGGTGCGTTGTGTACACGACTGGAGACCGAAAATATTGGCTATGTCATGCGTCTACGCAAGAACAAGACACTGGAGCAGATGGCCGCAAAGTACGTGAAGGATCGCCCGTTGGAGGATATGACCTGCATTGAATTGACCTATGGTGCGAAGTCGTGGGAATGTACTCGTCGGGTGGTATTGGTGATCAAGTCGCGCCCGGGAGAACTATATGACAGGGTCTATTTTTTGGTGACCAATCTTGATGCGGAGATGTATCCAGGTCAGAAGTTGGTTCCCATGTACAGTCAACGCGGGAAGGCGGAGATGCATCAGGGCGAGATGAAAATCGCCTGCAGCGCATCATTGTCGTCCTCTCCACGTCCCAAGTCGCATTACCGTCAGAGACCGATTGAGCGTACATACGAAGTGGATCCCGATGCGGAGGTCGGCGCGGAGAATGATGTGCGCCTCCAGGTGTACATGCTGGCCTACCAGCTTCTTCACATCAGTCGATGCAACTTGCATAGTCCGCCTCCACCGTTGGATGAGACGCCATCGTCTGAACAGACTCCACCGGCGCCAGCGCAATGCGCCGAGGGGCTGCGTCAAACGAATCTACCTGGAGCTGTGCTGGACGAATCAACGGGGGGCGCCTTGGAGACGGATGCGCAGGACTCCCCGGACCCCGGTCGGGAAGAGGCGCACATGCACATTCGCCGCTTCCGACTGTGTGTGCTGAAGGTCGGTGCAACCATGGCACGTCATGGCCGCTATGTAACCTTTTATATCGCCCAGTCAGCCGTACAGGCCTGGAAGCGTTTCCTGGAACACTTTCAGCAGTTGCAATGGTACACAATACCGGAATATTGAAGCTGAGCCTTTCCGCTACACCCGGAATTCGTGCCTGCTTCGGGCCGGACTCCGAAGCGAAAATCCTCCCCGGAGGTGATTCTTGGAACGAGTGTAGAGCGAAACATACCTCGCTGTAGGACTGGACTGCACATGAGGAATGGGTTGACCGGAAATCTACCTCAATCAACCCGGAAAATATGCGAGAATGACCTCGGGAGTCGCCCCAATCGTGAAGGCCAACTCGCAGATTCCGCCTCACACAGGAAATCCTGACTCCGCACAACCAAAGACACACTTTGGAGCCATGGGAAAATCCATGATGAATAATATGGGAAGATATTTGTACGGCGTTCCACGTGCAGTCACGGCAAGATACTTGGGTTCTGCCTTTCCTTTCGACTTGTAGAAATCATAATACTGATGCTGGTCGCTCTTTACATAGTCCTTCTTTTTTAACTTTGTTTTTGCCATCAGCTTACCAATCGTAGTAGTCCTTCGGGCATTTCTTTTATCATCTCAACGCACTTTTTCTTGATATTGTTCACCACACTCAATGCAATTACCCTTTGTCGGTCAAGTGGATAGAATGATCTCACCTGTTTTGCCTCATCATATGCTTTCTGAAGGGCTTTCACTTGCATAACATTCAAAAACATCTTCTCTCCTATCCAATCACTTTCCTTTATGTCTTTGGGGCGGCGCTTATCCTTTGATGCGGCTCACTCCCAATTCAATCCTCCTTATCTCCGAACAGGTCATCAAACCTATCTTCAAACTTGTTGTTTTTCACTTCCACATCGTCAATCTCCGCTTTTACCTGACGATCCTCTGCCCGATCCTGTTGTCTAACAATAACTCGTTTGAAAAAGAAAGTTCCACACACACCTCTGCCATGCAACAAAACGTGTGAAATTTTGAGGGCGCACACTGCCAAAAAAACCGCTGATCATGTAGATTTGTATTGGGGATCCATATTTGTGTGATGCTTTGGCTTGCCTGGATGCGGATTAACAGGACGGAAGAAAAGGGCGTCTGTTCAGCTGCCAAACTCGTTTGTGAGCGTCCCTACAGTGGGCGCTAATGTCTAATGGGGCATAAAGGCCGGGCTACTAACCTAAAATTCGAGCTTCCATCGTGGAGCTAAATTGTCGTTGGAGTATATCCCGGCTACCCAGATCCGCGAGCAACCGTTACAAGACACAATGGTGTTCCCCATGTCTACGCGGTCACTGCGGATGCAGGTGGTGAATAAAAAGCTTTTGAATTGTAGGCTACATCTTTTTTCCAGATGGTCCAGAGCACCTTGAGTACTTTGCGCTGGGTATTGAGCCGTGCGTGCACCGGGTCCCCGGTGCGGCGCAGGGAGGCATCATAGAACAAGGATACCTCATTCGGCTCTCTCGTTCGCAAGGCGGATGTCCAACACTGATGGCTGATGGCTTTCAGGATCCCCGCTCCCGAACGATCCAGGCGTTTGTACGCCAATGGCTTGCCTGCACTGCTGCGTTGACGAACCCCCAGCCCGCAATATCGCCACAACTTGTGCTTGCTTGCAAACCGGTGCGGAGTCTGAATAAAGGCACTGAATACATGTGAGCCTACTACACCGATGCCAGGCATACATTGGAATTGGGCGATTTCCGGATAACGCTTGCCCTGCTCCATCATGGAGGTACGTGCTTTTTTCTGTAGAACATCCATTGCGTCCAAATGCTCGTACAAGTTCTTCATCATTGAGCGCCGGGCGTTCGTTGGCAATTGCTTCAGATACGAGACACGGTGCATTTTCGAGAATACCTGGGTCCCAACTACATGGGTCAATCCCGCCTGATGGTATTTGGATTTGATTTGGGACTTTAAACTGGCGCGATCCCGCGTAAAACGCAAATACTGTTGCACCCCAATCTTAAAGTCTACACGGTGATCCTCGTCCGAGTGAAACACTTCGACCAATTCCCCCAGTCGAAGTAGCCGACACAGATCCGCGGCATCTCTACGATCATCCTTGTTTCCACGACTGATGAGGGTATTGTGGCGCGGGTCACAAACGATCAATTGGGTTACATACGGACGCAGCGCTGAAGCAATCCAGCTGGCCAGCGAAGATTCCTCCAAGACCAAATACTTGAATTGCGCAGGAAGATCCATGACGTGACGGATCAGCGCTGACTCTGAAGTCGAAAAGGTCTTGGTCGACACGATATGCCCTGATGTGGACATGGCCGCCAGAACACAGATGCGAGTGTGGGCATCCAGCCCCAGGTAAAGAGATTTGTGCATGAGAATGAAGATCTAATGAATGAGAAACGACGCGGCAAGATAGCGCCCAGCTTTTTCATCAGACCTAAAATTTACCTCAACGGCAATTCGTTTGGAGGCGGGCACGCAATGAAGCGAAGTAGCAAGCTGTACCAGCTTCTTTCGACGCTCCTTTAACTTTCGTTCTCCCCGTTCTTGCATGGGGATCTATCAAGTTTAGTGGGGGTAGGGAATTCACCAGTAGAATCTTGTCAATCTGCTATTCGTGTCCTAATTTTGAGCTGCGTTGCATCACTGCACTGAGAACTTTTCCCATTGGTATATTTGATCAAATTCTAGATTAATCATCCATACGACTCGCGATAGATCTTCATGAAAAATCTTTTCCGAACTATTCTGTCACTGATTATTTCGCTGCCCTGTATGGCACAGGTGCCGCAGGAATCAGATTATTATCGCATAGTTCGTGTCCCCATTCCCCAGGATATTGTACTTGAAGTTGGGGGGATGTCCTTTATGCCGGACGGGCGCCTTGGTGTCGCGACACGTCGGGGGGAGGTGTGGTTGATTGATAACCCTGTCATGGCAGGTACGTCCTCCCCTCACTACCAACGATTTGCATACGGTCTGCATGAACCTCTCGGGCTGGCATGGCACGACGGCTCCTTTTACACTTCACAGAGAAGCGAATTAACCAGATTGATCGATACAGATGGAGACGCCGTAGCAGATCAATATCAGACCGTGTATTCATGGCCCCTGGAAGGCAACTATCATGAATACTCGTATGGTCCACTCATCCAAAAAGATGGCTCCATGACCGTTATGCTCAATCTGGGTTGGATTGGGCACGGTGCCAGCCTATCCAAATGGCGTGGATGGACGCTGTCGATTGACTCGAATGGAGAGATAATGCCGATTGCAACGGGGATGCGATCCCCAGCCGGCATGGGCACGAATGTAGCTGGTGACCTGTTCTATGCAGAGAATCAGGGCGACTGGATAGGATCAGGATATATCACGCATGTCGAAATGGGGGACTTTGTGGGGAATCCGGCTGGGCTGCGATGGACCGGCGAAGAGGAATCCCCTTTATCCCTGAAGCCGGAAGAAATCCCGGATACCGGCCAACCTCTCTTTGAGATTGCCAAAGAGATTGATGCATTCAAACCACCAGCAGTGTGGTTTCCACACACGATTCTAGGCATATCTACATCAGATATTATCCCGGATACAACCAATGGAAAATTTGGCCCCTTTGCCGAACAATTATTTGTGGGCGACCAGGGCCATAGTAAAATCACGCGGGTATTTTTGGAAAAAATACGAGGAGTATATCAAGGAGCCGCAATCCCCTTCCGGGAAGGATTTGCGTCTGGGGTACTGAGAATGACTTGGGATCCAGAAGGCGGAATGATGGTCGGGCAAACCAGCCGAGGCTGGGGGGCTACCGGCAAAGAACCCTACGCACTCCAGCGACTCGTATGGACCGGGAAGATTCCATTCGAAATGCACACCATCCGCGCCATGCCAGACGGATTTTTGATCACGCTGACCAAACCTTCGGATCGATCCTCGGCAGTCAATACAGACAACTATTCCGTCGAGAGCTTTACCTACAAGTATCATTCGAATTATGGCAGCCCCCCAATCAATATTGCGGCGCATCCGGTGAAGGCAGCTGTTGTGTCAGAAGATAGCTTGGAAATTCGCCTGGTTCTGGATGGTTTACGTGAGGGATATATCTACTCAATTAACGCTGAAGGCATTCATTCAGGAAATGGATATCCGCTTCTGCACTCCACCGCATTCTATACGATGAACCGGATCCCTGAAGGTGCATCGCTACAAATAGAGCCTGGCCAAACCACAGACATTACACAATCTCAGCTCGACAGTACCCCGCCACCTGACAGCGAGCCGGATGTGCTTCTCTCCGTGGGTACATTGCCCAACTTGCAATTCAGCCAGACCGAATTTACGGTCCCTTCGGGAAGTACGGTCGCTCTCACGTTCAACAATGATGACGATATGTTGCACAACTTGGTTGTGGTCGAAAGTGATGCGACCGATGAGGTCGCGATGGCTGCCATGCAACTGGGCCTCAGAGGACACGAGATGCAATATGTCCCCACCTCGGATGCCGTGATTGCACATACTGGCCTACTTGAGCCTGGAGTTTCTGAGACGATTATATTTCGTGTTCCAGATGAGGCTGGACAATACTCGTTCGTCTGCACCTTCCCAGGCCATGCAACAACAATGCGTGGGACGATTCGAGTTCTGGCCAACTAAAACTGGAAACTCTTCATTTTCTCGGTGGATAGCGAGCGCGTCAGGAAATATAGAACCATCCTCACCCGATAATGAAAAGGCAAAGGAATTTCCTAGACGGGCACTAAGTAGTGCTGGGCAGAAAATACCAAAAATGGCCAATAATCTTTGATTCAAGGTCTATGGAGTAGTTTTCGAGAATCGTTTTGGTTGCGAATTTTTAGGATTCAGGTAATTTCTGGGGGGATTTGGGGAGATTACAGGGGATCTGGTCCCCTAAGGCAGAATTCTTCGCATCTTTTAGGGGGCAAAAGGTTAACCCTGTTTGGACTTGGGCGTTGAATCTTCAACCATTTCTCTTTTTCACATGCGTAAGGTTTTTCAAGCTCAAATGACGATTGGCACCGTTCCCATTGAGGAGATTGAGCTGGATCTCAAGAGTCGGGACGATGTGATTGCCTATCTGTATGGGGTCCAACAGATCTTCAAGAATCCTCGGACCCGTAAACAGCTTTTTGATCTGATGGACTCCGGCTATAATCCTGGGGTCCGCAAGGATCGTGGACGTCCGGGGATGGACCTGTGGAGGATCGTGGTATTGGCGGGCTTGCGTCAAGCGATCCACTGTGACTATGATCGTCTGGCGGTATTGGCCAATGGGTTAAAGTCCCTTCGCCAGATGATGGGACACAGCGATGCTGACGACACGCAGTACAACCGTCAGACCATCCAGGATAATGTGTCGGGCCTGTCTCCGGAGCTTCTTGGGCAGATAAATGCTCTGGTGGTGAAACAGGGGCACCAAGCCGTAGGGCACACCGAGGGAAAACTGTTGAAAACACGAGGAGACTCCAAAGTCGTCAAGACGAATGTTGAGTTTCCCACGGATGTGCGTCTGATGTGGGATACGATTCGGTGTATGATCCGCAAGTGTGTACGGGTATCGAAGCAGTCGGGGCTTAGGGGCTGGCGGCAACATGCCTATCTTCAGCGAGAGACGTACAAATTATTTCAATCCATCCGCACGGCTCGGCAGTACAAATCCAACCACGAGGGGGTAGAAGCATACCTGGCGTACTGTTGCAAGATTCGGGAGAAAGCGGAACAACTGCTTCGCGATTTGGATGCATTTCTTACGTCGCCCATGGATCAGAACCATGTGGGTCAACCTTCTGGCTTGGATGCAAAACAGCTGGCTCAGCTGCAGAGTGCAAAGGTTCGGATCGTGGAATTGGTCGCCTATGCGGCGAAATTTGCAGACCAAATTGATCGTCGCATTCTGCGGGGAGAAACGATTCCTTCCGAGGAGAAGGTGATGTCTATTTTCAAACCGCATACGTGTTGGATCAAGAAAGGCAAAGTCGGCGTCGTATGCGAGTTAGGGGTTCCGGTTGCGATGATCGAGGATGAGCATCAATTTGTCTTGGGATACGAAATTATATGGACCGGGACGGACAAGGATGTGGCCGTATCCTTGATTAAATCGACGCAGGCGATCTACCCAGACGCTCGGAGTTGTTCGTTGGATCGGGGGTTTTACAGTCCAGAAACGTTTGACGAATTGGATCAGTTGTTAGAGGTCAACGCAACGCTGAAGAAGGGGCGCTGTACGAAAGAGGAGCAGGAACGTCAGGCAACGGACTCGTTCAAACAAGGACGCAAAGGACATTCGGCAGTGGAATCTGCACTGAATAATTTAGGCCAACGAGGATGGGATGTGGTACGTGAAGTGAGCCCAGAGAGCTTTGAGCGGGTTGTAGCTACCGCCGTCCTGGCGGCCAATCTCCACCGGTTGGGACGTCTGGTTCTCAGCCAAGAACTGAAACGTGCCAAACGCCGACGGCGTGCAGCGTAGGAGATCTCTGAAGTCGAGTCAAGATATGACCGCGCGTTCGACGCGGATGGCAGAGGTACGTTCAGACTGCACGAAATCTACGGATATAGCATTGCAACACGACAAGAACAAAGCCAAAAACGGACGCGAAAGGGACCGAATGGACACGGGGCCTCCAAAGTTCGTCATGTCGAGGGGAAAATTGAGGAAACCTCCCAATTTCTACTGAGTCGAAATTCAAAAAACAGCTATTTTCTGCCAAGCACTAAGTAGCCAAGTATGACATTTGCTATACTTCCACAGAAATTGCAGTCTCATAAATGTCCATATCAGCTTTGCTCATGCCCAGCCGCCGTGCCAATTCGTGCCAATTGTTTATAGCAAGTGCAACCTCATCCACAATACTTTCCGCGGTATCCGGCTCCAGCGCAAAATAGGGGGCTGCCCTATATGCGAGTTCCAAATCGGCATCTGGACCTTCCTCGGAAATCCATGTAGTCAACTCACGAGCTTTCTTGTACCTTGGCATTGGATTTAGATCATATGCAGGTGACAAACGCCATTGGTTATTGCCTGCATATAGAAAGCCGTGATTGCGTAGGTGATCATCAAAGTTACTAATCATTACACCGAATACAATCCGTCGCCAGAGCTCATGCAAATCGTTGGTCGGTGATATGGAATGCTTGCGAATACATTCTGCAATGTCTGTGTAGGTTGCGCTGTCACCATCTTGCAATCCCAACAGGCTCATAGCGGACAGGAAAGGGATGCGCTCTTCGCGAACTCGATCAAATCTTTGGATTAGGGCAATGGGTAGGTTCCCAACCATTTGAAGGTTGCCTTGAGCAGCATTGATTCCTGCTTTATCTGCGAGCATGAGCGCAAGGATTTCTCCATGTGGGATGCTGTAGTCGTCGTCTGGCTTGGGGAACTTAGCAATGGCCAGAGATCCTTCGCTGTTGATAACCGCTGATTTTGGGCGGGCTCCGCCAAGCGGAGAACCTTCATTGAGCAGGAGTCTCAGGTCTTCTGCCGATTCCGTATTCGTTTGAATGGCCATCGCGGCATTCAACAGAGCAGGGAGCGATATCAACGGAGGCACAGTACGTTGTCCAATGTTGTGACGGAAATTAGACTCGCCATCTCGCATAAACCGAAGGGCACCAACTCTGGTGTAGTCATTTATTGCCAGTAAATAGTCAAGCTCCGAAAGCCTTTTGTTGTGGTCCATCTTTTGAAATGCACGACGAACCAGTTGCCGCCCCCAGCGATCAGGTGCACAGTCTCGGATTGCACCTGGTAGTGCAGTTTTTTTCGAAGTCCAATAATGTTGCCGTGTGGTCAGTTGTAAGTTCGCGGGATCAAGCGCAAAAGCCTCACGATAGGATAGCCAAGAGTCTGCATACTCAAACAGTGAACTTTGGCGGTGGGCTTTTGCAAGATAACGGAAGTGACCTACGAGATGTGTCTTCCCGCCAAATTCCACATGGACTTCAATGACTTCATTCATGGTCTTATCTTTATTTGACTTCCACGTCTGATGCGCTTTGGGAGTCGGTCTTCGTCCAGATCTAAGCCGAGTATGTCATTCGTGCGATCAGCAACTTGTCCGAGGTGCTTGGCTAGCCCCAAGATCGCTAACACGGAGAGATAGGCACCCATTGAAACCGTTGGATCTCCCTTTTCTATCCGAGCGAGTGTGCTGCGACTCAAGAAAGCACGCTCAGCCATAGAGACCGTTGAAATACGTCGTTTCTTACGTGCGACAGTAATATCGGCGCCTAGTTTCGTTAAAGCTTTTCGAGCAGCGACAGGAAGTGTTGAGACAGAGTGTGATTTCATTTTGTATTTTATATGAATTAGAATATCATGTAATGAATTATACATAAATCAATAAAATCTGTTTCCATCTGTATATCCCGAGCGAAGTGGTGGTCCATATTATTGGAATAACTTGTAAATTTTCCGTCCCCAAAGAGTTTATGCTAACACCGTGACCTTTATCTTTCCTTTGCTCTCATCCATAGCCCCCTGGTTCGTAAACCGTGAAGAGTCAACGCCTGCTACTATTGATTTTATTGTCCGTATGGGGCAATACCACCTTCGGACAGACTGCAAGCATTCGGGGGTTTGTGACCGATGTAGACGACCTGGAGGCTCTTGCAGGTGTAAGTGTGGTTCTGGAGAGTGATACCGGAGGATTGCGCGGCGGTGTAACCGATAGTGACGGCATCTATAACCTTACACGGATTGCACCTGGCACGTATATACTGCGGCTTTCGTTTGTCGGCTACATTACATGGTCGGATACGCTTTTATTCCGGGCAGGGCAAAGGCTCAACCTCAACGTTGCCTTGCAGTCCACACCAGGGGTACTGGAAGAGATGGTTGTGGAAGCCGAGGTTGAGACCGGAGCTGCCCAAATAACCGCTGGACTCCAAACGATCAGCCCCAGGGATATGGACCTGCTCCCGACACCAGATGTGTCTGGAGATCTGGCCAGTTTCCTGACCACGCTTCCTGGAGTGGTCACACTGGGGGATCGGGGTGGCCAGTACTATATTCGAGGAGGTGAACCCTCCCACAATATGACGCTGATTGATGGGATGCAGGTCTATCAACCATATCACATCCTCGGATTCTACTCAGCCTTCCCTTCTGACATCATTCATCAGGCCGACATCCATACAGCTGGATACGGAGCTCCGTTCACTGGACGTATCTCATCGGTGATTGACATCAAATCTCGTAACGGAGATAAGCGCAACTACACCGGAGCCGCTTCCATTGCTCCTTTTGTCAGCTCTACGCAAATCGAAGGGCCGTTGATCTATAACAAACTTTCATTCCTAGCTTCAGCACGACAATCGGTTGTCAAGCAGATCGCCCAACACTACGTTGCTCAGGATATGCCCTATACATTCGGGGATGCATTCCTGAAAGTCCATGGGCAAATCGGTTCCAACAGCCAGCTTTCGATCAGTGGAATTTACACGAATGACCGGGGAACGATTGGGCTAGAAGCTGAAGATCGAATTCTGGAAGAAGTGGGCTGGCGAAATGCAGCAGTCGGTGTACGCTATGTCGTTCTCCCCAGAGCACTCCCCTTCGTCGCAGAAATCCAACTCTCCTACTCATTCCTGAAGACCAACCAAGGGCCGTCCAAAGACCCGGTTCGCTGGTCCAGAATCTCCGGATTTCAATATGCCGTCCACATGAACAGCTTCTACGAAAGGACGCAATGGAAATGGGGACTCTACTGGCGTGCTCCGCAGGTCACTGCACACCTAGGCGGACTGTTTCAGGACTTGGATGTTGGGATGAGTCGGCGCCATAAGGCCGGAATTTATCTTGAGCCGGATTTCTATATCACCTCTAGGCTCAGAGCCCGCGTGACTGCAATCGCAGAATTGTTCCCCGGACAGCTGGATAGGCGCAGCAACCTGGAGGCCCGTGCTCGGGCGATCTGGCAGCACAGAGAACATGAAGTGAGTCTGGGGGCCGGCTGGTATCATCAGGAAATTTTCGGATTGAGCGACCGGCGGGATGCCACCAATATCTTCACCTCCTGGCGCAGCGCGCCCGTCGAAGATCTGTCCCGTTCAATTCATGCACTTGCCGGTTACCGAATCAGCCCCTACCCATGGCTTGAATTGTCCGTGGAAACCTATTACAAGCAGTTGCAAGATCTATTTATTGCCGAATGGACCGCATTCCCCCGATTCACCTCCCGCCTACAGCGAGCCGATGGGCGGGTAATGGGAGTCGAGCTGCGAACCGAAATCCGCCGCCGAAAAATCTACGGTTACATTAACTATGGTCTTTCCAGCGTACGCTACACCTCGAAACAGCCTTCAGCTGAGTTGTGGTTCGGCAGCGAAGACCTTGATTTTCGCCCCCCTCATGACCGACGACATCAACTGAATGTCGTTGCAACCACTCGAATTGCAAATTATGACTTCAGTGCACGATGGAATTTTGGTAGTGGCCGACCCTTTAATCATGTGTATGGATTTGACGGATTCCTCCTACTTGACCGCGTTAAGGACCTTTTTACAGCACCCGATAATCAGCGCGTCATCTATGGCCGTCCTTTCCGCGGCTTACTTCCCACGTATCACCGATTAGATCTGTCTATTGAACGTGAATTCCCCTTTGATACGTTCATGCTCACCGCGCAGGTCGGAGTGATCAACGCCTATAACCGACGTAATCTCTTTGCCCTGGATCTCTTTACGGCCTCCCATAACTACCAGCTACCCATTGTACCGATCGCTGGACTCAAAATCGACCTCGACTGATCATGTACAAGTATCTGGCCTTCGCGGGAATCATCTTTTTGCTCTTTTCAGCCTGTTCAGAAACCGTCGAAACACGCCTGCAACTTGAATACCCATTCTCTGTCTTCGGAATCATTAACCCGAAAGCCGATACACATGCTGTGAGAATCTTTGAGATCAAACAAAATATTGTACTAGTACGCCCGGAACCTATTGATGCAATAGTAACAACCACACAGATGCAAAGCGGAGAAGTGTATACATGGCGCGATTCGGTGGTTCAACTTGAGGATGGCGATTATCGACATGTCTACTGGTCGGATTTCAAGGCATCCATGGGAGAGACGTACCACTTAAAAGTCAGGCGCTCTGACGGGGCGGAAACGGAATCCATTACCACCGTCCCGCCCCCGGTGAATCTCGAGATTCTGGAACCGGATACCCTGAAGCCTAGTCAGGCACTCATGCCACTTTTTATTGAGGGCTCCCCTCCCACGCTTCCCCGCATAGATGTGGAATATGTTCTGGTTGGATTTGATGAGAACGGAAGCAATCCTGTCTTCAAACCGGTGGTTTTCAATTACGCAGGCCTGGCAGCCCCCGAGGCGGGTGGGTTTATCTTAAACATTGATCTTCGGGAAGATTACCTGGATATCTATCAATTATTTGATGAGGATGATAATGTTACCACCGCCATCATTGACCTTCGAGAAATTAACGTCACAATCCATGTGGGGGACAGTCAGTGGATTTCCCCCGTGGGCTTCTTTGATGAGGATTTTCTGGTAGAACCGGGGTCATTTTCCAATGTGACCAACGGGTTTGGATACTTCGGCAGTGGCTATACGGAATCTATCTCATTCCGACCCCCACTCGCACTGATTCGACGCGCAGGATTTCATGTCCCAGGCGGAGGAAAAAATGACTGAACCATCCATTCCTCTTTTTGATGCGCACTTGGACCTGGCATGGAATGCTCTCTCCTTTAACCGGGATCTCACACTTTCTCTGAGCGATTTATGCGATGCCGATGCACGCTACGGAGATGGCCCCTTCCGTGGGCACTGTACAATTTCACTGGAAGAGCTTGCGACCGCAAACCTACGCGTCTGTGTGGTTACTCTATTGGCACGAAGTGGGCCCGTCAATGCTCCACCGACTGTACTTCGAAGGGAGCTGGATTATGCTCATCCTTCCATCGCTCATGCACATGCTCACGGGCAGCTTGCATACTACAGGTGGCTGGAGCGCTCGAAGCAGGCACGGATCATCCGAACGACCAGCGATCTGAAAAACCACTGGGATCATCCTGATATCTTGGGGCTGATTATCAGCTTCGAGGGATGTGATCCCATCCTGGATATAGAAGACCTTCATCGCTGGTATGACCTGGGGGTTCGCGCAGCAGGGTTAACCCATTACGGCAAAGGACAATATGCCGCCGGTACAGATGCAGCTGGAGGATTGACGCGTAAGGGACGCGACCTTCTGCGGGAGTTTGAATCCCTGGGCATGATCCTAGACATCACTCACTTAAGTGATGAAAGTATGTCCGATGCCATGGAATGCTACCATGGGGCACTATTGGCCAGTCATCATAATTGCCGGGCACTCGTCCCCGGGCAGCGGCAACTATCTGATCAACAGATCCGTGATCTGATTGACCGGGATGCCGTCATCGGGGTTGCATTTGATGCGTGGATGCTGTACCCTGGCTGGGTAAGGGGAGAAACGGATCGCTCGGTTGTAAACCTTAATGCGGCGATCGATCATATTGATCATATCTGTGAACTGGCAGGAGACACGAGACACGTTGCGATTGGCAGTGACCTGGATGGGGGATTTGGCACAAATCAGACACCTACCGGATTGGATCGGTATTCAAATCTTCAGCTCCTTGCTGATCTGCTTTCTGCACGCGGCTATTCTTCCGCCGATGTAAATAATATCTTCTACCATAATTGGCTTGACTTTTTTCGTCGGTCTTTACCTTAAAACCATGACTAACCCCATCGAACGCCTGGAATCGCTTGGCTACCCGATTGACGATGTGCCGAGTCCTGGAGGGCTCTACACGCCAGTAACTTTAATCGGCTCAATTGCCTACGTTTCGGGTGCAGTACCGGTAACTCGGGGACATCTGAAATATGCAGGAAAAGTCCCCTCTGATGTAGATCTTCCGACTGCGCAAGAGGCTGCTGCGCTTTGCGTGGCCAATAATCTTCGAATGTTGCATCAGGAGGTGGGTTCTCTTGAGCATATTCTACGTGTTCTTCGACTGACCGGCTATGTCAATTCCGACCCTCACTTCACGGATCAGCACCTGGTCATCAACGGAGCATCTCAACTTCTTAAAGATGTATTTGGCGACTTGGGAATCGGTGCACGCTCCGCCGTGGGGGTAGCTCAGCTACCACTAGGGAGCGCGGTAGAAACGGAGCTCATTTTGGAGATTCGCTCATAGGGATGCCTTCTGCCTTTCAGCGTGCACGACGAGAAGCCCTCCATATTCTTGTAGCATGGGGCATCTGCATGATCTGGACCATTGGATACTGTGCATTCTTTGCCTATAGACCCGGGGATGTTAGCCTGCTGTGGGGGATGCCCCGATGGGTGGTGTATGGGATTGCCCTCCCCTGGGTCATTGCTGCGCTCTATAGCCTCTGGTTTGCCTTGTTCTACATGAGAGCAGAGGACCCATGAACGGCGATGCCAACTCCTCACTCATTGCATTTATCTGCTATACCGCAGTCGTATTGGGTCTGGCGGTCATCTCCAATTATGCCTTCCGACGACGGGCATTTCTTAGCGAGTATTTTTTAGGGAGCCGCGGCCTAGGTGTCATCGCGCTTGCCTTGACCTTCGGAGCAACCAGTGCCTCTGCGGGCTCTTTTGCAGGATTCCCCTCCCTTATTTACGCCCATGGATGGACACTGGCCCTCTGGATCGCCAGCTATATGATCTTCCCACTGTGCGGTATGGGGCTTTTGGGGAAGCGACTCAGCCTTGTATCGCAGCGGACCGGAGCAATCACGGTACCAGATGTACTTCGTATCCGCTTTGAGAGCCGCGCACTGGCATTGATGAGTACTTTGCTTTTGGCGATCCTCTTGTGCGTATATCTCGTGCCTCAGTTCACGCTTGCTGCACTCATTATGCAACAGCTATTGGGCAGCTCTCCGTTTTATCAGGAGGCCGCTCTGCAGCTTCAAAATGTGATGCCCGATCTGATTCCAGTGAACACCAATGCAGAATATGTACTTGGACTACTCGTATTTGCAATTCTGGTAATCGCCTACACCACGTTTGGAGGATTTAGAGCCGTGGTCTGGACCGATATTCTGCAGGGATTTGTCATGCTTCTCGGCGTCCTTTTAATGCTGGTCTTTGCACTGGTACAGGTTAAAGGTCTACGGAATGCCTCATCCGAAATGACCTCCATGCAACCGCCTCGATTAGGCACTGCAACCTTTAGAATTGATAATCCAATCCCGCTGGAAGGCATCCGAATTGATTCAGAAACATGGTTCGTGGACGATGGACGGCTGTTTCGAACGAACGAGGCAGCGGTGATTTCTCCGGGGAGTCAAGAATCCGCACCAGTGAAAGTAACACAGGTCACCACACCGCAGGAAATCAGCCGAATCCTGGAGAAAGGAATCCCTGAATTAGCCGTGAATCCCGTTGTGTACCAGATCTCGTCCTATGCAAGAGGAGATGGAGAAACAGGCACATATATGCGGCCACCTGGGCCGAGCCCATCAGATCCGAATGGGTTTTTACCCCTTGGCCTAGCTGTATCCTTCTTTGCCTTCTGGGCGCTCTCAGGTACGGGGCAGCCTGGTAACATGGTGCGATTGATGGCCTTTACAGGTACGCGTACATTGCGCCGTGCGATTGCATCGCTGGCGGTTTATTTCTCCCTGATCTATTTCCCCTTGATCATCATCTTCTGCTGTGCACGCATCCTGGCTCCCGGCCTAGACCATACACCTGACCGAATTATGCCCGTGATGGCCTACCTACTCTCGGATGGAGCCGGAATTCCCTGGATGGCGGGCATCCTCATTGCCGCACCATTTGCTGCCGCCATGAGTACCGTTGACAGTTTTATCCTGATGATCAGTTCCAGTGTTGTCCGTGATGTGTACCAGCAATCAATCCACCCCGCTGCGACGGAGCGCATACTAAAATTGCTGAGTTATGGTACAACGGTTCTGGTTGGGCTGCTTGCAACGATTGGAGCGCTTTATCCACCGCAATTTTTGCAGTATCTCATTGTCTTCACGGGGGGCGGCTTGGCCGTTGCATTTCTGGCCCCTGTAGCACTGGGCCTCTATTGGCCCCGCTTTAACAAAGCGGGAGCAATCACATCCATGGCATCGGGGACCTTGATTTATGTTTCCCTATATGTCCTTGGCTTTGTCACTCTGGGAGAGATCAGCCCCATCCGTCCCCTGGGATTGGACCCGCTCATCTGGGGATTTCTTGTATCCCTCTTCGCCGGCGGTTTTGGGACGTATACCGGTCTCCCAAACTCAAGACCTGTCTTGCAAAAATTTTTTGGAGAAACCCTTCACTCTACCTGAAGCAAACCCCGCTGCCAGAGAAAAATCTATTGTCGCCAGACATTTCATACACCTGCCAAGCATATGAATAGATCAGCGCTCTAAACCCTGATCCAAATTTTTGCTCCCAAACCGATGTGTCTCCTGCTCCTGGGGCAGGGGTTTGATCTGGATATGAGCATAATTGGACACCAACCAATTCTGCATGGAAGGGATTGGAATCGCATAGACCCCATTGCGCTTGTACAGGATGCTTCCATGCAATACCCGGTCAAACATTTTCTTGGCTTCCAGTTCACCGTAGTCCTGCGTTAGAGATGCTATAATATCTTCTTTATCCAGACCTTCTTCCAACGGAACCCCCGCGATCAGCTTTGCCAGACTATGGCATTGCTTTCTAGTAAAATCGTCCATCCGATGCTTGTAATACGCCGCTCGAAGGCCCTTGCCTACGTCCAGTATCGTACTTAACCCGTCTGTATTCATCACACCGTCATTGTCTCGCAGATACCGCGCCGCCGGCTCCACATACGATAAAATGTGCTGAGGCCACCCATGCGTTTCCTTAGCAATGGTATCAATCCATTTTGTGGGATCCCCTTTCGCGCCGCCGTCCTTCGTGAGCCAGTCGTGGATGACCGACCGCTCAGCCTCTTTGCTCAACGCCCCCAATTCCACAAAACAGTTTCCCGAAAACCTCGAAATTCCCAATGATCCAAAGGCCTTCGCCGTCGTCCCTAGACCGGCCGCGACCAGGAGGACAGGTTTGTTCAATTCCCCGTTGTGAATCGCATTAAGTACATCGATTGCCGTCCCAGTCTGGTCGGAAGGGGGAGCATTGCCTGTCCCCAATGTTTGCGCTTCATCCAAAGTGAGGAGTAATGGCTGCTTTCCTTTGCGAAGGATTTTCTCCATTGTTTTGCTAGACAGGTCAACGGTTCCCGCAGCCTCCAAAAATGCAAATTTTACAGATCCTCGCAAAAGATTGGGAAATTTCCTCAGACCAAGAAAATCACGTAATACACTTGGATCCCAAAGGGCAGATGGTTTTATCTTCACAGTCTTCCATCCCTGACCCTTGGCCAATTTTTCGCATTCACCAAGTAATGCACTCTTTCCCGCACCAGGCGCTCCTTGAATCAGGAAGGTCGTGCCAGACTTGTTCTGGGTTGAGTACCTCAAAAGTTCGCCGAGATTCCCCAATATCTGCTTCCGTCCATGAAAATACTTGGCGGGACCACGGTCGGGTACGAAACCAGATGGACGAGATGGAGATTTACGCATGGAACTGAGACACTGTTAAAGTCATGGCTCTTGGATCATGCAGGCAACTCGTATGATCCATTCCTTTGAATCATATTGGACAAATTCGAGACTTTGTGGTTCCCAGAAGATACGGCGCAGAGGCAGGCAGCTAGAGCCCGTGACCCTGGAGTGATTTCTTCAAATGGATAGACCTATCCCAGAATCTCTGCTTCGCCTGACTTTAACGTGCGCCGTGGAAAGACGCTTTCCTGTGGCGGGTTAAGATTCAAAAGAACCCATGTCGGCCAAAGATTTGAAGGCTCTGAAGCTCGCTTACTGGTCAAACATTATCTCAAAATTGAGGCGACCGCTGTCTCCGTTTATGGGATTGCTCTGTCCCAAGGGTGGATCAACTGGTCTGTAGTCTGCGACGTCAGCGCGCGCAAAGGCGAGAAATCTACCCTGTTGATTCCATCCCCAGAGTCAGCCAATCTACTCAAGATTGCAGGGAAACGGTGTGCAATTCAGATGGTACTTTGAGCCTTAAGAGGACCTCTCAAACAATATGCATAAGAGGGTTGAAAATAGTCGATCCGACAGGATTTGCCGATTCATGATCCGAGTAAAAATGTCAACAGCTTGATGAAGTGTGCAAGAAAGGAGGACTTCGGAACAGGCAAGAATGTCAGACCAATCAAGGAAAGGGAGAAAACTAAAATGTAGTAGGCTACTATGGGATTCTCGTATGGATACTCCACAATATTCGCGGTAGATTCAACTTGATTCAACGGTTCTAGGGTGCGGAGCCGTTCGCTTCTTGACATCTCCCGTTCGGATTTCTTCGATAGCTCCCATAGTCCATCGTGAGGATGCTCTTTGATCGCAGCAGGGACCCCCGAACAGATTTGGATGTGCATGTTAACGCATCCGACGCCTTTCTTGGATCGCGCTGCCGTGAATAAGGACATCGCTCCCCGATTGCTGACTCACTTATACATCTCTGTGCATAGCGAGGATATTCGCCGATAATTGTCGTTAAACACCCAGAATTAAATCACTCCATACGAAGAGGGATCGCGCCAGGTCGTACATCTTGTTTGAAAAAGGATTGTCACTTGACAGACGCTAGTTGCTCTTCAATTTTTCGTAACCAGTCCTGCACCCGACCTATCGTCGATCGTCCAATATGGAGCGTGACCCCGCCCATATCCTCTCCTTCGGATGCCGACGAGCATCCGCGCTCCATGAATATGCCAATGGACGCCTCTTGCCCTGTAAAGCGGGATGAGAGTCAGACCACAGCAAAACTCATCACAATGCTGACAGGTACCAATCTTCACTCGCGGCAAGCGTTAGAGATTCGGATGGGAACGCCTCTGCGAGCACTTTCCCGTTCAACGAAGACTCCAACCCTTCAATGGCCTGTTTTTTTACAGACCTCTTTTTTTGGTGAATTTTGAAACTTTTTTTATCTTTACAGTTATACTGTGTATATTAAGTGTCATGAAAAAGCAAGGACATACATTTGTTTTGCGTGAACTAGCCGACCTCGTTGATCTGCCAATACGAACAGTCCGCTATTACATCCAGATCGGACTCATTGACCGCCCCGAGGGAGGTGGGCGTGGCGCCCACTATAGAAAACACCATCTTGAACAGCTTATTGAGATTCGTAAATGGCAGCAGGCCGGTCTGTCTTTGAAGCGGATACGGGAGCTGCTGAGAATGGATGAAACAGAAACCCTGGTGCCACCACCAAGGCCGCAGGAAAAGGGATCTATTGAGATTAGAAGCCATGTGATGATTGATCAAGGCATAGAGCTGATCATTGATCCAGCGAGGTCCAATTTGGCACCGAAAAAGGTCAGGCAACTTGTTGACAGCGTAATCAAGTCCTACAAAAAACTCAAACAAGCAAAAACCAACAATCTTCATGATCATGACAACCCCAACCTTAGCAAAACTTGAATCAGTTGACGGAGCTGAAATCGTTCTTGAATCCGTAGATATCCAGGCAAACTTACAGGGACTGGTATCCGAAGTTACGGTGACCCAGATATACAGAAATCTACAAGATATCAATATTGAGGCCGTATATACGTTCCCGCTCCCCTTGGATGCGGTGCTGTTAGACCTTTCTCTGGAACTGAACGGCAAAAAACTGCGAGGAACAGTGAAACGAAACGATGAGGCAGAGGAGAACTACGAAGATGCTATGGTCGATGGTGATTCCGCAGTACTTCTGAAGAAAAGCAAACTTGATCTCTTCACCATAAATGTGGGAAATATTCTACCCAGTGAAAGGGTCACTGTCCAGTTCAAATATGCTCAATTGCATCACTGGCAGGGCGATAGCCTTCGATTCCATCTCCCGACCACAATTGCCCCCCGATATGGCGACCCCGTGGGTCTTGCTGAGCATGAAGTCCCGGAATACGCACTATCCGTGGACCGTGGGTTTTCGCTAACCTTTCATATAGAAGGAGAACTGGTACTGGCCAACTGCGAGTGTCCCTCACATTCCGAGCATATCTCTGAATCCACGAAAAAAGGTGTTCGGAAATTTGTCCTCTCTGGTGGAAATGCCTTAATGGACCGGGACTTCATCCTGGTCATCAAGCAGTCTTCTCAATCGGTGCTTGATGGACTGTATGCACAGGATAACGAAGAGTATGTCGCACTTGCATCGTTTCACCCAGTACTTCCCGAAATTTTCACAGAATCAGCGCGATGTGTGAAGTTGGTGATTGACTGTTCGGGCTCCATGAGCGGAGATTCAATAAATCAGGCGAAAGATGCCCTCCACAAAATTCTTTCTTTATTCAGAGCGAACGATTATTTCAATCTGATCACCTTTGGTTCTAATTATAACCTCCTTTTCCCCGAACCTGTACCCGCCAACGAGAACAATATTAAGAGGGCATCCCGGTTTGTCGATCGTATTGATGCGGACATGGGAGGAACGGAGATTGGCGCGGCACTGGAAGCAGCCTATCAATGCGGATCCATCAAGGAGTTGCCCTCGGATCTGTTGTTGATTACCGATGGCCACATCTGGGATGATGACCGCGTTATTGCTGCCGCTCAACAATCTGGACACCGGATCTTTTCCGTTGGCGTAGGCAGTGCCGTGTCTGATGGCTTCGTTCGGAGTATCAGCGAATTGACTTCCGGAGCCTGCGAAATGGTGTCCCCGCGAGAGAATATGTCGGAGCGCATTGTTCGCCACTTCAGGCGGATCCATGCGCCGAGATCTAGTTCGGTGTGGATTGAGTGGGCAGAAAAACCAATCCGACAAATACCTGGCAAACTGGAAACCGTTTACGCTGGTGACACGCTCCATGTGTTCGCCTGGTTCAGCAACCCTCCCGGGGGAAACAGTCGCCTAGTGGTGGAACTTGAAGGTGGTCATACGGTCACTCAGGAAGTGCATTTCTCAACCAAACCTCAACACAGCGAAAATTTAATCAATATTCTGCCCAGAGTCGCTGCCCATACTCGGTTACAAACAATGGATGGGGCTGAACCTGCACAGATGGCGGTGGATTATCAGTTGGTAACCGAGCACACGAGTTACGTACTGGTGGTTGTAAGAAGCGAAGGTGAAAAGTTGGAGACGCTTCCCGTACTTCAGAAAGTTGATCATGCATTAGCTGCTGGCTATGGAGGGATAGGTACGGTATGTTATAGCCCTCCCATACAGGATTCTTACAATGATCAAGAATTTTCTAAAAATAGGAGGGCTTTTGCATCGCCTATTACATCAAATCTTACTCCAAGATTTAGTGAACCACCGGATTTTGCCTATCCAAAATCTGCGCTTTATGCATCTTTGCCGAGGGATCCAGACAACAGTTTTTCTCAACTGGTTGATGCATTGAATGCTCTATACGCGGATGAATCAATCATTCACTTGGTCATTGACACCTTTGAAGAGCTGACACTCTTTGGACTGGACCAAGCAATCTCAGATCAGTTGGCAGCCCTAATCCCCGATGGAACTGATGAAGGCGATGTTGTTATTTGCTTCCTGATGGAACTGTCCAACAGTGAATCCGGCAAGGAACTATCCCGTCATGTAAAGAGACTCATTCGCAAGGCGAACAGGAAAAACCGCGCGGTGCCCGCATCGGTGCATGATGCAATATCTAGATTGATCGAAAGCAGCCAAGGCGCAGAATCCTATTCGGCAGGGACAGCATCATCGTGATGCTCCGCCACGAAACTGGCTGGGGATCTTCAAAACTGCCCGACCGATCATAACCAGGTCACCTGTAAATCCGGTCCATAGGCTCGGCTACTTCAACCGATGCCTCTGAATTTTTACATCGGTGTCCAACCAAAACGGGTAGTTTTCCCGGGGGCATAGACAGAAAGTATTCTGTCTTGTCGGCGACAGCCAGCACAAAAATAACCAGGACGAGGTTCCATACAGATGGATTTTGCCATGCCAGACTGTTTGATCGTATAAATGTGCAAGATTGTACCGGCATGTCGGCGCTGGGCAGCAATACCCGCTGCTTTGAGCAACAAACGCACCTATCTTGGATACACAGTCCCCAACGTGAGCTTTCAGCCCATACTTGGCCAAACTGAGTGCAGTTGATCCGAGACAAATGCGATTCAATTACAGAGTGGTTACCTGTTTATTGGGAATTTGTGCGATAGTACCATTCGCGGACTCCCAACCGCTTCGCTGCGCAGATATTTCCATGCTGGATGAATTGGAGGGGGGAGGAGCCGTGTACACCTCCCAGAGTCTTGTGGAGGATGCCCTCCATATTCTGAAGGAAAACGGTCTGAACAGCATTCGATTAAGACTCTTCCACACGCCTATCGAACGATATGACGCTCTATCGGATGTGTTGAAACTTGCACGCAGGGGGTATGATCTCGATTTGAACATCATCCTCAACCTGCATTACTCGGATACGTGGGCCGATCCAGGCACACAGCAAAAACCATCTGCGTGGTCCCAGCTTTCAGAGAGCGAACTGCGTGACAGCGTCTATGCACACACCTATCAGGCGGTCCAGGCCCTGAAACAGCAGGGCACACCGCCGATAATCGTCCAGACCGGCAACGAAATCACAACCGGTATGCTATGGAATACCGGACGCGTTGGAGGCTCCTTTGATATTCCGGCACAGTGGGATAAACTAGCGGGACTACTTGGCTCGGCCGCAAAAGCCGTACGGGATGCCAGCTCCGCCCGAATCATGCTGCACATCGACCGGGGAGGTGACCTTGAAGGGGCCCGTTGGTTTTTCGATAATCTCGCGCCCTATGCACTTGATTACGACCTGATTGGGATCTCATATTATCCCTTCTGGCACGGCCCGCTTGACTCGTTTTCCAAGGCTGTTCAGGAACTGGAACGCCGTTACGGCAAACCTGTTATGCTAATCGAAACCGCATACCCATGGACGCTTGCCTGGAAAGATGACACACATAACAGGATTGGTCTGCCCGAGCATGTATTGCCTGGGTACCCTGCAACTCCAGAGGGGCAGGCCGCCTTCATCAAAAAACTATGGGAACATGTGTCCTCCGGTATTTGCTACTGGGCACCTGAATACATTGCTGCCCCCGGCTTCGGCTCTCCCTGGGAAAATCTCACATTATTCGATTTCGAGGGTGAGGTACTTCCGGGAGCAAGCGCTCTGGGAGCAGGCATCCCTACACAATCTGAATCTCCCGAACATCCCTCTGCATTGAGTCTGTTTCCGAACCCTGCACGGATTGGCGAGAATGCGGTGAATATTCATTTGGGAAACCCGACATGCGGGGTTATTGAGATCTATAACCAGTTGGGACAACGCGTACGGACACAAGCAGCTTTATGTCGGAGCAATGTTATCCTCTCCGTGTCTGGACTCCCCTCCGGGACATACTGGATCCGTACCCCTGAATTGCAAACCATCCCTTTGTTCCTTGTGCCATAACTCGCCTCGGAATGGTGGTCCACATGGTTGGAATGTGCAGCATTACGATGGTGTTTATGAACAAATCAGTAACTTTGCAAAAATATTGGAATCATGGACACCCTATCTGCGACTCTTTTGAGATGGCAAAGGCTTCAATTTCACGAAGTTCGACTAAATATTTTCTGATGGAAACATGCAGGTAGAAATAGAAATTTCGGTCCAGATTTCGATCCATAATGATCATCATAGCCAGAGAAAAACTCCCCGTTCACAGGGATGAACATGGCCTGCAAGTTTGATCACGATTACGGTCGTCAATCGGTCAATTGTAATTTTCATAAGCAACAGCGGTAATGGACAGAGGCATGGATATTGATTTTCGAAAATTGGTTGCTTCAAACCCTGGGAATTGCTCTCTCAAGGAGTACCAGTACATCGGAGAGTTGATTGATTCTCTTTCTCCAGGCAATGTTCTGGTTTTTGGTCTTGGCAATGACTCTCCCTACTGGATGGACATTAATTCCGGAGGTCAAACTTTATTCCTGGAAGACAGTGCATACTGGGTTCAGAAGGTGAAATCAAAAAACCCGGGCATTACAGTAGAAGAAATAGAATACACGACCAAGCGGAGACAATGGAAAAGGATAATTGATCAACCAGAAAAACTTCAGTTGATTCTGCCTAAAACCATTCTTGATACCTTTTGGGATATGATTTTTGTTGACGCTCCCAGAGGGAATAAAGGCCGATATCCTGGACGAATGCAAAGTATCTTCTCTGCGTCAAATTTGAACTACAAACACATTCTAGCTCACGACTGCAACCGGAAGGTAGAAAGGGTTTATTTTCAGAAGTTTATTGGTCAACCAACCCACGTAGTTGATAAATTATTCCACAAAGTGAGTTAACTCCTATCTGGTGATCTGATGTGCAGTCTTGACATGGGATCAATCCACTCTCCCGTAATCACTAACAAAATCGCTCTTACCGAATTCGTACAAAGCGTCCCACTTGCACGGCTCTTCCCAGGGGCAGGTCTGCAATCAAACGGTACAAGTAGAGTCCTGCGGGCAGCGACTCGCCATTCAGCTCGATGGTCTTCGACCATCCGGCGGCAATACGATTCTCAGGAACCGTGAACAAACGCCTTCCAGTCACATCCATAACCTCTACCTGTACACCAGCATCTTGGGGGAGGTCAAAGGTCAACTGGGTAACTACTTGAAAGGGATTCGGGAAGTTGCCAAGAGCCTTAAAGGCTTCCGGCAAAAACTCTCCCGTAACAGAGACCGGAGCGTAGACATTAATCTGAAACAGAAGGCTGTCCGTGAATCCACCTGCATCTGTAGCTCTGTCTGTAGCTCTGTAAGTATACTCTATGGGAGAGGAGGTAATCATGGTCGGGGTTCCACTGAGCGTACGGGTTGATGCGTCAAATTCCAGTCCTGCAGGCAAAGATGGAGCCAGCGTATACTTGATTGGAGCATCCCCCCCGGTGGCTTCCGGCAGGATCAGAGGCGTGATGGGATTCGACTGAACGTAATGTTGATCTTCAATACCTCCCGCGAACTCCAACACCGAGCACACGCTCCCTTTGACATCTGGAATACTCTTCAACCATACTTGAAATTCATCATCCCGAGGCGCACATAGATATTGTCCGTCAAATGAAAAAACTTTTAGACTGTCCAGTTGCATAAAACTCCTTGGGAGTCTGCCTACCAACGTGTTGTGTGACAGCTTCAGCGAATTCAGTTGGGAAAAATTACCAAGTTCGGGGGGAACCATCCCTGAGAGCGAATTATGACTTAAATCCAACACTTGGAGATCCGAAAGATTACCAAGTTCGGGGGGAATCATCCCTGAGAGTGAATTATGACCTAGATCCAATACTTGGAGATCCGAAAGATTACCGAGCCCCGGTGGAATGGAACCCGTGAATGCATTTTCTCGCAGATCCATCCACGTCAACTTGGAGAGATTCCCCAATTTAGACGGAATGGAACCCGTGAACATGTTTTTGCCCAGATCCAGAATTTTCAGATTTGCCAAATTTCCCAGCGAGGAAGGTATTGGACCCGAAAAAGAATTCCCGTATAGATTCAGCCATTCCAAATTCGTGAGTTCACCGAGTTCAGATGGAATCGCACCAGAGAACGAATTGTATGCCAAAACCAGGCTGCGTAGCTCGGAAAAACGGTTCCATCCATCTGGAATTGATCCAGAGAGAGAATTGTCAACTAAATCAAGTATTTGTAACTCAGAGAGATCAACCAACTCGGGTGGTAACATCCCCGTAAGATTGTTCTGAGACAGGCGCAGGCTGTATATCCAACCTTCTAGCATCAATATCCCGTGCCACTGACTCAGTTCTTGCTCATTCGGGGTCTTCATAAGATCCCAATTTTCATTATTGCGCCACTGATCCCCACCCGTTGCAGTGTAAAGTGCACTTAGGTTCCGATGAATGACATCAAAAGAACGGTTCACCCGAAATGAAAGCACATCAGATATATCGTCTGTATCCTCTGCCCGAACACGTACATAGAAGCGGACACGCTGATTTGGAGGTGCGCCTGCATTCACACGAAACTGAAACGTCACCTCCGTTGAATCGCCACTTCCCAGGAAGCCAATATTAACATCTTCTCGGTATACTTGAAGAAATGGATACCGCTCAGCACTTTCCATCCCCACAGTGAGATTCCTTGCATCTGCCAGATCATTACTGAACAATGCAGTGACCGTAACCTCGTCTCCCGGGACAATGGTGTGATCGCCATCATGATCTTTCCATGACCATCGTTTCATATGTACGCCGGAATGATTAGTCTCCTGAGCCGCTGCAAACGCGTTCACAAAACCGCGGCCAAGCTGTCCCGCAAAGCCAGGATTCACCAAATCAATCCTCTCGGCAGAAACCCGAATCTTCTCACGTACCGCGTCTGGTGTCATGTCTGGAAACTTTGTTTTGATCAGAGCAGCAACCCCGGCTACCAAAGAAGACGCTAGTGATGTTCCGCTGACCTCAATGTAGCCATCATTGATACCCGTCGTAAGGATCGACACCCCTGGAGCAAACACATCGACCAATTTGCCATAATTCGAAAAGGATGCACGCCGGATGTTTGCTTTCTCCGTTGCACCTACCGAAAGTACCCTGGGATGACGGGCAGGATAAAACCTGAACAAATCAATATTCAACTGTGAATTTCCAACTGAGCTGACGATAAGCGACCCTAGATCCGTGGCCAAGTGCAAGGACTGATCTATGAATTGAGCGGCCAAATCTGCATCCACATGTCCAATCCAGCTCGTGCTGATAATATCTGCTCCGTTCGCAGCCGCATAAAGAACGTCCTCATACCCATAACGAAGCCCCAATCCAGATGGATCAGCGAAGCATTCCATGATGCGCCAGCGACCCCAATATTGTTGTCGCTAACGGCACTCGCTGCTCCTGCAGTTGCCGTCCCGTGCCAAGGATTACCAAATAACTCCGGTTGTCTTGTCGGGTCATTATTTGTATGGTCTCCATTCGAAAAGTTAACCCCATGAACGTCGTCGATGAACCCGTTTTGGTCATCATCAATCCCGTTGCCCGGAATTTCGTCTTCATTCGTCCATATATTTGCGTGTAGATCCTGGTGTCGCCATTCCCCTCCACCATCAACAATGGCAATGACGACCTTTGGGTGCCCAGATTCGCCCTTCACTTCATCCCAAGCCTCTGGCAAACGAAGTAAGCGAAGCTCTGACTGTAGTCTGAACCTTGAATCATTGGGATCAACGAACTCCATTCGGTCCAGTGCATGAAGCCGATTCACGGCAACCGGCTCTGCATACACCACCCCTGAGACGCCCGAGAAGCCCCCTGCAACGGTAACCGGGTCCTGCCCTGCATGATAACGCACGTAATAGGTACGACGGAGTACCAGTAGATTTCTACGCGTCTTCGGCGTTGGCAGGACATAATCCAAAAATGGGTCCACACGCTCGATCGTGTGGACCTCGTACCTGAAAGCCAACTGATCAAATCCAGCCAGTCCTGTCCGACTAGTCTTCGGTGCAATCTGTGTAGTGGAATCGAACTGCACGACCACGACACCAGTCTCATACTCGGGGCTCTCTTGGGCTGCGGCAACCGGAGAATCCTGCAAAAAGCATAAACCGGTGACCACTCCGACAAGCCAATGAATTTTCCGGCCACCTTCAGCACGGGGTTGATTTCTGAGAGTGATCGAAAAACAATGCCTCCTCATTATTAAAATATTGGGTTGCCCATCTCATTCGTTGACCCTCCGTATCCATGATCACCTTATCATGCCGCCATTTTAGAACTGAGTCTTAGGGATACCGCATCATTATGTCTGTAACGGTATCCTACACGAAAACGTCAATTTCAGATGGATACGGCGTTCCCAACGTTCGTCATATTACAGAGAAAATGGAGCAAACCTGCCAACTTCTGCAGAATCAAAATTCGAAAAACAGCTATTTTCTGCCAAGCACTAGCTCTCAGAGGCTCTGATGATTTCATCAATCAACTGCTGGGCTGCAGTCAAAACACTAGACGGAATACCGTCTTGATGGGGTATGGGCTTGTTGGTAGACTCCATTTGCATGGAGCGGTTATTGGCTCTCCGGGCGGTCAATGCGTTTGGGAATTCGCATCGGAGGATGATCAAAGGAGATCGGCTTTACATACCAATTCGCCCCGTCGTCTTCGATACTTATTAGAAAATCATTGAACGACCCGTATGAGCGATCTTTTTTATGCTGAAAGATGTAAGCACCAGGAGAATCTTTGGTTTTAATCTGGAACATGAGTCCATGCTCCTCAATATAGCGTGGGAGCGTATTGACGTCAGGAAGCGTGTCCAATAGCTCCTAGACCTCTTCATGGGTGGTTGGGAATCGAAACATTGAAACGGGATTTATACCACACCCTAATCCGAACCCCCGTGTAGCGGACAGGTTCCATCAACCCGGATCGTTCCTCCAATACCCCCAAACTGCAGATGGGCTCGACCCCGTCGAGGTGATGGGCGACGGGAATATCCACGATCCAGAGCTAGGTATGAGGGTCTGGACGGGTACCATGCCCTTGCTGAAAACTATTTTCGATAATCTAAAGGTGGATCCCTATCTCCAAGAAGAGGTTGGTATACAAAATCCACACCTCTTCTCTGCTCAAACTCTTCCCTTGCCGCAAGCAACAAGTTCTCATCCAGTACAAGGTCTATCGCGGTCATCGCCAAAACCTTTGATGCCAATACAAGCCCCTTCTTGCCAATACTCATCCCCCCTGCAGCAACGGCTTGCCAGCTATGAGCGGCCGTTCCGGGAACCCAGGTCGCTGCATAGAAACCTGCCGTTGGTGCCATATAGCTTACATCTCCAACGTCTGTGGATCCCTTGCTTGTCTTCGGTGTAAACGGTTGGATTGTTGCTTGTGAACCAAGGGGCCTTGAGGTCGCATCCAGAGTTTTTTGAATTTCCTCGGCAAACTGCTGCTCCTCTGCATCATACTGCACCCCTCCAACAGATTCCATATTGGCCAGGATTGCGCGGGATAAAACATTGTTCGGCAATACACTGTGCAGGCCGTGAATAATCTCGTAATCCATGGTTGTGCCGGTTCCCAAGGCTGCACCCTCTGCTGCTTTTACCACTCGTGGAAAGATCTCTTCAAGCGTCTCCGCGAAAGGATGACGAACATAGTAATAGACCTCTGCATAGTCTGGAACCACATTGGGAGCAAGACCCCCACGTGTAATGACATAGTGGATTCGTGTCTCCTGAGGCACATGTTCCCGAAGCAGGTTGGTCATCATATTCATGGCTTCCACACCATCCAGTGCACTTCTGCCCCGTTCCGGTGCGCCCGCCGCATGCGTTGAATGTCCATAGAACCGAAATTTTGCGGAACGATTCGCCAGTGTCGTTGACGGGCTGGCATCATTCCGGTCACCTGGGTGCCAATGAAGCACTGCGTCTACATCATTGAAAAGCCCTTCTCTGACCAGATAGACCTTTCCTGCTCCTCCCTCTTCAGCAGGTGTGCCATAAAGCCGGATCGTACCACTCTGCCCACTGGCCGCCAACCAGTCCTTGACCGCTACCGCAGCCCCGACGGATGCAGCACCGAATAAATGATGTCCACACGCATGTCCTGATCCATCATTCACGCGCGGCTCTCGAACTGGCGTTGCCTTCTGCGATAATCCTGGCAAGGCATCAAACTCGGCTAGGATGCCAATAACAGGATTACCTCTGCCATACTCTGCCACAAAAGCTGTGGGAATCCCCACAATGCCTGATTCAACAGAAAACCCCTCATTCATAAGCACCTGCTGCAACAGGGCACTACTTTTTTCTTCCTGATATCCTAATTCTGCCCACCCCCATATTTGGTGAGCCACATCGAAGTATTCATCTGCTCTGACATCCAGTGTCTGGGTGATTTCCGCTTTCTGTGCCACCAGGGTGCCTGGAAAAAGCATCAGAATGAAGGCGAATAGCAAGAACCTGAATTTCATGTGATTGATTATTTTTGTTGATTGCTGAGAATTTTCTTCCAGCCAGTCACATACGTTTTGGCTGGCCATGCAAGATAACCGGGATACGCTTGGCGGGCCTCTTCAACTGCACGCCGATCCAGTACCATGGTTTCAATACGTTCTGTCGTTTCCAAAACAACCTCCCCCATTGGATCAACCACCAACGAAGGACCTCCCATGTCCACACCGAATTCCGGCCGGGGGCGACCCACGGACACCACCCACGTAGAGCCGGTGAGTGCCATCGCTCTGTAAGCAAGGCGCCATCGTTTCCACGAAGACATGCTCCCATAATATTCATCTCAATTTAGCAGTTTCGTATTGATAAGCATCTGGGGAGCCTTATCCTGCTATATTTGTTCCATTCATTGGGCGATTAGCCCTGTTTTTCGTGGATTTTGATCGAATAAACCTCTGTTTTCGTTCTGAATCAAGTCGACTGACCTGTTTAAGAATTATCTACTCGTTTCACCCTCAAGGTGATCCCATGTCCCCGTCTTCTGAGCCTCTTTTTGTGCTTCCCTTCAACCAGTCAATTCGGATCAAATCGTCTAGTCACAACCATACGACCTCGGACGCAGGCACATTCTTGTTGCGGTCGGTGATTGACCGCACCGGAATCCTGGGCTTTTTGACCAATCGACTGCACGATCCTCGGGATCCACATCGTACCCACTATCCTTTGTTTGAATACACAGTGGCTGCTTCAGTTAATGCAGGGCTGGAGTTCGTTATGGACGGATGCACTCAGTCGGGATGCGGCCTTTGGTGTGTCCACCAGTACGAGCCGGGGATGGGGTAGTCGGATCGGATCGTACGTTGGCATCGCAGCCGACCATGTCCCGCTTGGTGGGTCTGCTGGGCATGGTACAGAATCTGGTTCACTTGAAGGCAGGGCTTCTGAAGGTGGGGATGGAGCATATGCTGGTCCAAAACGGTGGACGGCGGCGCGATGAAGTGGTCATTGATGTGGATGCGATGCCCGTGGATGCACACGGCAACCAGCTTGGCAGCAAGTATCATGGGCATTATAAGCGGACCATCTTCCTTCCCCTGATTGCTTCGTGCGGGGAGACCGGGGATGTGCTCGGGGCGCAATTGCGTCCGGGAACTCAGCGCGAGGTCACCGATTGCGAGGACTTCATCGTTCCCATCGCCCATGCGGTGCGCCAGCATGTCGCCGACCAGGTCATTGTCCGTATGGACGCCGGCTTCAATAGTGGTGCGTTGTGTGCACGACTGGAGACCGAAAATATTGGCTATCTCATGCGTCTACGCAAGAACAAGACACTGGAACAGATGGCCGCAAAGTACGTGAAGGATCGCCCGTTGGAGGATATGACCTGCATTGAGTTGACGTATAGTGCGAAGTCGTGGGAATGTACTCGTCGGGTGGTATTGGTGATCAAGTCGCGCCCGGGAGAGCTATATGACAGGGTCTATTTTTTGGTGACCAATCTTGATGCGGAGATGTATCCAGGTCAGAAGTTGGTTCCCATGTACAGTCAACGCGGAAAGGCGGAGATGCATCAGGGCGAGATGAAAATCGCCTGCAGCGCATCATTGTCGTCCTCTCCACGTCCCAAGTCGCATTACCGTCAGAGACCGATTGAGCGTACATACGAAGTGGATCCCGATGCGGAGGTCGGCGTGGAGAATGATGTGCGCCTCCAGGTTTACATGCTGGTCTACCAGCTTCTTCACATCAGTCGATGCAACTTGCATAGTCCGCCTCCACCGTTGGATGAGACGCCATCGTCTGAACAGACTCCACCGGCGCCAACGCAATGCGCCGAGGGGCTGCGTCAAACGAATCTACCTGGAGCTGTGCTGGACGAATCAACGGGGGGCGCCTTGGAGACGGATGCGCAGGACTCCCCGGACCCCGGTCGGGAAGAGGCGCACATGCACATTCGCCGCTTCCGACTGTGTGTGCTGAAGGTCGGTGCAACCATGGCACGTCATGGCCGCTATGTAACCTTTTATATCGCCCAGTCAGCCGTACAGGCCTGGAAGCGTTTCCTGGAACACTTTCAGCAGTTGCAATGGTACACAATACCGGAATATTGAAGCTGAGCCTTTCCGCTACACCCGGAATTCGTGCCTGCTTCGGGCCGGACTCCGAAGCGAAAACCCTCCCCGGAGGTGATTCTTGGAACGAGTGTAGAGCGAAACATACCTCGCTGTAGGACTGGACTGCACATGAGGAATGGATTGACCGGAAATCTACCTCAATCAACCCGGAAAATATGCGAGAATGGTCTCGGGGGGCGCCCCAATCGTGAAGGCCAACTCGCAGATTCCATCTTATACAAAAAATCCTGACTCCTCACAACCAAAGACGCACTTTGGAGCCTTGGGAAAATTTGTGATGAATAATATGGGATGCTGCTCGCACGCGGTGCCAGGATCACCTGTACACCTTGTGCGGCAAGAAGCTGGGCTGCGGTGGACCGGTTGGCATCCGAACAAATCTGGATCCCTACCTTCGCGTCCATGAACTCAATAACCTGCGGGGGATCTTCAATGGGCTCATAGTGGTCACATTCCCAGAATCCTTCTTCATCAGGTAAAACATGTTTTGCTGATGAGCCCACGATGGTCCCTTGTGCATTGATCAGCAGTGCAAGGTTAACACGGCGACCATCACTCATAACCCGGATCACTCCTCCCAATACAGCAACTCCTGCCCTTCGGGCGGCATTGCATTGGATGGTTTCCCGGCGGCCTCCTGGACCTTCTGAATCCTCTACTCTTGCCTTTTTTGTAGCTGGAGACCATCCATTCAGGGGTAATTCGGGCAAGACAACCAAGTCTGCCCCCTGACTACGCGCTACTTTGAGACATGATACCAGCTCATCTTCTGTGCTGAAAATTTCACTGACGAGTCCAAGTGTCAATGAGTCCGATCCGATCTCCATGCTTTGTCACCAAGACCTAGAATTTCTCAATCTTAAAATCCCCCTAACCGTACTCTAAAGTGAGCAGAGGTAATCACAAACGTATGAGGAACAAAAGTTTTTTATGTTACCTCCTTGACCGGGTATCGCCCGATGACTGGATATTGTTCCATATCTATCACGGAGCCGCTGATGGGGCGGGAACGATCACTGAGCCAGAAAACAGCGGCGGCAGCAATCGTCCCAGGTGTAATGAGCCCTCCAGATGGAGCCAAATCATGCGGTAAACGACTCGGCCAATCCTCGGGTAATCCATCACCCATCTTGATCTGGTATTCGTTCTCGGTCAATACCCACCCCGGATTAATCTGGTTCACCCGCACGCCACATTGTACATGGAGACTATCTCCAAGATTGCGTGTCATCGTCATCAATGCACCCTTGGACATGCTGTAAGCAAGCAGTGGTTGCTCTCCACAGTGTGCATTGATGGATCCGATATTTACGACACTCCCCTTATTCTTAGCCAAATACTCCAACCCTGCCTTGATAAGCAAGAGTGGTGCCTTTGCATTAACGTTCAATACCCTATCAAAAAGCTCAGGTGTTGTCGTTTCAATCGTTGACCTTGTCAGGAGTGCAGCATTATTTACAATCCCATGTAATGCTCCATAATGATCAATTACAGATTTAACAATGCGGGGCGCGGATTCTGGATCCAGCAAATCGTCAACATGCACCTTGCTGCGCTGCCCCACAATTCTCTGTGTTTCATGCAATCCGGCTTCATTCCGATCCACCAGGAGGACCTGTGCCCCCTCTTGAATACAGGCGTGGGCAATTGCTCGTCCGATGCCACCCGCAGACCCTGTGATGATGAATGTCTTTTCTTGTAACTGCATTATCAAACTAATTTCGACATTTTAGCCTGAACATGGAACCACCTGTCATGATCGTAAAGCGGGTTGATCCATTCCCTGCACTCGTTCAATAAGCGTTGCTGACTGCTGCTACTCATCAAAAAACGGAAACAGTGCTCTAAGCTGCTCCGGTGTCGGCTGACTCCCATATTCCGAGATCTCGAATGCTTCTGCAAATTCTATTGCATTCCCGCGCTCTTCTCCATAATACTGTATGAGTAAATCTCTGTAGGTATCCGCTACATGCGCATCCCGAGCCTGAAAGCGTTCGCGAATCCAAGCCTTACGGGCCTCTTCCTCTTCAGGAACCTCATCATGATACCCCGCAAGCCACGCATTCCAGTCGGAGAATTGACTTCTTAGCGCAGCCATACAACCATATTTCTGATCTCCGACCGGACCAATATCTACTGCGATATCCGGTTCAAAAGGATAAGGCCGTTGGAAATGATCATAGTAATACAGAAAGACCGGATTTTTCTCCACGCGCGGGACCGTCGGTGTGAAAAAAGGAACGGTCACCATGAACGCAGCATCCTGTACCAGTATCGCTGTGTACCGATGATCTGGATGATAGTCATTCGAACGCGGACCTAAAACAATATCCGCCTGCCAGTCCCGAATCAGCCGGGCAATAGTCTTACGGTTCTCCAGCGTAGGCATGAGTTCTCCGTCATGGTTGTCCAGCATGATAGACTCTTTGATTCCCAATATTTCCTGGCAATCTTCGATTTCAGCCTTTCTTGTAAGAGCTAGCGGGCCACCCGCCATTGCATAATGACCGATATCTCCATTGGTAACAGAGACAAATTTGACTTTATGCCCCATCGCCGCCCACATAGAGGCAACCCCGGCAGCGCGTACCTCGCAGTCATCTGGATGCCCTCCAAAGGCAATAATCCTGAGTGGCTCTTGCGCCGCCGCCGAGGTTGGAAGGAGGGGCATCCCAATTAGACCCAGATAGATAAAAGCCCGAAGGGCTGAATTTTGAAGTTTCATGATACTTGCTAGACTATGATGATCCCTAAAATAATAACACTTGCTTACGTAACCATAGGGGCGGTGAAGATCAAAAATATTTCTCCGGTCTATCACCAACTCGTCCGCCAGTTACGGATTTCACAATATAAACCCGGCACGATTAGGATTTCATGGTAATCCGTAGTGGGCTTGATATTGCTTGGAAAATTCGAATTTTGTTAACCAGTAGCCCCCGCCACTGGCACATGAATTTCCCTGCCCATCAATGTAGGAACGAGTATTTTTGCTTTCATGAAATAGCCACGATTGTTCGGCTTCGGATCGGTGATTACCCGTTTCGGCAATGCCCCGAAGACAAACACATCAAAGTCTTTTTTTGTGGTAAAATCAAAGGCTTGCATGCCTGTCATTTTCGCCGGCAACCTTACCCTAAGATCCTCCCCTGGCGATCTATCCAGCACAAAGAAACTGGTTGGAACGTGGTAGCCTTGACCCTCAAGCGTGAAGTAATCGCACCCGAGTTCCGTCATAGAGACAATCCGCCAGTTTCTTGGAATTATCCGCTGACGTGTGTGCTTTCGGTATACATTTGGCAGTATGAAGGCAGATGACAACTTATGGTACTGCCCGTATGGCGGATTCTCCACTACCAATACATATTTGGCTGTTTGGTCAATTCTATATTGAAGCCGATCAGCCTTCATCACATCCTTGTGTTGGGGTGCAATGCCAATGCCGATCTTGTTTGAATGCTGAAGGGCCTCCAAGAAAACGCCATTGCCTGCAAAGGACTCAATGACCAAGTCGTACCTGACAGATCCCTAATTTGGCTAGGCAGTGTTGCACTATCTCAGGCTTGGTGAAGTACTGATCCAGTGCCTTGCCGTCAGTAGTTGAGGAAATTCATTTCAGTTGATGCATTTCTACGCTATCAGTATTTTGTCTATGAATTGCTTGCCTAAAAATTTCTGTGTGATGTAAGTCATTGATTCAATTGTATCTCCAAATAACTCGTGGAGCAGCGATACAATGCTCTGCGGACAGATCATGGTGAGAAGAACCTTGGACTGCTCAAAAGATATATTTTCTGTGCTTATGTAAGAGTCCCGAAGTGGACCGGTAAGGTCACTATTACGCTGTAACCGTATCATTACCAGGCGACTGACCTCTAGTGCTAATTTTAAAGCTTCCTTGACATTCCCTTAAATTACGTTTTTGCATTCCCCATGCTACGCAAGATTTTAATTCCATGCCTGCTTGCTTTCGCCTGGCCTACATTCGGTCAGTCGTTGGAGACTCACATGGATTCCCTCTTTTCTTCTATGGATCGGCCGGATACTCCTGGTGCTGCAATTGTAATCATGCGCGGCGACAGCGTCCATTTTGCCAAGGGATACGGTGTAGCCGACCTGGAACATAATATCCCGATCACACCCAATACCGTCTTCATGGTTGCAAGTGTATCAAAGCAATTCACGGCCTATGGAATTGCGCTCCTTGCTACCCAGGCTAAAATATCACTTGATAATCCAGTCACAGACTATGTACCGGAACTGGCGTCCTTCACAGCTCCGATTACCGTGCGGCATTTAGTCCATCACACCAGCGGACTGCGTGACGAGTTCAGCCTTCTGGCACTGGCTGGATACCGGATGGATGATGTGATTACCAAAGACGACATTTTGCGCCTGCTTTATCGCCAAAATGATCTGAATTTTAATCCCGGGGAGCAGTACCTGTATAACAACTCCGGCTATACATTGATGGCAGAAATTATTGAACGCGTGAGTGGACAGTCATTCAGTGAATGGACGCATGACAACTTATTCCTGCCACTTGGAATGACCGATTCCCAGTTCCGATCAGAACGTGGACAGGTGATTGAAAATGTTGCATCCGGCTACATCACTGCACCCGGTGGGTATAAAGCTCAACGTGTGAATTATTCCAGTGTCGGAGCCAGTGGGCTCTATACAACGGCACTGGACCTAGGCCGATGGCTCACCGCACTGAAGCGGGGCGATGCCGGTGGGGCCCAGACACGAGATCTGACACATTCTCGTGGGATCCTCTCCAATGGAGACACGCTTACGTATGCATTTGGTCTCCGTTATGGACGATTTAGAGGGACACAATCTATTGGACACAGTGGCTCTCATCGGGGGTTCCGCGCCTGGGCAGGACGTTTTCCCCACCACGACCTTGGCATCGTCGTGCTTGGCAACCTGGAGGAATTCAATCCATCAAATATGGCGCTTAGGATTGCTGCTTTCTTTATTGAGGAAAAAAGCCTGAACGCATACAAGGGTACGTATCATAGCCGTGAACTCGGTAGCACGATCTACATTTCCCTTGAGTCTGATACTCTACGTGTACACTCCCGACGAGGCGAGCTAGCCACGCTGTCCCGGACAGGAAAGGACTCCTTTTCCAGCGACACATGGTACCTGAGTTCTTTCCAGTTCAAACGGGAAAATGATCGATTGACTGGGGTTCATGTCAGTTCTGGACGCGCCCAGGATGTCTGGTTTGAGAAAATGGATCAATGACCTACCGACTCCTCATATGGCTGATCGTGATAGTAAATACTCCAGTCTATGCACAGGTGGATAAAATATTCCGCCCCTGGGATACCGACAAAAGCCCTGGAGCAGCGGTAGCCGTGCTGTACCGGGGGAAAGTCATCCATCATAAAGGATATGGCATGGCCAACCTGGAACACGCGATCCCAATTTCATCCACCAGTGTCTTCGACATTGCCTCGGTGTCAAAGCAATTCTGTGCATTTGCAATCGCAATGCTGGTTGACGAAGGAAAGATCGCACTGGACGAAGATCTACGGACATACCTGCCCGAGTTACCAGATTTTGGGCATACGATTACAATCCAAAACCTGCTCTACCATACCAGTGGAGTCAGAGACTGGCCGGGAATGCTTGGATTGTCTGGACGTGAACTGGAGGATGTGATCTCCATGGAGGAAATCCTCTTTTTTGTGACGCATCAGCAAACATTGAATTTCGTTCCCGGAACACGATACAGCTACTCGAATACAGGCTATGTTCTTCTTGCCATGGTGATTGAACGCATCAGCGGACAATCCTTCCGGTCTTTCATGGAAGACCGGGTATTCGAACCACTTGGAATGACCCGCACATTTTTCCAGGATGATCATGAAGAGATTGTGTCTGGACGCGTAACGAGCTACAGTCTACAGCCCGGGAAATTTCAGCGCATCGGTAATGGCCTTATGGCGACTGGATCCAGCTCGCTGCATACAACCACCGAGGACTTGATCAAATGGGTGCAAAACTTTGAAGACCAGAGTTTGGGGACACCTGCTGTGCATTCAATGATGAATTTGCAGGGGCAGCTCAGCGATGGCACGGTCCTGCCCTATGGTTTCGGGCTGATTCGGGGGACCTACAGAGGATTGAATACGCTCTCCCATTCAGGCGGGTGGGCTGGTTTTCGGACGGCAATTCTGCGGATCCCCGATCACGAGTTTACCGTCATTGTACTTGGCAACCATGCCTCCTTGAACGCTCCTACGATGGCACAGCGTGTTGCGGAACACTATCTGGGAGCATTCATGAGCCCCCCTGAAATGCCTCCAACCCCCCTGAGCCTTGGGGAAAGATCTAGTGATTATGAGGGGATCTATGATTTTAGTGAGGCGCACGTTTTACGACTTACCACAAGTGGATCATCACTGTTCGCCCATTTACCTCCCACTCCAAGCGTGCCTGCCCAATCAATCGGGGCGGACTATATATATATTCCGGCACTCAGTTTAACCATCACCTTCTCTCGCGACTCACTGGGGCAGATCACGCATGCCTCTACAACGGAGCTTGAAGCCGAGCGGTCCCCATTACCGAAAGAAACCGATTTGACTCCATTTGAAGGATGCTACAACAGCACGGAACTGGGGGTGTCCTACTGGATGCGTATTGAGAATGGCAAACTGACTGCAACCGGGCCGCGCGGCAAAGAATTTGAGTTGACGAATGCTCTTGAAAATGTCTTTACCAGCGATTCGTGGTTCATGCCCGTAATCCGATTTTTCGTCGATGCCAATACTGAGGCCGTGATGCACTTTGAGGCAAACAGTCCGCGCAATCGAAAAGTGGCATTCAAAAAAGGCTTCGACCAAGACGACTCAGCATCCGGATCGCACCATCCCTGCAACCATTTGAAGCAACCATGAATGGGTGGGCTTCGCACGGCAAGGATGAACTAAACCCGTTGCAACTTGATGGGATAGGTTTTTCCGGCGTTCCACTGACAGACATATAGGTTTTCATCCTTGTCTACACAAACATCGTGACAATGATTGAAGACCGGCTCTTCCTGCAGCATAAGTTGCAACTGGCCATTTTCATAGACCGGTGGCGTACCCCCTGGATTTGACACGACACGATCATGTTTGTCCAGGATTGTGACAAAACCGGAATCAGGTGTCTGATTCAGATAGCGAAGCCTTGACCAGCATACACCTGAATACATCATCTCCTGGTGAATGACCGCACGGCATACGTAGGCACCCGGCAAAAAAATCATCGAGAGATATTCTCCTCGCAACGAGAACCTCTTGAAAGCATTATGCCCTCGACTGGTACACACCAACGATGGCATCTCTGGATTGCGCAGATCTACACATACACCATGAGCTGTTTGAAACTGGTGATCCTCGTCCCCTCTACCTCCAAACTTGCGAATATATTCTCCTCTGGAATTGAACTGGAGAATCCACTGTGATCCGTACCCGTCGGCTACATAGATATCGCCATTCGGAGCGACCGCAGTTTCTGTGGGATGGTAAGCATCGGATTCTTCATATGCTCCAACCGCTTTAGGATGTGGTAACCTCATGACAACCTCTCCCGTCAAGGTCGTCTTCACTACCTGCGGGTTCCCATCAAAACCGTTGTCGCAAACGAACAAAAATTCTTCTCCACCTGCCTCCCAAATGGTTAACCCATGCCCATAAGGATAGTCACTGCCCCATGTATCAAGTAGATTGCCCGAGGTATCATAGATCAGTATGTTATTGCGCGTCTCATCCCCAATCATGATCAGCCGCCCGGCCTGATCCTGTACCATCTCGTGGCAATTATTGATCGGGGTAACATCAGGATCCAGGTTTCCCCAGGTTCGGTGTACCCGATAACGGTAATCTCCATGACCGATCAGTTCATCCGGCTCAGGCCGTTTACTGATAATGCTCGCAGGGAAAAATGTTAGTAAGGCAGCCGAAGAAGTACGCTGCGTAAATTCGCGCCGATTCATTGTTGCCAGGGTTTCTCGAAATTTAATTCAATAACTAAAATGTAAAGTCTACCTCCAAATTCAGCACCTGAACCTGTATCGGCTGTAATTGCACAATACGTCCGGTAAATCCAATTACATCCTCTACAGAAAGAATGGGCGCGTCTGCAGGAACCATCAAGCGGACTTCTCGCTCATCGGAATCCGTGAGTATAACCAAATCCTCTTGGAATCCTGTAATCACGCCTTCTGCGGATACAATCTGATCCATGCTACGCAGCGAATCGCCCTCGGCTTCGAAAATACTCGTGTATGCGATCATCCACGGCACCGCACCGGCACGGCGCATGAGTAGATCAAAACCCATCTCGAAACCACCATAATAGTCCCCCAAACCAAATAACTCCGCCATCCCAACCTTAATCGAATCAAGTACTTGGGTTGATAACTCCCGTGCCATACCACTACCTATGGTGATATGCACCAAGCGCTCATCTGTCAGGAGGAGAACCAAAATTCCATTATGAGTTTCGATAGAACCCAATTCCCATGACGCATACAGCGATGCCGCGTACAGCTCTATGGACTGCCCTCGTATAGATTCTACCGTTACTCCGGCGAGCGTAACGGATGTGCTGTCGTAGAAATCTGAAAGCAGATTTGTCAGAGCATTCTCTTCTTCAGCATCTAATACATCTGCCTGATCAACAATCCAATCCGGTTCCGGCATTTGGTTTTTAATCAGACATCCTGCCATCAAGATTGCGGATACCAGGCAAAGTATGTACTTCCAGATCGTCATTGAATCCATTCGCCGGTAAGATGACCGTACTGAATCAGTTCTAAACCTATGCCGCTGAGACACATATCCCCGTCAAGCATACGCCTGGGTTTGTCTGTTCACGAAATTTAGAATCGTCCCATCCTCATGCTGATCCTATTTGAATCCACCTTACATTAAATCCCGAAAAAAGCAGGTTCGGGCTCCCGTATGGCATGCACCCCCCCCCTGCTGCTCTACCATGAACAGTAATGTATCCCGATCACAATCCAATTTTGCGGACTTCACGATCTGGAACTGCCCACTGGTTTGCCCTTTAACCCATACACATTTTCGTGACCGACTCCAATACGTCATGGCCCTGGTTTTCAGCGTTTGTTCCAGGGTATCCAAGTTCATGTAAGCCAGCATCAGTATCTCCAGCGTGGCAGCATCCTGAACAATCACTGGAATCAGGCCATCCCGATTAAATGCTATGTCCGTTATCTTTTCAGTCGTAAGTTCACTCATGGTAACACTGTATCATTGACAGGGACCTTTATACGAAAAAAATGTAGGATTAGTGGATAAAGTACAATTGATACATGATACGGCGATTTTTTATATTGCCCATACGCGCCTATCAACTGCTATTGTCTCCGCATCTTCATAACGCATGTCGGTATACGCCTTCGTGTTCAAATTATGCGATTCAGGCCATAAACAAGTATGGGGTGCCTAAGGGGATGGTGCTGGCCATATGGCGTATAGCACGATGTCATCCGTGGGCAAAGCATGGATATGATCCTCCCCGATGGTTTGGGGAATCACCGGAGCAAAACAATGGGTACCCATGAGTCAGGCGCACCCGCTACACTGCGATTTACACTCATCACAGTGAGCGATACGCGGACAAAAGCAACTGATAAGAGCGGCGCATGTATGGCCAGATTAGTCCAAAACAGTGGGTACACGATTGCCTCGCAGTGTATTATCCCGGACGAACCAGATATTATACGGGAGACGATTCACGCCCAGTCTGGAAGTACAGATGTGATCTGCGTGAGTGGAGGTACCGGCATAAGTCATAGAGATCAAACTTTCGAAGCAGTTCACCCTCTTTTAGACAAAAGATTGCCGGGATTCGGAGAACTTTTTCGCTTATTTTCCTGGGAACAGATCGGAAGCAGAGCTATGCTCTCCCGGGCGATTGCCGGCACATGTGCTGGCCTGATTATTTTTGTGATTCCTGGATCTCCCAAAGCTGTTGAACTGGCAATGGAAAAATTGATCCTTCCCGAAGCCCGACACCTAGTCGCAGAACTACTCAAAGATTCATTATGAAACATTCCCTGGCTTTATTGCTTGCAGGCTGGTGGGGGCTCTGTTCAATCACATCCGCTACCGCTCAAGAGTTACTTACGAATATGCAAGTATTCGAAAACCTTGGGGTTGCATGCCTGGAGTCTGTTCCCATGGAGGCGGATTCTCTGATTCTGTCTCCGCCGGCTGCTCTACCTTATGTGACCAGTACTCTGATCAATCGTTGGCAACAACAGGATAAGACCCTTTTCTTAGCTGATTCTCTGCGTACTCTGAGCCCCTCTTTTCTACTTTCCTGGGAAGTGTCCAAATCGGCGATCTCCTATACGCGTGTCCACCGCAAGACATTATTGCGCTCTGCAGAGCTGGACCTGCGATACACATTTTTAGGGATGAACGGTGAGATTCTTGTGCAAGATACCTGCCGGAACCTGTTCTCGGATCAAATCCCAAAGGGCATGATCCCGGAACTGGAATCGCCCGCCTATCCTGAAACTCAGGCGGAGCCTCCCCGGGATCGCTGGATCCGTCGCCATTTGGAGCCGGTGATCATCGCTGCAGCGACCGGACTCGCTGCATTCCTCTTCTTCAATCTGCGAAATAGTAGTGCTGACTCGTAAGATTGCCTTCGTATTGCTGATCTGTAGCTGTGCGGATCCGCGCCCACCGACGGGTGGTCCACGCGATGATCTCCCACCCTCTCTTGTCTCAACAGATCCTCCACATGAATCGGTAGAGGTATCTCCTACTGAGCTTCGACTCGTTTTTTCAGAATACGTAAATGAGGGATCCTTTGCACGTGCTTTGTCTATCGTCCCGACACCACAGGGTAGACTTCGGTATAGATGGCGGCGGCGGTCCGTGACGGTGCAACTGCCGGAACCGCTGAGAGACTCCACCACTTATGTGGTTACTCTTGATGATGAGTTCAGGGATTGGCGTGGGGTCCGGCTCACACGCCCCTTATCCTTCGCATTCGCTACCGGGCCGGTTATTGATCAGGGGCGGTTGCGTGGTCGAATCGTTGATCCTGCACAAGGCTTGCCCGTTGCCGGCCTATTAGTCCTCGCCTATCCATCTCAAGCTGCAACCGACCAAGCTCCGGCATATCAAACGCAAACGGATACAGAGGGGCGATTTGAATTCAGTTATGTTCGAGAATCCGATTTTTTCGTTCTCGGATTACAGGATCTGAACCGTAATCTGAAAGCCGATCAGGGGGAATGGTTTGCTGTCCCCCCCGTTGAAGCAATCAGGGCAACGCCGGATACAAGTAGCCAATACCCGGACTGGGTGTATACAAAAGTAGACACCCTTGGGCCATCCATTGAGAGAGTACGTGCTACTGCAAACCAACTCGTAGAAATTCGCTTCAGTGAGAGCGTCTCCCTACAAAACCCGACCGGTGAACCCTGGAGTATTATGGACTCTGTCAGCCGCGCTCCCACCACGGTTCACTCCAGCTACCAATCGGAGTCAAACGCACGCGTGATCTACCTGACGGTAGACCCGCTTCAGGAAAAACCCTATGCTCTGCTTCCCGATCCCTCCGTACAAGACTCCATCGGAAATACTGTGCATCCGGATACGATCTATTTCATGGGCTCTTCCCGTATGACCATAGAACAACCAAAGTTTGAACGATTCCTGCCACGTGGTACAGAAAATTCATATAAACTGGCACCTTGGGAAACACCTCAAATCGTTTTTGATCACCCAATCGGAGCATCGCTCCTGGATAGTCTGTTAAGCGTTCAGGATTCAACCGGTACCCCGGTGAATTATGAAATCCAAACGTTAAACGGAACTGGTTATTCCTTAATATCCCTGAATGATCCAACCCAGATCTACCGGGTCGCTGTACGGCAACCAGACAGTACCTATGTACAGTTTTTTGAAAGGCTGGGGCCTCGATCTTTGGGGAGTTTAAGTGGCGTAACGATTCCAGCCGGAGATAGTGTATTGGTCACTCTCATGAATGCAGACGGTCACATACTGGCCGCAGAGTCGCTAGATTCGGAGGGTGCCTTCATCTTCGACAACCTCCCGGAAAACAGCTATCAATTGCGTGCGTTCATTGATCGAAACCGAAATGGCCATTGGGATGGTGGTTTGATTGATCCCTACCAGGCCGTCGAGCCGGTCACCTGGACATCCGAGCCCATAACCATTCGTCCCCGCTGGGACACTGCACTACCCGATACACTCAGAATTGGTCAAGCTACGCCAAAATCTCCCCCCACGACTGATCAGTAAAGTCTCATGGAAGTTCAGGTTACGAACAGGTCCCCACTTAAGTCCGATCCTTTCGCTGCAGGTTTTCTGCCATTATTGCGTGGCAATACGCAACAAAAATTTGATCAATTGGCCATTGAATCCTTTGGGTTCTCTGCATTTACACTCATGGAAAATGCGGGCAGAAGTGCAGCGTTCACGATTGAACGTGAGTATGGCCCGATGCATGGGCGCAAGGTCGTCGTATGCTGCGGGAGCGGGAATAATGGTGGGGATGGGTACGTTGTTGCACGCACTCTCTATAACCAAGGTGCCTTTGTCCGTGTCATTTCCCTAAAACCGGGTACGCCGGAAGCCAAACAGAATTGGAGCTTCCTCCGAAAACTGAAAGAGCTTGACAAACCAGACCGGCTCCAGTTTGACGATAATCTCTGCAAACCACTCCCTCCGGCAGATCTGTATGTCGATGCATTATTTGGAGTGGGACTAAATCGCCCCCTGCAGGGCGATGTCGTGAACCTGGTTGATGCACTGAATGCGACCCATTCGCCCGTGGTTGCCCTTGATCTGCCTTCCGGACTGCATGCGGATACGGGATCCCCGCTCGGTAAAGCGGTACGTGCTGACTTAACGATCACCTTTAGTGCATACAAGCCGGGGTTGCTGTTTGGACAGGGACCGACATATTCGGGCCGGATCGAACTGATACATATTGGACTTCCGCTGTCTGCGATCCTGGACAAAACCACATCCGGTATAAATTGGATTTCAACGGACACAGCAATCTCGTCTCATCTGCCGACTCGAGATTTACATGCACACAAATACAGTGCGGGAATGGTTCTGGTGATTGGGGGATCTCCTGGACTTTCCGGTGCTCCCATGTTGGCTGCACGCGCCGCTGCACGTATCGGTGCAGGCTACGTAGCCTGTGCTGTACCAGAGAGTATCCAGAATATTTTGGCGACTACGATGACCGAAATTCCGACAATCCGCTTAGCTGAGTGTCGGGACGGTGGAATTGAATCTGATGATGCGATGACTACGCTGCAACCATGGCTTACAAAAGCGAATGCGCTGGTCATTGGCCCCGGGTTGGGCCAACATCCCAATACCCAATATTTCATACGGGAAATTTTGCAATCATGCGCGATCCCGGTGGTCGTGGATGCAGATGCACTCTCCGCTGTGGCACAGCTACTGAATACCTCTAATCAAGAAAGGAATTGGATCCTTACCCCCCATGCAGGGGAATTCGAGCGCATGGTTCCAGAATCCGGGAAGCTTGATCGATTTGACTCAGCGTGTCACTGGTCATCCCGGTGGAATTGTACACTCGTGCTCAAAGGCCATCCAACGATTGTCTGCCATGGCCAGAATGAAGCCTTTGTGTGCGGAAGAGGGAATCCCGCCCTGGCCACAGCAGGGACAGGAGATGTCTTGGCTGGCTTATGTGGCGGTCTGCTTGCGCAGGGCTGTGCTACATCAACTGCAGCTGTCTGTGCATCCCATATCGGGGGACTGGCCGCGGATCAATATTCCCGTAAACACCATCCCGGCACGATGATTGCGGGGGATATGATTGACGGTGTCGTCACTGCACTTACTGCATTGAGAAAAATATAATTCTGTGGGAATCAGTTTTTTTGTCAATGTAGGATCATGTGACGTTCGTTTATGTATATTTTGTTTGCGTATATTTGTAACGTACTTACCTATTAATTTAACTGCAAAACCCGGTGAATCATGGCATTACGTAAAACTCCAGCAGCTGATCTGAAAAGGACTTATGGCTTCTTCGTGCAGGTTGGTATGATCGCTTCACTCCTCCTACTCATTCTTGCATTCAATGCGAGTCTGGAACGCGGGGATGGGATGGAGATTGAGCAAGTTGCGCAGGAAGTTGTCCAGATGGAAGAAATCCTGCAAACCAAACAGATTCAAAAACCACCACCACCACCACGCCCACCTGTTCCAGTAGAGGTCCCGAATGATGAGATCTTGGAAGATGATGATCTGGACCTGGATGCTTCACTGGATCTGGATGCCCCCATCAACGTACCTCCACCGCCACCGCCACCGGACGAGGAAGAGGTAGTTGAGGAGCCCGAAATCTTTGAGATTGTCGAGCAGATGCCTGAGTTGATTGGAGGCATCGGTGGTCTACAGGCCATGGCAAAATATCCTGAAATCGCCCGCAAGGCCAATGTCGAAGGCAGAGTAATTGTACAGTTTATCGTAGATGAAAACGGCAATGTGAGCGAACCTACGGTTTCGCGTGGTATTGGGGGTGGTTGTGATCAGGAAGCAATCAGGGTCATCACTGAACATGCCAAGTTCGTCCCTGGACGTCAGCGCGGACGTCCGGTGAAAGTGAAAATGTCTCTCCCGATCGTATTCAAGTTGCGCTAATCCACAAACTCCTTTGGGAGAATATGCCCTGTGCCTGTCTGAGGTACAGGGCATGTTTTCTTGTGGATATCCGCCGGAAATCTTTTCCTGTTGGAAAGGGATCTGTTGCTGTAGATCAGCCAACTTAGCAATGGACAATCCAAATCCCACTCTGGGGAGATATCCAACGGTAGATGGAACATGTGCTATGGGAACCCTGAGGTGATTTGAAGGTCCGAAGGGCTTCAAAGTAGAAGCATCCACCATGTATCATGACTCGCACCTTCCTCCTACTCTCCATCCTGGTTGGCACCAGTGCATGCAACACGTCTCGACACATCATACCACCAATTCCAATTGATGAGAAGGACTTGATTGGAGACTATGCAATTCTCGATAAGCTGCCTAAGTTGATTGGAGGAATTGGAATGCTGATGGAGCATGTAAACCCAAGAGCATGCCGTGCCGATGGGGAAACAATTGTGGAATTCATTGTAGATGAAAACGGAAATGTACTTGAACCATCAATTACTCAGAGTACCAGTAGAGGTTGTGATGCAGAAATAATCAGGCTCATCACGAAACATGCAAAATTCACTCCTGGACTCCATGCAGATGGTCACGCTGTTAAAGTGAAAATGTCCCTCCCGATTACGGTTCGGTCCCTCTGAACCATTTCGACTCTCCCCAAAAAGATGCTTTAGGCAGTGGGCTAAGTTCGGATTTGTGAACCGGGCATTCCCGACATCTTCATGCACTCGGAGAATCCGCCAGGATTGCAATAGCCGCACAGACACTTCCATGAAGTTGCCAGGCCTCCATTTTCGGCTAATCATCCCTGATTAAGTACTGGAAACGCATATCTGATAAATCTTCTGGAAATATTCCCGAAAACATATTATCTTAGTGTAATGTTAATGTTACGAAAATGTTAAGATCCGATTTATCATGAGCTAAACCAGCCCGCTGCAATCGGGCGTATCTGGAGCGCATCATGACCCGTATCACCGTACTGCTTTATGTCCTCATTGGCCTCAGTGCCAGTGCATGCATCACGCCCCGGGCGACTTTTCAGGAAACGCCCCACGCCGATATGAAGTCCCCAAAACTGATCAGAATGATGGAGGACGTCCAACAAGTTGTACACAACGAGGCGGATAACCGACATGTGTTCGTGTCCTTTATTGTGGATCAAACCGGACAGGTCGTGAACCCTGTTGTTGCTCAGGACACGGACGAGGTCATAAAGCAGAAAGCGATCCAGGCCCTCCAATATGTTCGCTTTGCACCCCGCCACGTTGGAGAGCAGCCAAGCAGCGTGGAAATGACCATGCCTGTATTTTTTCGTGGAAACGACAATCTGCCGGATCTATCTGATTTTTTGGATCAGATTCCGATTCTCCTCGGCAGTATGGAAAGCCTGGTAAACGAAATTCAGTACCCCAAACGAGCGAGGCGGGCAAACCTTGAAGGGCGTGTGACGGTCACTTTCATTATTGACGAAAATGGATATGTCCGCTTTCCTACGGTGACCCAAGGTTTGGGGGCAGGGTGTGATGACGAGGCTTTACGGGCAGTCCGACTGGCACGCTTTTTACCTGGCCAACTCGACGGCACTCCCGTCAATGTCATTACCTCTTTGACCTTTGTCTTCCTATTGACCTGAGCCGACATTGTATGCCGCCATATCAACATTGAGACACTTGAATCAAACCAGACTCAAATAGACCAACCAAGGTAGGATTCAGTGCGAATTGGTGGTCTCCTTCCCCTAACTACTCGGACGTTGAATCACATCAACGCTGGACTCTGTGCCCACGATCACTTCGGTTGCAAGACCAACAAACAATCCATGATCCAAAACCCCCGGCAGGCCTAATAATTCACGATTAAGTTCCGCCGGATTGTCGATTGGGGGAAACTCAGCATCAATCACCCAAAACCCCTGATCCGTGACGATGGGACCATCTTTGCGTAACCCTAAACGTAAAGATGCACGGGCTCCCATGTGGTGGAGCGTACGCAAAATAACCGGTGCTGCGAATGGAATGACCTCAATCGGTACGGGTGCCTTTGTACCTAGTTGCTTCACCAATTTGGAAGGATCCACCAAGATCATGAATCGACTGGCTTGGCTGGCAATAATTTTTTCACGCGTATGTGCAGCCCCCCTCCCCTTGATTAAATCAAATTCCGGGCTTACCTCATCTGCACCATCAAAAGCAATATCCAGCTTCTCTTGCACCCCATCAAAAGTACAAATAGGGATTCCATGTTTTCGTGCTTCAATCTCAGCCGAACTGGAGGTGGGGATCCCCCTGATTTGCAAGCCATCTTCAAGGATCCTCCTTCCAATGGCAGCAAGCGCAAATGCTGTGGTTGAGCCCGTACCAAGCCCGATGGTCATGCCCTGTTCCACATGACGGGCGGCTTCTTCACCAGCCCGTCTCTTGGCCAAATCCTGGTCCATTACTCGTGACGCAGAGATTCAATTGGATCAAGGCTCGCTGCCTTGTATGCGGGATAGACACCAAAGACCATTGCGATCAATGTAACACCAAGCACGGCACTTATCGCCCAGCTCCACGGAAATACGAAAGACACATCAAAAAATTGCCCCACAACATTTCCACCCAAAACCCCAACCAGAATACCTGTAATCCCACCAATCTGACACAGAAAAATGGCTTCATACAGGAACTGACTCAGAACATCGCGTCGACGTGCGCCAACCGCCTTGCGCACTCCGATTTCCTTCGTGCGCTCAGCAACTGATACGAGCATAATATTCATCACTCCAATACCTGCAGAAAGCAGTGTAATCAAGCCAACAACGGCTCCTCCCAGCTTCACCTGGCCCGTGAAACCAGTAATCTGATCCAGGAAAGCCTCCGAGCTTTGAACCTCAAAATTATTCTCCTCGCCAGGCTTGACATCACGGACGACTCTTAAGATCCCTATCGCTTCCTCCATTGCCTCCTCTATGACATCCATATTACGCGTCTCCACTTTGATCTCTATGTTGCGCTGGGCTGCACTGTAGGACTGGATCATATTCGTGATTGGGACCAGCGATAAGATGTCAACATTGTTTCCAAAAACGTCACCTTTCTCGGCCAGTACACCCACAACCTGGTAGCGTTTTCCACCAATCACAACGGGCTTCCCCACCGGGTTAATATTCGGGAAAAGCCGCTCAGCAATATCGAACCCAATAACTACAACATCTCGTCCCAATTCTACGTCGAGTTTCGTCATATTTCGACCTTGGCCAATGTCGAATCCATTCGTAGAGACCCAGTGCTCGTTCACTCCGAGTTTGTTAATGATATTCTCAGTCTTACGATCTCCATAGCGACCTTCTAAAGTGCGATACACTTGCATGGTTGGGCTCACTGCAGAAGGTATTTGGGCCCTTTCCACATATCTGAGCATGTCATCGTACGTAAGATTTCGCCGTGCACGATATCTGGAACCGGATTGACTGAACCCATCTGTTCTGGAAACGGTGAAGGTTGTTGCCCCAAAAGACTCAACTGCGTTCACGAGCCTTGTCTCCACGACCTGTACTGCGGTCACTGCCACAATAATAGCAAAAATGCCAATGACAATTCCCAATAGAGTCAGCATCGAACGCAGCTTGTGACTGCGTATCACATCCCAGGCTAGGCGTACAAATTCGAGATTAATCATTTAACTGTGTCGCAGTGCTTCGATGGGATCCATTCGAGCGGCATTCCAGGCGGGTACGACACCAAATATCACACCAACTCCCACGCATATTCCGAACGCAAGAAGAACGGTCCCCAATGCAAACGATGCCGGAACGAATTGATTGACAATCTCCGTCACGCCTAGGGAAAGGAGGATGCCGACGCTCCCAGCGGCAATACACACCAATACGGCCTCAATCAGAAACTGCAAAAGTACCGCTCGACGGCTGGCTCCCACAGCCTTCCGTATCCCGATTTCCTTGGTACGTTCCTTAACGGTTACAAACATGATATTCATCACACCAATCCCCCCCACAACCAATGCGAGCCCCGTTAGAAATATGCCAATCATGTAGACAACTGCCTTGACCGATGCTAATTGCTCACGGAAAGCTTCCGTTTTGTTAACCTCGAAATTATCTTCCTCCATTGCATCCAGTCCCCGGGCGGCCCTTACGATTCCTGTCAATTCCTCTTCAAGTAATGGCACAGTTTCACCCGATGCAGCATTCACCTTGATCGTCACACTCCGAAAGCGTCCAAAATGTCGTTCGAAAGTTCTGATTGGCATCTGTGCCTGTTCATCAAACGAGAACATTCCAAAGAACTTGCCCTGCTCTTTCAACACTCCAATGACCTCAAACCTCTTTCCACCAATCCTGACCGTCTTTCCAACTGCTCGCTCACTGGGAAACAGAGATTCATTTACAGCATGGCCGATGACGACAACATTGCGACCAACCAGATTGTCAAGCTGATTATACCAGCGCCCTTCCGAAAGCTCTATCTCATCAACCCTCGTAATTTCTGGTGTTGATCCCTGGATGTACACTCCATATAGTGCGCGATCGAGATAACGTATTGGACGACTGGTATTGACCAACGGGGCTACCGCAACTGCATACTCCGAACCATCACGGATACGCTCTGCCAAATCTGCCCGTAAATCAGGTCGAGACCACTGACGTGCCCAATCTTTTGGCTCCGTAAACCAACCGGTTTTCTCGACATAAATTGCGTTGGTGCCCAGGAGAGCTAACGATTTATCCATCGCGTTCTCCAGCCCATTAATGACCGTGATCATTGCCGTCACCGTCACAATCCCAATGATAATGCCGAGCATGGTCAGCCCACTACGCAGCCGGTTTGTGCTCAGAGAACGAAGAGCAATGAGTAAGCTCTCCCAGGTTTCTACGAAAAAACGGATCAAAGCAAGTGCCTCATGTTTTTTCTCATGCTAATGCCTACGCAGTTCAGGCAATCGTGTTGCGAAATAGCCCAATTTCTCTGCATTTGACTCCCGAACTGCACGAAGTCACCAGAAGCTTTGGACACTTGGCACATTCACTGCGTAGAAGTAGTACTTCTTTCTGTGTGTTTTCTATGAGTAAACTAAGAATCTCAGTTGAGTTTCTGCGATTTCTGCAGATGCGCAGAAAATACTGGCTAACACCAATTGTAGTGGTTTTGTTGCTGTTGAGCCTTCTGATTGTCTTGACACAAGGCTCAGCACTGGCACCATTTATCTACTCTCTGTTCTAACTTCATTTCTGCGTAACCAAGATCTAACCTGTACCTTGACCGATGGGACAGATCATTGCAATTGCTAACCAAAAAGGCGGCGTGGGCAAAACGACTACTGCCGTCAACCTCGCAGTTTCGCTTGCAGTACTGGAAAATTCCACCTTGCTGGTAGATCTGGATCCCCAAGCCAATTGTACGTCAAGTTTGGGATATAATTCCAGAGAGGTCCGCCCATCTGTATATGAGGTAATCATTGGGAAGAGTTCACCGGATGATGTCCTGCGTACGAATGAAGAAGTCCCTCATCTGGATTTACTTCCTGCCAATATCAACTTGGTCGGCGCAGAAATTGAGCTCATCAGTGTCCGGGATCGCGAACAGCTTCTGAAGAAGTCGCTCGTAAGTCTGGCGGAAAAGTATGACTATGTCATTATTGATTGCCCGCCATCGCTTGGACTCTTAACCGTCAACGCACTGACGGCCGCCAAAAGCGTGATTATCCCTGTACAGGTAGAGTATTTTGCTCTTGAAGGACTGGGGCTGCTACTCAATACAATCAAAATCGTACGAGGTGGACTCAACCCGGATCTTGAAATTGCAGGGGTCCTCTTGACGCTTTATGATTCACGCCTACGGCTCTCCAAACAGGTCGCTGCAGAGGTGAAGCGTTATTTCGGTAACCAGGTATTCCAGACTATCATCCAACGAAATGTAACGGTTGCAGAAGCACCTAGCTTTGGAAAACCCGTCCTGCTTCACAGTGCAACCAGTACTGGAGCCCGTAATTATCTGGCACTCGCCCGAGAAATGATGCAACGCCTCTCTTCCACCACTACACCCCCTGTATCTTATAGATGATGTTCAACAGGGTTCAATTTTGTAAACCATCAAATGAAAATTTTTCGATATCGCGGAAGATTTTGAGTCGCGGCACCGTTGAATGTTCTGGATTTACAAAACAAGAATTTTTGTTTTGCACCATGTAGCGCGGGTAATCTCCCTGGGAGTAACCAAACGTCCCTGTATCTTATAGATGATGTTCAACAGGGTTCAATTTTGTAAACCATCAAATGAAAATTTTTCGATATCGCGGAAGATTTTGAGTCGCGGCACCGTTGAATGTTCTGGATTTACAAAACAAGAATTTTTGTTTTGCACCATGTAGCGCGGGTAATCTCCCTGGGAGTAACCAAACGTCCCTGTATCTTATAGATGATGTTCAACAGGGTTCAATTTTGTAAACCATCAAATGAAAATTTTTCGATATCGCGGAAGATTTTGAGTCGCGGCACCGTTGAATGTTCTGGATTTACAAAACAAGAATTTTTGTTTTGCACCATGTAGCGCGGGTAATCTCCCCTCCCTAACTTTACTTCACCATCGAATAGCTAGTGCCTGCTAGAAAATGTAGCAGAACCTTAAATTACAGCGATCGCACTGATGTACGTTGTCAGTGCGTCCAGTATTAACCTTAATTCCCGTTTGTACATGACAAACCCAAAGTCTGCCCTTGGACGTGGACTGGATGCAATTCTCAGCAATGACGGGCAACTACGCTCCGAAGAACATGCGCATTCGCTTGTCGGAGGCATTTTCGAACTTCCGGTAGGTTCGATCAAACCGAACCCGTTTCAACCCCGACAGGAATTCAACGAAGAAGCTCTTAAAGCATTATCCCAGTCAATTGCACAGTTGGGAATTATTCAACCGATCACAGTCCGTGCAACCAAAGGAGATGAGTTCGAACTCATCAGCGGTGAGAGGCGGCTCAGAGCTGCAAAGCTGGCCGGTCTGGAAGAAATTCCAGCGTACATCCGCCCCGCCAAAGATGTGCGAATGCTGGAGATGGCCTTGGTTGAAAATGTCCAGCGCGAAGAGTTGAACCCTATTGAGGTTGCTCTGGGGTATCAAAGACTCATTGAGGAGTATGGTCTGACCCAGGAGGAAGTCGCTCAACGTGTCGGAAAACAACGATCCACCATCACAAATTTTTTACGCCTCCTCCACCTCCCTCCAAAAGTTCAGATTGGACTCCGGGAGGGGATTGTCACCCCTGGTCATGCCCGTGCATTACTCTCGCTCCGCGATGATCGTGCAATCAATCGACTTTTTGGAGAAATTCGACGCAAGAACCTCAGCGTCCGTGAAGTTGAAAACCGGGTTAAGCTCCTTTTGCACCAGCCTGGTACATCAAAAAAAACCACTCCCCCTTCTGCAGTGTACCTTGCCCAATTTGAAAATACACTCAGAAAGCACCTGGGGACAAAAGTACAGATCATCGACAAGGCCAAAGGGAACGGCCGAATTGAAATCCACTATTATTCAGAAGAAGATCTATCCCGCATCGTTGAGTTACTTGAAGGGACCGGTTGATTGATATGGTTCACCCGTTCCTGAAAGCAACGCTCTTTGTGTGTCTGTTTCTGTGGATGACCGGACCCGTGTCGGCAATTGGACAACCGGATACAACGATAATCAAACCTGATTTCCACCAACCGGATCCGCGTTCGGCCCTACGTCGTGCATTCGTACCAGGATGGGGACAGCTATATAACCGCGAATATTATAAAGTCCCCATCGTATACATCGGGCTTGCAGCTTTTGTGGGATCTGCCCTGTTAGTGAACCGGCGATATCTGCTGTATCGACATGCGTATCTCTTTACCGCGCGGACCAATCAGGATGGCACTCCGATATTTCCTGAGTATGAAAGTGACTATTCCGAGCTTCTTCGCGTCTTAGAGTTAAGTCCTGAATTGATTCTTATGCCTGAAGAAGTCGCAGCACGCCGTGCCCGACTCCAACCCCAATTCCGTGCACAGCGAGATCTGCTTCGACGGAACAGGGACCTTTTGTACCTTGGCACCATTGCCTGGTACGGGTTCACTGTGATAGATGCCTATGTGAGTGCACATTTGGCGGAATTTGACGTAAACGAATCTTTAACCGCCCGGGTGACGGGGGGGCCGCAGCAGATTGGATTAACACTCACTTGGTAAAGCTGCATGGCATCCACCATCTACGCACTTCGTGAGCAGGCTCCTCTACAAAAAGGCTTTGTAAATGGTACAACCATGCTTCAACCGCAAGGCCATCAACGAATGGAGACCAGATTCAGTGCCCCGTTCCAATATCTGTACCTTGGACCGCCGGGGGAGAATTCCATCCTGAACCGTTTACCCAGTCAGAATAGAATCATATGCTTCTCGTATTCCTGTACTATGATCATTGCTACCATCTCGCTCCTAACTTTAGACTAGACGATTTGTCGAATTTCTAATTCCAAAATCTATCCTGTTTTCCCGACTCGCTATCTCCTCCTATGATTAATCCGAACGAAACGCTTCCTGCAGAGCCGACAATATTTGAGAAGACGCGGGCTTTCATGGCACCCGGTGCCTTGATCAGTGAAGCAAAAAATGCTGGACTCTATCCTTACTTTCACGCAATTTCTCGCAGCGAGGGAACACGAGCGTTTATTGATGGCCGTGAACTGATCATGGCTGGCTCAAACAACTATCTCGGATTAACTAGTGACCCGCGTGTCAAGGAAGCTGCGAATCAAGCGGTCGCCCGATACGGCACCGGTTGTACGGGAAGTCGTTTCTTGAACGGAACATTGGATATCCACCTGGAGCTTGAGGAACGCCTTGCAGCCTTTATGGAAAAAGAAGCATGCGTTCTTTTCTCAACCGGTTATATGACCAATATGGGGGTAATCCAGGGGATTACCTCAAAGAACGATCTGATTTTTTCAGATAAGGAAAATCACGCCTGTATCGTTGCCGGGACACAAGTGAGTACAGCAAACTGCTGGCGCTATCGGCATTTTGACATGAACCATCTGCGGAGACTTCTCGAAAAAGCCGAGGCGGAACATCCCGAAGCCGATAAGCTCATTGTTACGGACGGAGTATTCTCAATGAGTGGCCGAATTGCTCCAGTCCCCGAATTGGTAAAACTTGCCTATGAATTTGGTGCCGCTCTGATGCTGGATGATGCTCATGCGGTGGGTGTTATCGGCCCAGGAGGTCAAGGATCTGCGGCCTACTTTGGGTTAGGTAATGAAGTCCACCTGACTACAGGCACTTTTTCGAAGAGCTTTTCCTCCCTTGGAGGCTTTGTTACTGGAGATAATGACGTGATCGAATACATCCGGCATACGGCTCGCGCACACATCTTTAGTGCCTCCATGCCCCCCAGCACGGTAGCGACCGTGCTCAAATGCCTAGACATTCTTCAAGAAGAAACTTGGCGGCTTGATCGACTGTGGCAAATTTCGAATTATATGCGGGAGGGGTTCCGCAGTGCAGGTTTTAATGTGTGGACCAGCGAAGCCCCGATTATTCCAGTCGTGGTTGGAAATGAGATGATGGATGCATTTCAGTTCTGGACAGACTTACTTGAGGAGGGCGTATTTGTAAACCCTGTGGTACCGTGGCGAGGTGCTGTACCGCGTGGACTGAACATCATGCGCACATCTTATATGGCTACGCACACCGATGAAGATATGGACAGAATCCTTGAGGCCTTCTATCATGTGGGACGAAAGCATGGCGTGCTGGACAACCATGCACTCTAGTCCATGCCGGATTCCCCTTCGTACGTGATTCGACCGGTTCAGTCACGACGGGACCTGAAGCGCTTTATTCAGTTTCCGTATGATTTCTATCAAGGCAACCTGTTCTGGGTGCCTCCACTTCGCATTGATCAGCTTGAGACCCTAAATCCACGAAAAAATCCATTCTTTGAGCATGGTCGGATACAGCTCTTCCTTGCACTTGATACCAATGGACATGTTGTAGGACGAATTGCCGGAATCATTAATGGCATGCACCTGAAAACGCATGCCGATGATGCCGGGTTCTTTGGATTCTTCGAGACTCAAGAGCATTTTGAGATTGCTGAAGCCTTGCTGGATGCCGCAGCTTCTTGGCTTCAAGAGCAAGGGATGCAAACCATTCGTGGACCCGTGAATCCATCTCTAAATGATACATCCGGGCTTCTGGTTGACGGGTTTGATCGGGTCCCCTCCGTCATGATGGCGTACAACCCGCCTTACTACGAGGACTACCTCCATCGCTGGGGGTTTTCCCGTGTCATGACTCTTTGGGCGTACTACATTCACCGTAAACATGTCACAATTGAGCGCTTGAGACGAGGGGCTGCCATTGTCCGTCGCCGAAACCCTGGCCTGTCACTGCGCACATTGGATATGTCTCGCTTTGACGAGGAGGTAACAACCATACGGGAGATCTTTAACGAGGCCTGGTCTGATAACTGGGGGTTTGTGCCAGCCACCGATCATGAGTTTTCTCATCTAGCCAATGCAATGAAGCAGATCGTAGATCCAAGGATGTGTTTCTTTGTGGAGATGGATGGCAAGCCGGTGGGATTCACGATTACTCTTCCCGATATTAACCCAGCGCTGCAACGACTTCCCAACGGACGCCTATTCCCTTTTGGTCTGGTCAAGTTATTGATCCTGACAAAATTTGCGAAGGTGCGGGAAGTGCGTATGCCACTCATGGGGGTACGTAAGGCCTATCATGGCCACGCTCTGGATATTCTTCCCGTCCTGGAAACCATTGAAAAATCTGCCGGCTATGGATACTACGCGTGCGAGACCAGTTGGGTTTTGGATGACAATCATGTCATGAAGAATCTTTTAGATTCAATTCATGCCGTAGTAGATAAGGAATATGCGATTCTTGAAGCCCCCATACAGGCTGGAATCGATGTTTCAGGCTAGCTCGGGTTACGGAGACCTTAACCCTGATTCAAAAGCCTGTCCATCTGTGTGTGAACCAGATCGTGGGTTGCCATCCCCATGCCATGGACTTTTGCCAGCTCACCCCACCGTCCAAGTGAATCTCTGGTCCGCTCAAGGATTTCTTCGACTTTGGCATCATTGATTTCGGCATGTCGCCCCAATGCACGAAGATGGTTCATCCTGACTTTGACGGTTTCGATTTTTCCAGGTACAAAACCACTGTTTCCGTGCTTTCTGGGAGGTTTTTTTTTGGCCTTCCTGTGTAGTGTTCAGTCTTGCTTTTTAATTGTATTTTTCGTATCTTTGTAATTCACCAACCAACTGTGTCATGTGGGTCCGAGAACTCAAACGAAAAACCACGAAAAACATCTCTGTCCAGATTGTTGAGAGCTACCGTAATAAGGAAAGAAAGCCGCGGGTTCGTATCGTCCGACACATGGGAAGCGTTCACCCGGATGCAGTGGACGGTCTGGTTAAAATTGCCTATCTGGAATTAGCTCGGATCCAAGAAGACCTGCAACCCTCCTTATTTCCTGCAGAGTCTTATGTAGACGAGGTGGTGGCTGCCCGCAGAAAAAAACGGGAGTCGAAGGCACTGGTGATCAAAGATGCACGGAAGCTGGAGGAAATACGGCGCATCTGTCTGGGCTTTCACGAGGTCATGGGGGCCCTGTATCACCAGATGCGGTTTACAGAGGTCTTTGATCGCCGTCAGAAGATGTCTCGTCGTCTGTTCAAGCAAGCGGTTTTACTTCGTCTGGCTGCACCTGGGGATAGTAAACTGGCCCATGCACGGCAGATGTCCAAGGATGCGGGGGTGGACGTTCCGGTGGAGAAGTTCTATCGGATGATGGATGCCGTCACGGACGACCGAATTGAACAGATGAAGCAGCTGGTCTCCAACGAGACGCTCGGCATGCTTGGCGGGAAACTGAAGGTGCTGTTTTTTGATGTGACGACATTGAGCTTTGCCAGTGAGTTGCCGGATGAGCTACGCAAGAAAGGGTTTAGCAAGGATGGGAAGCCCAAAAAGGTTCAGTTGGTCTTGGCATTGATCCAAACCCAAGAAGGGCTTCCGGTCACGTACGAACTCTTTCCCGGCAATACCACCGATGTAAAGACGCTTGAACCGGCGATGACGCGCCTCAAAGAATGTTTTGATTTGGATCGGATGATTGTCGTTGCCGATTCAGGGATGTTGAGCAAGGAGAATTTAGCGTTGTTGCAAAGTCTGGGCTGTGACTATATCGTGGCTGCACGTTTACGGTCATTAAATCAACTCCACACCAAGACGATTCTCGGGGCACAGTCTTGGAAGGTTTTAACGACGGGTCGTAAGGTTACCGAACACAAACTTGGTGGTCGACGCTTGATTTTGCGCTATTGTCCAAAGAAGGCAGCTCGGGATGTACATTCACGGGAGAAGGCAATTGAGAAGGTGAAGAATCGTTTGAAACAGGGGGTCAAGGGCACCGGCAGAAGTGGTCGATTTCTGAAGGTGAAGCAGGATGGAGTGAGCTTAGATCAAGCAGCGATTGTTCGGGATGAGAAGTTTGATGGGCTGCATGGGGTCTGGACGAGTCTGGAGGATCTGACTCCAGAACAAGTCTATCAACATTATGGAGAGTTATGGCGAATTGAAGAAGGTTTTCGTGTGATGAAACACACCATGGCGATCCGGCCCATCTTTCACTGGGTCGAGCGTCGGGTGCGTGCCCATATTGCAATCTGTTTTGTTGCATTTGCCCTGTTACGGATCTTCCGACACCGATATAATGCGAGGTTTGGTTCAAAACATCGCCTGAGTGAAGGGCAGATTTTAGCAGAACTTGGTGCGGTGGAAACCTCCATGATTTGTGATCGAGGCAATCGGGCAGAATACCTTCTTCCATCGAAGGTTACCGAAACGAGCGGGCGCCTATACCAGACAGTCGGTCTGACGATACAGCGCCAGACCGTACTGTTCAAAGAGGGGACGACCTCCTAAATCAAGCGTCCCATTCGGTCTCGATCTTCATCATTCCGCCCTGAAAAGGGGGATTGGTAGTGTTCAGTTTTCCCGGAAATCCCACTCCAGAACCCCTGTGACGGAGGTAACCGTCGAAGTCAAGTTTAGATTCAATTCATGCCGTAGTAGATAAGGAATATGCGATTCTTGAAGCCCCCATACAGGCTGGAATCGATGTTTCAGGCTAGCTCGGGTTACGGAGACCTTAACCCTGATTCAAAAGCCTGTCCATCTGTGTGTGAACCAGATCGTGGGTTGCCATCCCCATGCCATGGACTTTTGCCAGCTCACCCCACCGTCCAAGTGAATCTCTGGTCCGCTCAAGGATTTCTTCGACTTTGGCATCATTGATTTCGGCATGTCGCCCCAATGCACGAAGATGGTTCATGTCTGGCGATTTGCCCTCTCCCATGACCATCGTGCTCTGCTCCCCGCCCGGGCCATATGAGAACGTCAGATCATAGGCTGGCGAGAGTTTCCATTCTCCCGTTTTATCCATGAGAAATGAAAAATTCTTGGAATGATCATCACGGTTATGCGCCATGACATTGAAGACAGCGAGCCGAAACATTTTCTCCGACTCCCGAACGTCATGCGTCAAAAGCATGGTGAGCTCAAGCAAGTCCCGATAATCAAGTGCCGGAGTTCTATGATCCGAATGCAGTAATCCACAAGGGGTGTGCATGTGAAAGCGTTCGCCTTCATTTTGGTCAAAGCGCTTGACTGCAAAATATCCGGCCCCCCGTTTTGCCGGGAATAGATGTGTGTCGGGGATCATGAGTCCAGCCTGCCGCGCCATTTTCGAATACACAAATTCCATGGCTCCCGCATCAGGACCATCTTGTGAGTTGGCAAATTTGACAAGCCATAATTCATAGCTTTTCGGTAAATCCTGTCTTCCGTGAATGACGTGCCCGGTCTTGCGATTAAATCCGATAAACGCTTTTGGCCGCGCACCTGCTGATGATCCGTTCAGCGCCAGAAGCTCGTCCAAAACATCCTCGGCTCCACCTTCTAAAACATCCTGAGACTGCTGGGCAAGCCAGTCCAAATCTATTCCGGCTTCCTCCACAGCCCCGGACTGATCCGGCTCATAGATCAACGCCCCCATGCCAGATCTACCGACATGCGCCAATCGGTCAAGCGGACTCAGAATCTGCGGCAAAATGCCTCGCTTACGCATGGCCCTGTCGAACAAAAGTCTCCCCCAGCCATCTGGCAAGCTATCATTGAATACGCCCGGCAGGCCTTCAAAAAGTCGTGTATGGAAGGTTCGTAACCCAGGTTTTAATGGGAGTCGGAAAGGGGACAAAGCAAGGCCCCGACGTATAAAATCTACATCATACTCAAAATATATTTGTTGATCCCGAAGGGCTAGACCTCCCACAGGCTCGGAGCCACTTCCAAAATTCACCCCAACTTTTATGCGTTGTACCGGCTTGTGCCTCATGAGCGTGAACCACGTTTGCGCTTAGGGCGAATCTTGCCGGACAGGACATCATCAATCGAGGAGAATTTTATTGGGTCCGGTGCGCTCGCCTCTACGATTTTTCTCAGACCACCAACGACCAGCATGAGTTTGAACAAACTGTCAATAGATATGGCACCGCTTTGCTCAAATTTTCTAAGAGTAGCTAAGGCGACCCCTGAACGCGCACTAAGACCGGCTTGCGTAAGATTGAGCGCTAGGCGACGCTCTTTCATGTTCGCAGCGAGTGCTATTTTTGCCTTTGCAGGTGTTATAACTACTATCATAATATGATTTGTTATTATATTTATCTAAATATATCATTATTTTATTACTTATTTTAATCGTATCCAAAATGCCAATCTTTGGCATATCGTGACCATTGCTGAATGAGCCGTTGGCTCGCGTACCCTTAACCGGTCAAACAGATTGCCCCCTCACCCATCTGAGGGATCCGTTCGAGACCACCGCCATGACCGAAGCCAATATGTTGTACAGGATATCATGCACATCGAACACACGGTTCGGCAATATTAACTGAAGCACTTCGTCAATGGAGCCCAGGGCGGTTGTAATTATAATGACTATGATGGAGACCGTAGAAATTCGTCTTCCATTCATTGGGCGTTCCAGTAATGCCGCATAAATCAAAAGTGCCACTACCCCGTACATAATCACATGGATTCGCTCTTCTGGATGATTGATGTAGGAGAGCGTAACGGAGTAAAGTATGGCGATCCCGATTGCAACGACAACCTCCTTCCGACTCGGAATTGCAGTCATCCCCCGAGTAACAATAAACACAAGTAGCAAGCAGCAGCCGAGCAAAAACAGCCCGGCACCCCAACCGCTGTCTTGCAATAACCGAAGCCACTCTACGGCCAGGCCTAGAATGAAGTAGATGGTTAGTACGATTAGTACTGTTGCCGTCCACAAACGCCGCTCACGTGTGAAACCAAACGTCATCCGGTAACCCATTTTGGGATTTGTGCCCATAACATCATCTGCATGTCGTCAAATCAGGTTGGTAGTTCCCAGCTATGTTGCAGCGAAAAAGTTCTGCCGTCATTTGGCAATCAGGATGGTGACACTCTGGTCTCCGGGTTTTATCCCCGACTTACTCTTATGCTCAGGGGCTTAGGGCTGGCGAAAAAATAAATTAGCCTATCAATTTTCAAGATGGTACAACTAATCGGTTGCTGATCTGCGGTTTAATCATGTAGTTCCATCGCGGTAAGGACTCATTGTGCTCCAGATTAAGTTGGTTCATTTCATCTTCGCTGATTTTGATTCCTCGTTCATATTCGCGTTCTACCAATTCTGCGTTGACGGTCAGTCCTGTCTGTGTCGTTGTAGTGTTGAGACAATTGAGCATCATATCAAAAGATTCAAGCGGGATCCCTGCCCAGTTTTGGGATACTTCACTGAAGAGGCGGTGTTCGATTGGATTCCATTTGGAGGCCCCACTGGGATAATGTGCAACGGTGACGGTGAGATTAAATGGATTTGCGAGTTTATGCTGCAGGAAGTATTTCCATGCACGCGGATGGCACCCATTGCTTCCTCCACTATCGGCCAGGATTAAAAATTCGTTCGCATCTGGATAGAGGTAGCGACCGCATTCCTTCCACCAAGTCGCTGTACAGTCTACCGAGAATTCAGGCGTATCATGAGAGTATCCCACATAGAATGTCCCCATATTTGCCAGAACATCATAGATTCCGTACGGGATTGCAAGGCCGTCCTCCTGAGATCGGAAGTCATGATCATTGACGAGATGCGGGGTCCCCCTCCAATAGGTCCCTGGATTTCGAAACTGACCGATCAGTTCTTTTTTCTTGGTATCTACGCTGATGATGGGAAGGCGCGTGTGGGAGAATATCGTTCGAAGCATCGAAATAATTTGGAATTGGAGACTTCGGTCTGGATGTCTGATGGCAGACAACTGCTTGTGGTTCACCCGTAATGCAAATCCCAGTGACTTCAGAATTCGACTCACGGTGCGGTCCGTGAGGGGAATCCCGAGTCTGGTGAGCACCGAGGCAATCGAGTGTGTGGTTCGCCGATACCATTGCTGCCCAGTACATGGATCTCCCGCAGTATCACACTCCATCTCCTTCTGAATGAGTCCAATTATTTCGGGCTTTTTTTTTTCGATGGATTTGCGCCCACCACCAGGTTTACGGATTCGTTTCACCTCGAAATCTCCGTCCAAAAGCTGCCTCCGTCCTTTGGTGATCGTGGCACGGGCCATCCCTAATAGCTCAGCAACCCGCCGATCCCCTCCACGACCTACACGAAGCGAAAACCATCCAGCAAATAATCGTCGTTGCTTCTCATTCAGGGTATTAAGCAGGGTCTGGGTCCCCTTGGACATGGTCTCATTCCAACCCAAAGATAAGGCGTCCTTTTTCTGTCGTTGCTGTTTCTGGGTACCGGAGTCCATGGATACATACAGATAATGCCGTCCTACTTTTTTTCTTGAAACACGACCTTCTCGAGTTAAACGAGTCAAGGTCGGCAGTACTGCCACCTTCACCATCGTTTGAAGATCCCGCGCAAAGAGCCCCGCCGGTGATTGTTCAATGAATGCGATCAGCGTGGAGGTCAGCGGACCCTCCCGGGAAAAACGAATCTCGTTGTACGACCAGAGACCATTCTCATCAAACTCTACGAGTTCGTCCAAGGTGTAATAGCGGCTATTGTGAGAATAACTGGTTCGGCACCCTGCCTGGGTGATGACTTTGTGGACGGTAAGATCACAGACGGGACCGATGGCAGCGCGGAGCTCGGCAAAGGTAGCGACCGTTTGGCCCCGAATGAGTTCCTTCACGAGACCAATTTTTTTCGTTCGGCTTGACATGGAAAAGTTTTAAGTAATAACATTAAAGTATGAATATAGGTAAAAATGAACAATCGGCAAAAAGCAGGGTCAAATCGAAACTTTTTAGGCCAGAATTAAGATGAGAGCAGAGAGAATTCTCTGGATTACGCGGAAAAAGAGAGTTGAAAGATAGACAATGGTAAATTAATAGGATAAATTATTTTTTCGCCAGCCCTTAGATCAGTTGATCAAGGAATGAGGGGAGTACGCGCGGCTCAAGAATCACGGTCAGAAGTGCACCCCCTATCGCACCACCCAGATGGGCTTCATGTGCAATCCCGAGTGACCTACCGCTTTTCATTGCATAGATGCTCCCCGCTACGAACAGAAACGCGAAAACAATTGCCGGAACTGGCACAATCCCAAAGAAATAGATCAAGTCGTACGGGGAAAATAACACATAAGCGAACAACACGCCGCTGATCGCCCCGCTCGCCCCAATCGCATTATAGGCACTGTTGTGCCGATGTTGAACATGGGTCAGAGCATGTGCGCACAACAAGGACCCCATATACAGGATCAGATACTTTATGCTTCCCAACCGGAATTCCAGCAATGGGCCAAAGAAGTACAGCGTGATGGTATTGAAAAGCAGGTGCGTCAGGGATACATGTACAAATCCCCCCGTGATATAGCGATAGGGTTCTTTGGTAACCCGTGTCGGCCGAAACCCTAAACGATCAATCAAAAGTGGGTTCCCAAAGAGAGCGAAACCACTCACCATTACGATAGAGATGAGCAGTAGTAGTGTGATCGGGGTATCCAATCCGAATAACATCAGGCGGTTACACCCATGAGGCTTCGAAACAATACCGCTCCATCGCTGCCTCCCAGGGCATTCTCGGCGGCACGCTCTGGATGCGGCATCATGCCCAGCACGTTTCCTTCCCGATTGACAATCCCCGCAATATTATTCGATGACCCATTGGGGTTTGCCTCTGGTGTGACTTCACCTTCCGGTGTCGTATACCGAAATACAACCTGTCCGTTACGCTCCAATTCAACCAGCTCAGATGCTTCCGTGAAATAGTTTCCTTCCCCGTGAGCCACAGGAAGCCGCAGGATCTGTCCCAACTCTGCGGTGCCCGTGAAGGGAACATCAACATTGTCCGTACGCAGGTGAACCCACTTACAAACAAACCGGACCGAGGCATTGGAAAGCAAGACCCCCGGCAGGAGTCCACATTCACACAGAATCTGGAACCCATTGCAAATTCCGAGGACAAGGCCGCCCTGCTCTACAAAACGCACCACGCTTTCCATAATGAACGAAAACCGAGCGACCGCTCCCGCACGGAGATAGTCTCCATAGGAGAAGCCGCCGGGCACAATCACCAAATCAACAGGTGGTAAATGACGCTCTTTATGCCAGATGAAGGTCGTCTCAAGACCAAACACATGCCGTGCAACATGATAGGCGTCGTGGTCACAGTTTGAACCCGGAAAAACAATGACGCCTACGCGCATCGTCTCTTGTTAGTCTTTAATCACTTCTAACTCAAGGATGATCTCAACATCATGTCCTACAACGAACCCTCCAGCTTCCGTCAGTCGATCCCAAGACAGGTTAAATTCCTTCCGATTGATCGTTGCAGTTGCCTCGAATCCAGCACGTTCCGAGTCGCCCATCGTGGCGATTCCAAGGAACTCACCTTCCAAAACAATCGATTTGGTTACATCTCTGATAGTTAGATCTCCAGCCAGATGGAATTTATTGCCATCAACTTCCGTAACTCCCGTGCTGGTAAACATCATGTTTGGAAACTCCTCCGCTCCAAAGAAATCATCCGAGCGTAAATGATTATCCCGACGCTCATTCCCCGTATCAATACTCGTGGTTTCGATGGTGGCATCCACCGCCAGTGTGCTCAAATCGGTACCATCCATCAAGATTTCTGCATCGTAAGTAAGGAATTCACCGCGGACGCTCGAAATCCCCAAATGGCGCACCTTGAACGAAATGCCGGAATGGGAGACATCAATGGACCAGGATGTCGGCTGCTCCGTAGGGATTGAAAAAGCTACGAGAAGTAAGGAAGCGAAAAGCAACGAGCGAGTTTTCATTGGATATGGTAAATAGAGGATATGGTAAATGGCGGAACAACGTCTGTAACTCGGATCCTGCACTTAGGATTCCCAACCGTCGAAACAACATTTTACGTACAAAATCGTTCTCCCCCAATATTTCAGTTGCTCATGATTCCACGCGAACTTTTCGCCAAGATTCGGCGAATCGAAATACGTACGAAAGGCTTGGTCAATAACGTTTTTGGTGGAGAATACCATTCGGCCTTCAAAGGGCGTGGCATTGAATTTTCTGAGGTGCGCTCCTATCAGGTTGGAGATGATATTCGAAGCATTGACTGGAACGTGACCGCAAGAACAGGTGAGGCCTTTGTCAAGGTCTTTGAAGAGGAGCGGGAACAGACATTATTGCTTGTTGTGGATATCTCTGGATCCAGCGATTTCGGGAGCCGTGACAAGTTTAAACGGGAAATTGCTGCAGAGATTTGTGCAGTCCTGGGATTTAGTGCCATTAAAAACAACGATAAGGTTGGGCTCTTGCTATTCTCGGATCAGGTTGAGCTCTTTGTACCACCAAAGAGCGGTCGTCGACATGTACTGCGCCTCGTGCGTGACATGTTTGCCCACAAGCCACAATCTTCCGGCACCGCACTGCAAAGCGCCCTGGATCATATCTTGCATGTTATTCGCCGTCGATCCATTGTACTGCTAGTGAGTGATTTTTTTGACGAAGGCGAAGATTTGGAGCGATCACTACGGATGGTCTCGCGCCGGCATGATACCGTTGCAGTGCATCTCACAGATCCCAGAGAGGAAGTACTTCCCCCACTAGGCCTTGTGACCCTGTACGATCCTGAAACCAATCAGTCCAGATCACTGGATACAGGAAGCCGAGCGGTGCGGGACACGTTTCAAAAATCCGCGTTACAAACACATGAGCAACTCAAAGCACTTTTCCGTAAAGCACATGTGGATCACGTTGAAATCAAGTGCGGAGAAGACTTCGTGGATCCACTGGCGAAATTTTTTCGTGCACGTGCCCAGATTGCCTGATGAGTAGATCATATCTGTATGTCATACTGGCTCTATCAATCACCCTTGTGAGCCGGCTTGACACCGTGCAGGCGCAACGTGTGGATGCCTATCTATCTGAGGATAGTGTCTTCGTAGGAGATCGTTTTACCCTCACACTGATCGCCTTGCACGGGTTTGATGAGACGCCCTCGTTCCCGAGTACCGATTCCGCTTTTGGCGATATCATTCCCGTTGATTTCATATCGGCCGGTACACGATTCATGGATACAGATGTACGCCTGGATAGCGCCGTATACGAAGTGACTACATTCGCTCTGGATACAGCCCACTTAGCACCTCTCATCATCGGGTTTGTGAGTAATACGGTAACCGCTGTCACACCTGCGCGGGAGTTACCTGTGACATCCATCGTTCCTCAAGATGCCACAGGGATCCGCGACATGGCATCTCCTGTCGAATTTGGTCCTCCTTTATGGCCGTATGTACTTCTTGGGCTTGTGGTCCTGATTATAGCCGCTTTGATATGGTACATGATCTGGCGACGACGACAACCTGACCCTCTTCCGGTGACGGAGACGGAAGACCTTGATCTGCCTTCTCCTGCCACCGTCGCCTTGGAGCGCCTGCGTGCACTTGAGAACACCCCGCTTACCAAACGAGTACAGGTGGAAACCTTTTATGTAGAACTCTCGGATACCCTGCGCACCTATGTAGAAAATCGACTCCTGATTCCGGCACTGGAATCCACAACAGCGGAACTCATTCAGGGTTTAGTTCACCCAAATGTTCAGCACCAAATCCCTGCGGGCATCCCGGAGCAACTGGAACAAATCCTTTCCCTTTCCGACCTGGTCAAGTTTGCAGATGTAACCCCCTCAATCCCGGAAGGTCGAACGGCATTAGAGGAAGCCGTCACCGTTGTTCAGCGTGTTGAGATCAAGTTTGATCAACGCGCTGCGAGCGAAAAATTTGCGAGGGCTGGTTCGTGATCATGGAATTTGCTCAGCCACAGTGGTTATTTCTCTTGATCCTGGCCCCCGCCTATGGACTCTTGATCTGGCTTCGAAGCCGGCGTACGCCAGGGCTTGTCTTTAGTAATACAAAGGCAGCACAAAATGCTCCCCGTGGACTTCGGGTTTATGCCTCCATCCTGCCACCATTGCTTCGCGTGGGGGCCATAGCACTGTGCATACTGGCACTGGCACGCCCCCAGATTCGGGAAGTAACCCAAGAGCGTTACGCGGAAGGTATCGATATTGTCCTTGTCCTGGATACGTCCACCAGTATGCGTTCAGAGGACTTCAAGCCGAACCGCTTCGAAGCTGCCCGTGAGGTCGCCTCTGAATTTATTGACGGACGGATGTCGGACCGAATTGGCCTGATCGTGTTTGCAGCGAAAGCCTATACGCAGGCACCACTAACCCTGGATTATCAATTTCTCCAAAGTATGCTGGCCGAGGTAGAGGTTGGAGTTATCCAAGACGGCACCGCGATTGGAACTGCACTGGCTACGGCAGTGAACCGGCTGAAGGATACCGTTGCAGAGAGTAAAATCATCATACTATTGACCGATGGGCAAAATAACCGTGGCGAGATTGACCCGGTAACTGCTTCCGAGGTTGCTGCGACACTGGGAGTCCGTATCTATGCGATTGGTGTAGGAGCCCATGGTGAAGCTCCGTTTGTCGTTGACCGTCCCTTTGGAGGGAGACAGCGCCAGATGGTGCCGGTGGAAATTGACGAAGATATGCTTCGTTCAGTCGCGCAGGGAACCGGAGGGCAATACTTTCGCGCCACGAATGAAGAGGCACTCCGTGAAATTTATGAGCAGATTGGCGAATTGGAGAAAACAGAGATCGAAACGCGTATTTATACAGACTATGAGGAACGATACATTCGTTTCTTATTTCCTGGACTGCTTCTAGTCCTGATTGAAATTCTTCTTAACACAACATTACTCCGACGCTTTCCCTGATGGCCTGGCTTTATGAGTCATACCTTTGGATACTCTGGGCAGTGCCCATTGTAGCTGCACTCAGTCTCTACGCGGCCTGGAGACGCCGTGCATTGCAAGTTCGCTTTGGAGATATTGCGCTTGTACGCAAGCTCTCCCGAAGTGTCAGCGGACGGCGACGGCGTTACAAAGCCTCCATCATGGTAACCGCTGTTGCATTGCTATCTCTTGCACTTGCGGGACCTCAGGTGGGCATGCAGTTGCGTGAAATCAAGCGGGAAGGGATTGATCTGGTCATCGCACTGGATGTATCGGCTTCGATGCTGGCCGAGGATGTGGCTCCGAATCGGTTAGGCCGGGCACGCAATGAAATTAAACGACTCCTGAGTGATCTCCGGGGGGATCGTATCGGGCTGGTCGTCTTTGCCGGAGATGCCTTTATCCAGTGCCCTCTGACAACGGACTATGGTGCCATACGTCTGTTTCTTGATGTTGCGAACCCAGACCTCTTACCCACTCCCGGTACAGATTTTGGTGCAGCCATGCGGATGGCTATCCAAGCCTTTGATGCTCCTTCAGCCACTACTGCCCCCGAAGCAACCCTATCCAAAGCGCTCCTGATTGTATCCGATGGAGAAAATCACGTTGCTGAAGTGGACGAAATCCTGGCGACCGCACGAGATAAAGGGATCACTGTGTTCACAGCCGGGGTTGGTGATGTGGATGGAGCACCGATTCCTATGTATAACGCAACCGGGCAGCGCACCGGGTACAAGCGGGATCTTGAGGGACAGATTGTCCACTCCCGCCTTGAGGAGGCGGGGTTGAAAGAACTGAGTGCAGATGGCGCCTACTTTCAGGTTGCCCGTACATCAAGCTCTCTCTCTCAACTGATCCCCGCACTTGAGCAGTTGAACCAGGTCAGCTTTGCAGAAGAAGAATATGAAAACTACGATCTTAAATACCAGTGGCCTTTGGCACTGGCTTTATTGTTGTTATGCATCGATGGACTGGTCACGGTTCGTCGAGCCCCCGTTAACAAACAGGAGATTTGAATCCAATGACTTTGATCGCAATTTTGGGAGTTTCCCTGACAATGATTCAAGTAATCCCCGGATCTAGCCCGAAACAGAACGGTAGAGTTGGCAATGACCATCTCAAGCAAGAGCAATATGAAGAAGCAGCCATTGCATATCAGGAGGGACTTTCATCCTATCAACCTTCCGAAGAGACGGACCAGACGTATTACGGACTCCAAAACAACCTGGGCCTGAGTCTGCACCGACAGGAAAATTTCGAAGAGGCCGGCCGGGCATTTGAAGAAGCCCTGGTTCATGCCCCGAATGAAGACGCTATGACCAGATCGGCATTCAATGCCGGGAATAATGCATTCACCCACCAGCAGCTGGAAAGAGCCCTAGAACACTATCAAACCGCTTTACTGGCTGACCCGAATAATGAAGATGCAAAATTTAATTATGAATTTGTAAGCAGGCAATTGCAAGAGCAGCAAAATCAGCAGCAGGACTCGGGCGAGGATGAAGAGCAGGAAGATGAGCAGCAAGAGGATGAACAAAACGAACAGCAGGAAGGAGAGCAGAATCAGGAGCAAAATGAAGGGGAGCAAGGGGAGCAAGGCGAACAAGAGCAGAACGAGCAGGAGCAATCCGGTGAGCAAAATGAACCGCGTGAAGCCCCTCTGACACGGGAGCAGGCCGAACGCATCCTCGAAGCACTCGAAAATGATGAGGAAGAGCTCTTGCGAGAGATACAAAAAATGGAAGGACGCCCCAGGCGTGTCGCAAAAGACTGGTAGACTCCATGCGGTGTATACTCTTCCTGGCCGGACTCGTCATTACGTCTCATATTTCGGTTGCACAGACCGTCTCTGGACTAGTCTCTTCCCCGACGATCGGGAGCCAGGAAACCGTGGCCTATACATTGGAGATCTCTGGAGCGGATGCTTCCGAGATTGTAACTCCCAGCGCTCCTGATGCCGAAGGAATGGTACTGGTTTCTCCCTCGGCCTCACGCGGAACCAGTATCTCCATCACGAACGGGCACGTATCCCGCAGCGTGAGCTATACCTGGCATTACCGGCCTGAGCAAGAAGGAGATGCCCGCATTTTGGAAGCCAGTGTAACCATTGGAAATGGAAATTACAGTACGCCTGCGGTTTCGATTACAGTCGTCCCACAGGCGCAGCGGCCGAGACCGCAGCGGCGCTCCCCCTTTGGAGGATTTAGTCTGTTTGATGATCCGATCCCCGCAGCACCTCCCCCGGAGGTGACTGAACAAGACATCTTTATTCGTGCACGCCAAAGTAGTCGGGAAGCCTATCTGAATGAACAGGTCACACTGGACTACCAGTTGTATTTCCGGCCGGGAACCCTACCCCGTAACAGCCGCCAATCCGACTCCTGGGATGCGGAAGGATTCTGGCGTGAGGAACTGGATCTTCCCGAGAACCCGACACCCGAGTTAGTTGTCGAGAATGGGATCCGCTATCAGATGGTTTCGATCCGGCGGGTTGTGGTTTTTTCTACGCGACCAGGGGAGCTTTCCATTGATCCACTCAAGATTTCAGCAGAAGTGCAATCCCCGGATGCGGATCCATTCAGTAGCCCGTTGTTTTCGCGTACGTATTCAACGGTTCAGCGAGCTTCTCCTATCATAAGCATCACCTCCAAAGCACTTCCACCCGGAGCACCGGATAGATTTACCGGTGCGGTAGGGCAATACTCGCTCAATGCTGAGCTCAGCCAGAATGAAATGGAAGTCGGTGAGGCGCTGCAACTCACGGTAGCTGTTGAAGGGCTCGGGAATATTGCACTGATTGAAGTTCCGCAGCCTGACCTCCCTGGCATCTTCGAGGTCTACGATCCTGAGGTTAATACTTCAAAAACGGAACGTGGAGGATTCATACGAGGGCAAAAGACTTTTACATGGCTTTTGATCCCACGCTCGAACGGGACCTTTCAGATTCCGCCCATTCGATTTGTTTTCTTTGATCCTTCACAGGAAGAATATGTTGTCCGCACGGTTAACTTGGATCCGGTTACCATTACCGGTACCGCTCCTGCTGCGGTTGCTGTTACGTCTACGGCTTCAGGATTTCCGGTAGATGATATTGCGCTTCTGAAACGAGATCCCCGATGGATCACCGTGAACCGCACGCCCCTTCATCATCATTCCTGGTTTTATCTACTCTTGTTGATTCCCGTACTTGGACTTGGTGCTACGGCCGTACTGAGGCGCCGAATGACACGTTTTGCTACGGATACTGCCTGGGCCAGAAACCGCAGAGCCCATCCTCTTGCCCGCAAGCACCTCAAAAATGCAAAAAAACTCCTTGCAGAAGACAGTCCAGATGAATTTTACGCCGCACTGGAGCAGGCCGTACTTGGGTTTCTTGGGAATCGCCTGAATATTTCCGAGCGAGGACTGACCAGGCCTCAACTTGCCAACCTACTGGCTGAAGCTGGGCTTCCAGCCGATCGGCAGGAGGAATTGGTTCCGTTTCTTGATGCCTGTGACGCCGCACGGTTTGCCCCTGTACCTGCTGAACACTCCCAGATGGAAGAGCACCTGATGCAGGCGAGCCTCATCTTGAGCTCCATTGCCGACGAACTTGAGACTGTTATTCAATGAAGCACGGTGTGACTTTCTTTTTGACCTTCGTGATCGGTTGCGGACTGGTACAGGCCCAGCAGTTGGAAGATGCACTCCAACTCTTTGATGAAGCGAACCGCTTGGTTGCATCTGGCGCTTACGAAGACGCGATTGACCAATATCACGCCGTGATTGGAACGGGCTATGAGAGTGGATCCCTCTATCATAACCTCGCTGGTGCCTACTACCGCCTGGATGAGCTTGGAGAGGCGGTTCGCTATTATGAGCGTGCCCGTCGGCTATTGGGAAATGATCCCCAACTCCTGCATAACATTCAGATCATAGAGTCGCGCGTTCAAAGCCCGTTCTCTGAGCTTCCGACCCCGTTCTGGCGAACATGGTGGAATCAGTTATTTGGGCAGTACTCGGCACTTTCATTCTTGAGTACAGGAATTGGTTTATACCTGATTGCCTGCCTGTTGTATGCTCAATTACTCTGGACAAGAACACGAAATAGTTGGCACCGACGAGCACGTACCGTTGCCCTGACTTCGGGACTTATTCTACTGCTGATTGCGGTAGTGATTTCTATGGACCGGAACTCAATTCAGGGTGCATCCATTCTGGAGCCGACAATAATGACAACGAAAACTGGAAGTATTGACGTCCCCGAGGGAGTCAAAGTCACTCTGATTGGGGAGGCAGTGGCGGGCACCGAAGTCCGTCTCCCGAACGGGGTCCAGGGGTATGTAGATGTGCGTATTCTCGGGGAATTCTGAGTGTCAGCATCGTATCTCCTCCTGACAAACCACCGGAACTAAGAATAGTGGTACAGGAAGTGTTTAACGATACCTGAAATTTACCTCGGCAATAATTAAAATTTTCTTTGGAGGCGGGCGTTTTTGATCGACACAATAACCTCGTCAAGTTTCTCCCCCGCCTCACCAACAAATCGTCCTGCGTTTTCTTCCTTTTTTCGGCCTGCAGGAGATTTCTGCACAGGATCATGCGACCCTGTGGATACAGGTTACAGCAGACCTCCACCAAGCCCTGTTCATCAAATAGATTCATCTGCCCCCTCTTGCTCCACATCCCCTTCGAAATCCGCACACCTGCTCGAACCTGATACGCCTCTGCCGTCACATCATAATCCTTTCTCCCTGCAATTCCATGGATACGATTACAACCCCTGCATATTGGCTTCCCGAGCCATCTGGTCAAGCCCGAAGATTAATATCGTCGTTATCCGAGGAAAGAGCATACGAAAATGCAATGGTCCACTTTCGCAAGATATTATACCGTTTTCTTAGAGCCGCCTGCAAAAAGATGTTCAGCGGCCAAAGAATCAGGCGAATAACAAGAGCCAGCATCGTGGAAACTACCGCTATGCCCAAGCCCACCAAATCGGATGCTTCATGACGTTCCCCCGACATGAATAAGACAAAGATACCAAGCAAGGTCCCGAGTAAACCGAGACTCAGGGCAAGGTAGACCACTGCACTGATATAGCGATCCGTTTGCTGATATTTCTCACGATCTAAATCAATGTACCGGAAAGCATAATCAACCATGGTCGGTGCAGTACCACCACGCCTGAATTCCTCAATAATTTTACTGCCCGACATGAAATAGGGGTTTCCAGGTTTGGCTTTGGTCTGATGAATGGCATCCGAAAAACTGTCTGCCGTGATACCATCTGGATTGATCTGCAACATCTTCTTGCTCCCCCCCCACTGTCGCCACTGCCGGACGTACGCAGAGGTGAGGACAAATAAACCAATCAGAAATAAAATACCCAATGGCCACTCGAACCCCCGGGCATAGCTGATCATGTCCCAAAGTGAAGTGGGAATTGCAGTGAGTGTGGTCTGGTCCTGCACCGGTGTACCCGTTGCAGCCTGTAAAACAATAAGATAGATTAACATAAAAGTAATAATGTCACTGGATTTCAAGTCGTTGGATATCAACGACTTCCACATTTAAAATTTGCGTGTAAGCGCTCAGGCTCTCGTTACCCAGCAGGTCATGAATTTCGAGACGATAAGGGCCTGGCGCCAATAATACGGTAAACCGGCCTTGCTGCGAAACGGCAGATCGAGCAACTTCCTCTTCTCCCCGATAAAAAACCACCACGGCCAGAGTCGGGGAACTTAAGGGTAAGTTTGCAACACTCCCCTCAATCACCGTGTTTTCATGCACGGGAATGTCAATGTATTTCACGGCCCCTGGATCCGAAATAAAACTGAAATTGGTTCCCATGGGCAGATCCAATTCTGGTCCGCGGAGAGAGCGGGGATCAATCACAACCTGATAGAGTGTGCTCGGTGCCAGAAAATCCGCCTGCACCCCACCGGATTCGCTGGCTTCCATACGTGCACGCACGACATTGATGTCGAGTCCATCCAGTAGCACCTCTCCCGGGCTCCTCTGACCATCACGATTCCTGTCAATAAATGGCCGAAGCAGCGCACTGCTCCAGACTTGCGGATGCCTGGAAAAATGGACCTGGCGGCCGAGCATCACCGATCCATACAAGCTCTGCTGATTGTACGGGTTGTCCGGTTCAAAGGAGGATTGGTTGGAAAAGCTAACCCAAGGAGCATTCATACGTATTGTCAACGAGGTATTCATCCCTTGCGCAGGGAAGTCATAGCCGACACGTGCACCAAACGAAACCGACCGGTACGATGCATAGACGGTCACTCCTGCAAAGTCTATAGACTCGTACTGGCCCCCAAATCCTTGAAAACCAATTCTTCCACGCACGGCTCCCGGGGCCACATAACGGGTTAGTGAACCTCGCCAGTGGATGCTTGAATCCATTGGATCATCGGGACTCCGCTTGGTAATTCGTGGACCAACGGCAGCAACCAGGTTGGTGCGACGAGACAGCCGGAAGGTCGTAGAACCATCAAACCGCATTGTCTCACTGCCGCGAAAAGATTCAAAGCGACTTCCATACAGAAATACACTGAGGCGCCTAGCATTCCAGCCAACTCGGCCAATAAAGCCTTGCCGATAAAATGCAAACCCTGACTCTGCTGCAAGGACCGCTTCGCCCTGAAGCTGAAACTGATTGCGAAACAGTTGTAACGTGGCCCGCGCCATGTTCTCAGGATAGGCAACTTCTGCGCTCACCACCATGGATGGGATCGCATTTGTGATCAGTCCCAGAGTCGCAGTCTGTAACGTATCTGCCATCGTAAAACTACTACGTGCAGTAAGACTGCTGGACAGACCATAGCTCATCCGTGCATGCCCATATTGGGTATGATCATATCGGTCCCGCCCTCCCTGAAGATCCCAGTACAGCGTGCGTGTAGGAACCAAGTCTTCCGTTACGACAAGATAGCGGGTTTCCCTGATTGGAGTCCCGCCACCTTCGGGGACGATTTCCAACTCTGCACGTGAAGTGCCATAATAGGCTGGAATCGTTAATCGGTAACGCCCCAATCCATCTGCCTGCACACGATCTGCCACAACCCCCCCCACAAATGCCGATACGAGTGCATTGGGCTCTGCGATCCCGGTGATTTCGGTTTCGCTCTGTTGATGCCGCGTCGAGAGTGGGCGATTACTCATCCACATCCCTTCATAGTTCTTTCGTACAGGCCAGCGATCCATTCTCGTACGACCCACACCGATTTGCGTAACATAGGAAGACCGTGGAATATCCAGCAGATAGTTCAGTTGCCCGAATGATGTTCTGGCCTGATTGTCATCTGTATAGTCCACATTGCCCTCCGCACGGACCTGCCCCCATAGGGCACTGGCCCGTCCGTTGAAAAATCCCGCATAGTCCACAACATTTCCGGGCCGCTGTACGCGGTTGAGCCTATATCCAATTTGAATTCCCCCAAGTACGCTCCGATTACGCCCATACAGCACGGGACCGAGTCCCAGCGTGGGGGCCAAGTCCCGTGCACGGAATGTCGACACTGACTCTGTAAGTAATTCTTGGGAGACCCGAATGAGCAACTTGGTGCGATCATAGGACAGGATACCCTCGGAAAAGACTTTTTGCAGATTGGGTGGGGTCAAGAGGAAACCTTCCCCCGTACCAAAATCACCGGTATCAAAACCACCGGCATAGAAATAGCCGTCCGCCTCCAATGAATCGGAATGCTGAATACTTGCTCCCTGGTGCCGAGTTACAATACCCTGACTGAAATCTATCTCATAACTTGTGCCGTGGATTACTGCTCGGACTATTACGTTTTGGATTTCCACAGACGCATGCATCTCCTCAAAAAACGCAACAATATCAATAAAATAGTCTTCCCGCTGCGGATCCCAGTAAGCCTGTACAGGACGCATTGACAGTGAAGCAACCGACATAGGGCTGATAACCCAGGGAGATTCCTGGATTACACGGAGAAACTGCTCCTCCTGTGCAACTACACCAGGAATCGTGAGTACCGTGAAGAGGATTGATGCAAGACCAACTTTCCAGAGATCACTCACACGTATCTTGTCCATGAATATTCTGTTCGTTCGTCATTTTGAAATCTGGTCACGAATATCCCGGAAGCGTGCAAGGATGCTCTCGGTCTTTGCATTCTCTCCAAGCCTACGATAAAGATTCCCAATCTCCCTTAGATAAGCCAACTGATCTTCCCGATCAAGCCCATCAAAAATTTCTTCGACTCTGGGTTCAATTTTCAACGCCTGCTCTGGGTTGTAACGAGCCAATTTCAGTGATTCAATGTAAGCTTTCCCAGTATGCTCACTCCCAATTTCCGCAACCTGCATGAAGTACGTGAACGCCAATCCTGACCGGCCACCTCGGATATGAGCAAGAGCACGCTCAAACAAGACAGACCCATACGCGGAGCGAAGATCATCATGGAAGGTCATATAGGGTAACGCTCCCATGGTCAATCTGCCATCTGGATGAAAAATATGTCCTACTTTTTCATTTGAATCAATACTCGTGACTCTATCCCACAGAACCTGCAAGGTATCCAATGCGCGATCTTCAAACCCGTTATCGTAGGATAGGATGGCATGATTATAACTGGCTTCCCATCTTGCAGCGGGACGTGTAAGCATAGGCATCAGTTCCTCCAGTTCGGTCAATGCAGAGAGAGGGGCTTCCAAGGCAACCTGCCGTAAACTGTCGAATACGATTCGGTGATCTAAATTGAGATAGTCCCACTGTGACCAAATCAATTCCTGTGTAACAAAATCATATTCTTCCTTGGATCTGATATACTGATAGGCCTGGGTTAAAGCACGGTTTACACCTTGACCGTTTCTATCGTTGACAAACGAGCGATGGGCCCGAACACTATAGGTAAAAACCAATCCGGTATCTACTGGAACATCATCGAATGAGAGCCTGGAATCCTCCAGGACGGTCTCTGAAGCACGAAGCCACATCACGGCTGCATGTGGAAAGCGTTGAAGATCATCCAATGCAATCGCAATCTCGGCCCACAGTCCATGCTCGTTTGCACGAAGGGCTACCAATCCTCGGAGAAGCTCAAGCATTTGATCCCCCGCACCCTGCTGCCGAAAATAATTTACCCGAATGGCGTATACCTGCGCCAATTGGTACAGGGACTCTTCATGGCGTGGATTCAAGGATACCGCTTCCTCCAGCCGCTGTTGCGCCGTAGCCAGCAGTAATTGTGCTTGCGTACTATCCTGGTTCGCCTGAGCCTGCGAAGCCTGTGACAATGCTTCCCTGGCCCCCGCAACTGCATTTGCAAAACTCCCCTCATCTACCTCGTCAGCGGCATTTTCCAAGACAGACGGTCCCGCAATCACGGTGAGTAGACTCTCCGCACGCGCGATCAATCCTTGTCCTTGGAGAAAACTCTGCTGTGCCTGATATTCAGAAACAGCATCCACAAAAGTGCTGTCAAACGTCTCCAGAACATTACTGATCACGACCGAATCCACGCCCGGTAAGGGACCGGTAACAAAGTCCCGTACAACAACTTCAGGCTCTGGAGGTGGCTCACTGACAATCGGTGCTGTCTGTGAGCATCCAAACAAGAAAATAATCAGCAAAGTTGAAAACGCTGACCGCTTAATATCCTCCATATTTTACCTGCCTGTCCTGACTAAAAAAATAGAATTTTTACCAGCTCTCTGAATGAGTCGATTAATCTCCAGCAGATAAATTGCTGGCGCAGACTCGTCAGCATGAATTTCTACGATACTGATGGTCTCCATGGCTGTTAACATTTCATAAAACTGCTCGTATGGCAAGAGTTGTTCTTGGTTCGACTCGCCTAATTCATATAATTCTCCCGTATCGGTGAGTGAGATTTGCAGCGGTCTTAATATCATTCCATCCTCTTCAATCTCCTGGCTTACGGGCAGTTCTACGTCAAATTTTGGGATGACTGCCACGGCCACCAAGGCGGCCAGAAGGATGAGAACAATATCTACCATTGATTCATCCATTTGCCTTAATCTGGTCTATCCACCATGAAAGGAACGTCCTATATACTCGGACCGACTCTGGGTTTTCCACGGATAATTCCTCGCTCTCCACAATGACAACCCTGACTGCTTCGTCATGCACCACTACCCCTTTTGCATAATAATTGGCAATATTTTGAAGTTTTGGATCTATAAAATAAAACAGATCCTTGTCTTCACTGAATGCAATATGAAGCTTCCTACTGTACTGTGAATACATTAACTGTACCGGATGTATCTGCCCCCCAATCTGGGCAAAAACCTTTGCCGTGAGCATGTTCGGCGTCTGTTCAAACAGGGATCGGACCCCTGGATCCAGTGGTCCTCCATTTTCTTTGAACCAAGCTATCACTGCATCTTCGCGTTCAATTTCTTCAGCCGTCATCTCAGGCCGATCCCTCTCTTCATATACCTCGTCAAAGAGGTCATCCGGTTCATCTTGACGTACCGCAAGATCACTTCCAGATATACCTGCTTGATTGCGTGTCTGAAACCCCGGACGATTGGTTGCGCTTGATCCCGATACTAAATTCGGCTTAAGCGTCCACCTATCGCTACCACCACCGGATTGTGGAAGTAAATCCGCATTTAAATCTGTGGGACGACTATTGCCGAATATCCCCAGAGCATCGGAACCCGATTCAAGATCTAGGTTCACATCAGCCTGCAGCCCCAATGGGCTTTCAGAAGCAGGATCCATGGCTAATATGTCATTCGACTCAACTTCGGAGAGCGATAACTCGCCAAAAGCCGACAACAGTTTATTAATGTTTTCTGGTTCTGTCTCTGATTCCACCTCAACTTCGTCGGAGGTCTCATCTTCTTCCTCCACTTCTTCTTCCGCTGCTTCCATCTCATAGAATTCCAGCATCAGAATGTCCAACGATTCGTCGACATCTTCGCGGGATGGGACCGGTACGAGACGAAAAGCCGCCGCGAAGAACACAACGACAATGACAAATATGCCAAAGGTTATTCGCCGACCTGATCCGTCTAGTTCTTCAGAAAATTGGTTTGCCATGGTGGATAGGTTGTCAGTTTGTAACAGTACAACTCCATTCGCTAGCGTAACATGTATCCAGAATAACGACCATGCGTTGCACGGTTGCCCCTCCCTGCGGAATGAGCACAAACACAGCCGTCTGTTCGCTGGTTGCCACCTGCTCCATACACAGCACAAGGTTTTCTAGGCTATCGGGGTTGCATACTGCACCCTCACCACTTTCCACCAGGAACCGACCGATCCCATCAAAATATAGATTATACACCGTCGGCCCACTCGCAGATGTAGACTCGACTACAGGTTTAGAGGGAAGCGCCACACTCATTCTAGGATCTGTTTCTGTGAGAATCAAAAACCCTACCAGAAGCACGAATGCAAGATCAATGAAAACCAACAGATCTGTCCGATCTTCGTCCATGTACCGTTAATTACATACGCGGGATGAAACCTCACCCCCTGCTGTAGTCGATTCTACAATAATGCACCCATCGACATCTAGAAAGGTCCGGATCTCCGGTTGCTTATGGGCCACAATCAGTACGGACTCTGATTCTGGTGGCTCCACACACTGTTCTGTCTTAGGAGTAAACTGCCATACATCTTCGCTGTATCCCCAAAAACTGACCCGTAAATTCTCGTTCTGCTGCGAGATGTAGCCCTGAAATTCACCAGACGGATAATAGTTCTGTATTGACCCGAGCAATGAACCCGCCAAGGCTTTTTTGGGATTCGTTTCACTTTCGGCCTCTTCAATAAGGACCTCTGTAAGATCTCGAGTCGTCGATATCGTATAGTCCGTGGCTAAGCCCTGGTTGCGTAGTATCGTAGCCAACTGCTCCGGCAGATAAGCACTCAGATGAAACTGTTCTTCTGAGGGATAGAGAACCAAGACATCATTTGAGCCAAAACCATCCCGTGTGATATCAAAAAAAACTCCAGAGGTATAATCTTGGTCCTGAGGGAAAATAAAATGCTGTTCGAGGAACGAACTAATGAAGTCCAGGTCTCTTAATTCCGCGACCGGCAGCACACGCTGAGTTACATCTGCATCTGTGAACTGCCCGTACGCCGGAATGGCCAAGAAGAGAAGCCAAAATCCCAAGCTCTTCAAACGAAGAAAATGTGTCACTGAAGTGGACTGCATTCCCGAACGATTCCCGTTGATCTCAAAATATCTTTTTTGTCCCGGCCCCCTCTGGGCTCTGGAGAGGCATGCGGCCCCATGGAAAATGAATTTAGTCATTGGCTGGAATGTATACGTCGTTTGGTCTGATTTGGTCTAGGTGTGAAGGGATGAATTGCAATGTTAGTCCGCCTGACGGATTTGCATTCCAATCAACACGTACTCGGCTGCGTGTATACACCAAGGCTTCTGATCTTCCCAACTCATTCCCCGCATCATCCTTTACCACAATATTGCCATAAAACGGAGCGGTGTGCGTTTCGATCAGAACGACAGCCGCCTGCTCCGTGCGCGACTCCACAGTCGCGCGAAGTTGTTCTGGGCCTTGCCCTGGAATATAAACTCCTGGAGCTTGGAATGTAACACGGGCAGACTGTTCGGCTACAGGAGCACGACGCTGTTCAACATACGCACGTGATGTGACCGTAAAGTTGAATAGTGCGGCATAGCCGCGATTCTCCATTTGTCTGAGTTCATGTTCTGCGACGGCGTAACGCACCTGCTTTGTCTCACCTGGCAACAAGACGACCACGTTTGGATACACAGAAACCAACTCTGCCAGATCCCCCAATTCACCGGTTGCTGGCACTGAGAATGGATCGGTTTCTTGGGCCTCACGATATCCAAATTCCGTTGACACCTCAATTTCCATCGAATATACTGAAGGGTTTGTCATCGTGAAGATTCCAGACGGAGTATTTGGCCCGAGTACCGCAACCTGTGGCTGAATACTGACACTTTCATCCCATTGCAGTGCCTCCGTTGTCGCTGGAGCGGATTGAATACTGACCCCTCCCGGCCCCAAAATAACGACCCGCCGCTCCGTTTCCACGGTCAGAACCACTGGAATGGAATATACCTGATCTATCTCATCAATCGTCACCACCACGGCAACTCCTCCTGAATAATCTCCTGGCTCTGCCCCCTCAAGTTCAACGGTTCCTCCAATTCGGATCACATGGCAATCGTCGGGCTGCAAGTTGGTTTGCACCGTTTGACTAGCTTGTGTATTCGCAGCAAACTCCACGCAGGACTCGGAGTATGCCCACTGAGGAGTAAGCGTTAATTCCCGGGATGTGTCCAATTCTCCCAGTGGATCCACACGACGTAACGTGGCAGATGAAAGCTGTTCCATGGACACGGTCACCTCATTCTGTGACCGAACCACCATTCGCCCCGCATGGATTCGGGATCCCTCGTACACCAGACCCGATACCTGCTCCGTCCCTGGATCCAGCCAAACCTGTCCATGTGGTCCAACCACACCAAGATCCAACTCTGATGTGCTGACCGCAATCTCCTTTGGTGGACCAGAAGCAGGGTTGATCACCGTGACCGAAACCATTGTCTCCACGGGATTCGAGTTCTCTACCTGAACGGTGACTCCATACGTATATACTTGAGAGTAAAGCCGCTGCTGGGAAGGGGTGTCAAAGAGCGGAGTACCGGTGGATGTATCCGAAAGACGTGTCGTCGGATCCCATTGCCATACATAATTCAATTCTGCATCATCTTGATCATTGCTCACCTCACATTGGATACGTTGGGCGGGCATCCCCACGGTCACCGTTAAATCCTGACACTCCAGAGCAAGAACCGGTCGCTTGAGAACTCTAACCTCAACCTGTACCATATCAGAACGGTCATGGTACGGTGCCTCTATCCAAATATCATAACGGTAGATTGTAGGATTCGTGGGAACCGATTCCGGTGTCTGGAAGACGAGATTTCTTTCCTCAAGATTCAAAAGATCCTGTGGGCTCCAAGTCCATTCTATCGGATCTGTGACTTCGGAATTAAACCCTTGGACCGAACAGTTTAGGGAGACAGGTGGGGTCCCCTCATAGACTTCAATCGGACTGGTGCATTCCAATCCCAGTTTTCCAAAATACTTTTCCACTGTCACGGTCATATTCGTCGAAGTGGATGTAAGAAAGGGAATATCTGGATTGTCCGCAGAGACCGTCACCTCATATTCATACTCAGCCCTCAGCTGCTGCTGCTCGTCATTGGTTGGAACGTCAAAGAGCGGATTAGCGATAGATGCATCCGAAAGACGTGTCGTCGGATCCCATTCCCATATGTAATTCAACGGTAGTTCTTTGCTATTTTCTGCTCCACATCCAAGCTGTAGAGGTGGGTCCCCTGTACGTGCGGAAACGTCGTTGCAGCTAAGAGTGATTTGCGGTGTATCCAAGACCGTTATCACAAATTCCGTCCTGGCTTGTTCATCCTCTACCAGAGAATTTTTAGCGAGCACCTTGTACTCGTACGTTTCATCCTGTCCCACATCAGCTGGAACAAGAAATATTATCCTCCCTTCGGTAAACTCGGCAAAATTTATCCGATCAAACGGATCGTTCGCCCCCTCGGCACCCAACGTCCAACTCAATTTAACCTCTGCATCCGTCATTTCTTCGCATTCAATGCGAATATCTGGAGCCCCCTCAAACACTTCCTTCATCGCAGGATTACATTCAATCGTGAAATCCTCCGGATCTGACGTATCTCGGATCCTCACCGTAAAATCCGCTTCGGTCACCCGACCCGAACCTGCTTCAAACGCCCTCACAATGACCGGAACCGACCTGTCCCGATCCACTTGCGGAGCACGAAATGTCGGCCAATGATCATACATTCCCCGCTGTACCAGGGGAGGATCCGAAATGAACTGATACTCAATATCCTCGTCTGGAGTCATCGAACATGCAAATGCCGCCTCCACTTCTTCTTCTACAATCATGTCCTCGCAGATCAAGAACGGACTTCGGTTAACGATATGCACCTCTATACTCTGCGAAACCTGCATGTCCTTGCCCTGCACAGATGCACTGACCTCAAGGATTCGAACATCTGCCGGTTGATCAATCAATGGTACTCGAACAAAGTAGTCAAATGCTCCATCTGCAAGAATCCTTGTCTCACGAAAGGGAGGCCAATCGAATTCAGCTCTATACGTCAACTGCTCTCCTGATGGATTCAGCCCGGTGCACCGTATCTCGGCCATCGTGCCACTCTCAACCGTGATACGCGGCTCGCATTCCAAAAACGGCATACTGCTTTCTTCTCTAGACAGATTGAAGGCCTCCGGCGTATACCGGTCATTCAACAAATCCTGGTCCCTGCTTTCCGGCGATAGACAATCCCGTCCATCCACATGGGTACAGACAATCGGAGAGGATCCCGAGTTCATCGTGATGGAAAGCAATTGGCGATCTACCACATTTCCATCCTGATCAAGACTCAGCCTGCTGTACGCCAATCGTGGGGAAGCACTAACAGCATTGGGCGCATTAAAATAAGGAGATGGCACTGTGGTATCACTCAAATACGCCAGCCAGGATGGATCTGGGCTTGTCCATTCATATTCAAGAAAAGGTGCTTCCAAACCGCAGTCTATCATTATGGATTCACCTCCAGCCACATTCAAGCTTGATGGGCAGTTATCCGTTTGGTCCTGCCCAAACGCCGAAGTCACAACACATGTTAAAACAAACATGGCTGGAAGCCACTGCATCCTATGACAATCTTGAATTTTTTTCATGATTCAAAACCAAGATAACCAACAAGGAATCGAGTCTTATGCATCCTCAGAACACCCTCAAATAAAACACCTGCACGGTCGCACGGTCCTTTATCTCGCTGACAATTGAACATGTTTATTATACTCGCTCAAACGAAATCTGCACCAAAGATACACAATATTGTTGATCAATTTTTCGGCCTATGATATTTTCTGTATCGCTCGTCGTGAGGATGCGTCAAACTTAGCGGAAGCTGGGGCGGAGTTGTAAGGTTCTACCATTGTGCCGATTTTTGGTTTGGCCGTGTCGATCCAGTGTTCGGAGGAACGCTTCCCAATCTGAATCCCATCGTCCGCCGTATCCATGTGCAGCTTAAATCCCGTCCATTTGTACGTATGTCCCTGTCGGTTGCTCAAATGGGGTATTATCCCTACTCAAACCCGCATCGCGCGAGAATTGCAATTCTGGGCGCAATGCGGGGTATTTTATCCGGCCAGATTGTCCGCATATATGCTTTTGCCCGCGATCCGGGGAAAAAGCGTTCTGGAACCAGTAAGTTGCGAAACATTAATGAGCATTACGTTGCGTTCGACATATATATATATATATATCCATCCCCCCTGCATATATTATTTTGTTGTATATTGGCAGCGAACTTAAAATGCCGAGGGGCAAATTCAATATGAAAAAATCTACAAATCCAAAGTTCTACTTTGGTACAGTTTTGGTACAGTTCTGCTAGTCTTTGCACTGGTTATAAGCGGTTGTAATGATTCTGCGATTACTGAAATTGCTGATGATAGCCAAGATCAGATTGATCAAATAGCTTTCAATCAAGAGCCGCCGGAACTGGCTGCCGCCTACGATAATCTTCTGGATGAGATCATTAAAGATCAGTTCGATGGAGTTTTAGATAGTGCAAAAGTTTTGAAAGCGAATCGCTTGGCCATTGAACTTTCCCAATATCATGGCCCAATGAAATTACTCTTTGAACTTGAAAAAGCGAGAGCTCAAGGAACATCAAGACAGGGATTAAAAAATATAGCGTTCGAACACTATGGCTTGAACCGCTTGTCACAGATAAACAATCCATGCACTGAGCGTTGCGCGAGAGACCTAGGGCTGCCTTGTACTCAGAAAAAAGACTGGACAATGGGGGTTCTTCGGTTTATGTAGGCGAATTTTCGTGAGTTCTTGTCCGACGAGGTACGACAGATTTCGCGCATTTCTCTGAGGTTGACCGTCTGGCACTGCCATTTTCCGTGTTTTTCGCGTTCTGGAACAAGCGAGATCTCGCAGACACGACATTCTTCTGTAGCCTGCACACAGCAAGGGTATGAAGCTTTCGGGCGCTCAAGGAGGGAACAGCAGATCAGGAGGGAGCAATGGAGCACGTTGGCTGCTATGGAGGCGGACGCTCCACCAAGTCAAAGAAGCCCCCCAACTCCTCATAGGCGATGGCACGCATTTGAAGGTTTGCATAGCCGCGCCACATGATGGTGTGCCCGGGCGGTGGATCGTGTTTGCGATTCATGTAGCCGCCCATCATGGCCACCAGTAAGATGGCCGAGGGCAGGCTGGTGGGGACCGCAAGGCCATAGCTACGGGCGTAGACCTTCATCATCTCTAACTCGGACTCTCGAAAGAATACGTCCATGTCCAAGTCCGCGTCCACACGCCCCAAAAGCGTCATCAACATGATTCGCCACGCCGTGACTATGTGCAGGGTGATCGCCCGGTGCAAAGAGCCCGCCTTCTGCATCCGCAACTTCTCCACCTTGCAGCCACTCTTGAGCACCCGGAAGGTGTCTTCCACACGCCAGCGCAACTGGTAATATTCTACCATCTGCTTCGCCTGCTCCGGGCTTGTGATGGGTTGCGTGGTCAACAGATACCATTCAATCCGCGTTGCATTTTCCGGCGGATTGAGTTCACGCAGATGAATTCCCCAGACCTCCATGGGGGCTTGCGTACGGTCCCTGGTCGGAGGTAGAGTCACTTTGCAATACCGCAACTCCATCCGGGCATTTCGTGCCGGACGACCTTTATGAGTGACCCGCCCCGACTTCATCCGACGACTCAACTGCTCCACCGACAACTCCATCACATCCGCAGGCGGCCCCTTTCGCATCGCCTTAAATAATCGCCCCTCGTCTGTATTCAGCTTCCGGTCGTGCTTGGCCCGAACCAATAGATGCGTCCGCTTCAGCGTCCGATGCGCAGACAAAATCTCGAACGCATCCGCTTCCCGATCCATCACACCAACCACCTTCGTCTTGCGTGGCAGCGTCTCGGCTGCCTCGTCAATGTCAGACAGACCGTGTAGCCAGCTTTGGGATTTTGGGTTCTCTGTCCCATAGGCACATCGCAACACCCCCAACGGTAATCCCTCGTCATTCAGGGCGATCGTTGCATGCAGACACACCCCGCGGGCTTTCGCAGAGGTCTGGTTCTGTCCAATGATATCCAGTCCCTCGGTGTCCGAACGCGTACTGTATGAGATCTTGGTTCCGTCCTGAACACACAACACCGTCTCCTGGGTTCGCATTCGCTCAATCGTCCGCTGGCGATGCGGGAACAGAATCTGTGCCGGGGTGATCCCACGTTCGTTGGCCCTCTCCCAAAAACGCCAGTAGGCCCGAACGTCCTTGATATTTCGCTCGGGGGTTGTGGTGACAGGATTGCCCATCGTCTTTGCCGCTAACTCCGCGTTTTTTACCAAACGCACATTGAGACGCCGATCCCCGAGATCCGCACCACCAAACTCCTGTTCCGCCCACCGATCGCTGTCCAGACCTGCCCCCACCTCCAGCCGAGGGCGCAATTCCACATACGGCACGGCCAAGTGCGTGCGCCAGTTTGGATCCAGTTCATAGGCAAATACTTTTTTCTGCGGGCGCGTGCGTGTCTTCGAGGGTGCATGGCGGCCCCGCCCCTGCGTAAGTCCCAAATATCGGAATCCCGCCGCTCGAAAACAAGTCCCCTCCTGATCGGGTCCCACAAAGGTCTCTATCACATAAGGGGAATACCCATACGTTGCCATAAAATCGGAGGGCAAGCGCCGCAGCACTCGTCCCAATGCGTGGCTCGCCAGGTTCTTGCAGAACACGTCTGATCGAATCAGAAAACGACTCAGGTTCACCACACGGTTCAAATTCTCCGCGCGCTTTGGATGATCCCACGCCATCCATTGATCCCGAGCCTTGAGATACAACGCCGCAGCAGAAAAACCGACCACCCCCAGTTCACCGTGCGCACTCCGAATCAGGTAGCGATGCTGCGCGCCCGCAAAGGTGGTGCTCCCCTGTGGATGCTCCGCATCCAGAAGTGTATTCCAGATCGCTCGATCCCCCGAATCGGTGACCAAAATAATCTCTAAATCCTTGATCTCACGGACATCCGTGGGGACATCCAACGCCTTCGGAACCGGTTCATCCAATAGACGGGGACCGCGGACAAACGACGCGGTTTGTGGCTTCGGTAGAGAAAAGTGCCCCTCCGATTCCAGTAACACTAATGCCTTCATGCAACCCGAAAGCCGATGGCCTCCCTGAGCATTCACGAAATTGAACTGCGCACACACAATTCGCCCCAAAGCTCGACGACTCTTGTCTTGATGTGACACCACCGTTGTCGACAATGCCGGAAGAGCATTACGCAGTACTGTAAGTATCGCGGATTGTGCTTGCATATTGCTAAACTAAGCAATAGGAAAACCATTGTCAAGTCCCTCTTAAACGTACAGGGCAGACCTAGGGGGAGAAGTTGAAGATGCTCTGGAGATATTGTATGATGCCACAGAAGGGGCTAAATCGGATTGTGATCTAAAAGGATATGGTACAGCAACTTTGGGTGGTCTGGTTGGTCCTATAACAGGCTTTGTTACTGGGGTAGTAACCATAGTGCTCTGCGATATTCATGCGAATAGAGAACACCGCAGAGCGCTAAATAGAGCTGACCGAAAATTTAATAGATGTCTCGAAAACTGTTATGGACCTGAATAAACAAATGATCGCAGAACTTAGAAGAATTGGTTTTTCTGTAGGGACCCCTTTATTCCTTTTCTGGATTTGGTGGGACGCTTTTGACGGTGCTTACACTCAAAGCGATGTATTATGGATCACAGTAATTTCGATAGTCTTAGCTGTAGGGATTTACCTGTACCTTCCTCTAGGGAGAAAGGTTGAGACTTTTAGTCTGATATGGTTCATGTTTCTGTTTGCCATGATATCTTTAGTGTCTGATGGCTTGGTAGGCGTTGGATATTGGACTGACATAGACGAGGAGTTTTTTTCAATTTCCTTTAGAGCATGGGGTGAGTATAAGCTTTACCTCGGCGGTTTGATACCGGGAATATATGTAGCCGTCGAAAACTTATTATAAGCGCAACCAGTGGTCGCGATCTGCATTTTTTGAGCGCATAAGGCTAGATGAGGAAGAAAAAGAGGAATCAATGGTTTGACCCGCTGAACGCCATTGATTACGCTGCAGCGGAAACGGGTTGCCAGGTCAGACATGATCCCGGCAAATTCCGTTTCCCCTGCAGCGTAATGGTCTTCAGCTGCAACGGCATCAATCTCGAATACGATTGCCGGCATATCCGCGATCATACGCCGGCACGATACCCCCCACGTGTTGCTATCCAGGGCGCGCCCACTCGGTTTTCAGGGACGGATACCGCTTCCAGTCGACCGGTTTGTATGCCGTTAATGTCGGGCATCAGCCAAAACCTTTGACCATCCTGTCTGATGAGTACAGCGGCGCGCATGGTTACCTCCATCCATGCTGTCGGGTCTTCAGACCGGCACCGCACCAAAACGGCGCTGCCGCTTCTGGAACGCACAAAGGGCCGTGTCCAGCTTCGTTCCGTCAAAGTCCGGCCAGTAATCCGGGATGAAGTAGAGTTCCGCATAGGCGCACTCCCAAAGCAGGAAATCGCTCAGACGCTGTTCCCCGCCGGTTCGTATCAGAAGATCCACATCCGGTACTAGACTGTCTGCATTGTAAGCCCGCATGAGTGCCTGTATAAAATTTCCATTCCCATTATTCCCAACGTGCTGTGCTGCCCGTGTGAGAGAATGCCGCGCAGAATAATCAATCGCCAAACGCAGATGCAGAGCCGTCCCGTGCATGGTACGGGCTTCAGCACGTGTGACGGCATGCAAGACAGGATCCGGCAGACGGTCCCGCCTGCCAATGATACTCAGCCGAATATTCTGCCGAACACAACGGGCCGCCTGACTCGGTAACTGCGCCGCCAGAATCCGCATCAGTGCCCTGACCTCGCTCTGGGGACGCTGCCAGTTATCCGACGAAAATGCATACAGGGTCAGCGTATGAATTGGGCGTTCAACGGCAGCCTCAACCGTTGCTCTGAGTGATCGAACCCCCGCGTGATGTCCTGCTGTACGCGGAAGACCGCGTTCAGTGGCCCAGCGGCCATTGCCATCCATGATGATGGCAACATGCAGATGATCGTTCATCGTTTCCTGCTCTCTTGTCATGCGTGCTCTACCCGAATTGCAGCGTACTGCCTTGAACCGAAAGCGGCAGAGCATATCCCCTCCATGAGCGACAGTTGTACATCCATGTCAATTTGAAAAATCATCCTCATCAATAGTTACAGATCGGGCCACCTGAAGCATATGCTCCATTTGCTCTACATACGAAAGAAGGGCCTTGGTCCCTTTGGGGGTCAAACGATATTCGGTATGCGGCATTCGGCCCTGAAAAGATTTTATACATTCGATATAACCTGCCTTCTCTAATTTTTGAGTGTGACGACTCAAATTGCCATCCGACGTGCTGAGAAGTATTTTCAGGTCCCTGAAACTAAGGGTTTCGCCAGCGGCCAAAGCACTCACAATCCCGAGACGCACCCGTGCATGAATCAAGGGATCCAGATTTTTTCGCAGCACTCTCATCGAACTGAAAAAAATTTTACCCCCCATACCTCCGCGCGATATACAGCCCAAATCCAATATGCAGCCCACCAAAACTGAGTGCCAGCAACAGATGCATCCAGGTAGGTGCAAGAAAGAGGGAGATAATCCCCATCACCATAAAACAGATGCCCAGAATGGGGATAATTCGCACGCTGCTCGTCCCCCCGGTAATCGTACCCGCACCATAGAATAGGAGCCACAGCGTCGCCAGAAGATCCTGATTGCCTGCCTGCCACAAGGCAACCGTGAACAGAAGCCCCGCCACCATGGATGGAGCAAGCGTCAAAATATATTTGCGGCCAGGACCACTGGTAAGGGATACACCACATTTACGTGCCTTCCTGCGCAATGTCCAGATGGCGATGGTCATCGCGATCACTGCCTCAATAAACCAGATCATCAGGATCCCATCCGATGTGGACTGCATGGAAGCAATCCAAGATGCAAGTACCGCAGTAATCCCGACAGCTACCATGCCCCACCCGGGTACTGCCGTGAATGAAGCGGAACGCTCCATGACATCGCGAATAAATCGCAGATGCTCACTTGCCTGCCCCTGAGCACCCTCTGTCCGACTCGATATTGATCCGTATTCCATGCGCATAGATCATATACTTTGTAAAGCACTTTATGTTGCAAAGTAAGTAAATTTTTTGAATCCATCCATATGAACTATACGTTCAAGCAAGTTGTCTCATTTTCATGACCATGCACACCTTGGAGGATTTAGCGACCCCATGCCTGCTCATTGATGAGACGCGCATGGAAGCAAACCTTGCACAAATGGCTGCAAGAGCTGCAGACGTCGAACTGCGTCCACATACGAAAACCCATAAATCCGTCACGCTTGCAAAGCGTCAACTCAAGCACGGTGCCAACGGAATTACCGTCGCAAAAGTCAGCGAAGCCGAGAAATTTGTTCAGCATGGCTTTCAAGATGTGCGTATTGCATATACCGTGGTGGGAGAATGGCAACTTGAGCGCCTGATCAAGCTCGCACATCAGGCCCGTATTTCTTTTTGCATTGACAGCGAGGAAGGAGCAAACCGGGCTTCCAGAGCATTCAGTGAAGCAGGAATTTCTGTTGATGTGCTCCTGGAAATTGACACAGGCCATGGCCGTTGCGGGATCCCCCATGACCATCAAGATGTCGTCCGTCTCGCTCTGAAAATCCAGGAACTGAATGGCTTACACCTGTGCGGGATTCTGACACATGAAGGAAATGCGTATTCCCGGGATCATGCGGCCATGACCACGGTCATGGCCCAGACACGGGACCGGATACTTAAAATCGCCGTCCAGTTGTCTGAAGCCCATTGCATAGATCCATTCTCCTTTGAAATCAGTATGGGTTCCACACCCTCCGTCCACGTTTTCGAAAATGTCACCATCGGCGGCTTTCAGATTACAGAAGTACGCCCCGGCAACTATATTTTTAATGACCTGACCCAGGTCGAACTTGGGGTTTGTTCGCTGGATGCATGCGCGCTGACAGTTCTCTCCACGGTCGTGAGCCGACACCGCACTTCTCAGGGTACCGAGCGCTTTGTTCTAGATGCGGGCCGCAAAGTACTCACCAGCGATACGCTGCCAGATAGATCCGATTACGGCTGTATCCTGTATAATCCCCGTGTACGTACGGCACACCCTCATGCAAAAATCACGGGACTTTCAGAAGAACACGGCTGGGGCAAAGTACAGGGAGGAAGTACCCTGCAGGTCGGAGATCGTGTACAAATCGTGCCAAATCATGCATGTGTGGTCGTAAATATGGTGGATCAAATGTTTCTTGTTCGTGAAGATGCTGTAATTTCGGAGATCAATGTGGATGCGCGCGGATGCGTCCTGTAAACTAAAAATAGACTCATGCAGGCAGTCATGAAGGTTGCGCCGGGGATCGGGCATATCGCGGTATCTGAAATCCCGGAGCCTGACCCGGGCCCGGGTCAGGTAAAACTCAAGGTACATGCTGCCGGTCTCTGCGGAACGGATTTGCATATCTACCATAACGAATTCAAGTCCTGCCCACCGGTAGTTCTGGGACACGAAGTCGCTGGAGAAGTGATAGAAATCGGCCAAGGGGTCCCCGACAGGCTCCTAGGCTCACGGGTAACCTCTGAAACCTATTTTCGTACGTGCGATTCCTGTCGTTACTGCCGGGATGGACACGCCAATCTTTGCTTGGACAGGCAGTCCATTGGCTCTGCGGTCAATGGGGGATTTGCAGAATATCTTGTCGTTCCTGTCCAGAATGTGCACCGTTTACCCGAACACATCTCCTACCGTGAAGGTGCCATCACCGAGCCACTGGCCTGCGTTGTGCACGGCGTGTTACTCGCCGCACCCACAATACGGGCTGGCGATTTGGCCGTCATTGCTGGTCCGGGAGCAATTGGCCTGCTCACCCTACAGATCCTCAAGGCCAGCCACGCAACGGTCGTTGTTTTAGGAACCAGTATAGATTCGGACCGCCTGAGCCTGGCACATGATCTCGGAGCAGATTATGTAGCCAATGTGGAGACAAGAGATATCCATGCGCTCATTCAGGATGTATCCCTCCAGGGCTTGGGAGCGGACGTGGTCTATGAGTGCTCAGGGGCAGGAGCCGCAGCCCAGGAGCTGCTGCGTCTTGTGCGCCGTCGTGGACGTTATGTACAGGTCGGTCTGTTTGGAAAATCGATCGCGTGGGACTTGGATCAGGTATGCTACAAGGAACTCACGGTGACTGGCAGCAATGCATCGACACCAGAATCCTGGATTCGTGCAATCCATCTGCTTCAGAATGGCACGGTCAAGACCGGCCCACTCATCACACATGACTTCACCCTCTCGCAGTGGGAGAGTGCATTTCAGGTTTTTACGCAAAAAAATGGTGTAAAGGCGTTGTTTCGGCCTCATTTTGATCGAATTTGAAGCCTTCCCCTAATTTTCTTAAATTACTGTTCTGTACAATCGCTGCTTAACCATTTCAGTGCCGTTCTATGGCTGATCCATCACTGGGACTTATTGGGCTTAGCTACAAAGCTGCCCCGGTAGAAATCCGGGAGAGCCTTGCCCTTCTTCCACAGCAGAAACTTGATTTTTTTGATGCAGCGCGTGCATCCTTTGACGGGTTGGCTGTATTGTCTACCTGCAATCGCGTAGAGTTTTATGGTCATGTGCATGGATCCGAACTGGCCACCGATGCACTACAGTCTTTGTTGCGTCGTTCCTTTGACTTCTCCACAGCTGAGCCTTATCTCTACTCCAAACGGACCACGGATGCGGTTCGCCACCTGATGCGTGTAGCCTGTGGGCTGGATTCAATGGTGTTGGGGGAGTCTCAGATTTTGGGTCAGGTATATGATTGCCTCCAGTCTTCGAAGGCCGCCTCGCTTGCAAGCCCGGAACTGACTACGCTCTTCAAGGCTGCCATAAAAACCGGAAAGCGTGCACGCAGCGAAACCGCGCTGGGAAAATTCCCCATCAGCGTTGCCTCGGTTGCAATTGACCGGATCCTTCTTGAAGCGGGCCCATTGGATGATCTGCATGTCGCGGTCATTGGCGCCGGTGAGATGGGCAGCCTGGCAGGAAAAATTCTCCAAAAAAAAGCGATTGCACAGCTCACTTTTGTCAATCGTTACCCTGACCGTACAAAAGAATTGGCCGTTGATTCATGTGCACAGGCAGTGCCCATTGAAGAACTGCGGGAGGCTGTTTCGAGTGCGGATGTCGTGATCAGTGCAACGGGTGCTCCGCATATCATCCTTGGCCCTGAGCATATTACACCTCGAAAGAGTCGCCCACTCCTTTTGGTTGACCTAGCGGTTCCGAGGGATATTGACCCGTTCCTGAATGAGTTGCCAAACGTAACCCTCCTGGATATTGATCATCTGAAACACGGGATTGCCAAGTCAAAGGCTGCCCGCCAGGCAGAAGTGCCCCAGGTAGAAAAAATCATCGAAAAAGAATTGGACATCCTTGATCAGCGCCTTCAGATGCTGAAGATTGAACCGGTCATTACTGCCCTGCGGAAAAAAGCCGAGGCGATCCGACAAACAGAATTTTCTCAGACTTTGGAGGAACTTGGACCGCTGGATGCCCAAATGGTGGAAAAGCTTGAGTATTTTTCGAATGCTCTGGTGAAGAAACTGCTCCATGATCCGACGCTTCGCCTCAGACATGGCAATCCTGAACTGGATCCGCACATCATTCGCCAACTCTTTGGCTTGCAGGAGCCCACGTCAAACCAATGACGCCGCAATTAAGGGTAGGCACGCGCCGCTCTGTATTGGCGAGAACTCAGACTCGCCATGTACTCCAACTCCTGAAGGCGATCCGTCCACAGCTGGATTTCCAGATCCAGACGATCTCAACCACCGGAGATCAGACTACAGGCCCACTTCCCACTTCAAACCCCGGCGTCTTTACCAGTACATTGGAAACCGCACTTCTCAACCATGAGATTGACTTTGCCGTCCACTCTCTTAAAGATCTCCCGATTGAGCAACCGGAAGAATTGATGATTGCTGCCATCCCCAGGCGGAATACAGCTTTTGATGTTTTAGTGACTACATCCGGCCTGCCCCTTGATGACCTGCCCCCGGACACTACGGTTGGTACTTCAAGTCTGCGCCGCACTGCCCAACTGCTTGCAGCCCGGCCAGACCTCCTGATTGCACCTCTGCGGGGAAATATTGATACCCGGGTTGAGAAAGTATTGAGTGGGCAACTACGGGCCATCGTACTTGCGGAAGCTGGTTTATTGAGACTTGACGTATCCGATAGATACATGTGGAGGATCCCCATGGATCTTATGCTTCCGGCCCCTGCACAAGGAGCTCTCGCTGTGGAATGCCGGAAGGATGATCTGGAGATCATCCGTATTTTAGAATCCATCAACTGTTCCGTAACTTGGACCGCCACCACCGCCGAACGCACGTTCCTTGAAGTCGCTGGAGGAGGCTGTTCGGTCCCGGTTGCCGCTTATGCGGAGCAGATTGATGGTGAAATCCATTTGAGCGGGGAGGTGCGATCCCTGGATGGATGCCGCAAAATCGCTGTATCGGGAATCGGGATGGATGCGGTGACGCTGGGAAAACAACTGGCACAAAAAGCACATCAAATGGGTGCCAGGGAGGTGCTGCAACGTGGATAGTCCTCTTGTCGGGAAACGGATTGCAGTTACACGCCCGGTCCATCAGTCAACCGCGATGCGCCGGATGCTTGAGGCACGGGGAGCCACGGTCGTGGAATTCCCAACCATTCGCATTGCCCCCGCATCCAATCCTGGACCTTTACTGCAGGCGCTCAACAAATTGGCCACATTTGACCGTGTTCTCTTTACCAGCGTGAATGGGGTTACGCATACATGGCAGCATCTGCAGCATCCCTGGCCCGACTCGGTACGTGTCGCGGCGATTGGACCCGCCACTGCTGCAGCACTCAATTCTCGCGGTGTCATGCCGGATTTTGTCCCATCTGAGTATGTCGCGGAGGCTCTTGCACATGGTCTGGGATCTGTTCAGGGCCAATCAATCCTATTGCCGCGCGCTTCCAAAGCCCGCCCCATTTTGGTAGAACTGCTGCGTGCAGGCGGAGCAAAGGTCACCCTCGTGACTGCATACGAAACCCATGTGAACCACCCCCGGGATACTGCGTACGCCGCATTTGCAGACGGCGTAGATGCCATTACCTTTACTAGTGGCTCAACCGTTGAGGGCTTTGTCGCTGTTTCTCCAGATTCCAGGATCCCTGTAACCGCAGCCTGTATTGGCCCGGTTACGGCCCAGGTGGCAACAGATGCCGGATTCAGGGTCGCCGTCGTGGCAGAAACATATACCACTGAAGGTCTCGTGACCGCCTTGGAAGAATACTTTGAAAAACTTGAACAAACATAGACGTCCAAGACGCCTGCGCATCACCGGTGCCATACGTCGAATGGTGCGAGAAACCCGATTATCTCCGGCAGATTTTATCTATCCCATTTTTGTGACGCGCACACAGGCAGGCCCGATCAAAGGGATGCCGAATCAATTCCGGTATACCATAGATGGTGCTTTGCAAGCGGCACAAGAGGCGGAAGAGGCAGGAGCGAGCGGCATTCTTCTTTTTGGGATCCCTGAGTCCAAGGATGCCACCGGGACCCATGCCCTGTCCCCCTCGGGGATCATACCGGATACCCTTCGAGCTATCAAAAACGCTGGACTGGACCTGGTACTCATCACCGATGTCTGCCTCTGCTCCTACACCTCACACGGACACTGTGGGGTGATCCATGATGGCAGGTTGTCCAACGACGCCACCCTGCCCCTGCTAGCCGAAATGGCCCGTATTCATGCAGACAGCGGAGCAGACATTGTCGCGCCAAGTGCAATGATGGATCATCAGGTGAGTGCAATCCGGGAAGAGCTGGACTCCGCAGCCCATCAAGATGTATCCATTCTTTCCTACAGTGCGAAGTATGCATCCGCATTCTATGGGCCCTTCCGTGATGCAGCGGGTGGAGCACCCCAATTTGGGGATCGAAAAACCCATCAGATGGATCCCTACAACGCACACGAAGCCTTGCGGGAAATTGCCCTGGATATAGAGGAGGGGGCAGATATAATTATGATCAAACCCGCACTGGCCTATCTTGATGTAATTCGCCAAGTCCGGGACCGGTGGCCCGAAGTGCCGCTGGTGGCTTATAATGTAAGCGGGGAATATTCCATGCTGAAAGCTGCTGCCCTGCAAGACTATGTTGATGAATCCGCCGCAATTCTCGAAATCCTCACCAGCATCCGTCGGGCCGGTGCCCAAAGTATCATCACCTATCATGCACTGGAAGCGGCACGCTGGCTGAAGCAATCCACTCAATAAATGGCTATTGATATACAGGAGAATCGAACTGTCGGAGTTGATCTTCGAGAAAAGGGGAAGAATGAATTTGATTACCCCATTTATCATGATAGCCGATTGTATATGCAACTATTGGTCTTCACCGGACAGAGCGTAACCTCCAAGACCCTGGTTGGGGTGATGGAAAAGTCCGGGTTCTGTGGGGCATTGTATTCCAGTCTCCATGATCCCAACGGAGTTGGCTTGTTAACCGTCTCCGAAGATCCCCAGTTTTTTTTGACCGAGCTCCGATCCTTCCTGCACGATAGCGATTTTTCTCGCCTGCAATGCCGCACCGACTGGACGATGACCGGTCGCACCTACGCGATTGGATACGAAAACGACCTGAAAGAAACCCTGTTTGAACGCCCGAAGCGACATGTGTGCAATCCCTCCTGGCCATGGGCGATCTGGTATCCGCTTCGTCGTTCGGGTGATTTTGAACACTTGAGCGCAGACGAGCGGCGAAAAATCCTTATGGAACATGGTGGAATTGGTCGTGCATACGGGCGGAGCGATCATGCCCATGATATCCGCCTTGCCTGCCATGGACTCGATCAAAACGACAATGATTTCGTGGTGGGGCTTCTGAGCAAGGATTTACATCCACTGTCTGCAATTATTGAACGGATGCGCAGCACGCAGCAGACCTCGCGGTACTTGAGCAGCCTGGGGCCCTTCTTTGTCGGATATACACTCTGGCAATCTTCCTCCTGACCGTTATAAAGCTCCCAATACTTTTGTCCCATGACTGGATGTGAGCGATTTCTGGCTGCATGCCGCGGGGAGGCGGTTGACTGCACCCCCATCTGGATCATGCGACAGGCTGGCCGTTACCTGCCTGACTATCGTGCGCTGCGTCGTCAGTATTCGATGGAATCTGCCCTGAGCACGCCTGCGATTGCCGCCGAAATTACCCTCCTCCCCTTGAAGCACTTTGAGCTGGATGCGGCAATCATTTTTTCAGATATTCTGCCACCCTTGGCAGGTATGGGGCTTGACCTCTCGTTCGTACCAGGTCATGGCCCCTCCATTCAGAACCCACTTCGAACCCCCAAAGCTATCGACATGCTCAGGGTTCCTCCTGCCCAGGAAGCCATGGCCCCGACGCTGGAGGCAATCAAAATCGTCCGTCCTGAACTGGATGCACGTAACCTAGCCCTGATTGGATTCGCGGGTGCCCCTTTCACCATGGCCAGCTATGCGATCGAAGGGGGTGCCACACGCAGCTTCGCACACACGAAAGCGTTCATGTACAGCGAGCCCGCCGCTTGGGATCGACTCATGGTCAAACTCTCCGGCTTGACCATTGACTACCTCAACGCACAAATCCGCGCCGGTGTGGACTGCGTACAGCTTTTTGATTCATGGGTCGGAGCGCTCAGCCGGTATGACTATGAGCGCTACGTCAAACCCTACAGCCATCGTGTACTTTCAATCATCGGGAAGAAGGCTCCCGTGATTCATTTTAGCACGAATACAGGCACCTATCTGGACTTGATTGCAGCTGCGGGCGGTCATGTGATCGGAGTTGACTGGCGTATCCCCATTGATGAAGCATATCAGCTGGTAAACAAACCTGTCATGGGAAATTTAGACCCCTGTACCTTATTAGGGCCGTGGCGTGAGCTGATCCCCCATGCCCGAGATGTGATGCAACGTATTGCAGGGCAGCCAAGCCATATCTTTAACCTTGGGCACGGGATCCTGCCGGAAACGCCGGTAGAAAATGTAGCGCGACTAGTGGACTACGTACACAGTTATGACCATGGTTAATCCTGAAAAACCGATTGGCATTTTGTTTATGGCCTATGGGGGGCCGGATTGCCTCGAAGATATACCTGGCTACCTGGCTGATATTCGTGCCGGCCGGACGACATCAAAAGCGCTGATTGAGGAGATTACACGCAATTACCGGTTGATCGGAGGATCCTCTCCACTTTTGGATCTGACTACCGAAACAACCGGCGCTGTAATGGATTTGCTGAATCCACCCAATGGACCCATGCACTTCAAACCCTACCTGGGGATGCGTCACTGGGCTCCATGGATTGAAGAAACGGTCGGTCATATGATTGAGGACGGAATTACCCGGTCCGTCAGTGTGGTCCTTGCGCCCCAGTACAGTGGAATGAGTATTGCGAAATATCAGAAAAAAATAGATGCGGGACTCAACTTCTATCGCGGCCAGATTGATTTTTCCCATATCCAGAGCTATCATGATGACCCGAGATTGATTGAGGCATTCGCCAAACGGGTCCGCATTGGTCTGGATCGATTTCCTGAAGAGGACCGGACCAATGTGCATGTGGTCTTCAGTGCTCACAGTCTGCCCACTCGAATTGTACAAGAAAACGACCCCTACCCCACCCAATGCCGTGAAACTGCCTCCCTCACCGCACAAGCCGCCGGACTTACTCTGGATCAATGGTCCTGGTGTTATCAATCTGAAGGGCGAAGCCCCGAACCATGGCTTGGACCGCAATTGGAGGATTACCTAGTTGAGTTGGCCAACAAGGGAATCCGGAATGTGATCAGTATCCCTGTGGGCTTTGTGTCTGATCACGTTGAGGTGCTCTACGATATTGACATTGAAGCCCAGGCCGTTGCAGAAGAACACCATATGCGTCTGGAGCGCCCTCCCTCGCTCAATAGTGATCCCCTTTTTGTTGAGGCTCTGGCAAGGTTGATCCGCAAACAGGCTGTGGATGCTGGCTGGCTGGTCGCATGACCCGCGTCGTCATCATCGGGGGTGGCATTACGGGACTGAGTGCTGCCTGGGCACTGCGTCAGTCTCCCGATCCTCCCGAGATCATACTTCTGGAGCAGAACGACCGATTGGGAGGATGCATCCATACCGAACGATTTAACGGCTTCCTGATGGAGCATGGGCCAGATGTATTTCTGGCTCGCAAGCCTGAAGCAATACATCTGTGCAAAGCTCTGGGACTTTCTCTCCAAAAGACAAACAAAGATCAGCGGGGGGCATACCTGCGACGAGGGCACAGATTATATTCGATGCCGGAGGGGATGAGTGGGCTGGTACCGGGCCGGATTTGGCCGCTCCTCAGTTCTCCCCTGATCAGCCTCCAGGGTAAGCTGCGCGTACTTGCAGAATTTTTGCTCCCGCCTCAAACGAATGGTGCAGACGAATCGATTCAAGACTTCTTCATCAGACGGTTTGGCCGGGAAGTCTTCTTTGGCCTGATTGAGCCTCTCCTTGGCGGACTTGCCGGGGGGCGTGCCGACGAGCTCAGTATGAAGGCACTCCTGCCGCATACGATGAATCTTGAATCAAAGTATGGCAGCGTCCTCCTTGGAGTTGGCCGAATGCCCACTCAGGAGCCCACCTCCCCGCTCCTAAGCCTTCCAGATGGACTGTCCTCTTTAATCACCACCCTGGCCATGGTCAACGAAAACAGCATCCGCCCCGGACATAAGGCTACGGCCATCACAAAAATAGGTACACACTGGAAGGTCAGCATCGCCGGGTATGCTCCTCTGTCGGCCACCGACATCATTCTAGCCATACCTGCCTGGAGTGCGGCGGCGATCACTCATTCAGTGATTCCAGAACTAGCCAGACTCCTTCACCAAATTCCATATCATGCAGGCACGATGGTTCATCTGGCCTACCAGCAGACAGATGCCCCCAAGCCGCTCAACGGATATGGTCATATGGTCGCCTCCGATCAACTCACTTCTGTGGCCGCGTGCACCTGGAGTGCGACCAAGCTCGCAGGACGCGCACCTGTCGATCATTTACTGTTCAGACTCTACTTACGCGGTACGAAGATGACCGACAAGGTTATACTTGCACAGGCGTGTGCAGAAATGGAACAGGCGCTGGGGATTATCGCAGATCCCCTATTCACCAGGATTCACCGCTTCCCCGCCGCGCTGCCCCAATATACACTTGGGCATGTCGGGCGAATTAAAAAAATCCGTGAGATTGCGAGCTCTCATTCGAGCCTCTATCTCGCGGGCAATTACATGGATGGTGTGGGTATTCCAGATTGTATTCGCAATGGAATCCATGCGGCACATCAGATCACCAATTAAAAATCTGTAGACTTCAAAAAATCGCCCAACTCAAGAGTGTCCAGCGTCCATTAACTTTTTATTTCTATCCCATTTGTGTGGAGTGTTTAATTTTGGTTGAACGGAAGTTAATCATTTTCATGACCGATACGATTACGGACTTAATGATGCGGTATACCTTGCGACTGGGAGGCTGATCGGGTGATTCTGGATACGGAGAATCACCGAGCAGATGTCTATCTATCGCATTCGAGGGAGGATCTTGTTTGTCCAGAGACGGATAAGACTGGGGCGCTGTACGATCATCGTAGAGAGCGTGTTTGGCGCCATCTGGAGTGGTTTCAATGTAAGTGTTTTGTTCACTGTCGGATTCCTCGGATCAAATCTTCTGCGGGGATTAAGACCATTCAGATTCCCTGGGCAGATGCGTCGAGTCGAGTGAGGTATTCCTTTGAGTGGTGGGCAATTGATTTGCTGAAGGCACCAAGACTCAGACCAAAACAGCCAAGCTGCTTCGGTGTGGATTTAACCAACTCAATCGGATGATGCATCGCAGTGTTGAGGTGGACTGCGACGACGATCTTCGGCGGGAATTTGCCACATGAGTATAGATGAGAAGGCAATAAAGCGAGGCCATGTGTACGCAACTATCGTGAGTGATGCGAAGCGTGGTGTCGTTATTGATATGGGGGCGGGACGGACCAAAAAAGGCACAATTGCACTGTTAGAGCGCATTTTTTCGGAGATCAAGGACGTTGTGGAAACGATCACGATTGATATGTGGAAGGCCTATATTCAGGCCGTTAAAACGGTATTTCCCAACGTGACACTGATTCATGATCGCTTTCATCGGCTTCTTGACGCAGAAGGTTGGATTGGTTACTCTTTGCAGGCTTGATACCCAGCAGATGAACCCGAACATCATACTCTTGAGCCAAGAGCGCTCCCACAAGGACGGCTACCAATGCGAGGATTTATCGGCGTGCGCATGGTCGGGCATGTCGTAGCGCAGGCCTCCCGCGTTTTCGTACATCGACGCACCAAAGGCCGCCGCCAGTCCGTGGTCACCTGGCCGCAGGAGTTTGCCGATCATGTTGTTCAGGCGGAACTTGAACAGCGCGAGCCGCATCTTGAGTATTCCATTTCTTGGGATCTTCAGCTGGTCCGCGAGGTCCCCGCCGACCAGAAGGCGGGTGACGGGGTAGATGGTCCTCCTGACCATCTTCACCCGCTCGGCCGGATCCGTGATCCCCGCAACCAGGGGCGCGGACCTGATGAGCGCATGGGTCATGATCACGGCGCTCTCGCTGGGTGCCGGCTCGCAGGCAGACCCGATGGAGAACCATCTCAGAGCATCTTCTTCTTCGGTGTAGAGGATGTCGTCGGGAACGCCCATGAGATGTCCAGAATAGCGCCATACGGCGCAGAAGCTCTCCCGCTCTTCCCTAGAATAGACCGAGCCCAAGGTTTCCGAGTGCTTCAACGTCCGCGCGGAGAAACAGGCGAGCGCATAGCCCATGTGGGCGGCACTGATCGGTGTCCCGTGGCTATTGAAATCCCATTCCGGGGACTGGCTCAGCAGATACCGGACCTGCGCATGGATTAACCGAATTCGGACCGACAGCTTCCAGCCGGCGCCGTCCCGTTGCATCCCTTCCGGCCAGAATATCTCCACTTGGTGCCGGTTGTTCTGCCTAAGTCGCCTGACACCGTAGTCGAAGATGCGCCCCGTCTGGACGAAGGATTCGCTGATTAGCGTTGAGAAGCCGTCAATCAGTGTCCCGGCAACGAATGCGGCGAAGATGTTGACGACATTAGCCAGGAAAACGCCGGAGCCCAACCGGAAGGCCTCATAGTCGAGCCAAGACGGCTCAGGTTCGGCGAAAAGATCGCGTAGCGACTTCGGCGCCTTGCAAAAAATGCTCTCGTCCCGATTCATGCCAGCCTTGATGAACCGCGACACCTCCCCTTGCGACAGCGAGCTAAGGTCCTTCGCCGCCGCGTCCGCCAGGGGATCGCCGATCCGGGTGTGCCGGACGTAGATGTCGGCGAGCCTCTTGTTGATCGCAGCAGCTCTGGTATAGCCTTCGGTATACGCGGAAGGGACTTCGTTCAACGTGCATTCGGGCATTGGTTCTCTGGGGGATTAGGTAGTGTTCTAATATCTATGTTGACAACGGAAGACGTAAATGAATGACGAGGATGATTATTAACGGTGTTACGTTTGAGATTCTTGAGTTGTTCGTCCAAGATTGTAAATCGTTCCCTCCCACGAATCGGTTTGAATCTTGTTCCGGCTTCAATGGATGCCGCCGCGAACCAGCGGTACAGTTGGTCTGAGATGCTCATCGAGAAATATGAAAAGGCGATTCAGCGTGGGCATACCTATGCCACTATTGTCAGTGATACGAAGCATGGCGTGGTATTTGACGTGGGCGAAGGTCGGAATAAAGTGAGTACAAAATTTATGTTAGCCCCCCTCCTAGGGGATCAAAGGCAACCTTAAAGACCATTACAACCGATAGATGGAAAGCCTACATCACCCTGCAAAGGAGGACTTCCCGGATGCCAACCTGATTCAGGATCGTTTTCATTTGATCAAATATCTCAATGATGGGATTGATCAGGTACGCCAGCGGGAAGCACGACGTCACGTAGAACTGCAACATCGTCGACTTGCACCCTTGGGAAAGTAAAGAAAATTGAATACACAAATGAGCCTCTTGCAAAACCTCTGAATCGGGGTATTTTTTGAAAAACCTTGACTTTTTTGGGGTTTGGTTGTCGTTGACGAATCTGGGTTGGGGAACAAGATGGGGCATGGATCCGCGTTTTTTTTTTGAGCGCGTGGGAATATGCCCTCAATCTCTAAAAGCAAGGGGGTGGAAGCCTCCAAATTTCGTATTTTCAGGACATCCTAAAGTCCAACAAAAGATGGAGGTTTCCATGTCCCTTACCGACAAGATACGAAGGTGTTATATCACCTGCCAACAGGAACTGTTCCCCTGGTTGGAAACGCAAATGGGTTCGTTACCCAAGCGGTACCAGACTCTGGTGCTGGTGCTGGAGATGGTGTGTGTAGAGGACCATCTACGCGGTAGAGTGAGGGGCCGGTATGGAGGACGCCCGCCGGCCCATCGTGTGACCCTTGCTCGGACGTTTATCGCGAAGATGGTGTTGAATATCCCAACCACCTCTGGGTTACGAGAACGGCTTCTAATGGACAAGGTGCTTCGGTCCATTTGTGGTTGGTCCAGTGATCAGGATGTGCCAAGTGAATCCACGTTCTCGCGTGCATTCAAGGAGTTTTCCCAGATGCAGTTACCGAACCGGATTCATATGGCGTTGATCAAAAAAGGATACGAGGGGGAGCTGGTTGGGCATATTTCGCGGGATTCGACGGCGATTGAGGCCAGGCAGAAGCCCGTTCCGAAGAAAAAAGAGGCGGAATCGGCTCCGAAGAAACGCAAGCGTGGGCGTCCGAAGAAGGGGGAAGAACGTCCAAAGCAGGAGCGCCGCCGCATGGAAAAACAGCTTACCGCAAGATATAATAGCATAGCAGGTTCCTCAGCCGAGCCTTATCCTTACTGCTGAACCTAACTTTCAATTACTATGCTATCCCAACCCACATCCCCTTCTTCTCAGACGCGTTACTTTATCGGACTGGACGTTCACCGTGCCACGATTGCATCGTGCGTTTATGATGCGGATCTGCGGCGTTTCTGTGATGAGCGGGAGTTTTCCGCACAAAAGCCGGAACGTCTGTCCAGATTTGTGGCATCAATGCGGTCTAAATACGATGATTTCCGTTGTTGCTACGAAGCGTCTTTTTGCGGCACGGCGCTCTACGAAGCGCTGACTGCCCTGGGCGTTGATTGTGCCATCATTGCGCCGGGTTCTATTCCTCGGCGCACAGGGGATCGAATTAAAACAGACCGGCGCGATGCCAGGAAGCTGGCCGAGTACTTTGCGGCGGGTCTTTTGAGCGAATGTTTTATTCTGGATTCGGAATTGAGATCTGTCCGGAGTCTGGTCAGGAGTCGTGAAGCGCTGATGAAGAATCTCCACCGATCCAAAATGCAAGTCATTCATTTTTTGCATGGCCGTGGACACAGCTATAATGCAGGAGGCAACTGGACGCAAAAGTTTATGGTTTGGATCAATAAGGTCGAACTGGATCAGCCCAACGACGCGCAGGTATTACAGGGAAACCTGGCGGATATTACCTATATCCAGTCACGGGTTCGGGAGGTGGAACAGCAGATACGGACTGCGTCCGAGTCCATCAGGTTTCAGGAACCGATCCAGATTCTGCAGGGCTTTCGCGGCATTGGACTGATTACGGCCATGCAACTGGTCTGCGAGATCGGTGACTTGCGGCGGTTTGAAAAACCGACCGCCCTGATGGCCTATCTGGGACTGGTTCCATCTCAGCGTTCATCGGGGAACACCGTTCGGTCTGGTTCGATCACCAAGACTGGAAATGTCCATGCGCGGAAAGCCTTGGTGAGTGCAGCCTGGAAATACATACACTATCCCCGGATCAGTATATCCCTTGCTGAACGGCAGAAGCAATGCAGTGCCCGAACCGTGGCCATTAGCCAGCGGGCACAAAAACGTTTACACCAACGATACCGAGCACTGACCAAACGAAAGCCGCCCAAAGTCGCGGTGGTTGCACTTGCCCGCGAACTGGCCGGCTTTCTATGGGAGGCCATGCAATCCCCCGTTCAGACTGCATGAACTATCAATACGACAGAATAGCCACGCAGAAGGATCCCCAAGCAAAGATGGAGAGCCCATGTGCAAACTTTTCGGTAGCGATTACCGCGAGCCCGAGTCGCAAGATTATGGCAGCTCCGACGAATTCAAATATTGAGCATTATGGCCTATGGCCTAGCATGCGTACACCAGATTGATCAGCCGTCGCAATTGCTCAAGGATCCTTCTTCGTGGCTATCTGTCCTATATTATAACAAAATGTAACCAAAACAATACATATTACCCAGAACTGGAACCTGCTATACTACACCAGTTTGCAAATTCGGTCAGATACTGACTGACATCTTGCGTTAATTTAGAGATTTTTGCCCTCAATTTGCCCATTTCAGGGGTTAAATCGGCCATTTTTCGCACAAATTCATCTTTTTCTGGTATTTGTTTCAAAATCTCTTGAAATAGTGGATTTTTGCGGAACCTTTCCACTCAATCCCTGTAAAATCCATCAAATCTACCCCTGGTTTATGTATATCCGGTCGAAATCTCGAACCCTGAAATCCGGGATCAAAGCCGACACCTTTTCCCTGGTGGAATCCCATCGGGTGAATGGGATGTCCAAACAGCGTACCCTGCTCAATCTTGGCCAGGATTTCAGCATCCCCCAGACACAGTGGCGGACCCTGTCCCGACTTGTTATGGATGGCTTGCGGGGGTATGAACCGCTGTTTCTTGAAGATGAGGCGCTCCGAAAAGTCAGTCAGGAAATCATCCAACGTCTCCAGGCCAAGGGGTATGATCCAGACGATCCGCGGGATGATCGGGATTCCATTCTCACGTACGAGATTCATCACACCGATACGCGAACCGTTGGGGGTGAGCGTGTGGCGTTGCAGGCGTTGCAGCGTTTGGGTTTCGCCGAGATTCTTCAAGACCTGCACTTGAATGAAGATCAGATCCACTGGGCGACGGCGCTGGTCGTCGGACGGATGCTTTCCCCGGGAAGTGAACGGCAAACCCACGAATGGATGCGCGAGCGCTCCAGCATCTTGGAACTTCTTCGTGCAAAACTCCCGAGTGAGCGATCGCTCTACGATGTCGGAGACCTGCTGTACAAACACCACAAGTCCATCATGGATGAACTTTTTGGACACACCAGAGAACTGTTGGGATTTGGCGAAACCATTGTCTTTTATGATCTGACGAATACCTTCTATACCGGTCGCCAACAAGGGACGTTACTCCAATATGGACGCAGTAAAGAGAAGCGATCGAATTGTCCGCTGGTGACGTTAGCCCTGACTCTTGACGCATCCGGGTTTCCTCGCACCGCCAACATTCTTCCCGGCAATGCCAGTGAGCCCGGTACGCTGAAACAGGCGATTGCGCAGTTGGCTGGGGCCCAACCTACGGTCATCATGGACGCGGGTATTGCAACCGAGGCGAATCTGGCGTATTTGAAGGAGCAGGGGCTGGGTTGGATCTGCGTGGAGCGGGCCAAGACCCCACCGGTCCCCGAGCGCGAACCCGATCAAGTGTTTGAAACCAGCACGAAGACCCTGGTGCGTGCGTGGGCGGTTGGCAAGGACGATCAAGAGCAACGTGTGTATCTGCATAGTGCGGCCCGGCAGGCCGTCGGTGATCAGATCCTCCAGACCAAGCGTGCGCAATTTGAAGAAGCCATTGCGCACCTGAACGAGGGCCTGACCGTAAAGGGGCGACCCAAGACGTATGAGGTCGTCCAAAAGAAGGTCGGGCGACTGGTTGAGAAATATAAAAAGGTTGCGTATCAGTACGCGGTGACGGTAGGTCAGAAAAAAGACAGTCCGAATGCGCAATCCATTCGCATCCAGCGTCGATCGGCCTTTGACGAATGCACGAATGCTTCGGGGGGCTATATCGTGCGAACCAGTCACACCAAGTGGCCTTGCAAAAAGGTTGCACGCACCTACTGGAGGTTGAATGAGATTGAACAAACCTTCCGTACCATCAAATCCGACCTCGGATTACGCCCCATTTACCATCGGAAGCAAGAGCGGATTGAGGCACACCTGTTCCTGTCGATCCTTGCCTTTCATACGGCTCACCTGATTCGGAGTCAACTGCGAACCCATCAGATTCATCGGAGCTGGGGAACGCTCAAGGTAGCGCTCAACCACCAGAACCGCGTGACCACGGTACTTCCACAAAATAAAACCCACTGTATCCTACTCAAACAAGATGCAGACCTGAAACCATTCCAACGGAAGGTCTTCCAGGCGTTGGAACTCAACATCGGAAATTACACCCAACGAATCAAGACGAAACGCCCAAAAAAAGAGGACACCGACAGGTAAAAAAAGAACGAAAAAATAGCCCTTTTGAGCCCCCCTGGAAAATAGGGGCAGCAGAGATCCGCAAAAAAATCCACTACATTGCAAACTGGTGTAGTATAGCAGGTTCCAGTTCTGGGTAATATGTATTGTTTTGGTTACATTTTGTTATAATATAGGACAGATAGCCACGAAGAAGGATCCTTGAGCAATTGCGACGGCTGATCAATCTGGTGTACGCATGCTAGGCCATAGGCCATAATGCTCAATATTTGAATTCGTCGGAGCTGCCATAATCTTGCGACTCGGGCTCGCGGTAATCGCTACCGAAAAGTTTGCACATGGGCTCTCCATCTTTGCTTGGGGATCCTTCTGCGTGGCTATTCTGTCGTATTGATAGTTCATGCAGTCTGAACGGGGGATTGCATGGCCTCCCATAGAAAGCCGGCCAGTTCGCGGGCAAGTGCAACCACCGCGACTTTGGGCGGCTTTCGTTTGGTCAGTGCTCGGTATCGTTGGTGTAAACGTTTTTGTGCCCGCTGGCTAATGGCCACGGTTCGGGCACTGCATTGCTTCTGCCGTTCAGCAAGGGATATACTGATCCGGGGATAGTGTATGTATTTCCAGGCTGCACTCACCAAGGCTTTCCGCGCATGGACATTTCCAGTCTTGGTGATCGAACCAGACCGAACGGTGTTCCCCGATGAACGCTGAGATGGAACCAGTCCCAGATAGGCCATCAGGGCGGTCGGTTTTTCAAACCGCCGCAAGTCACCGATCTCGCAGACCAGTTGCATGGCCGTAATCAGTCCAATGCCGCGAAAGCCCTGCAGAATCTGGATCGGTTCCTGAAACCTGATGGACTCGGACGCAGTCCGTATCTGCTGTTCCACCTCCCGAACCCGTGACTGGATATAGGTAATATCCGCCAGGTTTCCCTGTAATACCTGCGCGTCGTTGGGCTGATCCAGTTCGACCTTATTGATCCAAACCATAAACTTTTGCGTCCAGTTGCCTCCTGCATTATAGCTGTGTCCACGGCCATGCAAAAAATGAATGACTTGCATTTTGGATCGGTGGAGATTCTTCATCAGCGCTTCACGACTCCTGACCAGACTCCGGACAGATCTCAATTCCGAATCCAGAATAAAACATTCGCTCAAAAGACCCGCCGCAAAGTACTCGGCCAGCTTCCTGGCATCGCGCCGGTCTGTTTTAATTCGATCCCCTGTGCGCCGAGGAATAGAACCCGGCGCAATGATGGCACAATCAACGCCCAGGGCAGTCAGCGCTTCGTAGAGCGCCGTGCCGCAAAAAGACGCTTCGTAGCAACAACGGAAATCATCGTATTTAGACCGCATTGATGCCACAAATTGGGACAGACGTTCCGGCTTTTGTGCGGAAAACTCCCGCTCATCACAGAAACGCCGCAGATCCGCATCATAAACGCACGATGCAATCGTGGCACGGTGAACGTCCAGTCCGATAAAGTAACGCGTCTGAGAAGAAGGGGATGTGGGTTGGGATAGCATAGTAATTGAAAGTTAGGTTCAGCAGTAAGGATAAGGCTCGGCTGAGGAACCTGCTATGCTATTATATCTTGCGTTACCATGGAGATGGATGAGATGTTGGAGGACCTCCCGAAAGACTGTACGGTGGGATGCAAACGCAATGCGAAGGGACATACGCATAAATGGACGGGATTTAAGCTGCACATGGATACGGCGGACGGTGGGATTCCGATTAGCTGTGTGGTGACTTCTGCGTCTGTGCACGATAGCCAAGTGGCGATTCCATTAGCAAGAATAACGGAACAGCGGGTGACACATTGTTATGATCTCATGGACAGTGCGTATGACGCGAAAGAGGTGTACGCACAGAGTGAAAACTCGGGGCGTGTCCCGATCATTGATCCGAATCCGCGCAAGCAAAAGGCGGCGCATGAACGGGAGCAAAAGGCGCGCCGCAACGCCGGGTTCGTTCCTGCTGAGCGCGTCCGCTACCGGGAACGTTCCACGGTGGAGCGGGCCTTTGGTCGACTCAAGGACGAGTTTGGAGGACGAAATCTTCGGGTGCGTGGGCACGAGAAGGTGATGTGTCACCTGATGTTCGGAGTTTTAGTGCTCACGGTGGACCAAATGCTCCGAATGATCCAATAAACGGGATCACTCGGGGTTCGTGAACAGAAGATGGGGGTCTGAGAGATCAGACCGTAGGATTGGTGTGGGAAATCTGCACGGACCGTGGCCAAAATTCGCCAGATGAAGACGTCATGGGGGGCAAATCGGTGGTGACTTACCCCCCCAAACGCCTATTTTGCCATCTTATGCTCACTTGGGAACAAAAAGAATGCCAAATTGTAGCCTGTAACAGATGCTTATGCCCAATAAAAATTCATGGAGTTAGGTTTTGCAAGAGGCTCAAACAAGAGGAGATTTTTAAGGTCATTCAAGCATCAATTTTTCAGGTTAGCTTCGTCTGGCGGTTGCGGGAAGAATTCAAGGCCATCTTTGGATGCGATTCATTCCCCGAGGCAAAGAAGTTTTTGAGTTCTGGTTTGCCAGTGTGAAAGAGGCGGCCACAAAGAAAATTACGAAGGTGCCCGAGACATTCGAACGACACGCCCAAGGCGTCTGCAATGCACTTTGCCATGAACCATCCAACGCTAGATCGGAGCGATTCAACGGGACGATTCAGGAGATCAAAACGGTCGAAAGAGGATACAGAAAATTTGAAACCTTCAGATCTGCCATTCTTTTTTCTGGGGCGATTTAGGCCCCTATCCACAACATCCATGGTAGAACCATTTTTGCAGCGCAGGGTAACGAGGTAACAAAAAACGGCAATCATCCAGTTTAATCCCTAACTGTCTGGGGCTCTAAGTCTTCAACAACGTAGGTGCTACTGACAATATATTATTTTTATTCTATAGCTCGTACGATATCTGCACAGCGCATATCCTTGTTTGAACTGCTCAAGTAATCACAATCCGCATTAATTCACACCAACCCCAAACAGTTCGTCTCTTTCAAATTCTCGTAATAGCCAGGCTTTGCACGGATACATGTGCCGCTGAGATATTAGAACAAGGGTGCGGTAGCGGGGCGTATGCTCAATCTGGTTGCCTTACCCCTTTCAGCCGCCAGTCTTCGACCCGTGACAGAGTCCGTATCCGGGAATTTTACTATCTTCGGGGGACAATCTAGGCTTTCTGGATACCCCACACATTTTGTCATATCATAAATGACACCACCGGAATCGTTTCGTAGCTTGGCGGAATCCAGATCCCTTGGTGGGACCTGGATTCACGAAGTGTCGCAATTCGATCTGGGAATGCCGTAGGTTTTCGCCGATGCCACCGTCCGAGTGTACATAGCAGTCATGAAGCGGGGAAAACTCGTACTTATTGTGGGTGCCATCGTTGCAGGCACCGTAGTCTTAGCCATCATATTTTCGCAGCTGCGCTCCGATACTCCAGAACTAACGTCGGAGCGGGTCCTTCCTTTTGTCACCACCGTCGCACCTACAGCGCATGAAGGGCGTGTCAAGATACGCGGCAATGGAACGGTTCGACCACTGCGGGAAGTGACCCTTATCGCTGAAGTTGCAGGGAAGATCACTTGGGTAGCAGACGAATTTGTCACTGGCGGTGCCTTCCGTCAGGGCCAGGAGATTCTCAGGATAGATTCCACCGATTATGCCAACGCGGTCACCGTCGCGCAGGCCGAGGTAATACAGCGACAATTCGATTTGCTGAGAGCCGAAGAGGAGATGGCGATTTCAAAGGAAGAATGGGGACTTCTGGAAAGTCGAACTGGCATACAGAGACAGGTCGACAGCACCGAACTCGGCAGTCTTGTCTTCAAGGAGCCGCATTGGAAGGCTGCAGTCGCACAACTTCAAGGGGCTCAGGCACGGTTACAAGATGCTGAGGCGCGTCTGAAACGAACACGTATCTCCGCCCCATATAACGGACGTTTGCGGAACAAGGAAGCGGATTTGGGGCAATTTGTTGGGGCGGGGCATATGATCGCCTCTTTCTATGGGACAGATGTCGTTGAGATCAGTGTTCCCATTGCAGGCCGCGATATAACGCTCCTTGGTGACTTGCTGGCTAGTAGAACCAGGGGTACACATGCCAGACTTGTTGCCCGTAATACCGACGGGGAGCATGAATGGATCGGGAGCTTTCATCGCACGGAAGGGACCCTAGATGAGTCTACGCGAACGCTCAATGTGATCGTCCGAGTACAGAACCCCTATGAAAGCAGTGATGTGCGCCCACCCCTTCTGGTGGGAACGTTCGTTACTGCATACTTGGAAGGCCGGTACTTTGATCAATACTACACGCTGCCTCGCGAAACCCTTAGGGAAGGTGATGTGGCTTGGGTTGTCCGTGAGGATCGCCTGTATGTGCAACCCATAGAGATCATTCAGGAAGTGGAGGATACCCTCTATGTTTTAAATGGAATCACGGACGAGGATCAGGTGGTCACCAATATGCTGAATGCCGTAACCGATGGCATGCGTGTACGAATCGGAATGGATTAGTTAGATAGAAGCAAGTAGCTTGCCGACATGAAGAAAGCCATTGCCTACATGGCACGCAACAGCGTCGCAGCGAATCTGCTGATGTTGCTGATTCTTTTCCTCGGACTCCTAAATGTGTCAAGAATTCCGCAAGAGGTCTTTCAGGAAGCCAGTCTTGACGCTGTCGAAATCCGTACGGACTACCGTGGGGCTTCCCCCGAAGAGGTGGAAGACGGAGTCGTGCGTCGCATTGAAGAGGCAATTGAAGGCGTGGATGACATTGATCAGATCTCGTCCGTTGCTTCAGAAAATGTCGGCGTGGTGACGGTAAAACTAGAGCTGGGCGCTGATGTTGATAAGGCTCTCAACGACATCAAGAGTAATGTGGATCGCATCAATACATTTCCCGCCGAAGCAGAGCGGCCGGTAGTGCGAGAGCTGACCAACCGCAGAAATGTTCTGCAGATTGTCATTTACGGGAATGCCGACGAGCACACATTCAAAGCACTGGCAGAGCAGGTCAAGGATGACCTGACAGCACTTGACGAAATCTCCTTTGTGCGTTTGATAGGCGTGCGGGACTATGAAATATCAATTGAAGTCTCGGAAGACGCATTGGCCGCCTATGGGCTACGTCTTTCTGATGTAGCAACTGCTGTGCGTCGGGGAAGCCTGGAACTTCCTGGTGGCAGCCTAGAGACACGTAGTGAAGAAATCCTGGTTCGTTCCAAGGGCCAGAATTATACAGCCAGAGATTTTGAGGAAATTATCATTCTGGCGACTCCGGCAGGTGCCACTGTCCGTCTTGCAGATCTCGCCACCGTCACGGATGGGTTTCAGGATGACGACCTTATTGCACGATTTAGGGGGCAGCCGGCGGTTTTGGTGGCGATTTCCCGCACGGGTGATGAGCATGTACTTAACATTGCTGAAGCCACCGAAGAATACCTAACTGGCTTCCGTACGACTGTGCCGGAAGGGATTTCCGTAGATACATGGCGCAATGAGCACGCCTACCTCAAAAGCCGTCTTGACCTTCTGATCAAAAATGGAATCTTCGGTTTCATACTTGTTGCGCTGGCTCTGGTCCTGTCTATGAACCTTCAGTTGGCATTATGGACATCCCTGGGCCTCCTGGTGTCTTTTATCGGCTCGTTCACGGTAATGGCATTACTGGGAGTTTCCATAGATATGACCTCTTTGCTTGCTTTCATTATCGCCATTGGAATTGTGGTTGATGACGCTATCGTAATCGGGGAAAACATATTCAGGGAGCGGGAGCGTGGCGTACCACCCTTGCGTGCCGCAGTTCAAGGAGCCACGCGCCTCTGTGCGCCTGTGACCTTTGCGGTTTTTACGACAATCGCAGCGTTTTCGCCAATGCTGTTTGTACCGGGGTCAACGGGCAAGTTAATGCAATCTATCCCGACGGTTGTCATTACCGTTCTGTTGTTTTCCCTGATTGAATCACTCTTTATTCTACCGGCGCATCTGTCGCACATGAAGAAGAATGCAAACCCTGGCAGGCTCATACAGCGCCTGGAATGGATGCAGGCTACTACAACGAAGGCCCTAGAACGCTTCATACATGGTCCGTTAAACCAAATGCTGCGGCTCACCACGCAGCGTTATGTTCTTGTGCTGATCGGTTCGGTGGCTCTGATCTGTCTATCACTCGCATTCGTGCGTGGTGGATTGGTCCAGTTCATTTTTCTCCCCGAAATCGAGGGCGAAGTCGTGACGGCACGCATTGAGATGCCGTTGGGTACCCCAGCTCAGCGAACGCAGCAGATTGTCGAATTACTGGAAGCGAAGGGGCATGAAACTGTCTCTGAATTACAGGCTAGCCTTCCAGAAAACCACCCACCTCTGGTGACGAATACGATGACCTTAGTTGGTGACCAGCCTTCCCTCTCGTTGAATCCGATGGCGGCTGACCAACATACCATTGTTCAATCCCATCTGGGTGAGGTCAGCTTTGAATTGGTCAATGCCGAAATACGAAAGCTCCCTGCACTTGAATTTGAAGAGGCATGGCGTGAGAAGGTTGGTGAGATTCCTGGTGTGAACTCCCTTGTTTTCCAGGCCGTACTGCTCTCTCTTGGAAGCAGCATCCGAGCAGAGCTGACTGCACCCACCGCAGGGGCACTGGAAGAAGCAACAACGCGCTTCCGGCAAGAGCTGACGAATATTACAGGGACCTCCAATATTGACGATGATCAAGATCGGGGGAAACGCGAAGTTCAGTTGGAATTGCTTCCAGAATCACGCTCCCTCGGACTGACTTTTGAAGACATGGCCCTGCAGGTACGCAACGCCTTTTTTGGCGCCGAAGCCCTGCGTATTCAGAGAGGCCGGGACGATGTCAGGGTGATGGTTCGCCTGCCAGAGGATGAACGCAATACCCCAGCCGACCTGCAGCGACTCCGTATTCGAACACCTGCCGGAGCCGAGATCCCACTCAGCGAAGTCGCTGAAGCACGCTTTGGTACCGGCCCATCCACCATTCATCGACGTGACCGACGCCGTGTTGTAACCGTCACAGCGGATGTGAATGAAGAGCAGAATACACTGGATGCGGTCATTGGCCGCCTGGAATCGGAAATCGTACCGGCTATTCAGACGGATATTCCAGGTTTCCGTGTAAGCTTTGAAGGAGAGCAACAGCAGCAGGCCGATACTGTGAGCGCACTGACGAGAGGTTTCGTCATCGCGTTGTTTGTGATGTACGCACTTTTGGCCATTCCTTTTCGTTCCTATGTCCAGCCGCTCATCATTCTGGCTGTGATTCCGTTTGGATTTATTGGTGCTCTGATTGGGCATATCATCATGGGACTGAGCCTGAGCACGCTTAGCCTGTTTGGGATTGTGGCACTAAGCGGAATTGTAATCAATGACTCGTTGGTGCTTATTCATTTCATCAATGAAAGGAGGCGGGAGGGGATACCTATGGAAGAAGCCATCTGGGAAGGTGGAAAGGCACGTTTCCGCCCAATCCTGCTTACATCTGTAACCACATTCCTAGGCGTTCTCCCTCTTATACTTGAACAGAGTACACAGGCACAGTTCCTTATTCCGATGGCGGTAAGCCTTGGTGTTGGTGTGCTGTTTGCCACGGCCATCCTGATGATGCTGGTGCCAGCGCTCATGATGTTGCATCATCGCCTGGATAGCTTGCTTCGCCGCGGGCATGTGGATCAACCCGTCTAACAACCCGTGGATAAAAACCGGACTCCAAGAACTGGCGGGATCTACTGCCGTCACGCACCTATCTACATTCGACCTCGGCGGTGCAATAGATTTTCAGTGCCTATTCACGATGGATTGCTCCGTGCCGATTGATCGTGTCCAAGGGCACCTCGTTTGGAAAGACACGTTTTGCACATACCCGTCTGGAATCAGAACCCGTGACTGGAAATCCAGATTTAGGAGCTCCTATGCAACAGAGACTGGATTCCTGATTCCGGTAATACGAAACTTAATGTTTTTTCTGGGCGCAGAGGACGGAAATGGATTGATTTTGAGTTCACGGTCTTTGGGAACCAACTCCATCTTAAAATGATAAGCAAGGAGCATTATGTTTACAATTAACTGAAGTTCCATTTGGCGCTGTCCTAGACAGGTATGAGTCCCCAAACCATACGGTGCATAGGCTCCAGGCTGCTTATGCTCGGCACGATCCGGTAAATAGCGATCTATATCAAATTGATCGGGACTCTTGTACAAATCAGCATCGTAATGAGGCGCGGTGGAACCAATGAGTACTCGTGACTCTGTAGGAATTTCATAACCGTCATACGTACACCGGTTCACGACTCCCCTTACCTGCCATGGAATTACTGGATACATGCGAGTCGTCTCCATGATGAGGCGAGACGTGATACCCGCGTTCCTAGGACAAAAATCTTTGTCTTCGGGCACCCGTCCATTTCCAAAAAGCTTCTCCGCTTCCTTGCAGACCCCATCGTATATCTTCGGGTTTCGCAACATGCAATAAAGTACAAAGGCAATCCCCGCACCCATATAAATGCTTGCAACCATGATCGCGACGAACGAGAACGTCAAATCTGACTCTGGCACAAGCTGAGGATCATTCTTATGAATTTCCAGCCATCTGTCTGGAACATCTACCGGCTTTCCTTTTCGTTGCCCCGGCGTATGTGATTCAATGATCATCTCCCTGAATTTGATTGCATGCTTTCGGTAACGCCTCATTTTCGGGGTTTTCATCATAAACCCGGGTAAAAGCCCCGTTACTCGCGTGATCAATGCACGATGTTCGTAGTCTATCAGTTCCTCGGAGAAATGAGTGCAGTCTACACCCCCAAGCATGTTCGAGACTTGGACACTCGCCAAAGCTCTGAGCGCAGGCGTCATTGACATAACATCCCCTTCCTTCCAGGTTTTCATGGACGATCTGCTATAATGATACAATTCCGATAACCGGTCCCCAAGCGCAGAGCGAGAAAATACCCCTTTCATTGCCTTGCGAATTTTGTAATGATTCGCACCATCTGAGCCCGGCAGGCTTGTTTGAGAACCGAATTCACTTTCAAGGTCTCCGATGTATTCCTTGCTACGAAAATAAAACCGGGAATGTTTATGGACCCATTGATTCATATCCGCTCCCATCACAGCATAAACAGGGAAGCCCTTCATTTTGAAGGGCATTTTCATGACAGATCCATATTGAGCATGGAGCCCTTGCAATCCCCTTGAAATATTCCCCTTGAAAAAATCTCGCTGGCGGAGAATATCCATGACTCGAACTTCTGGAATGGGTTTGATGCCACTTTTCTTCCGTCTGGGTTGGACGGTACTATTCTCCACAGCAGTAGCAACCGTCCGCCCCACAAGATCCAGTTTGGCAAGTAAGTTGATCCTCTCGATTCCGTCCTCGTAATCTTCCTCCTCAAGCAATAACTTAAAACCCTCAGCTGCGTGCATCAAAGCAATCAGAATTGCATCCTTCGGAGTTGGAAGGACGCCCTCTTTGAATACCGTCTCAAAGATTCTTGTCTTTACTTCCCGGAGAGCAATCGATTCACTGGGATAGGTACCCGTCCGTGCAACCGATTTAGTGAGACCAAAAAACCCGCCAAGCTCGCGATTAAGGATTCCCCTATCGACCAAGCGGTCTAACGTGACACTAACGATCTCATCTGCTCTACTCGCATTTCGTTCAACCCAGTACTGTGCATCGTGAACTTCTCCCTTTTCCTCGGACTTTGCGATGTCCCGCAGTGTAAAATCCAACAATTCATCTCCAGTTGGCGTTGGATCCTGCAAATAAAGCTTCTCCAAGTCCGTATCAATGCGCCCCCTGAGTGTAAGATCGGCAATGACCGTCCCCGCCATGACACAAGAAAAACCCCAACCCGGGGCGATCTCTAGGTAGCCAGTTTTCTCGTTCAACATCAGAAGAACAAATTCTTCAGCAAGACCGATTTCAAATGTAGCAGCGTCTGTACTCATTTTCTATTCCATTAGGTTGGCCAGACAAGTCTTATGATTTGCGTATAACCCCGGTAGAATTGCTACCTACCCGGCTATTGGTGGTAATGCATGTCTTCATGGTAATGCATGCCTGCGCTCGGTACATACAGTACGAAGTCACGAATGTTCATCCCTCACTGCTGTCTTTCTTCACCGATCCAAAGCCTTCCCGCGACAATCTCGTTTGAAAAAGAAAGTTCCACACACACCTCTGCCATGCAACAAAACGCGTGAAATTTTGAGGGCGCACACTGCAAAAAAACCGCTGATCATGTAGATTTGTATTGGGGATCCATATTTGTGTGATGCTTCGGCTTGCTTGGATGCAGATTAACAGGACGGAAGAAAAGGGTGCCTGTTCAGCTGCCAAACTCGTTTGTGAGCGTCCCTACAATGGGCGCTAATGTCTAATGGGGCATAAAGGCCGGGCTACCCTAAAAGTCGAGTTTCCATAATGGAGCTAAATTGTCGCTGGAGTATATCCCGGCTACCCAGATCCGCGAGCAACCGTTACAAGACACAATGGTGTTCCCCATGTCTACGCGGTCACTGCGGATGCAGGTGGTGAATAAAAAGCTTTTGAATTGTAGGCTACATCTTTTTTCCAGATGGTCCAGAGCACCTTGAGTACTTTGCGCTGGGTATTGAGCCGTGCGTGCACCGGGTCCCCGGTGCGGCGCAGGGAGGCATCATAAAACAAGGATACCTCATTCGGCTCTCTCGTTCGCAAGGCGGATGTCCAACACTGATGGCTGATGGCTTTTAAGATTCCTGTTCCCGAACGGTCCAGACGATTGTACGCCAATGGCTTGCCTGCACTGCTGCGTTGACGAACCCCCAGCCCGCAATATCGCCACAACCTGTGCTTGGTTGCAACCCGGTGTGGAGTCTGAATAAAGGCACTGAACACATGCGAGCCCACCACACCGATGCCAGGCATGCGCTGGAACTGGGCGATTTCCGGATAACGTTTGCCCTGCTCCATCATGGAGGTACGTGCTTTTTTCTGTAGAGCATCCATTGCGTCCAAATGCTCGTACAAGTTCTCCATCATTGACCTCCGGGCATTCGTTGGCAATTGCTTCAGATACGAGACACGGTGCGTTTTCGAGAATACCTGGGTCCCAACTACATGGGTCAATCCCGCCTGATGGTATTTGGATTTGATTTGGGACTTTAAACTGGCGCGATCCCGCGTAAAACGCAAATACTGTTGCACCCCAATCTTAAAGTCTACACGGTGATCCTCGTCCGAGTGAAACACTTCGACCAATTCCCCCAGTCGAAGTAGCCGACACAGATCCGCGGCATCTCTATGATCATCCTTGTTTCCACGACTGATGAGGGTATTGTGACGAGGGTCACAAACGATCAATTGCGTGACATACGGACGCAGCGCTGAAGCAATCCAGCTGGCCAGCGAAGATTCCTCCAAAACCAAATACTTGAATTGCGCAGGAAGATCCAGGACGTGACGGATCAGCGCTGACTCTGAAGTCGAAAAGGTCTTGGTCGGCACGATATGCCCTGACGTGGCCATGGCCGCCAGAACACAGATGCGAGTGTGGGCATCCAGCCCCAGGTAAAGAGATTTGTGCATGAGAATGAAGATCTAATGAATGAGAAACGACGTGGGAAGATAGCGCCCCGCTTTTTCATCAGACCTAGGAAGAAGATATCTTCATTCCTATTTTCCTTCACCAGTGAATAAACATGGCATGGAATCCCTGTGTTCCTGAAGATTTATGATGGATAGAATTGCCTACAGTACCGTCTATATCTCCCGATTTCGCCATCTGACCTCGACAGCCTCGGCTGCGTAGCATATCTCTTATTCCGCCAGATACGGACATCATCCAGCACCTCTTTCTTGTGATAGGACAGAACCAGTCTGTTCATAAGACTAGTCCGAAAACTCACCGGCAGAAACCCCATTCCGATTACCGCTCGTTTCGGGTTACATAATTCTTTGACCCGGGTAGCCAGTACTACATCAATATGCTTTCCATCAACGGGCGTCGAGAACATATAAAACTTGGATCTATCACGAATGTTGTGGATAGAGGTCAAGACCTCCGCAGAAGAAAAGAATCGCAACTCTAAAGTTTTCAAACCTTCTGTAGCCTCTGCCGATGGTTTTAACCTCCTGAATTTTGCCATTGATTCGTTCTGCTTTGGGTCAAGTAGCCCGGGGGAGTTTCACCCCCGGGCTCTCACAGAACCGCGCATGAGCCTCTCAACTCACGCGGCTCTTACCATGCAGCCGTTTGGAATTGAACAAAGGTGAACCATAAAGAAACGCCCAATGCACGAATAGACCCGAATTTTGACGTGCCATCTTCCTTACCCATCGCCATGACCTCCTCCAATGTCCACGGAAGCGCTTATACTTCCGCATCATCCACCGGATAAGATGTTCGTCGATGCTAAGCAGAACCTTGCTCAGTTCTGATTTGAAGAATGCACCATAGTAGGTAATCCATCCACGGACCACGGCATTGATCCTGCCCGCGATTTGATCCATTGAGAGTGGACTCATGCGAGCCAACCCCCAACTGTGTATGGTCTCCCGTATGGCTTTCGCCGCCTTCCGGCTAATCGCCGGATTGAACCCAAGAAAGTTCTTGCCCCCGCGACCCTTTGTCTTGCGGGGACGGAACGTATACCCCAAAAAATCAAAGGATACGTCCGCATACGTGCCTTCACGACCCGTTTGTTTGCAATATACAATCCGGGTCTTCTCCGGGTGTAACGTTAGGTTACAGGCCGTAAAACGCCCCTTGAGCACTTGCCAAAGTTCGCGGGCCTGTGCCTCACTCGTGCAGTGGCACACAATATCATCTGCATACCGCTCAAATGGAATCTGTGGATAATTCCGCTCCATCCATTTATCGAACGAATAGTGCAGAAACAGATTGGCCAACAGTGGACTGATGACCCCGCCCTGCGGGGTTCCTACATCCCGTGCCTCTTCCCTCCCGTCTGGATGAATCACCGGTGCCGTCAGCCAGCGCTCTATGTAGTGCTGGGCAGAAAATACCAAAAATGGCCAATAATCTTTGATTCAAGGTCTATGGAGTAGTTTTCGAGAATCGTTTTGGTTGCGAATTTTTAGGATTCAGGTAATTTCTGGGGGGATTTGGGGAGATTACAGGGGATCTGGTCCCCTAAGGCAGAATTCTTCGCATCTTTTAGGGGGCAAAAGGTTAACCCTGTTTGGACTTGGGCGTTGAATCTTCAACCATTTCTCTTTTTCACATGCGTAAGGTTTTTCAAGCTCAAATGACGATTGGCACCGTTCCCATTGAGGAGATTGAGCTGGATCTCAAGAGTCGGGACGATGTGATTGCCTATCTGTATGGGGTCCAACAGATCTTCAAGAATCCTCGGACCCGTAAACAGCTTTTTGATCTGATGGACTCCGGCTATAATCCTGGGGTCCGCAAGGATCGTGGACGTCCGGGGATGGACCTGTGGAGGATCGTGGTATTGGCGGGCTTGCGTCAAGCGATCCACTGTGACTATGATCGTCTGGCGGTATTGGCCAATGGGTTAAAGTCCCTTCGCCAGATGATGGGACACAGCGATGCTGACGACACGCAGTACAACCGTCAGACCATCCAGGATAATGTGTCGGGCCTGTCTCCGGAGCTTCTTGGGCAGATAAATGCTCTGGTGGTGAAACAGGGGCACCAAGCCGTAGGGCACACCGAGGGAGAACTGTTGAAAACACGAGGAGACTCCAAAGTCGTCAAGACGAATGTTGAGTTTCCCACGGATGTGCGTCTGATGTGGGATACGATTCGGTGTATGATCCGCAAGTGTGTACGGGTATCGAAGCAGTCGGGGCTTAGGGGCTGGCGGCAACATGCCTATCTTCAGCGAGAGACGTACAAATTATTTCAATCCATCCGCACGGCTCGGCAGTACAAATCCAACCACGAGGGGGTAGAAGCATACCTGGCGTACTGTTGCAAGATTCGGGAGAAAGCGGAACAACTGCTTCGCGATTTGGATGCATTTCTTACGTCGCCCATGGATCAGAACCATGTGGGTCAACCTTCTGGCTTGGATGCAAAACAGCTGGCTCAGCTGCAGAGTGCAAAGGTTCGGATCGTGGAATTGGTCGCCTATGCGGCGAAATTTGCAGACCAAATTGATCGTCGCATTCTGCGGGGAGAAACGATTCCTTCCGAGGAGAAGGTGATGTCTATTTTCAAACCGCATACGTGTTGGATCAAGAAAGGCAAAGTCGGCGTCGTATGCGAGTTAGGGGTTCCGGTTGCGATGATTGAGGATGAGCATCAATTTGTCTTGGGATACGAAATTATATGGACCGGGACGGACAAGGATGTGGCCGTATCCTTGATTAAATCGACGCAGGCGATCTACCCAGACGCTCGGAGTTGTTCGTTGGATCGGGGGTTTTACAGTCCAGAAACGTTTGACGAATTGGATCAGTTGTTAGAGGTCAACGCAACGCTGAAGAAGGGGCGCTGTACGAAAGAGGAGCAGGAACGTCAGGCAACGGACTCGTTCAAACAAGGACGCAAAGGACATTCGGCAGTGGAATCTGCACTGAATAATTTAGGCCAACGAGGATGGGATGTGGTACGTGAAGTGAGCCCAGAGAGCTTTGAGCGGGTTGTAGCTACCGCCGTCCTGGCGGCCAATCTCCACCGGTTGGGACGTCTGGTTCTCAGCCAAGAACTGAAACGTGCCAAACGCCGACGGCGTGCAGCGTAGGAGATCTCTGAAGTCGAGTCAAGATATGACCGCGCGTTCGACGCGGATGGCAGAGGTACGTTCAGACTGCACGAAATCTACGGATATAGCATTGCAACACGACAAGAACAAAGCCAAAAACGGACGCGAAAGGGACCGAATGGACACGGGGCCTCCAAAGTTCGTCATGTCGAGGGGAAAATTGAGGAAACCTCCCAATTTCTACTGAGTCGAAATTCAAAAAACAGCTATTTTCTGCCAAGCACTATGTACAAAAGCACCCACTTCTGATCCGTATGACGCCGGACCGCTTTCATCAATAGGGCATGATCTATCGTGTCAAAATACGACTTGATATCCATGTCCAGTACCCATGCCCACTTCCAGCATCGCATTCGTGTCTGCCGAAGCGCATCATGAGCCGACTTGTTCGGCCGGTATCCATAGGAATCCGGGTGGAACTCGCGTTCCAGTACCGGCTCCAAGGCCTGTTTAACCACCATCTGGGCCACCCGATCTGCCACCGTGGGGATTCCCAAGGGACGAATACCTCCGCCCGGCTTCGGAATGTTCACGCGGCGCACCGGCTTCGGATGATAACTGCCCGATGCCATCCGATTCCAAATCTTGTAGAGATTATCCGCAAGATTCTCCTCGAAGTCCGCAAGAGACTGCTCATCAATCCCTGCCCCTCCCTGATTCGCCTTCACTCGCTTCCACGCGTCCCAAACTTGGCGCTTGGTTACTGGAAACGGCTTTGCTTGTTGCGCTGAAGTCCTCCCTCTCGGTTGCTTCCTCGCTCCTTGCTGCATCGTTCACCCCCTTCGCTCCATCCCCATTACAGGAATTTCATCACTACTACGGAGTGATCCGCCCGTGTGGAGTGCCTCAGTACTCAATGACTTACAGGTACTGCCTGCTTGCCACGCTCCCTTTGCATCACCCCGACACGTTCCCACGTTCCGTACAAGGGCCCAAATCGAAGTCTCGCCATCTCTATGCCGGAGGCCAGTTGGCCAGTAAACAGGCACCCGCCAACCTCGTCCCGGAACTCCAACGCTACCCCGGTTTTGACCATCATCTAAAACTTTTCGACACGTCATCAATGGTTCATTTGCATTCGACTCTACGATTCACACCTGATAGGCTCCTACACCTACCTTTTCCCAACTCGCTCACCACGACACCTCTTAAATGCCGCAGATGTGGGTGGTTTACAACCCCCGCCTGTACAGCGATTGTGGAGGACCTTCCTCCATCCCTTGCACAGTTCAATACATTTTAGCTACGTCATTGACTTACCTCCATGCATTTTCGTGGCACACCGTTGGTTTGTTCATGACAAAGTGCGTTGCAGACGCCGTCAAAATGTCGTTCAAACATCTCGGCAATCTTGATGACTTCCTTCACAGCCGCTTCTCGAACACTGGTGAGCCAGAGTTCAAGATATGCCTTTGCTTCCGGAAAGGAGCTGCACGCAAAGATCCCCTTAAAGTCCTCGCGTGATCGCCAGGCGAGACTGACTTCCAAGTTGGCATCCTGGATGACTTTGAAGATCTCATCTTGCTTTTGGGTACGGTGGGTTTCATTCTTCAAAAGCACGTAATGAGTCCCTTTCAATTCGGGATGGAGCTTCACCTCCCGCCTGCGTACCCGGTTGATCGCTTTATTGAGATACTGGATTAAGTGAAAGCGATCATGAATCAGTGTCCCGTTGGGAAATACCGTCTTAACGGCGTTGATATAGGCCTTCCACATATCGGTCGTGATCGTTTCCACAACGCCCTTGATTTCCGCAAAAATGCGCTCTAACAGTGCGATGGTGCCTTTTTTGGTCCGCCCCTCGCCCACATCAATGACCACTCCACGCACAGAATCACTCACGATCGTTGCATACACATGATTCCGCTTCAGGGCCTTCTCATCTATGCCCACATGGTGAATCTCCTTCAGAGATCGCCGTTGAAGACCCCGCTCAACACTGCGACGCATGATCCGGTTGAGTTGGTTAAATCCGCACCGTAGCAGCTTCGCCGTTTTGGTCTGGTTCTTCGTCGCCTTAAGCAAATCAATCGCCCAGCACTCAAACGAATACGTCACACGACTTGATGCATCCGCCCAGGGAATCTGAATCGTCTTGATCCCCACCGAAGACTGGATCCGGGGAACCCGACAATGAATAAAACACTTGCATTGAAACCAGTCCAAGTGACGCCAAGATCGCTCTTTACGGTGATCGTACAACGTCCCTCTCTCCACCGTCTCTGGACAAACAAGGTTCTTCCCCGAGTGCGACAGGTAGACATCTATACGTTGATCCTCCGTATTCATCAGCACCTTGTCAACCTGCCAGTCAGAGCTGAGTCCCAAAGTGTACCGCATGATGAAATCTATCGTGGTTTTTTGCATGAAAACGTTAGTTTTGGTTTACCCAAATTCAATCATTCCACACAAATTGTGATAGAACCTAAAACTTTATGTGCATATCAATGGATCTCTCGTGAATATTCACAGCAGAGACCCCAAGCCCATAGATCTCTGCTCTTGCACGAATATCAAGACAGATCTTCATTCCACCCACATTCTGAGTTCGAATGAGTTCAAAGTGACTTCGAAGATAATGGCCCTCAATGATCAGCGGCTCCATTCGTTGCACATTCTCAAAGCCATGTACATATCGTAAGTGAGCCAAATCTACCGAGTTCTCCGTCGTTTCCTGAGGGTGCCCAGGAAATTGAAGCGTTTCAAATGCAAAATCACTCCAATTGTCCTTAGTATCTGTATCCTCTGGAAGACTCCATTGTGGAGGACGTCCATCAATCCCCCACCAGGCAAAGATCATCCCATCAATCTCCCTCGTCTCATAAACATCTAGCTTCGCCGTCTTGGGTGGTGGAGCGAAAGGAGTGGAGACACATTTGCCACTGACTTCAAACTCAAATCCATGAAAAGGACATACCAGGCAACCGTTTCGCACCATTCCCCCAGAGTCAGGGCCTAGCTCTGCACCCAAGTGTGGGCAGAATGCATCAGCTACACAGACATCACCTTCATCATTGCACCAAATAATGATTTCTTCGCCCATCCAGGTCTTTCTGATCAACTTCTTTCTGAGTAAATTCTTGCGGATAGCCACGAAATACCAACCTTCAGGAAATGCTGGAATTTGATTAATCATAACCTCACAGATATGAATTACGCGATTTACAAAAGAAAAACCGATTCGACCGTAATAAATAGTCAGCCTATTAAACGATCAAATAAAAAAGAATATAAGTGTTCGCATGGAAATTTATATTTCGAAGTACAATCTTGAGCCTCTTCGTAAGATATAATAGCATAGCAGGTTCCTCAGCCGGGCCTTATCCTTCTGTTGAACCTAACCTTCAATTACTATGCTATCCCCACCCCCTTCTTCTCGGACGCGTTACTTTATCGGACTGGACGTTCACCGTGCCACGATTGCATCGTGCGTTTATGATGCGGATCTGCGGCGTTTCTGTGATGAGCGGGAGTTTTCCGCACAAAAGCCGGAACGTCTGTCCCAATTTGTGGCATCAATGCGGTCTAAATACGATGATTTCCGTTGTTGCTACGAAGCGTCTTTTTGCGGCACGGCCCTCTACGAAGCGCTGACTGCCCTGGGCGTTGATTGTGCCATCATTGCGCCGGGTTCTATTCCTCGGCGCACAGGGGATCGAATTAAAACAGACCGGCGCGATGCCAGGAAGCTGGCCGAGTACTTTGCGGCGGGTCTTTTGAGCGAATGTTTTATTCTGGATTCGGAATTGAGATCTGTCCGGAGTCTGGTCAGGAGTCGTGAAGCGCTGATGAAGAATCTCCACCGATCCAAAATGCAAGTCATTCATTTTTTGCATGGCCGTGGACACAGCTATAATGCAGGAGGCAACTGGACGCAAAAGTTTATGGTTTGGATCAATAAGGTCGAACTGGATCAGCCCAACGACGCGCAGGTATTACAGGGAAACCTGGCGGATATTACCTATATCCAGTCACGGGTTCGGGAGGTGGAACAGCAGATACGGACTGCGTCCGAGTCCATCAGGTTTCAGGAACCGATCCGGATTCTGCAAGGCTTTCGCGGCATTGGACGGATTACGGCCATGCAACTGGTCTGCGAGATCGGTGACTTTCGGCGGTTTGAAAAACCGACCGCCCTGATGGCCTATCTGGGACTGATTCCATCTCAGCGTTCATCGGGGAACACCGTTCGGTCTGGTTCGATCACCAAGACCGGAAATGTTCATGCGCGGAAAGCCTTGGTGAGTGCAGCCTGGAAATACATACACTATCCCCGGATCAGTGTATCCCTTGCTGAACGGCAGAAGCAATGCAGTGCCCGAACCGTGGCCATTAGCCAGCGAGCACAAAAACGTTTACACCAACGATATCAAGCACTGACCCAACGAAAGCCGCCCAAAGTCGCGGTGGTTGCACTTGCCCGCGAACTGGGCGGCTTTCTATGGGAGGCCATGCAATCCCCCGTTCAGACTGCATGAACTATCAATACGACAGAATAGCCACGCAGAAGGATCCCCAAGCAAAGATGGAGAGCCCATGTGCAAACTTTTCGGTAGCGATTACCGCGAGCCCGAGTCGCAAGATTATGGCAGCTCCGACGAATTCAAATATTGAGCATTATGGCCTATGGCCTAGCATGCGTACACCAGATTGATCAGCCGTCGCAATTGCTCAAGGATCCTTCTTCGTGGCTATCTGTCCTACGATTATAACAAAATGTAACCTAAAATAATACATATCACCCGTTATTGGAACCTGCTATACTACACCAGGGGGGAAGTTCAGTTATCACCTGCCAACAGGAACTGTTTCCCTGGCTGGAAACGCAAATGGGTTCGTTACCCAAGCGGTACCAGACACTGGTGCTGGTGCTGGAGATGGTGTGTGTAGAGGACCATCTACGCGGTACAGTGAGGGGCCGGTATGGAGGACGCCCGCCGGCGCATCGTGTGACCCTTGCTCGGACGTTTATCGCGAAGATGGTTTTGAATATCCCAACGACGTCTGGGTTACGAGAACGGCTTCTAATGGACAAGGTACTTCGGTCTATTTGTGGTTGGTCCAGTGATCAGGATGTGCCAAGTGAATCCACGTTCTCGCGTGCATTCAAGGAGTTTTCCCAGATGCAGTTACCGAACCGGATTCATGTGGCGTTGATCAAGAAAGGATACGAGGGGGAGCTGGTTGGGCATATTTCGCGGGATTCAACGGCGATTGAGGCCAGGCAGAAGCCCGTTCCGAAGAAAAAAGAGGCGGAATCGGCTCCGAAGAAACGCAAGCGTGGGCGTCCAAAGAAGGGGGAAGAACGTCCAAAGCAGGAACGCCGCCGCCTGGAAAAACAGCTTACCATGGAGATAGACGAGATGTTGGAGGACCTCCCAAAAGACTGTACGGTGGGATGCAAACGCAATGCGAAGGGACATACGCACAAATGGACGGGATTTAAGCTGCACATGGATACGGCGGACGGTGGGATTCCGATTAGCTGTGTGGTGACTTCTGCGTCTGTGCATGATAGTCAGGTGGCAATTCCATTCGCAAGAATGACGGAGCAGCGGGTGACCCATTGTTATGATCTCATGGACAGTGCATATGACGCGAAAGAGGTGTACGCACAGAGTGAAAACTCGGGGCGTGTCCCGATCATTGATACGAATCCGCGCAAGCAAAAGGCGGCGCATGAACGGGAGCAAAAGGCGCGCCGCAACGCCGGGTTCGTTCCTGCTGAGCGCGTCCGCTACCGGGAACGTTCCACGGTGGAGCGGGCCTTTGGTCGACTCAAGGACGAGTTTGGAGGACGAAATCTTCGGGTGCGTGGGCACGAGAAGGTGATGTGTCACCTGATGTTCGGAGTTTTAGTGCTCACGGTGGACCAAATGCTCCGAATAATCCAATAAACTGGATCACTCGGGGTTCGTGAACAGAAGATGGGGGTCTGAGAGATCAGACCGTAGGATTGGTGGGGGAAATTCGCACGGACCGTGGCCAAAATTCGCCAGATGAAGACGTCATTGGGGGGCAAATCGGTGGTGACTTAATCCCAAACGCCTATTTTGCCATCTTATGCTCACTTGGGAACAAAAAAGAATGCAAATTGTAGCCTGTAACAGGTGCTTATTCCCAATAAAAATTCAATTCATGGGGGTAGGTTTTGCAAGAGGCTCAAGTGTAAGCGAAATAACCCAAAAACAGATATAAAATCTGTAAAATCTAAGTTCTAAAAACCTCCCAGCCAGGTGGGCAAAATAATCTCACTAATGGGCAATGTGATATGAATATGCAGAAGTACGCGCGGACGCTTGCGGCAATCCGTTCCCGTCGATGAAGCCGAGCAAGAAGCTGAAGTTCCGCATCTTGGAGCAAGCGGCGCGAATTGCCCGCTTGAGGCGCCACCAAATGCGGCTGGACGAGTTGTCGAAATCACCGAGGGATGCGTACGGCGGCATCGGGCGTCGCGTGCGACACTTCAACGGCTGGGTCGACCGGGCGGTGCGGGAGGCCGGAATCGCTGGTGGCTACGACCACGCGGAAACGGTCGGGGAATACTACGAGCTCAGCAACGGATTCATGGTTTGGAGTTGGGGCGAATCCCTGCATTTCGCGCCCCTTACGCCTCATGAAAGTCTGGAGGAGTCCAAGATCCGGCACCAGCGCGCGATGATCGCCAAGCTGGAGTTGGAACAGGGCATGATGGTGATTGATGTGGGTTGCGGGGTCGGCGGCCCAATGCGCCGCGTCGTCCGCGAAACCGGCGCCAGGGTCATGGGGATCAATATCAATGAGACCCAGCTTGCGCAAACGAAGAAGTTGAATGCCGAGGCCGGACTCGACCACTTGGTGGACTTGAAGAAGTGCAGCTTCATGGACATGAGCGCCATCGAGGACGGCACCTTCGACCGGGGTTACGCCATCGAGTCAACGTGCCATGCGCAGGACAAGCAACGCGCCTTCGCGGAAATATTCCGCGTGCTGAAACCGGGTGCCCTGTTTTGGGGGCAGGAAATGTGTCTGACGGACCGGTTCGATCCGAACGACGGTCGACACCGTGCCGTCAAGCAGGATCTCATGCGCGGTGTCGCGCTGCATGACATCGCCACGTTTGGGGAAGTGAATCGCGCGCTAAGCCGCTCTGGGTTTCAAGTCATTGAGGGAAGGGACTGGAACGTCCAGGAGGGACCATCGACACCTTGGTATCAACCCATGGAGAGTCGCCACGGGACCTTGGGAAACGCCTTGATCAGGCTTCCGTGGGGCCGCAAGATGCTCATCGCGGGATTGAAGCTGGCTGAGCTTCTACGGCTCTTCCCGAATGGCTCGGCGGAAGTCGTTCGGCTCCTTGATCAAACCGCGGAGGCATGGGTTGCAGGCGGCAAGACGGGTACATTTACGCCGCTGTACTGTTTTCTGGCTCGCAAACCTTCTTGAGCCTGAAACAACGCCCACCGTCCGGGCTTCAGGTCCGTCTGGCCGGGTACGCTATCAGGTCGTCCATGAGATATTGACCGGCCTTCACAGCGGTCACTGCCAAATTTGCGGAAACGCATAACTTCCCTTGGAGGACGAAGACGTAACTGTGGCCGAAGTGCTTCAGGAGTCTGGATATGCGACAGGCCTCGTTGGTAAATGGGTACTGGGGAAGGCTGGCTCTCCAGACATACCAAACCGTCAGGGATTTGATTATTTCTACGGATACTTGAACCAGGTATCGCGGTAGGGACCCGGATTGCTCCGGGCCCCCCGCACAGATCTGGACGTGCGCGTTAACGCATCCGGCTCCTCCCTCGGGTCGCACCGGCGTGCATAACGGCAGAATTGCCGTAGCCGATTGATCCCATAAACTCACTGATCCATCTCTGTGTATGGCGTGAGCCCGGATCTCCCAGCTTCCCCTTGGGTGGGGACCTTCGCTCCAGCGACTCCGCAGGTCGCCCCTTGTTCGCCGCCTTCTTCTCTACTATGTCCCCATCTGACTGCTCCATCCCGTGCATCGCAGGCTTCGGCGTCTTCCGCCTTCCCTGCGCGATCCCAACTCTGCGTTTAGGACAGGATAGAGCCCTCACAGGTCCCGACAAAATGCGTACATATGTCCCTGAGTTCTTAGACACCGTGGGCCTGTATGCCGCCTCGCCATGGCGGTGACATACATGTTGCCTTCGACCACTTGGACAGCCTCGGCGACCCAGACGATAACGATTTCGATGCTCAATAGCTCCGGCCACACGCACCTCTACCGACGCTTCGTCGTGACCCTCGCGGGGCACAACGCACGGCTCGAGGAAGTATGTGATTGGTTGCATCTTCATACTACGGGACTTGCACCCATCGCGGTAGGGACCCGAGTTTCCTCGGGCCCCCCGCACAGATCCGGACGTGCGCGTTAACGCATCCGGCTCCTCCCTTGGGTTACACTCGCGTGCTTGACGGAAAATCGTCTCGCCGGCCAGTCGTGTCGTATGTTCAGCTTCGGCCAATAGCGCTCAATGAGGATATCCAACTGCTCCCATGTGGTCCGATCCTTCTGGGATCGTCGACGTAGGATACACAGCCATACCCATTTCAAGCACTTAAAACATCTCCATAGGTACCGATAACTCCATGGTACGGCATAGTAATTCAGCCATCCATTAAGAACTTGGCCAAGCCATAGGCCCGTATCATGCACGCTTTCGTGCATCCGGCGCCATAGCTCCCTACGAATTCGTTTTATGAAGCGCACCATGCGCTTCGCGATTGGCTTACGGCCCAGCCCAAATGACCCCTTACGGGTTTTACGACAGTAATGTGTAAATCCCAGAAAGTCAAAGGTCTTCGGCTTGCCGTCTCCCCGTTTTCTACGGTGCTCCATCGCGTTGCGACCAAATTCGATCAGTCGCGTTTTGTCTGGATGCAGACTCAATCCGAATTTCTCCAGTCGGGCCCGCAATGCACGTAGAAACTTCTCCGCCTCCTCCTTATACTTTCCACAAAATCGTCCGCATAACGAACGATATACGACTCTCCACCGATCTTGCGTGATTTGCGCTGGGACTCAAACCATAAGTCCAGCACGTAATGAAGGTAGATGTTGGCCAGAATCGGAGAGATCACCGCGCCTTGCGGCGTGCCTCGCCTACTTTCCTGCCAGTTCCCATCCTCCATCACCCCCGCCTTCAGAAATTTTGTGATGAGTCGGAGCACCCGTTGATCTGCAATCCGGTGTTCCAGGAAGCGGAGTAACCACTCCTGATCCACCATGTCAAAGAATTTCCGAATGTCCGCATCCACCACATAGTTGACCCTCCGGCGTTCGATCACATACGCGACGGCATCCAGTCCATCATGGGCACTGCGCCCCGGCCTGAATCCATAGCTGAACCCGCAGAACTCATTTTCATAAATGGGCTCTAAGATACATTTTACCATCGCGGTCTGGACGATCTTGTCCTCCAGCGCTGCGATCCCAAGCGGTCGTGTGCCTCCATCAGGCTTCGGTATATTCACCCGCCTGCTGGGGGTCGCTCGAAACGATCCACGGTGTACGCGTGTGCAGAGATCCGCAAGGTTGCGGTCCAAGTCCACGCTATACTCCTCCCACGTCACGTTGTCCACCCCAGGGGACGCTTCTCGCTTTAATGCGAAAAACGCCGCCGTCAGTGATTCCACGCTGATGTGGTGCAAGAGCGTTGTAAACTTCGGGTTCCGTTGTACGACTTCCCGTATCCGCTCAATCCCCTGGTGCACACGCGCCCATTTCTGCGCATGGTGTGTGGTGGGATCTTGCGGATTCCCCTCGGGTAGAGGCCTTCGCTCCGACCGCTCCGCGGATGGCTCCTTGTTCGCGGTCTTCCTCACTACTATGCCTCTATCTGACTTCTCCATCTCGTGCATCTTAGGCTTCGGCGTCTTCCGCCTTCTCTAAGCGGCCCCGTACGACTACAGGGCAAGATGGAGACCTCCCAGGTCCCGGCAAAGTGCGTACGTGCGTCCCTGAGTTCCTGGACACCGTGGGCCTGTAGATCCTCTCACCATAACGATGACCTACATGGTGCCTTCGACCTGTAACACAGCCTCGACGACCCAGATAATGCATATTTCGTTGCTCAATAGCTCCGGCCACACGCACCGCTGCCGACACTTCATCGGGACCCTCACGGATCACAACGCACGGCTCGCGGAAATATGTGTTTTGGTTAAACTTCATACTGCAGGACTTGCACCTGCTACACTTATGCCAGTTAGCCTGGCGTTCGTTACATTTTGCCAGTTAGCCTGGCGCTCCCATGTACGCAATTTCTATCCCAAATTTCTGTGGCATGACACCACACGGGTGGTTCTCCAAAACGAAGTGGTCGCCGTTGGCAACTTCGGCGGATACGCAACGAAAAGAATCGACTACATTGAGAGTGTGAACAGTCGACTGGCACATACGACTCGCAGAGTCACGCGGTGGACCAACTCGGATCAGCGCCAACGATGGATTGCGGCCGCGTGTCTGGACATTGAACAACGATCCCTGAACCCCATCCCGCAAGATTCAAATTGGGAAGCGTTCCTCCGAACACTGGATCGACATGGCAAAACCAAAAATCAGTACAATGGTAGAACCTTACAACTTCATCCTAACTTCCACTAAGTTTGACGCATCCCCCGCAATCGGTTAGGAGTTATAAGTGAATCCCTAACTTCCACTAAATTTAACGCATCCCCACATAATTTTTTGTTAGCCTAAATTGGAAGGAAATTTACCTTACCCATCTTCACATTTTGCCCTAAAAAGTTGGCTCTTCGCTTTTACGTGTGGGTAGTATGATTTTGGAAGCCTACTGGATACAAATCCAGTCCGCCGAGATAGAAGTAAATTGCATTGGCAAACCGCTTTTGGTTACGGAAGCCGCGCGCACGAATTTTGACGGATTTGATGCGACTGTTGATGCTCTCGGCGGGGCCATTGCTGACCTTTAAGACCACTGCATTGATCATCCCCCACAAATGATTCTTGATGGTTTTCGCCGCTTTTTTCATCGGTTCCAGTTGGCAACGCATGGCCCAGGAGAACCATCGTTTCCATCCTTTGAGTGCCCACGTGGGATGGACATAATGCCATAACTTCTGGGACAATTCCTTGATGGCCCACGCACGAGCTGTTTTCAGCGAACTGGTCTTTAACTGGTTGAATCGTTTCTTTTGCCGCGTCGACATATTCTTCGGATTGGTCAGCCAATCATACTTGGTTCCAGTGAGATCGTAGATGTCTTGTTTCCGCAATTCCCGGTTCTCCTGCCGACGGACTTTATCCACGGCATCTCCAATGTATTTCGCCACATGAAAGCGATCAAATGCAATCTTTTTGTCCGCGCCGGGGACCCACAATTTCGTGGCACTGATATACGCGGGCCACATATCCATACTGACGCTTTCAATGGCGTCCAACTGCTCCGCAGAACGTCCACCATAATACCCGTTCAAACTGGCCATTGTCCGACCCTCCCCGACATACAGCACGGTGGCCGTGTCTGGATTGGACACCACAGTAATGTAATTGTGCCCTTTCTTATAAGAGGTCTCATCGACACAGATATGGGCAATGGGTTCGTCTTTTCTGCGGTCCAGTCCCCGATTTACCGCACGCTCCATAATGTTGGCAATCATCGTCCAACTGACTCCCATCCTGGAGGCCACCGTTGAAATACTGGTGGTATTCAGCAACCAGTGAATGACCTTCGCTTCAAATGCCGTCGTAAAACGCACGCGCTCATCCGCCCAGGGCACCGAAACCGTCTTGATTCCATGCTCCGAACACTCCACCCGAGGAACTTTCGCAACCACACTCGTCTGATACTCGCAGATATCCGTATGACGCCATTTCCGAAGACGATGGTCGTAGCCAGGACAAACTTTGTTACATTCAGGACAGCGAAGTACCGAACCCTCCGAACAAATCACATGGATCTCAGCCAGCTGCGTTGCATCATCTTGCTTGATCTCCGAGACTTCCCACGGAGACTGAATCCCTAACAATCGATTGATATCTTGAATACGTACACTCATGGTGAATGAAATATTTGATTTGAACTCCAAAAACAGACCCAAAATAAATAAATAAAGAAATCCATTCCGAATCTATTCAATCGCATCGTGGTTCATCTCGGTTCTGACTCCAACCCACTTAAAAAGGGGAAGCCCCAAAAAGTTACTGATTTCGGAGTAAAATCAGAGTTCATTTTCCTCAAAACGGCTCAATATTGACCGTTTTTGGCCTGTTTTTCGTCATCTCGGCCCAATTTTGTGCCATTTTGGCACCATTTTGTGTGGAGTTTTACGGAAAACCCCATTGTAGTGATTGTTTTAGTGATTGGAACCTGCGACCCCATGCCCCGTTCCAATTCCCTACACCATTGCGCATCCCATTATGTTTATCCGTGCCAACCGCTACACTCGAAAAAATGGCCAAGAGCGCCGCACCATTCTCCTGCTTCAATCTCAACGCATCAAAGGCGTCTGCCGACACAAAACCCTCCTCAATCTCGGACAGGAGTTTTCGATCCCCAAATCCGATTGGCCCGAACTGATCCGAGAGGTCGTTGCCCGACTCAAAGGACAACCCACCGTGGCCTTTGCGGAAAAAGACCAAGACTTCCAGCATGCCGTGGATGACCTCGTGACCCGACTCTTGAAGCAAGGATTTGACATCTATGCCAAACCCCCGGTGGAGTCCATCAAGGTATTTCCCGATCAAATCGAACATACCGGCTCCCGCACGGTGGCGGGCGAGCGTCTGGCGATGGAAGCGATCCAGCAGTTGAAACTCCCCGAAATTCTGCGGCAGCTCAATGTCCCGGAAAATCATGTCCATCTTGCCTGTGCCGTCATGGTCGGGCGCATGCTCCATCCCGGCAGTGAGCGGGCGACCCATCACTGGATGGCCAACACGTCCAGTATCCTGGAACTCCTTTCTACAAAGATGCCGTGTCTCAATACATTGTATGAGACCTCTGACTGGTTATGCAAACATCGTCATGAGATCATGGATTAGCTCTATGGGAATACCAAGGGATTCTTTGATGATCATGAGACGATCATTTTTTATGACCTGACCAACGTGTTTTACCATGGTACGGAAAAGGGAGAGTTATTACGATATGGACATAGCAAGCAGAAGCGCGATGATTGTCCTCTGGTCTCGCTGGCCTTGACCCTGGACGCCTCGGGCTTCCCGCGCAATATGGAGATTTTGCCGGGCAACGTGAGTGAACCCGGAACCCTCCGGCAGGCCATTGAAAACTTGAGTGATGAAACGCCGACGGTCATTATGGATGCGGGCATTGCAACCGAGCAGAACCTTGCATACCTGAAAGAGAAGAAGATGAATTGGATCTGCGTTCAGCGGACAACCTCCCCCGCAGTGCCCACCCAGGCGCCGCAGGAGGAGTTTGAGACGGCGGGTGGCGTTAAAATCCGGGCTTGGGAGTTGCTGGACGAGGACGCGCAGCAAGGGGAATCGGAAGAGCTCAAAGCCCCGGAGCGATTCGTGTATGTACACAGCGCAGCCCGGCAGGCTACCGAGGAGCAGATCCTTGCCTCGAAATGTACGAAATATGAAGAGGCACTGACCAAGCCGCATGAAGGGCTTTCCAAGCCGAACTGTCTCAAAACGTATGAAAAGGTCGTTCGCAAGGCCGGTCGGCTGCAAGAAAAACACAAGAAAGTGAGTCATCGGTACGAGGTAGAGATCACGAAAAAAGAGGAAACGAACCATGCCGAGCGTGTGACCTTTACCCAGCGGGAAGTGCATCGAGACCGGTGGTCGGCCGCCGGTGGATATGTTCTGCGCCACAGTCATGTGGACTGGTCCCTGGAAAAGGTGGCACGGACCTACTGGCGGCTCACAGAGATTGAAAACACCTTCCGGGCGATGAAGTCGGATCTGGGATTACGGCCCCTCTATCACAGTAACGATGAACGAATTGAGGGACATTTATTCATCACGGTGCTGGCCTATCATGTGGCGCATCTGGTTCGCAGCAAACTCAAAAAAGCGGGGATCCATGCCAGCTGGGATACGATCCGCAATGAGCTCAATGAGGTCAAACGGATCACCACCAGGTTGCCCATGAGCCAAACGCGCGCATTGATTCTGGAGGTGGATCAGCGCCTGACGCCGTTATTGGAGCAGGTCTTCGAAATCCTGGGATTCCATTATGATCCCGATGCGACCCGGACCAAACAGGTTCTCTCCGATACACCGAAAACTCCTTCAAAGCCCCGACTCATAAATGGAATCCAGTCGCTTACAGGTGGGAAAAGAAACGCCAGATGGAGACACGATCCCTGTCTCTGGTCGGGAGAGTTCTGGACAAATAGGTCCTTCGATCAAGAGAAAAAACAAGAGATGAAACCACCCTAAACCCGACTCGGTCAATCCAGAGTAGATGGTCAAAAAAAATGCTCCCAAAATGGGAATGTCAGAAGTCCGTATTTTTATATCACTACAAAATGTGAAGTTGGGCTTAGAGAGATTTAATTCGTTTGTGGAGGAAGCCTGTTAGGAGTTTTATGCGGATGGTCTTGCAAAGGGCGGCATTGAACCTGAGTCTTTATAATACGAACGCACTGTGGTGTGGGGAAGCCAAGCGCCCTTCCAAGAGAATCGGTCTGTCCAATTGGCACTGGCAAAGGCCTGACTCACCATGTTTTGCTTTTTGTAGCAAAACATGGCCGATATGAACATGTGCAGCGGTCTCACGGCACTTGGGGCGCTCTTGGATATCCTTGATCCTCAAACTGATAAAAAAGAGAGCCTACGCAGGCATGGGTGATAATTTGGAGACACGATCCCCAAAAAGTACTTTATCAACGGGCTGCCAGATGAACATGATGCTTAAGATCGCGTAAGTTCGCCGATGCTTGACTAAACCACTACTTCATGGCCAATTTTGATCTTGCTCAGGTTAGCGAACGTATTCGTGTTGAGAGTGCTTTTGTAGACGATCTGCGTGAAGAGATCGGACGTGTCGTCGTCGGACAAGACTATATGGTTGAACGCCTGATGATCGGGCTGCTCGCCTCGGGGCACGTATTGCTGGAAGGAGTTCCTGGACTGGCAAAGACCTTGACTGTGAGTACCCTTGCCCGGTCCATTGGTGGGCAATTTCGGCGCATTCAATTTACCCCAGATCTCCTTCCCGCCGACCTTTTAGGTACGCTGATCTACAATCAACAGACCGGAGACTTCTCCATCAAAAAAGGACCGTTGTTTGCAAATATGGTCCTTGCGGATGAGGTGAACCGTTCTCCGGCAAAGGTTCAGAGTGCTTTGCTGGAAAGTATGCAGGAGCGGCAAATTACAATTGGGGAAACGACCTTCCCGCTTGAGGAACCGTTTCTGGTGCTTGCAACACAGAACCCCATTGAACAGGAAGGAACCTACCCCTTGCCTGAGGCGCAGGTTGACCGCTTCATGTTGAAGATCAAGGTCGGCTACCCCTCCCACGAGGAGGAGATGGAAATCATGCGCCGGATGGCTCGGACCAACCCCGACACCGAAATCAAAACGGTCGTTCAATCCGAAAAGATTCTGTCTGCCCGACTAGTCCTGAATGATCTCTATATGGATGAGCGTGTCGAACGGTATATCGTAGACCTGGTCATTGCCACGCGGGACCCCAATTCCTTTCATTTGCCTGAGCTGGTGCCTCTGATCGAATACGGTGCCTCCCCCAGGGCAACCATCAACCTGAATCTCACGGCACGAGCCCATGCATTTCTTTGTCATCGCGCATATGTGACTCCCGAAGATGTACGCTCAATTGCTATGGATGTACTCCGCCACCGCGTAGCCATAACCTATGAGGCAGAGGCAGAAGAGCTGGAAGCCGAAGTAATTATTCAGAAAATTCTTGACAAAATCGAGGTTCCTTAGTCCTTTGTTATATACTATATAAATGATTTTCGTGTATGAAAACGTAATCATTCTATTATTTCGTCCGTAGAACTGGGGATTGGTCTTATTTTTCGAGCCTGTAGTGTATATTTGTCAGTTGCAGTGCAGTGTCTTAGGCCCGTCGATTAATTTATTGAAAAAAATTTTGTGATGGCATGAGGTTCAGCAAATACCGTATTGACCCGCGCACGCTTGAGCCGGTATTGGCACCCTACGGCTTTATCCGCCCTCTATTATGGGGCGGAGCGTTGCTCGTAGGGTTCGTCGCCGGATGGTTTGTCATTGGTCTTCTTGTAACTTCGGTGCAGGAACGGATCTTGATGGCAGAGAATCAGGCCCTCCAGGGGGAGCTCTCCGAATCCCGTCAACGGGTAAGCAACTTGAGTGACCAGTTGGAAAACCTCTCGGAAACAGATCGGGAATTGTACCGGCTGATTCTACAGGCTGATTCTATCCCGAGTGATGTGCGTCAAGTGGGTGTTGGTGGTATAGATCCGTATGCTCGTTTTGACGGATTCAGCAAGTCAACATCTGAACTTCTTCGAGATCACGCCGAACTCCTTGATCAGCTTGAAAGACAGGTCAGTCTGCAAACTGCCAGCTTTGAGTATCTCGAAGCACTTGGAATCAAACGAATAGAGACCCTGGCCCAACTTCCAGCCATTTCGCCTACAAAAGGGGGGCGTATTGCCTCTGATTTTGGCTATCGTTTACACCCAATCCTCCATTACCGAAGGATGCATTCCGGTTTGGACATTGCTGTGCCCCAGGGTAGTCCGGTATACGCTACGGGAGCAGGGGTTATTGAAGACATTGGGTATTCCAACATCGGATATGGCCGCTACGTCCTCATTGATCATCCTGAGGCTAGGTATAAAACGCTCTACGGCCACTTGGACTCAGTATTGCCAAACATCAAGGAAGGCGTAAAAGTTGTCCGTGGACAACAAATTGCAAAAAGCGGAAATACTGGATTGAGCGTTGCTCCCCATGTTCACTACGAAGTACGTGACCACGATAACAATGCTCTTGATCCTCGCCGCTTTCTGGGACCCAGTATGACACCGCAACAGTATCAGGAATTCTTGGACCGGGCACACGACCTCAGCAGTCATCCGTCATTGGATTGATATTTTTTTTCAGTTTCCCCCCTGGATTACAACATATTCCTCTGAATTGCATAATATCCGGTTTCTAACTCGGATCACAAGCGCACGTTAAATTCAAAATGGGATACTGGACACTTGAACTGGCCTCTTATCTCGAGGATGCTCCTTGGCCAGCTACACAGGAAGAGCTCATTGATTATGCCGAACGTACGGGAGCTCCTTTCGAAGTGATGGAAAACCTCCGGGAACTCGAGGACGAAGGCGAACCCTACGAAAGCATGGATGAAGTATGGCCTGATTACCCGACGGCCGACGACGATTTCTTCTTCGAGGACGAGTAGGTGGAGTTTATGCCTACTAGTACTGGTTGGAGGGCTCTCATCAGCAGTTGCCTCCGCTCAATCTAATTCTAACACACCTCATATTTCAGAGGTGTCCTTCGTCGGAGATACTGACTTCCCTGACGAAATTCTTCAAAGTCATATCCGTACGGCTGCCAACCGGGAATTTCTCGGACTTCGTGGTGCACACTGGTGGCTTTGGCTCTACCGGATCGGAGAAGCGGGTAGACTAGGCTCACGGCTGGGTAGGGCCCTCATGAACCTGGGAGAACCGCGTACCATCGTGGATGAAGCCGTGCTTGCTACGGACCTGGATCAGCTTCGTGTGTTCTTCGAGCGGGAAGGTTATCTTCAAACCGAGATCAGCTATCAGATTGAGATTGACGGAAACCATGCCTACATCACGTTCAATATTGCTCAGGGGCCTGCTACACTGATTAACCACGTATCCTATACTGGACTGGACAGCCTGGATCTTACACAGCGCCAGCAACTCGTACGAACCTCTCTCTTCCCCCCGCTACCCAATCAACCGCTCCTGGATTATAAACCCGTGTCACAGCGGTTCCGGGAGAACCAATTACTTGAAGAGCGAAGCAGACTTTTGACCCTGCTGCGAAATATGGGCTTTGCAGCCGTTACACGGGATTCAATTCGCGCTATTGTTACTCCAGTCACCATGGATTCCTTCAATGTCGAACTGCGCATCCGTACCGGAAGACGCTTCCGTTACGGTACGGTACAGTTTGAGGTCGAAGGCCCTGAATCCGATGCACCTGTACGGATGGATACCTTCTTCACCAATAGAGATACGTCCAGACTTGTGATTTCCAAAATTCAGGGAGATCGCCGTATCAAGAGTTCACTTTTACTCAAAGCACTCGATATACAACCCGGTACTTGGTACAACCAATCGGAAATCTTGGCAACCAAACGACATTTGGAAGCTACAGGGGTGTTCGCGTTCACCGACATTGTTTCTCAAGCCCCCGTTGATCAGGTGCTCCCCCATCAGATCACCGTTCGAACACGGCCACGCCATCAATTTTTGTTTTCGACCTTTATTCGACAGAGTAACGATGCATTGGGAGGCGTTGAGAATGAATTGGGTGGTGGACTGGGGCTCACGTATAAAAATGCCAACATGTTTGGTGGCGGAGAGGTGCTCAGCCTAAGCACGACGGGTTCCATTGCAGCAGATATAGATACGACCTTCCTTTCATCCACACTGGCAGAATTCTCCGCAACCGTGAGCCTCCCCTACCTGATTGCCCCGTTCCACCATCTGGATCTAGACCTGTTTCAGACCCGAACCCGGTTTACATTCAGCTATCTTACGGCTCGCCGCGAAGATTTAAGTCTGATTATACGCGGGCGCATCGCAACACGTATTCGATTCGAACTGCAACATAACCCAAGTATCACTTCGTTCATTGATCTAATGGACCTGAGCTTGAGCCAGCCGGATACGTTGCGCGGCTTTGAATCCAGATTTCTCAGCCGGGTATTGGGTACCGAAGGAAGATCCCAGATCATTGATCCTGTCCAACGTGCTCAAATCCTGGAAGACTATACTCAACCTCAAATCAACAACGCAATCCGTTACACTTTTCGGTCTGAACAGGTCAATCTACTTCGCAGAGATGAAGGATATAGCTATGAAGCCAGTATTGAGCTGGGGGGAATGCTTCCCTATTTCCTGGATCGTTACATATTTACTCCAGACACGCTGGAGCAGAGCTTACGTCTTTTCTCTTTTATGGACAGTAATTCCGAAGCCTATTATCGTCAGTATGTGCGATTCACAAGCAGCTTTCGACGATACTATCGCCTGAGTAGTCGTACGGTTCTGGCCACAAAATTCTTCGGCGGCTGGGTCCATCCCATCGGAAAAGCCACTGTTGTACCATTTACGCACCGCTTCTACAGTGGTGGCGCATCAAGCGTACGGGGATGGGGACTCCGGCAATTAGGACCAGGAGCGGCCAGCTTCAGCCAGTTGTCCAATAATCAACGGGAAACGAATCTCCTGGGAGGGGACATCAAACTGGAAGCCAGTTTGGAGTTACGCCAGACCATAATCCGAGATCGCTTGGGAGCGGACTGGATCCTGGCCACCTTTACGGATGCGGGCAATGTATGGTTCGGTTCACGTAACCCCGGATTTAATGAGATGGCCCCAGGACAACCGACAGGACGTCTCGTTTTCGAAAACCTACTGCAGGAAACGGGCATGGGCTGGGGAGTTGGTGTCCGGGTTTCATGGGCGTATCTGGTTGCTCGTCTGGATATGGCGGTTCAAGTCCATGATCCCACGCGCCCAGACGCAGGATTATTCCCCTCAGGCCTAAATGATTGGGTAGGCTATTTCCGTCTTGGTCATGCCTTTTGATCTATCCATAGAAGCGGGTACACCGTCGAAGCGTCCACTGCGACGCGGGGATGTTGTGGAATTGGTGATGGAAAAAATGGCAGACCGGGGGAAATGTCTCGCATACCATAACGGTCAGGTGGTGTTTGTCCCCCATACCCTAGCAGGTGAGCGTGTGCGGGCCAAAGTGGTAAAACAGCGCAAAAAGTTCGCGGAGGCGCAGCTTCTGACTGTGTTGGAACCTTCCCCAAACCGGGTTCAGCCACCTTGTGAATATTTTGGAAGCTGTGGCGGCTGCACCCTTCAGACGACTTCCTACACACAGCAGCTTGAAGATAAATATCAACTGGTCCGCGAGGCAATGACACGCATCGCTAACCTGCCAAACCTAGAGATTCGCAGACCACTGAAAGCGGCCGCAACCTATGGTTACCGAAATAAAATGGAGTTCTCTTTCTCCCCCTACCGATGGCTCTCCAGAGAGGAGATTGATTCTGGAGAAATATTTGACACCTCGTTTGCGCTCGGCCTGCATCCACCAAACGTATTCGCCAAAATCCTAGACATTCACCAATGTCACCTCCAAGGTGAACGTAGCACGGCAGTGGTCAACGGGATTCGAGTCCTATCAAAGCAACATCATTGGAGCCCCTGGAACTGGCGGAACAAGGAAGGATTTTTACGACACCTTGTCATCCGCCAGTCTGCACATATGCCGGATTTTATGGTGAATTTGATTACTTCCGAGTATAATGCAGAACGCATGTCCTGCCTTGAAGCCTACCTCAAAGAGGAGCATTCGTACGTGACTACGCTGGTAAATACCCTCAATTCAACCCTTGCTCAGACCGCCTTCGGAGAACGAACCGAGACCATCTACGGCCCCGGCATCCTTCGAGAGCGTATTGGTGAACTTACCTTCGAGATTGCACCTGGCGCATTCTTTCAGACCAATACCCTTCAGGCAGAACAACTGGTGAACGTCGTACGGGATCTCGCCGGAGTGACGAAAAAAGAACACGTATACGACCTGTACTGTGGCACTGGAACGATCGCATTATCCCTTGCTAAATCTGCCGCACATGTGACTGGCATTGAACTGATTGAAGATGCCATCCTGAACGCAAGAAGCAACGCAGCTCTGAATGGAATCCAGAACACTACCTTCATCAGTGGGGACATGCTGCGGCTCTTAAAGCCGGACTTCATTGCTGAGCACGGGGACCCCGATGTTGTCGTGCTTGATCCTCCGCGAGCAGGTATGCACCCAAAGGTAGCCGTACAGGTATCTAGATTAAACGCTCACAAGATCGTGTACGTGAGTTGCAATATTCAATCCCAGGCCCGTGATCTACTGATCCTCTCAAAGACGTACGATCCAATTGTTGCACAACCTATTGACCTATTTCCCCAGACCCATCATCTTGAAAACGTTATTTTACTTGAAAAAAAGGTGCCGTGATGAATAAGATTGCATTTGTGACGGGAGGAACCGGCTTTGTCGGCAGTCACCTGGTTGAGGCATTACTCCAGCGAGGTTATTCGGAAATTCGTTGCCTGGTCCGTTCTGAACCGAAATGGCTGACAGGACTTGATGTCGTGCATATCCGCGGCAGCCTCAGCGATTCCGCGCTGATTGAACAAGCTCTGCAAGGAGTAGATTTTGTCTACCATTTAGGTGCAATGACACGTGCACAGACATGGGAAATGCTGTATGAAGCCAACGTAACCTCTACGAGAAATTTGATGACAGCGGCCACTGCTGCAAAAAATTCTAAAATATGTATTGCCAGCAGCTTGGCCGTCGTTGGTGATACCGGGGATGTATTCGCCGATGAATCCACACCCTGCAAGCCCGTTTCCATGTACGGGAGAAGTAAACTTGCCATGGAACATGCATTGGCAGACATAGATCTACCCATGGTCATTATCCGCCCTCCCGTTGTATATGGGCCAAGGGATCGAGATCTACTGACTTTTTTTGCCGCCGTAAATCGGGGACTCTGTGTGGTACCCCGGGCAGATCCTGGGCTGTCACTCGTGTATGTAAGGGACTTGGTCCGCGGCATCATCGAAGCAGCAGAATCTCCGCGGACCACTGGCGAAACCTACTATGTGGGAAATCGCCGAATTATATCTTGGGAGGAACTGAAAAAATCGTCTGAGTCTGCGTTGAGGAAAAAATCACGAATGATCCGGATCCCACGCCCTGTCATCATACCGCTGGGAACTCTCAGTGAATTGGCTGGAAAGCTATCTGGAACCTACCCGGCACTGAACCGCGAGAAGGCGCGGGAAATCCTTCATGCGACAAAACAATGTTCATCAAAAAAAGCTGGCGAACATTTTGGGTATGCTTCCCAAGTCTCATTGAATGATGGCATAAAAGAAACCATTGCGTGGTATCGGAAACAGGGATGGATCTAAGCCAACCTTCCAAGTGTGATCTGCAGACTGTGGGCAAGATCAACGGCATCGCAGTCAATATACCGGCTCAAATATAATTTCCTTTCATATCGTGGAGGCTCAGGGAGTGTAGGACAAATAATTTGACCATCGCCCGCAGTTCTGCAACCCATACATCAATTCACTGTACACAGGTTATAGTTCTGCTTCGAACGTCTGCACTCATTGCAGCGTTTGAGTTTTGTATATTCTTGGTTCAGGCCAGAAACTTTGTTTGCCCACATGAGCGGGCAGTTTCTGCTGAACCGCACAGTTTGTATCCACTATATCCACCTGACTTGGAAAGAAAGTGAGCTTGCTTGGATTCAATACGGGTTACGTTGAGGAGCTCCACAAGCGCTTCCTAGATGATCCATCTAGCGTCAGCGAAAGTTGGCGTGAGTTCTTTACTGACTATGAACCTGGAGAGACTGCTCCGCCGCCGGTCATACAGAAGGAAGCGCCCAAAAAACAGGAGACGATCAAGCAGGATCCTCCACATCCCTCAGGAAATGGGTTGCCTGCTGATGCAGAGATTGCCCTGATCCGTGGGCCCGGCGCGGCGATTGTGGACAACATGGAGGCCAGCCTCCACATTCCTACGGCAACTTCTGTTCGCACATTCCCCGTTAAACTGCTCGCCGAAAATCGTACGCTTCTCAATCAGTACCAACGTGGTATTGATGGATTCAAGGTCTCCTTCACGCATATCCTCGCTTATGGAATCGTGCAGGCCCTTAAAGTCTTCCCAACCATGTTCAGCACATTCGTCAGGGAGGGAAGCAAACCGAAGCATGTACGTCCATCTCAGGTGAACTTTGGACTCGCAATTGATATCGAACGCAGGGGACGTCGCTCCCTGCTCGTACCAAATATCAAGGGAGCAGACCAGATGAATTTTGCGCAGTTCCTTGGCGCTTACAATGAACTCATCCGACGCTCCCGGGGCAATGCGCTGACGGTTGAGGATTTTCATGGAACGAACGTCACGCTGACGAATCCGGGAATGATTGGAACCAGCCTCAGTGTGCCGCGGCTGATGCCACATCAGGGGGTTATCGTTGGTATTGGATCCATTGGTTATCCACCGGAATACCAGGCAATCAGTGCTGTTTCCGCCAGTAAGGTGGGGCTGTCCCCGGTAATGGCCGTCACTAGCACCTATGATCATCGTGTCATTCAGGGTGCGGAAAGCGGTGCCTTCCTGGCTTACATTGCAAATCTGTTACAGGGCAACGACAACTTTTATTCCGATCTTTTTGAAGACCTTCGTGTGCCTTATCCCCCATTTGTTCTCAGCCCTGACTCGACTCCCCGATTAGGGAGTTCCCAGGAGGCAGGTAACGAGATGAACCTTGTTGAAAAACAGGCTCAGGTCATGATTATGATCCGAGTATTTCGTGTCCTGGGACACCTGCAGGCAGACACCAACCCACTTCAAAATAATTGGAAATATCATTCCGAACTGGACCCTGCCAAGTACGGTCTGACCGTCTGGGATCTAGATCGTGAATTCGTTACCGGAGGGCTAGGTGGAAAGGATGTTCTCCCCTTGAGAGATATCCTGAATACTCTTCGAGAGACCTATACACGCCGCATTGGTGTTGCGTATATGCACCTCTCGAACCCAATCGAAAAACGATGGCTTCAGGAAAAGATTGAGACTTTGCGCGATTCTGAAGAACTGACATCGGACGATCAGCGGCGAATTCTATATAAGTTGAACAAGGCCGAGGCATTCGAACGCTTCCTGCACACCCGCTTCATTGGACACAAGCGCTTTTCTCTTGAGGGTGGAGAAAGCATCGTCCCCATGTTGGATATAATTGTGAGTGACGCTGCTGAGCAAGGTGTGCACGAGGTCGTAATTGGAATGACCCATCGAGGCCGGCTCAATATTCTGGCCAACATCATCGGAAAATCCTACGAGAACATCTTTTCGGAGTTTGAGGGGAACATCAACCCCGATACGATCTATGGATCTGGGGATGTGAAATACCACTTAGGCAGTAAAGGAACGTACGAGACCGAAAGTGGGGCGAAAGTTGAACTGACACTGGCCTCCAATCCCAGTCACTTGGAATCCATAACCCCAATCGTGCAGGGAATGGTGCGGGCAAAACAGGATTGTATAAGAGACCGCGGTAACTCTGATTTGTCCGATGGCCAGGTTACGGATATGATCATTCCTGTGCTGATTCATGGAGATGCCGCATTTGCTGGTCAAGGGGTTGTTGCGGAGACCCTGAACTGCAGCCAACTCAGAGGCTACCATACCGGTGGCACGATCCATCTTGTCATCAACAATCAAATCGGCTTCACGACAGGCCCCAGTGAGGCACGCAGTTCCACCTATGCAACGGATGTAGCCCGCCTGATTGAAGCACCGATTTTCCATGTGAATGGGGATGACCCCGAGGCATGCATACGCGTGGCCCGTCTTGCCTTGGACTACCGACAGGTGTTCAATAAAGACATCGTTGTCGATATGCTCTGCTATCGACAGCATGGCCACAATGAAGGCGATGAGCCGACCTACACCAATCCAGTCCTCTACCAGCAGATTAAAAAGAAGCGGTCTCCCCGCAAGCTCTACACGGAGTCACTTCTAAACCGGGGGGCAATGAAGCCAGATGAAGCAGAAAAAATGCTGGATGATTTCCGGGGATTGCTACAGGACGCATTTGAACGGACCTCCGATCTTAAGGAAAAAAATCCGGCGGAGTTGCTTGAGCATTTCCATAATCGCAGCTATGAATCCCCGACCCCCGTAGACACTCGTGCTTCTGAGGATCAACTCGAAAACATACTTCATGCACTGCTGCGAATCCCGGAGGGATTTAATGCTCATCCCAAGTTGATGCGACAATTTGAGCGCCGGAACGAAAAACTCCGTAACTCAGGAAAGATTGACTGGGCATTTGCTGAGGCGCTGGCATTTGGCACCCTCCTTCAGGAAGGAACGATCGTTCGCCTGAGTGGTCAGGACTCCAGGCGTGCAACTTTCTCGCAGCGCCACGCCGTGATTTACGATCAAGTCACGAACGCAGAATACATTCCCCTGAATCATATTACCGAAAATCAGGCGAGGCTGCATATCTACGACAGTCTTCTATCCGAATACGCGGTCGCTGCGTTTGAATACGGATATTCTGTCCAGAACCAAGATGCCCTGGTGATCTGGGAGGCACAATTCGGGGACTTCGCCAATGGTGCACAAATCGTCTTTGACCAATTTTTGTCCGCTGCCGAAGAAAAATGGGGGCAGACCTGCAGCCTGGTCGCGCTGCTTCCACATGGATACGAAGGACAGGGGCCCGAGCATTCATCTGCGCGTCTGGAACGCTTTCTTCAGCTTTGTGCGGAAGGAAATATGATCGTCTGCAACTTGAGTACACCTGCCAACTATTTTCATTCGCTGAGGCAGCAGGCTTTACGGGAGGTTAAAAAACCGCTCGTGCTCATGACTCCCAAGAGCCTCTTACGCCATCCAAAGACCGTTTCTTCGCCGAAAGAGTTGACGGAAGGAAGATTCCTACCTGTCATTGGTGGCGGCAAAGACCCCGCCAAAATTGAGCGAATTGTGATCTGTAGCGGTAAGATTTACTATGATTTATTATCTGATCTTGATAAGCACCCGGACGAGCAGAGTCGTATCGCACTGATTCGACTTGAGCAGTATTATCCCTGGCCCAACGATGCCCTCTACAACGAACTGGAACAATACAACCGCGATGTGGAGATCTGCTGGGCTCAGGAAGAACCGGCCAATATGGGCGCTTGGTCTTATGCTCGTCCATTACTGAAAAGCACGCTCCGCTCAGCAAACTTCGGGAATGATCCCCGTGTTCAGTATGCAGGCCGTCACCCGAGTGCCAGCCCGGCTACCGGCAGCTCAATGGTTCATCAACTTGAACAAAAAGAAGTTGTCGAGAGCGCCCTACTACTCTTGTAGAGAGATACAACCCTTCTGGAGAATTTTGCGTTTTGCTGACTTTGACTTGGGGGCAAGTCAAAATTTTCGACCTCGCCTAACAGCTGCAAAAACTAATACCGCCGATTATGCATCCTTGCATTGCGGGATGCCTTCTCTTTCGCGATTCTTCGATCTTCCGATGGCTTTGTGAAAGCCATGTTCTGTCGATACTGACGTAATACCCGGCTACGATTAACGGCGCGTTTAAATCGCCTGAGTGCCCGGTCAATATTTTCTTTTTCCTTGACTTTTACGCCAATGCCAATATGAAATGCCAACTGACTACCTTTGATTTAATGTGTTGTGAAGAAAAGTTAGACCGCGTTCTACAGCACTGCTTAGTATGTGTTCCGGCAATCGAATATCTTGCGTGCCAACCGCTGAAGATTCCTGTGCCCCAAAGATATCCCCCTTTATTCCCTTGACACGTTATAAATTGACGGTCAGTTGAAGGACTGCCATTCTCCTTGTCAACATTTCATCAAGTTCAAAGCGAGAGTCCTGCCGCGGCCCTGTATTATCCGAAGGATAAAAATCCCACACATCACGTTCTTCCTCCGAATGCAGTCCGAGATCAAGTCGAATTCCATCTGTAAGTTGAATCCCCGCACCAAAGGATATGCCTAAGCGATCTCCCACTTTTCGGTCATTCGAAGATGAGTCAACTACCGGCGGATCTTTATAGGGAGAGGGACGCCATGCCATCCCCCATCTGAGATCGACGAAACTTAGATTAAACGCAACCCCAAAAGCATAATTCAACGCGATACCGTATTCATTATCAATCACACGATTGATCTCCCTGAATACGTCTCCCCCTTCATCCGAACTCAAACTAAGCTGTGACCAATCAATGAGTTCCCCTTCTCCTGTAAGCATAAATATTCCACCATCCCATCGCAGTCCGGCCCCTAGACGCCATGGTGAACGTGTTGAGTATTCAAAGAAACCATTGCCAACATCATCCGGCTGGTCACCATACGTGATGGAACCTCCGAGATCAAATTGCGTGGTGAACTGCTCTCCATAGCTTTCCTCGAAGTACGACCAAGTCGGAGATTCGAGCGTCACACCAAATCGGAATCTATCGTCATTCAAGGTTCCACTCATTCCGACTCGAAAATTGACCCCCGTCATATCAGAACTCAATCTTTGCTGATAGTCGAGCTCGCTAAAACCTTCCAACAATGTGCCGCTGTCCAGTAACACGTTGTACTGGTCCACCGTGTTCTCATTCAGGATGTCGCTTTCTATAAACCTGTAATTGAACTGATAGTCACCTATAAAGATGTTTAAGGAGGCACCCACCATAATGTCTTTGCTTGCTTGCCATGCCGCCCCTGCATTCAACTCGTATGCCTCCCCTGATTCTGATACCAAAGCTGACTGCTCAACCAAGGTGCCCGGTACAACCGCTGAATAGAATGGGTATTCCCCATCCTCATGAAGTTCTCTATAGTACTCGAATATTCCGCCGTTAAAGGCTGCAAAGGATAAATCAGCCAACTCCCCCAAATCCCCATCCTGGTTTATGGAATACTCACTATCGAATGGCAGAAAGGAGGTTGAAATCGTGCTCTCAATATTCTCCCCCACGAAATTGAGTTCACGTGAAAAGTCACGTGTCTGACTGAGTGCCAGTCCACCAACCAATTTACCTCGCGCCACAGGTACATTATACAAAAATGCCAAATTCCCTAAACCTGTATTTTCTGTTGATGTTGAAGCGCGGTCAAGGTCAAATCCACTAGCTAAGATTTCGGATTCACTTTCAGCAGTTGATCCTCTGAGGGATGCTACGAGTTTCGTGCCGTCTACATACCCCAATCCAGCCGGATTACCGTACATGGCACTGTAATCTCCAAATCCAGCAAAACCACGTATAGACATCCCTGTCATACGTGCTCCCACCGACATATCACGCTGATTCAGTCTCCATACTTCATCGGCTGTCTGCGCGACGGTTGAAGATACAGCAATCATCATAACTGTAGCAGTGAGCGTGCCTGCAAAAGATCTTCGGAGAATGCGGAATGACTGTTTCATTGGTACTTATTGTTTGTATCTCGATGAATGTTTTACGTTTTTTTGCGAGCATACACCCCCTAGATACTCCCGATTTAGTGTCAGAAGCTGGTCTTGGGGGGGAAGCTTTTTATCCTCTGGAGACTAGTTGCCTCTACGCGGTGTTGAGCGTGTCGCTGGCCTTGAACTTGAACGAGTGCCGGATGAACTGCCGGTGCGCGGCGTTGAACGCGTCGTCGACCCCGAACTTGAACGGGTGCCGGATGAACTGCGAGTGCGCGGCGTGGAACGCGTCGTCGACCCCGAACTCGAACTTGAACGGGTGCCGGATGAACTGCGAGTGCGCGGCGTGGAACGTGTCGTTGGCCTCGAACTTGAACGGGTGCCCGATGAACTGCGGGTACGCGGCGTGGAACGTGTCGTTGGCCTCGAACTTGAACGGGTGCCCGATGAACTGCGGGTACGCGGCGTGGAACGTGTCGTTGGCCTCGAACTTGAACGGGTGCCGGATGAACTGCGGGTACGCGGCGTGGAACGTGTTGTTGGCCTCGAACTCGAACTTGAACGAGTGCCCGATGAACTGCGGGTACGCGGCGTGGAACGTGTTGTTGGCCTCGAACTCGAACTTGAACGGGTGCCCGATGAACTACGGGTACGCGGCGTGGAACGTGTTGTTGGCCTCGAACTCGAACTTGAACGGGTGCCCGATGAACTACGGGTACGCGGCGTTGAACGTGTCGTTGGCCTGGGATTCGAACGAGTCCCGTTTATTGTGCTCTGACGGGGCGTTCTGGCAGCCGGAACACTTCGTGTAACCCCCCGACGAGTCCGTGAAACTTCTTCATCTTCACCTACTGAGCGCTGAACACCACGGGTTCTGCTATCTGCTGCCACCACACCACCGCGGGTTCGACTCCTGGCCAGTATACTTCCCTGTTTACCCCGATCTGCTACCGCATTGCGCCGACCCAAAAATAGATCATCTTGATCAATCCCGTAGCGGCCACCACGCGATCTCACTCCTCCACGCCCAACCCGTGATCCGCGAGGACCATAGTTAACCGCATATCTTGCCCGATAGCCCCATGGGGTATCATAATATCCATATCCCCAACGAGAATATCCCCATCCACCATAAGGATAACCGGCATACGAATAGGGATCATACCAACCCCATCCAGAACGATAAGGCGAAGAGTATAAAAATGGTCTATTCCAACCAAAGCTGAAGTACAGACTCGAGCCACCATACCAGTAGTCATCATAAAACGGGTCGTAAAATGGATCCGCTACATAAGGATGACTATAAAAGGTGGAAAAATGTCTGCGATAGCGTGACGAACGGTCGTGATAATCGTCGTAATAGTAATTGTCCACCACAATACTATCTCGGTATGGGGTATCGTACTCCGTAACCTCTTGATAGTCCGGCTCCCTGTCAACAAAATAATTCGTATGCAGCTGTGTATAGCATCCTGCCGTGAATAACAAAGCCCCCAAGGTGAGACTAATACTGGACACCTTTACTGTCGATTTTTTTGAATGCTCTGTCATGAGTCCGTTGTTTGTCTGGTGGAGATGAAAGGTAACTTGTTTACTTAGGTTTGGTTCGGTATTGTAATAGACGCTACTGCCAACCAAAAGGTAGCATTTGCACCTACTCCTTGAACATGCAAATATCGGACCATTCACCAAAAAGCTTGATACGACGATATTATTTACTCCCAACATGATTCCCAGGCAATTTTGCAATCATTGCACGGATATGCGGAGGCACCGGCGAGGACGCCGACATTAGAGAAAATACCGAATTCAGGGGGTTTGCCAGAGTCTCCTGAGAAAACCCACTTGGAACACCTGATGAATTCTGCGTTACAGGGGAGCCATACGTTTTCAATCCATGAACTATCGACTGCTCGGCCGAACCGGGTTCCCTGTGAGCGAAATTGGATACGGTATGTGGGGAATGTCCGGCTGGAAAGATTCCGATGATGCTCAGTCCATGGAGTCTATGCAACGTGCAGTAGAGCTCGGTTGCACATTCTTTGATACGGCCTGGGCGTATGGAGATGGCCATAGTGAAGGCCTCCTAGGACAACTGGTGCAGGCGAATCCTGACAAACGCCTTTATACAGCATCGAAGGTTCCGCCAAGAAATCGCGCGTGGCCCAGCCAACGTGAACATACCCTTGATGACTGTTATCCTCCTGCCTACGTCCGCAGGTATATCGAACTGAGCTTAAAAAATACAGGCTTGGAACAACTGGATCTCATGCAACTCCATACATGGGAAGATTCGTGGCTGCAAGATGACCGCTGGATCCAGGAACTCCAAAGAGCAAAAGAGAATGGGAAAATTGGATCCATTGGGATTAGTCTCAACCGATGGGAGCCATGGAATGGCATCAAAGCAGTACGAAGCGATCTCGTAGACTGTGTCCAGGTGATCTACAATATCTTTGATCAAAACCCTGTGGACGAGCTCTTCCCCGCCTGCGAAGAACATAACGTTGGAGTCATTGCCCGTGTCCCCTTTGATGAAGGCACACTGACGGGCACGATCACGCTTGACTCCACTTGGCCCGAAGGAGATTGGCGCAATACCTATTTTGTTGAAGAAAATTTGCAAAGCAGCGTGGCACATGTTGAGCCGTTGCGAGATATCGTACCTCCAAACAGCAGTTTGCCTGAAATGGCTCTCCGCTTTATCCTGAGTAATCCAACCGTGAGTACAACGATCCCAGGAATGCGTAAACTGAACCATGTGATGGCCAATATTGCAGCCAGCGGTCAAGGCCCCCTGGAACCCTCTCTGCTCCAAACCCTTTATAGCCACCGCTGGGATCGTGAACCTACATCCTGGTCTCAATAACCCCTGAGCTTTCGATTCTGCCCATTGCTACCCCACCAAATTACTGCATCTGACCGCCACACACGCGTGGCATCTTATGTTCCGCATTACTTTTTTTATTCCACTGCTTTTCACTGCGCAGGTGGCCGCACAGTCTTGGGGGACGGTTCAGGGCACGGTCACTGAATCCGGGAATGGTCTGGCACTCCCCGGAGTGAGTGTTCTGGTCAACGACACAAATTTCGGTACAGCCTCAAATGACTCTGGGAGTTATGACCTACAGCTTCCTACAGGGAGATATGCCCTACGTTTTTCGTACGTAGGGTTTGCCTCTCGACTTGATTCTGTAGTCGTATCAGCACGCTCCATCACGACTCTGAATATCCAACTCGCCCCCACGATCTTTGAAGGCGAGGAGCTCGTGGTAGAAGACGAAACTGTACTTGGAGCGGGTGTGCAACAGATTGCACCAGAGCAGGTGCGCCGAATACCATCTCCCTTTAAAGGGTTTCAGGCGCTCCTGGTATTGCCCGGTGTGTCTGCCAACAATGAGCTCTCTAATCAATACTCCGTACGCGGAGGAGGATTCAACGAGAACCTGATCTTCCTCAACGGCTTCGAAATTCATATGCCGTTTCGACCAAGACAAGGGGAGCAGGAAGGGCTGGGCCTATTCAACCCAGAACTGGCGCACCGCATTACGCTCTATACCGGAGGGTTCCCTACGAAGTATGGAGGCAAGATCTCTTCTGCATTGGATATTGAATACGCTCCATCAACACACCTTACAACCAGCGCAACCCTATCCCTACTTGATGGCACGGGAACCGCTGCAGCAACCAGTGGACCATTCTCCTGGCAAATTGGGCTTCGCAAAGCCAGAGCTCGACGTTTTTTCTCAACCCAGGAATTGAAAGGCAACTACCAACCTGATTATCAGGACATCCAGACACGGCTCACCTACCAACTGACTCCCCGACAGGAACTTGAATTTATTGGGCTTTATGCCGATCATGAATTCCGTCTGGATCCGCGTGGACGGCGGACATTTTACGGAACGGTGTCTGCAGACGGCAGCTCCTCGGATCTTCGATCCGTCTGGCTCTCCTATTCCAGTAACAGTGAAGAAGTTGATGGATACCAAACTGGCCTTGTCGGGCTGCGCCTGCGAAGCAGTATGGGTACAAGATGGACGCTTCAGCATGATGTAAGCCTGTACACGACTCAGGAGCGGGAGTCCTACATCCTCGAAGGAAATGCAATCCTGTATGATATTATTACCGACAGTAATGCGGACCGTCTGGAAATTCCACGGGGATTGGCGCGTCAGGAAGATTCGGCAGATAATACGATCACCGTAACCTCATTGGCCGGCCGGGGCCTCTATTCCTGGACCAGTCAGCGGCATGCGATTGAGGCTGGCTGGCATCTAAAGCGGTTCGCTTTTGATGACAGACTCATGGAAAAATCCATTGTTCTGGGGACCAACCTTGAGATGGAACCCGTCCGGATTGTTGTCGACAGCCTCGAGGGAACCACAACACTCAATACTTCACAGATTAGCTTGCATGTCGAAGATTCTTACAGCATCAATGAGATGATCCTTCTGAATGCAGGTGTACGGACGGATTGGTATGAATTTAATCAGGAGTGGACCCTTTCGCCCCGAGCAAGCCTGCGTTATGAAGCATCGAAACAACTAACCCTCACCGCATCGGTGGGGATTTACTATCAGCAGCCTGCGTATCGCGAATTGCGTGGCACTCCAGGACCAGATGTGCCGCTTGCCCAATCTCTGAACCGTTCCCTTCGCTCACAGCGCTCCATACAAATCACCGGCGGCGCAGAGCTGTTTGTGCCACACAAAAGGATCTACCTGCGCGGCGAAGCCTACTATAAGAAACTGGCAAACCTGATCAGTTACTCCTTGGAAAATGTGAGAATTAACTACAGCGGTCTCAACGATGCAAGCGGTCATGTATACGGCCTGGATCTTCAGGCCAGAGGGGAATTTGTGCCCGGCATGGAAAGCTGGATTAACTACAGCTTCATGGTTGCACGTGAGCGATTTCTTCCGCAATACACTACGCATCTGAATGCAGGCCTGCGGCCCAGACCTACAGACCAGCGTCATACTGTCGCCCTGTTTGTGCAGGACTACATCCCGATGGATCCTACCTGGAAGTTGCATATGCGAATCCTGTTCGGGAGTGGCCTCACATATACTCCTCCAATTCCAGGTGAACGTGTCGGAAGCATTGTCACCCAAATTCCAGGAAATAGACACTCCGCCAGATACCCCGAATTCCGGCGAATTGACTTTGGGACTACAAAAATTATCACCTTGAGCAATCGTCCAAGACCTTTGCAATTAGAAATTACCGCCGAGATGCTGAACATATTTGACATTATCAATACCGTTGCCTACTCTTGGCTGCCGGATGCAACCGGCATCTGGCAGCGTATTCCAACACGCCTGACCCCGCGTACCATCAATCTACGACTGCGCACATCATTTTAAATTGTCCTTCGCCAGCCGGCAAGCTTGGCTGTTGTCTCTGACTGGAATTCACCTCAATGGCAACCCAATGCATTGGATTTTGTATCACACGCTACCATTGATTCGTTAGAAGTATTCTGAATAGACGTAATAAACCCTTTTGCACCTCTGTCGTAGCGCATCTGCAGGCCCTGCCGTCTATCTGTCGGCATTCGTATCTCCTGGCCTTGATGGTGTCTGGATTACTGGCTGAAACTGAGGCCACCGCGCAGGCTCCCTTAAAACCCGCAAGAGCTGCTGCGTACAGCATCATTCTGCCGGGGCTGGGGCACAAATATGCCAATGGAGGCCGATGGAATCGACGGGCAGCATTCTATACAATTGCAGATGCGATACTCGTAGCGGGCCTGGTCACAAGCGAGTGGCAGCGCAGACACCTGACTGAAAGTTATCAAACATGGGCTGCATCCTACGCCGGTGTCAGAAATACGGGGAAAGATCGTCGGTTTTACATCACCATTGGCAATCATCTTTCTTCTGATGACTACCGCGAAGCTCAGCTGCGAAACCGACGCATTGACTTGGTTAATTATGTAGATGATCCGACGTTCCAGTGGACATGGCAAAATATACAGGATCTCCAGCGCTATCGAGACCTCCGAAGAAGTTCCGAGTCCTGGGCTCAGCAAAGAGGAGGGATCATTGCCGCACTCGTAGCCAACCGTGTGGTCTCCAGTGTATCCGCTCTGCTTGCAACCCGGCGCAAGCGTGAAAGCAGCCTGCAGATCGCCGTCATCCCCGGCCCCACCGTCCAAATTGCGTTTACCATGTAGTTTATGTGTACAGACACGGGAGATTCTTTTGAACTCTTCCGGGATGAGCGAATCCACAAAAACCCGTACCTTGGGAAATCTATCGCGGGTCCTTAGCTCAGTTGGTTAGAGCGCTACGTTGACATCGTAGAGGTCGATGGTTCGAATCCATTAGGACCCACCGATCAGATCTGTAAGCTCTGATTTCTTTGTTCTTCCAATTAAACACTTATTCTCATCGCAAAAAATATACACACACGCATTAATGATGCCATTGATGCAAACGTAGTACGAGTTGTTGATCCACAGGGAAAACATGGCGTGTACTCGCTTGATGAAGCCATGCAAATGGCACAGAATCAGTCTCTGGATCTCGTTGAAATAGCGCCAAATTCCGATCCACCGGTCTGTAAGATTATGGATTATGGAAAATTTCTCTATGAGAAAAACAAAAAGGAGCGCGATGCCCGCAAAAAGCAACATCACACACAACTCAAAGAGATCCGGTTTCGTCCTCGCACAGATACCCATGACTTTGAGTTCAAGGCAAAACATGCCCGGGAATTCCTCACCGATGGCCACAAAGTACGCGCCTATGTCCAATTCAGAGGTCGTGACATCATCTATAAGGAACAGGGAATGTTAATTCTTGCACGGCTCGTTGATGCTCTGAAAGAGGTCTCCAAGCTGGATCAGGAGCCTAGAATGGAGGGCCGACGCATGACTGCGATACTGACTCCATTGAAACCAAGGTAATCGGGAACCTAGTCTAATTCCTGCGGTTCACGCGGGTTCTGATTATTTCGGAACGATGCCGAAAACAAAAACCAACAGTGGTGCAAAAAAACGATTTTCCCGCACAGCCTCTGGGCGGCTGAAGCGCGCACATGCGTACAAGAGTCATATCCTGACCAAAAAAAGCCGCAAACGCAAACGGGAGCTGGGAAAAAAGACGTTGATTGATAAAAGCGATGAACCGCGTATCAATCGCCTGTTAGGGTCCTTATAGTGATCGAAAAAATCTCCAATTATGCCACGCGCACGTAATCGGGTAGCCTCCCGCCAGCGAAGAAAAAAAGTCCTTGGTATGGCCAAGGGATACTGGGGGAGTCGAAGTAAAGTATATACCGTAGCAAAACATGCGGTTGATAAGGGACTGGAATATTCCTACAGGGATCGCCGTAAGCGTAAGCAACAGTTCAGACGACTCTGGATCGCTCGTATTAATGCAGCCGCGCGCCTCCACGGTACAACCTACTCGCGCCTATCCGGTGCACTTCGTAAGCGGGAGATTGCCTTGAATCGAAAGGTTCTTGCAGATCTGGCCATGAACGAGCCCGCAACCTTCGCACGTGTTGTACAGGAAGCCCATCAAGCGGATGATGCAATACCTGCCTAGCTCATTTTTCTTTATCGGTACCTTACCTGGATAGGGGCCGAATGTATAAAGGTGATCACATTCCCGCCCCTGCGAATGCAGGCTTGGCGGGTTTTTTATTGCAGTAAAATGGATACACGTTTCGATAATCTCAAAACAGCCGCTGCAAACATAACAAAAGAGGTCTCCGGCTCCAAACTTACGACGGCTTCAGATCGAGAGGCATTCCGAATCCGTTTCCTTGGGCAAAAGCGTGGGTTGATTACCCAGCTCTTTAAAGAAATTCCGCATTTACCAAAAGAAGATCGCCGCTTTGCAGGACAGCTCTTGAATACGCTGCGAAAAGAAGCGCAAACGACACTTGATTCCGCGAATCAAAATCCTCCTGTAGATCCGATAAGCCTCTCTGAGATCGATCTTACACTCCCTGGCCGACAAAACCAATGGCCGGGATCCCGGCACCCCATCACGCTTACTCTGTCGAAAATCACGGACATTTTCCATCGTATGGGATTTACCATTGCAGAGGGGCCTGAAATGGAAGACGACTGGCATAATTTCACCGCGCTAAATTTTCCCAAGGATCATCCGGCAAGGGACATGCAGGACACGCTCTTCATTGATGAAAAGAGTCCCGATCAACCTCCGATCATGATGCGGACCCATACTTCACCTGTACAGATCCGTACGATGATGGCCGGGGAGCCTCCATTTCGGCTGATTGCCCCAGGCCGGGTCTACCGTAATGAAACGATCACATATAAATCCTATTGCCTTTTTCATCAGGTCGAAGGATTGGTCGTTGACCAGGGAATCACAATGGCCGACCTGAAGGACACGCTTTACCGGTTTGCCCATGCATTCTTTGGCGAAGATGTGAAACTACGCTATCGCTCCAGCTTTTTTCCATTCACCGAACCCAGTGCAGAACTGGATATCTGGTGGGAACTCCCCGACCACCCGGACGGAGGCCGATGGATGGAAGTCCTTGGCAGTGGTATGGTCCACCCCAATGTCATGAAAGCTGTGGGGATTGACCCCGAATACTACACTGGATATGCCTTTGGCATGGGAGTCGAACGCCCCGCCATGCTTCACTATGATATCAAGGACATCCGACTCTTTTATGAAAATGACGTGCGCTTTCTAGCACAGTTTTAGGGAATTCCAGGATGAAGATCTCATATAACTGGTTGTCAGGATACGTGGACCACGGATTACCACCCGGAGAGCTTGCGGACTCCCTGACCATGTCCGGACTTGAAGTTGAGCATATAGAGCAAAGTGAACTCTCCCTGGATGGTGTCATTGTCGGACATGTGCAATCGGTCCGCTCCCATCCAGAATCGGATCGCCTGAGGCTTTGCAATGTTGATCTTGGAGATGATGAGCCCAAACAAATTGTCTGCGGTGCCCCCAATGTTGCTGCAAATCAACGGGTTCCCGTTGCAACCGTCGGTTCCAGACTGACGATCAACGAAAAAACCGTCAAAATCAAGAAATCAAAAATCCGTGGTCAGGTCTCCATGGGGATGATTTGTGCAGAAGACGAACTGGGACTATCCAAGGATCATCGTGGCATTATGGTCCTCACCGGCACTTCCACGGTCGGCGAACCCCTAAAAGATTACCTGAGTCGGGAACATGATCTTACCGGTGACACCACACTTGATTTGGCGACCACCCCGAACCGGCCCGATGCAGCGTGCCATTTTGGGGTTGCCCGAGACCTATCTGCACTGCAGAATGTGCCCCTGAAATTCCCTGAAATCGCTATTCCGCCCTCTGGAGCTGAGGCTGAAAAATACATTGATATCCAGATTCAATGTCCCGATGTGTGTTGCCGATACACCGCAATGATCGTTCGGGGGGTCACGGTTGGACCTTCTCCTATGTGGCTGAAACGACGCTTGGAGTCGGTTGGACTGCGATCCATTAACAATATCGTGGATGTGACGAATTTTGTAATGTATGAGTGCGGTCAGCCACTTCATGCATTCGACTATGACCGTATCGCTCAAAAAAAGATCATCGTTCGCGAATCCATGGCGAACGAAAACTTTGTCACGCTTGATGAAAAAGAGCATACCTTGGAGAGCGGGGTTGTCCTGATTTGTGATGGAGTACAACCGGTGGCCATTGGAGGACTGATGGGAGGAAAAAACTCCGAGGTTGATGACTCGACCGAGAATGTATTGATCGAAAGCGCCTGGTTTGATCCAACGTGTACAAGGCGTTCTTCCAAAGTACTGGGCATTTCGACCGATGCATCGTACCGGTTCGAACGTGGGGTAGACACCGCACTCCAACCATGGGCGGCTATGCGCACAGCCATGCTCATTGCAGAACTAGCTGGAGGATCCATTGCCCCAGGAATGGTGGACGTATACCCAAATCCGAAGCCCGCTTCTACCGTTGATCTGCGAATTTCACGCATACGCAAAATTCTTGGCATCCAGATTGACCACCGGAGAATCTTTCAAATTCTCAAATCCCTAGGGTTTGCACCACACGAGACCGCCGAGGGGGTGATTTCCTGCACCATCCCCACATACCGGCCCGATGTTCACTTGGAAATTGACCTGATCGAAGAGGTTGCACGAATTCATGGTCTCGAAAATATTAGCTTGCCTAAACAGACCTTGCTACAGTTATCCCTCCCCCGTCCCCGCCCGTCCGACCTGCTGCGGGAGCATGCACACGCCCACTTGACCGGTCATGGATTCCGGGAGATCTATACCAACAGCCTGTTACCGGATGATCTCGCCACCCAGTTCAGCCAGCCAGTGCTCGATTCTGATGCCCCCCCAGCCCGTACCCTGAACGCGGTTTCCAGATCTATGGCAACCCTACGACCTTCGCTACTGCCTGGTTTGCTGATGGCCATGCGGCGGAATGCAAACCATTCGCAACGGGTATTGCGGTTTTACGAATTTGGCCATGTCTTTCATCATAGCAAACATACAGCGGCCTACATCGAAAATTTTTCGGAATATGAGGTACTCCTGTTGGGGATCTGTGGTGCAGCCCGGCCCTCAGGTTGGGATAGTGATCCACGTACTGCAGATTTCTTTGATCTAAAAGGGAACGTGGGGCAGCTACTTGATGCATTGCGGCTCAATACTCTGAACATGCAACCCAGCTATGAACCAACAGAGATCACTGACTATCATATTACCCTCTACTCTGACCGCGTCCACATCGGAATCATTGCAAAACTATCCGGGGCAATCCAGGACTCCTTTGATCTTCCTGATCCCATCTTCTTTGCGGAATTCAACTGGACCCGTCTCCTTCTTTTACATGAAAAAAATCTTCCTCAAACCTATGCCCCCATTTCCCCCTTTCCTGTTGTAGAGCGAGATCTTGCAGTGTCTGTAGACGAATCACAGCCTGTTGGACCCATGATCACCACATTGCGTGAATCGGGTCAGCCGCTTCTAAAGAATGTGGATGTCTTTGACATATATACGGGAGATCGAATTCCTGCGGGTAAAAAAAGTATTGCCTTCGCGCTTCGCTTTGGAGGAAATCGAACCCTGCGTGACAAAGAAATTGATCGTGTGATGAGAGCTATTGTTAATGCTTTTTCTGAGCAATTTAGTGCCACATTACGAAGTTGATCCATATTTGACAATCTTAAATTGAACCTTTACCTTACCTTGGGTAGTTGAATATCGCTCAGGAATATTGCACTATGTCCGCCGAAAGAAAAGGTCAGCCCCAGGAACTTGGATCGCATCAACTTGAGCACGAGTTCGATATTCCCTCGTCTATTGTTTTGCGGGGATCCGCATCCTTACGGCAGTTGCGAGATCGTGTACAAGCTGTGGTGAAGGAGCTTGACCGCCTCAGAGAGAGAAATCAAAAGCTTGCAAAACAAATTGCTAATCTTGAATCTGCTCCGACCCGGACTTCCAAAACAGCGAACCTTACGTTTGAAGAAGACAGGGAACAGTTACTTAAAAAGGTCAACTCCTTCATAAAAACAATCGACAATTACTTGAGCATTGATGAAGAAAGGGTTGATTAAATGAAGCATGAATCAATTACAGTGCGAATTCTGGGCCGGGACTACCCCCTCCTGGTACAGAGCAGTGACGTTTCAACGATCTACAGCGTAGCTGAAAATGTAAATCAACGGATGGAGGCCTTCAAAGAAAAACATCCAGAGCAACCCGATTTGGTGGCTGCTGTATTTACAGCCATGGAGTTGTCTGAAGAACTGCTTGGTGCAAAAGAAACATCTCATGTTCTGTTAAACGCGATTGATCGGGAGGCCGATTACCTTGGCAGGGAACTTGCAAAGGCCTTAAAACACTCCGACACCTCCGAGCAATAACGGAACCGCATCGTTCCAACACTGTATCCCCTACCCGCGGGCGCCCGTGGCGGTGCAGGCACGTGAACCGTCAATTTTATTCATAGGGAGTTGACTTCAAATCTGGACACTAGGCCTCAACCTCAATTGGTCGTGTTTCGCGCAGAGGATCGCGGAAGGGTTTGAGCAATACCCAATCGTATAGATAAGGGTTCACACCCGCCGCCGCGGACGCGCGCGCCCTGCAAAAGGAACCCTTCCGGGATCAGGTGGTATCGCTAGCCTAACGAAACTGTAAAGGTATGGACGGCATGCAGGCCGCCGTCCTGTTGTTGACTGTTTCTATTGTGGCATTTGGTGCGGGACTAGGTATTGCTTGGTGGATCTCTCGCTTGAATGCTCGGAGTACGCTAAATCAGGCACGCCAGAGGGCGTCGTCGATCTTAACCTTGGCAGAGGAAGAGTCTGAATCTCTGAGAGAGAAGGTTATAACCGATGCTAAATCAACACTTGATCATGAACGCAGTGAACTTGACTCCAAGAAAGCTGCACTCAATCAGGAGCGAGAGGCTCTGGAACGGGACAAACGACGGCTTAAGCTAAAAAGTGACCGCCAGCGAAAAAAACTCAACAACAGGAATCGGCGTTTAACAAAAAAACAAGACGTACTACTTGAAGCAAGTCAGACGATTGAACTTCTTCAGAAAGAAAGTGAGAAGGTCAACCGTCAGACTGAGAAGCTGCATACGGAAGTTGCGAAGTTGTCCAAGGACGCGTCTCAGCGCCTTGACAGGTTGGATGCCCGAAAGCGAGGGCTGGATTCCCGGGAATCGCGAGTCGAGGCTCTCGCCCATGAGCTAGTCCATAAGCTGCAGAGGGTTGCAGATCTAACGCAGGACGAGGCGCGTCAACACCTGAGCGAAGAACTCCTTGAGAAAGCACGGGAAGATATCGCACTGGAATTAGCGGAATTGCGAGATCAGGCACAGGTCACTGCGAAAGAGGAGGCGTGTAAGGTTATCCTCACCACCATGCAACGCCTCGCGTCTGATGAGGCCGAATCCCATTCCGTATCTGTTGTCCCCATTACTTCTGAAGATATCAAAGGACGCGTGATCGGCCGGGAAGGGCGGAATGTCATCGCGTTCGAAGCTGCCACAGGAGTTGACCTGCTTGTCGACGATACCCCAGGTGCCATTGTCGTCAGTTCATTCGACCCCTATCGACGTGAAGTTGCACGAACTGCTCTGTCCAATCTCATACGGGATGGTCGTATTCACCCTGCCAGTATTGAACGCTTCGTTGCGAAAGCCGAGGAGACCCTCACAGACGAAATCCATAGAACCGGAGAGCGTACACTCCTTGACCTGAAATTACGCGGGATGCACAAGCAGCTCGTGTCCATCGTTGGGAAAATGAAGTATCGCACGAGCTATGGTCAAAATCTACTCAACCACAGTATTCAGGTCGCGAACCTTTGCTCCATCATGGCCTCCGAGATGGGGCTTGATTCCCGGATGGCTCGGCGTGCAGGCCTGTTGCATGACATTGGAAAAGTGCTCCAGGAATCGAATGATACCCCCCATGCACTCGTGGGGATGGAGCATTGTAAACGTTACGGAGAACATCACCTGATCTGTAATGCCGTAGGATCTCACCATGATGAGATCGAAATGACCTCCCTTTATGCCCCAATCGTGCAAGTATGTGATGCAATCAGTGGGGCACGTCCAGGGGCGCGACACATACGTCGTGACGAATACATTGAGCGCTTGCAGGATATGGAAGCGATTGCAATGTCCTTTGATGGAGTCACCTTGGCATATGCGATTCAAGGCGGACGAGAACTCCGTGTCATTGTCCAGTATTCCAAAGTATCCGACGAAAGAACGCGAGAACTTGCAGTGAATATTTCTACCCGAATTCAGGACGAACTCACCTATCCAGGCCAGATTAATGTTACAGTGATTCGTGAACTTAGAAAAACATCTATTGCCCGATAATGAATCGACTCTTCCTCCTTTTTCTATTTCTTTTCCTACTTCTTCCTGTGAGCTGTACTCAGGACCCAACCATGGACCATGCGCACAGGCTGGCCCAAGAGCATCTTATCATTGACGGTCATATTGATGTCCCATACCGCATGTCAACGTACACGGAAGACATTAGCCAGGAAACTGTTGGCGGAGATTTTGACTACCCAAAAGCAGTGGCAGGTGGACTCAATGCGCCGTTTATGTCAATTTATGTTCCAAGCGCACGCCAAGACATTCCGGGATCAGCAAAATTGCTGGCGGACTCGTTGATTGATATGGTCGAAGGGTTTGTGACCCATGCGCCCGACAAATTCGCCATTGCAACCCGATCATCTGACTTGGCCGAACACAAGGAAGCCGGTTTAGTCTCGCTTCCTATGGGCCTGGAGAATGGCGCACCCATCGAGAGTGTGGAAGACCTAGAGTATTACTACGAACGTGGTATCCGCTACATTACACTCACACACGCCAGGGATAATCACATCTGTGATTCTTCCTATGACTCAACCCGGACATGGGGAGGTCTCAGCCCGTTTGGTGAGGAGATCGTTGACCATATGAACCGACTGGGGATCCTGGTAGACATTTCGCACTTGACTGACAGCACGATTGCACAGGTTTTGCGACGCAGTGTAGCACCTGTGATCGCCTCCCATTCTTCCGCCAGACACTTTACTCCCGGCTGGGAACGCAACATCAGTGATGATCTGATTCAAGCAACCGCTGCCAAAGGCGGTGTCATCATGGTCAGCTTCGGCTCCTCATTTGTCCGCGGAGAATACTTGGAGCAAAACCAGGCTTTAAGCGCTGCGATTGATGCCTATCTGGGAGAGAACAACATTGACCCCGACAGTGAAGAAGGCTTTCTTTACCGCGAAAAACAGCGCAAATCAAATCCGATAGGTACGTTGGCCGACCTTGTTGACCACATTGATCATATCATTGATCTAGTTGGGATTGACCATGTAGGTCTTGGCAGCGATTATGACGGAGTCACTGGACTTCCCGAAGGTCTGGAAGATGTCTCCACCTACCCCAATCTGATTGCCGAGCTCTTACGCCGCGGCCACTCTGATGAAGATATTGCCAAAATTCTTGGAGGAAATGCGCTCCGGGTTTGGCAACAGGTAGAGGAGGTGGCTGCAAATTATGCTCCCCGAACAAACTCTGAGACGAACGCTGATACCTAATCATCGACGACCCGTACCCGCTCCAGTGTGTCCCAGTTACGGATCGCGCCTCCCGCCCCACCAAAGGTCTCACTGTCAATGGTAATGCATAGTGGCGGACCTGCTTCGTCCATTCTGCGATAACGCTTGCCAATCGAGCCCTTCTCGTCGTAAAACACATTCCATTCACGACGAAGGTCGGCCGTAATGGCATGTGTATATCTGAACTTCCCCCCTTTCCAGTTTCTTGAAGGCACGATTTTCCTCACGGATTCGAGGCTTTTTTTTTGGAAGATGATTGACTGCCAGAGGCGGCGGCCCGGGGGAGGTTACATCAATTCGGCGAACCGATGACTAAAACAATTTGACGTTCAGAAGTTTGAGTGCCCGCTTTTGCGTGGGACTGATCGTCTCATACATAATGACTTCCTGGCTCGTGTCTGACTCTAGTTTTGGAATCATAACCAGGCGGCACAGTCCCGAAAGTTCTTGCATCAGGCTCGCAAAGCTCATGGCTTTCTCTCCCTCTTTGGTTCGTTTGGTTTGGGCCTTCTTTTTTGCCGATTTTGAGGGTTTGGCCGGCTCAACAACGCCTTCGCGCTGGGTTCGTCTTGCTTCCAGATCATCTTCGGCAAACAGCATTGGCGCCAGCTTCCGGCGCAGATGATATTCCACATAGTAGGCCAGCATGCACAAAAAGACATGTGCAACGACCCGGTCTTGGGTGTAATGATAAATCGGACGCACCCGCAACGACATGGACTTCATCGTGCGGAAGGCGATCTCCACCGTGGAAAGCCGTTTGTAATTGGTGACCAACTCGGCCACGTCCTCCTTCTTCAGACTGCTACGGATCGCATACAGGCCATCGAACCGCTCCTCTTTCTGGAGTACTTCTTCATTGCGGGTATACGAAAAATATCCTTCCTGAATCTCCAGGTGAAAGTATTTCTTTTTATACTTCTTGTCCCCGAACACCTTTCCGGCCCGCACGCCAATTTTCCCTGCATCTTTGAGTCGGCCGTTTTTGACCGCCACAACGATCTTGTCAAGTTTCTCCTCCGCCTTCAATAACAGTTCCGCTCGCGTTTTCTTGCTCTTTTCGGCCTGTAAGGGATTTCTGCACAGGATCAGACGATCCTGTGGATACAGATCACAGCAGACCTCCGCCATGTCCTGTTCATCAAATAGACTCATCTGATACTCTTTTTTCTCCACCACCTTGCGAATCTCTTGCTTTTGCATCGCCGTGATCCAATCCAGTCCCACCGGCAGGATTTCCTCCTGAATCTGTTTTTGCTTCAGGATTCCGCGGTCCCCGACCAACACCACATGCTTGAGTTCAAACGTTTTCTGAATCTTTTCCACCTGCGTACGCAGCGTACTGGTGTCTGCAGTATTGCCACGAAACACCTCCACGGATACCGGACAGCCCTCCTGATCGGTCATCAGCCCATAGACAATCTGCTTTTTGCCCTGCTTCTTGTCCCGGTTGTAGCCATACTCTGCCCATTCATTTTTTTCGCCTTCCACATAGCTGCTCGTCACATCGTAGAGCACCAGACTGCCCTCCTTGAGATGTTTTTTGGCCAAGCGACACTCAATATCGGTCTTGCGTTTGAACAGCTTATCCATCGCATCATAGAGATCATCTTCATCCACGCGTTTGAGTCCGAGTTCTTCATTGAGCGTGTTGGAGGCGGTTTTGACATCCAGCATGGCACTGGCGGAGAGCTTGCTGCCTGCGTTGATCACGCGTGCAGCAATCATGCCGAGGATCAGTCGACGGAAGCGGGAATTCTTTGGGGCAATCAGTTCCGGCAGTTTGATGTGGTTCATGATGCCCAAGACGGCGGCCACATGTCCATGGGGTTGATTGCTTCGAATTTTGAAGGAGTCTTTTATGGACTTGACGGCAGTGCCGCCTTTGAGGAGAATTCGAATGCTCTCAATCAGCCCCTGGGGGAGTTTGGTGAGATTGGCGAGGGTGGTTTTCTGGGCGCGTCCGTTGACCCACTTGGACTCCCGGATGAGCCAGGTGGGGTTGGAATTTCGGTTGGGAATTCGTTCGACGTACATGGACAGGAAGGATTCGTAAGAATGAATAGCGACTGGGATAAATATACGAAATAATGGGCATAAAAGCACCAATTTATAGAAAAAGGAGGCCGAAAAACTAAAAAATAAACATGGACAGAAATATTTCGAACAAAAACGTCCTGGAATGGCATAAATTTGGGCAAAACAAGGAAAATAGGGACAGTTTGTCCCAGATTAGAGGCAAAAGTGGGACAAAAAGTAGAATTCTGGGCCTAAATGAGAGGGGTGAGACTCAAAATTGCCGGGTCCGCCGAAAAATAGGGGGGAAGTTCAGGTATATTCGATATGGCATATGCGAGGTAGAGCAAAACAGAGATTGTGTCAGTCCATTGTTAGGTAATCTTCGGAATAATTTCCGAGGATTAGACGCGATTTTTCCAAGGGAGATTACGGTAGAGCGCTACAGAATCCACAAAACATGTTTCAAACTCTGGAACCTCAGCGTTCTCTAACTTCAGTGATTGCCATCCTGCTTCGCACCGATGCTTGATCTCTGGATTGTCAAGAGAGTCTTGTTTTGGGTCAATTCCGCGGGCTCTACTTTTTTCTTTCAGGGCGACTAGAATGAGTGCCTGGGTATCAGCATCAATCGCTTCGTGAATAATCAGTCGACTCAAATCATAGATGTCCTGTGGTCGCCGTCGTTTACGTGGGATTTGCTGTAGGATAGCACGGTACTTTTCTGCTATAAGATCAACTAGGCTATACGCAAGTAACTCATGTTCGTCGGTGAGTTTCAGGATTTGAATTTGTTGTAACGACGGTTCATTAAAGGAGATATCAATTTCAATTATAACAGCAGGTGGCTTTCCACTTTTCAGTGTTGCTTCCTGACGAGTGTTCCGCTTTGCTGAGGCAACTTTCAACCTCAACGCCGGGAATTTTGCTATTGAAATAGGGACCTTGCGAGGTTGCCATTTTACCGAATGGATTTGGACAACCAGATCGGGATAGCCAAGCATCGCCGCAACCTCGGGGAATCCTTGATCCAATTTTCCCCGGATTTTCTCATCACTATCATTTGTAGTCTCAAGAATCGTCGTGAGGTCAATATCTGTTGTTTGGCGGGGGCTATTATAGCAAGCCCCATAAGTACTCCTCCTTTTAAGAACATTTTTGTATTTAGTGGTACGGTTATGGCGATGGTATTTAGTACAATCTCTATGGTCTGTCGTTGCTGATAGATGAATGGGACCTCTCGTGCTTTTTCGACCCACGCGGCAACGTCTACTTCAAGGAGATGCTCAGACATTGATTGAGATCATCCATTTTTCCGAGTAAGTAGGTGCAAATTCTTTGCTCGGATCCAGTTTTCGACTTCCACCTCGCTGGGAAAAAATTTCCCATTTTTCAATGTCGGGATGTTCTAGGCCCAGATACTCCTGAAAGATATAGCCAGCACGGCTTTTGATGAGTGCCCCCGAAGTTGCGTCAATGGTCGGAACGATTTGGTTCAGATAAGTCGCGACATGCTCTTCCCAGACCTCAAGCACATGCGACATTCCACCACACAGATCAGGTTTCTGGAGCATGTCCAGGAAGGTTTGCCCAATCGTAGATACTCGCATGTCGGTCCCCCGATTGATAAGGGAGGTGCCTGGTGATTTGGTCGTGTACATCTGGATACTCTGGCCCCGCACGCGTTTAGGATGTTCAATAACATGCAGCGGATAGATACCTGTATGATCTTCATTTAGTATTTTCTGTTCATCTAGTATTTTTTGACGGTATGCGCGCAGCCTACTTCGCCAATTACCGCGTTCTGGCCGTGTCAGCATCAGGGTCATTGGGCTACGATTTGTAAGTCCCCACCGCTGCATGGCAGACAGGTGAGATACGTAACATGTTGGATCAACGAGGCAGACAATCTCTTCCGCTGGACAGTCGGAAATCGGGAGAACACGGAGGGCGCGTTTTCCGTAATCCTGGTCATTTCGGACAACATCCATGTGATATAGCATCATCTTGAATCGGTGATAGTCGTCACGGTCAGGTCCTCTCTTTCGCAGATAAAGCTTCTTGATGGGTGCGTCTTGATACAGGCGCAGGATAAGAGCGAAGAATTCAAAGGGTTGTAGAACAGGTTTGCCATAATTCTCCAGAAGTTGAGCCAGGTGCCTTCCAGCTCGTGTCGATTTTCGGTGGCAAATTATTTTTACCATGTAAAACTCTTATCTTTGTCCTGAGGACAAAGATAAGAGTTTTACTACACAAAGTCAAATATGTTGCTCTTGTGGATCAATTAACTCAATGAAAAATCTTAGTGCGCGAATAGAAACGCCACGACAACAAGATATTTCCAGAAAAAGTCAAAAGAGATACTGCCAAAATTCTTGGAGGGAATGCCCTCCGGGTTTGGCAACAGGTAGAGGAAGTGGCCGCAAATTATGCTCCCCGGACAAACTCTGAGACGAACGCCGATACCTGATCATCTGCGACCCGTACCTGCTCCAGTGTGTCCCGGTTACGAATCGTGACCCCTGCCCCACCAAGGGTCTCACTGTCAATGGTGATGCATAGTGGCGTACCTGCTTCGTCCATTCTGCGGTAACGCTTGCCGATTGAGCCCTTCTCGTCGTAAAACACATTCCATTTACGGCGAAGGTCGGCCGTGATGGTATGCGCGCGTTCTGGCATCCCATCCTTGCGTAGAAGTGGAAAGATCCCCACCTTGATGGGAGCAATGGACGGCGCAAACCCCATGACGGTACGGCTCTGTCCCTCAATCTCATCCTTTCGGTAGGCCTCACAAAGCAGCATCAGGACCGTTCGATCCAGACCAACCGAAGTTTCCACCACGAACGGAATAAACCTGCTGCCAGATGGTTGGTGGAAAATTTGCATCTTCTTTCCAGAATATTCCTGGTGTCTTTTGAGATCATAATCAGTGCGGGAATGGATTCCCTCAACCTCTTGCCATCCAATCGGAAACTCATACTGGATGTCCTCAGCAGCATCTGCATAGTGGGCTGGCTTTTCATGGACATGCCAGCGCAATTTGGATTCCGGGATACCATTCTGGACGTGCCAGTCCCATCTTCGTGAGCGCCAGAGTTCATAGGCCTCCGCCTGTGTTCCCGGCTGGACGAAATACTGCATTTCCATTTGTTCAAACTCACGCATTCGGAAAATGAATTGCCGTGCTACAATTTCATTGCGGAATGCTTTGCCGATCTGGGCAATCCCGAAAGGAATCTGTACGCGCGAGGTCGCCAATACATTCTGAAAATTAACAAAGATGCCCTGGGCTGTTTCCGGGCGCAGAAAGATCGAGGAGTCTTCACCTGCCAGCGCACCGACTTTCGTTTCAAACATCATATTGAACTGGCGAACATCGGTCCAGTCAAATGCACCTGAATCTGGGCCCCGGATTTCTTCGGCCAGAATGAGTGCGTGGAGTGCTTTGGGCATGTCTTCCGCGTTGAGCGCCTGCGTAAACTGCTCATGCACCGCATCCGCCCGCTCTGTTTTTCCTTTTGCCCGCAAACGGTCAATATGCTGCTCAATCAACTGATCGGCGCGGTAACGACGTTTCGACACTTTGTCATCAATGAGCGGATCATGAAACGCATCTACGTGCCCGGATGCTTTCCACACCTTGGGATGCATCAGGATTGCGGCATCCAACCCTTCAATGTTATCGTTGGCATAGACCATATCGTGCCACCAACGTTCCTGTACATTCCGCTTCAGTTCTACGCCCAGCGGACCATAGTCGTAGGTTGCTCCGAGTCCACCATAGATCTCTGAAGACTGAAAAACAAAACCACGGCGCTTGCATAGTGCCGTAATCTCATCAAATTGCTTGCTGCTCATGACGCATAAATTTATTCGCGCAGTAAACCCCTGGAACCCGTCAATGATCAATCCTGTCAGATCTGGCAACCAGCGGCATTGATCACCATTCTCATAAAATATGGGAGCGCTGCCAACCGAGTTATCCTAGAAAACACCGGGTTATGGGGGACCCCTGCTTCCATTTCAGAAATTCTTCACATATCAATAGTCACGCACCAGGGCAATAAGAAGCGCATCATTCGTTGGAAAAGTTCGCATGTGACGGGTAAGCGCCTGCATGGCCTCCATAGGGCGACGACTGTTGAGTACCTGGAATAGTCGATTATGCTTCTCAGCTGAACTCCCCAAAAGCAAATCCTCGTTGCGTGTTCGTGATTTTCTAAGATTAATTGCTGGCCATACACGACGATGAGCCATCTCCCGATCCAGGACGATCTCCGCATTCCCAGTACCTTTGAACTCTTCGAAGATCACCTCATCCATTCGGCTACCCGTTTCAATCAAAGCAGTAGCAATCAATGTCAGTGATCCTCCATCTTCGATATTGCGGGCACTGCCAAACAACCGCCGTGGAATCCGCATTGCCCCGGAATCCAGGCCGCCTGACATGGTCCGGCCCGAACCTTCCCCCCAAAGATTGAACGTACGCCCAAGACGGGTGAGTGAATCCAAAAGAAGAACGACATCATCTCCTAATTCAACAAGGCGCTTTGCATACTCAAATGCCAGTACGGACACACGTACATGATTGAACTCCTCCTGATCGCTGGAACTCGCGAATACCGTCGCTTTGGTGCTACGCCGAAAATCCGTTACCTCTTCGGGCCGCTCATCCACCAAAAGAGCCACTAGATGAATGTCGGGATGATTCTGGGTCAATGACGCAGCAATCTCCTTAAGGATTAACGTTTTTCCTGTTCGAGGCGGAGCCACAATCAATGCCCGCTGCCCCTTCCCAATCGGACACGCAAGATCCACAACCCGCATGGTAATATCATTCGGGCTTTTGACTAAATCAAGCTTCGTCTCCGGGTAAATGATCCGCCCCTCTTTAAACTCATGCAGGCGTGACCATGCTTCCGGGGCAATATTCATCACCTTGGTCAGACGGGAGACCTGTAAATCTCCTTTCTTGCTTGGACGCAGAAATCCCTCCAAAACAACACCATCTCGTAATCTATACCGACTGATCAGGGACGGTGGACAAAATGGATCACCGTCATTTTTCGGCATACCTGATCGTAGTTCTCGAATAAAACCGAACTTACGATCTCCAATAATTTCAAGCATCCCTTTGAAGGGCTGCTCAGGCGACTTCGATCTTGAAGCCGCAACCCGCCGTTTTGGCATCACTGCCACACAGAAATGCGTTTTAGGTGTGAAAGATGCGCACCGAGGAACATCTGTGCGCGTAAGAGAGGGTTACTACCTACAGGTCCTACTGAATACTGTACCTTGCTGTTCCCATCAATGTGTCATGCTGAAATTTGAAACGATTTTATGGAATCAAAAACTGACGCATGTTGCTGGAATTGACGAAGTTGGTCGCGGTGCATTAGCCGGCCCAGTTGTCGCTGCAGCCGCAATCTTTCCTCCCAACCTGATCATTGATGGCGTTCGTGACAGTAAACTGTTGCGCAAACATGCACGGGAGGATGCCCTGAAAAAAATCCGCGAAGCCGCCGTTGATCTCGGGATCGGATACGCGAGTCCGGGCGAAATTGACACGCTTAACATTATTAAAGCATCTCTGCTTGCCATGCAACGTGCATTGGATGCCTTGAATTGCGCGCCGCAAGCCCTCCTGGTTGACGGCAGACAGTATTTACCCAATGCATCCTGTGCGCAACTGGTACTCGTAAAAGGGGATCAACGGAGTCATTCTATCGCTGCAGCATCCATTGCTGCAAAGGTGACCCGGGATCATTTGATGCAAGAGCTTCACGATGAATACCCTGAATACGGATGGGATCGTAACGTTGGATATCCAACCAAAGGGCATTACGCAGCGCTTCGTGAAACTGGACCAAGTATGCATCACCGTCAAACATTCCGGCTCCGGTAAGCCTCCCAGCATTTTGCTGCTGCAACCTCTGGGGGCATCCCATCAAGGTCCAAGGTTTGGTGTGCCTGGCTGTAGATCGGCTCACGTTGTGCGAGTAAATCACGGATACGTACCTCCATCTGACTCGGAGAGAGTGGACTGCCACTGCGGTCCTGTAACAATGGCCGAACCGTCTTGTCCTCCTGAAGCCTGCGTACCAGCTCTATCAACCCTACTCGCAGATAAACCATCCAGGATTCCCTCAGCGCCCAGGCTAGGTTCGCAGGCCTCACCAGTGCGCCGCCTCCCAACGCACAGACAATGTTGTCCGGCAGCGACCTTAAAGCCTCGAATTCCAGTTTCCGAAAAGCATCCTCCCCTTGTTCCACAAAAATCTGCTCCACAGTCACCCCGGCCAGATTGACGATGCGATCATCCAGGTCAATGAACTCCACCGAAAGTTGGGTGGCCAACCTTGCGCCGATTGTACTCTTGCCGCACCCCATAAAACCCGTAAGCAAAACTCTAGACATGATCAGCTACACAGCAAAAATTAGAACGCAGGCATGCGCGACTTTTGACTCAAAATACATCAGCATGAACTCCGGAAAATTTGGAATGAAAAAATCCACTCGGCCCCTTCGAGGTATCAAGCAGTACTTCGCTATGGATGTGAATGCCATTGACAGGCTGCGACCTGCGAATCACTTATTACAAATTTTGACCGTTATGATCCAACCATGATGCCTTCCCCCGAACTTGTTTCACTCAGGTACATAATCGGCTCCCTAGTCACCGTACCTGAACCCAATCAGCCCTAAACTAGTTTCGGGAGAATTATTCATCACCATTTGAAGGCCCACCCGTGTCTGCCGACAAATCCTCCGAGCGACTCAAGGTATCCGTAGTCATCGTTAATTATAACGTAAGGGACTTACTTCGTCAATCCCTTCGCAGCATTAAACGATCCCTGGCAGGTATTCCATCCGAAGTGGTTGTAGTGGATAATAACTCGGTGGATGGATCCGTGGGGATGTTAGCCGAGGAATTCCCGAATATCACCGTGATTGCCAATCGCGCAAACATTGGATTTTCTGCTGCCAATAATCAGGGTATCCGTCTGGCAACCGGAGAATATCTCTTTATCCTGAATCCCGACACGATTGTCGAAGAGGAAACGATCAAGGTGCTGGTCGACTTCATGGACACCCATCCGGATGCCGGGTCTGTAGGATGCCGGATCCTGAATCCTGACGGAACTTTTGCGCTAGAGAGTCGCAGATCATTTCCAACCCCCGCAGTTGCATTTTACCGGATGACGGGACTGAGTCGACTATTTCCGCGCAGCCGAATCTTCGGCCGCTATAACCTTACATTCCTGCCCGAGAATCAGGTTGCAACCGTTGACGCTCTGAGTGGCTCTTGCATGTTTTTGCGAAGTGCTGCGCTGACCGCCCCCGAACACGCTGATACAGGCCGCGGCGGAGCTGGCCTCTTTGATGAAGACTTTTTTATGTATGGCGAGGATCTTGATTTATGTTATCGAATCCAAAAAGCTGGCTGGCAGATCTACTATACTCCAGATACTCAAATCATACACTACAAGGGCGAGAGTACCAAGAAGGGGGATCTCAGGTACGTACGCCTCTTCTATGGAGCAATGGTCCGGTTCGCGCAGAAGCACCTGAGTGAAGAGTATCCAAAAGTCTTTCTGTGGGCTTTACATCTGGCCGTCATTGTGCGCGGATCCATGACTATACTGGGCAATGCACTCCGCCATCCAGCCGCGCGTGACTTGGTGACCTGTTTTGGGGTGATGACTGCGCTGGGACTTTTTCGGTCATTCCAAACTGGATTACAGTTCCCTCCTGTCTTCTACTGGGGGCTGGCTCCACTCTTTGCGATCATTGTTACCGTGGTGATTGCAGCCTGGAACGGGTACCGAGGCAGCGGACCCCGCCTGGGACTGGTGTTTCTGGGATCCCTGATTGCCGTGATGGTACTCGCAGCATTGTCATTCTTTGTCAAGCAGATCGCATTTTCGCGTATAGTGGTGGTTGCCTGCCTACCTGCCTGCTTACTGTTTCTTTCCGCCGTGCGCCTGATCCCTAAAGCCAGCAAACGTTTGGGAAAAAGGACGCTTGTGGTCGGTGACCTCCATGACGTAAATGTGCTCGCCCCGCAACAGTTATCCCAAAATGTACTCGTGGGAATTGCAACGCATGATTATGATCACGTCCCCTCATCAAATCTTCCCCACCTGGGGACCTATGATCAATTGCGCGATATTACCCGTGTCTATAATATCGAGTCCGTGATTTTTGTGTCCTCCAGCCTAACCAACAAGGAAATTTTTGCACTCATGCAAAAACTTGCAGGAACCCCGGTGCATACGTACATCCTGGCAGAAGAACAGGATCACCTGATCGGAAAAGCATCCATCGAAAACCTGGGCAGCCGAATGCTGCTGGAAGCGGAAGAAGTCATCGGCGCATTGCGGTCGCACACCGCACGTCGAGTGTCTGATATTATCGCGGCCCTAGTGGGAGCCCTCATTCATCCAGGTGTTTTGCTGATCTCCAAAATTGCAGGCCCACATTCCAGATGGGCACGCAGATATGAGCGTATCCGTCAGTGGACCGCCGTGCTGCTTGGCAAACGATCCCTGATCGGCTTTGATGAGAGGGATGAATTCATCCCTGCTCCTGAATGGCAACTGCAAACAGGCGTCTTTGCAGCCAGCGAAATGCTGGGACCCCGCCTCAAACGCCCGCCTGAAGAAATTGAGCAGGCGTACTGGTACTACGTACGAAATCAGTCAGCCGTGATGGATTGGCTGATCGCCGTACGGGCACTGCGCGGATCGGTGTAGGAACCGTCTCCCAATGCACTTGTTGACTCGCTCCCCCCTTATAAGGCAAGTATGACCAAGAAATCGGACAAATTTCTGCTGGACTTTGAAAAACCGATCGTCGAATTGGAGGATAAGCTTGATGAGTTGCGCGAAATTGACGCAGGTGAGGTTGATCTTTCTTCCGAAATTGACGCACTCTCCACACGGATTGAAGACCTCCGTACGTCCATCTACGGCAGCCTGACCCGTTGGCAGCGGGTACAGATTGCCCGGCATCCACTGAGACCCTATACGAACGACTATATCGGTGCCCTTACAGAAGGGTTCGTCGAGTTGCATGGAGATCGGTGTTATGGAGATGACCCCGCTATCGTCAGCGGTTTTGCCACTCTGCGTGGGGACCATTACGGATACAAAGATCACACGGTACTAATCCTGGGGCACCAGAAGGGACGAGATACAAAAACACGCCGGCATCGACGCTTTGGTATGCCCAATCCTGAGGGATACCGTAAAGCCCGACGCCACATGGAGCTGGCTGCAAAGTTTGGCAAACCAATTATCTGCCTTCTTGATACACCCGGTGCTTATCCCGGCATGGAAGCGGAAGAGCGAGGACAGGCGGAAGCAATCGCCCGAAACCTGTTTGTAATGGCGCGGCTTCCCGTTCCGATCATTGTCGTTGTGATTGGAGAAGGGGCATCCGGAGGGGCGATTGGGATTGGAGTCGGTGATCAGATGCTGATGCTGGAAAATGCCTGGTATTCTGTTATCTCCCCAGAAAGCTGCTCCTCAATACTGTGGAGATCCTGGGACTATAAAGAGGAGGCTGCGCGGGCCCTGAAGCTCTCTGCATCTGACCTCACCGATATCGGCATTGTTGATCAGATCATCAAAGAACCCCTGGGAGGTGCTCACCACGATCCGAACGCAACCTTTGACTTGGTTGGCCAGGCGATTTGTGATACGCTGCGGAATCTGGTGCAATTGCCAAAAGACACTCTTCTCAGTCAACGCGTGAAGCGCCTCGACCGTATTGGTGAGTTCAGCGCAGCTGCATAAACTCCCATGCCTGATCGTGAGCAACTCCCTCACTATCTGCCATCCGGGCAGTTAGATCAGATCCTTCAAGATGCTCTACAAGAGGATGTTGGCACAGGAGATATTACCTCGCAAATACTTGTGCCGGAGCATCACCAGGGGCACGCAACTCTGCTGATGCGAGAAAGCGGCGTCATCGCCGGCCTTATCACCGCCCGGCATGTATTTCACTTGGTTGATCCAGCAATAGAGTGCAACTGGACCATAAACGATGGTGACCACGCGCCGGCTGATTCGATCATTGGTGTGATGATTGGACCCCTGCGCTCTATCCTGACCGCAGAGCGTCTGGCATTGAACCTGCTGCAGCGAATGAGCGGGATCGCGACTGCAACCGCCAAAATGGTTGCCAGTGTAAGAGACTATCCAGTACGCATTCGTGATACACGAAAGACCGCCCCTGGATTGCGACTCCTGGATAAATGGTCTGTCCTGTTGGGAGGTGGCACCAACCATCGAATCGGACTGTTTGACCGGATCCTGATTAAAGACAATCACATTGAAGTGGTGGGAGGACTTGCTGAATCCGTTCAACGCGCCGCGAATCAATTACCCGGCTATCTGATTGATGTGGAGGCCCGAACCATGGCAGAAGTAACCGAGGCATTATCGGTTGCATCACTGATTGATGTACTCCTTCTTGATAACATGACAACCACTCGCCCGGACGGCTCCTATGACTGCTCACGCCTGAAGCAGGCCGTAGATTGCATTGCCGGCCGCATCACAACCGAAGCAACCGGTAGGATCACGCTGGAATCGGCACCATTCATCGCCGCAACAGGAGTCAAGTATCTCTCCTGTGGTGCCCTCACGCACTCCGTGCATGCGATTGATATCTCGCTGTCCGTAGATCCATTCTGAAGAATTGAGCGTACATCCAATCACGTTTGAACCGAATCTGCTACATCCCTATACTTGGGGGATGCTGCCGCATAAAATATGACGATTTTTGAGAGTACCTTACGGGTGAACGAGACTAGATTTCGGGAGGATTACGAGCGCTTGACACTAGATGGCGCTACGCCGGATGGCGGATTAAACCGGCCCGCTCTCAGCGAAGCGCACTTGGCTGCGCGGGAGACATTTCGGGGCATGATCCGGCAACGGGGACTTGCAATTCGAGAGGATGATGCAGGAAACCTTTCCGCCTGCCACTTTCCTTCAAGCCAAACGAAACCGGTGCTACTCCTGGGATCCCATCTCGACTCCGTAGCGAATGGCGGACGCTTTGATGGAACGCTGGGCGTCGCAACGGCCTTTGAAGTAATCCAGCTTCTGCGTGAGTACTGCCCGGACATATCGCTCGAGGTCATTGATTTTACCGATGAAGAAGGGACATGGGTGTCGCTTCTCGGGAGCCGTGCTGCATCCGGGCAACTCACTCAAAAGGATCTTGACCATCCGAGAGGAGATCCTGAAGCGTTCCAGAGAGCACTTGAGGGGGCGGGGCTCACCAGTGAGGGGATCTTGTCCGCTACGCGGAATTCAAAGGATCTATATGCCTATCTGGAACTTCATATTGAACAAGGTACCCGGCTTGAGAAAAACCAAACAGATATTGGAATCGTGACCGGTATGGTCGGGATTCACATGTACCTTGTCACCTTCGGTGGGCAGGCCAACCACGCCGGAACCACCCCGATGAACGAGCGGCATGATGCGGCATTGGGGGCCAGTAAATTTTGTCTGATGGTCCAGAACACGGTCACCGAACAATTCCCTGACTGTGTCGCCACCGTAGGGCGGATGGATTTCTCACCAGGTGCCTTCAATATCGTGGCCGGTCAGGTAACCGTATTCATGGAGCTTCGTACTGAAGATTCTGGTCGTGCGAAACAGTTACAGCAGGCACTGCACAAGGCGGCAAAGCATTCTGCAAAGGAATTTGACCTGATCGCCAACTTTCAACACCTCGAGTCCGTAACCGAACGTAAGATGAATCCTTCTATCATCGAAACACTTGAGTCAGAAGCACTTGCTCTTGGATTGACCAATCGGCGTCTGCCCTCGCTGGCAGGACATGATGCACAGTCTATGGCACTGCTTTGCCCTTCTGGCTTAATTTTCGTTCCCTCGGTGGGAGGATTCAGTCATTCTTCTCGGGAGTATACCCATTGGAATGACTGTGTAAAGGGAGCGAATGTGCTCCTGAATGCCGCAAAACAACTCGCTGCATCTTTGGAATAATGTATAGCTTTACGACCCGGTACCAAACTCATTTGATCTAGACTCCGTCATGCTGCAGGAACAAAGTAGATTTTATCAGCAATTGCTATTCTTTGCAGATATGATCCTTGTAGGGAGTGCCTGGATTGCTGCATACTATCTCCGTTTTGAAATATTTGTCACCTGGCCGATCCCCCTCCCTCAATGGGAGCCGCTGAGTAGGTATCTGACCTTTTTTCCGTGGATACTGATCTCTGCCGCTCTCACATTCTGGGCGTCAGGGCTTTATGTACCTGATCGAGCACAGCGATGGACCAGCCTCATCCGAAGTGTCGCAAAATCTGTCGGGATAGCTTTGATCATCTCCATGGCATTTTTGTCATTCTATCGTGATTTTAATGTTTCACGGCTGACCATTCTGCTCTTTGCCGCACTTACACCACTCTCTATGCTGGGTTTGCGGCTCTGTATCTACTTTTATGTACGTAATGCCCGCAGACGTGGACGTAATCTGCGCCGCGTCCTCATTGTTGGGGCTGGTCATGCAGGCCGGCGTTTGGCAAAATCCTTTGAGCTGTATCCGTGGATGGGATTTCAGGTGATTGGGTTTCTGGACGACCATAAGACCGATGAGCCGGATGTTCTGGGGAAAGTCGATGAGGTGCTATCCCTTTTAGACTCGGCATCCAACCCAGTCCATTACGTATACATTGCTCTGCCCCTCCATGCTGTAGGAAAGATTGAACGGCTCATCAGCTCGCTTTCTACACGTCTGGTACATGTCTGCCTCGTTCCCGACCTCCTGCAGCACGATATTATCAACAGCCGAATTACGGATGTAGATGGGCTCCCCGTCCTACATATCATTGACGAGGCACCCATGGATTTTCGCCGATTTGTCAAACGAAGCCTGGATGTTGTGTTTTCGCTTATGGTTCTGATTCTTTTGTCCCCTCTGCTGCTCGTTATCGCTCTGTTGGTTCTTCTATCCTCCAGGGGACCGATTCTTTACCGGCAGGAGCGCATGGGGCTCAATGGCAAATGCTTCCATATGTTGAAGTTTCGTTCCATGCCGATCACCGCAGAGCAGGAATCGGGAGCTGTCTGGGCAAAGAAAGACGAAAACCGGGCAACCCCGATCGGAAGAATCCTCCGGCGCACATCTCTGGATGAACTGCCCCAGTTCATCAATGTGCTCAAAGGAGATATGTCTGTGGTTGGCCCACGGCCTGAAAGACCGGTATTCATTAGAGATTTCAAAGACCGCATCCCCCGCTATATGCTTCGTCATAAAATGAAAGCAGGCATTACCGGTTGGGCACAAGTCAATGGATGGCGTGGAAATACCTCCCTGGAAAAACGGATCCAGCACGATCTCTATTATATTCAAAACTGGTCTCTGCGTCTGGATGTGAAGATTATGATCCTAACGATCTGGAAAGGATTTGTCAATCGCAACGCATATTGATTATAGGACCTTGATTCAGTTACAGAACATTGCGGTTACGCTCGGGGGAAACCCGATTCTTGAAGGACTCACCTGGACCGTTGGCGACGGGAAACGCATTGGATTGATTGGGCCCAACGGTGCCGGAAAGACAACACTGTTACGGGTAATCGGAGGACACCTGGAAACCGATGGCGGCGAAATTGCCCATTCCGGCTCCGTCGGTTATCTGGCACAGGATGTGCAAGAGATGAACTCCGGACGATCCGTCATAGAGGAAACTCTGACCGCATTCGAAGCCATCGAAGCACTCCAGGAACGGGAAGAAGAATTGACCCGTACCCTTGAAACCCCTGGAGCCCATCAAGAAAAAATTCTACTGGAGTTGGGCCTCATCCATGAGCGTCTCGCCGTTCAGGGAGCACACTCCGCACAAGCGCGTGCAGAAGCAGTCCTGGAAGGTCTGGGTTTCACCTCTGATGACCTTGATCGCCCCATCCATACACTCTCTGGAGGGTACCGGATGCGGGTGGCACTTGCACGTATTTTGCTGGAAAATCCAGATGTACTGCTCCTTGATGAACCCACCAATCATCTTGATATCCTCAGTATTGACTGGTTGGAGAAATACCTAAAAAACTATGCTGGTACGGTGATCCTGGTGTCCCATGACCGTTACTTTCTGAATCGAATGATTGATACGGTCGCCCATCTATACCGCGGCCGGGTTACCGAATATGCGGGGAATTATGACTACTTCCTCGTGGAGAGGGAAAAACGACGTGTACTTGAGCAGGCCTCCTACGAAAATCAACAGCGTGAAATCCAACAGTCTGAGCGATTCATTGCGCGCTTTCGATACAAGGCCTCGAAGGCGCGACAAGTCCAAAGTCGCATTAAGCATCTGGATAAACTTGAGCGCCTTGCACCGCCGGAATCCCCGGATGCACAGATCCGAATCCGATTCCCGTCGCCCAACCCATCTGGGCGGACGGTCTTGTCACTCACCACGTTCTCAAAGGTGTACACCAGTGCAGATGCACCTGCGGTGCGCGTGTTTGACCGAGCCGGTCCCTTGCAAATCAGTCGCGGGCAAAAAATTGCACTCATCGGCAAAAACGGCGCCGGCAAATCCACCTTGGCACGGATTCTCTTTGGAAGCGAAGTGATTGAGGGCGAGCGCAAGGAGGGGCATAATGTAAATGTACGGTTTTTCGCCCAACACCAGGCAGATGCATTGATCGAAACCGATACCGTACTGGAATCCCTGAACCGGGAAGCCATCGGACGCAAGGAAGTCTACCTACGCACGCTGCTGGGGGCATTCCTGTTCACCGGAGACGACGTATTTAAACCAGTCCGTGCGCTCTCAGGAGGCGAAAAGAGTCGTTTGGCACTCGCCCGAACCCTCGTGAACCCGGCTAATTTTCTGATTCTGGACGAACCGACCAACCACCTTGATATTCAGTCCATCAAAGTACTCATTGAAGCACTCCGTCAGTATGATGGCACGTTTCTGGTGGTAAGTCATGACCGTCATTTTCTTGACCATGTAGCCAATGTCATCTGGCATGTGGGGAATCAGGAGGTACGCACTTATGAGGGAACCTACTCTGAGTATCAGTGGGCCTTGGATCATGGCTCCCTACAACAGTCCAAACAAGATCGGCAGACGCCTCGCAAGTCAACCCCCAAAACGCGCTCCCGGTCTGGTGGCCCCAAAACGAAAGAAGAAAAGCGACGCGAAGCGGAGGCACGTAACCGGGCCTACCGTGAGACGAAAATGAACGGCCACTCAAAGCCGGATGAACTCACCCCTCACCAACGAAAATGGCTCTGCGACGAAGCAGAAGCGGCCATCGCAGAGGCAGAGGCACGAAAACTCGTTGCGGAAAAAGCTTTAGCCGACCCGAATACCTATTCAGATCCGGTACGTTCACAAGAAGCAACCAGTGCCTATGTAGCGATTAAGAAAGAGTTGGATGAGCTGTATACGAATTGGGAGTCACTCATGGAGTCATTGCAATGAAAGGTTCTCGTATGCACACTTGCTTGAGACTCGGTGCAGTCCTTGTCTGGGGGTTTAGCCTCACGGTCTGTGCACAGGGGCAGATCACAAAGCTGCCGCACGCCGACACAACCAGTGGAAATTACTTTGGCACCGCCGTCGCACTGGATGGGCAGCGGGCAATTGTCGGAGCCAGCGGTGAAAAATCCTGTGACGATGGAGGTGGAGCCGCTTACATCTTTGAACTGACCGATTCTACTGGGTATTGGGAGAAGACTGCACGACTTCTGCCCAGTGACTGTGAGGCGGGGCTTACTTTTGGAAGAAAAGTGGCGATTAACGGCCGCGTGGCTCTCGTCGCTGCCAGCCAGGAATACTTTGCAACCGAGCGCTCGAATGCAGTCTATGTGTACGAGGAAGATGACGCAGGACAGTGGAACCAGACCGCACGCCTGACCGGTGCAGAGAGCCGGGGAGCGGTCGGTGCGGCCGTCGCCGTCCACAATAACCGTGCACTCCTTACCACTGCCGGAGACCCGACGCCCGGCAGCCAAAAGGATGGCGCTGCCTACATCTACGAGAACGAAAATGAACGCTGGAGCCTGGAACATCAATTAATCGGTTCCGGGAATATTCGCAGAGGTGTTTTTGGCGGGAATGCAGCACTTCATGATAATATTCTGGCCGTAGCAAGCAGTGGCTATTTCAGTCGGCGGGCCGGATCAGTATATATCTTTGAGTTTGATCAGCATGGATCCTGGGTTGAATCTGCTCGGCTGGAAGGGATTGAGGACTTTTATATTTCGCTGGACCTCCACGGGAATGAGTTGCTTGTCGGGCAGGCTAAGTCTGGTTCTCGCGAGTCCGGCCAAGCGACACTTTTCACACGGGATTCGACAGGGGCCTGGCTGAAGACGGCCACTCTCGAACCTCCGACCCCTTACCGAAAAGGAGCGTTCGGCACCGAGGTGGCGCTTTATGGGGATCGCGCACTGGTGGTTGGCTATGATGAACAGTTACGCCTGAATTTCAATGTTGATCGTGTGGTGTACATCTACGCCCGGCACGATGGGCAATGGCGCTACCAGGGAATTATTGATATTGGAGAAGCCGCATTTGGCAACTCTATTGACTTGTATGAGAATACCGCACTCGTGGGTGCCGCAGGAAGCTTTGGACCGGGTAAAGCCTATGTCATCAGAATCCCATGAACCCGGATATGCTACTTGAAAGCGTTGCTGTCCTGACAGGTATCCTGTGCGTATGGCTAAACGTTCGGCAAAATATCTGGACATGGCCGACTGCTATCGTCAGCAGCATCCTTTTTGGAATTGTGTTCTTTGAGGCACGGCTCTATACCACGATGCTCCTACAGGGGCTCTTCATTGGAATATCGGTCTATGGATGGAGGTCCTGGTTAACCGGTGGCCCAGGGGGCGGTCCCCTGCTCGTGACCCGGCTTCACCAAATGACGGGGCTAATACTGCTTCTCCTCACACTGGTGGGGACTACAGGACTTGCTCTGGCCCTCAACTACATTACCGCATCCGACTATCCGATCCTTGAAGGTCTCACCACCACATTGAGTGTGATCGCCTGTTGGATGGCGGCGCGGAAAATTCTTGAAAGCTGGATGGTCTGGATCGTCACCGACGCGATCTATGTTGGACTGTACCTTGCAACTGGGCTCTATCTCACGCTTCTCTTGTACCTATTGTACCTGGGTTTGGCAACCGCAGGGTTTATCGCCTGGCGTAATTCTTATCGCAATCATCTTCACAGGGCAATCTGAGATCTGCACACCCATCGTCTTCAAAGAAACGTTTAATTGGTGTTTCTACATCTACATAGAGTCATAAGCCGATCATCCTCCATGGAATCACCATTTGCGGTATGATAGACGTTATAGCTACATATCTGCGAGCCGATTACTTTCCGCTACCACACCCATCTTGTATCCACGAGAGTCCGAGCACGCACAAAAAGTCGATCACGGACTTGCTCATAGATTAGAATTCGGAACACCATATTCTCCATAATTACCAGAGTTATTGCCAAGCCAAACCGAACAGGCCTGAGTATATCACTAGCATCCTTGCGACAGTTTACCTTAATGATCATGTCGCTGTCATCTTGGACGGCCGTACTGCACTCCTCAAGAATTTGGCAGTTATATACTTAACTTCAATTTTATCCTGACTTCTGCGTAGAAGTGGTATATTGAGAGAGAGCGCCCGAGGGCTAAAAACGATGAATACAAAGGGGCTAGGAGAATCACACCATAAAAGTAAAGACGTTTATGGACATCATGTGTTTGTTCCCAAACGAAGGCACAGCTACGAAACGGTTCGAGTCTGTATTCTGGCCTGGTGGTCGCAAATGTCCGTACTGCAAAGGCGTCAATACTTACACTTGTTCGGGCAACACGATGCCTTACCATTGCCGTCCATGCAAGAAGCGGTTCAGCGTGCATACAGGAGCGCTCCTGCAATCGTCAAGATTACACCATTACTGAAATGGGTTTGGGCGCTCTACCTTGAAATAACCGCACTCAAAGGTGTGTCCAGTATGAAGTTGCACTGTGGCTTGGATGTAACCCAGCGCACGGCTTGGTTCATGTTACAACGGATTCGCAAAGCGTTTGAACCGCTCCTTGCAGTCGCTTTTGAAGGCTCAGTAGAAGTTGATGAAACGTACGTCGGGGAGAAGGAATCCAGCGAACATGAAGATAAGAAATCAAATCCAGGACGGAGTACAGTAGGCGAGGCCGCAGTTGCCGGAGTAAAAAACTGCAAGACTGGCGCGATTCGTGCCCAAGTCGTTCCAAGTACAGATGGGCTGACGCTAAAACAATTCGTGTATGATCATACCAAAACAGGCTCTACCGGGTATACAGACGAATCCCGTTCTTATTCGGGTTTGGTTGACCTACACCATGAGACAGTAACCCACTCAGTCGGTGAATGGATCAGCGGTATGGCACACACAAATGGACTAAGAGGGTTCTGGTCAAGATTCAAGCATGCGTATCACGGCACATATTACCAGTTAAGCAGGAAGCACCTGAACCGCTACATCCAAGAGTTTGCGGGAAAGTACAATATCCGCAAACTGAACACAATGGCGCAAATGCCGTATGTTGTAGCCTGCATGGTCGGCATATGGTTGAGGTCTAAAGATCTGATCGCTTAATGGGGCAGTTCACCAGAAGACTTGAAGCGTCCGTGACGGCTTCTATAGGATTGAGAATTTCCCATCCTTGAAGTATATGTCTGACACATACCCCCCCCCCCCCGATCTCCACATCATCCTTGATGTGTTGAAATTTACGCCGCTTCGGGGTGACAAGCGGAGAAAAGAATATCCTTCGTTTGGCGTAATAATTGATGTTGATTTTGAATCCAAAACTATAAGTTATCCCGAAGAGATTCTACTTGGAGATAGAACTACTTCCAACTTTCAAAACAGTGAAAATTTTGTTGTTTTGGAATGTGTGGATCGTCTTCTTACGAAAGGATACCCACCATCTTGTATAGAATTGGAGCGCAAGTGGAGTGTCGGCCGCAGCCACAGAGGTAAACTGGACATACTTGTCAAGGATAAGCTCAATAATCAGTCTTACCTGATGATTGAGTGTAAGACACATCCAAAAGAGTACGAGAAGGAGAAAAGACGTATGCAAGAAAAAGATGGTGGGCAGCTATTCTCGTACTGGCAGCAGGACCGCAATGCAGAATACATTTGTTTGTACACATCTTACGTTTCGCAAGGAGCAGTAGAGTATAAAAATGCAATAGTAAAGATAGAGCCAATATTCCGGTCACTTGGCGATGTAGGTGAGGTTTTCAACAGATGGAACAAGCAATTTGCATACAAGGGTTTATTTGAGCCAGAAGTTAACCCGTACGGTGTAGGGAGTGCACCGCTATTACGTGGGGATTTGCAACCACTTAAGGAACCGGATGGCAAACGTATTTATCTACAATTCCTTGAGATACTAAGGCACAACGTAGTGTCAGACAAGGGCAATGCGTTTAACAAGATATTCAACCTGTTTTTATGTAAAATTGTGGATGAGGAAAAGGACAAAGACCAAGAACTTGATTTTCAATGGATCGAAGGTAGAGATACGAGAATATCGTTACTTGGTCGTCTGAATAGTCTATACAAACAAGGAATGAGGCAGTACCTGGATAAAGACGTTACGGATTATAGTGTCGAAGATATCGGGTCAGACCTTTTGGATGATGATGCACAACGAAAAATAATAGAGCTCCGGCTATACAAAAACCAGGAATTTGCCTTTACGGAAGTATTTAACGAGGACTCCTTCAATCAAAATGCTATTATTGTGATTGAAATGGTTCGATTATTGGAACGTTGGCAACTACGCTACGCGCATAAACAGCAGTTCTTAGGGGAGTTTTTTGAGTTACTTCTGAATACGGGATTCAAGCAAGAATCTGGACAGTACTTCACTCCGGTTCCGCTTGTCCAATTTATCGTAATGAGCTTACCCATTGAGGACATAGTTCGTGAGAAAATTTGTAGAGGTGAGCACCACTTTCTCCCCTATACTGTTGATTTTGCATGCGGTAGTGGTCATTTCCTGACAGAGACCATGGATTTCCTCGAGAGCTTGATTCAGTGTATGCCAACTGATGGGCTAAATCGTACGCAAAAAAGGAAACTGCGTAGCTATCAAGTGGACACTCTCGGTTGGGCAGAGGAGTATGTGTATGGAATAGAATTTGATTACAGGCTTGCCAAAACATCAAAGCTCGCCTGTTTTCTCAACGGAGATGGGGAAGCGAAGATACTACACGCTTCCGGGATTGAACCGTTTGACTCTGAAGCCTATAGGGGGCAACTAAATTCCTGTGGATCAAACAATCCTCGGTTTGACATACTCGTGGCAAATCCTCCATATTCCGTAGATGGATTTAAATCCACGGTAAAAGACGGCTCATCCTCATTTACACTTTTTGACAAGCTAGGCGACAAGAGTGACAAAATTGAAGTTTTATTCGTTGAGAGAATGGCCCAATTAGTGAAACCTGGAGGCGTGGCAGGGATTATTCTTGACTTATCTCTGATTACTGGAGGTGGACAAATTTACGAAGACACCCGAAAAATCTTACTTGAAAACTTTGAGGTCCGAGGAATTGTTCGATTGGGTTCTGGCGCTTTTATGGCTACCGGAATCAAAACAGTCATTTTATTCTTGCGTAAACGCGCTGATCCCGTAACCTTAGAAACTGAAGATGACTACCGAGCTATTTGTAAAGAACAAAGCATTGTTGTGGTAACATCTGGGGAAAAGAATGTGGAAAAGAAGTTTCTTGGCTATGAATTTAGCAGTAGACGAGGAAACGAAGGAATAAAGATTCGCCGCGAATCGCTTCTTTTGGACAAGGAAAATCCAAATTCCCAAAAGCATGTTAACGGCTACATATTGGCGAACATGCGTAACAATCAATTACCAAACATAGATTCACGGCTATCCGAGCATGTGAAGGTTCGCCTCATGGAGGATTTATTTCATTGGGGCGGGAATCAGTTTACGAATGCATTTGTGTTCAAGAAGTACCAACTATCATACCCTAACGCGAAGAATCTGGTATCTCTACGTTCAGTAATTGATGAGATTGAAAGTGGGAAACGCCCAAGGGGAGGTGTATCTGAAATTGAAAGCGGAGCATGGAGTCTCGGAGGTGAACACATTAATGGTACTCTTTGCGAGATTACAACGGACAATATGAAATATGTACCCACAGACTATTTTCAAAATATGACAAGGGGTATTGTACAAACAGAAGATATACTTGTAAACAAAGACGGTGCGTTAACAGGCAAAGCAGCGTTGTTTTTGTGTACTGATAAGCGCAATGTGTGTGTAAACGAACATTTGTTTAGAATTCGTGCAAATGAAGATATAGTACGCCAGAAGTATCTTTTTTACTATATGGTAAGCGATTATTTTCATAACCAAGTGATTGTATATGCTCACCAGAAAAAAGGACAGCCAGGGTTAAACCTAACACACGTTAAACGTATACGCTTTCTGATCATAGATAAGGAGAAGCAAGATTTGGTCATCAACAAAATTGATGACCAATGGGATGTTCTTGTTGGCGAAGGTGATCGGAAAAAGTTCGTCAATAAAGTTTTTTGCGATTTGGGACTTACAGGAGAATTTGCATGAACGGCTTCGCTTAGCTGCGTGACTTTCGGCACTTTCGTATATAGTGTCTGTCCGAGAATACCATCGCATCTCTAAAATGTGCCTTTATGCCCTCCTGTGTCTGGATTTTGTCGCAATTCTCTCCATTTTTTCCTCGCCGATTTTTTTAATTCCTCTCGGGGGCGGGTGATTTTCAGGAAAATCCACAATCCCTGAAAAACCTGTATTGGAAGCATCCCAAGGCGGTTTTTACTCTGAATTTATTCTTCAGATTTGTCGATCCATGCCTGGATCATGGGAGTATAAGTGGAACCGGGCCGTTCATCTTCAACTTTTTTTTGCGATGCGAAAAGCGTATGACTTTCAATTATCAATGGATTGCATCTCCATGGAGGAGATCCAGCTTGATCCAAGAAGCCGGGATGTGATTCAAGTATTTCTGTATGGGCTCCGACAAATTTTTCTGGACCTCCCGACCCGATTGAAGTTGATGGATCTTTTGGAGAGGTATAAACCGGGAACCCGTAAGAATTGTGGGCGCCCCGGAATGGACGTGTGGAATATCTTGGTTTTGGCCGGCCTGAAGCAGGCGCTGCATTGCAACTATGATCTTTTGACCGCTTTGGCGAACCATATGGATATTGTGCGGCAGATGCTGGGGCATGGAGCGGACGATCGGACCCGCTACACTCGTTCCGCCATTCATGATAACGTATCGGCACTGTCCCCCGAATTGCTGGTGCAGGTCAATTGTTTGGTGGTCAAACTTGGGCACCGAATGGTCGGCAAACCCGAGGGCGAGACGCTCAAATGTCGGTGCGACTCGAAACCGGTGAAGACCAATGTTCGCTTTCCGACCGATCTGCTCTTGCTCTGGGACTCGGTACGTTGTCTGATTCGTGTCAGTGCGAAGGTGGGCAAATCATTTGGGATGGATGGTTGGCTGCAACACCAAAGTCTGAGCAATAAGGTCTACCGGGAATATAGGGCAGCTCGGAAAGGTCAGCGGCGTGACTACAAACTCAAGAACGTTCGCAGATATCTGCGCAGCAGTCGTGCGATGGTCAAAAAATCTCTTGACCTTCTGGAGCAGATCAATGCACTGGAGCAGGAGATTTTGGCCCGTTCCGGCCCCCGTTCCAATGTAGATCAAGCCACTTTGCAGGAAATTTTTGAGGCCAAACAGGAACTCTGTCTGTATCTGGACTACATTGCGCGATTTTCCGATCAGATCCAGCGCCGCATCTTTGAAGGAGAGCAGATTCCTACCCACGAGAAAATCTATTCGATCTTCAAGCCGTTCACGCGATGGATCGTCAAGGGCAAGGCAGGAATCCTCTGCGAGTTGGGGGTCCCGGTCGCGGTGATTGAAGATGAGGATCAATTTGTTTTAGGCTACGGGATTCTTTGGGAGGGAACCGACAAGGATATTGCGATTCCCCTGGTGAAGACCTTGGAGGCACAGTATCCAGGGATCTCCATGACCTGCTCGTTTGACCGGGCGTTTTACAGTCCTGAGGTGCGTAAGCAGTTGGATGAAAAGCTGGAAGTTACGGCCATGCCGAAGAAAGGGGGGCGGACCCAAGAGGAACAAGCACGTCAGAATGACCCGGCTTACCAGAACGCACGGAAGGGGCATGCGGGAGTAGAGTCCTGCATGAACCATCTCAACCATCGAGGCTTGTCACTGGTGCGTGAGACCAGCAGCGAAAGCTTCGAACGTGTGGTGGCAACCTCGGTATTGGCCGCGAACATCCACCGGTTGGGGACGCTAGTGCGAGATCAGGAACGAAAGCGTCTCAGACGTCTCCAGAAACAACGCAAGCGATTGCGGCGCGCGGCGTAGCCATCCCGCTTATCCGAGGAAGAACATCAAGTGGCTCGTACGGGCGGATGCGAGAGGTGTGTCCAGTAGATACGAAATACCTGTAATACAGAAAAATCCAGCACAAACAAGTGTCTCAAAAACGACCGCCCCACCAATAATCAAACGGATTGAACCAAAATGAACCCCAATATCTCGGAACAGACCCGGAGCACAGGCATTTTCTGGACAGACACTATATAATTCCCCACATATATAACCTGAATCGATCAATGGCTAACCGAGGCACGCAATCACCCACTCCCGATCCTGACCTTCCCCGCATCCGTGCGGAGTTTGATCGTACAATGAACACTTCCAGTCCGAACCCTCGTTACGGCGGGTTAACGCCAGTAGAGGCATTACGCCGTACTACGAAACTCACGCCGAAACAAGAATCTAAGCAGACGGGAACTGTATCATAGCCTTATCAAAGTTGTAGTTACGCACATAATCACCAAAAATTTTGTGCTGAAATGTTCCTCGTTGTACAGCGTTGTGGCGCGTTCATGACGAGCGCAGTCATAATTTTGCACTAGGATCTGTTTCTCTTGTTAGCTCGCTCTCATAACCAAGACCGCGAGGTAGTTCGGGTACCTTGGTACGGAAATGAGCTGTTGCGAAACGGCGAGCAAATTTCAAGTTTCCCGATTTGGCGAACGCGCCGACAGTAATTGCAAAGACTGCCCATCCCTTAACATCGTCGGAATCTGGACAGGGTACTTTAAGTCGGTGCAGTTCAGCTGCAATGTGTAATCTGTCCTGAACCATCCTGGGAAAATCTCTCTCACGATACGCTTCATCTGATGGCATTTCCTGCATAATCAGGGGAGCTAGCAGCATAAACCTCTGTGAGGGTCGGTGTGCTTGGAATTTCTCCCAATTCCACCATCCGAAATATGCCACTAGTCCGGCAGCAATAGCACCATACTCTGGAAGCCCAAAGTCAATCATCCCCAAAAAGCCACTATCTGTAACCCACGCGAATACGTCCCACACCGCGACAATGACCCCCACAATATTCCCAACAGCTTTCCCAAACCTTGTTTCCGGCATTCATGCATCCTATTACCTCCGCGCATAATACGACTTTTGCCTAAGTATACCAAAGGACAATCATCCGTTATGCGGAAAGCATCGGACATAGACATGGCGGTGCCACTCGTAGTCGCGATGGAGGCGGCATTTCCGGTGCTCACAGCATGCAGTTTTGATCGAGGCATCACAGCGAGAAGAATCGGGAAACGTTGGATACGCAACTGGCGATTAATGCGCTGCCGAAGTAGGCAAGCTTAATCGGGCAAGCCGAGCGCGAGAAAGCACGGCCACATCCGGCCGAAGAATCGTGTCTGGCCAATGTTAGACTTCGCGATGATGGTGCGGCTGCCGGTATTGGTCGCCAACGTGGACTGGCTGGCTGCCAGGTGTATAACCAAGCACGGGTATGAAAGGAGCATCAGCGAAAAACGTTAGTCGTAGGTCTGCTCCTACCTCGTAAAAAGGTCTCAGTCACATGGCCCCCGCATAGGGCGTAACGGACACGTATGCCCCGCCATTACACATACAGTCCCATTCGAGCCGGGAACTGCCCATGTTCGTGCACTAGCGACACCGGCCTTCCCGAAACACCAATAGCGACCTGTAATGAACTCAAAAAATGATTGTAATTCGAACTTAAAGCCCAACAGAGAGTTTTCGGCCAGTCATTATTTAGAGCAGCTTTCCACAGCCCGATTAGGAACACAGAACACCATCTCCGATACCCGCACCTGCATGGCCATTACCGTCTTCAAGGACAGTTCGTACAGCCTGTCCACCCTACTTGATCAAATCGACAGAGGCGAAATCGCTCTGCCGAACATCCAGCGCCCCTTCGTCTGGAAGCCTACCAAAGTCCGAGACCTCTTTGACTCGATGTACCGTGGATTCCCCGTAGGCAACCTGCTACTCTGGGCAACTGGTGCCGAGATGGGTGCTCGACAAATCGGCACGCATGCCCACGAGGTTGCCCCACGTCTGATGATCGTGGACGGCCAGCAGCGCTTGACCAGCCTCTACAGCGTGCTAACGGGAAAGGAGGTGCTCCGTGAAGATTACACTTCCTCGCGGATTCGTATTGCGTTTCGACCCCGGAACGGCAGCTTCGAAGTCGCCGATGCAGCAGTGGTAAAAAATCCTGAGTTCATCCCCGATATCTCAATTCTTTGGGACGGCGGTAGCCGACTTAAGAGGGTGCGCGAGTTCCTTGAGCGCCTGGAGGCAGGTAAGGGCATGCTGATGGAACACCAGCGAAACGACCTTGAAGAGGCAATCGACCGGCTCTACGACCTCCGCAACTACCCATTCAAAGTCTTGGAACTGGAGTCAAACGTGGACGAGGAACAGGTTGCGGACGTATTCGTGCGCATTAATAGCAAGGGGACTCGACTCGGTCAGTCTGACTTTATCCTCACACTGATGTCGATCTGGTGGGAGGAGGGCCGCAAACAATTGGAAGCATTCGCCCGCACCGCCAAGCTCCGCCCTCCCGGACCGTCTCCGGCTAACCCTTTCATCGACCCGTCGGCGGACCAGATGCTGCGCGTCGTCGCCGGCCTTGCCCTTGGGCGCGGCCGACTTCGATACGTCTACCAAGTACTCCGAGGCAAAGACTTGGAGACCGGCGAGGTCTCAACTGAAATCCGGGAGAAGCAATTTGCCACATTACGGGAGGCTCAGGTGGAGACCCTATCCCTTACCAATTGGCACGAGTTTCTCAAGGCTGTTCGCCGAGCTGGCTACCAAAGCCGAGCTATGATTAGCTCGGAGAACAATCTGATGTTCTCCTACCTCATTTATTTGATTGCACATCGGGACTACGAACTGGACCGCAAGACCCTTCGTGAAGCGATCGCTCAATGGTTCTTCATGACTTCGCTCACTAGCCGATACACTGGCAATTTCGAGAGCCAGGTTGAACAGGATCTCCGACGTATCGCGGATTCGAAATCCGGTGATGAGTTTATGGCAACACTTGACGGAATCATCGATACGACGCTTACGGCAGACTATTGGACCATTCAGCTTCCGAGCTCACTCGAAACTTCCTCGGCCTATGGTCCGACGGTGTTCGCGTACCACGCAAGCCTAGTCCTGCTTAATGCCCAGCCCCTGTTCTCACCACTTCCATTGAGTGAGTTACTGGATCCATCTACCCACGCTCCCCGGTCCGCTGTCGAACGCCACCATCTTTTTCCTAAAGCGTACCTGACTCGAATCGGTGTCGACCGCACGGCACAGCGGAATCAAATCGCCAACTACGCCTTCATTGAATGGCCCGACAACGTAAAGATCGGAGACTTACCACCCAGCGAGTATTTCCCTCCCCTCTTCAAAGAACTAACGCCACAGCAGCAGAAACAAGCTCGATTCTGGCACGCCCTGCCCGATGGTTGGGAGCAGATGGACTATAGGGATTTCCTCCAACAACGGCGTGTGCTCATTGCCAATGTCATTCGAGCGGCCTTTAACAAACTCCGCACCGGCCAGCTTCCTGAGGAGGAAGAGCCGCTGTCGCCTTCGGCTGGCTTGCCCGAATGGTCTGTCGAGGATCTCCTGGCTGAGATGGAATCGGACAGGATCGAGTTCAAGTCATCTGCGTACTACAGCTACAAACCGGACATACCGGAGAGGGTCATCACGGAGTCCGTGCTCAAGACCATCGCGGGTTTCCTCAACGCCAGTGGTGGCACGCTCGCAGTGGGTGTCGCAGATGACGGCGAAATCCTCGGAATCCAACCAGATCTGGACAAGAAGAACATGGACGGGGATCGGTATGTGAATTAACTCACAAATGCGGTAGAGCGCTCACTCGGACCACTCGCTTCGACGATGGCCACGATTCAGCTACAGGCTATTGACGGCGTTCAAGTCGCTTTGGTGCACGTAACTCCATCACCTGAGCCGATCTATGCCAAGGTTTCGAAGCGGGACCCGGCCTTCTTCGTCCGGGTGAACAACTCGACCCGGATCCTTAATGGAAGTGATCTTATCGGATATGTCAAACAACGCTGGGCATAGTCACTCTATTCTCTCGGATGCGGACCAGACCTGCTCAAGGACTCAAGGCACTGGGCGCTGCTCAGGCCAGGGGATATGGTAACCTAGAGCTTCACGATGCGAAACGGGATTACCTTGACTTCATCGCTAGGAATGGTGCTGGAATCGCGAGAGGCCAAGACAGTACCTCGACGGGACAAGGCGCCTCGTCCTCGCCGAATCTGTAGGTAGGCTGGCGAGGCGAGTTTCGACGAATAGGCTTACGCATTAATGAGAATTACCATGGAACCGATAATTGGGATCTTTATCAGGAAATTGAATGGTGCTTCGGGCAAACCGACAGCTTGGTGTCTTTACGACACAGGCGGCACCGGAACAATCTGCGACGCAGTGATATCACTCGTGGCCACGACCTTATGATGTTAGCCTTCCGCTTCGATGGTAGCGAAACACATTTGTATAATCAGTGTTGGACGGCCCGGCTCAAACCATGACCGAGGAATTTGAATTTACGTTACCGCTTGACGCTTTTGTGAGATCGATCGGTGTCCGACGTGGGACTCCGTTGACCGTTCTCATTGGTGCAGGCGCTTCGATCAGTTCAAACATGCCGTCGGCACAAACGTGCATTTGGGAATGGAAACGTAACATTTTCCTTACCAACAACCCCGGCCTTGAAGATCAGTTCGCCGAACTTTCGTTACCAGGCATCCGCCAAAGGATTCAGCGCTGGCTCAATATGCAAGGACGCTTTCCGCTGGATGGAGTGCGTGAGGAGTACGGCTTTTATATCCAGGAATGTTTCCCTATCGCCGAAAATCGGCAGGCCTATTTTCAGGAAAAAGTGCGTAATGCTCGTCCACATGTTGGATATCAGGTACTTTGCCATCTCGCCTTGGGGAACCTCATTAACTCCGTCTGGTCGACCAATTTCGACGGGCTCGCCGCTCGTGCTGCTGCACCTTTCAGCCTGACACCGCTTGAAATTGGCCTTGACAGCCAGCAGCGCCTACTACGCTTACCCGCGCAAGGAGAATTTCTCTGTATCTCGTTGCACGGCGACTATCGCTACGACGCACTGAAGAATACGCCCGAAGAGCTGCAATCTCAGGAGGATGGTCTCCTCGAGACACTGATCGCAAAGACACGAACAACATCACTAATTGTATCTGGTTACAGCGGGCGTGACCAGTCCATAATGAATGCCCTACACCAAGCCTATGCCAAGCCTGGCCAAGGTGCTCTGTTTTGGTGCGGTTTTACCAATCCTAATCCCCCTGAACATGTCGCGGATCTGATCAATCGAGCACAAAAGCATGGGCGAGAAGCATATTATATAGCAACGAACGGGTTTGACGATTTGATGACCCGACTCGCCCTGCATTGTCTTGAAGACGAACAACTTGAAGCGGTCCGACACTGCATGGTTGGGCTAAAACCCGATAACACACTTCAACGTAAGCCATTTCACCTCCCGCAGTCGAATAGAAACAGCCTGATCAAGAGCAACGCTTTTGAAATTCAATGTCCCGAAGAGGTATTCCAGTTTGACCTTAAAGCTTGGCCGACTAGGCGTGTCTGGGCACACCTACGAGAGACAGCAGGCAAGCGGTCGCTAGTTGCCGTCCCTTTGCGCAAAAAAGTACTGGCTCTCGGCACTATTGACGACATACGCGATGCCTTCGGTGACAACATTAAGGGGGCAATTGAGCGTACGCCGGTTACTCCGAGAGATCTCAGGTATGAAGACAACGCGGTTGTCTCCCTTATGCGCCGGGCGCTTGTGCGGTTGCTGGCTGACAGTGCTGACTTAGTAACCGATGGAATCAAAGTACTCTGGCGTTCCCAGCCCTATTGTACGAACCGCTACGACAATGCCGATTATTCCGTCCATGAAGCCGCCATAATTTTTCTGCGGGAAATAGGTGGACTACAACACTTGATAATTAAGCCATCCCTGAAGATCCTCGACCAAGTCGGCAATTCGCCACCGCTTGAAACCATAAATGTGATCAAGCTTCGCATCCTAGGTTATCAGCACAACGACAAATTCAATCAGGCCGTTAAGGGCTGGTGTCAAACGCTGTTTCCTAACGAAAAGCTGGCAGTACTTGAATTTCCTTTGGGGTCTGGGTCATCGTTTCAGTTTCGGGTACATACATCGCCGAATTTTGCCAGCATTGATTTGCCCCCAGGAGAGCCAACGTTCAAATTGCCAGAAAAAATACGGCCGTTTATCAAGCACAGCGGCCTACGATTACCAGAGCCTCCGCTCTTGTTTTGTAACAAGGCCGGGACCGCTACCGTCAGAGACACGCATCCAATTCGTGGAATTGTAAACAATCGTCCATATGACTACCCATTGACGTCCACGGGTCTTTCCTCATTACTACGCCTTGGCGTTATATGCCCAGAAGTCAATAAGCAACAACTCCATTCCTATCTCCAGTCAATACACTCCCCACACCCTCCGCACTCAACAGAGCGGGATTACTTGATCGATTACCCGGGATTTCAGACAGCATATGGCCTGCAAGCCGTATTGCCCGAACCAGGCTCGCCCGGGTGGATTAACTGCCCCGAGCCCTCCACGCGTGAGTCAGTTCCGGGATCTCTGGAGGCTGCACGCCTCATTGAGCGAAGTATTCAAACGCTGCAGGCATCATATGTGCCCGATGTAGTGTTGATTTTCGTTCCTGAACATTGGCGACCATTCCGTGGCTATCATCGGAAAAGCGAAAGTTTTGACCTACATAATTTCGTGAAAGCTTCCTGCGTCCAGCGGGGTATAGCCACACAGTTCCTTGAAGAGCATACGCTATCCAATAACCACAAATGTCGTGTTTGGTGGTGGCTCTCGTTAGCGATGTACGCCAAAAGCATGAGGACACCATGGCTGTTGGAGAACCTTGCCGACCGCACCGCCTTTGTCGGTCTTGGATTCAGCGTCGATGCCAATGCGCAACGGGGAAACCATATTGTACTCGGCTGCAGTCACATATACAGTGAGCGTGGCGAGGGACTACGGTACCGACTTAGCAAAATCGAGAATCCGATTATTCGTGGTGGCAATCCATTCATGTCCAAAGATGATGCGCGCCAAGTTGGTGAAACCATCCGTCAACTCTTTTTTGATACCCATATGAAGCTTCCGGAGCGAGTCGTTCTTCACAAGCGTACACCGTTTACTCAAGAAGAGCGGGAAGGACTCCGTGGCGGTTTGATCGGGGTAAAACAAATCGACATGCTCGAAATCCAAATCGACCATGCACTCCGCTATTTGGCTTCTAAAAGGAGGCGTGACGGAACGTTTGACGAAGACAATTACCCCGTTGGACGTGGTACTGTATTGAAGCTGGACGATTATACTGCACTACTCTGGGTTCATGGTGCGACTTCGGCGCTCAATTCACGTTATCGATACTTCCAGGGGAAGAGACGCATTCCAACTCCACTGACTGTAAAACGTCATGCCGGGGAAACGCCGCTACAAGAGCTTGCGAATGAGATTCTGGGGCTTTCCAAAATGAACTGGAATACATTCGATCTCTATACAAAACTCCCCGCCACCCTGCAATCCTCAGGTGAAATTGCGAAGATAGGTTCGTTGCTCCAGCGGTTTGGTCCAGCCTCCTACGATTACCGATTGTTCATATAGAAGCTGACAAGTCAGCCGACTCTGACGATGGATACCCACAACTGGCCGGGCTTGCCCGCGGCGTGTCGAGTTCGTAGCTGAAGAGGTGTTATGACAGAGATGCACCTAGTGGGGCATGTGATTGCGCATGATCTGTGTCACATCATCAACGAATACTTGAGTGGTAATTGCGCTTAACGGTCAATTAGGGATAATATCGGGAATCGCGTTACAAAATCGACGCCGCGAGAGCATTAATTTAATTGATACCCGATGAAACCATCCGGCACAAGCGGTCTCGCTGACCTTCTAAACACATGGTGCGAAAAGCCCCGCTTCGACTTGTAGCCGTGAGCGCGTCAAGGGTACGGCCTTCGAACGCCTGTGCGTTGCCTTTCTGACGCACGATCCGATACAGAGGACGCAGTATCAACTGCATCTTATCACATCGTGATTAAACAAGAACATCTCAATCTCGGTACAGTGCTACCTCTGGATGGTGCTGGATTCGGTACGGTACTTGAAACTCATTACTCGTCAAGGCGCAACCTTGAAACATATTACATTGCGCTTCTCCGCAAGCTCGGCGAGCAGAAAGATATGTTGGGTCAAATATTCACCAAAGCCCAAAACAAAAACACCGATCCGGCAAAGCTCTACCGGTTGATTGATATGGTGGGCGGTACCGATTGGGGGTTCTTGAGGCAGATGTGAAGGGTTGTTAGAGCGAAATGCCGACGATACCAAGTCTAGAACTGACAGTATTTCACGCCCCGTGCCCTGATACGTGCTATGATAGAATATGTATGTCCAAAGCCAGGTAAGGTTATCGTAGATCCGGCCTGTGGAATAAGGGGATTCTTCCTTGCCGCCCAAGACTTTCTGACCGACCCACAGAATTGGCTGCTTGAAAGGGACCAGAAAGAATTCCTGAGGCAAGCAATCTTCCGAGGCAACGAATCGTTGCAGAAACACGACTGGTTGGTTAGATAGTGTCTGTCCAGGAATACCAGAACATCCTTAAAATGTGCCCTGTAGGCCTCCTACGGCCGTTTTTTAGCGTAATTCTCTAGATTTTTCCTCCACGAGTTTCTAAAGCCCCCTCGGTGGTGGGCGATTTTCAGGAAAATCCACAATCCCTGAAAAACCTGTACTGGAAGCATCCCAAGGCGGTTTTTACTCTGAATTTATTCTTCAGATTTGTCGATCCATGCCTGGATCATGGGAGTATAAGTGGAACCGGGCCGTTCATCTTCAACTTTTTTTTGCGATGCGAAAAGCGTATGACTTTCAATTATCAATGGATTGCATCTCCATGGAGGAGATCCAGCTTGATCCAAGAAGCCGGGATGTGATTCAAGTATTTCTGTATGGGCTCCGACAAATTTTTCTGGACCTCCCGACCCGATTGAAGTTGATGGATCTTTTGGAGAGGTATAAACCGGGAACCCGTAAGAATTGTGGGCGCCCCGGAATGGACGTGTGGAATATCTTGGTTTTGGCCGGCCTGAAGCAGGCGCTGCATTGCAACTATGATCTTTTGACCGCTTTGGCGAACCATATGGATATTGTGCGGCAGATGCTGGGGCATGGAGCGGACGATCGGACCCGCTACACTCGTTCCGCCATTCATGATAACGTATCGGCACTGTCCCCCGAATTGCTGGTGCAGGTCAATTGTTTGGTGGTCAAACTTGGGCACCGAATGGTCGGCAAACCCGAGGGCGAGACGCTCAAATGTCGGTGCGACTCGAAACCGGTGAAGACCAATGTTCGCTTTCCGACCGATCTGCTGTTGCTCTGGGACTCGGTACGTTGTCTGATTCGTGTCAGTGCGAAGATGGGCAAATCATTTGGGATGGATGGTTGGCTGTAACACAAAAGTCTGAGCAATAAGGTCTACCGGGAATATAGGGCAGCTCGGAAGGGTCAGCGGCGTAACTACAAACTCAAGAACGTTCGCAGATATCTGCGCAGCAGTCGTGCGATGGTCAAAAAATCTCTTGACCTTCTGGAGCAGATCAATGCACTGGAGCAGGAGATTTTGGCCCGTTCCGCCCCCCGTTCCAATGCAGATCAAGCCACTTTGCAGGAAATTTTTGAGGCAAAACAGGAACTCTGTCTGTATCTGGACTACATTGCGCGATTTTCCGATCAGATCCAGCGCCGCATCTTTGAAGGAGAGCAGATTCCTACCCACGAGAAAATCTATTCGATCTTCAAGCCGTTCACGCGATGGATCGTCAAGGGCAAGGCAGGAATCCTCTGCGAGTTGGGGGTCCCGGTCGCGGTGATTGAAGATGAGGATCAATTTGTTTTAGGCTACGGGATTCTTTGGGAGGGAACCGACAAGGATATTGCGATTCCCCTGGTGAAGACCTTGGAGGCACAGTATCCAGGGATCTCCATGACCTGCTCGTTTGACCGGGCGTTTTACAGTCCTGAGGTGCGTAAGCAGTTGGATGAAAAGCTGGAAGTTACGGCCATGCCGAAGAAAGGGGGGCGGACCCAAGAGGAACAAGCACGTCAGAATGACCCGGCTTACCAGAACGCACGGAAGGGGCATGCGGGAGTAGAGTCCTGCATGAACCATCTCAACCATCGAGGCTTGTCACTGGTGCGTGAGACCAGCAGCGAAAGCTTCGAACGTGTGGTGGCAACCTCGGTATTGGCCGCGAACATCCACCGGTTGGGGACGCTAGTGCGAGATCAGGAACGAAAGCGTCTCAGACGTCTCCAGAAACAACGCAAGCGATTGCGGCGCGCGGCGTAGCCATCCCGCTTATCCGAGGAAGAACATCAAGTGGCTCGTACGGGCGGATGCGAGAGGTGTGTCCAGTAGATACGAAATACCTGTAATACAGAAGAATCCAGCACAAACAAGTGTCTCAAAAACGACCGCCCCACCAATAATCAAACGGATTGAACCAAAATGAACCCCAATATCTCGGAACAGACCCGGAGCACAGGCATTTTCTGGACAGACACTAGATAGCTGAATGCACGATAAGGTAGCTCAACCAACCAGAACAGTCCTACTATAAGGTCTCTTACCATAAGCCGTTTGGAATCGAATAGAGATGAGCCATAAAGAAAATCCCAGTGCACAAAAAATTCAGAATTTTGGCGGGCAATTCTCATCAACCATCTCCACAACGTCTCCAATGACCTCCAAACTAGTGATACTTCCGCATCATCCATCGGATCAGGTGTTGATCTGTCTCCGAATGTTTCCTTGAGATGAATAGAGCTAACCCATCTACTACACCAGAGCAACTAGGGCAGCGGGTTGGACTTAGCCATCAGGGGGATTTATCGTCTGGCGTAATTCCTACCGCAACAACACCATTCTTCGCGAGGTGACCTGATGTCCCGCGCGTAACTGATAGAGATACGTCCCGCCCGGGAGGCCATTTGCATGGAACCTGACGGTGTGTCTGCCGACAGGCAGATGTTGGTCTACCAGTGTGCGCACCAATCGACCGGCCACATCAAACACTCTGAGGGTAGCCGAGCTACTTTCATTGAGATCGTACTCAATGACGGTTGCCGGATTGAACGGGTTTGGATAATTCTGATGCAACACCAGCGTGCCGGGAATTTCATCCGTGTGCTGCATACTGGTACGCACCGGATCAGCAGGACTTGCAATGATATCAAGCAGATCAAATGACTCCCCCAGGACTTGTGAGCTGGCAGATTCTCCAAACCCGAACCAGTTTTGCAATACGGTAGCATAAACTGCACGGAAATCAATTCCATGCTTGAGATTCCCGTGTTCGTCCAGATCCTTCAGCGAAGGAGACTGTCCAAATAAGCCTCCTTTTGCCCCTGGACCAAACAGAAATAGCGGTGCAGCAGTGCCATGATTTGTTCCATCAGAGCCATTCTCGTATACTCTGCGACCAAATTCAGAGAATGTCATGACCAGAACATCCTGCCTGAGTTCGCCCAAGTCTCTCAGAAATACATCGATGGTTTCGGACATTGCCCGCAGCAATGTGGCATGTCGGCCATAAACCCCACCCTGTGAACCGTGCGTGTCAAACCCGCCCAGACTGACATGGTACACCTGGGCACCGAGATCTCCTTTGATGAGCCGGGCAACCGTGGAAAGTCTATCCGAAAAATAATACGGCTCAAGCTGTGGACATGAAACGGTATTCGCACCCCTGGAAGCAGCTTCCTGAACGGCCTTGCCATAAGTAAACGCATCATTGGCAATGCGTGCGGCAATGAGATTAAATTCATGCGCCGCATTGCCAACGGTGCGGAGAGGCGTGACGGGAATTTGGTGCTTAGCAGCCCGTGGATAAAATGTTTGTTTCGGGCAAAATCTTCGATACCACCATGTAGCTGAGGCTCAGTGCACTGAAAGGTGCAGTCGAGACACACTGGATCGTCATAAACCTTGAGGGAAGAATACAGGCCACGACCAAATTGCCCTCGACAATCTGGCTGAAGGTGATTGCAGGCAATTGCGCCTTCGGCACTTCAGACGATAAGGAGCAGGGTGCACCGTTAGTGGGGGCCTACGAAATCACGCCATAAGGGGGCATTCGGCCAGCCGGGCGCGAGCATTTTTCACCGCCTAGCTTTCGATATTGTACGGCATATCTGTTCGTACCGCATGTAAGGCTCGCGACCACCCCTGCTGTAGTCAGCCTGCCAGATCCCCCTCCGACAACGAGCCTGTCGTAGTCGTACCGCATTCAATAATGGAAGGTATGCGTGTACTTGACGAGCACGGTGCGCACTTCTGTCGTCGGCAGGCGAGGCAACACTCGGTCCCGATCCGTATTCAGGTTCTGGTTATAGACTACCCACAGGTCGTTGCCTTCCCTGAAATTGTACCGCACGCGTATGTTGCCACTGACTACGTGCTGAATGCTATTGAGTTGGATAAAGACATTTGCGCTGAACTTGGCATTCAATGCACTGCCAATTCGAAGGCGACCCAAGTGTGCCAGAAACGCGTCATTGCGCGACGGAAAGCGAATGCGCGTCAACTGGTAGGAACCCGACAGTTCAAGATGCTTCGACAAATACCAGATAGGTGCGACACCCACGGCCACTTGCCAGCCATCGTAAAATGCACCGGTTTGAATGTGGGGACGTATTTGGAGGAGTCTTGTGTGTGACACATTGTATTTTGCCCCTATACGAAAAAAATTGTATCGACCGGCCGGAATCTGCACCTGGTCTGACAGCACAAAGGGCGCCTCCAGGAGTTCCGACTGGATCTTGAATTCTAAGCCGCCTCCCGCACCGCTCTTTGCTACGAAATCCCACTCTGGACCTATTTCGGCAGTTTCGATCTCAAAGGACGGGCTGAAAAACGCAAATCCACGCAAGCTGGGCCTGTGCCAGATAAGGGGAGAGTTGGAGCCCTTGACCCAGGTGTACGACATCGTATGGTCCACAAGGAAGTAATCGATTCGTTGCGTGAAGCCTATGCCTGGGTCGTATGCGGAGCCGGCCCACTCTGCGATCGAGTTATAGCCCCATCCCCGCCGCCTACGCCGTTCCGCAGATATGGCAATGCGCGTAGCGTCAAATATGTCAACATCTCGCGCTTCGTGATCTATGGATTGCGACCATTGATAGATCAGAAAGTCTTCACCTTTCAAATGAACGATACCATCGAGGCCAAAGGCTAAGTTGTATTTGCCGTTCCGTCCTAGTCGGCTCGTGAGCATGCCACCGAGGCGGCTTAGTCCGTCACGCATTTGACGGCGTAACCGTAGGACCCCGAAGTTTTCTGAGGATCGTATGTCACTGATGCCGGTTTGCAGACCCAGCAGCCCGAAATCCCATCCGCCGATGCGGCCCACCATGCGTCCGCCGCCCCAGATACGCACGGGCTGACCAGCCTCATCCAGACCGATGCGTCGACTGTGAAAGAGTCGGCTTTGGCTTCCTACGCGAAAGTCGAACAGTCCAGAACGCTCCTGAAAGAACTGTCTTTTCTCAGGATAGAAGAGAGAAAATCGCGTCAGATTGACCTGCTGATCATCTGCTTCCACTTGGGCGAAATCGGTATTGAATGTCAAGTCAGCCGTCACGTTATTGGTCAATCCGTATTTGAGATCCAACCCACCCCTCCACGAGTTAGTGCGCGCGTCTTGGGCGGCGCTAGGCCGCGATTCAGTACCGCCCAGGCCGTAGGCGGTCACGTAAAGCGGCCGCTCAGACTTGATGCCCTCAAACACGATTTTTTTTGCCAGGGAGGGTTTGAGAAAGGCCCAATCGGCTACTGGCGGTACAGGGGGAAACACAAGACGTTCGGTTTTGCGCGCAACCTTGCGCTGGAGTGCGATTCCCATTACCACGGCACCCTCTTTATTTTGGAACCGCAAGCTGCTGATCGGAACACGAACTTCAGCGAACCACCCTTCGGGGTTAATAGTCGTGGCTACATCCCAGTACGTGTTGAAATCTCCGTTTATCCAGCCGCCGGTAAAGATCCCACCTCCGCTTGCATCATTGGAAATGGCCGCATCCTTACGTATACCGGCTGGAGTCGTTGTAAAGAGCAGGGCCGTCTCGCTATCGTTAAACGTATCAAGCAGGATTTCAAAATGATCATCTCCACTCAGGCGATCGCGGTACAGGGTATTAGCACGAAGCCCATCGGGGTCGCTGTCGAATGCGCGTAGCGCGAAGTACACATACTCGTCGTCGTAGGCCACCAGGAACTCGGTTCGTTCGGTCGCCGGCGCGCCATTGTTGGGCTCGTACTGTACCGGGATCCAAGGCACAACCGAATCCCAAGCAGCTTCGGTGCTGATGCCATCCAGCGTGACGGGACCCGCTACACGTGGAATGGTCAGAGGCGGACGCGTTTGCGCAGAAGCGCCGTTGACCGTCCCGAGAAGCACTACGAACATAAGAATGAAGCGCATAAGCACAGAGCGGAGCCGATCTATGTTACTCAAATCCAAAATTTCCATGTCAGGTCTCTTTGATCGGTGAACGAATCCGGGAAAGGGCTTGGCACCACGTAGGACGGATGGTACGACTTGTAAGTCTTGTGCGCCTGATATAGAACTGCGCATCGTGCACCGGTTCGGGTGCTGCTCATGCCCGCGGCCCATAACGGGGTTAGGTCAATCATGGCTTGGATCGTTCCGGCCTCCATTTCCTCGTACTCCGGCTACATGACCCCAAAATTATTCGACTTCGGATAGCGCTGCGTTCGCCGGAATCAACATGACAGGTGCGTGGTAGCTGCTTCGCCTAGTTCAACGATTCGACATCGAGCTGGATTCCAGGCGCAAGATGCGTGCGCAACACGGCCACACATTCTGCAGATAGGGTCTTTTCGTGGATAACTTTTCGGAATGTTCAACGCAAATCCGTTTTAATTTGCAGAAAAACGGTTGTTACAATCCCAAAACAATACAAATACAGGCGCAAAAACCACGAATGTTACACAAAACAGCAGGATCCGTGCCACTTATGCCTAGGGTAAATGTACCATTTTTTTGGGGCAACGCGGGCACGATGCGCGGGCATGTATGCGCGCGAGCGGGCACACATGCCGGATCAGGGTGCGGATGCGGTGCAAGCGGGGGGCGATTTGAGGGTGATTGAGCAACGCGAAAGCGAACGAGAATTGCCCCGCAGGCCGGGGCGGTTTTTTGCGTACGCCAGCACGTATCAAGGGCTTGTCGTCTGGCGTAATTCTTACCGTAACAACACCATTCTTCGTGAAGTGACCTGATGCCCCGCGCGTAACTGGTAGAGATAGGTCCCGCCCGGGAGGCCATTTGCATGGAACCTGACCGTGTGTCTGCCGGCGGACAGATGTTGATCTACCAGCGTGCGCACCAATCGGCCGGCTACGTCAAACACCCTGAGAGTAACCGAACTGCTCTCATTGAGCTCATACTCAATGACCGTCGCTGGATTAAATGGGTTTGGATAGTTCTGATGCAGCGCCAGCGTGCTGGGAATTTCATCCGACCGTTCCGTGCTGGTATACACCGGACCCGCAGGACTTGCAATGACGTCAAGTAGATCAAATGATTGGCCCAGGACACGTGAGCTGGCAGGTTCTGCAAACCCAAACCAGTGTTGCAATACGGTAGCATAAACTGCACGGAAATCAATCCCGTGCTTGAGGTTCCCATTTTCGTCCAGATGTTCCAGCGAAGGCGACTGCCCAAATAAGCCTCCTTTTGCCCCCGGACCAAATAGAAATAGCGGCGCAGAGGTGCCATGGTCCGTTCCATCGGAGCCATTCTCGTACACCCTGCGACCAAATTCGGAGAATGTCATGACCAGGACATCCTGCCTAAGCTCCCCTAAGTCTCTCAGAAATGCATCGACGGTTTCGGACATTGCCCGCAGCAGTGTTGCATGTCGACCAATAACACCACCCTGTGAACCATGCGTATCAAAGCCACCTATGCTGACATGGTATACCCGGGTACGGAGACTTCCCTTGATGAGCTGGGCAACCGTAGAAAGTCTCTCGGAAAAATAATACGGCTCACGCGATGGGTACGAAACGGAATTCGTACCTCTGGAAGCAGCTTCCTGGACAGCCTTGCCGTAGATAAATGCATTGTTGGCTGTGCGGCGCATGAATTTGATCTCATCGCCGTACGCAGTGTCGGGAGTATCCCGCTCATCAAACAGTCCCCCCGTACGAACGAGCCTCCGAAATACCTCCACATTGGCCATGGTCATGCCCATCGATTGCGCCTGACCATCAAATAAGCGGGAGGGAATGCCACCAACCTGTACCGCCAAGGGATATTCACTCGGGTTTGCCTCGAAGTCAGGGAATTGGAATTCCAGTTTCCGACCAATCCACCCAGAGGTGTCGAGTGATCTTCCCCCCACTGCTGACATCCAGTTATCTGTACCCTGAAAGTGAGATAAACTTGAATCCTCATACCCCACTCCCTGGATAATGGACATCTGTCCCTCATCGTAAAGCCTGCGTAGCGCGGCCATTGCAGGGTGGAATCCCAGTTCGGAGGTCAATGGCAATGCAACCCGCTTTGGAATCGCCAGCGTTGGTCGCGCTCTAAAGTAACGATCATCCTCTACGGGAATGATTGTGTTCAGACCATCATTGCCCCCATTAAGCTGCAACAAGACTAGAATTCTTTCCGAATCATTCTGGCTAAGCGTATTCAGAATAGAGGAATGCGCCAGCGCATGAACCGCAGTGGAGCCAAGGACGACTGCAGAACCTGCGGTACGCCCCAGTGTGCTGAGAAAATCTCTCCGGGACCACTGGCTATGTTCATCGGTATGCGCACAACCATGCTCCAGACAACTCCCAAACCGTTCACTCACATTGTATTTCATAACATTACATGAGTTGATACTCCGGCAATCCGACTAACCACCGGACATACTCCATCGTCTGGTATGCAATTCCCTGCCGATTGAGATCCCAACTGTACCAAGGGAAGCCGCGAAGAAAAATGCGTGTCAGATCCAAAACGTAAGCGGGCTCATTTTGCATTTCTTCCGGAATTGGGTGGACCGTCAGGTCGCCAGCGAACTCTGGTGGAGCATCAATGACAATATCTTCAAGCGGTACCGCCAGAAAAAATTCAGCCAGCATCACGGGTACCTTGAATACGGCCAGTGGATCATTGCTGTCTACCAGCTTACGGGTAACTGTAACCGCATTTACCCTGAAAGACCCAAATTGACCTGGCCACAGCGCCAGGCTCAGGTGTGTCCAGCGCTGCGGCAGTGAGGTGGTTGAAATCCAGGTCCGATACCCTGGCCAACCGGCAACACTGGGAGGATCCAGCAAACGCTGTGACTGCTGTTCCATCCACCAACGGATTCTGTCCCAGCCGGAATGCCCTGGAACCCCTTGCCCGAACGCTCTGAGTAGTCCGACAAATAGAGCAGTTGGGCTTTTGATCTGCGCCCCGATCACCTCTTCTGAATAGAAATGTTGACTCGAAAACAGGGTTTCCAGAACCGGTGCAATTTCGAAATCGTGATCAATAAAACACTGGGCAATCCCTTCGACAACCGCCTCATGGGGCGTAACGTACACGAACTCTGCATACAACTTACGCGCCATGAAATACGCGATTTGGGTTGGACGCTCTTCGAAAAGTACCGTATGCGCACCCCCAAAATCAAATTTTTCCGTCCTGCCAAAGATGGTTTTCTCTCCGGCATCCCTCAAGGTCTGCTTCAAGTGGGACGTGAAATACGTGTAATTCACCTGATAGCCGGTGAGTGCACGTGACAATTCGACGATATCGTTCTGGGTATAATTGGGGTTGCCGTGCCGGTCAAACTCTCCCATCGTGAAGAGCTCTAGCAGTTCTCTTGCATAATTTTCATTCGGACTTTCCCTCGTACTCAGCCTGCCATCAAGATAGTCTAGCATTGAGGGATCAATGCCTACCGCAATGGTAAAATCCCTGAAATTGCCCAAGGCATATTTGTGAAGTGTGCTTAAATACGTATGGGACATAATGGCATAGAAGTACGCATCGCGCTCCGTTGCAAAATGATCATGCCAGAAAAGCGTCATTCGATCCCGAAGGCCTCCCGTAACCATCCTGGTCAACCAGGTCCTCATCAACTCTGAGGCCCAGCCAAACTGCTTATCAAAATAAGCCTGCTTCTCGGCCTCCGTTCCGCCCCAGGGCGGCCGCTCCTTATGCCAGGAAGGAGGGTCGGGAGCGGAACGTTGCAAGCCTTCCTCAATGATCTGTTTCGTAGTCTGGGAAGCCAACTGCCCGGTTGCTCCCCTGACCTGTTCGACATTACCTCCAAATGTGGCTCTTCGAAACAGGTGTGCGGCTTCGCGGAAGGACAGAGGCTGATCATAAGGATCCAAGCCTGCAGTCGTTTGTACCGGCGGTGGCAATGCCATCTTCTCTGAAGATTTTGCACCACGCTCCTTAAAAAGATGACGAAAACGCTGAGGAGTTTCAAAAATCGAATCCACCGGTCAAACTCTTTAACTGTGAATGCAATAAGTTACGCAATAGTTACCCCAATATCTTACAGGAGATCTTACAGGAGCAGGATATCACCCCGGAAATCAATGTTGATTTTTGCATTTAACAGTACTTGGTGATCTGAACAAATACGACAACGAGGCAGCGGTCAAGGGAGCTGGATGGGTTGGCAACTTATGCTGATTCTGCCAATAACAAGACCCAGTTTGAAGGGATTGACCTTCTTTCATTCCATTTCGTTCGAAAACAAGTTGCCTGCTCAAAAAGATAAAAAGCCATAATTTCAACGGATCATGGAATATCTACGTTTAGGCAATAGCGGCATGACGGTTTCCCGGCTTGCACTTGGATGCATGTCGTTCGGAGACCGTTCCTGGCAACCCTGGGTATTGAACGAAGAACAGTCCCAGCCATTTTTCAGGCGTGCGGTTGAACTGGGTATCAATTTCTTTGATACCGCGGATATTTACTCCCATGGGGTCAGCGAGGAAATCACTGGCCGCGCACTCAAGCGCTACGCCAACTTGGACGAGATCGTACTGGCTTCCAAGGTCTTTTTCCCGCTTCGGGATGCACCGAATTCCGGTGGCCTCTCCAAAAAGAATATCATTCAGTCATGCGAGGCCAGCTTGCGCAGACTTGACATGGAGACGATTGACCTCTACCAGATCCATCGCTACGATGTGAATACTCCCATCGAAGAGACTCTGGAAGCACTGGATATGCTGTTTCAACAGGGCAAGGTACGCTATATCGGAGCCTCCAGCATGTATGCGTGGCAACTGGCCCGAATGCTTGGGGCCGCAGAACTCAATGGGTGGACCCGGTTCGTCAGTATGCAGAACCACTACAACCTCATGTACCGTGAAGAGGAGCGGGAAATGATCCCTCTCTGCCAGGAAGAAGGGCTCGCAATTCTCCCCTGGTCACCGCTGGCCCGAGGTTTACTGGCCCGTGCAGAATCCCTGCAAGATCCCCTCTTCACTCCTCGGGCAAACAGTGATGTGCTCATGCACGAACGCTACACCACTCCAGAGGATGCAGATGTTATCGCTGCCTTGCGAGCCCTGGCCGAAAAGCGCGGCGATCCTCCCGCAGAAATCGCCATGGCATGGCTGTTGTCCAAACCGGGCGTGACCGCCCCGATTGTTGGTGTTTCGAAGCTCCCCCATCTGGAGAGCGCGGTTCGCAGCCTCTCGCTGGAACTCTCTGCCGAGGAAGTCGCCAAGCTTGAAGCGCCTTATGTACCACACCGCATTCTTGGGCATGAATGAGACCGCTTTCACGATCCATCGAAACTCCATGATCTGCCTCTTTTCAGAAATTTTGCCACTCCAGGCAGTTCGCCGTACCCGATCTTCTCGATGCGATCATGCAGAAACTGCATGGACACCTTGATCCGCCATGAGACAGCCTTTCTGCTCCGCCTCAATCTACCCCCGATGGCCAGCTGTCATCGCCATCCATTGCATTCGGCAAAACATGCAGTCTTCTGCATGCGTGCCCCTCGGAGTACTCCGCATTATTCTGGCTGCAAAGCTGCCACTGATCATGTCATTGGGGCTGCTTTTGGGGGCATGTACGCGGAACGCCCCACTCTTTGAACTCATGAGTCCCGAACAAACCAGGATTACATTCGCCAATACGCTGACTCCTGCGGAAACCCTCAATACCTATGTTTTTCGCAATTTCTATAATGGAGGCGGTGTTGCCATTGGCGATTTGAATCATGACGGGCTGGTAGATATTTTCCTGACCGGCAATCAGGTATCTAATCGACTGTACGTTAATCTTGGCAACTTCCGATTCGAGGATGTCACGGAAGAAGCAGGGCTGTATTCGGCTGGTGCCTGGACCACAGGGGTCAGTATGATAGATATTAATGGAGATGGCTGGCTGGATCTTTATCTCAGCAAATCTGGACCGCCGGGGGGACCAAAACGTCATAACGAGCTTTTTGTAAATCAACACGACGGAACTTTCGTGGAGATGGCCCATGAATACGGGATTGCGTTCCAGGCCCTTGGAATCCATGCATCCTTTTTTGACTATGATGGGGACCGAGACCTGGACGCCTATGTTCTGAGTAATCCGGTGCGCTCACTGGATGACTTACAGCCCGCGCCGAATCTCCGACAGCTTCCTGAACCAGACGGTGGCAACCGTCTTTTGCGGAATGATGACGGGCAGTTTACAGATGTAACCACAGCTTCAGGGATCTACAGCAGCAAGATCGGATTTGGATTGGGCGTGTCCGCCGCGGACCTCAACAGAGACGGATGGACCGATCTCTATGTCTCCAACGATTTCTTCGAGCGTGATTATCTCTACCTGAACCAGAATGGGACGTTTATTGACGTGGGAACTAGTGCAATCCAGACCATGAGCCTCAGCTCCATGGGGGGAGACATTGCAGATTATAATGGGGATGGTTGGCCTGATATATTTGTCTCAGACATGCTTCCTGACCTGCCCTGGCGCTATCAGTCCCGCATCGCATTTCCATCCTGGTCAGGATATCTAAGAAGCGTGGCCGATGGGTACCACCACCAGGCAACAAGAAATACCTTGCAACTGAACCGGGGCCCCCTACCCAACGGACAAATACGATTCAGTGAGGTCTCCCGCATTGCAGGACTGGAAAGTACTGACTGGAGTTGGGGAGGATTGATTGCAGATTTTGATTTGGATGGCCAGCGGGATATTTTTGTGCCAAATGGCATCTTCAAGGATCTTCTGGATCAGGACTTCATTTCCCGCGCCTCGAATACTGATTCGCTTCGGATTCTCTTTCTTGCCCATGAACAGCCAATCCTGAAGCTTCTGGAACAGGTACCCTCGCACGCCCTCTCAAACCATATGTTTGCCGGTAGTTCAGACCTCCATTTTGAAGACGTAAGTCAAGAGTGGGGGCTCGCGACTCCAGGCTTTTCAAACGGAGCAGCCTATGGGGACCTGGATAATGATGGGGACTTGGACTTGGTCGTCAATAATGTGAATATGCCTGCATTTATCTACCGTAACCGTGCGACAGAACGCTTTCCCGAACGGGGGCGGCTGCAAATTGAGCTCCAGGGAAAAGCACCCAACACCTTTGGAGTCGGTGCGCAGGTGAGCGTGTGGGCAACCGGACGCCAGTGGTATACCGAACAATATCTGCAACGTGGATTTCAGTCCAGTGTAGACCCAGTATTGCACTTTGGCTTCGCCGGAGGGTTAGACTCCGTGATTATCCAGTGGCCGCACGGCGAACGACAACTTCTCACCAATATCGAAAGTAACCGCCGCCTGATTGTTTCGGAAAGCCCATGAGCAGGTTACATCTTTTGTTATTATGCTTTCCGGCCCTCATCACCGCCGCCTGTGAACAGCCCTCGGAATATGAAGCGATGTTGGCTCGCGAAACCACCCGCCCCGATACAGTTCGTACACTCTTTTTTAATTATGAACTGGGAATGTCTCGTCAAGCATTCTATGACTCAAGTTGGGCACTGAATCGGCAGGAACTGGTCACCCACGGTCCCAGCAACATGAATGTCCAGTATAACCTCACGGATCAGTTGCCCTACGAGGCAACCATGCTGTATTATCCTGATTTCAAAGATGATCAAGTCGTTCAGATGCGTATCCGCATCTCGTATGATGCCTGGGCACCCTGGAACCGGCACCTCTGGTCGGATAGTCTGATTTCTGATGTTCGAGACCTCATGGAAGTATGGTATGGCAAGGGATTTTTGTCTCAGCAGGTTTCCCTGCCACTGATTGGCCCCACGAGCGAGTTTGTCAAGATTGATGCGAACCGGCAGATTACGATTCAGCGCAGTTCCGACAGCGAGGTGCTGGTAAAAATCACCGATCTGCGAGCGCTTCCTCCCCAAGACAATGAATAGACCGGTGTCCATCCTTTTGGCGGTTTTCCTGGGAGCATGTACCGCAGAGAAAGGGCCGATTTTTGAACAGGTTGATGCAAAAGAAGCAGGGATTGATTTTGAGAATGCTCTCCGATATGAAGACGAGTTCAACGTATACCGGTACCGAAATTTCTATAACGGAGGCGGCGTGGCCATTGGCGATATCAACAATGATGAGCTCCCCGATGTATTTCTGACGGGTAACCAGACCCCGAACCGCCTCTATCTGAATGAGGGAAATTTTCAGTTTCGGGATATATCTGAGGAAGCTGGCATCATGGGAGCGCGCGCCTGGAGCACCGGAGTCAGCATGGCCGATATCAATGGGGATGGGCTCCTGGATCTCTACGTTTGCAACTCGGGAATTGTATCTGGAGACGACCGGCGCAACGAATTATATATCAACCAGGGAGATGGGACCTTCCAGGAACTCGGACACATATACGGACTGGATGATGCCGGGCTATCCACACATGCGACCTTTTTGGATTATGATCGTGACGGCGATGTGGACATGTTTTTGGTCAATAACTCGTTTCGAAGCATCATGGACTTCAACCTCGAAGTCAATACACGCCATGTGCCACATACGGCTGGGGGTGATCGGCTATTCCGTAACGAAGCTCCAGATGCACACTTTACAGATGTCACCGCAAGCTCCGGGATCTATCACAGCGAAATTGGCTTTGGCCTTGGTGCCTCTGTCGGTGATGTGAACCGTGACGGATGGCCCGATCTCTATATCTCGAATGATTTTTTCGAGTACGACTATCTCTACATCAACAATCAGGATGGGACGTTCTCCGAGTCGCTTCAAAAAAGTATCAAAAGTGTGAGTGCTGCTGCAATGGGTGCCGATATGGCGGATCTCAATGGAGATGGCTATCTGGACATTTTTGTCACAGACATGCTCCCGACAACAGATTACCGCCTCAAGACGGTGTCTGCATTTGATAGCTGGGAACGTTACAGGACCTACGTACGTGACGACTACTACCATCAGTTTACCCGCAATACGTTGCAGATGAACCGGGGCAAGGACCTGAACTCCACGGTACGTTTCTCCGAGGCCGGGAGGATGCTTCATATACATGCAAGTGATTGGAGTTGGGGAGCACTGATCGCCGACTATGACCATGATGGAACAAGGGATATATTTGTGGCAAATGGGGTCTACCGTGATCTGACCAATGCTGACTACCTGGAAGCGATCCGGGATGAAGACACCCGAAGCCTGCTAACCAGCGAAAACTATGTGGATTGGAAAACCCTGATCGAAATGATCCCAACCCAACCCATCCCGAATCACATGTTCGCTGGGAACCCTACGCAGCCCTTTGATGATTTCACAGAAGCCTGGGGACTTTCCGCACCCGGTTTTTCGAATGGCAGCGCCTATGCGGACCTGGATTTGGATGGAGACCTGGACCTTTTGATTAACAATATTGGGGGAGCGCCGATGCTGTTTCGTAACCGGGCAACCGATCAGTTCCCGAACCATCAGTGGCTCCAGATCGCACTCGAAGGCAGGCCTCCCAACACCCAGGGAGTGGGCACACAGATCAGCACCTGGCAAGGCTCTAGACTCTGGTATATTGAACAGCAGCCCGTCAGGGGCTTCCAAAGTAGTGTTGACCCGGTTCTACACCTCGGGCTTGGCCCCGACACGAAAATGCTAGACTCTCTGGTCATCCACTGGCCCAGTGGTGCTGTGACTCTCCGTGAAAATGTCCGTACGAGTCAGCGCCTTGAGTTTCAGGAGCCTTCGGCCTCTTCTGAATCAACCCCTGCTCCCTCTCCTACGCAGTTATCAAAGCAGGACCCACTTCTGATCCCTGTTGACGTAGACTCAATTGGACTGCAATGGCGCCACCGGGAAAACATATTCAGCGATTTTGATCAACAACCCCTGCTTTTTCATATGCGCTCAACCGAAGGGCCCTCCATGTGTGAAGGAGACCTCAATGGAGACGGACAACTGGACCTGTATCTCGGTGGAGCGCGCAATCAGGCCGGAGTCGTATTTGTACAAACGGATCGAGGATCCTTTGAACAGATTCCACAGTCCGTACTGGAAGAGGATGCCATCTCGGAAGATGTAGACTGCGAATGGCTGGATATAGACGCAGATGGCGACCAAGATTTGTTCGTGGCAAGTGGCAGTAGCGAGCTACCCCGCAGCAGCTCAGCATTGGTGGACCGGCTGTACCTCAACGATGGCACAGGATCACTCTCCCGCGGCGAGTCATTGATCGGACTCAGCCCGCGTGGATTTTCTCCCACTTCAACGGTCTGCTCCCTGGATTTTGATGGGGACGGGGACCTGGATCTCTTCCTTGGTGGCCGATTGCAGCCGTTTGCATATGGGGTTCCCGTCCATAGCCAACTGCTGCGCAATGACGGAACCGGAGCCTTCACCGATGCCACCTCCCGCCTTGCGCCCAGCCTTGAGTCTATTGGGCTCGTCACCGATGCCACCTGTGCAGATTTTGACGGAGATGACCGCCCAGACCTACTCCTTAGTGGGGAATGGATGCCGTTAACTCTATTGAAAAATAACCAAGGGGCCTTTGTGCCAGCAGCCGCAGGGCTGGAAAATACCACTGGATGGTGGCAATCAATCCTGTCTCTGGATCTGGATGAGGATGGAGATCTGGATTTTATTGCGGGCAATCATGGACTGAATTCGCGATTCAATCCTCCTGTAGACATGTGGGTCGGTGATTTTGATCGCAATGGGAGCGTGGAGCAAATTTTTGCCAGAACCATAGATGGGCTACAACTGCCCTGGCATTTACGCCATGATCTGGTTGCGCAAATCCCCCACTTGGTCCGGGCTTTCCCAACTTATTCATCGTACGCCGAAGCCACGATCCAGGACATCTTTTCGGAAGAGGAGTTGAGCCGGGCAACACACCTGCGAGTGAATGAGCTCCGAAGCATGATCGGGATCAATGACGGAACCGGAAACTTTACCCTCAACCCGGCACCACAGGAAATGCAACTCTCTCCTGTATATGGCATGGCCCACCTTCCTACGGAAAATGGGCATCTGATTCTAGCTGGAGGCAATCTGCACGAGGTAAAGCCGGAGGCAGGAAGGTATGATGCCAGCTACGGCACTGCATTCATGACTCCCTCCTTGGAAATGCTGACCTGGCACTCGTCCGGTTTTTTTGTTGAGGGACAGGTGCGACAAATCCTGACGATTGAGGTCAATGGTCATACCCATGTTATTGTCGCTCGCAACAACGATACGCTCAGCATCTTCACCTATGCGGATTAGCTTCGTCCTGATTCTAGTCCTCTTTCTGGGCTGCAGGGGTGAACCGGAGTCTGAGGACAGGTTGTTCACCCTGCTGGACAGGGCTCGAACCGGTGTGGACTTTGAGAATACATTGGTACCGGAAGACGATTTCAACATCATTGATTACCTGTATTTCTACGATGGAGGTGGTGTCGCCATCGGAGATATCAACAATGACCGTCTGCCCGACCTGTTTCTGACCGGCAATCAGGTCCCTGACCGTCTCTACCTGAATCGGGGAAATTTCCGGTTTGACGATGTAACTGCCGCTGCGGGCATCCTTTCCGAAGAAAACACCTGGTCTACTGGTGTCAGTATGGCGGATGTCAACGGGGACGGCTGGCTTGATATTTATGTCTGCAGAGTCAACCATCTCATCAAGGGCGGACACAATCAACTCTATGTCAATCAACAGGACGGGACCTTCAAGGAAGAGAGCCAGCACTACGGGCTGGACTTTGAAGGCCTCTCCACGCATACAGCCTGGCTGGACTATGACCTGGATGGAGACTTGGATCTATATCTGCTCAATCACGCACTTCACTCGCGGGAATCCTATGTCCCTTCCTGGGGGAGAATGGTTGATGCACCGAGGGTGGGGGATAAATTTTATCGCCAAGATGATGGATACTTTGTAAGCATCGCAGCAGAAGCCGGTATTTACAGCAGTGCATTGGGATATGGTCTGGGGATCGCGGCCAGCGATCTGGACCAGGATGGTTGGCCAGATCTATATGTCGGCAATGATTTCCATGAAGATGACTACTTATATCTGAATAGCGGGCTGGGGACATTCACGGAATCGCTCTGGAAAACAACCGGGCAGACCAGTCGCTCAACCATGGGAGTTGATATCGCTGATCTGAACAATGATGGTCTACCGGACATTGTTGCACTGGATATGCTACCCCCAGATCTGGCAACTCAGCGGACAGCCGGCAATTCAAATGCGGACACACGGATGCGGGTTCTGGCAGATTTTGGCTATGGCCCGCAGGTTGCAAGGAACACGCTGCAACTGCATCGGGGACTCACCCCCGAAGGGACGCCTTTCTTCAGCGAGATTGCATCCTTTGCCGGGATTGCCGCAACCGACTGGTCATGGGCTCCCCTGGTAGGAGACTTTGATGGGGATGGCTGGAAAGACCTGTACATTACCAACGGAATCCCTGGCAGACCCAACGATATGGACTACATCGAGTATGTTGCTACACCGGACATTCAACGTGTCCTGCATGAAGGATCTCCTGCCCAAGAAGCCGAGATTGCTCTGAAAATGCCTGCGGCGATCATACCCAATTACGCTTTCAAGGGAGGGCGCAGTCTCCGGTTTGAGGATGTCAGTACCACCTGGGGCATCGCGGATCCTGTCACTGGCAATGGTGCTGCGTACGGTGACCTGGATCTGGATGGTGACCTGGACCTGGTTGTCAATGCATTGAATCACCCCGCCCTGATTTACCGCAATGAATCCACGAGTAATTACGTCTCCGTCGTTCTCCGCGGCAGCGGACGCAACACATCCGCCATAGGCGCCAGAGTCAGCGTATGGGCATCTGGCATCCCGATGATGCAGGAGCAATTCCCTTCCCGCGGATTCCAGTCCTCCGTAGACCACATACTGAGTTTTGGGATTGGTGACGCATTGAGCACAGATTCTGTTGTTGTGATCTGGCCCTCCGGCCTCCGCTCAAACAGAGACCATGTCCCTGCCGGAACTCGACTGGTTCTGGATGAGGCCGATGGCCGAGCACCTCCCCCAGAAAAAACAGAGGACCTGGTCCCCCTGGTAGAGCTGGTAACAAATCATGGAATTGCCTTCACGCACGCTGAAGATGATGTATGGGATTTTGAAATTCTTCCACTACTACCCTACTGGCGCAGTACGCGAGGTGCTGCGCTGGCGGTCGCGGATGTCAACGGGGATCAGCTTGACGATATCTACATAGGTGGCGCGCGCGGCCAGCCAGGTGTTCTTTATCTACAGCTTCCAGATGGCAATTTCGAGAATGCACCGTTCCCGGATTCGGATCAACCTGGCGAAGCCACTGCTGCATTCTTCTTCGATGCGGATGGAGACAACGATCCAGATTTGTATGTCGTAAACGGCGGATGGACGGGCCCCGCTGAACTGCATCAGGATCAACTCTATATCAATTCGGGGAATGGAGATTTTCATGCTGATTCCACCAGGCTACCGGTGCTGCATTCCAACGGGACCGCTGTGGCAGGAGCGGATATTGATCTTGATGGAGACCTGGATCTCTTTGTGGGGAGCGATACTCCCCCTGAGAGTTACGCAGAAGCCGGAAAAAGCAGTTTGCTCTTAAACGACGGGGCCGGATATTTTCGTGATGTCACGGAAAGTTATTCCGCCGTCCTGCAACACATCGGACACGTAACTGGAGCATCCTGGGCTAACCTCGTGGGAGATTCACTACCCGACCTTGCCCTTGTTGGAGAGTGGATGCCTGTCACCATTTTTGAGAATCGTGGAACCGAGCTGATTAACCGAACCGACTCTCTGGGCCTCTCAAATTCCACTGGCCTGTGGCAAAGTCTGGCTATACTGGACTTGAATGGGGATGGGTTCAATGACCTGGTGGCAGGGAATCTTGGCCTGAATACAGTACTTGACGTACCTGTTGCACTCTTTGTAGATGATTTTGACCAGAATGGGAGGATTGACCCGGTGATTGCTCAGTGGGATCACGAAGAGTGGTATGCATGGGCATCCCGCGACGCGCTACTGCATCAGTTACCAACGCTCTCGGTGAAAATACCCACCTACAATGCCTACAGGGATCTATCGATTGCTGATTTATTTGGTGAGGATATTCAACCAAGCCAGATCGTCCAAACCCTCCATTCTACCGTCTACTGGAATCGTGCTGCAGAACACTTCACTGCGGAAGCAATGCCCCATGAAGTCCAATGGGCTCCCGTAATGTCCCTGGAAGCTGTCAGGATGGAACTGGGTACGGAGTTATTTTTGGCCGGGAATCTGTCTGCGGCCTCAGATGCGTTTGGTGCCTTGAATGCGGGCTGGGGCCTGCTATTGCGTTTCACGGAAACGGGCAAGATGCACATCGTGCATGACAGTGGATTCCATGTTCCAGGAGAGGCTAGAAAAATTCGCCTTGTCAAAGGCCACTCAAATCAGATCATGGTTGCCCGATCAAATGATACGCCGATCATCTTCAAGCTCAACGCCTCACCTACGCAATAAATAACCTCCACATTCCATCAAGCGGCAATTCAGAAAGGCGATACTTCTGATGTATAATCCGCTTCGCCATGATATAGGGATTTTTAGTGCTTCAATTACCAAACCATTTGAGCCTACAGATTCGGTGTTGGAGGCGCAGTCACGTTCTCCGAATTCCCTGCATTCTTCACATAAGTATCCAACCAGCGCGTCGTTTCCCAAAGAACATGCCCAACAGATTCTCGCGCACGATATCCGTGGCTTTCATGAGGAAGCATGACCAGGCGTGCGGTCTTGCCAAGCCCCTTTAATGCTCCATAAAAGCGGCGGCTCTGAAGTGGAAACGTTCCTGAGTTATTATCTGCTTCACCATGAATAAGCAAGATTGGCTCGTTCACCTTATCCGCATGCATAAATGGTGACATCGTATAGTACGTCTCTGGTGACTCCCAGAACAAACGCTCCTCCCGCTGAAACCCAAAGGGGGTCAGCGTACGGTTATAAGCACCGCTTCTCGCAATTCCGGCCCGGAAGAGATCGGAATGGGCCAGGAGGTTTGCGGTCATAAATGCACCGTAGGAGTGTCCCGCGATTGCCACACGATTGGGGTCTACAACTCCCCGTGCTGCGCCAGCATCAATCGCCGCCTGCGCATTGGCTACCAACTGTTCCCTAAATGTATCGTTAGGCTCCTCTTCCCCTTCCCCAATCACGGGCATGGAGGTGCCATCAAGTACGGCATATCCCTGGGTTACATAGGGGATCGCCCCTGAATAACTCATGTATTTGAATCGAAAGGGGCTGCCGCTTCGCTGACCGGCAAAAGCAGCATTTTTGAATTCACGCGGATAGGCCCAGATAAGTGTTGGAAGCGGCCCGTCCTGCTCGCTACTATAGTCCGGTGGAAGATAGAGCGTCGCCTTCAAGGGGACCCCATCTGCACGCGTATAATTGAGCTCTTCCTTTGTCATGGCAGCCAGCTCTGGGTAAGGATGTTCAAAGTTTGTTGCGGCCGCCAGAGAACCTTCTTCCAGATTGCGCACAAAGTAATTTGGTGGATCATCAACCGACTCCCGAATGGTCAGAATGTGGGAATCATCCACGACTGAAACAGGGCGCTCATAGTATGGTGCCTCGCTTTGGAAGAGCGTGATGGTTTCGCCCGTGTCCAAATCCAATTTTCGCAAAAACGGACGGTCCCCATCCTCCGATGCTCCAGTACCAATAAGCAGGAGTCGATTCCCATCCATCTGAAGCACCGACGTTCCCTGTGCTGTGCGTATCCTCTGAAAGGCCCCCGGGTTACTGTAACGATCTTCCATGGAGCGATCAAATACCACCTTGATGATCTCCCCAGGATTTGAAGTATTCAACAGGGATGTCCTTTGTTGCCGAGTGGACCACCACATTTCCATAACCAGGGCCAGTGATTCATTGCCCCACAGGATTCCACTGTACCGGAGTTGCAACTTTACCAGAGACACGGGATCGGATTCAAAAGGCGCATCCAATAAAAAGACTTCGTCTCTCAACATTGCCTCAACTCCTGCATCGCCCCCATCCAGTGCTTCAACCCAAACAAGCGTAGCGGGCGCATCTGCTCTCCAGGCCATACTGCGAGGCCCATTGGTGGTGGATCCAAATGCAACCGGTACATTCTCTGCCAGAGGCAGTCTTGCTACCTCTTTGACCAGCTGTCCCTGCGTGTCATAGATCGTATAACTGTGTGGAAAACGACTTGCCGGAACCAGATAGGAAAATGGGCGATGCATTGCGCGAATCAGAATATATTGCCCATCTGGAGATGGCTCCGGGGTCAGGGCTAATCCCGCTGGCCCCAGCGGAGTAATCGTGCCCTCCAGTGTGATATGCAGGATCTGAGAAGTCATGAACCACGCAAATAGGTCTTCGTCGTGCGGATTTGAGAGCAAATCCTGATACGTCCGTGCTGGTGCCTCCTCGCCCAGATTCTCCTGAATTACCGGGCCTTCTGGAGCGAGTGGCTGGGCCGGCATGTCTGCCTGGTCCTCTGGAACCGCACGGACGAGCAAGGACTGTGAGTCTGGATGCCAGTGCAGGCTGCCATAGGTTATATCGTTGACCGCAACATCTGCCAATTTATGAGCGATCCCAGTGGATACTTCGGCGACATACAAATCTATCCGATCAACCATGTCCACGGTAAATGCTATATGCGCCCCATCCGGTGCCCAGAATACATTTCGAACTCTACCAGATTCCGGGATCCCCGTTATAGGATATGCCGGACTTTCGTCCAACGACTTGAAGCTGATTCCGGAATAAGCGGTACTGCGGCTTGGACCATATATCCTTGGATTGATCCGCATCCCAGCAAGGCGCATTTCTGGTGCAGCAACGTCTGCAATTGAGGGGAGTCCCGGCCTGTGCAACAAGGCCATGAGCGTACCATCGGGGCTCAGCCGAACCGATGGGGTGACGGGGGCATCAAGCAACCGATCTAGCGGTGCAGGTGGGTCTTGATAGTCCAGTTGTGCCTCCGCGGAGTGCACACTAAGAATAACCATAAACAGTATACATAGTAGGATAGGAGAATATTTCATGATCTGGGTTGAACTTGAATTTTACCGAAAATACGACCGGGGAAACAACCTATCCGAATCCTCTATTGTTCCGAAACCTGGAAGACTATCATCCTTAAGCTCTGACGACGCAGATTTCAATGAAGATCTTGAACTCGTCGCAGATCCTACCTGTCCACTCAATACAACTCTTCCGGCCTTGGAGGATCTCCTGTCTGGCTCACCATTATGGGATCGGGATTGCGGCATCCGGGTCGTTTCCAGGCCGAGGCAAACAACAAGTATACATCCTGTCCGTGCATTGAATGGCATGCCCCATTATGCTGTCTTCTCTCAACGAATATTCACAATTACAGCAACTGGAACAAATTGGCAGGCTATAAGAAAAAGCTGTGGTTTAACGTATATTACGTACATTACGTACGTGGAGGGCTACGCCTTTGGACCTCTCTTTTTTTGTTAATCATATCTCATTTCACAACATGAAGATAAAATCACCTTTACTTCTGTACGCGCTGATTCCGCTCGTGGCTTTTTCGGCCGGAAGCACTTTCGCTCAAAGCCAGGTTCAAGGTACGGTGCGTGATGCCTTGTCATCCGAACCGCTGCCTGGTGTAAACATCATCATCAAGGGAACCTTTGAAGGAACCACCTCCGACATCAACGGAGCTTACAGTCTCACTGTGGCTTCACTACAGGACACGCTGGTCTTTTCCTTTATCGGGTTCGACACGCAGGAAATTGGAATTGATGGCCGAACAACCATTGATGTAGACCTGATCGAAACGGTCTATGAAGTCGGTGAAGAACTGGTGGTAACGGGCTATGGATCCCAGGAACGTCGAACCATTACAGGCTCCGTCTCCAACCTTGGAGAGGAGGATTTTGTGACTGGTAACGTAAACTCTGTCGAGGAAATGATCCAGGGCAAGGTTGCCGGGCTCCAAATCACTACCCGCAATGGAAATCCGAATGACTCACCGGATGTCCGGCTGCGTGGAATCTCCTCCTTCGGGGCAAACCAGTCTCCTCTGGTTGTCGTGGACGGCGTTGTTGGTGGCAGCATTGACAGCATTGATCCTACGGATATTGAGTCTATTGACGTGCTCAAGGATGCCTCTGCTTCAGCCATTTACGGAACTCGAGGATCCGCTGGCGTAATTCTCATCACCACCAAAACCGGTGAAGCCCGCGAAGGAGTATCCGTAGACTACAATGCCTACTATACCTACGAAGGAATTGAAAACCGCTTGGATGTACTTTCCGGTGATGAGTTCCGTCGACTCTCTCAGGAGACTGGTTTTGCCGCTCCGGATTTGGGCCATAATACAGACTGGTTCGAGGAAGTCACCCAGCAGGGCTCGAACATGGTTCATACCCTTGCACTCAGTGGTGGAAGCGAAAATTCGATTTACCGGGTTTCCGGGAATTTCCGGGACCGTAATGGAATTCAACGCTACACCGGCTTCCAGGAGATCGGTGGAAGACTCAACTTCACGCAGTGGACACTTGATCGCAAGTTGGAGATCACGATCCAGTTGGCAGCCAATAAGAGGGACCAAAACTTCGGTTTTGCGGATGCCTTCAAGTTCTCCGGTGTCATGAACCCGACCGCACCGGTCACGGCAGACGGATTTGAGAATACTGGTGGATTCTTTGAACAACCACTCTTCAACTACTTCAATCCAGTTGCAATCATTGAGGAGGGAAGCAGGATTGGTGAGAGCAAGCTGTTCTCCGGTGTTTTTAAGGGCGATTACGATCTGTCCTCCCTGCTTCCTGGTCTCTCCATTGCAGTCCAGTACTCCTACCAAAATAACGACCGGGTTGCGAGGAACTTTTACTCGCGTCGACACAAAGTTGGTGGCGGGGCGACTGCTGCCGCGCTTGGTCCTGGCCGTGCGGAGCAATCCTACTCAGACCTGGAAAGTGAGCTCTTTGAGACAACGCTTCATTACGCTGGTGATCTGACTAGTGATGTTGCGCTTGAATTCATCGGCGGATACTCCTTCAATGATTTTGTCAGTGAGGGCTTTAATGCCGGTGGAGGTGACTTTGTCACCGATAAGGTTTCCTACAACAACTTCTCCTTTGCACAGGACTTCAACCAGGGTGAAGCAGACGTAGGCAGTTTCCGTGAAACAAACCGCCTGATCGCCTTCTTTGGCCGTGTGAACGCAAACTATGACGGCACCTTCTTCTTCAATGCAAGTGCCCGCCGTGAAGGGTCCTCACGATTTGGCGTTGATAACAAGTGGGGGCTTTTCTGGTCCGCCGGGGTTGGGGTTGAATTGGCAAACCTCGTCGAACTTCCCTACTTCAGCGAACTGCGCCTCCGAGCCAGTATTGGTAAGACCGGGCAGGACGCTCCAGTCAGTGGCCTTTCCCTCTCCAGACTAGGTCCTGCAGGTAGTTTCTTTGTGGGTGGTCAATATATCCAAAGCTTCAGCCCAGTCAGTAATCCGAATCCAAACCTGAAATGGGAGGAGAAAACGGAAATCAATCTTGGACTTGATTTCGTGGCCCTGGATAACCGGTTGAGTGGTCGAATTGATGCCTATCAGTCCACGACCAGTGACTTGCTCTTCCAGATCGCAGTACCGGTTCCACCAAACCTGTACCCCACCACATGGAGTAATGTTGGCGAGTTGTCAACCAGTGGACTGGAACTCTCTCTGGACTATGAAATTCTCCAAGGCAGTTCTGCCAGTGACTTCACATGGAGTTCCGGGGTAATTGCTTCTTTCTACTCAGAAACAATGCTGGACAAGTATCTGACGGAAGATGTTCAGTTTTTGGCGGAGCCCGGAGCACCCGGACTCAACAACGTACAAATGATTCGAATCAAGGAGGGAGAGCCTATTGGTCAGTTATGGGGGCCCCAGTTTGCTAGAATTGGAGACAATGGCAAGTGGCTTTTCCATGCCGCAGATGGCACAGAAAAAGAGTATGAGGCACTTGACTTTCCGGGTGATGAGCAGATCCTGGGTAATGGCCTTCCTGATTTCCAACTGGGTTGGTCAAACCGGATGTCCTATGGAGATTTCGATGCGAGCTTCTTTGTTGAGGGTGTCTTTGGTCACCAGATCGCGAACATGTTCAGTACATTCTACTCCGTGCCAAAACAGATTTCATCTTACAACGTCTTGCAGGATGCTTTCGATTTGGCCAAGCTTAACGATGATCCACGCTGGTCCAGTTACCACGTTGAAAACGGAGATTATGTACGTTTGAGCAATGCCTCTGTTGGATACACTCTCCCTGCGTCTGTGCTTGCAAACACCCCCATCAGGCGGGTGCGATTCTATCTGTCCGGCAACAACCTGTTTACGATCACCGGTTATTCCGGCCTGAATCCACAGGTACGGTACGTGGACCGGGATCAGGGACAATCTGGACAGGGAGCCACCGTTGGTCCACTGGGACCAGGCATTGAGCGGCGTTTAGAATATTTCACAACACGCTCTGTCAGTTTTGGCGTCAACATCAATTTGTAACAACAGACCAACAAACGTAAATAGATTGAAAATGAAAAAACCATTCACACTTTGCTCGTTGGTCCTTGCGGTAGGCATGCTGTTCTTTGCTTCGGCGTGCACGGACCTTTCAGAGCCCGTTGACGATCAGGTTGAGCCGGTTGACTTCTTTCAGGATGACCAGCAGTTTATTTCTGCCATGGGCGATGCCTACAGCAACTTGGGTAGCGTGGGAGGAAGTGGTGCTCCGGCCCAGCTGAACGAAGTCACAACCGATGAATTAATCGTCCCGACCAGAGGGCAAGACTGGTCTGATGGTGGCTTCTGGTTCCGCCTCCACACCCATACCTGGACTTCCGAAGAAGGCACCTTCGACGGATTCTGGACTGGGTATTTCGGCGGGGTCAACAACGCCAACCGTCTAATTTTCCAGTTTGAAAGTGCATTGGCTGACGGGACCGCCAATGCGGACCTGGTGACCCCATTTGTGTCCGAATTGAAAGCACTTCGTGCGTTCTACTACTACTGGCTCCTAGATGCCTTTGGCAATGTGCCTCTGGTAACGAGCTTTGTTGACGCGCCCGAACAGCCGTCCCAGCCATCTTCGAACTTTGATGAGGGTCGGCGCATGGTCTTTGAGTTCGTGGAAAAGGAACTCAAAGATAACCTGCCAAACCTGAGCACGGATACCCGGGCCACCTATGGTAGAATGAATGCTTATGTGGCGCATATGACGTTGGCAAAATTGTACATGAATGCCGAGGTATACACTGGGACTCCACGATGGAACGATGCATTGACCCACCTGAATGAAATCATCAATTCGGGCATATTCAGTCTTGCAGATGATTACCATTCCAATTTCCTCATTCAGAATGATGGATCCCCCGAAAATATTTTCGTCGTTCCTTATGACAAAGTATTCCGGGGTGGGTTCAACCTGCATCAAATGACCCTGCATTATGGAAGTCAGAATACCTACAACTTCCAAAATCAGCCATGGAATGGCTGGAGTGCTACGCAAAAGCTCTATGAATCTGTGATTGACCCTGTGCAGAATCCAGGACCTCAGGGAGAAGTTTACGGAGTCAACCCAACCAGTGATGATGCCGGTCTTGAGCGTGTCATGGGAACGATGGATAACCGCCTTGGCAATTTCCTGGTTGGTCCTCAGTATACTGCTGCTGGTGACCGTGTCGAAGATTCAGGTGTATTCAGCGATTTTGACATGAATGGGCCGCCTCTCTCCTTCATACCAACGATTAACGACCTCCAGGGGGTCGCCTGTCGCCAGTGCGGCGCACGTATCGGTAAATATGAGTTTGAGCCTGGAATCGGCAGTGAGATGAGTAACGACTTCGTCATCTTCCGATATGCGGATGTGCTCCTTCTCAAGGCAGAGGTCTTGTGGAGACAAAATCCAGCCAGTGCGGAGGCCTTGGCTCTGGTCAATCAGATTCGTATGCGCTCCGGTGTGGATGGCTTTGATGCTTTGACCGAAGATCGGCTTGTTGCCGAACGTGCAAGAGAGTTGTTCTTTGAACAGACCCGACGACAGGATTTAATCCGGTTTGACGGGGTTGCCGGTGGTGAAACACGCTATAATGATCCTTGGAGATTCAAGCATCCAGCAGGCAATGCAGAGGGGGCGGTCACTGCGGCACATTACAATGTCGCTCCGATCCCCGAAGGCCAGTTGCAAGCGAACCCCAACCTGGTCCAGAACCCCGGTTACTAGATTTTGCAAATTCTCTCGGAAAAAAGTCCTCCTGTGCCAAAGCATAGGAGGACTTTTTTTCTCATTCATCTGGAAAGCCCTCCAAATACAACCAGTAACCCACATGCGCTACCTGATCCTTTTGTTTGCCCTCTTTCCCTCAACCCTTTTTGCTCAAGAGGGGACGGTAGAATATTCCATGACATATGACATGGAGATGCCATCTATGGAGGCAATCATGGCAAATCTACCCCCAGACATGCCACTGGATTCAGCCATGATTCAGCAGATGATGCAGCAAATGTCGACCATCCCAGAACAGTTTCGCACCATCTCAATGCGTATGCAGTTCAGTGGGCACAAATCTTTCGTGACACCTGAACTCCCATCATCACCCCCTGGAATGAACCCACTTGGAGGAGATGTGCCTTTACAAGTGGCCTACGTTGACTATATGGAAGGCACGATGATCACACGGATGCCCAGCTTTGATGAAACGGCATACTTGATCTCGCAGAAAATTGAGCCCCTTGACTGGAGCCTGATTGACGCAGACAGTACGATTCTGGACTATCCAGTCAAAAAGGCCGAATTTTCATCCGACACACTCAACGTTGTTGCCTGGTATTCGCCCGAGATTCCATCCATGGCCGGGCCGATGCAATTCGGTGGACTTCCCGGTCTCCCCTTAGTGATGAAGACCGACATGGCGAGCCTCCAGGGCTTCAATGGCAGTCTCAATTTTGTTGCTCTACGGCTTGAAGAGGGACTTGAGAAGAAGATCACACCTCCCGAGGGCACCCTGGTGGCCCCGGAAGAATACCTGAAGATTATGTCGGAAAAATGGAACACCATCCGATAGTGCTTATCCGATAACAAGCATACAGAAGTAGCCCTGTGATCTTGAAATAGCACTCAAGCCGCTTCTTGAAGGAGGCATTGGACCGCAGTGCGGGCACACCCAGCCTGCACGCTGGGTATTGTACCGGGAGCGGGACTCGAACCCGCACGGCCTTGCGGCCAACGGATTTTAAGTCCGTTGCGTCTACCATTCCGCCATCCCGGCTGAAACACGAGCGAACTAATTCATAGCGTCAAGCGTTCCTGAAACCATGAAAAAATCTTGGGAAATTGATACATTGCGACGTTATGCCCAGGAGGCGGCACTCCGCTCCTTTACCCCTTACTCCGATCAACCAAGAGCAGCCTTGGTACTCATGTCAGGCGGAGACTGGGCATGTGGGGTTCGGATCGAAAATGCTTCCTACCCTATGGTCATCCCCGCTCTGTCTTCGGTACTAGCTAGTACCGCCTCAGTTGGGAGAAAAGATATTGCAGCCATTTTTTTCAGTGGCCCTGTAAAGCAGGAGGAAAAAATGGCCATCCTTCAATCACGGACACCATCTCTGGATCAATTGGATAAAGACTTCTTTGGCACACCGGGATGTACCTATCGGATCCGTAACCAACTCACCATGGGTAAGCATTTTTCCAAACCGATCGATCCAAACACTGGAATCCGCCTTGCAAGACATGCAGCAGGGTATGCCGATACACCAGAATCGAATTTCCCCGTCGGTGCAATTGCGGTTACGGATAAGCTCCAATATTTTCAGGGTGCCAATATTGAGCATCCTGACTGGACACGAATACTTTGCGCTGAACGTGCGGCCATTGCGACAGCGGTGAGCGCAGGAGCATCAAACATTCAAAGCATCTATGTTTCCTGTCCCAAATCCATGTCAGCTACTCCCTGCGGGGCCTGCAGACAAGTATTGTATGAGATTGCTCCCGAGTCCGTTGTCTGGTTTGATCGAGGCCGTCAGGCACCCAAGTGTTTTCGTACCAGGGATCTACTGCCGGAGGCATTCCGATTGATGAACTCGAAACATCCATCATCATATAATCTCTAAATTATTATTCGTTCGAGCCTCTTGCAAAACCTCTGAATCGGGGTATTTTTTGAAAAACCTTGACTTTTTTGGGGTTTGGTTGTCGTTGACGAATCTGGGTTGGGGAACAAGATGGGGCATGGATCCGCGTTTTTTTTTTTGAGCGCGTGGGAATATGCCCTCAATCTCTAAAAGCAAGGGGGTGGAAGCCTCCAAATTTCGTATTTTCAGGACATCCTAAAGTCCAACAAAAGATGGAGGTTTCCATGTCCCTTACCGACAAGATACGAAGGTGTTATATCACCTGCCAACAGGAACTGTTCCCCTGGTTGGAAACGCAAATGGGTTCGTTACCCAAGCGGTACCAGACTCTGGTGCTGGTGCTGGAGATGGTGTGTGTAGAGGACCATCTACGCGGTAGAGTGAGGGGCCGGTATGGAGGACGCCCGCCGGCCCATCGTGTGACCCTTGCTCGGACGTTTATCGCGAAGATGGTGTTGAATATCCCAACGACGTCTGGGTTACGAGAACGGCTTCTAATGGACAAGGTGCTTCGGTCCATTTGTGGTTGGTCCAGTGATCAGGATGTGCCAAGTGAATCCACGTTCTCGCGTGCATTCAAGGAGTTTTCCCAGATGCAGTTACCGAACCGGATTCATATGGCGTTGATCAAAAAAGGATACGAGGGGGAGCTGGTTGGGCATATTTCGCGGGATTCGACGGCGATTGAGGCCAGGCAGAAGCCCGTTCCGAAGAAAAAAGAGGCGGAATCGGCTCCGAAGAAACGCAAGCGTGGGCGTCCGAAGAAGGGGGAAGAACGTCCAAAGCAGGAGCGCCGCCGCATGGAAAAACAGCTTACCATGGAGATGGATGAGATGTTGGAGGACCTCCCGAAAGACTGTACGGTGGGATGCAAACGCAATGCGAAGGGACATACGCATAAATGGACGGGATTTAAGCTGCACATGGATACGGCGGACGGTGGGATTCCGATTAGCTGTGTGGTGACTTCTGCGTCTGTGCACGATAGCCAAGTGGCGATTCCATTAGCAAGAATAACGGAACAGCGGGTGACACATTGTTATGATCTCATGGACAGTGCGTATGACGCGAAAGAGGTGTACGCACAGAGTGAAAACTCGGGGCGTGTGCCGATCATTGATCCGAATCCGCGCAAGCAAAAGGCGGCGCATGAACGGGAGCAAAAGGCGCGCCGCAACGCCGGGTTCGTTCCTGCTGAGCGCGTCCGCTACCGGGAACGTTCCACGGTGGAGCGGGCCTTTGGTCGACTCAAGGACGAGTTTGGAGGACGAAATCTTCGGGTGCGTGGGCACGAGAAGGTGATGTGTCACCTGATGTTCGGAGTTTTAGTGCTCACGGTGGACCAAATGCTCCGAATGATCCAATAAACGGGATCACTCGGGGTTCGTGAACAGAAGATGGGGGTCTGAGAGATCAGACCGTAGGATTGGTGTGGGAAATCTGCACGGACCGTGGCCAAAATTCGCCAGATGAAGACGTCATGGGGGGCAAATCGGTGGTGACTTACCCCCCCAAACGCCTATTTTGCCATCTTATGCTCACTTGGGAACAAAAAGAATGCCAAATTGTAGCCTGTAACAGATGCTTATGCCCAATAAAAATTCATGGAGTTAGGTTTTGCAAGAGGCTCGTTCTTCATTTAATTTTTCTTTTATCCCCAACATCTTGAGTAAAATTGTCTTCTTCGTGCTCCTGTTTGCCATCCATCATCTTGCAACCGCTCAGGAAAAAGTCAAATACTGGATTTTTTTAACGGATAAGCAGGATGTTTTCGGCAAGAATACACAGGTTGAAGAGGGGTATTTGTCTGACAAAGCGACCACTCGCCGTGCCCAGCGTGGAGAGTCAAGATTTGCAGCTATGTTTGCGTTACAGGATGCTCCAATCTCCCATGCATACGAGGAAGACCTTCAAGAAAGGGGCCTCTTACTTGAGCAGCGTAGTCGCTGGCTGAATGCGGTCACTGCACGGCTAAGCGAAGAGGAGGTTGAACAAATCACAGCTCTTCCCTATGTGCGAAGCACACGCGCCGTCGCACACCTCTCCACTGCCGCAGTGCCGCCCATAACAGTATCCCCGCTCATTCCCGAAAGAGTTTCATCAAACTGTCCATCAGGCTATTTTGGAAACTCTTGCACCCAACTAGATGTAGTGAATGCAATTCCAGCGATTGAGCGCGGGATTAATGGAAGTGGGGTTACTCTGGGATTGATTGATACCCACTTTAGCACAGGTAGTACTGAGCCTTTCAGTCATCCTTCATTGACACATATTCGTACGGATAACCGGCTCAGATCATTCCGTGACTTCACCCAACGCGATCCATTACAACCTTGTCCCGGGACGAATGACCACGGAATGGCCGTTGCATCTATTGCGGTGGGATATGACGAAGGAGAGATCATTGGTCCTGGTTACGGTGCGACCATTTATGCAGCTGCAACAGAATGTGATTCTTATGAACGGAACATTGAAGAAGACAACTTTGTCGCGGCGGTGGAATGGATGGAGGCCGAGGGAGTCGATGTGATCACCTCTTCATTGGGATACTTTGGATTTGACCTTGGGCAACAAAACTACACGAAGGATGATCTTGACGGTGACACCGGGCTTACGACCATCGTGATGGATTGGGCAGCAAGTCGCGGGATTATTCCCGTCACCAGTGCCGGAAATTCAGGCCGGATGGGCCGACAAACAATCGGCACTCCTGCGGATGGGGACTCCGTGATTGCAGTGGGAGCGGTGTGGCCAGACGGTCTGATAGTTTCTTTCAGCAGCCGCGGACCAACCGCTGATAACCGGACAAAACCCGATGTATCCGCCCAGGGAATTCTGGTATTTTTGGCTGCAGGAGCAAGAGGGTATGACTTTTCACAGGGCACATCCTTTTCTGCTCCAATGGTTGCAGGAATCGTGACCCAGATTCTCCAAGTCAATCCAAACCTTGGACCTAGAGAGATCTGGCATGCCTTAACCTCAACCGCCAGCCGAGCCGACTCACCGGATAATAACTTTGGTTGGGGAATCGTAGATGCTGATGCTGCAATCATGCATGCGATCATACTCAATCGCTCAGAGGCAGACTTCCCCGCTCCCAGCAATCTGACCGTACATACACCTTATCCTAACCCGTTTCAGGATGTGGTTCATTTTACGATTGAGGCAACTCAGCCCGTTTCCCATGCTCGACTGATGATCATTGATATACTCGGACGAGAAGTGGGGACCGTGTATGAAGGGCCGATCCGGGCGGGAGGGACACCTCTGCAATTTGATGGATCTCACCTGCCTCCAGGTGTTTATGCCTATACGCTGGATTTTGATGGCCGAACGCAGTCGGGTATGCTAACCCGCTTGGGATATTGATCATTCTTCCAGAATGAGACGTACATCAAAAACCTCCTTTCTGGCAGCTAGCAGTGAATAGCAAGCGGCACATCTCCTCTTTGCTATGCTATGGCGCCAACTTATTCTTCATGACTGCCTGAAATGATCAGAAAGATCGCTCAATTAAAACCTGCTTTGCAAAGTTAGACGAGGAGGCACCCTCCATCTTCTTGTGCCTTCCAGAGAACATGATGATTCGTGTATTCAACATTCAAGGCGATCAAACAACGTTCATTAGCGGATGATTGAATTTGGACTGCGTGCGTGGCCCCTGATTCTGCTATTGATCCTGGCTGGCTCGCTGACATGGTTTTCTTACCGCCAGACCGAGCCAAGGCTACACGGAATCAACCGATGGCTCCTGCCAATGCTCCGGGGAATTTCGCTCGTGCTGCTGCTCGCCCTGTTATTTGAACCTATGATTCGCAGGAATATCAATCAGGAGGTCCCGCCTGTGCTGGCGGTTCTAATTGATGAGAGTCAGAGCATGGCACAACATCAACGGACAGAAATCCTGCCATCCATCCAGGGACAAACCCATTATTTTGGATTTGGCGGAACGATGCGCCCAATCAAAGATCTCGCTGCGGCGATGGATACCGCTCCACGCACAGATATCTCCAGCGCTCTGGAAGAGGTTCAAACTTCACTGCGTGACGAAAACCTGCGCGGTGTTCTGCTTATTTCGGATGGTCAATATAACACGGGGCGCAACCCTGTATATGTGGCTGCTGACTACGGGATTCCCATCCACACCCTGGTGATCGGAGATACGCTCCAACAGCAAGATTTGATGATCGCTCGGACGGTGACCAATGAATTGGCCTACGTTGGGCAAGAAGTCCCTGTTGATGTGTCGCTGCTCTTGCAAGGCTACTCGGATAAAACTGTCACCACCCGTCTCTATGCTCAGGACTCTCTGGTTGCCTCCGAGACCTTGATGATTACCGAAGGCGAATCCATTGCTTCGCTAAGCTTCACTCCCCAGGAAGAAGGCCTGTTTCAGTATACCCTGACCACTACAGAGCTGGAAAATGAAGCTTCCTCGACAAATAATCGGGAAATATTTACAGTCCGTGTTCTCAGGCGAAGCCAGAGGATCTGCCTCATTGCTGCTGCACCCCATCCCGACCTCGTTGCCATGCGCAACCTGTTGACGCGTGATGAGAGCCGCCAAGTTGATAGCTTTGTCCAGATGCAGCCGGACAGATTTTACGAAGGCAACTTACCGAACTCACTGGATGAATACGATGCGATTGTACTGGTCGGTTTCCCCGGCCGTGAAGCGGACGATGTCTCACTCAACGTAGTCGCCAATGCCGCACGATCCGGGATTCCCCTGCTCTTTATGCTCACCCGTCAAACCGACCTGCAGCGCCTGCAGGATCAACTTGCAAACGTGCTTCCTGCCTTGCCGACGACGGAAAATGTACTCTATGATGAAGCCAATCTGAAGCTCACGCAGGCTGGATTCCGAGACCCGATCCTGGATTTTCCTGAAGCATTGTGGGAACGGCTTCCTCCTTTGATGGTCAGCACGGGGCATTGGAACGTGACCTCGGATAGCCGGATTCTAGGGCAGATAAACCTCCGTGGGATTACGCTGGAAGAACCGCTGCTCATGGTGCGAAGCCGAGCCGGACATCGAACAGCTGCAATCCTGGGATCCGGAACATGGAGGTGGTTGAACCTCGCGGACGACCCGGCAGATATGCCTCGAGTCTGGCCACAGGTGGTTGAGAATCTGATGCAATGGCTTACCACACCGGAAGATGATCGAACGGTGCGTGTTGAGCCCGCCCTGACCGCCTTTGGTGGGGGCGAACCAATAGATTTTTCCGGCCAGGTGTATGATGAGAGCCTGAATCCAGTTTCTGAGGCGGTCGTCACCGTCGAGATAACTGCACCGGACGGAGCTCAATACCCCTATACCATGACCAATACAGGGAGCGGACGATTTACCCTGCGCGTGGATGCACTCCCTGAAGGCACTTACGCATACACGGCAGAAGCTACACGGATGAATACATCCATGGGAACAGATCGCGGCGTCTTTACGGTCGGTTCCGTAAATCTAGAGTACCGCAGTACAAGAAGCAATGAAGCACTGCTCCGACAGATCGCTTACCGATCCGGAGGAGACTTATTTACCGAAAGGACTTTAAGTACATTCCAGGAACGGCTCAACTCTGACCGTTTATTTTCTCCGATCACACAGTCTCGGGAACTGGAATTTGATCTGCGACGGATCCCATGGATTCTAGGGATCGTTATCCTGTTACTGGGCTTGGAGTGGGTGTTACGGAAACGAAGCGGTCTCGCGTAACCCCCAAGGATCACGCGCCAGTGACCGGTGCGCAGTGGAACATTCAAGCTGTTGTTCGCGAAAACTGCGCAACCGGCCAACCAAAGGCACATTAATCAAGTCAGGCTACCGGAGGGTAACCTGCAGGCCGAAGTTGAGGGAACGTGGCAGCCCCAGAAAAACTTCTGCGTCATCCGCCCGGTTTGCTCCCGTGCCATTACCACGGAAAGCATTGAAGCGTGAGTTGTTGGTTGCGTCCTGGATGTAGAACGAATCAAACAGATTGAACACGTTGGCAAATACGCGGAGTTGTCCCGGCCCTAGACGGCGAGGAATCGTATAGCCGACATTAATATCGAATACATTATAGCCTGGAATCTTCCAGACAGATTGCCCCGACTGCTCACTATCTGTGCGGCTTGTGGGATCAAAATCTGCGTAGTAGTCCGAATAGGAGCGCCCGGTAATTTTGGCGTACATCCCCTTCACAGGGAAAATGCTGACCGCATAAGCGATCTGAGTCTGCGGCGCATCCCCCACCTTAATATCCTTCACATACAGCGATACCGTCTCCTGTGTGGACGGATCGGAACGGTCCGGCGTATATCTCGCTGACACATCATCGGTATATTGCCAATTGCCGATGGACAGTGCCACATCTGCACGAACAAAACGTAGCGGCTGATACGCCACCTCCGCTTCAACCCCACGGTGCAGTGCATTCAATCCAAGGATATTGATCAGACCATCGTCTCCGTCCTCCTCCAATACGGAGCGCGTGATCGTACGGTCGTTCCACACAGTGTTGTACACGCTAAGGGTGGTGTTCAACGTGCGGTCCATGGACTCATAAGAAATTCCGGCCTCCAATGCTTGGAATTGTTCATTCTGGGGATCTGGATTCAAAACTCCTGTGATATCATTCAGTGCTCCATCAAAGATCGGCACCTTGGAGACTAATCCTGCATTCACAAATGCAGAAATCATGTCGTTGAACGCATAGGAAGCTCCACCCTTGATCTGATATCCACCAATGCGATCCGTGGCAATGGTAAATGTAGTTCCGTCTCCCGCATCCCGGAAATAATCCTCGTGGGAGTATTTAATGGTGGAATATCCGGCCATTCCATAGGCATAGATCCCTCCACTCTTATACGCACCCTGCACAAACCCACCTAACCAGTCCACCGTGTTGGTATTATTGTAATTGAATCGATCACCCGGCCGAAGCAACTTGCCGCTCTCTCCCCAGAAATCGCTATCAAAACGCTGATACCCACTCCCGCCCAGCAAGTCACGCACCGTTCGGTAATGATCAATGGAAGCGGTACGCCAATCAATGCCTGCTTCAAGCGTGATTGTTTCGGTCAGCTCATGTCTGAATTTGGAAATTGCTCCAATGGTCCACTGTACATTATGGCTGTTCCGAAGGATTCCCTGGGATTCCCCATTCTCCTGGTTTGCAGCAATGGTGCCATCGTAATCCACCACGCGTGACGGACCTGTATAATTCCATGTCATCCGTCCATAGGTTCCGGTTCCCCCACCTTTACCGCCAGAATAATACAGAACATTGGACCAGAGTGACCGCTCCGATAGCTGGGCGAAATAGTTCAGATTCACCTGAGGCTTATGGAAGAAGTTCTCGCGCTCATTGATGCGATCCCGTGAATTGCGCCGAACGGTACCAAAACCGTTATGCTGTTCATCGGTGTACGAAGTGGAAACGGGGGATACATTTTGGTTCCAGCGCCGTCCCCCTTCCGGGAAGGTTTGCAAGATTTCTGTAATCGTTGCTTGATCCAGTCCATCCGCCTCGAAAACTTCACGGGCATACTCGTGATCATAGGCAGCAATATTTTGCCGATAGAGGTTCTGCCCATGCCGTTGCGGTGCTCCAACCGCATAGAAATCAATCCGATGCTTCTCGTTGATATTCCACGCAGCGGCAGCATAATAAGCCCATGCATCCGTCCAAGTGCCGTCATAGTAGCCATTGCCGGACTTCCGAACGCCACTCACTGTAAAGGCAAAGCGGTTGTCAATCAGTCCTGTTGAAGCGGAGACGGTGGATTTGAGGAATCCGTCATTCCCAAACTCCTGTTTTGCCAGAATCCGCCGCGTATTGGCAGCAGGATCCGTAATGATGTTCAAGGTTCCGCCGATGGAGGGCGTCGCCAGATTCACTGCGGACAACCCCCGCTGTAATTGAATTGAGGTGGTCGCATCCCCAACGCCATCCCAGTTCGACCAGTATACCCAGCCGTTCTCCATGTCATTTACCGGCACACCATTGATCATGACGGCAACATTCCGCTGATTAAATCCACGCACGTTCACCCGTGCATCCCCTGCTCCACCCCCTTGGGCGGTACTATATACGGAGGGGGTCGTATTCAAAACCAACGGCACATCGCGAGAGCCAAGTTCACGCTCAACCTGGAGTTTTTCGATGTCCGAATAGGCGACCGGAGTTTGCCGGTTCAAAGCCCTTGATGCAAACAATTCCAGGGCTTCCAGCGCTTGACTCGACGCCTGCAGCGCAAAATCCAACGTGACATCCGCATCCTGGATTGTAATGGCCTGTGATACCGCTTCGTATCCGACAAAGGATACTTCAATGACGTAAGTACCCGAGGACATATCGCCGATGATGTAGACCCCATCGCCATCGGCCGCTGCACCAGTAACGGTACCGGAAATAAAGACCGTTGCGCCCGGGAGGGGCAAACCGGACTCCGCGTCGGTAACGACCCCGCTGATGGTATTCTGAGCGTATACGGAGCCCACCATCAGAAGCGATACAAGAATTGAACAAATAGCTTTCATGTTGAAAATTGTAAGGATTATGAATTGCGTTTTACCCGACTGAGCATAGAGATTTCCACCCTAATGTTTTTCCAGTGTCAACCCAAGATTAAATATAGGCTTTGCTGCCATATTTTTTGGACCAATCTTTGAACAAATTTTTGACATTCTGCGGAAATACTGCCGGTGAAGTCAGGAATTCTCAAACAGACCTGATGTATGTATCCCCCGTTCCAGCATTTGGGAGTACAATACACCGCGACCTCCTATTAAGACACACCAAAGCCAGTTTAGGAGACCGGACCTGCAAGCGCAGACGCCAGTAGATGCGTCAGTCTGTCTCATATCTTCACGATCGTGACTCCAGGGTTTGCATCCAGGCATTCAAATGTCTTATTCACCTCGGCAGTTTTCAAGTAACTATGGATCGCACTGCGCAGTGCACCCGTGCCAGTGCCGTGAATGATTTCAACCGAAGACAAATTCGCGCCGGCACCCTGATCCAGCAGCTTCTCAACCTCCGAAAGTGCCTCCCGTACACGAAAACCCCGAAGATCTACTCGGGTCCGGGGCACCGATACACGCACCTTGCCCTTCTGACGCAGTTTCGTTTGCTTGATGGGAGTGAGCCGCTTCAGCGCAACCTTCATACGCATATTCCCGGCAGAAACCAGCGCATTACGCCCCTGAATGGATAGGATCTCACATGGGGAATTCCCAGCATCGATGACGGCCTGTTGGCCTACTTTCAGATGAACTACAGGCAATGGTTCCGCTTTCCCGGGTGCTCTGCGCACCGTAGGGCTGGATGAAGGACGCGTAGAATTATTCTTGGGGGTTGTTTCGGGCTCGGGCATCTTCGGAGATGATTCCAGTTTGGAGATACGATCCCGATAACTTGCAATGAGAGATTCCAGCGTGACACCCGGCTTGCCCAATATTTGACGGGCCCGTGCCAGAACAACTGGATTGAACTTCATTCGACTGGCAATCCGAAAAGCATACGATGAGCCGGGAAGCCCCTGCCGAAAAAGGAATGTCGGTTGCAAGGTGTCTTCATCAAAATCCATTGACCCATTGACGACCGCCGCCGCTTCATGTGCATACGCCTTTAATGTACCATGATGTGTCGTCACCACCGTCAGTGCTCCTGAAGCGGTAAAATGCTCCAATACCGCTTGCGCAAGCGCGCCCCCCTCCGCTGGATCTGTACCTGTTCCGACCTCATCAACTAACATGAGCACACCCTCTGCCGCTACCTCACACATTTGCTGCAGACCAGCGATCCGTGCACTGAACGTGGAGAGGTCCCGTTCAATGGATTGTTCATCGCCGATTTCTACGAGGATTTGCGTGAAGGACCCAAATACCGACTCGGGGTGCGTAGGAATCGGGATCCCGCACCCCAACATGGCAAGCATTAAGCCACACGTTTTCATGGCGACGGTCTTGCCCCCTGCATTTGGGCCCGTAATGACCAGGGTTCGTATTTCTCTGCCAAGAGACAGGGTCAGTGGAATAATTTCTTTCGATTTGCCGGTTAGCAGTAGCGCTGGGTTCTTCCCTTGTCGAATTTCCAGTACCGGTTCCTCCGATAACTTTGGGACCACGCCTCCAAGCCTAATACTCAGTTGCGCCTTGGCATGCAAGAGATCAATCTTCCCCAGGATAACCAGATTTCGTTCAATCGTGCTGGCATGCTCACGTACGCGTTTTGTGAGCTCTCGCAGGAGTCGTTCAATTTCCCGCTGCTCCTGCGCTTCCAGTATCCGGACCTCATTACCCAGGTCAAGGCAGATTGCAGGTTCGAGATACACGGTCTGTCCTGTCGCGGAGCTATCATGCACAAATCCACGCATTTTCCGTTTCGCCTCTGCGTGCAATGGGATGACCATCCGGCCAGCACGCATCGTCAATTGATTCTCCGCAGCATGCCCCTGCTGGATGGCCTGATTCAGTAACTCGCGCAATTTTTCCCTGAGCGCCTGCTGACGCTGACGCAACCTCCTGCGAATTTGGCGCAGTTCTGTCGACGCAGTGTCCTTTACCCTCCCATTTGAGTCAACAGTGCGCTCAATGTGTTGCTCTAGGTCTTGCAGCAATCCAATCGGGCGAACCACTCTGGACAGGATAGCATAGCCTTCTCTGGAGAAGAATGTCCGTATTTGCCGACTTGCTCGACAAACTCTGTGCACCTCATCCAGGGATTCGGCATTGAGCATGGCTCCATCTGGACGTGCCTGCTCAAGATATGGACGCACATCAATGAAATCCTGCAATGGAAGTGTATCTCCGCGCAAGAGATGACCTTGCAATGCATCCGTGCGTGTCAGAGAAACCTTCCGCACCCCTGAATCTGATACCGGATGCAGTGCATTGAGCTCTTCTATCCCCACGGAACTCACCAGCAACTTTTTCAACCACCGAGCCAGTGTGCTGAAACCCAACTTTTCCGCCGCTCTATCCGAAACCATTTTCATTGTAACCAATCCAGTGTCTCCTGATCCATTGACCCTTTTCCCATGCCTATTGAACGCCATCCTGCACCGATCATTCCAAAAATCCCAATATGCCCTATCCGCGCCGTGTGCAGCTACAAAATACATAAATCAGACCCACCCTACGTATGGAGAGATCAGGAGCCTCTGCCGAATTCTACTATGAAGTGGATCGAACTTATGAATGAGATTCGTACCTTATTATGTAGATATACTTACTCTGTATGATGAGGCAGGTTTTAACTTTTTTGCTGGTCATTTTCTGTACTCCAGCAACCCTTTATGCCCAATATGCACTCCAGTTTGGCGGTGCGGTGACCGTTAATGACGGACAGATCCTTGTCGGTGAAGGCCGACAACTCCTTCTTCCTGGAAACGTCTTTGTTTACGAGATGACCGAGGACGGTACATGGACACAGACACAGGTTCTCACACCCGGTGGGGAAATTGCTATCGGATTTGGACGAAGCTTGGCAACGGAAAATACTACATTAGCGATCGGTGCCCCGCTCGCCAGTGAGGTATACATCTATTCCCGCTATCGCGGTAGGGACCCGGATTGCTCCGGGCCCCCCGCACAGATCCGGACGTGCGCGTTAACGCATCCGGCTCCTCCCTCGGGTCGCACCGGCGTGCATAACGGCAGAATTGCCGTAGCCGATTGATCCCATAAACTCACTGATCCATCTCTGTGTATGGCGTGAGCCCGGATCTCCCAGCTTCCCCTTGGGTGGGGACCTTCGCTCCAGCGACTCCGCAGGTCGCCCCTTGTTCGCCGCCTTCTTCTCTACTATGTCCCCATCTGACTGCTCCATCCCGTGCATCGCAGGCTTCGGCGTCTTCCGCCTTCCCTGCGCGATCCCAACTCTGCGTTTAGGACAGGATAGAGCCCTCACAGGTCCCGACAAAATGCGTACGTATGTCCCTGAGTTCTTAGACACCGTGGGCCTGTATGCCGCCTCGCCATGGCGGTGACATACATGTTGCCTTCGACCACTTGGACAGCCTCGGCGACCCAGACGATAACGATTTCGATGCTCAATAGCTCCGGCCACACGCACCTCTACCGACGCTTCGTCGTGACCCTCGCGGGGCACAACGCACGGCTCGAGGAAGTATGTGATTGGTTGCATCTTCATACTACGGGACTTGCACCCGTTACATTTTGCCAGTTAGCCTGGCGCTCCCAATAACGGTTCATGGTCTCTGTCAGAAACCCTTACCCATACCCATGCTCAGTTTGGCACCTCCCTCGCACTGAAAGGGGATCATCTACTGGTTGGTGCTACGGGTGGTCCAACCTCCAAAGGTAGAGCCTATCTGTATTCCCGTGATGAAAATGGCTCCTGGCAAATGACAGAGGAATTGACCCATAGCAGTATTTCAAGTACAGGTCAATTTGGTCGTACCGTGGCGATTCATGGCAATAACCTTGTAGTCGGTGCTCCACGCTGGGATAACGGAAAAGGGCGCATTTTTGTCTACTCTTACGATGGGACTCCCGAATTACAGGTACAGGAGATTCGACTGGATGCAGGCAAAGGAGGGGATCAGTTCGGAGTATCCATCGAGTCTGCTGCAGACTTTCTGGCAATTGGCGCACCGGGGCACAATGAAGGCACGGTGACCTTGTTCTCCGAGGATCACCATGGTCAATGGCGTGAGACCCACACCGTTACGCCGGCAGATACAACGCAGGATCAGCGATTTGGTGGACGATTGGCCGCCAATGATCGTCGATTATGGATTTCCGCTCCCCGGTTCAATGAACGCAGGGGAGGCCTGTATCATTTCGATCTCTCCAGTATGCAATTATCTGATGTATTGAACCCTGACGCTTTGCAATTTCGTAGCGTATTCGGGGGAAGCTTGGCAGTAGATAATGGTATTGTGGCCGTGGGAGCCGTCGGGCAGCATAATTATGAAGGTGCAATTTTTCCTCTACGTGTAACAGACAGGGGAGTCCGAGTGGATGAGGCACTCTTCAACACTGCCAGTGAGATTGCATCCATTACCGGAGGAATGACCGAGTGTGAAAATGGGGCGGCCGGCATTTTCCCGTGCGCAGAAGTAGATATGATTTCGTTTTTAACCCGACAGGAAATTGGGGCGCGGCGTGGTATTCAAGTGAATGATATCTGGGGATGGGAAGACCCTGAAACGGGGCGCGAGTACGCGCTGGTTGGGCGCACCGACGGCACATCGTTCATTGACCTTACAGACCCTCATCATCCAGTATACCTGGGAGATTTACCAAAAACAGCCAGCGCCAACCAAAGCCTGTGGCGTGACATCAAGGTGTACAAAGATCATGCGTTTATTGTAGCGGATGGAGCCGGTGCTCATCATATGCAAATTTTTGACCTAACTCAGCTCAGAGGACTCACTGGACCACAGGTATTCACGGAAACGGCCTTGTACAAGGGCATCTACAGCTCTCACAACATCATCATCAATGAAGAGACCGGGTTCGCCTATGCTGTTGGCAGTGATTCGGGAGGAGAGACATGTGGAGGAGCGTTGCATATGATCAACATCCAGGACCCGCTCAACCCTGCTTTTGCCGGATGCTTTGCCGATACGCGAACCGGTGGGCGTGGAACCGGGGCTACACATGATGCGCAGTGTGTGACCTACGATGGCCCTGACCGCGAGTATCAAGGCCGGGAAATTTGCCTCAGTTCATGGGAATGCATTATCCATCGCTGATGTAACCGAGAAAGATGCTCCGGTTGCCCTGTCCGTAGCCCGTTACCCGAATGTGTCCTACACGCACCAGGGCTGGCTCACCGAGGACCACCATTATTTCTACCTGAATGATGAGGGGGATGAAGCTTCAGATATCGTCGAAGCCACACGCACCCTCATCTTTGATGTCAGTGAGCTTGAGGATCCGATCCTGCTAGGCGAGTATTTTGGTCCATCAAGTGCGATTGACCACAATCTTTATATCCGGGGGAGTATCATGTACCAGACCAATTATGTAGAAGGGCTCCGAATTGTAGATATTTCGGATCCTGAAAACCCGATGGAGGTCGGTCACTTCGACACAGTTCCATATGGTCCGAATGATAATTCGCCGGTTCTCGGGGCTTGGAGCAATTATCCTTACTTCAAAAGTGGGACAATTGTAGTTACTTCGGGGAGAGAGGGTGTATTTTTTTTGAAGCACCGCCCGATAGATATGTAATTGGCAAGATTTTTGCATAATTTTTCGCTGATTCCCTTCCGTGGAACCTGATTGAAATAAAACGGTAAGTAGGCGCAAGCAAATGCGTCCTTAAAATTGTAAACCATCCCAAAACTGTAACCGACTTAATACTTTGCAGAATGAAATCTCTTCGTCCTATCCACTCTGGATTTTTCTTGGTACTCCTGTTGCTGGTTACTTCCATTCCGGTAGCTGCTCAACAATACAAGGAGGATTTTAATTCAGCCCAGGAAGCGGCAAAGAATGCCGCTTGGAGCGATGCGCGCGATCTGTTTATGCAAGCGGCATCTGGTGCAGATGCTGTATCCGATGCCGAAGTGGCACAGCGTGCTCGCTATGCTGCCGCTCAAATTGACTACAAACTGGGAACAGCAGCCTATAAAGCCGAAAACTTTGAGAGTGCCCTTCAACACTACTCAGATGGCGAAGGCATCTACCCCGCTTACATCAAAAATCTTTATGGAAAAGGTTTAGCCCTGAAGAGATTGGAACGAATAGATGAGGCAATTGACAGCTGGATGGCCGTGTCCGCCGCACCGGGAGATCGTAGAACGAGTCTCGCAGCTGAAAAAGCAATCCGTGATCACTTTATCAGTCAAGCCTCAACGGCCTTGGGAAAACGGAATGCTACACGATCTGATGCAGATGTAGCACTGGCTGCACTGGCGTCTCTGTCTGAACTTATGGAAGCGGATGCCGATGTGTATTTCTATACGGCTCAGGCACACTATATCAAGGGAGAGGGGGACGCTGCAATCTCTGCGGCCCAACAGGCACTGGACATCCATACAGGAAGCCGTTCGGACAAAGCAAAAATATACTATGTCCTGGGCGAAGCCTATGTAAGCGTCAATGACCGGACTGCCGCGATAGAAGCCTTTCAAAATGCTGTCTACGGAGCCTATAAGCAGTCAGCCGAGCATTACCTAGAAACACTCTAGACTCTTGCTTAGACCCCGGAAATTCGTAGCCCGTGGTCCGTTTGGGATTACGGGCTTTTTTGTGATCAAACACGGATGAGTGCATCAAATTTTGTTCTGGGTGAGGGCTGCATCATTGAAGACGATGTCGAATTAGGCCTAGGCTGCATGGTCGGTCACCATGTGGTTATTCGAGCAGGAACGCGCTTGGGAGCTGGTGTCCGGATTGGGGATCATAGTGTGCTCGGAGCCAGACCAATGCGGGCTCAACAAAGTACGCTGCATACTTCGGATCAGCCGCAGGGTCTCACAGTCGGTGACCACTGCCTGATTGGAAGCGGTGCGATCCTGTACAATGGCTGTACTCTTAGTACACATGTAATGGTCGCGGACCTAGCTTCTGTGCGTGAACGGGTTTTCATTGGTGATGCCACTATTATTGGTAGAGGAGTCGCGGTTGAGAATGACTGCTTTGTCGGTGCTCATTGTAAACTGGAGACCAACGTGTATATCACCGCCTACTCTAATCTGGAGGACCATGTCTTTATTGCACCCGGTGTAACGACTAGTAATGACAATTTTGCAGGTCGAACAAAAGAGCGCCATAAATACTACAAGGGAGTCACGGTATTGCGTGGTGGGCGGATCGGTGCAGGAGCGACTATCCTGCCTGGTAAAACGATTGGACCTGATGCAATGCTGGCTGCAGGTGGTGTCCTGACGCAGGATATTCCGGCGCGTGAGTTGTGGGCGGGAGTACCCGCCCGGTACCTGCGTATGGTTCCAGAAGACCAGTGGTTAGAGAATCAATAGCCGAATGAATATTCAGATGGTTGATCTCAGGGGGCAGTACCTGGGAATCAAGGATGAAATCGATGCAGCTTTAGCTCAGGTTTTGGACTCTGCGCATTTCATCCGCGGTCCTGTTGTGTCACGCTTCGAGGCTGCACTTTCTCAGTACACGAAAGCTGAATATGCCATCGGAGTCGCGAACGGGACGGATGCCCTGCAAATTGCCTATATGGCTCTTGGAATTGGCCCCGGTGATGAAATCATTACCCCTTCGTTTACGTTCATTGCCACCGCAGAAGCTGCTGCCCTTTTGGGAGCTGTGCCTGTCTTTGCAGATATAGATCCCGACACGTTTTGTCTTGATCCAACCAGTGTTGAATCGTGCATCACCCCTCGAACTCGAGCCATTGTCCCTGTACACCTCTTCGGCCAGTCTGCAGACATGGATCCGATTACTGCTCTTGCCTCGCAACACAACCTTGCTGTGATCGAAGATAATGCGCAGGCAATTGGAGCAACTTATAAGGGCGTTCCCACCGGAAGTATGGGAATCATGGCAACCTGCTCATTCTTTCCTTCAAAAAACCTAGGCGCATATGGTGATGGCGGGGCCATCCTCACTTCTGATCCAGAGTTGGAAGACCAGTCTCGGATGATCACGAATCATGGCGGACGACACAAATATTACAATGAAGTGATCGGACTCAACAGCCGACTGGATGCGCTCCAGGCAGCAATTCTGGAGGTAAAACTCCGGCATCTCGAGTCATTTACGGAGCGAAGACGCACGGCAGCTGCATACTATCATTCGCTCTTTGAGAACGTTGATGAGATTGTCTGTCCTCATGAAACTCCCTGGGGGCGTCATGTCTATCATCAATATGTAATTCGTGTAAAAAAAAGGGGAGAACTCATCAACTCCCTCTCCCAATCCGGTATTCCCCATGGGATCTACTACCCCGTACCATTGCATCAGCAGCCTGTATTTGGGGCGGAATCGAATCAGATGGTTCTCCCCGAAACTGAGCGAGCCTGCGATGAGGTCTTGGCGCTACCAATGCACACAGAGCTCACACCCGCTCAGCAGGATCTGATCGCAGAAAAGGTCATTGACCATGCAACCCATCTGATCTATGCATAAAGTTCGACTGGCCCAGATCGGAGTAGGGTACTGGGGGAAAAACCTGCTGAGAAATTTTGACGCCATCCCGGCATGCCGCGTTGTAGCCGTCTGCGATGCAGATCCTGGTGCGAGGCAGTTTGTCGAGGATCAATATCCGATGATCTCTATCACGAAGGATACACAGGAAATTCTATCCCGTGACGACCTTGATGGGATTGTCATTGCCACGGAGACTCCCTCTCATTTCTCTCTTGCACGCACCGCTCTTGAGAGTGGCCGCCATGTATTCGTCGAAAAACCCATGGCTGAACGTGCAGAGGAAGCGGAAATTCTGGTATCGTTATCTGAGGAGATGGGCTGTCACTGCATGGTGGGCCATCTACTTCTCTACCACCCTGCGTTCAATTATGTGGAAAACCTGATTGAAAGCGGTGCGCTCGGCGATATATACTACATGTACAGCGTACGCGTCAACCTTGGTATTGTACGTCAACGTGAAAATGCATTACAGAGCCTCGCTCCACATGACCTTTCTGTTGCCTTGGCTTTTCTGCAGCGAAAGCCCGTTGCGGTTGCCGTACATGCCCAGGCTTACCTGCAACCTGATATCTGCGACGTTGCATTCTCAACCATTTTTTTTGAGGACGGTGCGCTTGCGCATCTCCATACAAGCTGGCTGGATCCCCATAAAATCCGCAAGATCACTTTGGTGGGCAGTAAAAAGATGGTCGTCATTGACGAAATGACCAGTGCAGAGAAAGTGCGTATTTATGATAAAGGTGTCAACCCGCCAGGGTATGTAGGATTTGCTGAATCCATGACGACTCGTGTTGGCGATATTCATATTCCCAATATCCAAATGTCGGAACCATTACATATGGAGTGTGCCCATTTTATTGACTGCATTCGCACGGGCAATACCCCGCGTACCGATGCACGCAATGGTTTGGCTGTTGTTCGTTTGCTTGATGCCGCACAAAAATCACTTGGATCAGGGGGAGCCAAGGTCCCGATCCCCTCTTAGGACTCACGAAACATTTACCTATCCATCCATCGTTCTTTATTTGGATCTCTGACTTTTTTTCGCGAGTAGCTCGTTGAATTCGGAGGAACCCGCCATTACAAAACTTTGTCAGAGTCACAGCCCCGAATCGATACCGGACGAAATAAACGATCACGCGTGCCTTGAACCGTTTCAAATTTTCGGTGCTTGCCTTAATTTTCCATGAAAAACATAGTCTTGATTCTGCGTGCCCGATCCCTCCTATCTTGATCAACTGGTGACTCACTTTGAGTCCCCTTCCTTTATCTCTGACGATCCGATCAGCCTATGTCATGCCTTCACTGATCGATCTGATCAGGAGATTATTGGACTCTATGCTGCAACGTTGGCATGGGGGTCCCGTGCGGTCATACTTTCGAAGCTTGAAGAACTATGTACCCGGATGCGGTTCAAACCCTGGAAATTCGTGATGGATTTTGACCCGATTCGCGACCATGACGCACTTCGTACTTTTGTACACCGTACATTCCAACCAGAAGACTGCCTTGCATTCACTCAGAACTTGAGTCTCTTGATTCGCCAGTTTAGGACCGTTGAAAACGTCTTTGGGTGCCAGCCTGGGGAGATTGACACGCGTCCGTCCATAGAGCGATTTAGTATGCGCATGATGACGGCTCGGCCCGATACCCCGATAAGACTGCAGAAACACCTCGCACGTCCCAGTCGTGGAAGTGCCTGCAAGCGACTCTCATTATATCTACGCTGGATGGTTCGCTCTGGACCTGTAGATTTAGGACTCTGGAATTCTATGAAACCCCATCAGCTTGTACTACCCCTGGATATTCATTCCGGACGCCAAGCACGTATCTTAGGGTTACTTAACCGCAAAATGAATGATTGGAAGGCCGTCATTGAACTGACTGATGCTTGTCGGAAACTCGACAGGAGCGATCCGTCACGCTATGACTACGCGCTCTTCGGCCTTGGAGCATATGGAGATCCGTTTGAAGATTCATGACCGATCAACCCATTTCTAGCCCAGAAATTTGCCTTGTTTTTCCCTGCTACAATGAGGAAGAGGTTCTACCCGATTTACTTCGTACGCTGAAGGCATTGGATTTAGGGATTCCGACGCGGTTCCTATTCATTGATGATGGGAGCACCGATGGTACGCTTCAACTTTTACAAGCGGCCTGCCAATCCGATCATCAAATGGCTTACCTGAGTTTCTCCAGAAATTTTGGACATCAGGTCGCTGTGAGTGCTGGATTGAAGCATGCTCGTGGTGACATCGTTGCCGTCCTGGATGCCGACCTTCAAGACCCCCCAGAGCTCCTCAATCAATTTATTGCCAAATGGCGCGATGGTTACGATGTGGTTTATGGGATACGTACAAATCGTAAAGAGCCTTGGTTGCTTCGAGTCTGCTACAGTAATTTCTACCGCCTTCTGGACAAAACAGCAAATATTCGAATCCCCCGGGACGCGGGAGATTTTGCCCTCATGGACCGCAAAGTGGTGGATGTGATTAACTCGCTGCCTGAGCATAATCGATTTGTTCGGGGGCTGCGTGGGTGGGTTGGGTTTCAACAAATAGGGATCAAGTATGCACGCCCGGCCCGACATGCAGGCAAACCCAGCTACAACATGAAAGGACTGACACGACTTGCCTTGGACGGGTTGCTTTCATTCTCGTCCGCCCCTCTGCGATTATCGGCGTGGCTAGGTGCTGGAGCGGCTTTCTTGGGCTTTTGCTATCTCGTTTATGCTCTGGGGGTATTTCTAAGCGGGAAGGATCTACCCGAGGGATGGACCTCTACGGTCGTATTGATCTTATTCCTAGGCGGGGTCCAACTCATGGTGCTGGGAATTCTTGGTGAATATCTGGGACGAATCTTTGATGAGGTCAAAGGCCGCCCGCATTATGTCATGAACGAGTGCGCCGGATGGCTGACCAAACCAGATACGATCAGGGATGAAGAGTCTGGAACGGTGGCTTGAATCGCTGGCCCGTATGGATGAATTGCCCTAAACCTTCCACGAATAAGAAAACTCAGCAGTAGAGACGGCCCCAAGACTGTTGTCACACGATTGCCCTCTCCATGGCATATAGCGGCTGAAAAATGCGATCCTTTCACATTGGTTTCACGTTACTGCCCTTCAAAATCTCCGATCTAGAGGTTTTGCAGGAAGCTTGTTAGAAAACCATTTATGCACTCTTTTCAAGGAGATCTGCTATGGTATTCAGTGGTATTCCAGCTATTGAATCACGACCATCTGCATTCTGGCGAACTTAATCGTACCCGACCCGACAATAGCAAATCCCGTTACCCCTGCTTCCGGAGCAGGACCATGCCCATGTACTGCAAGGTCTCCATCAAAATATCCCCGGAAATGTGCCTGATCTCCAACCACCCTGAATACACCGACTTCCTGGGATTGGGATCGACTGGATTCTTCTTCTATCTCTATTTTTCCATCCGCTGAAACTCCAAGACGGATCATTCCATCTTCCACTTCCATAAAGTGGTACGAGAGGCTGTCCGTTACATGATGAAGCAAGCGAATTGAGCCATCAAAATCAGATAGATCCATCTCCGCCAATAATTCAACGTTTGCAACGGGGATCCCGTACGTGATCATTGCTGGAGATTCCACGATGGACAATGCCAACCAGTAATTTCCTTCTGAATCTCGAACTGTATCGGCTACAACTTGCCCCATCATTGTCTCAAATGCCGCATTGAACGTGTTCGCAGCATTCTCCCCTGCCCGCCACTGCCATGCACCATCTTCCCCGAGCCCCGAAAACTCTTCTGCCATCCCCATTCTCAAAAATGCTTTCTCGTTTTCCTCCAACTGTAAAGCCATCGAATCTACCATCGCGACCCCTACCCCTTGCTCATACACCAAACGCCCTCCGAGCGATGAGGCCTGATAGAGTGGAATCAATCCAACCGCACCAATCACGGCAAGCGGAATCCAGAACACCAGTCGAAATGACAACCACCACAGCGCAAGCCTTAGCGCCGCATAGATCAGGAAATAATACATCGTGATTTCACCCACATCTTCATGATTGGCCAGTATTGAACTCGCCTGCCCTGCTACTGCCACCGTTTCTGCTGCGCCCTCTCCTGAAACGACACTACCTAAAGCCCCCAGAGCCCCGAGGACATAAAGGATCGTGGACATTCGTGGGAGTATTGAAATTCTGCGAAAAAACAAGGCGACCACATCAACAGCAAAGGCTATGATGATCAGCGCAATGGGAAAATGCACCACCATGGGGTGCAGATTGGGCATCCATTCAGGAAACATTGACTCTCTAGGTTAAGGTTTAAGTTTGTTACGCAAATGCAGGCTGTTGAGAACCACAGACAGACTGGATAAGGTCATTGCCAGTGATGCTAACATAGGATTAAGAAGTACTCCGAACACTCCATATAGTGCACCGGCAGCTACAGGAATACTCAACGTGTTATAAATAAACGCAAAAAACAGGTTCTGACGGATCGTGCTCATGGCCCTCTGGCCTACATTGATCGCATCTACAACGGATCCCAGATCTTCGCGCAGAAGCGTGACATCTGCCGTCTCAACGGCAACTTGTGTACCCGATCCAATTGCGATCCCAACGTCTGCCTCGGCAAGTGCGGGGGCATCATTGATCCCATCACCAACCATTGCTACCACCGTACCAGGCTCTCGCAAGGACGAGATAAATTCAAGCTTGCCTTCCGGTGTTACACCCGCCTGTATGTGATCGATCCCAACCTGTTCTGCTGCGACCGTTGCATTTTTTTCTGTATCTCCCGTCAGCATGATGACGGTTAAACCCTGATGATGCATCTGCGTAACTGCGTCCCTGGACGTACTCCGCAGTGCATCTGTGATCGAAAACTGCGCTGCCCATTGCCCGTCAACTGATATATGAATTCTTGCCTCTGTTGAGGCAAGTGAAGGCAAACTGATCCCTCTCTGAGCCAAAAAATCATCGCTGCCAATACATACTTCACGATTCTGCACAACCCCCGAAATGCCATGGCCAGGGATTGATTCAACTGCTTCTGCCGGACTGCTCTCAAGCCCATCCGCCCTGGCTTTCGCAACAATGGCCTCTGCCAAGGGATGCTGCGAGTGTACTTCCAGTGAAGCAGCCATCTGTAGAATTTCCGAGGCGGAGTACTCCGTGGACATTTCAATGGACTGGACCACTGGCTTTCCCGTAGTAAGTGTTCCTGTTTTATCTAGAACGATATGTGTGATCCGGCTAATTCGCTCTAAAGCATCCCCTCCCTTGAACAGGACTCCGCTTCGGGCTCCAGCCCCGGTAGCAGCGACTACGGCAGCGGGAGTCGCCAACCCTAGAGCACACGGACAGGCAATAATGAGTACAGAGACGAACGTAATGAGTGCGTGTTCTAAGCCCCACCCCGCGATCGACCATACTGCAAACGTCAACACTGCAATCACCAAGACAATCGGCACAAAAACTCCCGACACCCGATCTGCCAGTTTCTGGATGGGTGCTTTGCGTCCCTGGGCTTCCCTAGTGAGACGGACAATTTGTTGCAACACAGTGTCTTGATCGGTTTGCGTGACACGCACGGTAAGAGATCCATCTACATTTAACGTACCTGCCACCACAGCACCCCCTTCTGATTTGGAAACCGGCAAGGGCTCTCCTGTCAACATACTCTCATCCACCACACCAAATCCCTGTACCACCTCCCCATCAACGGGCACTTGATCTCCAGGGCGAATGATTACAAGATCACCGGGCTTTACTACCTCAACAGGTAGATCCACCCAATGTGCACCCCGCTGTACACGAGCAACTGGCACCTGTAGCCGTAGCAGTGCTTCAATGGCGGATCCAGTTTGTGCCATTGCGCGTGACTCCAAAAACTGACCAACAAGAACCAGTGCCACAATGACTGCCGAGGCTTCAAAATAAACAGGCGGAGCTGCATCAAATAACGCCGGAAAGAAAGTGACAACTGTACTATAGATCCATGCCGTTGCTACCCCAATTGCAATGAGCGTATACATGTTTGCTGCGCCTCGCTTCAATGCAATCCATGCTCTCTTGAAGAATTCATTTCCACAATAAAACACGATGGGGGTTGCAATCGCCATCAGTACCATGTGGGATGCTGCCTCAAGCATCGTCAAAACCATTAGGCCCATCGCACCAAGTACGGCAATCCCCAGGCGGATCTGTTTGAAAGCAGAGGTTTTTGATTTGCCACCCGGCATATGTGCATACTCAGGAAATGCGGCCAACAGATCTTCTGCTTTTACGAGGCCTGGAACCCATGATAGAGTCAATGTTTTGCCTGATAACTCCCCCTGCACCAGTAGTCCAGCCCTGTTGCAACGTTCATCAATACTCTGCTGACTTAAACCAGGATCTCCTTCCTTTGCGTGAAGAACAAGCTTGGATTGAGCAATATCATATCCTGCTTCTTGAATCACGGTCACGGCGGTTTGTGGAGATAACCCCTCAACGTGTGCTTCATGCGTAGCAATGTTCACATGCACCTGAGTCGTATCGGGACATCGTCTGAATTGGCGCTCCAGCCCAGCAGCACATGAGGCACAGTGCATGCCCGTCACAGGGATCGTAAGTGGAGATGTGACCGTATTCATGAATGAATTATGCAACCTAGCAGATGGTTTTTTGGTTCTGCACTGTTTCAGATCAACGAATAGATGCGTACAATTTCTTTTTCAGAGAACTTCCCATGCACACCACAGGAATTGTTTGATGCGCTGCACACTCCAAGCGCACTGCGCAGTTGGTGGAATGCAGATCAGGTAATCATCATCCCTCGCAAAAACGGCATGTTTGCAGTCGCCTGGGGTGAGAACGAAGATGATCCTGACTATATCTCTTCAGGGATCTACCGGGTTTATGATCCGCCATATAAGAGTATGATTGAGAACCTCAGGTATTATACAAAATCTGATCCGATTGATTTTGGTAGCCTGATGTCCATTACCCATAAAATTACCCCACGCAACTCGGAAGCACATCTGCAGCTTACACATACGGGCTTCCCAGAAGGCACCGAAGCTGATGCGTACCTTGAGGCCTGTATTCAAGGATGGGCGACAAGCCTCAAAAACCTTCGAACATATGTAGAACAGCGTTAAATATATCATCCCTGACCTCTCTGGATGTACATATTCCCGCTTATTCCCTATACTTGCTTCGCGCGGTCTCAGTGCAAGCCTGATTCATGGTTTATCAAAAGCCTTCATTGCCAGCTTTGTTAAGCATTCAGACTGCAATCAGAAGCAAAGCTTTATCGCTATTTAATTTCTATACGGCCCATTTTAAGAAGTCCCTACTGATATGATAGCCCCTGCGTTATTTGATTTCTTTCGTGAACTCCGTGCCAATAACAATCGGGACTGGTTCAACGAGAACCGTGCCCGCTATGAACAGGATGTAAAAGCTCCGCTACTGAGATTCATTACAGAATTTGCTGGACCGCTCCAAACAATCAGCCCTCACTTTACGGCCATTCCGAAGGTTGGCGGCTCCCTATTTCGTATTTATCGGGATGTCCGCTTCTCAAAAGATAAACGGCCTTACAAGGAAGCCGCTGGAGTACATTTTCGGCATGCGGCAGGAAAAGATGTGCATGCGCCGGGATTCTATCTTCACTTGGCCCCCGACGAGGTCTTCGCCGCACTTGGTATCTGGGGGCCTGGCAGTAAAGAATTACTCATGATCCGGCAAGAGATTGTCAGAAACCCGGATACATGGACCGAAATCACCCAAAGTCCAGACTTTTTGAACGTCTTCTCCGCAAGGTATGAGCATCAAAAACTAAAACGGGCTCCAAAGGGATTTGACCCAAATCACCCTCTCATTGAGGACTTGAGATGTAAACACTTTGTCGCTTCATGTCCCTTGTCTGAGGAGTTTGTTTGCACTTCGGATTTTCCGGTTAAGCTGGCACAAACGTACAGTCATGGCGTGAAATACATGGAGCATCTCGCCCGTACGCTTGACCTTCCCTGGTAACTAAAACAACTTTCTTAATGAACTTATTTCGTACACACGGTGCCTTTAGCTGGCATGAATATCTGGCCGCCGACGTACCCTCAGCACTAGAATTTTACACGCAACTTCTTGGATTAACGACCACCGAGGTGCCCATGCCCGATGGCGTGTATACAATACTTCACAGCAATTCAAAGTATGTCGGCGGATTAATGGCCTGTCCACCTGAGGCCCCACCTTGTTGGACATACTACGTTACTGTCCACGATATTCAGAAATTCATCAAAGAAAATGACCTGAATATGATCGTTCCTATACAGGACTCTATGGGAGGCCTCTTTGGAGGATTCCTGGACCCACAGGGGGCATACCTGTCCCTTATTCAACACAGGGATCCCAATGAGCATGACGAAAAGGCCATTGCAAGCACCCAGGAAGCACTGACCACGCACGGTGCATTTTCGTGGTTTGAGCTCCACACCCGCGATCCAAAGGCAGCGGCCGATTGGTACAGCAAGCTGTTTGGCTGGTCCATTAAGAAAATAGAATTACCCTCTACTTACTATATCTTTTCTGTGAATGGAACTGAAATCGGCGGAATCATGGAACTCGTGGATCCCAACGTTCCACCACACTGGAATTGCATTGTTGCGGTTGATGATGTGGATGCCGTGGAGGCAAAAATCCCTGAATTGGGAGGAACCGTTCTAACACCGGCCTTTGACTTGCCGGATATTGGCCGCTTATTGTACACTCTTGATCCTGCCGGTGTGCCAATTGCATTCGCCACCTGGGTGCCCCAACTTTTGGGAACGTCGTAAGCCCGGGGGATTTCCCCTGGCAATGATCCATGAAACTTGCGTCACCATCGCCCAACCAGAATAATCGTAACCTGAGATCATCTGAATAATCAGCGTCGCACGAGAATTGCGCAAGACCATGTTTGGGATTTACCATGACGTTGCATTGGACATTGCACCCGAAAAAGTCTTTGCGGCCTTCAGCACCGAGGTTGGACTGAATAGCTGGTGGACCGATCGATGCAAAGCGGATCGCCAGATTGGAGGGGCGTACGAATTCCTCTTTGACCCGGACTATCACTGGTCAGCAGAGGTCGTCGAACTCACTGAGTCCAAGCAGATCGCCTGGATCTTCACACAGGCTGACCGTGACTGGACAGGTACAAGACTAAGCTTCAGCTTAATTCACTCCGACGGCAAACTGTTGCTGCGCATGGAGCACACGGGATGGAAGGCCCGCAACCATCACTTCCGACATTCCAGCTACTGGTGGGCGCAGTATCTCAGGAAGTTGAAGGAAGGCCTGGTTACCACACCGGAATAGGGCTAAGCCTCGTTCCCAAATGGAGAGTAATATCGCGTTGATATTTGGTACATCTCCGGGGCCTTCCGAACTCCCAGTTTATTCACATGTCCAATATACCGCCCCAGAATTTTCACCTCTTCAAAGATATCAGGCGCGATGTGAATATCGTCGAATTCGGGATTGGCCGGCTCAAGGCGGAGCCCCCGATGATCCATGAAAACCCTCTTGAGAGAAGTTTCACCATTATAGAGGACCGCGCCAATCCCACCATCCGGAATATCATCATCCACTAGAAGTACATAATCACCGTCGTGGATTTCAGCTCCAGTCATGGACTCACCTCGAACACGTACCGCAAAAATGCGGTCAATGTTGGGAAAAAGAGTCTCTATCGTAATATAACCCAAATTCGTTTCCACGGCTTCCTGGAGCATTCCCGCGGTGATCTCGCCGAGAATCGGAATCCCGCGCCGAATATCTCTTTGATCAGGCTTTAGCTGGTAACCACCTTCTTCATTAATCAAATACCCCTTCTTCTGGAGAGCCTTCAGATTCTGTGTGATGCTGTTAGAGGATTTATAGCCAAACTCATCCATAAAATTCTCGTAGCTGGGCCATCCCATGTCTTCTTGATCATATTTCATGATGAAGTCCAGCACAGCCTGCTGCTTTTCGGTCAAGTGTCGTGGCATATTGTTTTGTGATTTTTTATATAGAATAAATATACTACTTATACCTTGCATATAGGTTTAATTGGCACAATATTCCTGCAGAGCGAACGAATCTTGTTCAAATCGTAGCAAGCAATTTCTTACTGGACGGGTGGGTTGGGACGATCAAAAAATTGATCTACCAAAATGACATTTCCATCGGGGTCTTGAAGCATTAGACTTCCAGGCCCGTTCGGGTTTTCCTCCTCATTCACTTCTGATACAAGCTCCAGGTCAAGAGATTTGAAGTGTTTTTGAATGGCCCGGATATCTGTGAACTCATCCATGCGCCATGCTTCCAGTAATGCTCCCTCAGAATTGTCCTTTGCACATAAACCAGGGTTAAAGGTTAAAATATTCCCCTTGAACATCCCCTGAAAAAGCCCGATCACCGTGGTGCCATTCACCATGATCAAGTAACCTTGACCTTGGCCCGTTACCTCAAAACCCAGTTTCTGGTAGAATTCACTGGATACGTCAAGGTCACGGACTGCCAGGCTCACGGAAAATGCTCCTAACTCAAGTTTGCTCATGGTTTTCTGTATTGGATGATTTTATTGCTGACGCATAGGAACTTCAATAATCAGGAATATAATTCCTTGAACTTTCTCCAGGGACTAGGAAGTGTGGTTTCGACGTTCATAGAGGTCTTCTTTACTGGGTGCAAAAAATGGAGGCTTTGACAGTGCAATGCAATCCGGTCCCTCCCATCAAAACCCTGGTGTGCACCATAGCGAATATCTCCTAATACGGGGAAACCTCGATCACTGAACTGACATCGGATTTGATGAGCACGCCCTGTAATCAGCTCTATTGATACCAATGTAACCTTCCCATTGGACTCTACTGCATTCCATCGCAGGCTCGCATACTTTCCCTGCTCCTTTGCCTGCATTACATAGGCCCGATCCGCTTCCTTATGCAGATAATCTTCCATGCCCCCGCTGCCAGTCAAAACTCCTTCGACGAGAGCGATATACTTCTTTTTTACGCTTCGCTCACGGAATGCCTGAGACAAACGCCGTGCTGCTTTAGATGTCCTTGCAAGCACCATTGCTCCCGAGGTGGGGCGATCCAATCGGTGGACCAAGCCGATGTACACATTCCCGGGCTTGCTGTATTTGTGTTTAATATACTCCTTCGCCAATGTCACCACATCCGGGTCCCCTGTACTATCCGCCTGGGAAAGTAGACCTGCCGGTTTATTAAGCATCAAAAGGTGGTTGTCTTCAAAAAGCCACATCTACACGGAATTTGATCAAGAATACATTAATTGCGCCCCACAATACCAACACCCACGAATATGCCCGGCTGATCAATCCTGCGAGTGAAGTTGATCCGTACCGGAACTCGTGCAATACTCAGCGTAATCTCATGGATCCAGCGTCCATTCATGTATACATGTGCCCCACCAAGACGCATACTGACGTTCTGCTCAACCAGTGGACGGATTCGAAGTGCCTCAAATAGAAGACTGCGAAAATTATGCTCCCAATGCCCCCCTACCGTCTGACGCCCAATAAGCCGACGATTCCGAATAGAACGCAGCGTACCCAACTCCCCAACGGGCCCGATACTCCCCTCCACTACATGCCAACGATCCATTGACGCATCCCGGGTTATAACACCGCCTAAGATTCGCAGAGAAAGTCCTAGTGGAGTTGGGCGACGACGCATGAACGTAGAGATATGATAGTCTGCAAGCAGTGTCGCCCGAAAGTCACTGGGGCTCCCGGGTGGATGTCCAAATTCGATCCTGGCCTCCAACCTTTTTTGTGGCCCGACATGGTAAGGCTTCCAGTCTCCCCCCGTTGCAACCCTGATCTCAAGAGTTTGACGCTGTCCAGGGCGTATGGATGAGTTCTCAGGAAATTTCTTTTTCAGTGGCCATGGACGCTTTACCTGGGTCTCCACAGAATCAATCCATGCATAGGTCCCCGAAAGCATCATCCTGATCCCCCTTGTCTCATAACGCGCACTCGCACGAAGGCTTTTCGACCAGTACCAGTCAAAATAATCCTGTGCAAAAAATCTTGACGACAGCGAATTCAAAGCCTCGGTGTGGATCAACGTCCCGTTCTGCGGATGCGTGTTCTGATCATACACGACAGAGGTCTGCAACGACCCGGTTTCCTGACGATTTAATGCGACGGTGAGACGTGTCCGACCATATCCAAGGGACTGACCAATTCGTGCGGCAACCTTGCGATTATTGCGAAGAGTAAGGACTCTACCGGCTCCCACGCGTGTTCCGTCCACACGGTTGTATGCAAACCAGGGAGTGAATCCCCCAATCACCGGAAACGTAAACTGAGACCGGTCTCCCAATCGGAAGCTGTACAATTCAGACTCTGAACTGATCGCCCGGTCATTTGGTGGCAGTGCCTGGCGAAGCGTCAATGGCTTTTTCCATCGAAGATCACCCAGAGCTTCCAATTCCCGCGCGGTCAGGGCAACCATATCCAGTCCCATCAGAAACAGGTCGTCTCGCAGAACAGAAGTTGAATCAACCTGTAATTGCTCCTCACGAGTGAATGGACCACTCGGTACGGGCTCGTTAGCCTGATAGTCCATGAACCTAACGGTCTGTTCGACCACGGCTGGACTGGTCCGCTCGCCGTTCGGCTCTACATGAACCCAACCCTGTAATTGAAGATCTATCGGAAGCCAGAATGAATCCACCTGGGCAAAATTCTGGCGGTACATGACATTCCAGTCCCGTGTATCAGGAGAAAAGATCACATGGGAGGCAGGCTTGAAATCCGCCTCCACAAGTGCGTACACACTGTCCAACACAGAGATCCGACCAATCAACGTGGCTTCCTGATTGCTTTTCGGAGCGACATAGATGTCGTACAAGTGCTGGCCATCCCATACACGGCGCCCCGCAAACGTGAACGTGTAATGCTCCAATGCATCCGGGTGTGTCGGTCCAATAAATGACAGCCCATTGATGGGTACGTGATCGGAAGAGAAATCCTGCGGTGCCAGTGTCAATCCCAGCTTCTCATGAAAATCAGAGGTGGTGCGTATAGATCGAATGACCTGCCTGATCCCACTGCCCCTGACAAAATATCGGTCAAACACCGCTTCATTGACCAGAACAATCCGGTCCCGGTTCTGAAGCGTGATTCTGGCATATACTCTTGTGTTGTGAGATTCCAGATGGCGCCTGCGCGCGGATTTCCGGCGGATGACCTCCTGCATGATCCCGGTAGCCAGATAATCTCCCGTGATCAGTAGCTCCGGTAATTCAATCGCTGCAGGATCAAGGCCCATGTGGATGACTCGCACATCGTTCGGCGACAATTCAACCCGCGCCGGATGATAGCCAATGTGGCGGAAAACGAGCGTGGCCGGGAGACTGGGAAGGGTAATTTCAAAATCACCTTCCCGATTGGTGATCGTACCCTGATTACTCCCTTCCAAAATGACGTGTACAGAAGCAAGCGGTAACTGGCTGACCGAGTCCCGCACAGAGCCAGTAATCAACACCTGCCCCGTTGCCTGCTGTGGGTACATCTGGCTCGCTGCAAGACCCAGTAAAATCAAAAAATACAACCGGGCACAACGCCATCTAAATGATACAAAACCGCACTCTGGATCATGGTGCTTCATCCATTCTCTGTGGATCAAAAAATGCGTGCCACACTGATCGCAGGATAAAACCGATCCCCTCCGATTCGGTACGCAAGATCTAAACGCATGATCCCAAACACACCACTCAATGAAACCCCCAACTCATTATGATCCGTCCATTGATTCCCACGGGATCCCGCTCCGCGAACGAACGCATGCCCACCAAAAACCAACACGTTGTAACCTTCATTGGCCATCCACCGCAGACCCAGCACTTCGAAAGGCAGCGTGCGGAAATTGTGTTCCCAATGCCCAAACATGATCCCGTTGCCCTGGTAAGGTAATCCCTGAAGGGAATACAATGAACCACCCCAATGAAAAACTGTGGCTCCCCCCTCGACAATAAATGAACGCTGGTGTGGTAGTGCCCTCCCTCCATCGGAAGCGAAGCCCACGGAAATACCATAATCAAGTGTTGCAGGCAGAAATCGCCTCCGCAATAAGGTTGTGATTCGCCCGCCTGCCTTTAGATAATACCGCCGGAAAGTAATGTCCGACCAAGGCATTGAGATTTCAATGCTGGACTCAAAATATCTGGATGGGCCGAATTTCAAGGGAATATCACGGCCGGCGCGAAGTGTAGCCGTTAAGGTTCTGATATCTCCCTCCATAATCGCTCCATTCGGACGTTGGGGCGTACGCTTGCCCAATAAATCGTAGCTCGTGTTGCCAAACAGTTGTGAATGCGTTTCGTGGAGATACGTGCCGGTGATGGTGGCTGAGCGCCACCTCTCTATCCTGTACCCTCCCGTAAAAGAGAAACCCGCCCGCCGGTAGTAATCAAAATAATCGTCCCCTCCCAAAAGCATCAAGCTGCTGTTCTGCAAACGCCCGTAAATATTTGACTGATAGGTGCGTTCGTTCTCCGCACGATAACCTACATCAATAAACCAGCCTTTATCCAGGCGAATGGAGCCTTTAGCCTCCCCTCTCTGGGCCGTATTGTAGCCCACCTGTACTTTTATCTTAAGGACCTCTCTGAACTCTTGTCCATATCCAAGTCCCAAATGCAATGCATCCACCCGGTTGTACCAGATCTGAGGCTGAAGACCAAATGAACGAATACGCTGGAAAAATGAAGCAGAGCGCTGAACAGATGCACGCCGCTCTTCTGCCTCCTCCATCCGGTCAATCACGCGCCCCAAAGCACCCTTGGGGCCGTACGCTTCCCGAAGGGAGTGTGTACTGTCAATGGACGCATACGCCACCGTTTCCTTGGGGGTAAGCGGGACAATCGCCCCTTCACGTTGAAAGGATTCACCGGATGCCACCGCAGAGGAATCAACCTGTAGCCGATTGCCCCCCTCAAACAAACTGTCCGCCAGCTCTATGTTCAACTGATAATCCGTAAACCGGGAAACCATATCAATCCCGATCGACGGAAAACTCAACAGTGCTCCAAGCGAAATTTCCACTTCCGTACTTGAGCGAAGATCTATCGGCAGCCATACCTGCCCGCCATAGTTGGAAAACTGCTGTAGGTAGATGGTCTCGTATTTCTGGATTGGGAAAGGAAACAGGAATGCAGGCCCTGGACGCAACCTCGCTTCCATGAGAGCAAAGTCCCCGTCAATCACAGATACATTGCCTACAAATGCACTGGTATACTTCTGTTTGGGCTCAACTGCTATATCATAAACGAGTGCATCATCCACTCTGCGCGTTCCCTCCAAAGTAAATACATACCTGTCCAGTGCATCTGGATGTGTCACACCAATGAGTGTGTGACCGCTGATTTCAATATCATCATCATACAGATTCAACATGGTTAACGCGGCAGGGAGTGCCTCTGTATTTGCGAGGGGCACATTTCCTGTGCTGCGTGATCCGGTGACCTCTTCGCGAAGTCCATGATCCTGATCCCACCAGGCGGTGGCTGCAGACTCAACGATTGCAACAATCCCTGAATCATTAGAAAAGGTGTAACGCGCATACGCCTTCGCTTCGAACGTACTGAGTTGCTTTTGCCAGATTTGCTTCCTTTCAATGACTTGCCGCATAATCCATATGGCAGGATCGTCTTCCGTCACAACCATCTGCTCCATTTCCAGCGCGACCGGTTCCAGTCGAAATTCCAACGGAGTCAGCGTATGTGCAGTCAATGTGTCCGTTCGAAATCCGATGTACCGCACTACAATATCAACTGGCAAGTTGTCCACCGAAATTTCATACATCCCGTCATTATTCGTTATCGTCCCCCGATAGGTACCCACAATCTGCACGGTCGCTGCAGGTAAGGACTCATTGGTGACTGCGTCACTGACGCGGCCCCGAAGAATCTGCGCACAAATCTCTGGCGAGTACATCATGCATCCAAACAGAATCAAGCCCGATACTCTAAAAGCCCTTCGTCTAGCCATCTATTGATTTTGTTAGAAATTTTTCGATTGCGGCGGTCTGCCGCCTGCCATCTTCATAGCCCAGCTCTAGTACCCGCCCGATAAATTCTGGATCAAACAGCATGACACTGAGCCAATCTGGGCTCAGGGTCTCTCCACTTCCCAGACCCCGTGTCAACATCCGCAAAACTCCTTTTGCCTTCATCTCCAATCCCTTGGCCAGCTTCGCGATATCCCTCGACGGCTGGATCAGAAGAATATTGACCGGACGGATCCCACCCCGTTCAACTGGAGGCACATGTTTGACCAATTCGGTAATTCTCTCTGCCATCCGAACATCATGGTCAAATGCATCCAGGAATGTGGCATTCAGCAAGATACCCATGACTTGGGCAGCAGGTGGATACCCGGTAATCGCAGGCTCTGCGGCTTCGATTTGGGTGCGGACGTATTTCGGCGAAATACAAATAATATCGGTTGCACCCAGGTGCAATGCAGGTGAAATCGGCGCGATGAGGCGAATCCCCCCATCCCCATACCATGCATCACCAAGCCTCACCGCTGGGAATAACAGGGGTAACGCCGAAGAAGCCATGACATGATCAAGCGTAATCGTGTCGTGATGCGCAATACGATTCGGGCGCTGCCAAGTCTGTATATCTCGTCCCTGTATCCAACTCACAGACTGGCCCGTCGTAAAACTCGTAGTCGTGATGCAAACCGATGTCAGCTCTCCTTCGTCAAGATTCTTGCGAATCTGTGACAGTGTGCCATCAGAAGCAGAAGGTAACCTATGCGAGAGGTAGTGGCGCAGTGGGGTCGTATTGAGGAGCGCCGCCCCTTCCTGAACACGAATCGTGACATTCCCAAATGGGACCCGTGGGAACACCCTCCGGATTAACCCTATGGATGATTCCGCTTCATAGACCTTGCTTTGATCAATATTTTCCCAGCAATCCACCAACGCTTCTGCGCCATCTCGACCCGGATGACCCGCAAGAAATGCTGCATTGATTGCCCCTGCAGAGACACCGGTAATGATGGGATATGAGATCTCTGGAGCCAGTTCACGTATATAGGATACGACACCAGCCTGATATGCAGCTCTTGCCCCTCCTCCGGCTAATACCAAAGCAAGCTGCCTTGGCTGCTCCATCTCTTCTATGTGGGATTTATCCGTCATCTCAGATGAATGGTATCCCTCCGGACACGGTTCGAGGGAACTGCCCCAAATCTGGCAAGACCCCGCATGGAAACCTAGCCTGCAAGACTTGTGAATCCCTATCCATGCTGACGGGTTCTGGTCTCAGAGGCATCATTGATAATCCAAACCTTTGCAGAGATGCCGTCCAAGCAGACAGATGGGAAGTTCACTGCATCTATCGAGCCTCAAGAATCTCTTCCACAAGCCGCTCAGCTTCGTAAACATATTGTAAGGAGGCTAGGATCGCCCGAACATCTACCGAAACAGTTCGTGCCGTTCGGTCCGAAAATATATATACATTGGGCAGAGATTCAATATTTCCGTCAAATACCATGCCTACGATCTCCAAATCCTGATTTAACAGTGGGGATCCAGAATTCCCTCCCGTAATATCGTTGGTGCTGACCAAATTGAGCGGAGTTGAGAGATCAAACATCTCTGGCGGATCCTGCCAGCGCTCCGGAAGATCCCACGATCTGCTTATGCTCCGGTAGGCATAAAAGTGATCATACAGCCCATAAAAGGTCGTAAAGGCAGGTGCACGGGTTCCATTGTACGTATATCCACCAACACGCCCGTCTGATATTCGGAGCGAAAAGGAGGCATCTGGAGGTACATCTGTCCCGTAAAGTGCAAAACGAAGCGATGCCAGTTCGGCAACCAGAAGGTCTTCTCTGTTTTTGAAACTCTCGGCCTGTTGCTGAGCCGTAAAATATAACGGTGCCAACGCGCTGATCAACGGGACCACCGGATCATCACTGCTCAGGAATCCTTTATCCAGAAGGTCGGCAAACCCTGCAGAATCCGAGAGTGCTGTGGTCGCCACAAGATTGGCCGCCAGACTATCAATGGTCAGTCCCCCCAATATGCTTCGCATCGTTGGGTCCTGCTCTCCCAAAGCCTCCAGAAGCTCTTCAATCCGAAGAGTAATGATTTCTCTGTCCACCTCTGCAGGAAAATCATCCAGCGCCAATGCATCCTCTAAAATATCATCAAGCACCTCCTGATCCACATACCCGCGGCGCTGCAGATTTGCATAGTAATATCCATACAGTGCACGGGTCAGAATCCGCGATCCGACGGCCGTTCCAAAGAACATAAACGCCGCCATACGGCCTGCCTCCGCACGCTTTGACAGCTGAAGTTCATCCAACTCCTGAAAGAGTGACCCATAGCGCATCGACAGCGAATCTGACTGAAAAAGATCTTCCTTGATCTGAAATTCCGCTGCACTGCGACGCGCAATCAGTGTGTCGTTCCGAAGACCCTCCAACTGCCCCGAGAGCCCTTTGAGTGAATTACTGGCTGTGAACCACATGTTCTCAAAGGCATCTGCACCTGCTCCATCCATGCCGATGAACGGTCGCAATACTTCTATGCGCCGCTGCAGTGTTTCAACCTGTTGAACCAGCGTATAATCCCGCTCAAACATGAGCTGCGACACACTGCCAAACCGGCTGGTTGATCCTGGATTGCCTACGACAAAGACGGCATCCTCCACCTCTGCTCCCTCGCTACTCCATTGGTAATGTTCTGGCGTGACTGCCGGGTTCCCCTCTGGATCATAGGCACGGAAAAAGGCCATATCAAGCGTATACCGGGGAAAGGTAAAATTATCCTCTTCTCCTCCGAAGTATCCCAGTCTCTTTTCTGGAGCCATCACCAGGCGTACATCCTCGTAACGCCGATAGGTGTAGGCGGCATATCGTTCCCCACTGTAAAGCTCAATCACCTCCACTCGGAGCGTCGAGTCTCGCATCTTGGCAGCGCTTGTCAACTCACCCGCAATCACCGAGGCCTTATCCCTGCGTGCACGGACACGCTCATTATCCCCGCGCACAATGCGGCTGGCACCATGTACTCGCCGAGTGACATCTGCAATTTCCCAGAGTTGCTCAACATACAAGTCGGGCACTCTTCGCTCATCCGCAGCGGTTGCAGCCAAAAACCCCTCTTCCAGTAAATGTTCTGTCTCACCGGACACCTCGGCAATACTCTCGCGAGCACAGTGATGATTCGTTAGAATTAATCCCTGACCTGAAACAAAGCTGGCAGAGCAATTTGTCCCGAACCGTAATGCCCCCAATCTCGCTTTGGCAAACCATGCAGAATCAGCGTCGATCCCGTACGCTTCCGCAAGCCATTCCACAGGCGGGCTATCAAATGTCCACATCTTCCCCCCGTCAAACCGATCAAGATCGACATCGAATCGATCTACGGTCAGAGAAAGGGTGGAATCCGGCGCTTCCACGGATGGAACAGAAACTTGAGGCTCTTCCACAACCAGAGGCTGATTAATCACCTGGACTACTTCTACAGTGCCGGGGGCGCAACCTGCCAGAAATAGCAGGAATCCTGCGATGAACCAATCTTTATAATTACCCATTATCATCTGCACTCCGTGCCTGTTCCGCCAGTTCTTCCACGATACTCTCCGCCTTGAATACGGTCCTCATAAGTGACAGGATCGCCGAAGTCGAAACCGCAACACAGCGCTCATCCCCCTCTGTGTACGCATGATCGAAGGTAATGCCCAGAATCTCCATATCTATATCTACAATGCCCGTTCCTATCTGAGCACATCTACCGGCCACAGAAAAATTCAATGGTGCGGATAAATCACTTTCTTTGATTCCAGTGATCCACCCCGCTGGTAATCCCCAAACTCCAGCCGCCCCGTGTGAGTAATGCAGATCCAGCATTCCATACAGCGTCGTATAAGGCGGAGTGACGGTCCCGTTGTACGTGAATGTATCTGACAGGGTAACTCTCGTAAACGGCTTATTTTCGTCCACTGCCGTGGTGAATAATTTTTCCCGATGACCGGGCGGGCGATCACTCCATCCAAAGTAGCTTTCGGTATCCAGAGGCTGACCACTCTCATCATACACCCGAAACAGTGCAAAGTCCAGTGCATACCGGGGATAGACACCATCTTCATTACCAAAATTTGCTACCTCCACAGGAGGAATCAGTACCAGCCTCACATCATCGTAAATTCGCCAGGTATACTCCCAGAAGCTGCTACTATCGTCCGCGGCAACAATCTCCATACGTGTTCCGGGCAGTGCATCGCTCGGCGAATCCTCCACACCGTCAAGATTTCGGATCTCGGCAAGTTGTTCTACGGTGAGCCCTGCCAATCTATGCTCCTGCGACAATTCATCGGCCACAAATACCGAATCGGTTGGTCGGATCCACGTTTCCAGAGAACGCAGGCATGCAGCACTGGTCACCGCCAAACCATCCGCACTTACCAGAGCTCCAGCACATTGAGGCAACTGCAGCGTCCCCAAGCGTACATTCTCAATCCAGTCTTCATCCACAATATGCGAACCCAGAGCCTCCGCATCCGCCTGAGAATACCACTGGTGTCGCACAATCGCCGTGTCCGCTTCACCGGAAGTGTTCATCTGCTTTGCCTGGGCAGATGGCACCAACAGTAAAACGCTAATGATTCCATAAAAGATGGAACTATTTTTCATAAGTTTATATTACTCCGATCCGCTTGCCGGAGTGGCGGAACTGGTAGACGCGCAGGTCTTAGGAACCTGTGTCCCTTCGGATGTGTGGGTTCGAGTCCCACCTCCGGCACTATGTACTGAATGAAATCCACCGTCAGGGGTCGGCCTTATCGCTTGCCATGAATTTCATGGACAGCGAGTTGACACAATGACGCGTATTCTTGGCGGTAAACATCTCCCCTGTAAATACGTGTCCGAGATGCCCGTTGCAATTCGCACAAATGATCTCTGTGCGACGTCCATCTGCATCCGGTATACGTTGGACCTGACCCGGTATTTCATCATCGAAACTAGGCCATCCACATCCTGATCGGAATTTATCCTTCGACCGATACAGAGGTGCATCACATTGGCGGCAGAGATAAACCCCCGCAACATCGTACTCATAGTATTCTCCCGTAAACGGGCGCTCGGTCCCTTTCTCTAGAATGACGTAGGCCTCTTCAGGCGTTAATTTGTTCATGTTTGCAGTTTTGTGCTTGCAACTTGAATCTCTACCGGAATGTTGCCCATTACGGTGCTGGCGCCAATGGATCGGGAAACTTGAACGAATATCCTAGATACGTTCGTACTTTATCATTGAGCACCACCTTATCGGGCTGTGATTCGCCGAAGGAACCTTGGGGGAGTGGCAGACCCAGGTTTGAAGCCATACGCGAATAAAATTCTACTCTGGACGGATGCAAATCCGCACATACGTTAAAGGTTTGTCCCCAACAGTTTTGCATTATCACCTCCATCACGACCCCCACCGCATCATCCCGGTGCAACATATTCACCGAATTTCCCGGCTTCCGTAGTGGACGTCCTGACCAAAACCGTCCCGGCTTCCGTTCATATCCATAGAGCCCGGCGAATCGCAGCACGGTGGTCTTGAAGTCCGATGAATTTCTGAGCGATTCCTCCGCGGCCAGAAGCGCGGACCCCGATGCACTATCTGGCGGCAGCCGACCTGCATCCTCTTCCTGTACATGCCCGGCGCTGTACACGCTGGTTGAACTAATGAACAACACCTTCTGCACCTGTCCGCTCTTTAAGTAGGTGAGAAGCGATCCCATTGCCGTTTCCATGAACACTTCTACATCGGTGCGCTTGCGGCCCGGCGGGAAATTGATCACAATAATGTCGGAGTCAAAAAAATCACGCCGGCCACGCCCCTCCAGGCCTGGGGTTAATTTCAAGAGATACGGCTCTATCCCGTCCGCCAACAGACCCGTGAGCTTTGATTCGCTGGTCGTTGCTCCGCGTACCCGCCAGCCCTGTGTCAGAAGCCGTTTGGCCAAGGGATGACCGACATACCCACATCCCAGTATACTGATCGTGGTTGGCATTCTCACATTGTAACAAGTAAGCGGCTGGGGCGTATTTTCCTTCTTCTCTTATAAAGCATCATGCAAGCACTTGATCCGGCAGTCAAAAAAGTTTGGACGATCAAAGGGGCGCTGCGCTGGGGGATTTTGCTCCCCGTCTGCACAACGGCCGATGTCGTCCTCTTTTTCTCTGACAATGATACGTTTCTGCCCGGCTTATGGACAGGCCTGCTGTTGATCATCTGTCTTGCATGGATCCTCATCGTCCCAAAGTTACGGTACAGATACTGGCGATATGAACTGCGTGAAGAGGATCTGTATGCCATCCGGGGGATCTGGAACCGCGTACAGACGATCGTCCCCCTTCGTCGCATCCAGCACCTGGATGTGGCACAGGACCTGATTGAGGAAAGCTATAATATCGCCCGACTGGTTGTACATACTGCCGGAACAAGAAGTACCGATGTGGTCGTCCCAGGTCTGCCCTACGATGAGGCGGTACATCTGCGCGATACCGTACGCGAATTTATCGCACAATACATGGATTAATGGAAGAGCCTTCCGCGAAATTTCGCCGATTGCACCCATTGACCTTCGTGCACTTCGTATTTCTGGCCATTGTCGGTTTTGTCTTTGCCGGCATTTCGTCGCCTGATACGGGCAGATACAGCTTGATTTTCGCCATCGTATATGCGACCATCGCGGGCCCTTATGCGATTGCCAAATACATCAGGTTTCGGTACCATGTTACCAGCGACGAGTTGGTTATTCATTATGGAGTCTTCAAGCGGGTACGGCGTAATATCCATTCCGAGCGCATTCATACGGTTTCAATTGAGCGTAATATGCTTGCCCGAATCCTTGGGACTGCTGCTGTTAAGATTGAAACTGCGGGAACCGGAGAAGCAGAGGGGAATCTATCCTATGTTGGAGTCCGTGAGGCGGAGCGTATACGAAACCTGCTCCGAACTGCGGGGACTGCTGATCCGTCCGAATCTCCTGCCTCTCCAATCTTTTTTATGCCTCTTAAGCGGGTATTGCTCTCAAGCGTCTACCAGTTTTCCCTAGGAATCAGCGCGCTCTTGGTTGGTGTTTTCTATCAATTGGAAACCTTCGGTATTATTGAAAGCACTGCAGTTATCGCCTGGCTTACAGAACAGAATTTCTTCAGTGAGGCCATTGAGAATTCCTGGTCCCTGCTTGTAGCCCTGTTTCTTTTAGCTACGCTCGTGCTTGGCTGGGCCCTGGGCTTCGTTCAGCATCTAATTCGGTTTTATAATTTCCGGATCGAGCTCGGTGCAACGAAAATTCGTCGCAGATTCGGCCTCATCACCCTTCATGAGGGGACCCTCCCGTATAAGCGTGTGCAGTCCTTCCTACTGCGATCCAATCCGCTCATGAGGCTGCATGACTGGCACCGACTGGAAATGCAAACACTTGGACTACAAAGTGGCGAACGGGGATTCCAGCCCGGAATGCCCTTTGCCAAGTGGGCAGAAATCACTGCGTTAGCTCCTCTAATTCGACCGTTCACGGTCCCAGAAACCTATGCGCGTGTCAGTCGGCTGACTATTCGTAGACGCACCCTGCGTTACAGCCTGCTGATTGTGCTTTCCGCGGTTATTATCTCATTACTGTGGTGGCCCCATGCTCTCTGGGGATTATGTCTGTTGCCGGCCGGATGGGGGCTGGCTTGGCTGCAGTATCTATGTCACCGCTGGGCGCACCATGACGGGAATCTACTGATTCGCCGCCGCGTATTCAGTCAACAGTTTTGGGTTGTTCCGGTTGAGCGCCTTCAGGCTTTCGAAATCACTGCAACGTTTTTTCAACGACGCCTGGGGCTGTGTACCCTGATCGTGGATACCGCTGGTGCAGGGGAACTGCGCTACCCCCGGATCATTGATATGAAGCGTGAGGAAGCAAACCAACTATTGGCCGAACTCTACGACGCTTTCCAGTTAGAAGCTACCTGGTAGGGATGCCGATTCCGACTCAAGGACGCTCATTTGCGTCTACACTTCTCTGATCTTCTCGGCATCCAAACGGATGCAACTGAGCCCTAGGTAGAGTAAAATTGGTACGGTCTTGCGACGGGCGGCCCCTTGGAGATCCAGTGCAGTCAACCCGATTGAAATGGTCCACGCCCCAGGGATAATCGTATGAGCCCACCATGGTACACGGGCAAAAAGAAACACAAACAGTGAGGTAGCCAGCTTCACACCAATCAAACGGGCGGTCCACCCAAACAGCACGGTCTTGATCAGGCCCTGAACTATCAGCGTACCGAACGCCTGCAGGAGCATGGGTGCAGCAAAAACTCCTCCAGCCTTCTTCAGGAATGCAACGGCGCGTTTACGTCCAATCCCCAGAGATTCCAGAATCTGCAGTTGCTCTGCCTGTGTATACTTCGAGAACACATCCACGGCATACTCCTGAGCCATACGGATAAGCAAATCTCTTTCTGTCCCCCGGTCTGCCAGGGGTATTTTGAGAAATCTCGCCGTATCGCAAATGATGAAGCGAATCTCTGCTCCTGGTTCTCTGCCAACAACTCTTCTGAATTGATATGCGAGGTCACTGCTCCCCAGATATCGAATCTTCTTTTCAAGCTCTTCGCACAGGGCTGCGTGGTGATCGGGAGAATCAATTTCTTCAAGATGCTTCTTCAGACTCGTACACCGATCAAACGGCCCCTGGATGATCTGAATCAGATATGTGTAATCCTCCCGGGAGAGTTCCAACAATAAATCCCGCATTGATTCCTCCATAATTGCTTGAACCTCAAGGATACGTGCAGCAATCACATAAGGTTGAGGTCGTGATGATCAGATGCCTCATCCTGTGAATCAACCACCCGAGAAAGGCTTAGCCGAGATACCTGTTGGTCTGTAGAACCTGTTGTTATATCAAAGCAGAGATTCATATCAAGGATGAGGCAGCGTTTCGAAAAATGGTTCTACCGTAGTTAAGGAACCGATTGAAACTGTAATAAGTACTATAGTGAATGAATTTGTTCAATAGATAACTATGACCGTGTCGGTGTATCAACGATCCCATGTAAGTCGCCTCTTCAAACGGGTGTCACGAGATTCAAACATGCGCATTGTCGCCATCACTGGTCCTCGACAGGTTGGCAAGACAACGATTGCCCTTCAAGTCCGCCAGAAATTGATTGAATCAAAAAATCCATGCTGGTACATACCCATGGACGACATAGATTCCGGTGAGTCTGACTGGTTTGGAATACAGGAGACCGGCAGTAACATACGAACTGGGGCTCCACCTAGTGAACAGATGCTTATCGAAATATGGAAGCAAGCCCGCCGGGCTTCCCTACGATCAGAGCGAGGCTTAGTGCTGTTTCTTGACGAAATTCAGGTCGTTCCACGCTGGTCAAACGTTGTGAAAGGGCTCTGGGATACAGATCGCAGAAGGGAATATCCCCTGCGTGTGGTGATTTTGGGGTCAGCCGCTTGGCGAATGCTGGTTGGGCAGAATGAGAGCCTTGCTGGTCGTTTCGATACCATGAAAGTTACCCACTGGTCGCCTCGAGAAATGATACAGGCATTCGGACTGACGATTGAGCAATTTATATTTTTTGGTGGTTATCCCAGTCCCTTCAACGATCAGTCAGAACGTATTAATCTTCCCACATGGCGAGAATACATTTCTAATTCGGTTTTAACACCCATCATTGACCGGGACATTATGGGCCTTACACGTATCAGAAAACCTGCTCTGATGCGCCAATTAGTTGATCTCGCACCAAGCTATTCAGGCCAACTCGTATCCTATACTAAGCTCCTCGGCCAACTTCAGGATGCAGGAAACGCAACAACGCTAGCAAATTACCTGGATCTACTATCCGACGCAGGCTTAGTGGTGGCTTTAACTCCATATACACCATCTCCATACCTTGGGCGAACCCGCTCTCCAAAACTTAACGTTTTGAATACGGCACTCATGACGGCTACCTCCAGTTATTCTTTTCAGGAGGCACAGGCCGATCGACGCTTTTGGGGCCGTATCGTAGAGAGCGCAGTAGGTGCGCATTTATACAATACTCGCAATACTGGGACCCGAATTCACTTTTGGCGCCATAAGAGTGGTAAGCATAAGGTTGATTTCGTCATCTCACGCGGTCCACATATAGTGGGTGTGGAGGTAAAGAGTAAAAATGTACGGTCACGTCACGGGCTGGACGGATTCAAAGATCGCTTTCCAAATGCCAAAACAATGGTGGTCGGGCCGAGCGACATTCCATTCAACGAATTTTTTTCATTTACCGCCGACGAATGGATCGAGGAACTATGAGAGTAATTGTAGAACGTACTGTTTGCCGGATTGAATCAAAAAATGATCGGCATCTTGGGAAAGAGGAACTCTCGCTAAGCGACTTGGGATCTGAGCACGGTTATGTACTTCTGGGTGAACCGGGGATGGGAAAGACGACGGAATTCAATAAAGAAGCTCACCGAATTCATGCCAATCCCACAATCTCTGCGCGTGAATTTATCAGCCGAAATCTGGAAAATCATCCAGAATGGCGAGAGGGCCCCCTTTTTATTGATGGACTTGATGAGGTACGTATCGGGAGCAGAGATCCAAGAGTTGCACTGGACAAAATCATCGAACGCCTTGAAGCCCTGGGGAATCCTCAATTTCGTCTATCGTGCCGCTCCATCAATTGGTTGGAAGACGGTGATCGGAAACAGCTTGCCACACTCTCAGATTCTAAAGATATACCGGTACTGCAACTGAATCCGCTGAAATACGACGATATTCGGAAAATCATTTCTGATCGGGAAGCCAATGCATTCATTCAGCAGGCTCATGAGCATAATATGGAGGCCTTTCTCGAGAATCCACAGTTACTCACCGTACTGCTTAAATCCGTGGAAAACGGCGGCTGGTCTGACAGTCCAACTAAGACATTCGAAAACGCCTGCCGGGAACTCATCCGAGAACAAAACCGTGAGCACCGCGACGCTCGCTTATCTGAGATACTTCCGAGCTTCGAAGCAGTCCTAAGCGCAGCCGGCCAGCTTTCTGCATATATGTTGATTGCAAACAAGGCTGGTTGGTCTGTAGATGAGACAGAGGATTCCGAGGTTCTCTCTTTGCGAGATGTAGAGACCCAAGATGCTTTAGCTCTTCGAACAGCTTTAAACTCAGCCCTCTTTGAGGGCAGTCTTTCATGCCGGGTTCCAATCCATCGACTCCTTGCCGAATTTCTGTCGGGCCGGTATCTGGACGAGAAGATCCGGGATGGTCTGAGCGTGCGACGGGCCTTTGCTCTTCTCATGGGGCATGATGGAATTCCCTTTCCTGATCTCCGAGGACTTGCGGCTTGGCTCGCTGCCTTTAATCCCCGAGCACGAACAACTTTAATTCATGCAGATCCAGTTGCCGTGGCTTTTAACGGCGATGCGAGCAACTTCGGCTACGAGGAACGGCAAAAACTGCTAGAGAACCTTGAACGAAAAAATGATTTCACGTACACTTGGCCTTCTGCAGCCGCCCTCGGCACCTTGGCTGGTAATCAAGGCAGATCACTGATTTGGGAACTGACCGACTCGCCTATACGCTCAAATAGCAGGAAAACGCTCGTTTATCAACTGCTTAGAGGCGTTTATCAGATGCACCATAGTGCGAGCATGAACGAGCAAGCCCTCCCAGACCAACAGTTGAAAAATGAATACGATAAACTGTTGCCGATCATCTACGATCATAGTTGGAATGGAAGTGTTCGCCGCCAGGCTCTCCACGTGCTAAACCGGATGCTTATGGACACTCCAGGGCGCGGTGAAATTCTGCGGAGAATCCTCGAGGACTTGACGGAAAATGAGTTGCTGGATGAAAAACCTAGCCTACGAGAGATGGTGTTGGAATTCTTATATCCCGGTGAATTACAGCCCTCGAAAGTATGGGATTATCTACCAAACGGGTCTATTGAGGACTACCTTCCGGCTTACCCAAACTTCTGGATGGATCTCGTGACTAGATCAAATGAAGAACAAATTAGAGGATTGATCAATTCTCTTTGTGGTCAATCCTCCGAAGTCATCCCAAAATTGGCACGATACAACCTCGCGGATATTGTACTTGAACTTCTTGCACGAGGATTGGAATTATCCGGAGATAAACTGGAACTCCCTGAGCTATATCGCTGGTTTGAACTTATTGAATTAGATGATCTCTCATCCGACCTAATTCCGGCAGAGAGTTCAGTTGATTTCATTGGACAGCATGATCGTGAAGCGAGTGAAAAAATCCATAATTGGCTAGATCAGCGAAAAGACAAACAGTATGCCCTCATTGAACATGACCTGATCACACAGAAATCCAAGATCGTGAACGATAACACGATCGGACTAAAGTTCGTAGGGACGAATACACCTGCTGGATTTCGTTCATGGTGTATTGCCCGTGCAGCAGAGCTTTGGGACACATATCCAATGGTCGCAAAGAGGCTTGCAGAGTGGTCCGTCTTGATAAGGGAAGGATGGGGAGATCCGTTGTCCGACAACAAGGTGGAGCAAGCCGTGTCAGGTATATCAAGCTTATGCAAATGGAATCGTGGGCGGCTGAGAGACAAAAACCAGCGTGAACGGAAGGAAGCCGAACGTAGAGAGAGACGAGCAGAAAGACAAGCTGCCCTTCAGGAACGGAGACGAATAGAACTCGAACCTGTACGGCAACAAAAAATCGAATTAGCAAAGGGGCACTGCTCACCGGTATTGCTAGACCGGCTTGCTCGTATCTATTTCTCTGGATCAATTTTCCAAGACAATCACCCAAGGACTTCCCTAGAATCCTACATGAATGGTGACCAAAGCCTCGTCCAAGCGACACTTGAGGGATTTCGAAGTCTATTGAATCGTGATGACCTGCCGGATCTTGAACAGATTGCTAAACTTCACGAGAACAACCAGCGGTCGTATTTTGCACTCCCCTTCTTAGCTGGAATGCAGGAAATGGAGTATGAGACTGGCATGATTCTAAGTCATCTAAATGATCAAGAAATTCGGCGGTTTCTGGGGTTTTACCTCGTTACAGATATACCTCGTCTACACAATTGGACAGGCAACAACAACGCCAATTCGAATTGCCCCAAAACGTGGTTTGAGCAAGCTCTTAAACGATACCCAGAGGCTGTGACTGATTCACTCGTTTCTATTCATAACGCTTGTGTTCGCGCCAAATTACTGCCGAATGAGTATTTGTATAAGATGGCTTACGACCGGGAATATCTCCGAGTCGCACAGCTTGCTGTGAACAGAATGTTCACGGTCTTCCCTACTCGGTGCAGTGGATACCAGTTGGACTCGCTTCGCGTCGTCCTCTGGAGTGTTATTCTCGCCGGCAGCATGTCCACCGAAGATTTCCGTAAGGTTGTCTTAAAACGACTGAATCGTGAAAATATGGATACAGGTCAAAAGGCATATTGGCTTTGTGCAGGACTGTCTGTTGCCAGAGATCACTGTCTTCCATTGCTCGTAGATTTTCTTTCTGCTGGGGAAGAGCCCCGTATACGCCATATCTTTGATTTTCTAATAACGAGTGGCAGCAGAGAATTCATCTTCAGAGACATGAGTGATTGGCAGCCAGAAGAATTATCTTCGCTTATCCAAGCGTTAGGTAAACGGGGGCAAAGCCTCGCTTTTCAGGAAGGCCCTTACGTTCTTGGTAACGGAATGAGAAATAACCTGTCCTCCCTTACCCCATGGATTGGAGAACTTGGCAGGCGTAGTGATGACGATGCGGCAGAAGCACTTGCTTTGCTGGTTGACGATCCCGACCTGACTACCTGGAAGCAAGAGATTCGACAAGCTCGGGAAGCTCAGGCATGGAATAGCCGCGCAGCGAAACGATTGGATTTCAGTATTGAACAGATTCAAGAAACTCTCCAAAATGGCCCACCTGCAAGTGCCGCTGATCTTGCGGCTCTGACAACCGATGTCCTTGAAAAATTGGCAAACCGAATACGTAATGGGCCAACCAGTGATTGGCGCCAGTACTGGCACCGGGATCAGAAGACTAGAAAACCTATTGAGCCCCAACACGAAAATGACTGCCGCAATGCATTGCTTTCAGATTTGAAAGCAGTTCTCCGTCAACACGATATTGACGCTCAACCAGAGGGAATGTATGCAGATGAGACGAGGGCAGATATCCGCGTATCGTACGGATCCGATCTCTCAGTTCCCATTGAAATAAAGAAGAACTCACATCGGGAGATCTGGCACGGAATTAGCGAGCAACTCGTACCGAAATACACGCGCGATCCCAATTCCGACGGTTATGGGATCTATCTAGTGTTCTGGTTTGGTACCAAATACATGAAAGTCATCGCACCGGAGGGATGCATCCCGAACGAGCCGAAAGAATTAAAAAATCTACTTAAAAAGCAACTTGATTCGCCCCTTAGGGAAAAAATCCATATCGTCGTGATTGATGTGGACCTAAAAGAGCGGTATGCGGATGGGGAATAGCATACTCTGTATTGCTCGCTCTGGTCAGACAAGAAGGATGTGGTTGATTTTTCGGAATCCCAATAGATTCCCTACCTAACTGATTTGTTTCGGATAGACCAACTGCTCATTCACCAAGATGAATCATAAAGACGCTCTCAATATGTGTCCCGCGAAAATCAAAATTTAAGCCAGCGACAATATGGGAGATAGATCGTATTCATATCACCAACAAATGAAGACGGAGATGTCTCATGTAGAGTAAAATTGGGGCGGTCTCGCGGCGGGCCCCTGGAGATCCAATACAGTCAACCCGACCGAGATGGTCCACGCCCCGGGGATAATCGTATGGACCCTCCATGGCACACGGACAAAAAGAAATGCAAGCAGTGAAATCGCCAGCTTCACACTAATCAGGCGGGCAGTCCACCCAAATAGCATGTGGTCTTGATCGGACCCTGACCATCTGTATACCAAATGCCTGCAGGAGCACAGGTGCAGCAAAAAAGCCTCCAGCCTTCTTCAGGAATACAACGGTGCGTTTATGCTCAATCCCCAGACATCCCAGAAGAGTTCGTTCTCTTGACAGGACAAGCAAAACTAATTGCACTGGGGCTTGTATACTCACTCAAACCGGCTTTCTCTCTTGACTCGAGCACATGATCTACGGTGAAATTCCCGTACGGGAGTATCCCCTTTATTCCCGGCAAGATGTATCCAGAGCGCTGCGGATACCCCACTCCACACTTTACTCGTGGCTACGGAGCAACCACAGAGAGTCTGTTGTATCGGTTTCGCATCGCGACCGAGCATTGAATTTCCTTCAACTTTCAGAGGCTTTCGCGATTGCGTACATGAGGAAAACACTGAAGATTCCTCTCTCCAAAATACGGGAGGCTTCGGAATACCTCAAAAAGAACCTTAGAATTCGATACCCACTTATCAATCCTGGGATTCGTGTTGGAACCGACGTTTACTTTATACACGCCAAGGGTGTTTTGTTAAATGCTTCACGTCATGGACAAGTTGAGTCAGAAGACCTTATTGGCAAGTACATCAATCGAATTGAGTTTGGAGAAGAAAATCTTCCTGACGTATTGTATCCCTGGATTCCTGGGCGCGAGAAAAAAAAGAGCATCAGGATAGATCCTCGAATTCGTTTTGGACGGCCCACAATATCTGGGACTGGTATAGCAGTCTCGGTTGTACGGAACAGATACAAGGCTGGTGAATCCTTAGAAGAAATTGCGGCGGGCTATGGGATTAGCTCCATTGAGAAAGTTGAGGATGCCATAGCCTATGCGACACGCTAAATTGCATACGTTTTATGTAGACGAATGCCTTGACAGCGACCATTTTATCAAGCCCCTTAGAAAATCTGATTTGCAAGTAGTCAGACATAGAGAAATTCTTGAAAAGGGTGTGCCCGATGAAATATGGATTAAAGCGGTGTCTGATGAGGGGTATTTCGCATTCACTGAAGATTACGAGATTGCCCAAAATACGTCTCAGACTGGGTTTGTAATGGATAACCAATTGGGGCTATTTATTGTTCGATCCAAGAATAGTACACATTCAGAGAAAGGACAATTGGTGGTACAAAACAAGCCAAAACTCCTCAGGTTCATCGAAAAGAATAGCCGACCATACATCGCAACAATAACACGCTCAGGAGTACACGGACGAAGGCCGATTAACAGGAAATGGGGGCAAAGGTGTCCAGAAACCTAGGATACATCAGCATTGCGTGTTGTTGGTTCTACTATAGCATTCCCGCTTCATAGGCCTTGAAAGGGCTTCACACTGCCCTTGTTATACTTGGTCAAAAACTCTGCAAAATGCTAAAGCTCTCATAAAAAATACGGGCAACAAGGAATAGGGAATTTTTTTACACGGATCGATGTAATGCTGCACTGGGTAACCTAAAGATCAAGAGCATAATGATAAAACGTTTGATCTCGTAAATATCCCAGCTTTTCGTAAAGGCGCTGTGCACACTCATTGGTTTTTTCAGTTGCTAACTCCAATGCAATGCATCCATTCTGCATAGCATGCCGCCTCGCCGCCTCCATCAACTGCTCCCCAATGCCCCGACCACGCCGATCCTGGTCTACATACAAGTCATTCAGAATCAGGATTGGTCCCATACGTACCGATGAAAATGCCGGATAAAGCTGTATAAATCCAACGGGCAACCCCTCCCTTTCTTTGGCTACAAGAAGCGCAGAATCACCACGACGCATACGCTCCGCGAGAAAAGCCTGGGCCCCTGCAAGGTCGGATTCCATCCCATAAAACCGCCGGTAACCATCAAAGAGGCGCGCCAAACCTGAGAGTTCACGGGGCGTGGCAATTCCCACCTGAATACCTGTTTGCATGGCACGAAATCGTCTGATTGAAGTTTGCATGAGTCGTACGCTCATAAACCGTAATGCGCTCCAGTGGACTTCTATTGCATGTAACCTCCCTGCCCAGCCACTTTGGTGTTGGGGACCTAGGACCGGAAGCATGGAAATTTGTTGATACGCTGGTGGAAGCCGGTCAGACCTGGTGGCAAATGCTCCCTGTATGCCCCGTAGGGCTGGGAGACTCTCCCTACGCAAGCCCTGCATCATTTGCGGGAAACCCGCTCCTGATCAGCCCCGAACTGATGGTACAGGATGGGTGGTCTACCGAGAGAGAAATCAACACCAATTGCCCACACCCAGACAGCAGTGTAGATTATCAGAACGTTTCCAATTACAAGTCAACCCTGCTGGGGCAGGCATTCTCCCGATTCGTGAAACAGCCACAGACCGATGAATTCATTTCCTTCGTAAATAGAGAGAAGGATTGGCTGCTGCCGTATGCCGCCTTTCAGGCGCAAAAAGCGCAGCAGTGCAACCGAATCTGGACGAACTGGCCCGCAGAAGACCGAAAACCACCTGAAAAAAAATCGTTGGAGACAGATTCGCCTGAAATCCAGTTCTACCTGTTCGAGCAGTTTCTTTTTGATTGCCAATGGCGAAGGCTCCATGAGTATTGCGGACAAAAGGGAATCAAGATCATGGGGGATCTACCCATCTACGTCGCACATGACAGTGTAGACGTGTGGGCACACCCTGAACTGTTTGAGCTCGACAATGCCGGTGAGCCGCTGGTAGTTGCCGGCGTTCCTCCAGACTTTTTCAGCAAAACCGGACAACGCTGGGGAAATCCGATCTACCGCTGGAAAGCAATGGAAGCAGAAGGATTCGGCTGGTGGATCCGCCGGATGAAACGGGCGCTCAGCCTCTGCGACGGCATCCGGCTTGATCATTTTCGCGGGTTCGCTGGATACTGGGAGATCCCGGCAACGGAAGCGACCGCCGTTCGTGGACGCTGGGTAACCGGCCCTGGACAACCTTTCTTTGACCGGCTTACAGAAAAGCTCGGCCCGCTGCCCATCCTCGCGGAAGACCTTGGAGTGATCACACCGGATGTGATTGAACTGATGCAGACGAACGCGTTCCCCGGGATGGCCGTCATCCAGTTTGGGTTTGACGCAGGAATGGATAACCTGCACCTACCACACAACTATAAACCTAATCAGTGCGTGTATACCGGCACCCACGACAACAATACGCTTCTCGGTTGGTGGAACACGCTGACCGAATATGAACATGGATTCGCAAAGGATTATTTGCAAATCGAATTCGATGAAGACGTATGCCGGAAGGCCATCGAGCGGTGTTTGGACTCCGAGGCCAGAATGGTGATTCTACCTGTACAGGATGTCCTGGGGCTCGACAGTTATGCCCGGATGAACTTCCCTGGAACCTCTTTTGGAAACTGGCGCTGGTCCCTTCTGCCAGAGCAACATGCACAGTTGCGGGAAGTCGCCGGCCAATGGCTACACCGCGCCACGCTCCAAAGTAGACGACTGAACGCGCAGGATTAGTACGGACTGCGAGGTAACACTGGCAACTCCTCCTTTTGAGTCTTCGCCTGCCACAACCGTGCTCTCCCCCCATCCCAGCCCCCAGCTCCATACATACTCATTCGAGAGCCTGAACCGGACTGCTTCGTCAGTCGGGTTGAAACAAATTAATAGCATATCTGGTGCGGCAAGCCACATTCCGAATGCCTGGGTTGATGCCCAGTCTTCGGAGCGCATGACACGTCCTTCCGGGTGCCACCAAATCGCATCGGGCAAGCCATTTTTTTCTACTTGTCCCGTCAGGAATCGGTTACGCCGTAGAGATGGATGGGCCTTGCGGAACGTAATCAACTCACGCACAAATTCGAACTGCTCTTTATTGGATTCGTCGAGGTTCCAGTCGTACCATGAGATCTCATTATCCTGACAGTAAGGATTATTATTGCCCCGCTGTGTCCTGCCAAGCTCGTCTCCTCCCAAAAGCATGGGAACTCCCTGAGATACAAACAAAGTGGTCAGCAAACTGCGCTTCAAGCGGTCCCGATGTGCCAGGATATCTGGATTCGTCGATCTGCCTTCCTGACCGCAATTCTGACTGTAGTTTACAGATCTGCCATCACGGCCATTTTCCTGATTGGCCTCATTGTGTTTCCTCTCATAGGATACCAAGTCCTGGAGTGTAAACCCATCGTGCGAGGTCACGTAATTAATGGATGCCGAGGGGCGGCGATGCCCTGGAGCAAACAGATCACTCGAACCGGTAATGCGCGTGGCAAACTGCCCCGTTATGCCGGACTCACCACTCCAGTAACGCCGTACGACATCACGATACTTATCATTCCACTCTCTCCAAGGCGGAGGATACGTACCTAATTGATAGCCTGAGTGACCCAGATCCCACGGCTCGGCAATCAACTTTACCCCGGATAAAACAGGATCCTGTTGTACCATTTGCAACCATCCGCTTTCACGATTGAATCTGCCGTGCTCCCGAAGCAGTGTGCTGGCCAGATCAAAGCGAAAGCCATCTACATTCATCACTTCTACCCAATACCGTAGACTATCCATAATGAGACGACGGACATGTACATGCTCCGCACGCAAGGTATTGCCGCATCCGGTACTGTCATAGAGAAAGCGGGGCTGTCCAGGTTTTGGTGCATAATAAGAGGCGTTATCAATGCCCCGCCAGGATAGGGTTGGCCCCAGATGGTCCCCCTCCCCTGTATGGTTATAAACCACATCAAGGATTACTTCAAATCCATGGTCATGCATTGCATCCACCATCCCCCTGAATTCTTCGATCGCCGAGACCGGATCACCAGCCGAAAAACGCGAATCTGGAGCAAAGTAGGAAAGGGGGTTATATCCCCAATACTGCGACATCTCATTTTTTACAAGACGCTCATCCTGCACCGCAGCGTAGACGGGCAATAATTCAATGGTCGTCACGCCTAGATACTTCAGATGAGCCAGAACTGCATCGGAGGCAGCCCCCAGATAAGTCCCGCGAAGCGAAGGGGGAACATCCGGGTTCTGGATGCTCAGCCCTTTGATGTGCGTTTCATAGATCACGGTATCTATCCAAGGGATATCAGGTTTCGTCTTCAATCTTCCTGAGGCCCTGGGATCAGTCACCACACCAATCGGTGCATAGGATGCGCTATCTTCTGGATTCAGGACCCGATCATCACGATTGCGGTCGTGACCAAACAGACTGTCGTCCCACACCGGCATCCTGCTGATGGCACGAGCGTACGGGTCCAACAGCAGCTTTGCACTATTGAACCGGTGTCCTTCATCTGGAGCCCAAGGGCCATGGACACGGTAAGCATACCGCTGTCCCGCCTGTATTCCCGGTACATACACATGCCACACATCCCCGGTACGTCCGTTTACGTCTATTGTACGTTGCAAGGAATGCTCTTCATCAAGCAGGACCAGCTCCACGCGATCAGCGTTTGCACTAAAAATAGAAAAGTTCACCCCGTTTTGATCAAGATATGCCCCCAATACTGTAGTTTTATCCATGAGTTAATATCCGGTGGGATATACTTGCTTTTTAAATCAGACTCGTTGAACCGGCAAGCAACATACTACTGCCGTGGCACCGAGAATAAGAAATTATTACCACAATATGAAGTCCACCTCTGATCGCTGGTCCCGTGTTTTTATTGTTTCCGTATCTCCCCGTGTCGATGAAGGCGACTGGCACATCAAACGAACCGTGGGAGAACAGGTCAACGTCACTGCCGACATAATTGTTGACGGACACGACCAACTTTGTGCAAAACTCTATGTGACACATCTGGGCGGTTCCACCGAAGAAATCCGTATGACACCAACCTATAACGATGAATACACGGGCAGCTTTGTCACGGAGACTCCCGGCCTCTACACGTATCATGTACAGGCCTGGATTGATCGTTATGGTTCATGGCAAGAGCAGTATGGGCGCCGCTTTAAGGCAAAGATGCCCGAAATGGAGCTCAAAATAGAACTCCTGGACGGCGCCGCCCTGCTCAAGGAATACGCCGTCAATGCTCCCTTGGAGGCCCGTGAAAAGCTCCTCTCTTTTGCGAAGCGGTATACCAAGGGAGATATCCAGGCCCCGCTGGAAGAGGAGTCCCTGCAGTTAGCACTGGCCAATGACCCGCAGAAAGGTGCAGTCCAGAGTGCTGTACTCACGGTCGAGGTGGATCGCAAACTTGCTGCATTCGCAGCATGGTACGAACTTTTCCCGCGATCCACCGCAAATGCACCGGGCATGCATGGAACGTTTGACGATGCAGCGCTACGCCTTGAGCGTATCCGGGATCTAGGGTTCGATATCGTGTATCTGCCTCCAATCCATCCAATCGGCACAACCTTTCGGAAAGGGAAAGACAACAGCCCGGATGCAAAGCCCACGGAGCCAGGGAGCCCCTGGGCAATTGGCAGCCCCGATGGAGGGCATACCAGCATCCACAAAGAACTGGGAGGGTTCCCTGCATTTGACCGGTTTGTCGCCAAAGCAACAAAACTGGGCCTCGAAGTGGCGCTTGATATTGCATTCCAGTGCTCTCCCGATCATCCCTGGGTGAAAGAACACCCTGAATGGTTCAGGAAACGCGCCGACGACAGCATCCGCTATGCGGAAAATCCCCCCAAAAAATACCAGGATGTCTATCCGCTGAATTTTGAATGTGCGGACTGGCGGGCACTCTGGGAAGAACTCAAACAAGTGTTTGAGTTCTGGATCAAACGAGGGGTCCGTGTATTCCGGGTTGACAACCCGCACACAAAACCGCTGGCGTTCTGGACATGGTGCCTGAGTCGACTTCGTACCAAGCACCCTGATCTGATTTTTCTAGCAGAAGCGTTTACGCGACCGAAAATCATGTATACGCTTGCAAAATCGGGATTCAATAACTCCTACACCTACTTCACATGGCGAAATACAAAAGAGGAACTCACCGACTATCTTCAGGAACTCACCTCCACCAACGTCGCTGAATACTTCCGACCCAGCTTCTGGCCAAACACCCCCGATATCCTGCATGAATACCTGGTCAGTGGTGGGCGCCCCGCACACATTATCCGGTACGTACTCGCAGCGACGCTCTCTCCGGTATATGGGATCTACGGCCCCCCGTATGAGCATGTTCTTGCAAAGAGACATCCCGACCGGGAAGAATATGCCAATAACGAGAAATATGAAATCCGTACCTGGAACTGGAATGATCCCAACTCTCTTCAGGGTCTGTTCCAGGCCATCAACCAAATCAGGAAAAGCAATGCTGCTCTGCAGCAATTACGAAATCTCCAGTTTTTGGAAATTCAAAACCCACTCATGCTTGCCTACTGGAAGAATTCAGGCGAGAACTCGATCGTATGTGTCGTGAGCCTGGATCCGTTTCAAGTTCAGGAAGGGAAACTCCATCTCCCCCTTGAAGAGTTAAAGCTGCCCACGGAAGCCCCCTTCCAAATGCTTGATTTTTTGGGCGGAGAACGATACATCTGGCAGGGGCGCTCCCACAGTATCCGGGTGGACCCACATGTGATGCCTGCAAAAATATTCCAGGTTCTTCGTCGGGTACGGACCGAAGCAGATTTTGATTATTTCGTGTGACCAAGATGCCAAGTAAACCTAAACAGCCCATATCCCGGTGGCTTTCGGATGAAGATCTCTACTTCTGGGATCAAGGAGAATTGACCAAGAGCTATGATCGGCTTGGTGGACATTTACAAGAAGATGGCGCTTGGTTTGCGGTCTGGGCACCGCATGCAGATACCATTCATGTCATTGGGGATTTTAATGACTGGCAAGCAGAGTCGCATCCCATGCAAAGAACCGGAAGCGGTTGCTGGGAATGTTTTATTCCTGGTGCTTCAAGTGGACAGCGATACAAGTATCACATCCAGAACGGCCTGTACACAGCAGACAAATGTGACCCCTTTGCAGTTCAAATGGAACCACCCGAATCCCAGGGAAGCAGTGTACAGGGGCTCTCTGCCGTTTTGAATCCCCTGCAGTATGACTGGCAGGATGAAGCGTGGATGAACCAGAGGGATGGGGCGGCTACGCTGGAGAAACCGATCTCCATCTACGAGGTGCACCTTGGATCCTGGCAACATAAAGAATATGGCACCTCCCTGTCCTACCGGGAAATTGCCGGGCCACTCGCAGACCACGTCAGCGACCTGGGTTTTACCCACATTGAACTGCTCCCTGTTGCGGAGCACGCCTTTTATGGATCCTGGGGGTATCAGGTGGTCGGATACTTCTGCCCGACGTACCGATATGGCTCTCCCGAAGATCTGATGTTTCTGATTGACACGCTCCATCAGCGGGGGATTGGCGTGATCATCGACTGGGTCCCCGCCCACTTTGCTACGGATCCACAAGGGTTGGTTTATTACGATGGGTCCACCCTGTTTGAGTACGATGACCCTAAAATGCGCTACCACCCGGACTGGGGAACCTATATTTTTGACTATGGCAAAACCGGGGTACGGAATTTCCTAATCTCGAACGCACTCTTCTGGCTGGACAAGTACCACATCGACGCTTTGCGCGTGGATGCCGTTGCTTCCATGCTGTACCGGGATTATTCACGCGATGAGTGGGCTCCAAATATGTATGGTGAGCGTGAAAACCTTGAGGCGATTGATGTCCTCAAGAAAACCAACGAGGCCGTCTATTCGCATTTCCCCGGTACCTTTACCATTGCCGAAGAATCAACTGCTTTTCAAGGGGTATCCGCTCCAACCTACGACCAGGGACTCGGCTTCATGTACAAGTGGAATATGGGCTGGATGAACGATGTGCTCGACTATATGTGTGAGGATCCGGTGCATCGCAAGTACCACCATAACCTGCTGACCTTCTCCTTCGTATACGCATTCAGTGAGCACTATGTACTTCCTCTTTCGCATGATGAGGTCGTTCATGGTAAGGGATCCCTCTGGGATCGTATGCCGGGCGATGAGTGGCAGAAAGCCGCCAATTACCGACTCCTCCTAGGACACATGTTCGGGCATCCCGGCAAAAAAATGCTCTTTATGGGGAGCGAGTTTGCCCAAACCCATGAATGGAATCATGACCACCCATTGAATTGGGATCTGATCAAAAGTCCCCTGCATGGCGGTATCCTGCGCCTCGTGAAAGATCTAAACACTCTGTATCTGGAGTGTCCCGCTCTCTGGAACGATGGCCCGGACGGCTGGTCATGGATTGGCGAGCATGTCAGTGACTCGATTCTTGTCTATGAGCGGAAGCAGGGCTCCGAAAGCATCGTGTTCGCTCTGAACATGACTCCGGTTCCGCGAGAGAATTTCAGGATTGGCGTTGATAAAGAAGGGCACTGGCACGAACGCCTAAATAGTGATGCATCCCTGTATGGAGGAAGTGACATGGGCAACATGGGGCGCGTGGAGAGCATACCCGTTCCATGTCATGGCCGCCCCTTAAGCATCGTCGTGACGCTCCCTCCACTCGCCTTCCTAGTGCTACAGAAGGAATCCTGATTTATTTTTTTGCATCCTATATCCGTCAAAATCGTAACAGCAAACTTGATTCTGTTAACCCAATGACCAATTCCGTCATGAAATATTTCTCTCTCTTCTTGCTTTTCGCCGTGCCACCTGCGGCTTATGCCCAGATGAATGCGCTCGGCCTTGCGACCGAGACCATCGCAAATTCCGTACTGGTAGGGCACCCCGTGCCCGATGACGACCAGCCGGGAGTCGTGTACATCTATCAATCCACAGGTGGCGAAGAGGGGTGGCAAGTCGCCGGTGAACTCATGGCCTCGGATGCTACAGCAACGGATGCGTTTGGCTACCAGATCGTTGCCAACGGAGACCATCTTGCAATCGGCGCACCCTCTTTAGAAGGAACTGGTGGTGCAGTTTACATCTTTGCCCAAAATAGCGAAACCAGTGAATGGGAAGAAGTTGCAAAGCTGCTCGGCTCAGCGGAGTCTCCCATTGGTGGGAGCGTTGCCTTTTCGGGAACCATGCTTGCTACAAGTGGCATGACCGGTGTCAATGCCACCAGTTCCGTGTCTGTTTACATGCGTGGACAAGATGGTTTTGAAGAGGCAGGCATGCTGACACACGAGAATGTGCAGGAAGCGGATTTATTTGGTTCGTCCATTGCAATTGCAGACAATGGAGCCGTCTATGTTGGTGCTCCCGGTGCCAATGAAGGTGCTGGTGCCGTATACCAGTTTGCGGATCATGACGGTCAGTGGCATGGCCAGCAAATCCTGAGTGGTGATCATGAAAGTGTTGATGGTCAGGGGCTGGGAGTCGTCCTACAGGCTGTTGCCGGCTCAATGCTCCTCGCGGGTGCTCCAGGGATTGTCCCCAACATAGCACCAACCCAATTACCGCCTCCAGGCAAACTAGTCTGGGCTGTAATTGGTGCGCAGGGAGCCGAAATCCTCCAAATACTGGAAACGGAAATTGGTGGTGTCCCTGATCTCTTTGGCCTCGGATTCAGTTCTGATCATTCAACCCTGCTCGCAGGATTACCCATCGCCGGCGGACAGATGGGAGCGGTCTGGTCCTATGAACTGGATAGTAACTCCATGCAATGGATGAAAACCGGCACCATTGAAGCGGGGACAGGAGATATGCTGTTTGGTATGATAATTTCCCTTGGAGAGGATGCAGCCGTAGTCAGTGCTCCCGGCTCCAACCTTGGAAAAGGTAGCGTTCGCGTACTGAGCATGAACGCTGAAACAGGAGAATGGTCCTCCAGTGATGCCCTGAAAACCGGTAAAGAGGTTGTACTCCTCTCAAGTGGTGCGGTAGACTGTACCGACGGGATGGCCGGACAGTTTGACTGTGGGAATGTGGACCTGCTCTCCTTTATGACGATTGAAGATCTTGGAGGAGGCGACGGCATCCAGGCAAATGATGTCTGGGGCTGGGTTGACCCTGAAACGAACCGTGAATATGCCTTGGTCGGGCGAACCAATGGAACTTCTTTTGTGGATATCACCGATCCGGCCAACCCAGTCTTGAAAGGAGACCTACCCTTGACCCAAGGTGCAACCCCGAATTCCTGGCGGGATATCAAGGTCTATGACAACCATGCATTCGTCGTAGCTGATAATGTGGGGGAACACGGCATGCAAATCTTTGATTTGACCCGTCTTCGTGAAGACAATGATGCACCGGTCACCTTCACAGAAGATGCGCTCTATGATGGCATCGCCAGTGCCCACAATGTCGTGATCAATGAAGACACCGGATTTGCCTATATCGTTGGCAGCAGTGGTGGCGGGGAAACCTGTGGAGGAGGGTTACACATGGTCAATATACGGGATCCCCTCTCCCCTCAATTTGCCGGCTGCTTTGCAGATCCGAGCACTGGCCGATCCGGTACGGGCTATTCACACGATGCGCAATGCATCATCTATGAAGGACCGGATACCGAGCACCAGGGACGAGAAATTTGTTTCAACTCAAATGAAACTGCACTCAGTATCTCGGATGTCACAGATAAAGAAAATCCTGTCGCCCTCTCTATAGCGGAATACCCAAATGTATCCTATGCTCACCAAGGCTGGGTCACCGACGACTTTGAGTACTTTTATATGAACGATGAGATTGATGAGCTGAGTGGAAAGGTCGTGGGGACGCGAACCCTCATCTGGAATATCACGGACCTGGACGACCCCCTGTTGGAGAAGGAATTCACGTCAGAGAATCTCTCAAGTGATCATAACCTGTACATTCAGGGAGATGTGATGTACCAGTCCAACTACATGAGTGGGCTACGTATCTTTGACATCAGTGATCGCACCAACCCAGTAGAAATCGGCTTCTTTGACACGTATCCGATCGGCACAGACAAACCGGGGTTTGAAGGATCCTGGAGTAATTACCCTTACTTCCCCAGTGGCACGATTATCGTTACCGGCATCGGGGAGGGGCTCTTCATTGTCCGAAAACAAAACCTTGATATATAGGCAGGTAAATTCCCATTCGTATGCTAAGAAAATGTTTTTCTTGTATTGCATTTTTGCTGGTGTTGGTTCATGGAAATGCGCTGGCGCAATCGGCAACGACCATTTTCAGTCGCGATGTCCTGCCCATCATCCAGGAAAAATTCTCTCCGCTCCTGGAGGGGGAGACCGGCCTTTCCATTGAATCATGGGAGGGGATCATGGCGGGATCCAGGCACGGGGAGGTTGTCATCCCTTACGACCCGGATGGGAGTCTAATGATCCGTCTGGCCACCCGCCTCTCCGACGAAGATCCGCTGAGCGTCCATGCCACAGAGTTGACTAATGAAGATATCCAGACCGTTCGGGAATGGATTGAGCGCGGTGCCCCGAATGACGAGGGGCATATTTCCTACTCGGATGCGTCCAACCTTCTGTATGCATGCATCCAGGGAGCCGCGAAAGTCGCAGTCATTGATATGGATGCGAATCTGGTTGTCCGAACGATTAATCTCCAAAAATTGGGCTTCACGGAAAATTCCCGGCCTCATCATGTCGCCGTTGAACCCGACGGATCTGCATTCTATATCTCTCTGATCGGGGATGATGCCGTATTGAAGTTCGACCGGAATAATGAGTTGATTGACCAAATTGACTTTGAGCGTCCAGGGATGTTGATGATCAGTCCTGTAGACAGCTTGCTGTTTGTCGGACGGTCCATGAAAGCCGTGAATCCCCCGCAGCGAATTGGCATCGTTGAGCGCAGTGGTATGGAGATTGAAGAACTGGATGTATTCTTTCCCCGCCCCCATGCACTCTCGGTCAATCCAGCCGGTACACATGTGTACGTAGGAAGCCTTGCACAAAATGAGATGGCCGTGATCGACGTTGCCACCGAGGAAATTTCACTAGAAAGAATCCAGGGAGAGCAGCACACACTGGTCCAATTTGCGATCTCACCAAATGGTCAGATGATGGTTGTGGGAGGGCAACTCTCCGGTAAATTTTTCTTCTTTGACCTGTCGGACCCATTTAAGCCCGTCCCCGACGGATCCATCCAGGTTGGGATGGCACCATGGCATCCCGTGTTCAGCCCCGATGGAAACTTTGTCTGGTTCGGCAACAAGATGGGCAATCGTGCCACGGTCGTGGATGTTGCCGAGCGCAAAGTTGCAGAAACCATTGAAGGACTTTCAGAGCCTCATGGGGCTGCCATCTCACCGGATGGACGCAATGTCTATATTTCCAATAATAACCTCAACGGAGCCTATCCGGGCCGATACAAATGGCAGGATGGTCATCTCCCGGGGATCATTGCAGTCATTGACTCGGAATCTCGTGAAATCACAAAAATGCTTGAAGTGGGCCCGAATCCCACTGGCCTCGGGACCCGATAGAAACTGGGTCGTACTTGGTCTTGCCCTTTCTTTCCTGTTCGGCTGTGCTACCACAGAAACTGCCCGCCAAGAGCACGTTGCATTTCCGCCTTCCTACGTTCAGGAGATCTATGGGATAGAGGTGCTTGGGACAGATGGCGAGCTTCTTGACCATCCGTTCCATGGTGGATTCAACCTACCCAGACCCCAACTGGTTGATATTGATGGGGATCAGGACCTGGACCTGTTTGTCCAAGAATTAACCGGGCACATCAAGTATTTCGAAAACACCGGCAGCACCACTGCGCCCTCGTTTACCTGGCGCAGTGATCAATATCAGGGCCTGGATGTGGGGGAATGGTACCGGTTCGTTGACCTGGATCAAGACGGCGACTATGACTTGATCGGCGAAACCGTGTTCAGTTATGTACGGCTTTTTCGCAACGAAGGAACCGCCACCTCTGCCTCCTTTGCTGCACCCCTGGATTCATTACTGGATGCAGAGGGGGAGCCACTCTTTATGGATCGTCAAAATATTCCAACCATCATTGACCTAGACTGTGACGGGCTCCTGGATCTGTTTATTGGCCGTGTCAGCGGGACGGTACTGCACTATGAGTCTGTTGGCAAGGATGAATCCGGGCTCCCAAGATTTCGCCTTGTGACCGAGCGGTTTGAGGACATAGAGATTCTTGGCATGTTTGCTACTCTACACGGTGCCAATGCTCTTTCGTTCCATGATATTGATCAGGATGGTGATCAAGATCTCTTTTGGGGGGATTTTTTCGAGGCCGGCATTTTACTGATTTCCAATACCGGAACCTGTGCGGAGCCGAACCTTCGCAATGAACCGATTGCCTATCCACCCGACGACCCAATCAAGACCAGCGGCTACAATTCCATTCTCTTTGCGGATCTTGATGGAGATGACACCGCTGAACTGATTTTCGGAGTACTTGGCGGCGCATTCAACCCGAATACGTCTGCCGTGGACAATCTCTACTACATGGATCCGACACCAGAGGGGCTTGTGCTAAAAACGAAAACGTTGTTGTCCGGGATTGATGTCGGCGCAGACTCTTACCCTGTATTTGCAGATCTGGACGCAGACGGAGATCCGGACCTTCTCATCTCCAACAAGATCTCAACGCATGATTTTAATACCGCCACCATCCATTACTTCGAAAACACTTCTGTGCCTGGACATCTTCGCTGGCAACAGCGATCGTCGCTTCCCATCGGGGGACACTACAACCTTGCACCTGCTGTGGGAGACCTTGATGCGGATGGGGATTTGGATATGCTGGTTGGCACCTGGAACAAGGGCAGTTTGTATTTCCGAAATGACGGGACCCCGAGTGTGCCTGATTTTGTGCTGGACGAAGGTAATACCGTAACGCTTACCCGCGGCAGTAACAGCACACCTGCCCTTGTAGATATTGACGCGGACGGCGATCTAGACCTTTTTATTGGCGAGTCATCGGGAGATTTGAATTTTTACCGCAATACCGGCAATGCCGGCGCACCGCAATTTGAACTCGTCAGCGACAAATTCGAAGGCATTGACGTTGGGCGACGAAGTGTTCCCCGCTTTGCCGACTTGGACGGAGATGGAGATCAGGATCTGATCCTGGGCCGTGAGGCTGATGGGGCCGCCCTCTACATCAATGAAGGCACTGCAGAGATCCCTGAATTTATTGAATCCGGCACACTTCCTGCTCCGCTGCCGATCCTTGCAGTCCCTGCGTTTATAGACATTGACACAGACGGCGACCTGGATGTGTTCAGTGGTGGCCTGGGTGGTGGACTATTATTTTTCCGTAACACCCTACATTGAGAAACTAGTTCTTGCGGCGCTTAGAAAGTTGACAGCCCATGTATTCGCCAGCAGCGACCTCCAAGTAATCATTTGCTTGATTAACACTTGTGGCAACCAGCTTTATGAAGTCTAAAAAATGACTTCGACGCCTATCCTCTGTAGGCAAGCCGAGTTTCTTTGCGGCCGTAGCTGCCTTCTTTTTATTGAGTCGATGAGCAAGTCCACCATGAGTCCGTAAATTATAGAGAAATACCAGCGGAGCCAAGTCGTCCCGCATTCTTTCATATAAATTTTCGATTTCAATCTACAGATCAGAGTCGCGTCTGCGAGTTGATTGTCCCTCAACTTGCTTCACAAGCTTGGGGATTTCTGACACATTGGCCTGTAACTGCTCCATCAACAATGCAGAGAATGTAATTCGCTCCAAGAGTCGTCGAGAACCCAGTGATTCTCCATTATTACCTTTGTAAAAATCACTCCCCCACGCTCGGCACAGCTGTCGTAGCGCCTTGGGCTCTAAGCCCTCAATAACCAGCGTAGATATGAGTGTCGCTCTCTCCAAAAACTCGTCATCACTGGCAGTCGTAGGATAAACCCTTTTGAGACTGCGGGCCGCAAGGCTCTCGCCGGAGCCACCCCAAAATGAAGACGGAACCGGAACATCCATGGCATGGGCCAGATTTGTCAAAGCCCCGCTCAGCATATTCAGGTTCTGGATCAAATAATTGACTTCAGATGGTATCTCCGGCTCTTCATTAATCGCCCTTAAAGTTTCCGAACTTGGTGACTCAACAGCAAATTGCTTCCAGTACGTCCACTCTTCAAAAGGAAGTTCCTTAGCAAAATCACCAATCCATGTACGGAGGAAGTCATTGCCAATCCTTGAAACACTTTTTTGCAGCCCCCAGTAGTCTTGACAGATAACCGCGCCACTATCCCTAACCTCACATCTAGAATCTCTTTCGTACTTTGAGAGCACTTCTTGTTTAAAATAGATATCCTGGTTAAAGTCGCAAGCTACCCCTACCTGTTTGCTCAAATATAATACTTGACATAATTGATTTTATCTGAAAGCCTTCATTTTTTGCACTTCTTAACCTGGATCCGTTTTTGAGTCGTTTTATCTGAGGCGTGAGCGTTCCTTGCGGGGAGCGAATTCCATTTTTGCGGAGTTAGGGAATCGGTCTCTGCAGTCTTCCAGATTAACACACCACCCCCGCACGAGCGTCTCAATTCAGTTCCTGCCCCAGGTTCTGCCTTCCCACAAGTTCCAGATATTCGGAGGACTAGGGGGGAGCCCGGTCGTGATGTTTCCTATCCAGCGACACACACATGGCACCCACTTCCAGGCGCCGGTAGCCACGCCACATGACCTCCACCCCCGGCGGTGGACGTTTCTTGCCCGTTTGATAGCCGCCCAGAAGTGCAACCAACAGGACTGCCGATGCCATCGTGTCTGGCTTCGGTAAATCATGTTCCACTGCTAAATTATTCAGAACGCGCAGGTGGATTTTGGTAAACATCACCTCCACCGGTAAATTGGGAACCTCACGTCCCAGAAGCGCCAGTAACAGCAAACGCCAGGAAATCACCATATAGATGGTCACCGCACGGTGAAGTGCACGGGCCGACTGCATCTGCAATTCTTCCACTTTGCATCCACTTTTCAGAACTCGGAAGGTATCTTCAATCCGCCATCGTAACAGAGAATACTCTACGATCTGTTTCGCGTCCTCAAATGTATTCACGGGAAGGCTGGTCAACAGAATCCATTCCAGTGCACCGGACGAGCGGTTGATTTCCCGGATCTGGACGGCATTCATCCGACCGCAGGGCAGCTCTACTGCACAAAAACGGACCTCCATACATGCATCCCGACCTTCCCGTCCCTGATTCAGAACCCGGCCTGACTTGACCCGACGACTCAATCGCTGAACCGGAACCGCTATCTCGCCGGAAGACTTGAGTCCTCGAACCAGTCCAAAAAGCTTTTTCCCATTCGGGAGAACCCGGTCATGCTTTGCACGAACCAACACATCCACGCGCTGACTGCGCAGACATCGCTCCATCAGGGGGGCACTGTCTCCCTCCCGATCAATGACCACCACCATTCGCGTGGAACGCCGAACGTCTTTCGCACATTCCACGACATCGTCGACTGCATCCTCCCATCGTTGCCGGTCTGGAAACTTGCTTGACGGATCGGAGGGGCGATATCCGCAGCGCAGTACGCCCAGAGGAAGTCCCCGATCATTCACCGCTAGGGTGGCGTGCAACCGGACGCCCTCCGCTTTCGAAGTCGTCTGATTCCGTCCCACCACCTCCAGTCCATCACACGCTGGACGGGTACTATAGGAAATCTTGGTCTCGTCAATCACGCACAGAACCGTCTTCTCTCCACGAATTCGTTCCACGGTCCGGCTGCGATGGGGGGCCAGAATCCGTTCCGGTGTCACCGCCGTCGTGTCGGGATTTTCAATAAATCGGTAATGGCCGGCCACCGCGGAACGATCCATCTCAAGATTCGCAGTAATTGGTTCTCCTGGTACACGACTCAGCAAACGGGCACTGGTGACTAAACGCTTGGTCCGACTCCGATGCCCCAAATCCGCCTCCCCAAACTCATGCTCAGACCACTGGTCTCCATCAAGGCCTTCATGAATCTCCAAAGTGGGGTAGATCGGTGCAGGAGCAACGCCCAACTGGGTTCGCCATCCACAAGAAAACTCGTACAACAAGACCGCCTTTTTGCTCCGCGTACACGCATTCGTGGAAGCATGACGGCCTCGTCCGATCGTCTGCCCCACCTTGTGGAATCCTGCTGCGAGAAAACAACTACCCGAGTACGATGGATCCACAAAGGTCTTGACCACCCAAATCCGCTTTGCGTGCTCCTCGTACAGATCTGCTTTCATCTGCCGCAAAGAGCGAGACAATAGATGGCTGGCCAGGTTTTTGCACCGAACGTCTGGACGAATCAAAAAACGGTTCAGACCCATTACGTGGGACCGATACGTCTCCCGCTGCTCGGATGACCAGCCCATCCACATATCCCGCGCAGCCAAATATAACGCGGCCGCCGCAAATCCAATCCCCCCAAGATAGCCATGGTCACTGTTGAATATATATTTCTTCTGAATGCCAGCAAACTTGGTCACCCCCAACGGGTGCTCATGGGCCATCAAGGTATTCCAAAGGGCCAACTCATCCCGAGTCCGTACGCGTTCAATCCGTAATCCCTTTAGGGTACCGAGTCGATCCGGCACATCAATGGGAGACGAGACCGGATCTGGAAGCAAACGAGCGTTCGGACGATTGGGGCGCGGATCGGAAGCAGGGAGCTTGATTGCCCCTCCCGTTCCAGCACCGCCAATGCCTGTAAACTACTTGCCGTGCGGAGCTTTCCAGTTGCACTGTAAAATCCGAAGACCTCACACACTTTACGGGCCAGTGCAGTACGCCCGTAGGACCGATGAGACTGTAAAACCTCGTTCAAGCCGCAAGGCGAGGCGCGTAAACAGGACAATATGGAGGACGGTGCACGTTCCATATCACGAAGATACAGAACGTTTTTGCCAATGTCAGGTTTTAAAAAAAGCAACAGGTAGAGCTACCCCGTCGTATTCCCGTTCCCTGTTTTCTTCGTGATATCTGAAACGGGCTGGAGCCACAGCCCCCTTTTGGGTGGGAAGAGTAAATTCGTAAGGATCAAAAGGTGGCTCTTCTGCCCACGGATCATCAATGTTGATCTTCGGAGGTTGGATCTCAAACCACAAGTGCAGGAATCTCCCTATGTATGGTTCTTCTCTAGTTTCGTCAATTGGTCCGAAATTCTGGACAATGACCTTTTTACCCTCATCAGGTGAGCCTTCCTCGAATTTTTCTGCTCTAAAGGTATCCAGGATTTCCTGTGAAGGAGCGGGGAGATACGAGAGACGATAATGTCCAACCAACAAAGCCTGTTGGCGTGCTTGTAAATACTTACGTAGATGATTCGTTCGAATCTCTATGACCTGGAGGCATTCAGACTCAATTATTTTGCGCTTCAGAACCTCTTCGCCACGTCTAGGATCCCACCAAATGCCAGGTGTTATTTCCTCCAGTTCAAGGTATAATTGGAGGTCAGGATTGATAAATAGCTCAACTTTGGAATTCGTATGGCATCTAAACACCAAGGGCTCACATGATATTGACCCTATATTGAATCGGTAAAATGGATCGTACCCATACTCTTTCCCTTGCCCACTTCCCATGATATAATTTTTGGGTTTCCCCAGTCTATCCAATACGTTGGGTATCCAGCCTATCTCATCGTAGATATCCGCGAAGCAGCCTGGTTCAAGCAACATAGTTTGCTTCAGAATCACCGGTTGCAGGAATCTTTTGTCAGATTGAGAATCAATAATATATTCCCCCAACCTAAACCATAGCCCACTGATGCGATGCCAGAAGAGATCGTTGCCGAAGTCTAAACTGGGAACGGTAAACAGATGGTCAGGGAAGTCGCTTCTTGCGAAAAGAGTATCCATACGATTAGGGTTCTATCTCTAAGCTTTTGTGCAACGCTTCCCGTTTGCGGATGATCTAAGCACAACCAGTGTCTTACGCCACTAACAGTTCCGATGCCCCGTACCCACTAAAGGCAACTGAAGAGCGGATCAGCCACCGTCAGACAAATGGGTACACAGCGGCGAGATTAAACACAAGCACCGGAGCACATTTCCCCTCCAAAAAGGTTTTAGTGTTTACCCGGTCATGGACTGTGGCTTAAGCACGATGAACCCCAACAATTTCTCTGACCTACTATGGGTACCTACCTGAAAGAAATATCAACATCATCGGGTTTTCTAGAGGACTGCCCCGTTAAATTCGGATCTAAACTTACATGCATCATCGGTACCCGAGGCACATGCAAGTCCACTCTCATTGAGAGCATCCGTTTCGTGTTCGAAACAGACAACGCCAGGCTTGCCACTCTCGTCGGAGACGAGAATAATGGCAACCAGAGTCTTCCAACATTTGGGATCATCAAGGCCACGCTCCGTGCCGGAAGTGTAAAGTGTGAACTTGGGATATCTAATGAATCCGATTCACAGCAAGATGTCACGCTTGAGCGCGAAGTAGGTGGAGAACCACGAATCTTTGTTGATGGGGTTCGCGAACACACAAGCCGTGACCTTCTTCACGAAATTGAGATATTTTCTCAGGGAGACCTTCAACGAATCGCCGAAGAGGATAATGATGCATTGCGTCTTGCATTGATTGACCGTCCGCACAAAAATAAAGTGGCAAAACTAAATGTGAGTCGTCGGGAGATAGCCCATAAGTTGAGTTGCTATGGGCTAGATCTCCGCAAATCCCGTGATCAGATCTCAACACTGAATCACGAAGTCACCCAACTCTCTTCGGTTCAAGTCCAGCTTGATCAACTCCAAAAAGAAGCCCCCCTCGCGAGTCCAGAATTAGAAGCAGAGCAAAAAGCCCACGAAGACCGCCAACGAGTTCTTGACTCTCTAAAGAGCATAGAAATTGATCAGGGAAACTTTGTTCAACGCATTGATAGTGTTCGGGCACTAGGGCATCAAATCGCCGAGTCTATTGCTGATATCAAAATAGATGGGGGAAACCTCTCGGAAGATGTAACAAAACGTTTGGAAGAACTGGCTAATGCCGTTGATAAAATTATGACTGGAGCCGAAAAGGTCGGTTCTATACGCTTAGCATTGCTCATTAATGCTCTTGAGCAACGCTTTGAGGAAGCGAGCGAGATGTACTATCGATTACGGCAGCAGGAACAAGTCGTGAATGAGTCACTCAAGAAAGAAAAGGGCCTGAAGCGACAATTAGAACACTTGGAGCAGTTGCGGGCTAAGATGGAACATGAACGTACAGAGGAGACAGAACTACTCAACAAGCGGCGGGAATTGCGTGCCCAACTAGAACAAATTGATGGCAAACTATATAAGTTGAGAATCGCAGAAATTGATTCCATCAACCTTGACCACGGAGACACCGTGCAACTCTCACTAGGTTCATCATGGAATGGTCACGCGTATGTTGAACGCCTACAGAAACTGCTGGGCGGTTCCAGGATTCGATCGCAAGACGATGTAGCACGCTCCATCGCAGAGCATGTTGAGCCCAGCGCATTGATTGATTTAGTTGAGGCGGGTGATGCACAGCGGCTCGCAGACCTTCTCGAACGCGACCTAGGACAGATGACTCGGGTCATCGCTCACATTGGCGACCATCCCGAATTGTATGACTTGGAAAAAGAGAGGCCCGCAGATCACTTGAACGTTACCTTCTTTGATAATGGGAAGCCCAAGGCAGTTGGAACGCTCTCCAAGGGACAGCGAGCGACCGCTCTCCTGCCGATCATTCTAAGACCGTTACCGTATCCTCTGCTGTTTGACCAACCGGAAGACGATCTGGACAATAGCTTCATCTTCAAATCGCTGATTGATACCGTTCGCGAACTGAAGTCCGAGCGGCAATTGATATTTGTTACTCATAATGCCAATATACCTGTACTTGGCGATGCGGAGAGAGTGGTAGTGATGAGCATGAAAGATCCAACGAAGGCATCTCCCGCATTAACCGGAAATGTGGCGAGTCAGAAAGAACAGATTCTCAATCTCTTGGAGGGGGGAGCGGAAGCGTTTGCCAGACGTGAACGCTATTATGGTACGCTCCTGGATGAATCGAACGATGAGATGACAGAGTCATAATGACAGGCGATGAATTCATCGCGCACGTTGCGGGTGATTCTGATCGGATAGCTCAAGATGCGCTAGTATCGGATTTCTTACAGAGCCGGGAAATAGACTTTACTGTGCGTCTCGTATGTGACATAGTGGAGGCTCTTAGTCAAAATCCCCATCTCTCTGAGCGTACACAGGCGTACCGCCTAGAAAGACTATTGCTACGCGTACCATTACACCAGAACCAGTATTTCTTGTCACTTGCTCAAACCGCACGTAAATTCCCGGCTCATTTCCGTGTGACCGCGGCCAATGTTATTCCTGACAGCATTCGCCCAGAAGTTTACAGATCCGAAAGTATAGCCTTGGCTCCCGTCCAGGAAAAGGCGCGGGACGCTCCACCTTCAGAGATGAAGCGCGACTTCGGTGCTTCAGGAGAAACTGAAAGGAATATAGTTCTATTCTTGTCACATCCTGATCATCAGGACCCCAACCGAAAGCTGCTTACGAATGCCGGGTTGTATCCTATGATTGTAAAAACCTACGATGAACTGGGAGAGATGTTGGCTACGAACACTGGAGTGTGTGGATGTGTAATTGACCAGTCAGTGCTAGTAGTCCTTGATCCAGATGCCCAAACTAATCTATTTAAGGATCTCGCCCGGTATTCCAGCTTCATAGCGATTCGTGTACATGACGTTCCCCAACTACTTGTCCCCCCTGATAGGGTACGTAAAATCATCAAAAAAGAGCGGCAGCTTGGCATCTCCGTTCCAGGCGATGCCATCTCGTTTCAACCGGACAGAAGGATTCGTGAATCGGAGTTGTCCTTCTTCGAAAATGCCGCAAAATTGCTACAAGCGTATAAGTCTACATCTTTCGTTTTGGGTGATTTAACATTAACCGAGGCTCGGCTACTCGTCGCAGCCGCTCGAGCCCGAACACGGGCGGAGAGCCCAGATTCAGAAATGGGATCTGAACCCATGACGGTTCGCTTTCTACATGGAGGATTGTCTGGAGCAAGACTAGTGACAGTGAGCTGCGGTGCAATTCAAACATTCGTGGCCAAGGTCACTTGTAAAGACTATGCGTTAGAGGAGATGCAACGATTTCAGAGCTTCATAAAGCAATGGAATAGAGAACTTAGCCCTGAGTGTCACTTTCACGGTGAGGTTGCTGTCATCTTCTTTAACCTAGTTCGTGCTGATTCAGACCCTGAGACTCCGGCAAGACCCCTTGAGGAGCGGTTGGGTGACCTTTGGAACGAACAATGGTTCCAGAATTCTTCAACCGAGGTATCGGAAGAAAGAATATTCTTGGTGAAGGCACTAAAGCGTATAGCACAAACCTTGACTGAGTTGAATAAACTTACGCCCTCGCAAAACAACGATCTCCAAGCCTCCGTCAATCCCCCCGCTACGCACCTCAATGCATTGAATCAGCAGGGCTTCACGTGGGGGCTAAATGACTGTGCTGTGAGAGCCCTGGAGATTGCTACAGAGCGTGTTAGGAGGATGGAAAGATCGGCCGTTGTACACGGGGACATCCATCTACGAAATATTCTGATCCGAGGCGAGAGCGAAGTGCATCTAATTGATTTTGCAGCATCAGGTCCCGGCCATCCCGCGATAGACTTGGTTAGGTACGAACTCGCACTCTACCTGGGCCCGGTTCGTCAATTTGAAGACGACAAAATGTGCGCGGCCTTTCAAAAAGCACTTTCCGTAGAGCAGGCTACTATAGACTGTCTCAAGAAATGCTTCCCGAACTTCTTTCGCTATCATGTCAACACTGCATGCATAGTGGGTATGACGGCGGCACGCGATTCTGCCATTGAAGTTCTTCAGGAACATGGCGGTGACATCCATGATTATTTGGCCGTGAAGTTCATCGTTGCATGGCAACACCTCGGAATCATCGGATCGCAAACTGGACTCGCACGAGCCGTCATTTTAGCAACCGCCGATGAGATAGCTGGATAACAAGCAGATTAGGGGCACCTCGGATATCTCGAACGTGGCCGATGTAGATTACGTCATTTCACCAACTCCGGTCGCAACGTGTCTCACTCAATCCATGTACTAAGAGGATCAGTGGAATTTACCTAGGTTTTCATTGATGAATTCAAGGTGGTTATTAAGCCGGATTGTGGGTATTTATTGTTGGCTCTTCACTATATTCAATGCAGAGGCTGTCCATTGCATTGTGTCGGAAAGTGACAGTATGTCGGGTTATTGAGAAATAGTAGGCATGAAGAGAGGCTCGGTGGTCCCGGCGGTACGTTCATTGAAGTACAAACGATGGTCAAACCATGGCGTGGTTTGTCACAATCGTATTGGAATCACTAGAATTTAGATAGCCGAAATAAGTATTCGAATTACGAAGTAAACACTTAAGTGGACATATGCGACGATCCGCCGAGTATTCAGAACAAAATCAAGATCAACTTGATAAGCATAATGGCGCTCAGTTAGATAAAAACCCATCTCTCCAGGCTGGAGCACCAGGGGAGCATGGAGGGACTGACCTTTCGATGAATGGCCTGCACCAGGGAGATTGCATTGAATTAATGGAAGGCATAGAAGATCAGTCCGTTGATATGATCCTATGTGACCTGCCTTATGGTACCACTCAGAATAAATGGGACAGCCAGATTCCTCTTGATCAATTGTGGGCAGCCTATCGCAGAATCATTAAACCTAGAGGTGTAATTGCCTTAACTTCCCAAGGAGTATTTACTGCTAAACTCATCCTCAGCAATGAGAAATGGTTCCGCTATAAATTCGTTTGGGTAAAAAGCAAGCCTACAAATTTCTTGAATGCTCGACGACAACCCCTTAGGCAGCACGAGGATATCTGCATATTCTATGCTAAACAGCCACAGTATCGCCCCGTTATGTGGCTGGGAGACCCGTATGATAAAGGTACACGTAAGGATCAATATACAGGCAGCTATGGCGATTTCAAACCTGTGCAGGTAAAGAGTTCTGGTGAGCGTTTTCCAACGGACGCATTATACTGCAAGACTGCTGAAAGTGAAACTGGAGGGCGGGTATGGCATCCCACCCAAAAACCCGTCGCTTTGGGTCGATATCTGATTCGACTATTTACTCCAAAGGGTGGTCTCGTTCTTGATAACGCGTTTGGGAGCGGTAGCTTTCTAGTGGCCGCCGCCATGGAAGACTGTAGGTAGTGCTGGGCAGAAAATACCAAAAATGGCCAATAATCTTTGATTCAAGGTCTATGGAGTAGTTTTCGAGAATCGTTTTGGTTGCGAATTTTTAGGATTCAGGTAATTTCTGGGGGGATTTGGGGAGATTACAGGGGATCTGGTCCCCTAAGGCAGAATTCTTCGCATCTTTTAGGGGGCAAAAGGTTAACCCTGTTTGGACTTGGGCGTTGAATCTTCAACCATTTCTCTTTTTCACATGCGTAAGGTTTTTCAAGCTCAAATGACGATTGGCACCGTTCCCATTGAGGAGATTGAGCTGGATCTCAAGAGTCGGGACGATGTGATTGCCTATCTGTATGGGGTCCAACAGATCTTCAAGAATCCTCGGACCCGTAAACAGCTTTTTGATCTGATGGACTCCGGCTATAATCCTGGGGTCCGCAAGGATCGTGGACGTCCGGGGATGGACCTGTGGAGGATCGTGGTATTGGCGGGCTTGCGTCAAGCGATCCACTGTGACTATGATCGTCTGGCGGTATTGGCCAATGGGTTAAAGTCCCTTCGCCAGATGATGGGACACAGCGATGCTGACGACACGCAGTACAACCGTCAGACCATCCAGGATAATGTGTCGGGCCTGTCTCCGGAGCTTCTTGGGCAGATAAATGCTCTGGTGGTGAAACAGGGGCACCAAGCCGTAGGGCACACCGAGGGAGAACTGTTGAAAACACGAGGAGACTCCAAAGTCGTCAAGACGAATGTTGAGTTTCCCACGGATGTGCGTCTGATGTGGGATACGATTCGGTGTATGATCCGCAAGTGTGTACGGGTATCGAAGCAGTCGGGGCTTAGGGGCTGGCGGCAACATGCCTATCTTCAGCGAGAGACGTACAAATTATTTCAATCCATCCGCACGGCTCGGCAGTACAAATCCAACCACGAGGGGGTAGAAGCATACCTGGCGTACTGTTGCAAGATTCGGGAGAAAGCGGAACAACTGCTTCGCGATTTGGATGCATTTCTTACGTCGCCCATGGATCAGAACCATGTGGGTCAACCTTCTGGCTTGGATGCAAAACAGCTGGCTCAGCTGCAGAGTGCAAAGGTTCGGATCGTGGAATTGGTCGCCTATGCGGCGAAATTTGCAGACCAAATTGATCGTCGCATTCTGCGGGGAGAAACGATTCCTTCCGAGGAGAAGGTGATGTCTATTTTCAAACCGCATACGTGTTGGATCAAGAAAGGCAAAGTCGGCGTCGTATGCGAGTTAGGGGTTCCGGTTGCGATGATTGAGGATGAGCATCAATTTGTCTTGGGATACGAAATTATATGGACCGGGACGGACAAGGATGTGGCCGTATCCTTGATTAAATCGACGCAGGCGATCTACCCAGACGCTCGGAGTTGTTCGTTGGATCGGGGGTTTTACAGTCCAGAAACGTTTGACGAATTGGATCAGTTGTTAGAGGTCAACGCAACGCTGAAGAAGGGGCGCTGTACGAAAGAGGAGCAGGAACGTCAGGCAACGGACTCGTTCAAACAAGGACGCAAAGGACATTCGGCAGTGGAATCTGCACTGAATAATTTAGGCCAACGAGGATGGGATGTGGTACGTGAAGTGAGCCCAGAGAGCTTTGAGCGGGTTGTAGCTACCGCCGTCCTGGCGGCCAATCTCCACCGGTTGGGACGTCTGGTTCTCAGCCAAGAACTGAAACGTGCCAAACGCCGACGGCGTGCAGCGTAGGAGATCTCTGAAGTCGAGTCAAGATATGACCGCGCGTTCGACGCGGATGGCAGAGGTACGTTCAGACTGCACGAAATCTACGGATATAGCATTGCAACACGACAAGAACAAAGCCAAAAACGGACGCGAAAGGGACCGAATGGACACGGGGCCTCCAAAGTTCGTCATGTCGAGGGGAAAATTGAGGAAACCTCCCAATTTCTACTGAGTCGAAATTCAAAAAACAGCTATTTTCTGCCAAGCACTAGGTATATCGGCATTGAGAAAAACGAAGAAGTTCATCTTTTCAAAAATGAACAAATTGATTATCTGAAAGTGGCCAGTGACAGACTCTCTCAAGTTGCAAGTATGATTGCACAAAAAGAATCTCCTCCCCCTCTTTTGTCAACGATACAACCCAGCGCTAGAATGGGCCAAGTTGATGATTCTTGCATGATTGATGTGGGCAACGGATTGAATTGATAGCGAGCAAACCGCCTGGTAATGCCCAGCGTATCTTACAACGAAAGATCATGGGCAATTGATCTGATTGCCCATATCAAGGGCCGAGTTCGTGCAGAAAATCGGGCGATCAGAGATGCAGGGGGTGAGCAGACGATCCGATCCGAAGGTGGAAGTCTGTTCCCCGATGTACTGTTATTTGGTGATCAGTCAACGGCTATTATCCTTCAGGGCTGGGAGCTTAAGCTTCCTGATACGAGCATTAACGACAATGACTTTTATCAAAATGCTGTAAAAAAAGCAAAGGCCCTAGGTCTTAACAGCTTTGTGTTATGGAATGTTTCGTGCGCTCGCCTCTATGCATGCAGAGCTGGAGCAAATCAGTATTTGCTCCTGAAACAATGGCCTACCTTGGATCATATTTTAGACCGAGAAAGTGTTCTTAGAAACCGCGGTGACTGGGAGCAACTTGCTGATAAAATCATCTCCGACCTGAATGCTCTGTTTGAGAATGGATCCTTAGAGGGCAGGCCATTCGTCGACACCTATAGGACCGGCGGTATTCAGGACCTTATCCTGGCTAACACGACGGAGGTTGCGAAAGCCCTGGAACAGAATGCGCTTTGTAACTCTACGTTGAGGGCAGAAATAACCATGTGGTGGCAAAAATACAGACAAGAATACAAGTACTGGCATAAAAGCAAGTACCAGGTTCTTGCTCAAGCCAACCTTTATAACTGGATTGGGAAATTTCTCTTTGCGCATGTTCTTCAGAGTCGAGACATGAGGGCGAGTATCGTAACTCAAATAACAGAAGATATCTCGCCATCCGATGCTCTTGAAATGTTTCGGGATCTATCCCGTGGCTGTAACTTCTGGACGGTGTTCTCTGACAGCGTTGGCTTGTCCATCGTTTCTCAAAGACCATGGTATCAGCTAACGCAGTTCAACAGGCTATTGAGAGATTTACGTATCGGTTCCATTGATCAAACGCAGCTCTCCGTTGTCCTTGAGATAGCTGTTGAGACGGCTATTAGAAAAGTACGAGGCCAATATGCTACTCCACCGGCCCTTGCAAAAATAATGGTAGCACTGGCCCTCCGTGACATTATTAATGACAGAATATTGGATCCATGCTGTGGTAGTGGAACAATTGCCCGTGCTGCACTTGAATCTAAGTTAGAAGCAAACATACCGCCAATGGAGGCGGCTGCGACTGTACTTGCAGGAGATTTGGATCCTCAAGCGACCCAAATTGCAGCTTTAGCGATGGTCAAACCGTCGTTGATGGACATTCCGCTACGGATTTTCTGCAAGGACGCTTTCCTTCTTGATCCCAAGTTAGGGATTGAATTCCAGAATCCAAGTGATGGTAGTAGCTTCGAGGAATCGCTTGGTAGTTTCAATGCCATAGCAAGCAACCTACCATTCGTATCACAAGATGGTCGGGGTCACTATGACCTTGGCATAAACCAAGTAACCGAATTGTTGCGTGAACAACCAATTCAGCTTCCGCGCAGAGCGGATATTGCAGCCTATTTTCCTTTTGTATTGCATTCTCTTCTGTCTAAACAGGGGCGCTTGGTTATCATCGTTTCAAATGCATGGCTTTCTACAGAGTGGGGAGAGGCGTTCTACGAACTTATTCTTCGATACTATACGATTAAATCTATTATCACATCTGGGGCAGGACGATGGTTTCAAAACAGTAAAGTGGTTGTCAACTTAGTCGTAATGGAAAGAAGGGACGATGGAGAGAAATCGGATGAATCAATTGATTTCGTTGTTCTGAAACGGCCCCTGCAGGAGATCACCGATTCGCATGAAATAATTTCTGTTACTTCTGCACAGATTGAACTAGGACAGGCGAAGGATGAGAATATGAGTCTTCGATCTGTCCAAAGAAGTGAACTGGATGTTTTGAGAAAAAGGGGGCTGGGGCATAATGCGCATTTTATTGATTGTGATTGGACACGAGAGTTGCCCTTAACGGCACTGCGCAATTTATGCACGATCCAACGTGGAGAAAGAAGGGGATGGGACGAGATGTTTTACCCTGTTGGCGACCACGGCATTGAAAAAGAATATATTCAGCCTGTCTTGAAGTCGCCTACCGAGATATCAAGGATCATGGCAACTGCTGGCAAAGAGGCATTCTGCTGTTCCACCTCAATTGAAGAACTAGAAGAAATGCAGAACGTTGGGGCACTTCAATGGATCCGACGATTTGAGGCAGAAACAAACACACAGAACCGCCCCCTGCCTGAAGTTTTAGCAAGACGGGGAATGTTCTGGTACGAAATGCAGACCCATTCCATGGCAGAATTGGTAATGCCGATCAATTTTGGTGAAAGATTGTTCGTGGCACACTTGGATCCTCCGGCGTTTGTGAACCAGCGGTTCACCCGGCTGAACGGTTTGCCGGGCGTAGACGTTGATCTACTGGTTGCATTGCTCAATTGTGCCATCAGTCTGTTCTACATTGAGGGTTTGGGATTTGGGAGGGGAGAAGGAGCACTGGATCTAAGTGCAACACGAATCAAGAGAGCATGCATATCCTAGATCCACAACGTCTTGACAGAGGCCAAGTCCTTTCTATTAAATCAGCGTTCAAGCCCCTTTTAACAAGAGAGGTCTTACGAGCTGTAGATGAGTTTGAACTGAAAGATAGACAGCACTTCGATGATACTGTTATTGAAGTGTTCCAGCTTCCTGTCTCCAGAGAGCGCGTGTACGAGAGCCTGATACAACTCGTAGCCATTCGCCTGACAGCCACTGAACTACAAACGAATATCCCTTGACGGTCAAAGAAAACAAGCAGCCCGGCGGGAATTGGCGCTGTCAACAATACTCGGCATGAGATCATATATTGGGGATTACGTGAGTGTGGATGAATCCGGGTCGCATAGTCCATCATCAGTTCGACCGCACTGGTGTCCGTCATGATGGATAGAAAATATATCCGACCTCATGACATGACATGCGATTTTGGTTCAGATTCAAAGCCCATATCATGGTAGGTTCTACCGCGATTCGTATGGATTTATCCAATTCAGCGTGACGCATATTGCTTGTCATATTGCTCTACAAATTCGTACTTGGTCAGCCAATATACACCTCCATTAGCGCAGGAATTACCCTGCCAATCTACATCCTTGATTCGTTCTATCAACGTTGAAACGGGCACTCTGGCTTTCAGATAGTGCCCTCTGTTGTTCGGTGCCGGGTTTGTGATTACTCGTTTCGGTGAAGCACCAAACACAAATACGTCAAAATCCCTTGGTGTCGCAAAATCAAAATCCTTTGTGCCTGTGACTTTCAGCGGGTGTTGCACTCGTAAATCCGGCCCCTCCGACCGATCCAGTACAAAGAAGCTGGTAGGTACATGGTGGTCTTTGCCATCCAGTGTGAAGCAATCTCGGCCAAGGTCCGTGATTGACACAATACGCCAATGCTGCGGGATTATGCACTGCCGCGTATGCTTCCGGTATACATTCGGGAGTATGAAGCCAATCGTTTGAACATTCTCAAATGAGATTGCCCGCCGAATGAAAGCAGACGATAACATATGATACCGGCCATATGGCGGATTGCCCACAACCAGTACGCGATCATACTTGTCTGAGACGTCATATCCGAACCAATCGGCCAGCACAACGGCTTTGTGCTGCGGATCTATATCGAGGCCAATCTTGTTTTTGTGCTTGACTGCATTCAGAAATGAACCGCTCCCTGCAGACGGTTCTATAACAAGATCGTAGCTGGACAAGTCGCCCAATTCGTCAAGGCAGCGTTGCACGACTTCGGGCTTGGTGAAGTACTGGTCCAGTGCTTCGCCATTTGTTGTAGGAGTGAGACGTTTGAGTTGATGCATTATGCCACCAGCTTCTTGTACATTAGCCGTTTGGCTACCATGCCCGCCACTATGTGCTATATTTGCTCCAGCGTGTCCATTTCACGGATGTCGTGCTTGTCTGGAAATTGGTATACACAGCACCAAGGTGCTCCCCGCCCAAGCGGTGGTACATGCTGCCGTAGTACGCCCACTTGAATAGACAAAAAGCTCTCCAATCCGTTCGTATGGACTACATCATTCACCCACAACCACTGGAGCTCCCACACTGTGAGCAGACATAGCAAGCACCGCTGCGCACCGTAATCGCACCACAGGTTGAACAAATCGGCGCATCGTCCTGATTCTGATACGTACCGTTCTCAACATCCACTGCTTCCATAGCTCCAACCGCTTCTGCCTTCTGAGGAGAACTCACCGGAGCCGTCTCTGGTTGCGCCGATAGCTCTTTTACATCTGCTGCATCCCATTGTCCCTGTACATCTTCCTCAATATCCTGAACCGCATTTTTGATGACCTCTGGAATGACCGGCTTCTCCAGGAAGGTGAGTGACAGATATCGGAAGATATAATCCATGATGGACATGGCCATCGGGATCTTCCGGTTATTCGTGTACCCACTCGGCTCAAAACGCATGAAACTGAACTTGGCACATAGATCTTCCAGTGGCACCCCATACTGCAAAGCAATGGAGATACTCGTGGCAAAGGCATCCATCAGCCCGGAAATCGTTGATCCTTCCTTCGCCATCCTGATGAAGATTTCACCCGGCAATTCTGTATCAGGATAGAGCCCTACATGCAGATACCCTTCGTGACCGCTAACACTGAATTTGTGTGTCAGGGCAGGCCGCTCATCAGGAAGACGCTTGCGCGTCGACTTGTACATGACACGGGGACTGACAATTTCCGCTTCCGCTGGCAATCCATCTCCCGAGGCAGCGCTTTTCGTGTTGCCACCTTCGGACGTGGACAGAGGCTGGCTACGCTTGGAGTTTTCGCGGTAGATGGCCAATGCTTTCAAGCCCAGGTGCCAGCCTTCCATATAGGCCTCCCCGATCTCCTCTGAAGTGACCTCCTCGGGCATATTCACCGTCTTGGAGATTGCACCGGATACAAACGGCTGGCAGGCTGCCATCATACGGATATGCCCCATGAAGTGCACGCTACGGGTCCCGTTAAAGGGCTTGAATGCACAATCGAAGACCGGTAAGTCTGCTTCTTTCAGGTCTGGTGCCCCCTCAATCGTATCATGCTCATTGATATACGCAAGAATCTTCTCAATCTGCTCTTCATCGTACCCTAGGCGAGTAAGCGCTTCCGGCACTGTGCGATTGACAATTTTGAGCGTGCCATCCCCCTTGCCTGCCAACAACTTGTATTTTACGAGTGCGATATCCGGTTCAATCCCGGTGGTATCACAGTCCATCATGAAGGCAATCGTTCCTGTCGGAGCAAGCACGGTTACCTGTGAATTGCGATAACCATGACGCTCTCCAAGTGCAACCATTCGATCCAGTGACTCTTCTGCGGCACTCCGCAGATATTCAGGGCAACTTTCATCAATCTCATTCACAGCATCGCGATGCATACGCATGACCTCAAGCATACTTTCACGATTCTCTTCATAGCCGGCAAAGGGACCGATCCTGGGGTTGGCGGCAATCTCCGCACTTCGGGCGTACGCCTCCGCATGCTCAATCGCCATAACCGCACCAGCAACTGCACGTCCCTGATCACTATCATAGGGAAGCCCCATGGCCATCAAGAGTGCCCCCAGGTTGGCAAAGCCGAGTCCCAATGGACGGAAAAGATGGCTGTTTCTGGCGATGCTTTCACTCGGGTACCCGGCGTTATCCACGATGATCTCCATTGCAGTAATATAAATCCGCACTGCAGCCCTGAAACGTTCAACATTAAAGGAGCCATCTTCCTCTTGGAACTTGCACAGATTCAGGCTGGCCAGGTTGCACGCGGAATTATCCAAAAACATGTACTCAGAGCAGGGATTGCTTGAGTTGATGGGACCGGTTACGCTACAAGTGTGCCATTTCTGGATGATGTCCTCATACTGCACCCCTGGATCGCCACAGATATGGGTCCCCTCGGCAATCCGATCCAGGAGCATGTTGGCATCAACCTGCCGGACAACTTCCCCGGTTGTGACTTTGCGAAGCGCAAATGGAGTCCCCGACTCCACCGCTTTCATGAAATCGTCATTCAACCGCACCGACTGGTTTACATTCTGAAACGCTACGGAGCCATACGCCGGACCATTAAATGATCCATCGTATCCCTGCTCAATCAACGCCCAGGCCTTTTTCTCCTCCTCTTTTTTAGAGTTGATAAATTCTTCCACATCCGGATGCCAGATCTTCAGTGTCTGCATGATTGCGGCCCGACGTGTCTTCCCTCCACTTTTGATCGTTCCTCCAGTTGCATCCTGCACACGCATAAAACTCACCGGCCCACTGGGAATCCCCCCTCCCGACAATTTTTCATGCGTTGACCGAAGTGTAGACCAATCTGCCCCTACGCCCGATCCGAACTTAAACAGTCGTGCGCTCTCCGACATTAACTGCCATATATCATCAATCGAATCCTTGACGGAGATGATAAAACAGGCCGAACCCTGTGGATACTCATAGGGATCTACATCCACGACCTTCTGTTTTTCCGCACTCCAGCCCCAAATCGTTCTGTCCCCAGAATCGCTCACTCCATAGCGATCATGCAGGCCAACGTTGAACCACACCGGCGAATTGAAGGCACCATACTGGTTCACACAAAGCCAGGTCAACTCGTCATGGAATCGATCTGCATCTTCCTTGGTGGCAAAATAGTCCTGCTTGTGTCCCCAGTCCGCGATGGTACGTGTCACACGATAGATCAATTGACGCAAGGAGTGCTCGCGTCCTCCTTCATCCGGCTCCATATGGGTATTGGCCAGATCTCCATAGAAGTACTTTGAAGCGACTACATTCGTCGCCAGGGCGCTCCATTTTTTTGGAAACTCCACACCTCTCTGCTCAAATACGGACTCCCCCTGCGGATTCTTGATTGCAGCATTTCGCTTTTCCCACTTGAGCGAATCAAATGCATTCTCCCCCTCGTTGGAGAAAACACGTTTAACAGACAGTCCCTTCTGAAAAGTCACAGATGATGGCTTTGCAGTAGATTTGGCAGACGGCGATTTCATGGCTAAAATTCAGGAATTGATAATATCAGTGTATGGCGATTGGGGGACAGTGTCCCAATGTCGCTACAACATAAGAAAAAAAAGTATAAATGTCATTAATATTTATGTTCTGATTCAGACAAAAAATTTTATTTTGAGATTCTTGCAAAACTCTTCTACAATTCACAGAATATGCCCTTAGAAACTCTCAGAGTAATATTCTCCTCCAAATGAGAGAGTTTTGCAAGAGACCCTTTTGTTCGTTTTCCGGGGAATTGAACGGTTTTTGAACAATACAATGCCGTTATTTTAACTCACTCTGTTCTATCCACAGGATCACACAAGATCGCACAGAAAATTCACCAGAAATTCACTATTCACTGTGGACAAAAACGAACCCCATCCCATGTGCACGGGTAAAACCGCTCTCAACGGAGAAAAAAAATGATCGATTTTGACGAACGGAGTGCCTATCCCAAACCTCTGGATTTTGAAGTCATGCGCCCTGAATATGAAGAGGCTGAAGACGGGACCGTGATGGCTACAATCACGGTGAGTCCCTTTGAAGTCACGGGCTCCAGTGTCTCGGAGCCCGGGGCACGCCGGTCAGCAATCTATCAGGCACATAAAACGTATAAGACCTATCATCCCAATTATGAGATCCCCAGCCCGTTTCCTGATGAGTTCAGGGATCAGGAAGGAATTCTTTGGCAACGATTGAGCCCCATGGCGCGCACGATGCTTGGGGATTACTCCTTTACGGATTCTGATGGGGAGGAGGATTACGCCAACATTGAGCAGATGATGATCTGGGATGTGCGCCCCAGCGCATCAGGCCAGTAGCCGCGCTTTCATTGATGCCAGGTGTTCCAAAGCCGCATAGTGATCCTCAGGAAGGTCACCGGTCATGATTTCCTGCTTTAGGGCATGGGCCGCAGGCCGCTCGCTCACGCGCATGGACAACACCACCTCCTCATAGAGTTTGGCCCGGCGCAGTGCGTCGTCCTTGATTTGCATCATCAATGCAAAAGCGGCATCATGTTCATTCGGGATTTTTCCATCCAAAATCGCTTCACGGACCGCATACTTGATGATCCCGACCGCCACACCGGCCTTGATCCCAACCACCTTCATAATTTCCTCTCCTCCAAGCGGTGGTTGAAAATTCCGCAGGTGATCCTTCGCCTCCACTTCTTCAAACTTACGGGCCACCGAATCAAATGCCCGCAGATAACGCCGCACGCGTTTCGGATTGCGGGAGGTGATATCTGCCCGAACCAGGATCATTAGATCATCAATATCTTCACCAGCATCAAACAATAGTCGTCGGACTGCGGAATCTGTAACTTCATCATCCACAAGTGCAACGGGCCTATGATGCAAAGCTACCAGCTTTTTGACATACGCCATACGCTCATCTGTCGGCAGGCGTAGCTTCCTGAACAGCTTTGGCACCATTCTTGATCCACGATATTCATGACCGTGGAATGTCCAGCCACTTCCAGGGATGAAACGTTTGGTTTGCGGTTTCCCCACATCATGCAACAGTGCTGCCCAACGTAACCAGTACCGGTCCGGTGGAGCCGCTGCAACCACATTGTCCACCACCTGCAATGTATGATAAAAATTATCCTTGTGGCGCTGCCCTGCCACCGTATCCACCCCTCTGAGTGCACTGAGCTCCAGGAAAAATTTAGGCAGGAGTTCGGTTTCTTCCAAAATTTTCAAGCCCGTGGACGGTGTGGGGCTGGCCATGATTTTGTGCAGTTCATCGGTGATCCTTTCCTGGCTTACAATTTCAAGACGTTGTGCCTCCTGCTTCATCCCATTTCGTGTCTGCGGATCAATGTGAAAGCTCAGCTGAGTTGCAAAGCGGGCAGCCCGGATCATCCGCAGCGGATCATCTGCAAACGTGACCCTTGGCGATCGGGGGGTTCGGAGCTTCCCTGCATTCATGTCCACCAAACCACCAAGCGGATCCAGAAGCTCCCCAAATGACAACCCCCCGGCAAGGCTGATCGCCAATGCATTCACCGTAAAATCCCGCCGAAGCAAGTCATCCTCCAGCGTACCATTCTCAACAATGGGCTTCCGGGAATCTTTTCGATAACTCTCACGCCGCGCGGCTACAAACTCCAGGACTATATCCTTCACCCGAACCGCGGCCGTTCCAAATTTCGGATAGATATGAGCTACAGAGCCGTTCAGACGGGTACTTACCGCACGGGCTAACTGGATCCCGGATCCCTGCCCCAGCGTCACAAAATCTATATCTGTCGTTGAACGCCCAAGAATTGCATCGCGAACAAATCCCCCGACTGCATAAACTTCCAGGTTCCGGCTCCGGGCTTCCTCCTCCACTGCTCTGAGCAATTCGTACTGGGGCAGTGTATGCAGTAATTCACACAGATTATTCATAACACCCCCAATCTTGGAGGGCGAAATTGGCCAACTTTCAGGTTGAACGCTCCTGCCGTCAGATCAATCCACAAGATGCACTCTGAGACATTAGGCAATATGCTGCGAGAAACCCAGAACTTCGTTATGAGAAGAGTCAATTTTTGACCGCAACAGAACCTGGTCCACATTCGCACTTATTGCAAACCGTCGCCAGATGGTGAAACGGCCACGATCCGATCCGCTGTAAAATTCAAACGCATCCGTGGCCAATACCTGCCCCAGTCCGAAAAATGGCCTGACGCTACCTACCTCCGACCACCAGTGGTTGCGTAAACGTCCGAGGGTCCTGAGATCCTGTGAGTTGTAATCGCAGGATATACACTCCCGGTGCCAAGTCCGGTGCCAATGCAAGTTCATGCCTCCCCGCGTCATAAGACGCCTTTTCTGACTCAAATACCTGGCGCCCCAACACATCATATAATACAGCAGAAACGGATACCAACTCTGGGGTAGAGAATGATATATTGACCTCCTCTGTAAATGGATTCGGGTAGCTAGCGAGCAGTTCCGGTTCAATGAGTCTTCGCTCAGGTTCCACGTTGACCGGGGATTCCTTGCGGAATGTCATCCGATTAAGATTCACGTTCCGGTCTGCAAAAGTTACTCGAAGAACGCGTCCACTGCCAGCCTTTAATTCGGGCGTACGCACCTGCCGGGTCACCCAATTCTGCCAGCCTCCGGTGTCGCCGACTTCGACCTCCCCAATCCGCTCGCCATCCATCAAAAAGATTATATCTGTTCCGGTTCGGTCACCGCCAGTTGCACTCGCACCCCGAATATCAATTTCATAGACTCCATCCTCCAGAATATCCACGGTATATTCCATCCATTCAAAACGCTCCGTAAACCCCACATTGTATCTAAACCCTTCGGGATCTTTGGATTCCTCAATATCCACCCCATCATTGCGGTACCTGTAGCCCCTGTTCCCCGTGTCGTCATTTCCTGTATTGGCCCAGTCCGTGTCATTATACGCGATCCCTTGATGGCCCAAGTCGTAGTCGGCTGCATTGACAATGCCTGGGATCTCATGCTTCTTGAATGGCTTTTGCTTCGTTCCAAACTCGGGATCAAAGAGAGCAGCCAAGAGGCCACGGTTTACTCTGGCAGAATCAAGTTCCAGATTCTGGGCCATTGCCAAAAGGCCCCGAGTTGCTGCTTCTGCGGAGGGTTTAGGTCCCCCGCGCCAATAATTAATCACAGCCTCGTAACCCGCTGCAAACGGCGAACTGACCGGACTGGTTAGCGTCTCAATTTTCTTATGCGTCCACCAGTTGATTCCAATTCTATGTTTCTCTACCAGCTTTGTCATAGCATAAAACCAGCCATTAGAGTTCTCGCCTGTCTCCCCCAGATAGAGCGGGACCTGGTCTTGGTTCCTGTACCCAAGCAGGTAATTGATCGCATCTTGATTCGGTCCACCCCAGTAATAATGGAACGCATAGACAATGTTGTCCTTGTGATCTGGAATAGCCCGCAGATGCTCGTCAAACGATTTGGCGAACTGGTCCCCTTCCAGAAAGAACAGATGATTGGGAGAAATCGGCTGGACTGCGTTAATGATCCGGGTATACAGCCCCGCCAACTCTGATCCCATGACGTCACCAGGTAACACCGGCTCATTGATCAGGTCATACCCCATAATGATGGGATCATCGCCGTAGCGCCTGGCGATTTCACGCCAGATCTTGATGGTTTGCGGCCAGTACTTGTCAGGTTCTGTCCAAAGCCGGGCTTCCCCATCACTGTCTGCAATCCCTCCCGCACTCTGCGCTCCTGGAGCTGCATGCATATCAAGAAGAACTGCAAGGTCATTCTTCCTGCACCATTCAAGAAATGTGTCCAGTAAATCAAATCCCTCTTCATCCCACTCGTCCATCTCGGGATTATATAACAGGCGATAATGGAAGGGGAATCGAACATGATCGAACCCCCAGTCCTTGATTGCTTCTATATCCTTCTCCTGCACATACTTCTCCGTAAATAGCTCAAAGAACCTATCTGTGTTCGCCTCACCGACGAGCTCAGTCATCTGATCCCGGATCCCGGTAGGCCCATCTGTCCTCCCTGGCGTTGAGATATGCAGCATATAGCCTTCCGGTAGCAGCCATCCCCCCAATCCTATCCCTTTCATAACAACCGGTTGACCACTTCCATCTAAAATCTCGATTCCATCAACACTGAAGTAGCCATCCGAAGGAAGCTGAACTGTTTGTAACGCAAAGCGAAACGTTCCGACTGGTTTGACTTCTCCATCAACTAAAAATGGAGATTCCTCTATGCGTGTGATATTCTCCCGTGGATTCGTGTCCTGATTCCGTGAGGTATAGTCGGGTCCACTGTCTGTTCCTGCATCGTAGACATACAAGTCTACCTCAAGCGTATCAATCCAGTTCATATCATCATCCAGCAGGCTCAAGTCTCGCACACCGACGAACCAGTCCGGACTGGGTGCCAACATGGATGTAACGGTGACTAGATTCCATGGAGGTCGAATCTCGAATGTTGTTTTTGTAGAGGCTGGAGGGCGGCCTAAACCACCCCCGGAGATGATCGTATCGGCATTACCGCCCCCTTTGGCCTGGTTGATTTCACCTCGAAGCACCCCCGTGCCCCCGGTTTCTGCCATACTCTCGATTCCGTCACTGGCGGTCTCCCCCGTACGCCAAAACTTCACTGCATCATTATGGGTCCCCCCAATCAGCCCGGAGAAGTGGGGGCTAGGTGGATAGCCGTCAGGATGTGTCTCGGCAGTCCATGTTGATGTGAAGGTGAGCTCATAGGTGGCAGTGCCTTGTGCCATCACCATGGATGAGAATAAAAAAGCACCCGCTATGCAACAGGACAGGCATTTTTGAATCATGAACGAAGTTTTCTTCATCTCTAACTCCAGTTTTTCTCGACACCATTCGACAAAACTGGTGCCTATAGAGGGATTTATGATTTACTACAACCTGAAATATAACATTTCAGCCTCATTATTACCCGGAAATGTCAGACCCAATACTTCCGCTCCCCTACATGGGCTATGGATTGGAGGGTGGACGGTCATACTCCAGTTGCGGGGATGCGTGAAAACAGAAAATCCGAGCCTATTCTGGTTGGGACGATCCATCGATTTATGCCCCATCCGGGGAGCGTTCGATCCAGTCTGGTATAGGTGTGACGGTCTCTTCAGGAGGCGGCCCTGGATCCGACCATCCCATCTCCTCGACCATCATTAATGGCTTGACGGTCATATCCTCCTCTACGAGGATCTGGCATGAGAGTCGAACCTCACCGAGTAATTCGCGCTCTACTAATTTATCTTGCTCCGCCCGCGAAATGATCTCAGGCTCTCCCGCAATGAACTCTACACGACAGGTCGTACAACGTGCATAACCACCGCAGCGATGTCCAAGATGCACTCCATGTGCCTGCAATGCATTGACGAGCCGTTGCCCGCGCTCTACTTCGAATATCCCATGCCCCGGGACTGTTATCTTTGGCATAATGACTATTATCTTTGGCTGGTGACTAAGTTTTTGACCGAATACACCGAATATACTGCCACCACTCTGATAAATCATGAAAAAAACGTTTCGCTGGACTCCTCGTCTTCTTATTTTCGGGCTCTTGATCTTGGGAGCCTGCCGATCCACCAAAGAAACTGCACTCGAGGGACCACTCGATCCAGGAGTTGTTAATCTTCCCTCCATCCAGCCAGCCATCTCCACACTGGATTCACCGACCGTTGTTTATCCGGATGCCCTGGTGCGCATGGATTCACTGATCATTGAATTGATCAACGCACAGGCCTTTCCTGGCGCGGTCGTCTCTGTGGGAAAAGGCTTCGAAATTATCAAAATGACCGGCTATGGTGCATACACCTACCGTTCCAGACGACGCATGCTGCCGGAGTCTGTCTTTGATCTGGCTTCCCTCACTAAAGTGGTTGCGACGACGACGGCATCCATGCTGCTTTATGAACGGGGACAACTGGATATAGAAGCCCCCGTCTCCCGTTACCTGGGCGCATTCAACACCCCGGAGCGGCAATCAATTACAATCCGACACCTTTTGACACATACGAGTGGACTGCCTGCATGGCGACCGTTCTACCAGGATGGAATCATAACGCGGGATGCCGTTCTGGAAGAGATCCTCTCCGTTGAGCTTCTCACCGAACCGGGAGAAGAGTATCGCTACAGCGACTTTGGCATGATCTCACTCGCACTGGTCATTGAAGAAATCACAGGGGAGCCTTTTGATGAATGGTGCACCCACAATATTTTTGATCTCCTGGGCATGGGGTCAACCAGCTTCCGCAGCACAGGAGAACCGGATCCTGATATCGTTCCCACTGAACTGGATGACTACTTCCGCAATCGCCTCATCCAAGGAGAGGTCCATGACGAGACCGCATGGACTTTAGGAGGGGTTGCTGGCCATGCCGGGCTTTTCTCTACAGCACTTGACCTCTCCCAATTTGCCCGAATGATGGTGCAGCGGGGCTCTCATGATGGAAGAGTATTTCTTCAGGCCCGCACGATTGACCTGTTTACCTCGGTCGTAGACACTTCATTGAGTACACGTGCACTGGGTTGGGATACCCGGAATCTGAACGATGAGCCCTCTTCTGCGGGTCTCTACTTCGGACCGCGAAGTTATGGTCACACCGGATTCACAGGCACTTCGATGTGGATTGATCCTGACTCGGAGGCCTGGGTGATCCTGCTCACGAACCGCGTTTATCCGACAAGAGATGAGTACGAACGCTTCCGCGGAATCCGCGGAAGCGTTGCCGATGCCGCCTATGAAGCATTCTTCTGGCCCCTCACAAGCCCCAGAACGGAACAATCCTCCCAGTAATGCTTTAGCGTGGGCTGTCTTTATTGTACTGCATCCTACATGCCAACGTACGACTATAAACGCGCCGACGGAACTGTCTTTGAATCGTTTCAGTCCATTACGGCCGAGCCGCTCACAGAATGCCCCACGACCGGTCAACCCGTAAAGCGGGTCATCAGCGGGGGCACCGGGTTTATCTTGAAGGGGACTGGGTTTTACCAAACAGACTACGCAGCGAAGCCTGTTGTGGAAAAATCAAAAGATTCCAAGACGGAGGATCAAGAACCTAAGGGAGCAACCAACGGGAAACCTGCCGACGAGAAAAAATCCGTTCCCTCCAAGAGCGAGGACTGACCTTCGGTGTCCCTTGATCCACACCACCGGCATGTCAGTGTGCTAAAAATATTTCCCTGCTCCCCTCAGGGAGGATTCATCCAGCCTGCAACTGCTGTGCAGCGTGAATAATCTGCCCAAAAACTTCAGGTTTGAGGCTTGCTCCACCGATTAGTCCACCGTCTACATCCTCCTGGCTCAAAAGCTCTTTCGCGTTCGCCGGCTTCATGCTGCCTCCGTAAAGAATGTGCACATCCACGGCAATTTTTTTGCCAAACTGCTGGCTTACAAGTGTGCGGATAAACCTGTGCATATCCTGAGCCTGCTCCGGGGTAGCCGTTTCGCCGGTGCCGATTGCCCAGACCGGCTCATAGGCAATCACGATTGAGTTTGGCGACTGGATCATCAGTCCTTCCAAAGCATGCTTGACCTGGGTAGCCACAACCTGCTGCTCTTTCCCGGCCATCCGCTGATTCAACTGCTCCCCCACGCAAATAATGGGGATCAGGCTGGCCTTGACGGCTTGTTTCACTTTGCTGCTCACTCCAGAATCGGTTTCCCCGAAATGCTGTCGCCGCTCTGAGTGGCCAAGAATCACATAATGACACCCCACCGAGAGAAGCATCCGTACAGACACCTCACCGGTGTAGGCTCCCTGGTCTGCCCAATACATGTTCTGTGCTCCCAAGCGCACCCGGCTGCCAGCCAGTGCTGCACCGACACCACTCAAGAAAGGGCTCGGAGGGCATACGGCAACTTTGACCGCTCCTGCATGGTTGCTTTCCTGAACAACCCCCTGTGCCAACTCTACTGCAGAGCTGGCATCTGTATTCATTTTCCAATTTCCTGCGATAAGCATCTGAATTACTGTTCCTGTTGTTCTAAAAGTCCCATCATATATTCATGGAGTGCTGCCATGGTGCCTCCGACATACTTGTCCACAAGATTCCCTTCCGGGTCAATAAGATAGCGTGTTGGAAGAACATTGATATTGTATGTCTGTGCAACCTCCTGCCCCCCGTACACATGGCGTCCAGGGACATCCCGTTCTTCAAAAAACGCTTCATTCACCAGTGTATCGGGTTGCATGGAGATGGACACCACCTCGATCTGATCGGCCCCTAAAACCTCAATCATATCATTGCGACCAGGCAACTCCCGCTGATACAAATCATCTTCCGGGCGATAGAACTCCAGAACCACATGCCTGCCTCTCAAATCCTGTAACCTTAAGGAGTCTCCATTGGCCTCTCGAACCGCAAATGCAGGGGCTTCCATTCCGGGGAGCAGGTTCTGTACTTCGTACGCGGCCCGCTCCGCCCATATGGCCCACTGCGTATCTTCGAAGTCATCCTGCATGGTCTCGGTTACTGAAAGTGCGGCATCGAACTCCATACTGTCTATATGGGCAAGCACACGCTCGGATGCAATCTCGGCCCGCTGGAGTTCGGTTTCCGCTTGCTCCGCCAGATCATCCAGGAGTGCCAATGCAGCCGTCTGACCGCCCAGGCGAGCCTTTGCCTGCCTGGCCGCCCGGGCCGCATCGCCGTAGCGCCCATTCGAAGGGGGCAACAGCTGCATCCGGGCAACTGCAACAGAATCCTCCCAGCCTGTTCCCATCAGGATTGACTCCGCAGCAGCGATCTCGGCTCCCATAGAGTTTGGGAATGTCTGCTGCAGGTTCCATAGAATCATCGTCGTTTGAGAAACGCGGGCACGCACCTCTTCCTCGTCGTACACCTGCGACTGTACAAGCTCAACCAGCGCCTGTTCATGCTGTGCACGGATATTTTGATACGCTTGCAGAGATGCATTCTCTGGAGACCGGACACGCAGGCTCCGCCCACGTAAAGGGAATGCCACCACCAATGAAGCGGAGTCTCCTTCTGCGACCGCCATTTGACCGGATACCTGGATTTGCCCCAACCGGCTGATAATCAGCCGGTATACCCCGCGCCGCGGAGCATTCACCTGTATGGAGAAGGAACCCGTGCTGTCGGTGACCGCATAGCCAAGCGTATCCGGTTCACCTGCATTGTCTCCTGCCACAAGAACCTCGAACCCACGATAATCCGTAGACGGATCAATCTCTGCGCGAATGCTCAGCGTGCCCTCGAACGAGCTCTGCACCTGTACCTGCTGTGGGCTTTGGCTTTGCTCAGCCTGGGCGCATGCCAACCCAGGCATCGTAATGAGTATACAGTACAATCCTGCTAGTTTTGCTCGAATAAACGATCGTTTCATAATCTGCGGCGGGTTAATTCTTCTCTCACTAAGGTATGAACAAGCTTCGGATCCGGCGCTCCATCAAATCGGCGCATGACCTGTCCGATAAAGAATCCGATGATCGTTTCCTTGCCTCGCAAATACAACGCAACCTGCTTTGGGTTTTCCTGCAGAACCAGATCTACAACAGGCTGCAAAGCGCTGCGATCAGAAACCTGAATCAGGTTCTGTTCTCTGGCAATCTCTTCCGGCGGGCGATCATCTGTGATCATCGCCTCAAACAGCGACTGTGCAGCACTGGAGCCAATCATGGCATCCATCCGCAAATGGACCAGCTTTGCCAAGCGCTCGGGTTGAATCGGGAAATCCGCCATGCGAACATCTTTTTCCTTGCAGGTTCTGAGCACATCCCCCATGATAAAATTCGAGAGTGCCTTCGCCTGATCAGGAAGTGAATGATCGGATTCCGAGGACTGGATCGCTTCCAGAGCCTGCTCAAAATAATCAGCAACTGGTCGCTCGTCGGTCAGAACCTGTGCATCGTATTCCGGTAACTTCAATATTTGAACGTAGTCGCGATAGCGCTCATCAGGAAGCCGTGGCATCTCTTCTTTGATGGCTGTCTTGGCAGTTTCCGTCACCAGAACGGGAGGCAAATCGGGATCTGGAAAATAGCGATAGTCGTGCGCCTCTTCCTTCGACCGCATGGGGAAGGTCTCTGCAGATGCATCATCCCACAGGCGGGTTTCGTGTGTCACGCTCTCTCCACGTCTCAAGAGGGCGACCTGCCGCTGAACTTCGTAATCAATGGCCCGCTCCACATGACGAAACGAGTTCATGTTCTTGATCTCCGTCTTCGTGCCAAGCGCCTGATCTCCTTTTGGACGAACAGATACATTCGCATCACAGCGCAGCGAACCTTCTTCCATATTTCCGTCGCTGATCTCAAGATATCGAACCAGCTGACGGATTTTTTGCATGTATCGGTTTGCCTCGGCGCCGGATCGTAAATCAGGTTCGGAAACGATTTCCAGGAGTGGCACTCCACAGCGATTATAATCAAGAAGCGTATGGACCGGATCCTGATCATGCAGGGACTTGCCTGCATCTTCTTCGATGTGAATCCGCGTAATCCCAATTCGTCGGCCCGCCTCAATGTCAAGGTACCCTGCCACACAGATTGGTTGTTCAAATTGCGATATCTGATAACCTTTGGGAAGATCCGGGTAGAAGTAGTGCTTTCGTGCCAGAATACTTCGCTCGAAAATCTCACAGTTCATTGCCAAGCCCAATCGTACTGCATACGCAATCACCTCAGCATTGAGGACCGGCAGGGTCCCCGGCAGGCCCAAGCTCACAGGATCAACATGTTGATTGGGAGCGGCCCCGAATTCGGCAGAATCGGGACTGAACGCCTTGGAGGCGGTCAGTAGCTGGCAGTGAACCTCAAGACCGATGACAGACTCGTACACCATGGTGGCGCTTACCCCATCCATACGATTTATTGGGGGATGATCTATTGATGAGTTCCCGATGATTACAATTGTGCAAACCCGTCAAGAATTTCCTTGCCATGAATTCTGTTTTTCGGGCGCTTAAAGACTTTAACAATCTTGCCGGACTCATCGATCAGGAATGTCGTGCGCTTCACGCCTAAAAAGGTTTTTCCATACAGCTTCTTTTCTCCCCACACCCCATATGTGGCCATGATCTCTTTTTCTGTATCTGCCACAAGAGGAAATGGCAGGTTGTAGTCCGCAGCAAATTTTTGATGGGACTTTACACTATCACCAGAAATGCCAATGACCACGATGCCTGCCTCTTGAATTGCTTCCCAATGATCCCGGATACTACACCCCTCCATTATGCATCCCGGGGTATTGTCCTTGGGATAGAAGTACAAGGCGACCCTGTGACCGGCAAAGTCACTGAGCTGAAGTTCTTCCCCATCTTTTGATCGTCCTGCGAAGTCTGGTGCCTGATCTCCTACTTGTAACATTGAATTTTGAGTTCAGTGACCCAGTTATAAGCGAATACATGCATCCTGCTCCCGTACACAAAAGTCATGGAATGACTGATCCAACTCCTCACGCCCTGTCCTGATCGCAATAGATCCCCGATTAATACGTCAGGAGGCGCTCAAGCGCTTCCTTGAACCGTGCATGGGCGGAAAAAATTTCCGTTTCCAGATTGATCGAAAAAGGCACCGATGTATCCAGGCTGGCCACCCGCACCGGCGGTGCATCCAGATATTCAAACCCTTCCTCCGTAATCCGTGCAGCAATCTCACCGCCGAAGCCGCCCGTCATGGTCGCCTCATGTAAAACCAGAAGGCGTCCCGTCTTTTTCAGGGATTGCAGGACCATGTCCTGATCCCAGGGCACCAGCGTACGCAAATCAATCACCTCAATGGAAACCCCCTTTTGCTGTTGCAAGTGTGCTTCCTCCAGGGCCCACTGCACACAGAGTCCGTACGTAACAATCGTAGCATCCTCACCAGAACGCAGGCAGGCCGCTTTGCCCAGGGGGATATCAAACGCGGTATTTGGCACCAATCCACGCTGGCTGCGATAGAGATACTTATGCTCAAAGTACAAGACTGGATTCGGATCCGCGATGGAGGCAAGAAGCAGTCCTTTTGCATCATAGGGGGTGGATGGGACCACCACTTTCAGTCCTGGAACATGACAGAACCAGGCTTCCTTGGACTGTGAATGAAAGGGGCCGGCACCGATATGCCCCCCAAATGGGGCGCGTATGGTCACATTCACCGGCGCATTCCATCGGTAATGGGTCGTGGCCAGATTATTCACAACCTGATTAAACCCACAGGAGATAAAGTCGGCATACTGCATTTCTATGATGGGGCGAAAGCCCTCCAGAGCCAGCCCCAAAGCCGCTCCCAGTATCCCACTTTCTATGATCGGCGTATTGCGCACACGTGCAGGTCCGAACTGTTCCAAAAGCCCTGCTGAAGCTTTGAACACCCCTCCATACTCCGCCACATCCTGTCCCATCAGCAGGACGCGTTCATCCTCTTCCATGGCCTGTCGCATCGCCTCACAGACTGCATCAACAAAGCGGAGTTCGGACTGCTCACCCCCAGGCTGCCGCAGCGGCACGCTTCCAATCGCATACACCGCACTTTTTTCCCTGGAAGGGGTGCTTTCCATCAGGGGCTGCGCCAGCGCATACTCGGATGCCGCCTCCACCGACTCGGATATTTCATCCCGCATCCGCTGTACTTCCTCGGCAGAAACGACCTTCTTTTCGATCAACTGAGCGGTGTATTGATCCACCGGATCCTTCGCCGCCCACTCCTCGATCAACGCTTTGGGCACGTACTTGACCCCCGAAGCCTCCTCGTGCCCGCGGCGACGGAACGTCTTCATTTCAAGAAGCGTGGGCCCTTTGCCTTCCCGTGCATGTGTTGCGGCGCTCTGAACCGCAGTGACAACGCTCAGCACATCGTTGCCGTCAATGGATACTCCCGGAAACCCATACCCAGATGCTGCATTGACCAAGTTGGTGATGGGCAGCGCCTCTTCGGTTGGCGTTGAGAGACCGTATCCATTATTCTCAATCACAAATAATACGGGCAAATTCCAGACACCCGCCAGGCTGCAGGCTTCATGAAAATCTCCCTCTCTCGTAGCACCATCTCCGCAAAAAACAACAGCAACCTCGTTCGTGCCTTTGAGCTGGGCCGCTTGTGCAACCCCGCAGGCAACCGGCAACATGGCACCCAAATGAGAGATCATCCCTACGATACGCTTTTGCGGCAGCCCAAAGTGAAATGTCCGGTCCCGCCCCATGGTATAGCCCCCGGCTTTCCCCATGATCTGACAGAACAGTTGCCGCAGCGGCACCTCTCGCGTAGTCCACACCCCCAAATTCCGGTGCAATGGCAGAATCACATCGATTTCCTGGAGTGCCCAGGTACAACCGACTGCAATGGCTTCCTGACCATAACCGCTGAACCATTTTGATATACGGTTGTGGCGGATGAGCCGAAGCATGTGCTCCTCAATAATACGCGGAACTAGGAGTGCACGGAGCAGCTCACGAAGTTCGCTGTGGGAGAACTGTTTGATCTTACTCAATGACCGCCTCCAGATACTACGGCCCGCAGAGTTCGGAACAGAATTTTCAAGTCCATTCGCAAGCTCATATTTTCAATGTAATACAGGTCGAACTTCACCTTTTGCTGTACATCTTCAAGGGAGCGGTCATAATGCCACATCACCTGAGCCCAGCCAGTGATCCCGGGTTTGACGCGATGGCGCCGGTTATAGAGTGGCACTTTACCGATCAGCTTCTCTACGAAGTACGGGCGCTCCGGGCGAGGCCCGACCAGGCTCATGTCACCGCGCAGTACATTCCATAACTGTGGGATTTCATCCAAGCGGGTCTTGCGCAGCCAGCGTCCGACCGACGTATAGCGTGTATCATCTTTGGAGGCCCACACCGGTCCTGTTTCCGCCTCCGCATCGACCCGCATCGTTCTGAACTTGTACATGGTAAAAACACGCCCTTTTTTCCCTACACGTTTCTGTCTGTAAATTGCCCCTCCCTTCGATGTCATCTTCACGGCAATGGTGAGCCCGGTCCAGAGCGGCATCCCCACAACCAGAACGATCAGTGCGACAATCAGATCAATCAACCGCTTCGTATACTGCTCCCAGGCAGGCATTGGAGTCGCCAATACCTCAATGAGGGGTAAGCCATAAATGTGTTCCGTCCGCGCCATACCACCGATTACGGAGTAAAAATCCGGGACGATTTTGAGGTCTACATTCTTTCCGTCACAGAGCCCCAGAACCTCTGCAAGCTCCTTGTGATCCTGGGATCCCAATGCGATCAGCACATCCCGAACCTGCAGTTCATCAATTATATCGGGGAGTCGCTCAATGGCATGCACTGTCTCTCTATCTTCGGTTTCGGATCCCTTGAAGGTTGCATCTCCTTGTTGCCCTAACCGCACTGCTCCGACGATCTGCAGCCCTGCAGCTGGATACCGCGCGACATCCCGGTACAGCCGTTCAACTTGCTCCCGCCACCCAACCACCAGTGCACGGTGCGTCCCATATCCTCGCAGGATCAACGCCTTTTGCACCGAGCGGACGAGGATCCGTCCAGATATTACCGTCCCCAGCACGGAGATCCAGTAGATTAAGAATGTAGCGAGGCTTCCTCCTGTTTCCAAGGTGTCAATAAAGATGCTGAAGACAAGTATCAGGACTCCGACCGTAATCACTTTCGCCAACGACACGATCTCATCAATCCGGCTGGCGGCATGTCGTTCGCGGTACATCCCGGCGAACAGGAGCATGATGACCCAAAAGAGCGCGAGGACCGGCGAGGCGTACAAGGGATAGATCATCTGCCCTGCGGAGCCATCAAAGCCAAGGATACCAAAATTGTCTGGAAACCTGATCCGTAAGAAAAGAATACAGGAGGCTACGGTGGCAACGGTATCCGTAATGAGCAAAGCGATAAATTCAAGCCTGCGGGACATCTATCAAACGGCTTTGTGCACACTTATACATGAATACTCCACCTCCCGTGCCCATACAACCCATGCTTCCATGGAACAACCCGGATCATCAAAAACCATGAGTACAGACATGGATACAATATAACTTTAGTGCTTAGTTTGGAATATCTGGATTGATTTGACCACGAAATAGTACTTCAAACCCCTGTCTCAATACTTCTGGAAGTCACAACTAAGCTAATGAATTGATGCATAAACCTTGCACCATCACGAATCTGCCCCTGTTGTACGCAGAAAACGACCTGACTGTCCTTTATCCTGATTCAACATTATGCTCCAGGCTCTGGTCAGTTCATCTACTGGATAAGGGCTTCCAAGACGGAGGATGAAACGCATGAATGAATTCACCGTGATGGCATTTTTGTATCGCTGCTTATTCCCGTACTCTGTACTGCTTTGCCTGTTGCTTGGCGGCCTGTTTGCACTGCCGGCTAATCCAGTCCTGGCTCAGGGCAATCGTCTACTGCCTACGAGTGACCATGCCTATGAATATATTGTGCGACTTCAACGCCGTGGGCATTTACTGGATTTGAATCCCACGTCCCTGCCCTATCAGAGAAAGGAGGTCTGGAATGCGCTGAGTCAGGTCGACACGACACGGCTGAACAGCTCGGAGCATCACTGGATGAATCTACTCCGGCAAAAACTCCAGCCACCTCCAACCTCTGATCATCAGGTTGCGGTCGGCTATACATTTATGGTGGGAACAGACGTGATTAACAGCGACCGGATTGATCCGGTACGCCCCAAGGGAGATGCCGTTAATTTCTATTGGTACGGCACCGGGGCCAGCGGCTATCTGGATGCTGGACCTGCGGTGGCGGAAATATCCCTGTTTCACAGCCGCTATTATAATCGGGACCCCGACGGCATTGATACTGGGCTCCGCCTGCTGGCGCGAAGCGAACACTCCTATGTCGGTTGGAGCCAGCGCTGGTTATCTGCCTACATCGGGAGATGGGACCTGCACTGGGGGACCCCGGGAGATGCCTCAACGATTGTCAGCAGCAACGCACGCAGCCGTGATCAGGTATTCCTTCGAATTGGCGGGGATCGTGCGTCCATAACGGCGGTACTGAGCGAACTTGACAGTGCGACCGACGGACGATACTATACCGGGCGGGCAGCAGACGATTCCGTCAAATTCGGCAGTACCCGAAGATTTCACGCTGCCCACCGCTGGGATTACCGTCCGACCAGAAAATTCATGATCAGTTTCATGGAATCCGCGATCTATTCCGGCCCAGGGGCTTCACTCTCGCTGAAATATCTCAATCCCGTCAATCCCTTCACGTTCGTCGTCGATAACGTTCCCAAAAATGATGACAATAACGGCTTTCTGGCCGGGCTCTTGTGGGCGCAGTTCAGGCACCTCACGCTTCAGGGCCAATTCATGGTTGATGATATTCGTCTACAGGCGAATACAGGACCGGAGACCATTACCTTTGTTCTGACGGGTTCCGCCGCCTATGCCCTGCCAAAAGCGGACGTGAAGCTAACGCTGGAAACCGTCACTTCAAGAGCCTACAATGCCCCACAGGTTGAGGGGCAGTATATCTATCTCAATCGGGGGCTGGCAACCCAGTTCAGTGACTATGTACATACGTCCCTGTCTCTTGAGTTCTACATGGATGATCGGGTCCGGGGATTACGGTTTGGGCCGAAGATAGACCTGTTGTTTCAAGGGGAGCGGGATATGCGCCAGCCGTTCCCGATAAAATCGCACTCTGTACGCAACCTCCTAGATGGTGACGTTGACCGTACCGTTCGGGGCTCCTTGAGACTCACGTATCAGCCCGTGCATTGGTGGTGGATCGCGGCAGACGGGGGCTATAACGTGACCAGTGATAATCAGCATCGGTTCATTGGGATCATCAGCGCCGGGATCCTGCTTACACTTGACCGGACCCTCAAGCCTTGGGATTCGTGAGACACCTCCTGGCCATCCTGTCCCTGATGCTGATCACTGCTGATTGCCTTTCACAGGCACCCTTCAGCAGGTTGGAGTTTCGCGTTCAGGGAACTCACAACGTGAACCGAAGCCTTTTACACGATTACTGGCATCCTGCAAGTGGGGTGAAGATGTCCGCTGCGACACCATTTTATGCAGGAGACTGGGAGGTCAATCTGGCCGTTCATCGCTTCAATGGTTCCGCCGGAGTTCCTGGATTTGGAGCACTCTGGATCAGCTCCGGCTGGGGGCTTACAATTCCGGTGACCCATCGAATAAGGCTCAAACCGGGAATTGGTATCGGAAATTACCGGATGTCGTTTGACGAATCCGGCACGGGCTATTCTGGAGAAAGAAGGGAGAGTGACTTTGTCGGCAGTATCGGGCTACTGGCCTCCCTGAATATTGGTCGCAGATGGTTTTTGTTTAGTCAGGCCGAGTACCTCCGCGTTCAGATCCAACCGCTGATGCACTTATGGTTTCTTTCCATGGGGATTGGGCTTGAGATGAACATGGGGAACCTCCTGCAAACCCTTCTGGAGTAATGCGTTGCCGGTGGAAGACCTGTTTCTGCGCCCTTATCGCACTTGGATCTGGGATCTTCAGCACCTCCGCCCAGGTACTGACTGCGGATGATCTTGTTAGAGCGGGAATCACCCGACTCAGTGACATTCTGGAACTCGCAGATGACTGGGTTGGCAGCTCTACTGAGGGGTATCACTGGGCGATTGCTCCATTGGGCACTTCCTGGGAGGCCAGCCCGGACTGGCGCCTGTTCATTGACGGACAACCGGTCAACCTACAGGCACTGAACCAGCAAAGCCTCAATGGACTGCCTTTGACGATTACGGAGATCTGCGAAGTGCAACTGCATGCGCACCCTGTGGTCATCCATGGAGTTCTGGCTTCGGGCGGGGCCATCCAGATTACCCGATGCACCCCGCGGAGCGGGATCACCCTTGCGGGGCAGCTTAGTGCGGGCAATGAGACGGGCGACCCCGGCCCGTACCGGTATACGGATTTTGGGGGCTCGAATGTGGATCGCACGGGGCCTACGATCCATAGCAGTCTGGCGATTGCTTCGGAAGATAGATTCGTCCAGATTACGGGAGCTGCAGACGAACACCATGCAACCGACCCACGCATTCGCCCGAGAGTCCTTCAGCTCTACCAAGGCGAAAAAGATGCGCGCATTCTTCACCGGGCACTGGGGCTTAGTGCTCGGCTGCTTGACTACAGAATCAGCGCGGGTACCAGTCGAGTGGAAGACTTGGGGTTTCTTCCCTTCATGGGAAGGGAGATCCCCTTGGATCAGGAGATCTCATATGCGTCTGCTGCTTTCTCCCGAAATAAATTCAGCTATTCTTTCTCGGGCAACTCCACCGCACTGCGTACACGGGAGAACCCGGAATCTGTATCCGTTGACTTTACGCAGAGACAACTTTATGTACGCACCTCTCTTCGTACATCAAAGCTTGAGTATGGAGCCAGTGCCGTACTCACCGATGCGCGCTTTGGCCCCAATCAAAAACGTGACGGCCTGAACACATTGCGTTTGGACGCCACCTTCGAGACTGACCACACGTCTCCCTTCAAGATGAAAGCCATGTCTGCGTTCGCGCTTGATGATGGCATACTGGGCTATGAGTGGTTTACGCATGCATGGCATGAAGAAAGCGGGATTGGTTTGCGACTTCTGATCCGGCGCCGGGCGTTGGCTTCCAGAATCAACTTTGCCAATTGGATCACGCGCGAGCACCGCCTGCAGGACGCAGAGTTCCGTTTCCAGCCTCTGGATCTATCCAAACAGGAAGCCCTTTATTCTGCCGATCTGGACTGGGAGACAGGGAACAGGATGAAGTTATACCTAAGTGGTGGGGTGCGCAAATTCAAGGATTCTGTGCGCCCGTTCACCGAGTCTACACTGGACTCAACCCGAACCTACCTGCAAACCGTAACCAGCATCGTATCAACCGGGGGGAATGTTGCCCGCACAAGTCTGCGGATCCATTACCCTCTGACCCAGCATCTCACCCTCAAGGTCCACGGCACCTATGCTTATCCGTGGTCGAGCATGCATACTTTCCGGGATGCATGGCATCATCGTCTGCAGGCAGGCATGCGGGGCGAATTTCGCCCCAATGACCGGTTCAGCCTCGATCTGCGGCTTCGCTACGTTGGCGCGAGTACATGGCATGCATTCGAGAGGGCTGCCAAGGAGAACCCGGAGTTTTATGCAATGCGACTGCCGGGCACGGTTCACCTTCACCTGACTGCACAAAAAAGATTTTGGGGAAACCGGCTTCGCATGAGTGCCACAATGCGAAATGTACTGGATCACCCACACATCACTCACCCTGCAGGTGCCCGAACGCGTGCGTTGTTTCAAGTGACTCTGCAGTATTTATTTGGATGGAGGAATACAGCCTCGCCTTGATCTCTCTTAATTTTCGTGTTGTAAATGATTCCGTCCCTTCGTCATTGGTCGAATCCTTACAGTTGTTGTAAATTAGGGACTTGTACTGGCTTTGTTTTTAGCATTATGTGTGCATGTTTATTCCGCCCCATGGCACTGAACATACTGAATTAATGTGCTACTGGATTTCCCAACCGTTGTTTACAACCGGACACTCATGTATTCACGCATGTCCCTGCTTAGGGCTGGCGAAAAAATAAATTAGCCTATCAATTTTCAAGATGGTACAACTAATCGGTTGCTGATCTGCGGTTTAATCATGTAGTTCCATCGCGGTAAGGACTCATTGTGCTCCAGATTAAGTTGGTTCATTTCATCTTCGCTGATTTTGATTCCTCGTTCATATTCGCGTTCTACCAATTCTGCGTTGACGGTCAGTCCTGTCTGTGTCGTTGTAGTATTGAGACAATTGAGCATCGTATCAAAAGATTCAAGAGGGATCCCTGCCCAGTTTTTGGATACTTCACTAAAGAGGCGGTGTTCGATTGGATTCCATTTGGAGGCCCCACTGGGATAATGTGCAACGGTGACGGTGAGATTAAATGGATTTGCGAGTTTATGCTGCAGGAAGTATTTCCATGCACGCGGATGGCACCCATTGCTTCCTCCACTATCGGCCAGGATTAAAAATTCGTTCGCATCTGGATAGAGGTAGCGACCGCATTCCTTCCACCAAGTCGCTGTACAGTCTACCGAGAATTCAGGTGTATCATGAGAGTATCCCACATAGAATGTCCCCGTATTTGCCAGAACATCATAGATTCCGTACGGGATTGCAAGGCCGTCCGCCTGAGATCGGAAGTCATGATCATTGACGAGATGCGGGGTCTCCCTCCAATAGGTCCCTGGATTTCGAAACTGACCGATCAGTTCTTTTTTCTTGGTATCTACGCTGATGATGGGAAGGCGCGTGTGGGAGAATATCGTTCGAAGCATCGAAATGATTTGGAATTGGAGACTTCGGTCTGGATGTCTGATGGCAGACAACTGCTTGTGGTTCACCCGTAATGCAAATCCCCGTGACTTCAGAATTCGACTCACGGTGCGGTCCGTGAGGGGAATCCCGAGTCTGGTGAGCACCGAGGCAATCGAGTGTGTGGTTCGCCGATACCATTGCTGCCCAGTCCATGGATCTCCCGCAGTATCACACTCCATCTCCTTCTGAATGAGTCCAATTATTTCGGGCTTTTTTTTTCGATGGATTTGCGCCCACCACCAGGTTTACGGATTCGTTTCACCTCGAAATCTCCGTCCAAAAGCTGCCTCCGTCCTTTGGTGATCGTGGCACGGGCCATCCCTAATAGCTCAGCAACCCGCCGATCCCCTCCACGACCTACACGAAGCGAAAACCATCCAGCAAATAATCGTCGTTGCTTCTCATTCAGGGTATTAAGCAGGGTCTGGGTCCCCTTGGACATGGTCTCATTCCAACCCAAAGATAAGGCGTCCTTTTTCTGTCGTTGCTGTTTCTGGGTACCGGAGTCCATGGATACATACAGATAATGCCGTCCTACTTTTTTTCTTGAAACACGACCTTCTCGAGTTAAACGAGTCAAGGTCGGCAGTACTGCCACCTTCACCATCGTTTGAAGATCCCGCGCAAAGAGCCCCGCCGGTGATTGTTCAATGAATGCGATCAGCGTGGAGGTCAGCGGACCCTCCCGGGAAAAACGAATCTCGTTGTACGACCAGAGACCATTCTCATCAAACTCTACGAGTTCGTCCAAGGTGTAATAGCGGCTATTGTGAGAATAACTGGTTCGGCACCCTGCCTGGGTGATGACTTTGTGGACGGTAAGATCACAGACGGGACCGATGGCAGCGCGGAGTTCGGCAAAGGTAGCGACCGTTTGGCCCCGAATGAGTTCCTTCACGAGACCGATTTTTTTCGTTCGGCTTGACATGGAAAAGTTTTAAGTAATAACATTAAAGTATAAATATAGATAAAAATGAACAATCGGCAAAAAGCAGGGGCAAATCGAAACTTTTTAGGCCAGAATTAAGATGAGAGCAGAGAGAATTCTCTGGATTACGCGGAAAAAGAAAATTGAAAGATAGACAATGGTAAATTAATAGGATAAATTATTTTTTCGCCAGCCCTTACACCATCGCATTGCTCACTTTCGTGACTGCGTGACCCGTAAATGAGCTTCGAGTCCTCGTTGGTTCTTATGTCAGCATGTCTATAAAAATCATGTATCCTCGAATTGGAGGATCTGTTACGGAAGTTAGAGATTGACTATATAGCTGCCATGTCTAAACTGGAAAGAATTAGCCATCTTGATTCAATCCAGATCGTAGAACATTTGCAACAAACTGTCCAAGTTGATTCCTTAGAAAAAGCGCTGAATGAAGCTCGCGATATCATTTCGGATTTTTATAACCTGGAAATCTTCAAAGACTCCCTTGAGGATATTTCGTCCGAGGATTCTCTTCGAATCGAAGCTGTGAAAGAAAGAAAGAAAGAAATCTGAAGCCTATCGAAATCGTATAACAGATCTCGAAAGACAGGTCGATAACCTAACAGGGGGCCGGGGCATTGATCCGCCTCCGTGCTGGCTCAGCGAAGACGAGAGACCGGAGCATATCTTACGCATCGAACTGACGAATAACGGATTCCAGCTATTCAAGGTGGCTCCATCACATCGCAATAACGATGACGTGATGTCATATCTTGCAGCGATTGAACATGGTAACGAATATACACCTGACCAATTCTTGGTTAAGACCAGACCGATCTACGACGAAGGCCGTAGCCGTACGAGTTTGCATGGCCCCGGTGGATGTCGTTTTTGGGGGCGCCCTGTAGATAGGACTGGCAGCAGCAAAGATGTTTTTCAGCGGCGGGAGGCTGATCTAGGGAAACACTTCTGGTATCGCTGGTAACATAGATTCAGTACGTACCCCCTACGTATCAATCCCTAGGAATTATTGATTATTCTGTATCTATCCGAGAATCCAGTGTAATTGATGTCCGTCCGAGAATACCCGAAGACGAGGTGGATTTGGGTGAAAAATGACCGATTTGGGCCCTAACATCGCCAAATTGAAGCCAAAAATTCATACATTGACATGAGATGTCAGTCGGTATGCGACTGAATTTGCAACCTTGCCATTGAACCAAGCTAGAATGAATCACTTTGGAAGTCAGTTAATGGGGAATTCAAAACCCCTGATATCGCTCGTTGTAATCATCCCTCTGATTTTGCCGATGCTTTCAGGGCTTGCGATTTCGATGCCAAGAAGCATCAGCCCTTCAATTGGGGGTTTCCCTGTTGAGGTAAACCATGAAAATGTGATCGTTGAGCTTAAGGAATCCCTCCCTTCCAATTCACAAGAAAAGGAATTGTATTCCAGTCACGATATCATCCGAATCAGCCATCTCGGTTTCCCTAAAACTGATCCGATAGTGCGTCAGACTACCTACACCTATACATCTCTGAGCAAAAATTCACTGCTATCAACCATGAAGCCATGGATGTGGATCCGAAATCAAACTGACCAGATCTGCGAAGACATCAACACAGCGAATGCTACGGTTCTTCAACGAGTCAAAGGAATTGGGCGCGTCAAAGCAGAGGCCATCATTGATTACCGTAATCAACATGGACCATTTCAATCCTTGGATGAATTGACTCAAGTCAAAGGTATCGGGCCGACCACTGTTGAAAATTTTCGAACGGCCGGATTTTGCGTACAAGGAGCCAACAGCACAGCTGAGATTCAAAGTAGCCAACCAAACTCCGCAGTCAATGACTCAATCGCGAACAGCAACAACTGTGATAACATAAATACCGCGAATGCTACGGATCTCCAGCGGGTTAATAGAATTGGCGCTGTTAAGGCACAGGCCATTGTTGCCTATCGCGGTCAACACGGACCGTTTCAGTCCCTGGATCAACTGACTCGCATCAGAGGCATTGGCCCAGCCACCATTGAAAATTTCCGCGAGGCTGGCTTCTGTGTACCGACATCCACCGAAACAAGTAATCCCCCAAGTACCCCAACACAAGCCTCGCCAAACAACTCAACAACCACAGATAACAACTGTAATAATATTAACACCGCGAATGCTGTAGACCTTCAGCGGATCAATAGAATTGGCGTTGTTAAAGCCCAATCCATCATTGATTACCGTAATCAACACGGGCCATTCCGATCCCTAGACGAACTGACTCGAGTCAGGGGCATTGGCCCAGCCACTCTCGAAAATTTCCGCAGGGCTGGCTTTTGCGCGCCGACATCCACCAGCGGAAATGCCAGCCCCGATGGCCCGCTATATTCCACATCAAATGATCCCACCGCGTCTGACAACATCTGTAAGGACATAAATACCGCGAATGCTGCAACCCTTCAGCGCACCTACGGAATTGACCCTGTCGGAGCCAAGGCGATTATTGATTATCGTAATCAACACGGACCATTCATGTCTCTGAATGCATTACATGACATCAAGGAGATAGAACCAGCTAAGTTTGATAATTTTCAGGAGTCTGTATTTTGTAGCGATACATTCAGTGCCGTTGCAGACTCAGTCATTCACCTCTCAAATCCGCCAGGAACACCTTCCATTCACACCTCGCCTCTACCCTATCGCAGAAGTTTGTATGGAGGTTGGTTGGATACTGATAATGACTGTCAGAATACACGACACGAAATCTTGATCGCCGAGAGCCGCGTCGAGGCAACCCTTGATGGAACCGGGTGCATTGTGATTGCAGGCGAATGGTATGATCCTTACTTGGATAGTCTTATCACTGATCCAAGTGTGATTGATATTGACCACTTCATACCGCTCGCAGAGGTGCATCGCAGTGGAGGAGCAAAATGGGACGATAGTACACGTTATTCTTTTGGTAATGATCTGAGTGAGAATGGAGTACTGATCCCTGTTTCCGCCAGTGTGAACCGATCGAAGGGACAGCGAGACCCCGCAGGTTGGCTCCCACCAAACGCGAGCTATCACTGTCAATATGTTGACCGCTGGGCCGCACTCAAGGAAACTTGGAGATTAACCATGGATTACGCGGAGCGTAAAGCTGTAATGGATATACAAGGTAACTGCAGATCAGACAGTGAGGCGCCCTGAACTGGCGATGCAGCTCCGTTAAGGAACTCCGTGAACTAGGCTTTTGGATTCGCCCAATCTCCAAAGTAGTATGATCAGAAAGCCGTCTGATTTACTATTGAACTGAACTGCTCCCCGTTGTTGTAATTGTCAACAATGGGGAGTACGACGTGAGTAGCACTTACTGGTTGATCAGTAATTTTCAAACGAATCCCCAATATTACCTCTATGAAAATGTCATTTGCATATTCCGACCATGTGGGACACTCATTCCGAGTGATGCGGGACACCATTCCGAGACATTGGGGCTATTTTGGAGATGTATCAGTGGAACACAACATCTCTTTACTACACTGATTTTAGTGTCATTTGGATGTCCTGATCAACTCCATTACGGCGCATTTCAGTCCGCCTGGTAATTGTGAGCAAAGCGCTCGCCCGTTCATTTTTGAAATTGGTGCCGCCAGTCGCGCACTGTTCGTCATGAAAGCAGCTTCTACAAACTGCAATTCGTCTTCCGTAATCGTTCGCTCTATAACCCTAAGATCCGTGTCCAGAGCAAGCCGCATTATCCATTGACGCATGACTCCCGGCAGGACACCATCTGAGATCGGCGGGGTGGCCCAAGTGTCACCAAATTTCAGGAAAAGATTCCCGATTGTCGTACAACAAACATTACCCTGGGTATTCAAAAAGAGAGCGTCATCATAGCCCTCAGCGCGAGCGGCTCTAAGGGCCGCTAGATTGTCCGTATAGGCAAGGGTTTTATGACGGCTTGTGGGTGAGGTACTATTGCGACGAATGAGGCTGGTTTGCAGTGAGATCGGCTTAAACTGGTCGCTATGATTCAGCGGTGACATGCTCAGTAGAACTGTTGGAGGTATCATTCGAGTATTCAAACTCCATCTTTCTGCAGGGCCTGATGTGACCGTGATGCGCAATACACCGTGATGATCTTCGATCAGGTTTTTGTTGAGTAGATCGTTGATCTTTTGATGATTCATCGTGATCCCGAGTGCAGTGGCATCACCTACAAGCCTGTTCACATGAGCCGAGCGTAAGATCATGGTGCCGCTCACGATTAAAGATGTGTCGAACACCCCATCTGCGAGCAGCAATCCCCGATCTCGTAGATCGAAAGGACGAACTGCATTTTGCCCGCCTGATTGCTCTAGTAGGAACATCGAAACCGCTCTACAATCCTTATGAAATTTTGCAGTAGTTCATGTCCAGACTCACTCAGTATTGATTCTGGATGAAATTGAACACCAAATGTCGGGGCCTGTTTGTGCCGTAGCGCCATGATCTCGCCTTCTGGAGATTCAGCTTGAACGATCAGATCATTCTCATCAATTTGTGTCACGACTAAAGAATGATACAGACCTGCGGTCAGCGGATTGGGTAACCCTTCAAATAAGTCACATCCATCGTGCATCACGGGGCTTGCCTGGCCATACTTTGGATACAGGGAATTCGTCACGATACCACCATAGGATTGCGCAATTGCTTGATGACCAAGGCACACGCCCAAGATTGGTACTCGCCCTGAAAAATTCGAGATCACATTCAGACTGATCCCGGCTTCATTTGGGGTGCAGGGGCCTGGCGAAATCACCAGTGCTTTAGGCTGTATTACTTCAATATCATCTAGTGTCAAAAGATCAGACCCCACCACATCAGTTGTCTCGCCAAGTTCCTGAAAATATCGGCTAAGATTGAAGACAAAGCTGTCTCGGTTATCAAGTATCAAGATCATTCAACGATTGCCTCTCCGGTCCCATCAAATATCTTTTGTGCCTTCAGCAAAGTTTCTAAATACTCCTCATCTGGATCAGACAAAGAGGTGATGCCACTCCCCACATCAAGCCGTGCATAATCACCCTGAAATTGAATGGTCCGTATCATGATATTAAAATCTGCTGCGTTGTCAAATCCAAAATACCCAAATGAGCCGCAAAAGGCGCGACGGGGGTATTGTTCTAACTGATCAATGATCTCCATGGAACGGCGTTTCGGCGCTCCTGTGATTGACCCTCCTGGGAACACCGCAGACAAAAGATCGAAGGCATCCTTCCCGTCCTCTAACTGCCCTTGGACGGAAGATGTGAGTTGATGCAATCCGGCATAGGATTCCAGTGCGCACAGTTCCAGTACTTTCACCGAATGGGCCTTACAAACTCGTGACAAGTCATTGCGAAGTAAATCAACAATCATGATATTTTCGGCGCGATCTTTCTCAGATTTAAGAAGCACGTTTCTAAGTTGTTGGTCTTCATCGGGATCACCTGACCGTACGATCGTTCCCTTGATCGGCCTTGCTTCGGCCAAGCCCTGCGCATTCACAGTAACCAATCGTTCTGGAGAGGTACAGGCAATACTCCGCTCGCCGAAAGAGGCATAGGCGGAAAAGGGGGCCTCGTTGCTCTTTCGAATAGAAAGATAGACGTGAAACGTGTCTGTATACTGGGGCAAATCTGCCACGAATGTCTGTGCGAAATTCGCCTGATAAATGTCGCCCGCTCGAATGAAGTCAAGGATGTCACGCACAGCTTTCAAGTAGGTCATTTTTGAGATCTCGTTACGCCAAGTGAGATTCGCGGCTAGCGCCACCGGCTTGGGCGCGTTTTGGACATCTAGTCTGATTGCGTTTATGCACGCTTGTGCTGTATGCTTGCACGGCTTATCCGATCCTTTTTTGAAGCCTGATGAGATGATCCATGTGAGGTCGGCATGGTGGTCCACAGCAATAATTGTGTCATACAACCTGAAATGGCAGCCTGCGCTGCCCCGATCAAGAGAATTCGTTACTTTTTGTAGGTCAAGCTCTGTGAACCCGTAATCGAAAAAACCTACTAATCCTCCTTGAAATGGAGGACCGTGATCAATACGCCCAGCCGCATAACAATTCAGCACACGCCGCAAGTCATCAATCTTCGCCGTTTCTGGAATTGATTCGACCGGATCAATACAGAGATAGGAGTAACGGCCAGACCGCAGAGACCTTGATGAGCTATCAAGCCAAATTAAACCGCGCCCTTGCGCATATTTTTGTGCCAGAGGTTGTAGATCTATCGCTGCTAATTTCAGTGCCCACATACTGCTGCATACCCCAATTGGGTGCCTGATTCGAACATCTCCCTAACGTTCGTTCACAGCGTCTTAAAGAATTGGATCTTTCCGGTTCCCGTGTTTGGGATTGCTCCCGACAGGGACTGTAGAGTTTTAGTTTATGGTTCTACCACGATTCGGATGGGATGATTAATTTGGAATGGGGATGTCCCGATACGGGCAAGAGGGGGACGATGGGCGATTATCGGAGAGGGCGGACTCGACGCCATTTGGATTTGTTGGAATTCCCGTTTTTATCCATTGTCGGGTTCCGCGGATCCAGTCTTTTGTGGGCGTAAGACCATTGCGACTCCTTGGTCGGGTATCTCGAATCGGTTTTCCCATGTGTTTGAGCACTGTACGATTAAGTTGCTGAAAGCGACCAAGAATCAAACGCAAGACGTCGAATCTTCTTCGTTGTGGGGTTGATACTATCCATCAAATCCTGCACCGCAGTGAAGCGCGTGGAATGAAGCGGAGGTCGTTGAACAATCTTGAGCATTTGAGCGTGGGTCAGAAGGCGTGGCTGGACGACCAATCCCTCGATGATCAACTCTTGGCCGATCTCTTGCCTGAACTTCACTCGTCGACAACCGGGCCGTCATGGAGCACCGCCGGACGAAGGGACTGGACCGGCCCCCTCAAGCCCCTGCCTCCAGCCTCTTTAATTAGCGGACGATTGAACGAAACGACGAAATGGGACTTTCGGCGTGACTCCCCACCGTGTCGGGACTCTCAGGACCATCTTCTACAGTCTCATCGGTCCCGCAAAACCGATCAAATGCCTGGACCAAATCCATTGCAATCGCCTCGGCACTGCGCCCCTCAATGTGCCTGCGTTCAATAACATACACCACCTCCCCACCCTTAATGAGTGCTATAAACGGGGATGACGGAGGAATGCCGACCAGGAAATCCCGTGCAGAGACGGTCGCCTCAAGGTCCTGTCCCGCAAAAACCGTTACCGTCCGATCCGGCATCGTTTCATTCTGCATGGCCAAGCCAACAGCAGGACGCGCCATGGCTGCAGCACACCCACATATAGAGTTGATCACCAACAGCATTGTCTGACCGGGTGTCATATCAAATGCACTCGCTACCTGCTCAGCCGTTCGTAATTCCTCAACACCCAATCGGGTGAGCTCTTGGCGCATTGGAGATACAAGATGTTCTGGATATGGCATAGTAAAAATAGATGATGAACCGAAATCGCTGTGTGTGTGTACTATTGAAAGGTTCGGATTGATCCTCTGAAGCCAAATTCAAGAACTCGCACCAACCATTCACAAAATCATTCGTCCCATGCGTGCATATGTTCTTCTCTGCAGCATCTGCCTTGCAGGTTGCTCTCAAACCGAGCAACTAGGCATGCAGACACCATCGCCACTGCAGGCAGTTTCTTCCGTGAACCCCGCCATCCCTTCTGCAGCCATTGAGTCGGAATTACGCGCCTTTGCAACATCCTGGCAGGGGACCCCGCACTTGGAGGGCGGAAACTCCAAGTCAGGAATAGATGCCCCCGGACTTATCGTGGTGGTGGCGGACCAGATACTTGGGCTGTCCCTTCCACATTCAACAGCACGGCAACTAGGATTCGGTGAAGAAGTTGAACGCAGTTCTCTCATGCCGGGCGATATTGTATTCTTCCGACCAACCAGCATGCCAAGACATGTGGGCATCTACCTTGGCTCACAGGAATTTCTACATGCTTGGCCGGATGATGGAGTGTCTGTCGGACGTATAGATGAACCGTACTGGAGTGGAGCTTACTGGGTTGGTCGACGCGTCCTGGGGGGGCAAGATTCAGTACTGACCCCCATTACGTCAGAAGAACCTCCCGACAGTCTCGGAAAACGGCGTGTAGGGTGGTAACGATAATGAACTAAGTATGAATGCCTGTTTATCTCACTGAAAAAGCACTTAAGAAACTCAAAGCAGATATCCACCACGCACGTACGGTGGAACGTAAGCGCATCTCGAATGAGATCGCTGAAGCCCGTGCACATGGGGACCTTTCAGAAAATGCCGAATATGATGCGGCCAAGGAAGCCCAGGGAAAGCTTGAAGCACGCATCGCTCAGATGGAGAATGCCCTGGCAGAAGCTCGGGTTCTCAACGAAGATGATGTGGATCCCTCCAAGGCCCGGATCCTGTCTACCGTACGCTTCAGAAACTCACGAACCGGCAAGGAAAAAGCCGTAACACTGGTGTCTGCACCCGAGGCAGATATATCCAATGGACGGATCCCGATTACCAGTCCCATCGGCAAGGGGCTCCTTGGGAAGGGGATCGGTGAAGAAGCGATCATCCATGTACCGGCAGGGGAATTGCATGTGAAGATTCTGGAGATCACTCGAGATGGTCAATGATTGACCTGCGCAGTGACACGGTGACGCGCCCATCTGCAGGGATGCGCCGTGCCATGGCACAAGCCGAAGTGGGGGACGATGTCTTCGGAGAAGATCCGACCGTCAGAGCACTTCAGGATACCGTTGCGAACCTGCTCGGCAAAGAAGCTGCACTCTTTGTCCCCTCGGGGATGATGGGGAACCAGTTGGGTATTCATGTACATACTCGGCCCGGCGATGAGGTAATCGTTGAACGAAAAAGTCACATATTCAACTATGAATCCGGAGCTGCCGGCAGCTTAAGCGGAGTTACGTTACATGTCATTGAGGGGAACGACGGCCGGTTCAGTAAACACCAACTTCTGGGTGCACTGCGACACGGCCATTACTGGGAATCAAATTCCACCCTGCTCTGCCTGGAAAATACGCTCAATATTGCTGGAGGACTGCTGAATCCGCTTGCAGAATTACAGAAACTGACCGCATGTGCACATGAACATGGGCTGGCATGTCACCTTGATGGTGCCAGATTGTGGAACGCTTCGGTTGCTACCCAAATCCCGATGAAGGAGTATGCAGCCCCCTTTGATACGGTTACGGTATGCCTTTCCAAGGGATTGGGAGCTCCAGTGGGATCCGTGTTTGCAGGTACCGAAAAAATAGTCCAGCACGCCCATCGGCGTCGAAAAGAGCTGGGGGCAGGAATGCGTCAGACAGGCATCCTGGCTGCCGCCGGGCTCTACGCAATAGAGCATCATCTCCCCGACCTTGAACAGGATCATGTTCACGCTCGGCGGCTGGCAGATGGTTTGGCTGCCTTCCCGTCCATTCAGGTTCGTGCTCCACAGACCAATATCGTTCTGATCTCCCTCATGGATGCAGAACTCACAACCGACATCCTGCTGAAACACCTCCGTGATCAAGCAATCGCGATGGTGGCAGTTGGGCCCGATACAATCAGGGCCACGGTTCACCGAGACCTCACTAGTCAGGAGATTGACACGACCATTCTGGCGGTTGAGCAGGCACTTAAACAACCGTAACCGTGAGCGGGGGCAGCGGATCACAGGTTGCTTCCAGCCGATCCCCCTTCACAACCGGACCAACTCCCTCGGGAGTGCCGGTATACAACAAGTCCCCATGCTCTAATGTAAAGATTTGAGAGCAGTACGAGATTAGGTGAGCAATCGAGAAAATCATATCCCGCGTATCTCCATGCTGTCTCGTAATACCATTGACGTTCAACGTCAGTGTCAACTGCTGAGGATCGCCGACTTCAGTTGCCGAAACCAGTTCTCCGAGGGGAGCAAATGTGTCAAACCCCTTCGCAACACTCCAGGGCTTCCCCTTCCTCTTTGCTTCAGATTGCAAGCCCCGTGCCGTCATATCCAATCCGATCGCATAGGCCGTCACATGCTCAAGGCTGCGATTCAACGGAATATCCCTGCCATTGCGTCCAATCATGGCAACCAACTCCACTTCGTGGTGCACGTTCGAGGTCATCGAAGGAAGCCGAATTGATTCCGGCATGCGTATAATTGCAGTGGATGGCTTTAGAAAAATGATCGGCTGCTTCGGAACTGCGGCGCTCATTTCTGCAGCATGCTGTGCGTAGTTGCGACCGATGCAGAGCACCTTGCCGACACGTACCTGTTCTGCGGTAGATGGATCAATCAGTATCATCGGAATAAATTGGGGAACCTCTTATATGTCAAAGCATAACACTGGGCTACCGAAAATTTGCGCGTCAAGTTGACGCTCTTATACTATAACCAATGTTTGCAGTTGTTAATATTAGCGGAAAGCAATATCGCGTTGCCGAGGAAGATACACTTTTCATCCCCTACGCGGCAGAGGCCAAGGAGGGAGATACGCTTCATTTTCCCGAAGTCCTCCTGGTGGCTGATCAGGACGACGTAAAAGTTGGACGCCCCCATGTCGTCGGCGCACAGGTGGTCGGCGAGGTGATTCAGCATGTCTGGGGAGATAAAATCGTCGTTTTCAAGAAAAAACGCCGCAAGCGTTACAAGGTGAAACACGGCCACCGGCAACAGTATACTCAGATCCGGATTTCATCGCTCTCCATCGGAGAATAAACAAGAGTTATTATGGCACATAAGAAAGGATTAGGCTCCACTAAGAACGGCCGTGACTCCAAGCCCAAGATGCTTGGCGTCAAGGTGTATGCCGGCCAGCACATTTCCGCTGGGGGTATTATCGTGCGCCAGCGGGGTACACGAATCCATCCAGGCGTAAATGTCGGTAGGGGTGGAGACGATACACTCTTTGCTCGTGCCGAGGGAATTGTCCGGTTCGCGAGTGGACGCAAAGACCGCAAGATGGTTCATGTTGACCCCGTCGCATCGGCCTGATTCTCTGAAAGTTCCGTCTCGGAACTCAGCACCGACCATGGTATCGAACTAACGCGTAATCGGCCCAATGGGTACAATGAATCGTATGCGGGAAAACACGGGAATCGTCCTGTGGATTCTCGTTATTTCCTTTGGTGGTCTTTGGGTACTTCAAGACTCTGGTGTTTTTGACACCATCGGCACGGACCCTCTCGGTAAAGTGATTGTAGTTGATGGTGACCCCATCACCCGGGAGATTTACAGCCGACAGCTGGAAGCACAGCTTGAACAAGTAAGACGCACCAATAACGGAAACGTATTACCGCAGCAGTTAGAGGTTGAGCGTGAACGGGCGTTTAATGCTCTGGTGGAAAACAAGCTGCGCGAACACATGATGGATGAGATTGGTGTGACGGTCAGTGACACCGAGGTCCGGGAACTCATTCTTGGCGAAAATCCCCATTGGATTGTGCAGCAAAATTTTTCTGATGGTCAGGGGGGAATCAATCGTGCGATCCTGCAGAACGTGATTGATGATCCGTCTCAGGCACAGGCACTCATCCAATTAGAGCAGTTTATCCGGCTTGATCGTCGCGAACAGCGGCTGAATCAGCTTTTGGAAGCGTCTGTGCGCGTATCAGAGGTCGATGCGAAAGCAACCTGGGAACTTGAGCAAAAACGTGCAGATGCTGAATTTTTCTTCCTAAGATATGCAGACGTACCGGACTCCCTCGTCACAGTTACCGACCGTGACGTATCCCGGTATTACTCAGATAACCGGGAAGATTACGCTAGGGAACGGCTCTATTCCGTTCAGATTGCATCGCTCTCCAGATTGCCCTCACAGGAGGACACGCTTGCGATCATACAAGAGATTGAGCGTCTGCGCCAAGGGTTTGCAGAAACCGACAACGATTCGCTGTTCCTTGCCCAGTCTGCCAGTGAGGTGAACTGGTCAGATAATTTTCTCGGTGCCTCCACCCTGTCACCAGCGGAGTTGAGTATGCTCTTTGAACAAGGCACGGTGCCCCAGGAGGGAGATATCGTCGGTCCGGTTATCGTAAATGGTCAGGCACAACTGATCAAGGTTGCAGCCACGCGTGCCGCCGAAGAGAGCCATGTCCGTGCACGCCACATCCTGGTGAATGCCGATGACGATCCTGTTGAAGCACGTACCTCTATACAGAATATTCGACGCAGACTCCAGTCAGGAGAAGACTTTGAGGCGGTGGCCATTGAGATGAGCGACGATCCGGGGAGTGGCTCAAATGGTGGAGATCTTGGATGGTTTGGGCCAGGCAGAATGGTCGAAGCCTTTGAAGATGCCGCCCTTGGAGCAGACATTGGAACCTTGGTCGGTCCCATTGAAACAAGCTTTGGGTTCCACCTGATTGAAGTTACGCATCGGGCACCTGTGGATGTCCAATTATCCCGGCTGGCTTACGCCATTGATGTGTCTGTTGCTACGCTGAACAACCTTCAGGAGCTCCTGGAAGATTTGCGTTACTACGCCGAAGAGGAAGGTGATTTTACGAGTGAAGCCGAACGGCGCGACATTGCGACTGAGTCCCTGCAAATTCAGGATGGACAGACATCCATTCCAGGCTTCGGTCAAAGCTTTTCGATTGAAGCATTTTTGCGTGACGCAGACGTTGGAGATATTAGCCCCGTCATTGAACTCAATGAGGTTGCACTGGTCGTGCATGTCATTGAAATTGAATCCGCAGGGTACGAGCCACTTGAGATGGTTGAAGCACAAGTGAGACAGCTTGCAACCTTGGAGAAAAAGCGTGAGCATCAGGTAAATCGGTTGCAATCCGCTTATGATTCTGGAGGATTCGATGGACTTGCCGATGCACTCGGACTGAGCCCACAGCTTGCTTCGGGCGTATCCTTTGACAACCCCGTTGTCAGTGGATTAGGGCGGGACTATCGATTTGTTGGCGCAGCCCTGGGACTGGATGCCGGAGAAGATTCCGGGGTGCTGATAGGAGACAATGGAGCCTATGTCATCCGCACGAACGCAGTTAGCGAACCTCCTGAAATCTCAGACGGCGAACTCGAAAACCTGCTAGCTGACCTCACCAGAGATCAGCAGAGCCTTGTTCTCCAAGGCTGGGTCACTACGCTTCGAGAGTCTGCGGAAATTGAGGATCTAAGAACTGATTTACTGCCTCTGCAGTAACGTTTTCCATTGCCACCCGGTAGTGGAAGGTTCTTCCCATTTCCAAAAGTTCACTGCACTTGGGGCATCAAAAATAGATCCCAGCCCATGTGGGCAGATGCTATATCCTGTCGAGTGCCTGTTCCAAGTCCTCAATCAGATCTTCGGAATCTTCAATCCCGATGGATAGGCGAACGAGGCGGTCGCTGATCCCGAGAGCGGTGCGTTCTTCCCGAGTCAGTGCACCGTGCGACATGGTTGCCGGATGCCCAATCAGGCTTTCTACCCCACCAAGACTCTCAGCAAACGTAAAGACTCTCAGCGAATGCAAGACCTCTCTTGTCTGCTCCGCCGAAGATGTCCTGAGTACAGCCGACAGCATTCCCCCAAAATTCATCATTTGCTTTTTTGCCAGACCATATCCTGGATCTGACTCTAACCCTGGATAATTAACCTGTGCGACCTTGGGGTGGCCATCAAGGTACGCTGCAACCGCCCGTGCATTAGAGCAGTGGCGTTCCATGCGAACATGAAGAGTTTTGGCACCTCGGAGCACCAGAAAACAATCCATCGGACCGGGGATCGCGCCCACACACTTGACCTGAAAACGTAAATGATCTGCCCACTCTTCGTTGTTCGTGCACACAAAACCGCCGATAAGATCTGAATGGCCGCCAAGATACTTGGTTGTGGAATGAAGGACCAGGTCCGCACCCAAAGAGAGCGGTTGCTGCAGGTACGGCGAAGCGAACGTGTTATCAACCACGACCGCTGCATCTACTGAACGGGCGCATGCGGCAATGGCCTGAATGTCCATAACCTGGATCAAAGGATTTGTAGGGGATTCCATCCAGACTATCCTGGTTGCAGGCTTCAGTGACTGCGCTACTGCGTCCATACTGGTCAGATCCGTAAAGGTCACCTGCACCCCCATGGGAGCGAGTACAAGGTTTAGATAGCGATAATTGCCCCCGTACATATCTTCAGAGGCAACAATGTGATCTCCGGGGCGCAGCGCCCGCAGGATTGCATCGGTTGCAGACATCCCTGAGGCAAACGCAATCCCATGTGCCGCCCCTTCCAGACTTGCAAGATTTTCCTCCAACATTGTCCGGGTTGGGTTTGCTGCCCGCCCATATTCATACGCAGTCGTACTGCCTGCAGGCAGCTGCTTGTAGGTGGAGGTTTGATAGATCGGTGGCATGATTGAGCCGGTGGCCTCATCCGGGCTCTGACCGGCATGTACGGCCCGCGTTGCAAAACGCATGGGTTTGATAGAAATTTAATGGATGATTAACGCCCCGACTGTCTGGCACAGATGCTGGCCTCTTCTGCACGAGATCTCTGATTGGTCTGTGCATAGGCCAGATACAACGCATGACAAACACTGCCGAGGTCTGATAAATCATTCTCGAGCAGGCGTCTGGCAGACTCCAAGTGTGTGATCGCCTGTCCGAAGTGTTCTGATTTTGACTGTTCTATGGCTTCTTTTCGCGCTTCCAGTCGCTCAATCTCGCTTGGGGCGATCCTTCTGCCATCACCTTGCAACGAATCTTCCACCGCCTGAAAACTCTTATCAACTTGAACCCCAAGATTCACATGAGCTGCTCCAAGATTAAAAAGGGCATTCACGTAGGACGAGTCCAGTGCAACTGCGCTTGAGAGCATCCTGATTGCACCTTCATAATCTTCCTGATGCAACAACAACGTGCCATAATTATAGAGATAGATGTGATTATCCTGTTCCAGAGGAAAGATCTCTTCAAAAAAGGGTAATGCCTCCTCAGTCACCTCTGACATTGCATATGCATTCAGTAGCAACTTTCGAACCTCTCCATCATTGGGGTAATGCTGCCGTGCCGCTTTTAGGGTCCTGACCATCTGACGATAATACCCGGGCTGTGTGTCTGGATCGGCAAGCTCAACCGCCATCAACTCATATGTCCGTGCCAAGTAGATAAATAGATCGCGATCCGTATGCCCCAAGGCAATCGCCGATTCATAGGTATCTGCAGCTTCTTGTGCCTGCCCGGCGTTGTAGTACGCATGGGCTTCATTAATGAGCGCACTCACAGAATCTGGAATGATCATGGAAGCATTTCGAAAATGACGTGCCGCTGCCGTGAACCGGTTTGCACGCTCGTGTCCCCCCAACTGATCTGCATCCCGGTATGCCTCCATCGCTAAGGTAAACTCGTTACCATACAAAATGGAGCGCTGCCTTGTCACATGCACATTATTTTCTGGATCCAGTGTCACTGCCTGAGCATAAGCCCCAATCAACTCTCCCACATACCCGGTTCGTTCAGCACCATCCGAAACCTCGGAGAGCATTTCAGAAAGGATATCTCCTTTTAGGAGGAATGCCTCTGAATTATTGGGCTCGGTTTCCAGGGCTCTATTGATATTGGTGAGTGCGCGCTGGTAATCTTTATTGCGCAAATCAAGCCTGGCACCTTCAATATTCGGATTGCTTCTACAGCCATTGGCTACTACAAGAATCAAAATCACAAGCAACCAGCTCATGATTGGCAGTGCACGTTTCATACTATATGGGATTTTTTTTTCTGTAGACATTGCCATTACGCAGGCAGACCAAATGTAGTTTCTTTTATTCAGGGAATGTCCAGCTCCATGGAGCCACGATAGACGAATTCAGCGGGTCCTTCTAGATACACACGATCCTCTTCCAAGCCTACGGTCAGTGTTCCTCCTGGCATTTGCACATTGCAGACATCTGATGTAATGAGCTTGGATTTTCGTGCGGCGACTACGCTTGCGATTGCACCGGTTCCGCAGGCTAGTGTTTCTGCTTCGACCCCCTTTTCATAGGTCCGAACATGTATCCCTGTGTCTGGTGAATTAGAATCCAGCATAACAAAGTTGATGTTCGCTCCTTCCGGCCGAAGTGCTGGATCATGACGCAGTCGCTCTCCCCATCGCTCTACCGGCAGTTGACCGATACCGGAAGTAAAACATACGAGGTGCTCTGTTCCAGGCCACAGGTAATGTACAGAGGTGATTGCTTCCGGGATCTCCTTGTTCAGTTCAATGGAACTATCGTAATCCCGGGGTGCCTCCAGGTATATGCGCACCGGTGCATCTCTGGAGACATGAACCTCGCAGATCCCTGAAGCTGTCTGCATGTGTACAGTGGTCTTATGAAACCCGCTTTCAAATGCAAACCTAGCCAGACAACGCGCTCCATTGCCACACATCGTACCTTCACTGCCATCTGCATTGACATAAATCATCCGATAATCTGCGTCTGGATGCTCAGCAGTTGCCAGTGCCAGCACTCCATCCGCTCCTATCCCAGTCCGCCTTGGGCATAGCTGTTGGGCGATCTGTGAGAGTTCTGGAACCGAAAACTCATAAAACCGGTTATCCACCACGATAAAATCGTTCCCGGCACCATTCATTTTCGTAAATTCAACAATCAATGCGCGCTTCATCGGACACATTTATCACCCTACTCGGTTGAACCCCCGAGTTTTGATTTGGAACCAAAAGCAAACAATTGGCAGAAACTACTCTCACGCTTGATCAGACCGATCCTCTTCTGCTATTTGGCACGCATGACGTGCACTTGAAGCGAATTGAGTCTGCTTTTCCAAATATCCAGATCACCGCACGGGGAAACCAGATCCATCTTCGTGGCCCGAGCGGTTCGCTTGATTCGATTGAGCATGCGTTTACTGAGCTTGCATCTGTTGCCGGCCGGAACGGGTCTGTGACTTCGGGAGATCTTGACACCATCCTTGCGATGGCAACTGCAAATCCACGTCCATCTAATAAGGGGATCGGTGATGTGGTACTATACACGCCTTCAGGCGGCATGATCAGGACGAAAACCCCTGGTCAGGCCCGACTGCTAGAGGCCACCCGTAAGAACGACATTGTATTTGCCATTGGTCCGGCTGGTACCGGAAAAACATATATGGCCGTGGCGCTGGCGGTCGCAGCGCTAAAAGCGCGGCAGGTGAAGCGTATTATCCTGTGCCGGCCTGCCGTAGAAGCGGGGGAGCGCCTTGGGTTTCTGCCGGGGGATTTCCGAGAAGATTGACCCATACCTGCGCCCACTCTATGATGCTCTGGAGGAATTTCTACCGGCTGAGAAGCTCTCCGCGCATATGGACGACCACGTCATAGAAATCGTGCCTCTGGCCTTTATGCGCGGACGCACCCTGAATTCTTCCTACGTCATCCTGGACGAAGCACAAAACGCGACGGCCATCCAAATGAAGATGTTTCTGACACGTCTCGGAATCAATAGCCGCGCCATCGTGACGGGGGATCTCACACAGGTAGATCTTCAAGATCCGCGGCAAAGTGGCCTTGTGGAAGCAGAATCCATCCTCCAGAAGATCAGCGGCATCAGCTTTGTGTATTTCAACAAGATTGATGTCGTGCGCCACCGACTCGTCAAGGAAATCATTAACGCCTACGAGAAGAACGGAGATTGACTACATCCCCGTCGCAGTATAGGAAGTATTGACCAGAACTGAAAGCCCCAACCTTGAGGGGCGCATTCCCGCGAGAAGCATTGGTCTCCCTTGAAATTTTCTGCACACGTAGACCGGACAGGGCGGCTTGGTAACAAGTTCTACGCAGGATTCTTTTGGCAACCTCTACCGACAGTGAGTTGAAAAAGCGTCCAATCCCCAAAATAGTGGACACTGCATCACCAACTGTCACTTGCAAAATATCTCCATGCGGTAGTTATAGCCCGGACTTTAAGTATCCAAAACACCGGCTCATTATTGCAGACCCTGGCGGAAGAAGACAGCATCCACCTGAAGAGTTTGTTCGATCTCTGGATCGACAAACACGGGCTCCAGCAACACAGGTTGGAACTTTCGGTGCTCCAGCTCCTGTAGGAGCCTGACATAGCTCTGGCCTCCATCAAAAAGTGGTACCAGTGACAATTCTATCTGCATTCCTACCATCTTGTCCAGTACATCCCCTGCCCCATCAATCACGCGCCCCTCATAACCTTGAGTATCAATTTTCAAGAAAGGGTTCGTACCCGATTGAAACTGCACACCGTACAGGTCACTTAACCTCTGCACTTGAACCGTAGTCGATGATGATGTCCGCGCGCCCGAATATACTCGGGTCTGTCGTTCCAGGGGAGCCAGGAATGAGCTGCATTTATCGTCCTTGGCTATATTCATCTCCGCCTCCTCTGGTGCACTTCCCAGCGCATATTGAAAAACCTCCCACTTGTCGTCCTTTTTTGCCTTGCCTAATAAGGACTGAAAAGGTTTTTCCAATGGCTCAAATGAAATGATCCGCCCCCGGTAGCCGGCATCTCTCAGCTCAGACGCAAACCCACCGTCGCTTGCCCCGGCATCAAGTACGAGATCTACACCCACGCGTTCCAGCATCCGCTGCCTCCGTGCAGTAAATGAACCCGCCGCATTGAAGCGATTCACCTCCAAGCCAACTCTACGAAGCTGCTGCTTCAAAAAAGTCCTGATTCTCATCAAACGAAAATTTGGTGGGAGGTAGCTGGCCTCATTAGTCGTTTTCCCTGCATTCCTTCGACAATCTGGACCTTTGTGTCTGGACAACGAATATGATGTTTACGGGAACGTTCGTTTATGTGCCTTTGGAGATGCTTGGGCTGAGCTCCTAAAAGGTGCCTGCATGTGCCCTCTTCAGTACTGCCAAAATGATTCAATTCCGCTGGTGTGCCCCTGCCTTCAACGTACCGCGAATATAGAATGTTTTGGGGACTCATGCTTTCCTGCCAGCCCATGGTATACTGAAGAATCATCTGAATAAACCTGTGCGCTCTCACCTGCATCGCTCACAGCCAAGACATTTTCATATGGTTCTATCCCCACTTCAGGGCTCTGAAAATCCCGTGCATGACGAAGATGTCGTCAATTTCGGTTGTAGTTACGCTACAAATGTGTCCAATTGGACAGCATTTGTGGGGTTTTTTTGCTACGATGGATATTACCGTAAGGTTTAGGGGAACATTAAATCTAGGTGTACGCTTAAGCGGCCTGTTCTTACATCATACCTGTCTAACCCAATACGCTAACCCTACCTGTTGCTTTTTTTTAAACTTGACATTGGCAAAAACGTTCTGTATCTTCGTGATATGGAACGTGCACCGTCCTCCATATTGTCCTGTTTACGCGCCTCGCCTTGCGGCTTGAACGAGGTTTTACAGTCTCATCGGTCCTACGGGCGTACTGCACTGGCCCGTAAAGTGTGTGAGGTCTTCGGATTTTACAGTGCAACTGGAAAGCTCCGCACGGCAAGTAGTTTACAGGCATTGGCGGTGCTGGAACGGGAGGGGGCAATCAAGCTCCCTGCTTCCGATCCGCGCCCCAATCGTCCGAACGCTCGTTTGCTTCCAGATCCGGTCTCGTCTCCCATTGATGTGCCGGATCGACTCGGTACCCTAAAGGGATTACGGATTGAACGCGTACGGACTCGGGATGAGTTGGCCCTTTGGAATACCTTGATGGCCCATGAGCACCCGTTGGGGGTGACCAAGTTTGCTGGCATTCAGAAGAAATATATATTCAACAGTGACCATGGCTATCTTGGGGGGATTGGATTTGCGGCGGCCGCGTTATATTTGGCTGCGCGGGATATGTGGATGGGCTGGTCATCCGAGCAGCGGGAGACGTATCGGTCCCACGTAATGGGTCTGAACCGTTTTTTGATTCGTCCAGACGTTCGGTGCAAAAACCTGGCCAGCCATCTATTGTCTCGCTCTTTGCGGCAGATGAAAGCAGATCTGTACGAGGAGCACGCAAAGCGGATTTGGGTGGTCGAGACCTTTGTGGATCCATCGTACTCGGGTAGTTGTTTTCTCGCAGCAGGATTCCACAAGGTGGGGCAGACGATCGGACGAGGCCGTCATGCTTCCACGAATGCGTGTACGCGGAGCAAAAAGGCGGTCTTGTTGTACGAGTTTTCTTGTGGATGGCGAACCCAGTTGGGCGTTGCTCCTGCACCGATCTACCCCACGTTGGAGATTCATGAAGGCCTTGATGGAGACCAGTGGTCTGAGCATGAGTTTGGGGAGGCGGATTTGGGGCATCGGAGTCGGACCAAGCGTTTAGTCACCAGTGCCCGTTTGCTGAGTCGTGTACCAGGAGAACCAATTACTGCGAATCTTGAGATGGATCGTTCCGCGGTGGCCGGCCATTACCGATTTATTGAAAATCCCGACACGACGGCGGTGACACCGGAACGGATTCTGGCCCCCCATCGCAGCCGGACCGTGGAACGAATTCGTGGAGAGAAGACGGTTCTGTGCGTGATTGACGAGACCAAGATTTCCTATAGTACCCGTCCAGCGTGTGATGGATTGGAGGTGGTGGGACGGAATCATACGACTTCGAAAGCGGAGGGTGCATATTCCGATGATGTGGACCACCCATTCCGAGTGAAGTGGGCCACCATTCCGAGCGAAGTGGGCCACTTATGTGTTGTCAGACTGTCGTTCATGACTCTGTGGATTCGATGATCAATTCTTGTTCTGCTTTTACCTTGCGCATGGAGTCACCGGTCAACTGAATTTTGTGTGCATTGTTGACGATTCGATCCAGAATTGCGTCGGCTAATGTAGGATCTTCCATGGTCTGATGCCATTTGTCAATGGGGTACTGACTGGTGATAATGGTGGATCGCAGCGTATAGCGGTCGTCCACGAGTTCCATCAGATCCCGCTGTTGTGCGCGGTTCATGCCATGTAGTCCCCAATCATCCAAGATGAGTACATCGGCGCGGATCAACGGTTTCCACACGCGGAGATAGGTACGCTCATCGCGCGCAATCTGAAGGGTTTCCAACAGGCGATGCAGGCGGTCGTAGCGCACTCGGAAGTTTTCCAGACAGGCTTTGTGGGCCAGCGCACAGGCCACGTAACTCTTGCCGACTCCGGTGGGCCCGGTAATCAGGACATTCTGTCGTCGTCGGATCCATTGGCAAGTGGCCAGGTGAAGCATCAGGCGCCGGTCGAGTCCGCGAGACGGACGGTAGTCCAGATCCGCCATACAGGCTTGCAGACGCAGTTTGGCAGTCTTTAATCGCCGGGCCAGTCGCCGATCTTCACGTACGGCTTCTTCATGGTCCACCATGAGGCCAAGACGATCCATGAACGACATTGCCTCAATGTCGGGCATCTCCAATTGGTTGCGCAGTGCGGTGGCCATGCCGCCAAGTCGCATCTGTTCCAGTTTTAAGACGGTTGGATGGATAAGCATTAATCGGTTCCGTTGGATGAATAGTAGTGGGATCCACGAATGTTTTCGTGGTCAATGGGGGGCGTCTGGCTCCGTTGGGTTGCGGTCCGTTTCAGGATCTGTTTCACGGCTGGCGAGCTCAGAGTTTGTCTCTCTAACGCAATCCCACATGCTTTCTCCAACCCGTCACGGCCAAACTCATTCTCCAGCCGCAGAATTGCCATGCAGCGCCGATAGACCTGCTCGGGAATCCGAGCCCATGCAAAGTTCGCTTGAATCAATGCGGTCGTCTGCGGACCAATGGTTTGTGCCCAGTCAATGAATCGCTGGGGCGACCACCGCGCATACTCTCGGTGATGATCCGGCATATGCAGCGGGTCGGTCGTGTATCGACCGCCGGATCGACGACGCACATGAGATGCAATTCGATTCTCTCCATCGTAAATCTCTACGGTCGATGAACGGATCAATCCCCGCACCAACCTCCCAAGATAGGAATACGGCACACTGTAGCAGTGTTTTTCAATCTGGACATGGTAATCCGGGGCAACTTTCCGCATGCTGGTCCACTCCCCATACTCGTACGGGTTGGTCGGCAATGGGCGCAGGGCGGGTTGATCCACGTCTTCAAACCTGCTTTGTCGGGTGCCGGACATCTTCTGGAAGGGGGTCCGATTGAACGCCTTTACCCCTTCTAAAATGGCTGCATTGAGCTCCGGTAGACTGAAGAAGCTCACGTTGCGTAAGGGGGCCAGAATCTGACGCTGGGTACATAATACTCCCGTTTCCACTGCACTTTTATCTCTGGGTTTCCTCGGGCGAGCGGGCAGCACCGTCACTCGGTAATGCTCCGTCAAATCGCGGAACGATTCATTCAGAACGGGAACATCATCTTTCTGGAATCGAATCACCGCGGACTTCAGATTGTCCGGCACAATCGCGCGCGGTACCCCTCCGAAAAATTCCAATGTCCGGCGAACCGACTCGCAGAAATCCTTTGCCTTTTGGGTCTCCGTGGCTTCCGCATACAGATAGTTGGACGCTCCCAGTACGGCAACAAACAACTCCACGGTCCGCTCCTCACCGGTATCTGGATCCACCACACATGGCTTCTTTCCCGAATAATCCACGAACAAGCGGTCGCCCCCCTTATGGGTATGACGCATCACCGGATCCATATGCTTCGAGCGCCAACGGCGATAGAGATCGCAATAGCGACTGTACTGGTACCCAGTCGGGTGCGTCTCAATATACTCCCTCCAAAGCTGCGCCAGAGTCAGCGCCCTGTGTTTGGTGAGCTCCTGCTCAACCTCAACCCAGTTCGGCACGGACCGCTGAGTTGAAGCACTGCGGGCCGAACCAGGATAGAGGATCTTCTCCAGCTCCACATCCGTCATCTTCTCAGGTAACGGCCAGGTCAAGTTCGCCACCGTTGCACGCTCAAGAATCCGGGAAACCGAACCGCGACCAACTCCCACATGGCGAGCAATCGCGCGTTTGGACAACTTGGACACAAATCGTAGTTTCAGAATGTGCTTGATCTTTCTCATCAATACTCGTTTTGCAGGCATAGTTCATCGCGTTTAGTGAAACTAAAAGCTATGACAAACCATATCTGGATTCGATGAAAATTAAACCGCTTCCAGTTTGGATGAGCGCTCATCAGCACTCCATAATACTGGTGGCTTGCAGGGTGACCCACTTCGCCCGGAATGGTGGCCCACTTCACTCGGAATGGTGGCCCACTTCGCTCGGAACGGTGGCCCACTTCGCTCGGAATGGTGGCCCACTTGGATCGGAATCAGTGGCCCACTTGGATCGGAATACGCACGGAGGGCGTCCGGTTGCACGCCACCTTAGCGGTGAATGATCGGGGACTTCCTCTGGGCGTACTGCGCTGCGGATATCGCCCCTCCGATCCGTCAAGCAAGTTTCCAGACCGGCAACGATGGGAGGATGCAGTCGACGATGTCGTGGAATGTGCGAAAGACGTTCGGCGTTCCACGCGAATGGTGGTGGTCATTGATCGGGAGGGAGACAGTGCCCCCCTGATGGAGCGATGTCTGCGCAGTCAGCGCGTGGATGTGTTGGTTCGTGCAAAGCATGACCGGGTTCTCCCGAATGGGAAAAAGCTTTTTGGACTGGTTCGAGGACTCAAGTCTTCCGGCGAGATAGCGGTTCCGGTTCAGCGATTGAGTCGTCGGGTCAAGTCAGGCCGGGTTCTGAATGAGGGACGTGAAGGCCGGGATGCATGTATGGAGGTCCGCTTTTGTGCAGTGGAACTGCCCTGTGGTTCGATGAATGCCGTCCAGATCCGGGAAACCCATCGCTCGTCCGGTGCACTGGAATGGATTCTGTTGACCAGCCTTCCCGTGAATACATTTGAGGAAGCGAAACAGATCGTACAGTATTATCTGTTACGATGGCGGATTGAAGACATCTTCCGAGTTCTGAAAGGTGGATGCAAAGTGGAAGAATTACGGATGCAGTCGGCCCGTGCACTTCACCGTGCGGTGACCCTCTACATGGTGATTGCTTGGCGTTTGCTGTTAATGACGCTTCTGGGACGTGATGTTTCCAATGCATCGGTGGAGGTGATGTTTACTAAGATCCAACTGCGCGTTCTGAATAATTTAGCGATGGAACATGATTTACCGAAGCCAGTCACGATGGCATCGGCAGTCCTGTTGGTTGCACTTCTGGGCGGCTATCAAACGGGCAAGAAACGTCCACCGCCGGGGGTGGAGGTCATGTGGCGTGGCTACCGGCGCCTGGAAGTGGGTGCCATGTGTGTGTCGCTGGATAGGAAACATCAAGACCGGGCTCCCCCCTAGTCCTCCGAATATCTGGAACTTGTGGGAAGGCAGAACCTGGGGCAGGAACTGAATTGAGACGCTCGTGCGGGGGTGGTGTGTTAATCTGGAAGACTGCAGAGACCGATTCCCTAACTCCGCAAAAATGGAATTCGCTCCCCGCAAGGAACGCTCACGCCTCAGATAAAACGACTCAAAAACGGATCCATGTTAAGAAGTGCAAAAAATGAAGGCTTTCAGACAAAATCAACTATGTCAAGTATTATATTTGAGCAACAGGTAGCGCTAGAGAGCATCAATTTTAACCAACCCAACCAAAGACTAATGAAAAATATTAAACTCCCAATTTTCGCAGTGATCCTACTTTGTTCCGTTGTGCATTTTGGTTGCGATTCTGGTTCCGAATTGTTTCTTGAGCAAGAAGAGAATGGAAAAATGGAATACGAGTATGTGGAAGTAGATTTAGCATTAATGGCAAAACTAGCTCAGATGACCGATACGGATGCTGTTGGAGGAGAACCTCAAATAGAGTTTTTTGATGATCGGGAACCGATCAAGCGCTTTTGGTCGTACGAGGATTATTACGTCTCTGCCGATCTGATCTCGGAAAAATCCCGCTTAACCGGTGAGCCTATCCTCATCCATCAGTTTCTCCAGCGATATCTTGAGCACAAACACCTCATCCCGCTCGGGGAATTGGCACTGGTGAATCATGAGGGGCGTCTTATTATTGGAGATACCCTCTACACTCTTGCGGGTACTTCTTATATGAAGCAACATGTAGATGATCCGGTCGCTGAAGTAGTTGATCTTTCCGTTTTTGATCCTTCCCGGGAAATGAAGGACTATCTCTCAAGACTTTTACAAGATCAAGGAGTATTGCGAGTGACCGATGCATTGATTTCACAGAAATCTGCAAATTCCTCTGGAGTGCAAACTAGCTGTAATCCTCCCAACCATTTTGCATTCGTTGGTGGAAGTGATCCTACACGATCTGTTGATCATACTGATATGTGCGTTTACGATTTTAATTATCCACGTATAAGGGTAAATCCAAGTGATTATGAGTTTACTTCTAGTGCTCCAGGAGCCGTCGTGATGTGGAATACATCTTACAAAACATGGACAGGAGCAAGACGAGGAATCGCGAATACCCGGTTCTTCAAATACAGAGTAGTCAACGGTGGGCGCGCCTTGGACTATGTGGGTAATGCCGATCTACCCTATGGACAAACCGCGTCGGTAGATGTAACAGTAACGACCTCCAGGGGTAATAGTAGTGGATCTGGTAGATTATCCACATGGGCCACCAAAAGGAGAACGCGTGGGAGAACCACTAGAAGCAAACATACTGCAACTTTGGGCGGGGTAACTGGATTACCAGAAGACGAGCTCATAAACTAGTTATTATTAACAGCATCTACCGAGGCCTTGAATTGAGGTTATGACTGTTCCGTGAGGGTAAAAGCTCCCTCGAAGAACAGTCATAACCGGGAACTCAGTTGAATCTGTTAAGGTGCAGTAATTTGAGTACACCTATGATCAGATGTTTTTCGTCCGTAATCTATTGTATCCTCCTGGCTTGCTGGTCCCAGAAAACCGACGCAAATCATCTGCTGATCGAAGCCTCCACGGACGGGATATTGATTGACCAGCAACTTGAACAAAACAATGAAAAAAATAGACATGTAATTAGTGGATTTGTGGTAGATGCCGAGAGTGCTGAAAGCTTAATCGGAGCGACTGTTTATGTGCCAGAGATGGGTATTGGTGCTACAACCAACCGCTATGGTTTTTTTAGTCTTTCAGTTCCTACGGATTCTGTGCGCCTTGTCGTCTCCCATGTTGGCTATCTCCCCCTTACACTGGAGCAAACACTAACAGGAGACCTTCAGCTGAACATTGAATTAAACCCTGAGACCACTAGGCTTGATGAAGTGGAAGTTGTTGCAGGCGGGGAGTCAGTGGTGGAAGCCGTTCAGATGAGCCAGATCAAGTTGCCGGTCGGGACCATTCGAGCACTTCCTGTTTTGGCGGGAGAGACAGACATCTTCAAGACGCTTCAGTTACTTCCTGGAGTCCAGTCAGGCCGAGAGGGGGCAGTTGGTCTGTACGTTCGTGGAGGAAGTCCTGATCAGAATCTGGTCTTGTTGGACGGAGTCACGGTGTACAATGCCAGTCACCTGTACGGCTTTTTGAGTGTGTTCAACAGTGATGCGATTAAAGATGTGACATTGATCAAGGGGGGGATTCCTGCACGTTATGGAGGTCGGTTATCTTCGGTAATTGATTTGAGCATGGAAGAGGGAAATTTAAAAGAGTTTGAAGGGACCGCATCTGTGGGGATTATTGCTTCCAGTTTTACCTTTCAAGGCCCGATCAAAAAGGACAGAGCCTCCTTTATTGTTGCTGCAAGGCGGACCTATCTGGATTTATTGGTGTACCCTTTCCTTCCCGAAAATGAGAAATCCGGGTACTATTTTCATGATACCAGCGCGAAGGTGAACTACATCGTTTCCAGCAAAGATCGAGTCTATCTGAGTTTTTATACTGGGCGTGATCGTGGGTATTGGCGAGATCGTAGCAGTCTTGAGTTTAACAACGCACAGGAGCGTTATGGTGGAGATTTAGGATGGCGTAACCTGACAGCTACCACGCGTTGGAATCGAGTATGGGGATCTCGATTCTTTTCCAATGCACTGTTGGGGTATACACGCTATCGGATCGGAACACGAAATCAAGAAGAGGTCAGGCAGCTTGATAATCTCTCCACCACACATTCTTTCTATCGTACCAGCTTCTTGTCGGGAATTACAGATATTGTAGGTCGAATGGATTTTGACTTTGTTCCCAATCCCCGCCACTATATACGATTCGGAGTAGGAGGCACCATACATACATACAACACCGGAACGTTTTCAGAGCGGGAGTTTGGCGAAGATATTGCTCCTGTAGACACGGTGTATCATCCAGATTATCAGATCAGAGCGGTGGAGGCACACGCATACGTTGAAGATGAAGTCCAACTGCTCTCAAATTTATCACTGAATGCTGGGGTCAGAGCTTCAAGTTTTTTTGTCAGGGAACGGAGATACAGCTTTCTTCAGCCGAGATTCAATATTCGGTGGAGATTCGCATCAAATATGGCCCTCAAGTCATCTTTTACCATACTGAAACAATATTCACATTTGTTGCCTGTTGCCAATGGTTTATCCCTCCCCTTGGATTTGTGGGTTCCTGCCACAGATCAGGTGCGCCCTCAAAGTGCGACTCAAGTAGCAGCAGGGCTTGCGTGGAATTCTACTCAGAATAAATACGAAGCCACAGTTGAAGGCTTCTATAAATGGATGAATTCCCAGATAGAGTATTCAGAAGGTGCTCAAACCAATAACATATCCGGAGACACTTGGCAAAACCAAATTGAGCGTGGAAAAGGCTGGTCCTACGGGGGAGAACTATTTATTCGGAAGAGGACCGGACGATTAACGGGATGGATTGGATACAGTTTGACAAGAACACAGCGAAACTTTCCTGAACTAAACGGCGGACGAACTTTCCCCTATCGATTTGATCGCTTGCATGATGTATCTACGGCCCTTATTTGGCAGTGGAAGGAGTCTATTGAAGTGTCTGCCGTCTGGGTGTATGGTACCGGTCAAGCTGTGTGGTTGCCAGTTGGTAGTTTTTATGGATTTCGACACGACCCAGGTGGAGGAATAAATGTTTTTGAGCTAGATAAGTCACGTTTACTAAGCGTGTACGGTGATCGAAATTCTGTTCGGATGCGCGCTTATCATCGCCTTGATTTATCCATGCACATGAAACGAAATCGACGGTGGGCCCATCGCACGTTCTCATTTGGGGTCTATAATGCATACAGTAGACGGAATCCTTTTCTCTTGCAAACGGAGGAACCACGCGAACAGGGACGCGGCTTGAATTATCTGGTATTTAAGGAAATCAGCGCGTTCCCTGTCCTTCCTTTTATAAACTACAGACTTGAATTTTAGCAATTCATTGATGAAGTATCCGCTGTCTTTATTGATTTTGCTCTTTTTAGGTTGTGAGGCCATCGTGGAAGTGGATCCTCCCGAATACGCTTCAGAGCCGGTGGTTACAAGTTTCTTTTCCCCGGACAGTACCTGGTCCGTTACAATGCATAGAAGTCTGGGTATCACTGACAAACGAGATGTAACACGCGAATATATTTCAGACGCATCTGTGACGATTATGAACGGCCCTAACATGGCTGACATCCTCAATTATGCAGGGCATGGAAGGTATATATCCAGTACAGGTGGGTTTCCGAGGGATGGAATCAGCTACACACTTCGGGTAGATTTTCCAGGCAGAACCAGCATTCAAGCCACTTCCGCAGCTCCTTCTCCGGTCATAATATCCGATTACTCAATCGAACCCCTACCTCCGTCACCTGAACCCAATCCATCTTCCAGAACTGCATATCAACTAAAAATCGTTTTTTCAGACACGCCTGGCGTGAATTTCTATAGAATAGGGGTTTATCGTCGTGTTCGGAGCCGGATCTTTGGTTCTGATGAGACAGATAGCTTATACACATTAATAAATTTTGAGAGCTTTAGCCCCGGATGGTCCTGTGACTATTCCACCGATGTTGTGGACATTGATCCGATTGATGGGGTTATCAAAAATATATTTTGTGATGAATTTATCGTAACAGACAGATTGTTTGATGGAAAAGATTACTCGTGGAGCGGGACCACCTATGAATTAAACGAGAGCGGAAGGAACGAATTGCGTCTGATTATCTCATCGCTCAGTGAAGATTACTACAAATATCTTCAATCATTGGAGCGCAATGTTTTCCACGATCCATTGCTTGAACAACCATCCCCAGTATATTCCAATGTGAACGGAGGTCTAGGTGTTTTTGCAGGGTATACAAACACGACTCTTGTTCTACCCTTCCCCAAAGAAAACTGAAGCCCATCAGGATTTTTGTTGAATCACCATCAAACCTTATGGTGGTGGCTGGTGAGTCCGAGTCCAGCGTGACAGAAGGAATCCCAGAATTTCTTTGAAATTAGGCAGTGATGAAAGACCTCACACGCTATCAATGTCCTATGGTCAGGACTTATAGCCCGTGGATAAGCCCGTCCGCAGAACCGAAGGATATCAGATAGTTGCTTGAATCCAAATAACCTTTTGATAGGATATGGGCAATTATTAAAATCTATTTTAGATGTCAGTTTCCCCGTTTGAGTTTTTGTTGTAATTGTTTTGGGGCAAAGCTTGGGTAGTCCACCCTCGCCCCAACTTGAGTAATGAATGAATTCTCCGTCCTCCCACTGGCGTCCCAAGAACTCATGCTCGAACTGAAACCGCCCATTCTGTCAAACGAATTGTCGTTAAACACATGTCCAACGACAATTAAAAGTTTCACCGGCGACAATTAAAAGTTTCCTTTCAGTTTCGTTGGGACGAATGGAGTTTTCGTGCGTGAACGTGCGAATTATTTTCCATTCAGTCTCTGGCGATGATTACAGATCAGCAAGCAAAATTTTTAAGAAAATTGGTACAAGAAGACAACATGTCAGTCAAAACATCCGCTGCAAAGGCGGGCATGAGCGCGCCGACGGCGCGCAAATATCTTCGTTCGCAGAAGCTTCCGAGCGAGCGAGATTATCGTCGTACGCATCGAACGCGTACGGATGCATTTGCCCAGGTTTGGGACGAAGTCGTGGGATACTTGCAGGCGAACCCGGGGCTTGAGGTGAACGCTCTGTTTACCCATTTGCAACGCACGTACCCCGGTCAGTTCAAGCCGGGACAGTTGCGCACCCTGCAACGTCGTGTGAAGGTATGGAGGGCGCAGGAAGGCCCCCCGAAAGAAGTCTATTTCGAGCAGGTGTATGCACCTGGGGATCGGGCCCAGTCCGATTTCACGTGGATGAACCATCTGGGCGTAACGATCCAGGGCGAACCCTTTCCCCATTTGCTGTATCACTTTGTGCTGGCGTATTCCAATTGGGAATCCGGCATGATCTGCCGGTCCGAGAGTTTTGAAGCGCTCAGTGCAGGACTGCAGAAGGCGTTCTCGCAACTGGGTGGAGTCCCGCGGCTACACCAGACGGACTCCATGAGTTGTGCGGTCCGCAACCACCGAGGCGCCGAACGGGGCAGTTTCACGCAGCACTATGAAGCGCTGGCGCGTCATTACGGTATAGAGATCCGGCATACGCAGCCGCGGAGTCCGCATGAGAATGGCAAGATTGAACAGCGGCATCATCGATTCAAGCGCGCGCTGGAGAATCAGTTGATTCTGCGTGGGAGTCGCAATTTTGCCAGTCGGAAGGACTATAGCGCATTTTTGGATACACTGTTTCAGCAGTTGAATGCGTCCCGGCAGGCACGTTTCAAAGAAGAACAGGCGCACTTGCGTGCATTGCCTTTTCGACCTTTGAGGTTCCATCGGCGCGCGACGGTACGGGTCTCCAACGGCAGCACGATTCGTGTACAGAAGAACCGGTATTCGGTCCCAAGTCGACTGATTGGGGTTCAGGTTGAAGTCCGCGTGTATGGTGAATGGATTGAGGTGTGGTACGCCCAAAAACAGATGGTGTGGATGCCGCGTCTGCACGGAGAAGGCGAGACTCAGATTGACTATCGTCATATTGTGCATAGCCTGGTCCGTAAGCCCGGGGCCTTTGCAGATTATCGCTATCGTGCCGAGTTATTCCCCAATTCAACATTTCGCAGGGCGTATGACGCACTCCGACGCACGCATACGGCTTCGATCCGGGCCGACCGGGCCTATCTGGCCATTTTGGTTCTGGCTGCAACCGAGAGCGAATCCGGGGTGACCCATGCCCTGGACCGGCTGCTGAATGACAAGAAGCCCCTGACCACGGCGCAGGTGCAGGCGTGGTTAGATGCCCCAACTCCTGCCTCATCCATTGTGAAGGTGGCCGTATATGACCAGTTGCTGGATCAACCTGCGGCGGTGGGAGGTGTGCAATGAAGACGCAAACGACCCAAGAACTGGAGCATGCCTTGTGGACTGGACTGAAAGAACTCCGGATGCCGGGCATTCGGAATTCTTTTCAGGATGCGGCCCAGCTCGCGCGGCAGGAATCGTTGAGCTTTGAGCGCTTTTTATTGTCACTCGTGGAACGGGAACAGCAAGTGCGGACCCACAATCGCATTCAACGCGGGCTTCGTAACTCCGGCTTACCTCTGGAAAAGACCCTGGACCTGTTTGACCGAACCCGATTGCCTCTGAAGATCAATCATCAGTTTAGTATGCTGCTGGAAGGCGGGTTCCTGGATCGAAGCGAAAACGTGTTGGCCGTGGGTCCGCCGGGCAGTGGAAAGACGCATCTGGTCTGTGCGCTGGGGCATGCGCTCGTGCTTCAAGGTCGGCGCGTACGCTTTTATGGATGCAGTACGCTGGTGGAGGAATTGGTCCAGTCCAAGCGTGAGCAGCGCCTGTCAGAGTTCATGAAACAGCTCCTGCGCTACGAAGCCCTCATCGTGGACGGGTTGGGCTATATGCAGCACAGTCGCCAGGAGATGGACCTGTTTTTTCACGTACTGGCGGAGCGCTACGAACGCGGAAGCCTGTTGATTACCAGTCACTTGGCCTTCTCCCAGTGGGAGAAGATCTTCCAGGACCCCACGGTCACAACGGCGGCCGTGGACCGGTTTGTGCATCACAGTGTGATCCTCGAACTCAACCTGCCGAGCTATCGACTTGAAGCGGCGCAACAGCGGCAGAAGGCGAATTCTCCAGAAACCGAGACCTCCTGAATGTACAATTGATGAATCTCTCGAACATAAATTCACCTCCATCGCACTTGGTTCGTGTCCACCTAGAACTGACAATTTGTCAGTCCGGGCGCAGACGAAACTCGTGGGATTTATCGCGCGCAACTTCGCTCCGCAGCTCGCTGCTCCGCTTCGTTGCGCGCCCGCCTCCAATAGAACTGAAAGGAAACTTTTAGGAAACTTTTAATTGTCGTTGAAGTAAATTTTAGGTCTGATGAAAAAGCTGGGCGCTATCTTGCCGCGTCGTTTCTCATTCATTAGATCTTCATTCTCATGCACAAATCTCTTTACCTGGGGCTGGATGCCCACACTCGCATCTGTGTTCTGGCGGCCATGTCCACATCAGGGCATATCGTGTCGACCAAGACCTTTTCGACTTCAGAGTCAGCGCTGATCCGTCACGTCATGGATCTTCCTGCGCAATTCAAGTATTTGGTCTTGGAGGAATCTTCGCTGGCCAGCTGGATTGCTTCAGCGCTGCGTCCGTATGTAACCCAATTGATCGTTTGTGACCCGCGCCACAATACCCTCATCAGTCGTGGAAACAAGGATGATCGTAGAGATGCCGCGGATCTGTGTCGGCTACTTCGACTGGGGGAATTGGTCGAAGTGTTTCACTCGGACGAGGATCACCGTGTAGACTTTAAGATTGGGGTGCAACAGTATTTGCGTTTTACGCGGGATCGCGCCAGTTTAAAGTCCCAAATCAAATCCAAATACCATCAGGCGGGATTGACCCATGTAGTTGGGACCCAGGTATTCTCGAAAATGCACCGTGTCTCGTATCTGAAGCAATTGCCAACGAACGCCCGGCGCTCAATGATGAAGAACTTGTACGAGCATTTGGACGCAATGGATGTTCTACAGAAAAAAGCACGTACCTCCATGATGGAGCAGGGCAAGCGTTATCCGGAAATCGCCCAATTCCAATGTATGCCTGGCATCGGTGTAGTAGGCTCACATGTATTCAGTGCCTTTATTCAGACTCCGCACCGGTTTGCAAGCAAGCACAAGTTGTGGCGATATTGCGGGCTGGGGGTTCGTCAACGCAGCAGTGCAGGCAAGCCATTGGCGTACAAACGCCTGGATCGTTCGGGAGCGGGGATCCTGAAAGCCATCAGCCATCAGTGTTGGACATCCGCCTTGCGAACGAGAGAGCCGAATGAGGTATCCTTGTTCTATGATGCCTCCCTGCGCCGCACCGGGGACCCGGTGCACGCACGGCTCAATACCCAGCGCAAAGTACTCAAGGTGCTCTGGACCATCTGGAAAAAAGATGTAGCCTACAATTCAAAAGCTTTTTATTCACCACCTGCATCCGCAGTGACCGCGTAGACATGGGGAACACCATTGTGTCTTGTAACGGTTGCTCGCGGATCTGGGTAGCCGGGATATACTCCAACGACAATTTAGCTCCACGATGGAAGCTCGAATTTTAGGTTAGTAGCCCGGCCTTTATGCCCCATTAGACATTAGCGCCCACTGTAGGGACGCTCACAAACGAGTTTGGCAGCTGAACAGACGCCCTTTTCTTCCGTCCTGTTAATCCGCATCCAGGCAAGCCAAAGCATCACACAAATATGGATCCCCAATACAAATCTACATGATCAGCGGTTTTTTTGGCAGTGTGCGCCCTCAAAATTTCACACGTTTTGTTGCATGGCAGAGGTGTGTGTGGAACTTTCTTTTTCAAACGAATTGTCGTTAAACATTCGCATATAATCCCCCAACCCTCCTCCTCCGCGCATGCCGACGGTTCAGAATTCAGTATGCGAGGCCTGAGGGAAGGTCGGATAAGACGATTTCGGCGGCGATTGCTGCGGTGTACTGCCGGGTGCTCAAATCCTGAAGTTGCCAGTGGGTAGCCGGATCGCCAAGGAATTGAAAGATTCCCCTTGAAGCCCCGTGGCGGACGTCCTGGGGGAGCTCAATCTTGGTGAGATCGGTGGATAATCCGGTCCCGAGTGCTTTGAGCAGCGCCTCTTTCAGCGTCCAATATCTAAAAAATAGTCTCGCTTTTTTTGCGCCCCTGGCCGATAGGATCTCTGCCCGCTCATTCGGACCAAAAACCATCTCGGAAATCCCATCAAAATCTCTCTTGCGTAACCCTGCTTCCACATCCACACCCACACGCACTCCCTCCGTAATCGTAATCAGTCCATGAGGATCACTGTGACTCACATTAAATCTGATGGAGACCGGCCTCCCATGCAATAAGGCATACGGTTTGCCATGATCCGCGGCAGCAATCGAAAGCTCAGAGTTATCACATCCAAGTTGCTGGCAAAGCAGGTAACGCAGCGCCGATCGGCAGAGTGCAAACTCCCTTCGTGCACGATCAACTTGATACCGCTGCCAACGCTGCAACTCCTGCTCATGAAGCCAGCTGACTGCGTGCCGCTCACGAGCCTCGTCAGGAGCTAAGCCAATGTGGACCACGCTCACCTCACCGATTCGGCAAACAGGGCGGATCCATGATTGAATTATATCAGACGACATGGTGGAAAAGCATGGAATCAGAAGGCTTTTGTTCACAAATTTCTAGTGAGACTTCAATTGGACTGCAAACACATCGGTACGCCTCAGGCACTAGGGCCGAATGGCAACTCAGCAAGATTTGCAGACTCGCCGATCCCCGGTACAGTACCTACAGCGGATGCAATAGATGTGTATCCACTGGATTTCAGCCGCTGAACCAACCCTCGCTTTATATTCTGGACAAGCTTCGGCCCCTCATAGACGAATGCAGTATAGACTTGTAAGAGACTGGCACCCGCGCGGATCATCTGATAGGCATTTTCCGCGGAAGAAATCCCCCCAACTCCAATAATCGGATAATCGGGGCCAACACAGGAACGAACATACCTGACCATCTGGACTGCCCTTGGATAGATAGGCGGGCCACTGAGTCCCCCTCCACCGATGGCATGCAGGGATTCTTGGTCGGTCACGAGCCCGAGACGATCCTTGGCTGTATTCGTTACGACAAACCCATTCACTCCATGGCGGACTGCCGTCTCCAGGAGTGTCTCTGTCTGACTGTCATATATCACCTTCGGGGTATCTGGAGGGGAAAGCTTCAACAGAACTGGAACGCGGTTATCTACCTGATCCATCAGAGCATTCAATAGTGAATCAAGGTGCTCCGGTGTTTCAAAGCTCTTCCCATCGATGGTATTGGGGCACGAGATGTTGATCGTCAGGTAATCGGCATAAGGCAAAAGCCGCAGAGCACACTGGCAGTAATCCTCAATGGCCGATGAACTTCCATCTACCCTGGCAATACTCACTCCAATCGGCATTTTAACCGCAGAGCAACGGGATAAACGCCGAGCAACCTGACGCGAACCCTTGCTGGGGAGCCCCAATCGGTTGATGATCGCACGATCTTCCGAGAGGCGAAACAGCCGCGGCCGCGAATTCCCGGATGAACGGTTCACCGTAACCGAACCCACCTCTGCATGGCCAAATCCCAGCCTGTCCCAAAATGGAACCAGTAAGGCATTCTTGTCACATCCTGCAGCCAGACCAATCGGGTTCAGAAAATTCAATCCCCAAACCTTTTGATGAAGGATGGGATCATCAAACCCAAATGTCTTCTCCAAATACGTCGGTGCAATCCGGTCTGCAAGCCATGCGGCACTAAACCCTAACCGGTGCGCTAATTCAGGATCCAGCCCGAAGAGCCGGCGCAGCAGAATGGAATCCATTTCACACTACGTTACCAGCCAGGTAGCAACTGGAATCCAAAATGGGCTCCCTTGTCCGGCCGCTGGAATGGGTAGGCGTAATAGATCTCGAAGATAAGGTACCCCAGCAGATTGAATCGAGCCGATGGCCCCGCACTGATCACCGGCACGCGCTCCACCGTATCCCGCTCGAACTTGAGCATTTTGAATGGATCATCTCCTTCATTCCATGCCATCCCTGCATCAACAAAGCCAACCAACTCCAGTGGTAGATAGGGGAAGTTGAGCAGTCCCAGCTGCTCCGTTCCAAATAATGGCAGACGGAGTTCAACGCTTGCCATCGCAGCACGCGTCCCATAGAGACGCGTATATACCGAACAGGCGATGTCTTTACACTCCTCCCCAAAATCAAAGGAACCATAATTGTATCCGCGAACGAAGCCCCGATAGTATGGATAATAGAGGCTCTCCCGTGAAAATATTTGATCCTGCTCGCCCCCGAAATTTCCTGCAAACATGCCCCGAACCGCAAATGTAATCGGTTGATAGAAGAAGTAACGCCGATAATCTCCTGAAATACTTACAAAGTTATCCGTCCCAAAACGAGGGACAACTTCAACCCGGTAACGTCCCCCCTGGGAAGGCGATGTAAAGCCAAAATTGCTGAAGTCTCCGACATAAGCCAAACCCGCATCAAAGTAATAGAATCCGTCCGGCTCGCACGCCCATACGGTTTCTTGCTCCTCGGCCGTCAGGTTGCTGCACTTATCTGCACTCCTGCGCTCTCTCTGAATCCCAAAAGCCGTATAGGTGTAGGTATAGGCCTGAATATCAAACCCGTAGCGGGTGAATCCCCCAAAAACCTCCAGACGACGGGTCGTCGAAAAGGGGTACGAGCCAATTCCACGAACCTGATCCAGATAAAGCCGCTGCCGCAGATCCTGGATGACATACTCTCCAAACTGATTAAAGCCCTGTCGCGGATAGCCGTACAGGTACGGAATATGGGCAACCATCCCGCCATAATTGAATCGTCGACCACGATTCATGTACTGAGCCATCCCCCCTATATCCCGGAAAGTCCCGTTCGCCTGTGCCACAAGCGCTAGATTCCGATTCCCCAACATATCGCTGAAATAAAACCCAACGCCCCCGGAAGCACCACCTCCATAATACCCCCCTACAGATACGCCAATGGAAGGAGGCGCAACATAGTCCAGACGCAGGCGTGAATCATAGATCTTTTCAATCGTGGTACGGGGCTCTGGTAGCCCGGTCAAAGGATCATCCAGGTAGTTTTCAACCAACCCCTCACCCGCCGCACTTTGAGGTGGCAGAATACTGGCTTGGGACGGTGGACTACTTTCGACGAAATCTCCCATCGCTTCGTCCTCTTCAAGTCCAAAGACCGAGTATCCGCCGTCATAAAAAACGGAGTAAACAACCCGTCCATTCTGAGAAGCTACACTCATCGTGGGCGAGAGTGCTGTAATTCCGCTGACTCCCGTTTTTAACTTGGTCACACGGTACGAAGCTTGTTCACGTAAATCGTACCGATAAACATCAGAAAATCCATCCTGATCACTCACGAAATACAGACTCTGTCCGTTCGGCGAGAATTGCGGACTGATGTGTTTTCCGTTCATAAAAGGACGTAGTGTGCTGTGCGTACCACTCTCAAGGTCAATCAATGAAAAACGGGTATCGGCATACTCCAAAGTTTCAAAATTCGATCCATCCGGCCCCCGATCTGTGACCACCGCAATCGTCCGGCCATCCGGAGACCACGCTGGCTGCAGGTCAGCGAACCGGTCACTGGTAATTTGTCGAACCTGCTGACTCTCAATGTCATAAATATACAGGTCGCTGATTCCACCATCAATTCCCGAGAATGCAATGGATCGACCATCCGGGGACCATGCAGGGTTGCTGAACGCACTTACACCGTCCACACTGATCCGTCGTTCGATTGCGCCACTATCCAAATTCCATATCGAAATTTCATTGTCCCCCTGAACGAAGGTCACAAATGCAAATTGTTTCCCATCAGGAGACCAGGAGCCTGCGGAACTGATAAAGCGGATATTGTCAAAATGGGGGTTGGTATTGGTGGACTGAAGTTTGCGGATGGTTTCGCCGGTTTCTGCATCTGCAATGAACAGGTTGATATTGAAGACATCCATCTCACTCAAGTACGCGATATACTGTCCATCTGGGCTCACAGCAGGGGACAGGTTCAAGGCACCTCCACTGAGTTCTTCCGAAAGGATGGACGTTCCTGCACTGTCTGGATGCGTACGTGACTCCATCAGGGGCAGATATGCCTCCTGGATTGCCTGTGCCCATTCCACCGAAAGCGAATCAGCAGTAATCCCAATCGTATACACAAACGCGGAGTCAACCCCTACACGTCCACCTAACTTGAAAAGATTGGTGACCGCTGCGTCGCCATATTTACCACCAATGTAAGCCAGATAGGCCTGTCCATACCGGTATGGAAAGTACTTGCTACTCCGGGTCATGTCTTCGATAGTCGGCAAATCATCCCGTAATGCTGCATCACGCATCCACATGGCCGTATGTGCATCTTCACGGCCCACCGACAGATACTCTGCCATCCCCTCTACAAGCCAAAGCGGGAGAAGCTGGAGGGCAAAGCGGGAGCTGTCTCCGCGCGAAAGTCCAATATCATATTGGAAGCTGTGCACCAACTCGTGCCCCAGTACATGATCCGTCTCCTTATAGATCCCTGTGAGTGGCATGACCACCCTCTCTTTCAAGCTTTCGGTTACCCCTCCAGTGCCCTGACCTAAAAAACCTCCAATCACATTGGTCTGCTGAAAATCGGCATCGTTGGCATAAAAAATGATTGGCTTGCGCTCATGAAAATCGCGCAGGAAGGTTCGGGAATGCCGACGATACCACCGTTCCCCCATCCGGGACGCATCTGCAACCGCATCCCCTGCTTCCGGGTAGTAATAGAATTCAAGGTGGGGCGTCTGAAAACTCCTGAACTCGAATTGATCGTATTGGACTTTATTGCGCCCGAACTGCTGTGCCAGTACAGGGGAGACCCCTACAAGAACCTGTAGAACGATGAACACCGTAATCTTCAAGACATCTCTCATGTAGTTATTCCGCTGATCGTTAATTTTATGTCAGGAACCGTTTGACTTTCCCGCTGGATAGTATAATAGGCTTAGATTAGCAGGCGGTTCCCCAAAAAGCCTCCTGTACCCAAAATACTGACAATTATCGTACCACTGCGTTGACAAAAAACCGATTCACACTCTTTTGCTGTGCTGTTGTTTTCGTGCTGTCAGTCCTGAGCCTCCAGCTTTTTCGACTGCAGATCACCGAGCGTCAGGATCTCTCAGAAATCGCACGTGGTAACGCACTGCGTAATATACGTGTACTTCCCGCTCGTGGACTAGTCTATGACCGTAATGGCACCCTTATGGTCCATAACGTGCCGACCTACACGATCTCTCTCGCACCGAGATACTTCGACCGAACCCGCATACCGCTACTGGCAAAGCATCTGGATGTCCCCGACTCTGTTGTAACGCTACGCCTGCAGGAAGCACAGGACTATAATCCTTACCAGCTGTACCCTTCTTTTTCGAATGTTTCATTTGAGCAATACAGCCGCATTCTCGAAGACGCGTACCGGCTCCCTGGTGTTGGGTGGGAAATCAAACAGCGAAGACGTTACCCTACAAACGCCCGGGCTTCGCATGCTCTGGGATATATCGGAGAAATTAACCGAGAAGAGCTGAATTCCATCGACCAGGAATCTGACTCTTCGCTGTATCGTCAGGGAGATTTTCTGGGGCGGACCGGTATTGAGCGGGGGTATGAGCCCTGGCTGCGGGGAATTCCCGGTGTCGCCCGCCGCTGGGTAAATGTATACGGTCTGGAGATCATGTCCTACGCACAGGGCCAAGGAGATCAGCCACCACGAGGGAATTATGATCTTCATCTGGCACTGGATCATCGTGTTCAGGAATTCGCTGAATCTCTGTTTGTCAACAAACGCGGAGCGGTGGTCGCACTGGATCCCAATAATGGGGGCATTATTGCACTGGTCAGCAAGCCGGATTACTCGCTTGAACTGCTCAATCAAGGCATTCAAAGCGAAGCATGGCAAACTCTGATCAACCATAATGAACAACCTCTTTATAATCGGGCTACGATGAACTTGATGCCTCCAGGATCAACCTGGAAGCCGTTCATGGCGCTTTTGGGGTTGTCGGAAGGGCTCCTCGGAGAAGAAGAAGCCGATGCAACGATTTACTGTAACGGGTATCACCCTTTAGGTCGGGGTCGTTTTTTTCGATGCATGGACGCGCACGGCCCCCAAAACGTTGTAACGGCCATACAGAATTCATGTAATACATTCTTTTTTGAATTAGCCCGGAGAATGGATCTTGAGGTCTTCAAAAAGTATGCGAACCGCTTTGGCTTCGGCGTAGAATCTCCTACGGACCTGCGGGAACAGACGACTGGTTTCATTCCTGATTCCGCCTACTTCGAGCGAACCGGGAGGTACTGGGGAACGGGAACAATCATGAATCTCGGCGTCGGGCAAGGAGATATGGGAGTTACTCCATTTCAATTGGCCCGATATGCAGCTGTACTGGCCAACGGGGGCACAATGTACGCGCCCCATATGGTTTCTCACTTGGTTGAGCCCGAAACAAATGAATGGGTGGAACTGCCCGATATCGCCGATCCCGTTCACTTGGACATCGACACGGCCTACGTAAATCTAGTCCGTAAAGGGATGCGCTTGGTCATGGAGGCGGGCACTGGGCGCGCTTCACAAATTCCAGGGATTCCGAGTGCGGGAAAAACGGGGACGGCGCAGGCCCCCGGCAATTTTATTGATCACTCGGTCTTCATCATGTTCGCGCCTTTTGATAATCCCCAGATTGCCTTGGCCGTCCAATGTGAAAACACCGGAGGCGGAAGCCTGTGTGCAGCCCCAATTGCCAGCCTGCTTGCAGAGATGTATCTCAAAGGAGAGGTTACTCCCTCCTGGCAAACGGATATCCGAATGCAGCGTGCCTTATCGGCAACCAGCCAGTCACCGACACAAGCAGCCGAATAATTTATGCGACGATGGTATCGAAATCTTGATGTCTCAACTCTTTTGATATGGACCGCCCTGTGTGCCTGTGGGCTGGTTGCGATTTATAGCTCTACCCACGGGGAGGCGCAGGAATTTTTGCTAAGCACCGTCCAGAACAGTTTCCAGCGACAGCGTTTCTGGCTTATGATTTCGATTGTTGCGCTCGTGACCATTCTATCGATGCCAATGCGTTTATTGATTCGAATAGTCCCGTGGATCTATCTGGCAACCATCGGAATTTTGATCCTGGCTTTGGTGATTGGCCGTGAGGTGGGTGGAGCACGTTCATGGGTCTATTTTGGACCGATCGGCTTCCAGTCCTCTGAACTGGCAAAAGTTGGAGGACTGCTTATGGCTGCTTTTGTGTTGGCATCCCGCAGGAAGGAGAAGTCAATCCTGCCTACAGCGATGATCACCGCCGGGGCCCTTGGCCTGCCGGCCCTACTGATCATTCTCCAGAATGACCTTGGAACCGCGCTTGTATTTGTGAGCCTTATGCCCGTCCTTGCGCTCTGCAGTGGGATTCCCCTCAGGATTGTCGGACTCTTGATCCTCTTGCCTATTGCAGGGTACTTGGCAATCCTTAGTTGGCCGGTTGCCTGGGGATTTACAGTTCTGGTTGGGATTATCGCGTGGTATGGAACACGCAGCCGCATGTGGGTGGTTGCCGGGGTGTTTGCCAGTGTAATGACCGTCGGCGTCGCTACCTTTGCACTGCAGCATGTACTGCAACCGCATCAGGTTGCCCGTATTGCTTCTTTTTCCAATCCCGAAGCGGATGAATACCGGGCCAATGTGGGTTTCCACCTCGTGCAATCGAAAGCAGCACTCGGATCAGGTGGATGGTTTGGGCTGGGATTTCGACAGGGCACCCAGACACAAGGCCGCTATATTCCCGAACAATCTACAGATTTCGTATTCTCGGTCATTGGCGAGGAATGGGGATTTATGGGCGGGATCCTGGTCTTATCACTCTTTGCTGCACTGATGCTTCGTTTGCTCTGGCTGGCAAGAGCGATTGACCACCCCTTCGGAAACCTTGTTGTTGCTGGAGTTGCGGGAATATTTTTGATTCATGTATGCGTGAATATTGGCATGGTGCTGGGCCTGCTGCCTGTGATCGGCATTCCATTGCCTTTCCTGTCTTATGGCGGCTCGGCCCTTTTAACCAATACCACACTTCTGGGCCTTGCTTTGGCATGTTACATGAGACGGGCTGAATTTTCACTCTACGTGTAGACCATTGATCTCATCTCATTTTGACATCATTGTGATTGGATTGGGAGCAACTGGTAGTGCAGCCTTGTTTCATGCCGCCCGGACGGGAGCTACCATACTGGGGATCGATCGCTTTGTCTGCCCGCATACGCATGGCTCAACGCACAGCGAGAGTCGAATCATACGAAAAAGCTATTCCGAGGGACCACAATATCTGCCATTGCTCAATCGGGCCTACACACTGTGGTCTGAACTGGAAAACATATCTGCAACAAAACTCATGCATCTGGGGGGATGTCTCAATATTGGTCAACCGGACAGTGAGATGGTTCGTGCTGCACAAAAAACTGCCATCGCCGGTAACACCCGGCATCTGCTGCTATCCTCCGAAGAAGTGAACCAACGCTACCCTGGATATCGCCTCCAATCAGATCAGATTGCCCTGGTTGATCTGGAAGCGGGCTACATCCAGCCTGAACTCTGCGTGCGCACGCATTTACGGAGAGCCACAATGCACGGTGCTCAATGTCGGTTTGGGACACCCGTCCTCTCCTGCCGGATTCAACAAGGCCGTGTCATCGTGAAAACGGATCTGGACACCTTTGAAGCACCACGGGTGATTCTGACGGCTGGAGCTTGGATGCATGACTTTGCACCTGTGCCGCTGATGGTTGAGCGCGTCACGAATTCCTGGTTTGCATCGACTGGATCACATTTCACGCCTGCACAGTGCCCACCATTTATTATGGAAGATGTGACCGGATTGAAAGGCTATGGATGTCCTGATCTAGGCAGTGGGATCAAGATAGGCCTACATTATGCAGGCCAAGTTGCCGCACACCCAAAAGAGATCAACCGAACGGTTGTACCGGAAGATGCGGCCCGTGCACGCAGAATCCTGGAAAGAGTCATGCCAGAAGCCGCAGGAGTGTGCCGTAAAACGACTGTTTGCCTGTATTCAAATACGCCGGACAAACACTATCTCATAGACCGGATGTATGGTGATGACAAGCACGTTATTATAGGAAGTGCCTGCTCCGGCCATGGGTTCAAAGCGAGTTCTGCAGTCGGTGAATCATTGGCAGCTCTGGCCCTAGATAAGACTCCTCCTGTAGATCTCTCGCCATTCAAATGGAGGTGGCCTATAAAGGCATAAAAGACATAATATGAAAGACCATCTCAGAGCGGCGCTTCGGCGCATATTGACATCCATACCGTCTGTGCCGGCAGATTTTGTGCCGGAACTGTCCGTCCCCGCAAATCCAGATCACGGGGACCTTGCCACAAACTGTGCGATGAAGCTTGCCCGGCACTTGCGTCGCCCGCCACTGGTAATCGCGGAAGAGATCGTTACTGCATTCATGGCAGATGAATATGATTCCTTTTACGTAGACTCGGTCTCGATTGCAGGAGGAGGATTTATCAATTTCAAATCCTCCAACCGATACTTATACCGCGAGCTTGGATCCTGCCTACAACAGGGGGTTGATTTTGGACGCTCCGATGCAGGCAAAGGCAAGCATGCACTGGTAGAGTTTGTCAGTGCAAACCCTACAGGACCATTAACGGTGGGACATGGCCGCAATGCCGTTCTGGGAGACACCCTTGCAAGCTTGCTGGAATGGGTTGGCTATCACGTCACGCGCGAGTACTATTTCAATGATGCTGGACGCCAGATGCGTGTCCTGAGTGCTTCACTGCGAAGCCGATACGAGGAGGTGACCGCCGAGGAAGATCAGCCGTTTGCAGACCTGCCTCGCGCAATCAGGCATCGACAGAGCTATAAATCAAAACAACTGGAGGACATGGGCGACGAGCCGGTCATCGTCGCGGACTCCTTCCCTGAAGATGGTTACCTCGGTGCCTACATTACGACGATTGCCCGTGAGTTGGTACAGAAGCACGGGATTGACCTGTTGGACCGCGAGAAGGACGATATTTTTGAACGTGCAGCCAAATCCGCCATCTTTTCCGAAATTCGCGCGACACTTGAGCACCTCGGAGTCTCAATGGACAACTATTTCAACGAAAAAAGTCTCTATGAGACGGGGGCGGTGACCAGCACCCTGGATGCACTGCGAGCACGTGACATGGTTTATGAACAGGATGGTGCGACATGGTTCAAAACCTCCAGTCTCGGAAAAGAGTCGGACACGGTGCTGGTGAAACGCACCGGTGAACCAACCTATCGCCTGCCCGACATTGCCTATCACGTTGACAAAATGGAACGGGGCTTCGATCTTCTGGTCAATGTATTCGGTGCTGACCATATTGGCACGTACCCTGATATCCTGCGCGGCCTGGATGTGCTGGGATTTGACTCGCGCCGCATCAAGGTGATTATCTACCAGTTTGTGACCCTGACACGCGGCGACGAGGAAATAAAGATGAGTACCCGCAAGGCAAATTTTATTACGCTGGATGAGCTCATGGACGAAGTGTCGCCCGATGTGACACGATATTTCTTTGTCATGCGATCCGCCCAAAAGCACCTGGAATTTGACATCGATCTGGCACGGGAAGCCAGTGATAAGAATCCTGTTTTCTATCTTCAGTACGCCCATGCACGTATTTGCTCCATCCTGAAGAAAGCAGCTGACCTCAACCTTGTACCGGATCCCGGTCCGTCCAGTCTGGATCTGCTCGTTCATGAATTCGAAATCGCTTTGATCAAAGAGATTATTCATTTTCCAAGGGCAGTCTCCAATTGTGCCGAGGCATGCGAACCACATCGGCTCGCCACCTATCTTCGTGGAGTTGCAGAGGCATTTACCCAGTTTTATCATTCGTGCCGTATTCTTGGGGAAGAGGAAAAGATTGCAATGGCACGCATGGCCCTGGCGCAGGCTACCAGTATTACACTCCGTAATGGGCTCTCAATTCTGGGGATCAGTGCCCCCGAACACATGTAGACATGAAGGTTGCTTTTCAGGGAGAAATTGGTGCATTCAGTGAGGAGGCGGCAGGCCGCCTGTATCCTGGTTGCAATGTGGTTCCATTACCTGCAATGGAGGATGTATTCATGGCGGTTGAAGCCCAGACCGTTTCGCGGGGGATTATTCCGATTGAGAACTCCCTCTTTGGCAGTGTCCATATCAACTACGATCTTTTACGCACGCACCAGGTCAGTATTGCAGCGGAGGTAAAACTTCGCATCCGCCATTATCTGATGGCCAGGCCTGGTGCCCGGCTTGAGGGCATTCAGCGTGTTCTTTCTCATCCACAGGCCCTCGGACAGTGTCAGACATTCCTGAAGGAAAAGCTCGGTTGGAGCGAGGTTGTCCCCACTTACGATACTGCAGGTGCTGCAAAACTGATCGCGGCGGAAGACAGCCTCACAAGTGCTGCGATCGGGCCTGCACGGGCTGCTCAGGAGTACGGACTAGAGGTTCTGGCAGCCGATCTGCAAAGCCATGCCCTGAATTATACACGGTTTCTGGCTTTAGCATCGGAAAGTGCCCCGAAGGTCACCCCTGCCGGAAACTCACTGAAGACCTCCATCGTATTCGCACTGAAACAAACCGTATCCGGCGCTCTTTTCAAGAGCCTCAGCGTATTTTTTCTGCGTGATCTGGACCTGTACAAGGTAGAGAGCCGCCCACTGATTGGTCATCCTGGTGATTACCTGTTTTATCTGGATGTTGAAGGAGACACTGCAAATCCTGTTCTTCAGCGGGCTCTTGAGCATCTTGGTGAAATCACCACAGATCTACGCATCTTGGGATCCTATCCTCGTGGACAGACCTGGGACGGAGACCGTATAAGCCAGTAGGCTTGCATGAATTCACATCAATCATCCCCCACGAATCATCAAATGTGCCGCACCTATTTTTCCTTACTCACGCTTTCCATGCTCTGCATGAGCGCCTATGCTCAGAAAGGAGCTTTGGACCACGATGTGTACGAAATCTGGAACAGTATCTCCGACCGAGAAATTTCACATGATGGTCAGTGGAGCTTCTACGAATACGGCCCGGAAAATGGAGATGGAACGCTTGAGGTCCGCAGTCTCACAGACGATGAACTGTACAAGATTCCAAGGGGGAATGCAGCCCGGTTTACACACGACTCCCAGTATGTGGTGTACCTGATTACCCCGCCGGAAGATACACTACGTGCCGCCCGCAAAGCAGATCTTGACGAGGATGACATGCCAAAGGACACCCTTGGTATTCTGGACCTCGGAACCGGGGTACCCCATTACGTACCCCATGTCCGCTCTTTCGAAATCCCGGACGACTTCACCAATGTGGTGGCATATCTCTCGGAAAAAACAGAGGCGGATTCTTCGGGCAAAAGCAGCATACTCCACGTACATGATCTTAGAACCGCAAGCATGGCCAGCTTTACACATGTCCAGGAATATCTGCTCTCCCCGAACGGTGCACATCTGGTATATACCTTTGAGGGAAATGACTCACTGGATACCGGACTGGTCCAAGTAGATCTTTCCTCTGGTACAGTGGACACGCTTCTCTCCGGCGGAGGAGCATATGAACGTTTCGTATTCGATGAAACAGGAGACCAACTGGCGTTTCTGTCCAGCCGTGAGGGACATGCAATGGACCCCGCAGAGTATGCACTCTATTACTGGCAGGCCGGCGCTGACAGTGTCCGCGCCGTTGCCACTGCAACCAGTGACGCCCTTTTTGAAGGCTGGTGGATCAGTCCCAACAGGAATCCGTCATTTTCAGAGAATGGCGATCGCCTCTACTTTGGCACTGCACCAAAACCGCCAGCCGAAAAGGAAGAGGTTGACGAAGAAGAAAATCCGGTTCTGGACATCTGGAACTGGCGGGATCCGCTTCTACAACCCATGCAGTTGGTGAACGCAGAGCGGGAAAAAGAGCGCTCTTACCTGGCAGTCCTTCATCTGGATGCAGGGCAGATCGTCCAACTGGCACACGAAGCGATGCCGGATGTATCGGTCGGATCAGACGGTGATGCAGACATTGCGCTTGGCTGGTCAAACCTGCCCTATCAGCAGCAGATCAGTTGGGATTCCCCCAGAGCCTACGACGCCTATGTGGTCAATGTACTTGATGGCACAAGTACATTGGTTCTTGAGAGGGTACAGGACCGCCCATCCCTCTCCCCTGATGCACAATACGTTACCTGGTGGGACCGCGATCAACGAAACTGGATGGCCTTAGCAACGGACGATAAAGGGCCAATTAATCTGACCGCTTCACTGGAAGTGCCAGTGCACAATGAAATCCACGACTGGCCTTACGGCCCCAATCCGTACTACAGTGCGGGCTGGAGTACAGGTGATCGCGAGTTCCTGTTTTATGACCGCTACGACATCTGGGCAGTGAACCCCAACGATGTCACTGCAGTGCGCAATGTAACTGGCGGTTTGGGTCGTGAGCAAAATCTGCAATTCCGTTATGTCGAACTGGACCCAGATGAAGAATCTGTCCCAGATCAACTTATGCTCTCCGCCTTGGATCTGGACACAAAAGCCTCTGGCTTCTACCAGGTGGGAATCAATTCCGATGAAGCCCCGCAGGAGTTGGTCATGATGGATAAACGTTTTGGCTCTCTGGACAAGGCTGAAAACGCGGATCAGCTTCTCTTTACACGAGAAAGCTTCACCGAATCCAGAGATCTTTGGACGAGCAGTCTGGATCTGTCTGACATGAAGCGGGTGAGTGATACCAACCCCCAGCAATCGGACTACAGCTGGGGCACTGCCGAACTTGTCCATTGGACCTCCCTGGACGGGATCCCGCTCACGGGGATGTTATTCAAACCGGATGGGTTTGATGCATCACAAAAATACCCCATGATGGTGTATTTTTATGAAAAGATGTCCAACGGCTTACACCAGTACCGGCCACCCACCACTGCACGTTCTTCGATCAGCTTTTCCTTCTACGTCAGCCGGGGTTATGTGGTTTTCGTGCCGGACATCCCATACAAAGTTGGCTATCCGGGTGAGAGCGCGCTGAACGCTGTCGTGCCTGGTGTTACCATGCTCATTAACCAAGACTTTGTTGATCCAGATCGCGTTGGGGTGCAAGGACACAGTTGGGGAGGATATCAGATTGCCTATATGATCACAGAATCTGATCTGTTTGCTGCTGCGGAAGCGGGCGCACCGGTTGTCAATATGACCAGTGCCTACGGCGGAATCCGCTGGGCCAGTGGAATGAGTCGCATGTTTCAGTATGAGCGCACCCAAAGCCGGATTGGAGGTTCCCTTTGGGAAACCCCTCTCAGGTATCTTGATAATTCGCCCTTATTTCAGGCGGACAAGATCAAAACCCCGGTCCTCATGCTCCATAATGACGATGATGGTGCTGTACCGTGGTATCAGGGCATTGAATTTTTTGTAGCCTTGCGACGCTTGCAGAAACCAGTTTGGATGCTCAATTATAATGGGGAAGGCCATGGTCTCTCAAAGTACCCCAACAAAAAAGACTTCGCCATTCGCATGCAACAGTTCTTCGATCACTATCTCATGGATGCACCCGCTCCGATATGGATGATCGAGGGGGTTCCCGCGATCATGAAAGGAAAAACACTCGGGCTGGAACCTGCGGGTGACCAATAGTCCAAAATAACATCTGTTCTGTCTCATAGATTGGCGAAGGACGAGAAGTGGCCTGTAGAAAACTTCATAATCTCCTGAGATCTTATACCGTGCTTCATTGCACAAGGGATGGCGCATGGTCTCCTGTAGCCGCTGTTTGGGCAGAAGCCGAAAACTACCCATTGCTGCTTCACCCAAAGACCTGATGGCGAGCACAACAGCCGTCACATTCACTGTCCATCATTCTGATTGTAATAACTCTCTGACAATCGCTTGGGGAGTTGATGCCAGATGAACTTTCCCGTTCCAGGCGCGGCATGTTCCCAGTTTTCGATCATGAGGTCTATCCTCGCCATGGATGCAGTCGGAAATTCGCTCACCGCGCAGCTTGATAGACGCGCTGCCGTCATGGACCAAGTGGGCTGATGCCCCACCAACATGACCGTTTGGATGTGATCAGAAACCTCCTGCAAGTAATGGATCAGATCTTCCGGCGCAGCATAGTAGAGCCCCCGCTCATACTGGACATCCGCCTGCCACGAACCCGCGTCACTGGCAATGATGCAGGTGGAACGGGCACGGACAGCAGTAGAACAGAGGATGAGATCCGGCAAAGGCCCAGTCTCTGCAAGCCAGCGCCCCATGACACGGGACGCGCATCTGCCACGCGAATTCAACGGTCGATCATGGTCCTGACTATAGGTTGCTTTCCAATCCGACTTGCCGTGACGAAGAAGAAGAACGGTTTTAGGCATGATGAATGATTCCTTCAATGAGTGCACGGTTTTATTTTCAACTGAACTCCTCCCTTCATGCTCCATATTTGAGTATCGGAGAATGGAGGGGGAGGTTCAGATCTATTGGGGAAAAGGGTACTGCCGTTCTGAGTTTGCTCTTATCAGCAGGAGATCAGACCATCATAATTGATCAGACTGAAGACGACCTTGATAACCAATATGTCTATAATGTAGTCGTTGACTTAGTGCCCCGCCGTAAATTTGGCCGTCAGATCATCATAACCACCCACAATGCGAATATCCCTGTGAATAGAGATGCTGAACTTATTGTTGCACTGGGAGCTAAAGATCGGATGGGTGGGGTGCTCGATGTTGGAAGTATTGATCGACCGGAGATGAAAGAGTCTGTGACTACAATAATGGAAGGCAGTGCCAAAGCATTTCGCCCGTGTCGTGAACGTTATGGATACTAATGATGCTGAACACACTTGAAGCAATTGAGCGACAAATTAGGGCTGGTGAAGATGCTCGCGCCGAATTCAAGGAAGTGGTCCTTGGACCAAAGGGAGTAAAATCACCGAATTCGGAGGCAATGGCATGTGAAATGGTTGCCTTCGCAAATGCATCTGGTGGTACGATTTTGCTCGGTGTAGATGATGAGGGAATCATACAAGGACTTCCCGATGATCGAATCAGGGATATTGAAAACTGGATTATCAACATAGCCACCAATAATTGTGACCCACCAATTGAGCCAGTACTGCTTAAGGATCGTCTCCTACGCTATAATGGAACCGAAACCACCATACTATTGGTGGATATTCCTCGCGGGCTATATGTTCATGCGACTAGTAGTGGCCGTCATTATGTGCGCATTGGATCAAGTAAGCAGCTAGTCACCGGATCGCGACTTACGAGACTATTTCAAAATCGAGGATGCGCCTTCGTTTTCGACGAACAACCTGTTCTAACAGCAACGCGCGATGATCTAAACCAAAGCGAACTGGATCGCTACTTTGACGCCTTCCCTAAAGCAATTACCTGGCTGGATCTTCTCCGAAATACGAAGATCATCGCAACGATGGAAGATGAGATACTACGCCCAACTGTAGCCGGTTTGCTGATGTTTGGTCTCATGCCCCAAGACCATTTACCCTCTGCATTTATTGAGGCTGCAATTTACCGGGGCACTCGCCGAACATCTGATGATTTGGTACATGCAGAAAGCATCAAAGGATGCGCGGATTCACAAATTGAATATGCAGTAAGATTTGTTGACCGTTTCATGCTCAAGCCAGCCCGTAAGCCTGTTGGACGTATAGATCACCGTCAATACGACATCCGCGCGATTCATGAAGCTATTGTAAATGCAGTTGCCCATAGAGATTATTCAATCACAGGATCAAAAATCCGAATATTTCTTTATTCAGATCGTATAGAGATTTCCAGTCCGGGAGGGCTGCCAAACACGCTCACGCCTGAGTCAATGGCTTATCGCGTGTTCACACGAAATCAGTTGTTGGTCAACTTTCTGTCTCGAATGAAATCCTCCACGACTGAAAATCTATTTCTCGAGTCGCGAGGTGAAGGCGTACGAACAATTCTTGACCTCAGTGAGGCTCATTCAGGCAGACTCCCTGTCTATAATCTGTACGGGGATGAGTTATTGTTAACTATTTGGGCCAAACCTTCCCCTCATGAATCTTAATTCCATTCAAAGGATTGGTTCTACCGCAAATGTCGTGGATACAGGTCTAGATCTCCGCAGACAAAAAGTGCATATCCCAACGATGCAGGCCCTGACTTTGACGGTTTCGATTTTTCCAGGTACAAAACCACTGTTTCCGTGCTTTCTGGGAGGTTTTTTTTTGGCCTTCCTGTGTAGTGTTCAGTCTTGCTTTTTAATTGTATTTTTCGTATCTTTGTAATTCACCAACCAACTGTGTCATGTGGGTCCGAGAACTCAAACGAAAAACCACGAAAAACATCTCTGTCCAGATTGTTGAGAGCTACCGTAATAAGGAAAGAAAGCCGCGGGTTCGTATCGTCCGACACATGGGAAGCGTTCACCCGGATGCAGTGGACGGTCTGGTTAAAATTGCCTATCTGGAATTAGCTCGGATCCAAGAAGACCTGCAACCCTCCTTATTTCCTGCAGAGTCTTATGTAGACGAGGTGGTGGCTGCCCGCAGAAAAAAACGGGAGTCGAAGGCACTGGTGATCAAAGATGCACGGAAGCTGGAGGAAATACGGCGCATCTGTCTGGGCTTTCACGAGGTCATGGGGGCCCTGTATCACCAGATGCGGTTTACAGAGGTCTTTGATCGCCGTCAGAAGATGTCTCGTCGTCTGTTCAAGCAAGCGGTTTTACTTCGTCTGGCTGCACCTGGGGATAGTAAACTGGCCCATGCACGGCAGATGTCCAAGGATGCGGGGGTGGACGTTCCGGTGGAGAAGTTCTATCGGATGATGGATGCCGTCACGGACGACCGAATTGAACAGATGAAGCAGCTGGTCTCCAACGAGACGCTCGGCATGCTTGGCGGGAAACTGAAGGTGCTGTTTTTTGATGTGACGACATTGAGCTTTGCCAGTGAGTTGCCGGATGAGCTACGCAAGAAAGGGTTTAGCAAGGATGGGAAGCCCAAAAAGGTTCAGTTGGTCTTGGCATTGATCCAAACCCAAGAAGGGCTTCCGGTCACGTACGAACTCTTTCCCGGCAATACCACCGATGTAAAGACGCTTGAACCGGCGATGACGCGCCTCAAAGAATGTTTTGATTTGGATCGGATGATTGTCGTTGCCGATTCAGGGATGTTGAGCAAGGAGAATTTAGCGTTGTTGCAAAGTCTGGGCTGTGACTATATCGTGGCTGCACGTTTACGGTCATTAAATCAACTCCACACCAAGACGATTCTCGGGGCACAGTCTTGGAAGGTTTTAACGACGGGTCGTAAGGTTACCGAACACAAACTTGGTGGTCGACGCTTGATTTTGCGCTATTGTCCAAAGAAGGCAGCTCGGGATGTACATTCACGGGAGAAGGCAATTGAGAAGGTGAAGAATCGTTTGAAACAGGGGGTCAAGGGCACCGGCAGAAGTGGTCGATTTCTGAAGGTGAAGCAGGATGGAGTGAGCTTAGATCAAGCAGCGATTGTTCGGGATGAGAAGTTTGATGGGCTGCATGGGGTCTGGACGAGTCTGGAGGATCTGACTCCAGAACAAGTCTATCAACATTATGGAGAGTTATGGCGAATTGAAGAAGGTTTTCGTGTGATGAAACACACCATGGCGATCCGGCCCATCTTTCACTGGGTCGAGCGTCGGGTGCGTGCCCATATTGCAATCTGTTTTGTTGCATTTGCCCTGTTACGGATCTTCCGACACCGATATAATGCGAGGTTTGGTTCAAAACATCGCCTGAGTGAAGGGCAGATTTTAGCAGAACTTGGTGCGGTGGAAACCTCCATGATTTGTGATCGAGGCAATCGGGCAGAATACCTTCTTCCATCGAAGGTTACCGAAACGAGCGGGCGCCTATACCAGACAGTCGGTCTGACGATACAGCGCCAGACCGTACTGTTCAAAGAGGGGACGACCTCCTAAATCAAGCGTCCCATTCGGTCTCGATCTTCATCATTCCGCCCTGAAAAGGGGGATTGGTAGTGTTCAGTTTTCCCGGAAATCCCACTCCAGAACCCCTGTGACGGAGGTAACCGTCGAAGTCAAGATTTACCCTCTGCATTTATTGAGGCTGCAATTTACCGGGGCACTCGCCGAACATCTGATGATTTGGTACATGCAGAAAGCATCAAAGGATGCGCGGATTCACAAATTGAATATGCAGTAAGATTTGTTGACCGTTTCATGCTCAAGCCAGCCCGTAAGCCTGTTGGACGTATAGATCACCGTCAATACGACATCCGCGCGATTCATGAAGCTATTGTAAATGCAGTTGCCCATAGAGATTATTCAATCACAGGATCAAAAATCCGAATATTTCTTTATTCAGATCGTATAGAGATTTCCAGTCCGGGAGGGCTGCCAAACACGCTCACGCCTGAGTCAATGGCTTATCGCGTGTTCACACGAAATCAGTTGTTGGTCAACTTTCTGTCTCGAATGAAATCCTCCACGACTGAAAATCTATTTCTCGAGTCGCGAGGTGAAGGCGTACGAACAATTCTTGACCTCAGTGAGGCTCATTCAGGCAGACTCCCTGTCTATAATCTGTACGGGGATGAGTTATTGTTAACTATTTGGGCCAAACCTTCCCCTCATGAATCTTAATTCCATTCAAAGGATTGGTTCTACCGCAAATGTCGTGGATACAGGTCTAGATCTCCGCAGACAAAAAGTGCATATCCCAACGATGCAGGCCACCATTCCGAGCCATGATTCCGAGCCATGGGGGTACCTTCAGTTAGGAACTCACTTGGCAACAGACGCATACAGCGCGTCCAGTGATGCACAGAGCGTATCCACCAAAAACTGCGTCTCCTCTTCGGTGAGAATCAGCGGCGGCGAAATCCCAATCGTATTCCCCATTGCCCGCAAGATTAAACCCCGACGGATGGCTTCCGCACGAAGTTTAACACCCATCTGATCAGAAGCGGGGAATGGTGCACGCGTGTCCTTGTCGGCAACAAGCTCAACACCCGCAACCATTCCTGTACCGCGCACCTCTCCGACAAGCGGATGCGGCGCCACACGCTCCCGCAATCCTTCCTGAAGCAAAGGGCCAACCGTGCGAACATGGGACAGGATATCATCCTCCTCATAGATTTTCAAACACTCCAGTGCCACAGCGGCAGACACGGGATGCCCCGTATACGTCATGCCGTGGGCAAAAACACCAACCTGATCACTGCCGGACTCCAATGCATCATATACCTTCTGGTTTACCATGACTCCAGAGATTGGCAGATAGGAAGCAGAGAGCGCTTTGGCCGTGATCAGCATATCCGGTTGCATACCAACCGTTTGACTTCCCCACATATTACCCGTCCGGCCAAACCCACAGATCACCTCATCCGCAACCAAGAGCACATCATGTTTCTTCAGTACACGCTGGATCTCCTCGAAATAGCCTTCAGGTGGAAGAATTACGCCCCCAACCCCCATGATGGGCTCCGCAAAAAATGCAGCGACCGTTTCCGGGCCCTCCTCTATGATCTGAGCATCCAACTCTGAGGCTAATCGGGAGCTAAATTCCCTTTCCGATTCGCCCTCGTGAGCAAACCGGTAGTAATGAGGTTTGGCGGTATGCAGGAAGCCGGGAAGGGGAAGATCAAACAGCTTATGGTTCTTGGGCAATCCAGTCAGGCTTGAAGATGCAATCAACGAACCATGATATGCATCCCGCCGGGCAATAATCTTTTTCTTCTGTGTACGGCCAAGTGCATTATTGAGGAACCAGATCATCTTTACGGCCGAGTCTATGGCCTCTGATCCAGAGTTCGCAAAAAATACCCTGGCCATGGGAACCGGAGCTAACCGGAGTAGCTCTTTTGCCAGAGCAATACCAGGCGGATGACTCGCCGAAGCAAACATGTGCATAAAAGGCAGTTTCTGTAACTGCCGATATGCCGCATCCGCCAGACGCTGTTCGCTAAATCCAAGCGATGCCGACCATAACCCCGCTATACCCTCCAGGAGACGATTGCCATGCTCATCATAGACCCAAGCTCCCTCCCCATGCGTAAATACCATGGGCTCGTGGGTACCCAACGAAGTGAAGGGATGCAAAACAGAGGAACGGTCCTGTAGCGAAACCGCAGTCAGCTTCGATTCCGATGTAGCCATAGTTCAAACGCCTCACGTTAAAGACGTAGGCACACAGAGAAAATTACGAAGCTTGCAGGGACTCCTTTGCCTGATCAAGCGTCTTGCATAGTTTTATGATCTGGGTAAACCCACTGATCTCAAAAACCTCCTGCACCGCAGACGACAGACTACAGATCAGGAACTGTCTGGGGGCACTATACAATTTGGCCAACTCAAGCACAACCCGAAGCCCTGCACTACTGATATAATCGAGGCCGGCAAAATCCAGGATCAGGGCACGATCATCTTCCGCAAGCTCTGCAGTAACCGTCTCCTTGAATAACAGCGCATTACGGCTGTCTACCCGGCCATTGAGCAATGCAACCCTGATACCATCTTCGAATTCCCAAGTTATATTAAGACTCATAATAGTTTGCTGATCTAGATCAAAGGCAAAATAGCCCCAAAGTTTTACCCACTACTCGCAGAGTAGCACAAAGACATAATACACGTGCAAACATGATACATCATGATACATGTCCCTATCCTATCCCTGAACCCCTTAGGCAAACCTTTGTTGCATTGCGGGAAGTTATTATGCACTGATCCTTGAGTAAATTGATGGCGAAGTCTCAGTACCTGGTTACAGCACGTAAATACCGCCCACAGCGTTTTGGGGAGCTCGTGGCACAGGCACATGTTGCACAGGCGCTCATTAATGCCCTCAGACTGGAACGGATTGCTCATGCCTACCTCTTTACTGGCCCCCGTGGTGTTGGAAAAACGACCGCCGCCAGAATTCTTGCCAAAGCGATCAACTGTACAGGAAACCAGGACGACGAAGTCGAACCCTGTCTAAAATGCCCTTCATGTGAAGATTTCGAAACGCAGCGAAGCCTGAGTATCTTTGAGATTGATGCCGCCTCCAATAACAAGGTGGAAGATATTCGGGATCTACGTGAAAATGTTCGGATCCTTCCACAGGGAGGTCGCCGCAAGGTGTACATCATTGACGAAGTGCATATGCTTAGTAATGCAGCCTTTAATGCACTTCTAAAAACCCTAGAAGAGCCACCCCCACATGTGCTGTTCATTTTTGCAACCACGGAACCCCACAAAGTTCTCCCGACCATCCTCTCCCGCTGTCAACGTTTTGACTTTCGACGTATCCCTACAAATGAGATCGTCCGTCATCTAACAACCATTTGCAAAGGCGAAGAGATCACAGCGGATGAAGATTCACTCCACTTGATTGCCCATAAAGGAGACGGTGCTCTGCGTGATGCACTCAGCGTCTTTGATCAAGCAGTTGCTCTCTGCGGATCGAACTTGAATTATTCCACGCTGGCAGATGCCTTGCGTGTCGTGGATGTGGATCTGTATTTTGAGGCTACCCGGTACGTCACCGAACAGGCAACGGGGTCCATACTCAACCTCGCCGAGCAAATTATCTCGGATGGATACGACATCCGGGAATTTCTTGGTGGCCTGGCAGAGCACGTTCGTAATCTATTGATCACGATTACACTGGGGGAGACTGCACTGGTTGACGTAAGCAAGAACCTCAGAAGTCGCTATACCGAGGCGGTAAAAGGGTTCACAGAAACTACACTGCTTCGGCTACTGATGGTGATTGATGAGACACAAGCGAGGCTCCCACTGTCTACATCACCACGACTGGCAGTGGAGCTGGCACTCGCTAAAATGACACACTTGGGAGAGAGTGTTGACCTGTCCGAAGCTTTGGAACAGATTCGTCGACTGGAGCATGCAGCGCCCGTCTCACAGCCAGCACATGCGCCTCAAGCACCTGCCACCCTCCCAAGTCAGCCAGCACCGCTCCACACCGCTCCTCAAAGGAGCAAACCCGCGAATCCGCCAAAGACTCCACCGCAAACCCAGCATTCCAGTGAATCTCCTGCTTCTGCGGCACTGAAAGGTAGACCGGCCCTGGAACAACGAAAAAAAAAACCTGAAGACCACCAACCTGTTGAACCACCTCACGTACCTGTAAAAGCCCAATCGAATCTTCAAGAGAGCTGGAAACTCGTCCTGAAAGCAATGGAACAACGCTCCGATATACCAGGAATCCGTACACTGCAGAATTCGATTTTCCTCGGCGTACGTGATCAATACCTGGAAATTGCGGTACGTGATGAAATCCACCTCACCGTTACAAATAATGAAAGTCTGAAAAAGGCCATCACGGAAGCGATGCAGTCACTGCCTGACTTGGCAAAGATGCGCGTGAAATTCATGGCAAAACCTGATCTGTTTCCACCCGCAGAAATAGACCTGGATGCTGAGTTTCAGAAACTCAAAGCAAAAATCCCGGCTCTGAAACGACTGGACGATGCCTTCGGGCTTCGCCCGATTCAGCCCCCCACATCCTAACCATCAAACCGGAGGAAGATATGCTCAACATGCTTAAACAAGTGGCCGATATGAAAAACCAGATCGGCAAAGTACGAGAGATCATGCAGCGAGTCACGGCTACGGCAGAAGCTGGAGGTGGCATGGTCAAAGTGGTCGCGAACGGGAATCAGCGGATCATCAAGATCGAGCTGGATCCCGAGATTGTCGACCCAAACGATATGGAGATGCTGAATGATCTGATTGTTGCCGGTGTCAACAAAGCACTCGACGAAGCTGCTGAGGCTGGACAGAATGAGCTGCGTGATCAGGCCGACAGCTTCCTGCCCAAAGACATGGACCTCTCGAAATTCGGTCTCTAATCCATGCAGTTCGCTTCGGAATCCGTCGAAATTTTGATTGAGCAATTCTCCAAACTCCCGACCATCGGACGCAAGAGTGCGCAGCGACTTGCCACACATGTTCTTAAGATGCCAAAACAAGAGGTTGCTCAACTGGCGGCTGCCTTGCTGGAGGTGAAGGAACGCGTGCGGGCGTGTGATGTCTGCGGGAATGTGACCGATACCGAGACCTGTATCATCTGCAACTCCACAAAACGGGAGACAGGAACCGTCTGCGTGGTGCAGGATGCCGAGGATATTGTTGCCCTTGAGCGTACGGGAGAATACCGGGGCAGATATCATGTCCTGGGAGGAGTGATCTCCCCGTTGGATGGGATTGGTCCCAATGACCTCAATATCCGTACGCTGATTGAACGGGTCGGGGCATCTGATTCAGACATTACCGAACTGATCCTTGCCGTCAGCCCCACCGTGGAAGGCGATACCACCGCACTCTACCTGACCCAAATGCTGGAAACGTTCCCTATCAAAATCACCCGGCTGGCGCGTGGGATTCCCGTCGGCCTTACTCTCAGCTTCGCGGATGAAGCCACCCTATCCCGGGCGATTGCCGGACGCAGTACCGTTTCGGAGCCACGAGAGGAGTAAACCAACGGAAACGACCGTCAGTGCCCCGACTACATTGTGCCATAAAAATGACACTTCAGGGGCCAGAAAATTGACCGCCGCAACCGCACTCATTCCCGCAATCAGACCATAAAAAGCACCAACTCCACGCCCCTTCGGAAGCATCGCCAGAATAAAAACACCTAGAATGGATCCATAAAAGAAGGAGCCAAATCGATTGACGACCTCGATCAAGGAGCCCAGTGTTGCCGCAAAGGTGGCGACAAAACAGGCAAACAACCCCCAAAAACCGGTCGCAAGTTTGCTCACCCACAGCATATGCTCCTCCGGGGCATTTGGGCGAACCCACCTCCGATAGAAGTCAATGACCGTGGTGGTGGACAGCGAATTAAGCTCGGACGAGATACTTGACATTGCAGCGGCCATGATTGCTGCAATGAAGAGCCCCGTCAGCCCTAGGGGAAGCACATCCAAAGCAAATCGGGGCATGATATAGTTTACATCCCTGACCGACTCCTTCCCCGTCGCCTCACGTGCAAGCTGCAGTGCTTTACTTCGAAGACTACCCACGGCATCCTCGTGCGCTTCCAGCTGCTCGGACGCTCCTGGTAAACCTGCGGCAACCGCCTCGGCAGCTTCCGTCCGGGCCGTGAACTCGGCATTGTACTGCGTTTCCAATTCGGCATACGACTCTGGAGCGTAATCGCGGACCGACTCTTCATGGGCGGGATTGTATAGAAGTGGTGGTGCCTGAAAGAGATAAAACACAAACACCAGAACCCCAATGAGCAGGACCAGAGACTGAAGTGGAATCTTCCAGTAGGCGCTCATCAACAGGGATCGACGCGCCTCCGTAACCGAGCGGGCCGCTAAATATCGCTGCACCTGACTCTGATCGGTTCCAAAATAGGAGAGCATCAGGAACGTCCCCCCTAAAAGCCCCGACCAGAATGTATAGGTCTCGTTGAGTGTGAACGAAAAATCGAATACCTGCAACCGGCCGGTCGCACCTGCAACCTGAAGTGCATCATGTGGACTCACCGGCATCTTTACCAGTAACACGACCACGACAACCGCCAGCGAGAACACGATCAGAACCATTTGTTTTACGTCGGCCCATGCGACCGCCTGAATACCACCAAACATCGTGTAGAGGACGGTCGGGATTCCAATCACCGCAACACTCAGCGTGAGATCCCAGCCAAATATTGCAGCCATCACCACGGCCGGCGCCGCAAGTATGGTCCCGCAACTCATGCCACGTGACATTAGAAACAGAAAACTGGTGAGTGATCGGGTTCCCGCCCCAAATCGCTGCTCCAAATACTCGTATGCGGTGTACACGCCGCTACGATGTAAAAATGGAACTAGCGTAACCCCCAGAATCACCATGGCCAAGGGCAAACCAAAATAAAACTGGATGAATCGGATCCCATCCGTTGCCCCCTGCCCTGTCGTGCCAATCATCGTCACGGCAGAGAGTTGAGTTGCCATGACCGAAAGGCCAACTGCCCACCAGGGTAGGCTTTGGTTCGCCAGAAAATATCCCCTGAGGCGATCTGTATCCCTGGAACGACGTAAGCCATCCCACAAGACATATGCAAGATAGACTACAACAATGAGCCAGTTAACCAGATGCATCGGCTAGTTGTACAACGAGTGCAGAAGCCACAGAAACAGCATCACCGCCGCCTGTGCAGCAAACACACGGATCAGTGTTGGAACAAGTGGTGCCCCGGGTTCCTGATTAGACTCAGTCATTGGATCGTGACGAATGCATGCCGTATGCCTGTAATGCGGTTCCACGAAGCGATCCTGCAGACTTAGAGCATAACTGAATGGCCAACTGCACCAGATCATCCGCATGAACTCCTCGACCGGAAGCGCCCTTGTAGAGAATTACGGATGGGGCCAGAGCGTAAGTATTCAGTGTTGGGTGCTCTGCTGCAACTGCTTCCACAAGACGCAGAAGCCCTGCCTTGCTTGCCGCGTAGGCCCCTCCCCGGGCGACTGCAGCTTCAAGACCGGACCGAGCACAAATTCCTATGATCGTCCCTCCATCCTTAACCATGTGCCGTGCTGCTTCGCGGAAGCACAAAAAGCTGGTGGTCAGATTGATCTGCATCATGCGCTCCCAATCTTCCAGCTTCGTATCCAGAAGTGGCCATTCATTCCACGTTCCAACTGCATGGATAAGGACATCCATCCCCTTGTGCTTACGCTGAATCCGCTCAAAGACATCCACGACTTCGTCCTCACTCGCCAGGTCCAGGATTATATCCTCGGTCCCTTCATTGCCAATCGCGACCACATGAGCACCGACTTCCGTAAACCGTGCAACCAAGCGTCGACCTAAACGGCCACCCGCACCGGTTACAACTACAACCTTATCCTGCATATACGAACAGGGATCTGTCATTCTAAATTCTGGTGTATTTCGGGGATTGGATCTGCAGATGTATGATCATGGATGATACGCCAGCCATCTTCAGTATATTCAGCGATCAATGTAAATAGCCCTGTGGGTTGATCATTTTCCCGTTCTAATGTGTAAGCACCAAAAATCATTGCATGCCGACGACCAAGCGTACGAATTTCCCGGAGATCAAACGACAGTATCCCCATCGCTTCCCGATCGGGATACGCCCGATGGTATCTCTCCAATGTGGATTGCCAACCCCGAACTTCTCCCCCTGATCCCACAAAGCGAAGACTGTCACTATTAAGGTAACCCTGCATAAACGTTTCGATATCTCCAGCATTCCATGCATCCTGCTGCATTTGGAGCAGTTCTTGAATATCCCTTTCCTGTGTAGTTGAACAGCCGATGACTAAGCCTGTCAGGAGGATTGCCCCCAAAAAAAATATTGATCTGAACATGGCTATTCCCGTTGCGTTGCAATGAACCATCGTTGTATTTCTCCAACCTACAAAAAAAGGACCTGCATATCTGCATTTACTGATACGAGCACAAGAGGCACAGGCTACATCATCACAGGACAAGTACAGGCTCGTCAACAGGATAAATGCACCTGAACAGACGACTTTTTGCAATACGCCAACTGGCGGTATACTCAGTAGGAGCGCTACTGGTTTGCATATTCTTGGCGCATACCGCTGCCCAGGGAGACCACTCTCGAAGTCGCCTATGGGAGAATATTGCGGTTGCGGACACGGACAGCGTAACGCTACACCAAGTCGATTCCCTCCGGGCACTTCTTTCCCGTCTGGGTCGCGACTCTGTACGGGGAATGGTCCTGGATCTAGGGCTGGATAGCCTCCTCCTGGCTCGGATTGACTCACTTGCACCGCCACCGGATACGAACGAACGCGCAAAACGATATTTTACCAACCTGATGCCACCGAGGCGCACCGTCGCGATGCTGCCAACAGAACGGCGATCCCTAGGTGTGGGACTGTTTTCTGGCTGGAGACATGACGTTGAGTTGGACAGTACGGGTTCATTCTACACGATCAGAGAACGTGTAGCTGGCGAAGATGTCCGGCATTCCCTCCAAGTCACCCGCGAACAATACCAAGCCGAGAGATTCTCCCAAAACCTTCATCGCAACTGGCAAACCCTCCTTCGGCGCCGCAGAGATTTAGAAGAGCGACAGCGTCGAGGGCTTGGTCTGTCAATCTCTGTGCCGGGGGGCCGTCAAAGTGGCTTTACCACCATTTTTGGTAAAAATGAAGTGGACCTGCGCGTCAATGGAAGTGCCGATATCCGGCCTGCATTCATCTACGAGAAAACTGCGCAACAGGCAGTTATCGGACGAGGATCACAACTGACACCAGAGTTTCGGATGGACCTGCGGCTGGGAGTTACCGGAACGATTGGGGACAAAATGAAAGTCAACGTCGACTGGGACACCAACCGTGATTTCGATTTTCAGAACCAATTGGAACTGATCTACACCGGATACGAAGATGAAATCATCCAAAGTATCGAAGCCGGGAATGTCTTCCTGCAAACCCCTTCCAGCCTCATTCGAGGCGGACAAAGCCTGTTTGGGATCAAGTCTGAATTTCAGCTTGGAGCACTGCGACTCACGACCGTCGCCAGCCAGCAGGAGGGGCAGTCAAATTCGCTTTCCCTTGACGGTGGTGCTGAAACATCCAGCTTTAGTCGCCGACCCACGGATTACAGTCAACGGAAGTATTATTTTCTCAGTTACTACTTCCGCAACCGCTGGAACGAGGCATTAAGCGATCCCCCCAATATCATCCTGGATGCTGTTTTTTCGCACATCACGGATATTGAAGTCTGGAAACTAACCCCGGTTTCCCCGGAAGAGCAAAATGTCCGGCAGGTCGTAGCCGTCGTAGACCTGGGTGAGCCGACAGCCATCATTCGCGATGCAAATCGCTATACCCAGGAACGTCACCCCAACAGTAACCTGGACCAGTACGACGCAGCGGAACTACAGAATCAATTACGTGCCGGCGAGGCCGTACCGCAGGACTACCTTGAGAGTGCTGCCATGCAACAACCCCTGACTACCGTCGACTACCAGGTCGGACAGTTCAAAAAACTTGAGCTTGGTCGGGACTATGATCTCGATTCAGGTCTAGGATACATCACCCTGCGACAAAGCATCCAGGAGAGTGAGGCGCTGGCCGTATCCTTTCGCTATCTCGCAGATGGATCGGAGGTTCAGGTTGGCGACTTTTCCAGCCAGACCGGCGGTGGCGACAATAGCCAGATTGGAGATCGCCTTGTACTGAAGCTGCTGAAACCGGTGAACCTCCAACAACCCGCAAACCTAGGGGAGGAGAATGAGCTCAATCCGGCAGCTTGGCACCTGGAAATGCGTAATATCTATGAGCTCACCCGAGGTCTGCTGCCCACCGATTTTGCTCTGGATATCAGCTTTGAACCACCCGGACAAGCTACCACCCAAACGATCCCAGGCATCACCGGACAACAGACACTCATCCAGGTGCTCGGTCTTGACCGGCTCAATGAAGATGGTGCCCAACAACCGGATAACCTATTTGACTTTCTACCAAACTATACCATTATTCCCGGAGATGGATTATTGATTTTTCCCTACCTAGAGCCATTTGGCCAGAGGATTGAGACCCTGATTGATGCCAGTGAGCTGGATGAAGAAGAAAAAGCTGAGGCAAAAGAGCTCTATGTATTCAAGGAACTATATACGCAAAAGCGTGTGAATGCCATTCGAAATACAGCAAAAAATGTCTATCTGATTGAAGGATCCCACAGAGGGGGGATTCCTTCCTTCTATGACCTCAAAGCCTATTCTGGCCTCGTTGAAGGATCCGTACGAGTCACTTCAGGTGGCAACACGCTTGCGGAAGGAATGGACTATATCGTTGACTATCTAGGTGGAACGGTCACCATTATAAATCCATCCTACCTAGTCGCTGGCCGGGACATTGCAATTGATTATGAAGAAAACGCATTTATCAACCTTCAGCAAAAAACGCTTCTTGGAGCCCGGCTTGAATATCTCCCGAGAGACGAGATTTCTGTGGGTGGAACCATCATGCGACTGAGTCAAAAATCGCTCACCGATAAGTTTCGTGTTGGAGATGAACCAATCTCCAACATGATTTGGGGGATAGATTCCCGTCTTCAACTGGACCCCCAATGGCTCACACGGGCAATTGACTGGCTTCCGCTCATTCAAACGAAAGAGCCCAGCTCTATCTCTGTCATCGGAGAATTTGCCCAGTTACGTCCCAGCCATGTACTGACGAATGCCTTCAAGGACCAGAGGCGAGAGCTTCGAAAGGATGGTCGGGATTTTTACGCCGACGAAACTCAGGGGATTTCCTATGTGGACGATTTTGAAGGATTCGAAAACCTGATCTCGCTTGCACGCCAGGGAGCATGGCTGCTCAGCAGTGCCCCCGTCATTGGTGTTCAGGACGAGATGGGAGGAACCGAAATGGAGTTGAGCAACGATGGCCGTGCAGTTTTGGGCTGGTATACGCTGAATGCCTCATCCCTGAAGCAATTTGGCGGTGATTTCGGCCCTGCGGTAGATCTCGTGACTCCGCAACAGGTATTCCCTAATCGGGAAACGCTTCAGAGTGAACGAATCCTGACCACACTTGACCTTTATTTTACTCCACATGGACGCGGCCCCTACAACTATAACCGTGACCTTGGACGCTTCCTGGACAATCCACGCGAAGCATGGGGAGGGATGACACAGCGCCTGACCGAAGGGAACACTGACTTTACCTCAAAAAATATCGAATTTGTCGAATTTGTGATGCGGCCGTACCCTGAATCGGGACAGACTGATCCTCAGGCAAAGCTGATGATTGATATTGGTCGTATCAGTGAAGATGTGATCCCGGATAATAAACTCAACACAGAAGATGGTCTTTCGCTGTCAGAAGTTGGGAGTGTTGGATCATTAGCGAGGTTATCTACTGGGCAACAGAATCAAAAAATCAATCCGATTGACGCGAACGAACGTATCACCGAGGATCTTGGGCTGGATGGCCTCCCCTCCTTCCCCAATAATAAGTTCGAGCAAGAAGGGGGAGCCGGAACAGAGCAGTTTGTGTTCGCGGAGTTCCTCGAGTCTCTGGAGAACACCGTCAGTGTCCGGTACCCTGAAATACTCGCCCGAGAAAAAGCAAAGGCACTCTTGGATCCTTCTGCCGACGACTATTATTATTTCCTGAACAACAGTTTTTTCGGCAATGATCGGTTCTTTCCAGGTGGCGCAACGGTTCAGGAGCGTTTTACTCGATTCTTTCCAGGACACGAATTGAATACGTTTGATGCCCATAGTAAGTTGGGACCTTCTGGAGAAGACAATGGGAATTCACGCATACCCGACTCGGAAGATATTAACCTGAATTCTGCTTCTGATACGGAAAACAGCTACTTCCAGTACGAGGTGCCACTCAATCTCGGGCTCCTGGATGAGCTAGCCCAACCCGAGAATACGGACGATTATGTAATCAACGAAATTACGTCTTCCGGTGGTGTGGGGACCGGATGGTATCTGGTTCGGATCCCCGTCAAGAATTTTACCCGCCGTGTGGGGGAGATTCAGGATTTCACACTCATGGAGTCCATCCGCATCTGGACCACCGGACATACCTCCCCCATCACCATACGCTTTGCAACTCTCGAGCTGGTTGGCAGTCAATGGAGAGCAAGTGAGGTGGTCAATGCAACAGATGCAGATGGAGAGATGATTCCTCCTGAGGATCCGATTACGGGGGCACGCATCAGTATTGAAAGCGTGAATAATGAAGAGAGTCCCAGTTACGAAATCCCAAAAGGGGCGGTCAGGAATCGTATACGTGAAGCACAATCAGGTACGATTCGAGATGCCAGAGAACAAGCGATGGTCCTTCGTGCAAGCAACCTTCGGCCAAATCGACAACTGGCGGTCTATCACACCTACACCTCGGCACAGGACCTGCTCCGATACAAGAACCTGCGCATGTTTGTGCATCTGGATGGCCAGATTAATAACCGTCCTCTTGAAATGGAAGACCGGGGAGTTCTTAAATTCTTTATCCGACTTGGAGGCAATGAAGACTCTGACTATTATGAATATGAACAGTCCCTGACCGCCAGCCCACTCAGTGAACTCCCTACAGATTCGGAGCAAAAATCCGATTACCTGTGGCGTACGAATCAGCCAAATCCCGATCCGGACGGAGAGGCATTCATTGATCTCAATTCCGTGAATATCGTGCTGAGTTCTCTGAACCAAATGAAGTTTCTGCGTGACGCATATGTGGATGAATCTGGTGACGGATTTGATCCCAACGAGGTGTTCTGGAGTGATGTTCATGCAAACTTTCAATCAGCCATTGCAGAGTTTGCCCCTCCAGGCACACGAATTGGGGTTCGCGGGACACCGAGCCTCGATCGAATTACTACGATCGTAGTTGGCATTCGAAACGTGTCAGGGCAAGAGGAGGTATTGAATGAGGCAAACGTGTGGGTCAACGAACTGCGTATGTCTGGATATGACCAGGAAGTAGGGTACGCAGCTTACGGTACGGCAGACATCAAGCTGGCAGATCTGGCACGTGTTAAAGTATCTCTGCGGGCACAATCGGATGGGTTTGGTGCGCTCTCCAGTACTCTGGCTGATCGGGAACAACTCAATATCCAGAACTGGACCGTCAACTCCCAGTTGAGCGTTGATAAGTTTATCCCGGAACGATACGGGTGGAGGTTACCTGTCAGTATGGAGGTGAAGGAGAACTCCAGACTTCCGCGATTTGATCCAAACCGGGGAGACATACGTGTCACGAGCCTCCAAAATGCAATCGCAGCTGACTCTACCTTGACCAGTTCAGAAATTGCGATCCGGCAGCAACAGATTCGCGAAGAGGCTCAGACCTTTTCCAAGACCACCTCATACACTACACGGGTTAGCAAGAGTGGGGCACGCTCCCGTCTGGTGCGAAATACGGTTGATGGCTTGTCTTTCAGTTATTCCTACTCCGATACAAAAACCCGGACACCGACACAATCCTTTCGCAATTCTTGGCGCTGGCGTACATCATTGAGCTATCGCCTGCAGATCAGAAACCCACGGGTCCTGCGATTATTTGGCTGGCTGGAGGGAGTCCCTGTCTTGAGGTTATTGAGTAACACTGGACTCAATTACCTTCCCTCTTCGCTGGATTACAGCCTGAATGCCAACCGGGCACTTTCGTCCTCGAAGCAGCGCCCGGATCCGGCTCGCCTACGCGGTTCTGACTTGCCTATGGATGTGCAATTCCCGATTCGCTCCCAACATCAATTCTCGCATTCCCGGGACTTCAGTTTGCAATACAGCCCATTCAGCTTCCTGGAGCTGGGGATGCAATCAAGTACAGATCAGAGCTTGAATGCGATCGGAGTTGATACGCTTTATTCCGTCATTTTAATTGATCCCACCGGGGCTGAATCACAACTGGACGACACGAGCCTGGCCTCACTGATTCAGGAAGGGGTGATTGATGAATCGCAAGTAGGAGTAACTGCTTTTGAGCTTACCAGCCTTCAACCTCGGAAGTTCGGCCAGGTATTCCGGCAGGCACTCGGAGGCAGTGCACCCGGCACATCCAATATTCGTCCTGAGAACTACTCATCCCGATTCAATGCCACTTTCAGGCCTCGCCTCCAACGCTATCAGGCATTGTCTTGGATACAGGTTCAGGATATTGGGTACTCAACAAATTTTAACTGGTCAAATGGGTCTGTAGGCAGTAATACAGGCGCCCGAACCAGACTCACTACCACTATTCGTGGTGGACTCACCTTACGCCCGCAAGACCTCATTCGAAAGTTTGGGTTCTATCAGCGACTTGAGGGAGCGCAGCGTGCCGCTGAATCCGAGGCTCAAGCTCGTCGCCTGGCAAAGGAACAGGATCGGGCAAGGCGCCGGGAACAACGGCGGCGGGAACTGCAGAGACGTCGAGAAGAAAGGCGGCAGGAACAGGATCGTGATGTAGAGCCGGGCGAGGAGGAGGTTCCCGATGAAGAGCCTCCCGTCAATCAACCTATACCTAGTCCTGTTGAATTGCAAGCAGAAGACTCAACCCGCACACCTAGGATCAGCTTTCCGCAGAGCTTGACTCCGAAAGTACTTACACGTCGACTACTGCTCGCGCTTACAGGCATTCAGGATCTATCCTTAACCTACAATGGCGCACGCAATACCACAGCCAATAATGTTGGGGTTTTGGATGAGTTTGGTGACGTACAAGTTCATTACAGTTTGTACGATGCTGTATTCAATGGCCAGGGGCCATCACTGCGATATCGTCTGGGATTTGACCGAAACATCACACCCGAGCAGGGGCGCATCATTAACGAGCGATTTCAGGTGACCGATGCACTCAGTGATGCAGACCGGTGGTCCGGTCGGGTGTCCCTAAATCTGTCCACGAAAATGCGGGTCACTTTTAACTGGAGAATGGAAGAAACCAGTCGTGAAAATCTTACCTATCGGATTCTGGATAACGGGCAACCGGGGGCGGACACCACACGGACCCGTGACATCACGGTTTCCGCCTGGAGTTTTTCGGCCTCTTATCAGGATTTATTTCAATCACAGCTGGATCAATACCGATCAGATTGTGGAGAGAGATGCTCACTGGATTCGGAGGTCCCTCTGCCTGATACCCTGGAATCAACGGTCCTGACCAATCGTCTGGTTTATCAGAACTTCCAGTCGAGTTATCTTGTATTCGGAGCTACGGGAAACATACCCTTTCCGCTGCCAGGTTGGAGTCTCAGTTACTCAGGAATTGCCAACTGGCCGTTAATTCGGAGAATTTTCCAGAATGCTACTCTGCGCCACAGCTACGCCAGCAGCTTTGCAGCAGATTTCAGGTCAAATCTTCGTGGTGGGCAGCCTGACTATTTTAGTCTGGGGGAAGGGCCTGTGATCGCCTTTGATGTTCCACAGGAGGAAGTGGATGCGGTACGAATCAATGAACGGTTTCAGCCATTAATTGCAGTAGATTTATCGTTCAAGGGAAATATTCAAACCAGCATCGCATGGAACAAGACCAATTCTTATTCCTTGAGTACAACTAATAATGTCGTGAATGAAAACCGAAGTAACGAGATTTCGATTACAGCATCCTGGGCCAAGTCAGGCCTGCGGCTTCCATTCTTTGGCCGGACGCTCAATAATCGCATTAACTTCTCGCTCTCATTGTCCCGTATTGCCAATGATGATCGAAGTTTCTATATCCGCCGGGCTATGGAGGTCGCAGCCATTGATCCGGAATTCGATGTATCCGACGTTCTTGAAGAGCCTTATGTCGACGTACTGACAAGTACGGCGAGGATTCAGGCACAGCCAAAAATTGCCTACCAATTCAGTAATGTTGTTTCGGCAGATGTCTTTGTGCAGTATGAAGACTTTATCGGCGACAGCCGAAGACTCCCCTACACCACCATTAATGGTGGCTTTAATTTGCGCGTGAATTTTTCCCATTAAAGAATTGCAATCCGAATTATCTATAGCCTGCCATCTAGGACATGTCGCTTACCGGCCGACATGGGCACTTCAGGAGGCCGTCAAAGACCGTCTCATTCAAGCAAAAAAAAGCCACACGCATTTACCCCATGTGCTATTTTTACTGGAGCACCCACCAGTTTTCACGATGGGAAAGAGTGGAAATGACCAGCATCTACTTGCGCCGGGGGATGCTGAGGTCGTATATATTGATCGGGGTGGGGATGTCACTTATCACGGCCCGGGGCAGCTAGTGGTCTACTTCTTATTGGATTTGGACAGGTTTTATCGTGACTTACACCGCTTTATGCGTGACCTCGAAGAGGTTGTACTTCGTACGCTTGGTGAATATAATCTGGTTGGATTTCGTGTCCCGGGACGAACGGGAGTTTGGGTGGGGACGCAGGGATTTGAGAGAAAAATCTGTGCCTTTGGTATCCATGCCAGTCGGTGGGTGACCACACATGGTTTGGCATTGAATGTGGACCCGGACCTGAGTTACTTCAACCGAATCACGCCATGCGGGATTTCAGATCGAGGGGTTACCTCCATCGTTCAGGAATTAAATCGGCCATGCAACCTTGATGCGGTATCCCATTGGATTTTGCGACACTTTGATGAGGTATTTGGTGCCAGTTCCCAGATCCTCCATGGATCCGAAGCTTACACATTCCTAGGCGATCTTATCAATCAGAGCCACCTTGAAGAGGCCTTAGCTTCTGTCACCTGAGCCTCTTGCAAAACCTCCATATCTGGGTATTTTTTGAAAAATTCTGACCTTTTGGGTCGTTGGCAGTCGTTGGTGGATCTGGATTGGGAAACAAGATTGGTCACGGATCCACGTTTTTTTTTGAAAGCGCAGAAGTATGCCATCGTGGCCTTCTCCCCATGGGAGAAAATCTTCCAAGACCCAACCGTCACAACGGCGGCCGTGGACCGGGTTGTACATCACAGTGTGATCCTCAAACTCGGCTTGCCAAGCTACCGACTCGAAGCGGCAAAATAGGAACCTACGGAAACCGAGTCTACCCGAAGATACGATGGATGAATCTCTCGGAAACAATTTCAGGGAATGTCAGGTGGGGCAGACGCTTACCTGACCGAGTTGGAGCTCGACTATGGGTTTTCGCAGAATGATGTACCAGATCGGAAACGAACTCCACCCATGGAATTGGTTGAGATTCTCGGCCTTCGGCCTAGCATGCCGCACAGATGTGCTGAAAGGCAGCGACATGAATGTACGAGCATCGTTTCGGCATTAGACTTTTCAAAAAATGTGTATTGCCCATACCTGTTCAATCAATAAAATGACGTTGGTATCTCCCGGATTAATTGTTCCATTTGATTTGGAGCCGAATATGTGATTTTATTGTATTTTCACTCCGTATTGTTGTGCTATTTTGTAGAAAGAGAGCAGTGACCATTGGTCTTAGACTCTGGTGAGATGACGGATTTTCTATTTCAATATCGAAATAATTGTGTTGGGATATGCTTCGGTGAAGTGGTTCCTATTTGTCTGCTGTTGCTGATTTCTTTTGCCACCTCCCAGGTGCATGCAACACAAGTTCAGATTGTCACCGAAACGAATGATCTGGTCTTACCGGGTTCTGGGTTAGGAATTTCGGAAGGGAACCAGCGGGTTACTTTAGGAAATCCCATTACACTTTCTGACGGATTCATCGGCCCGACTCAATCATGGTGGAATGCAGTCATTGGTGGGGCGGATGCCCCGGCCGGTGCGCTGGAGCTTCCATTGAAATACATGACCGGACTGGCAGGCACAGAGGGGGGAGCAGAATCCAGTGACGTTTCGACTGCGATTTTCAATGAGATGGATCCGGTTGACTTGGAGGATAAGAGGTTTCGGGGGGCAATGGATGAACTTGAACGGCCATCCACATTCGTCGCGGGTCCCTCGAAATGGATCAGTCTGGGGAGCATGGATGACGATAGGGGAAAACAGCCGAAAGTTTGGTTGTTATCAAGCAAAACCACGTTGAACGAAGGTGAAGAGATGATTATTGAGGCGTACATTTCGGGGATGAATGATGAGGTGACGATTCCGCTAAAACTGATCCCTGGAACGGCTGACGCCGCTGACTATGGAAATTTAACCACGAGCAGTATTACGATACCTAGGATGGGTTGGTCATTTCGAACCGAAGAAGTACGGATTAAGATCACCAATGATGCTATTGAAGAGGAGGAGGAGACATTTACCGTGGAGATTGATGAAGACAAATTCCAGGAAGATCATCCCACGGTAGTTATTGTAGAGGACAAAAAATCAATAGATTTCAAGATCAGGGCCAATGATTGGTTAACGATCACCTGGTCGGCAGATCCCAATCCAGTTTATGAGGGCGAGTCAACGACTCTAACAATGACGCTGTCAAAACCGTTAAAAGCAGGGGCTCCAGCAAGGTACCCAAGGGGCAATGCTATTTTTGTCGTTGTATTCCCTTGGCATTCTAATAACGCCGCTCACCCCGGTGACTATGACATTCCAAATAAGGCGCATTGGTATGATCCTAATGGTAACCACGGGTCAATGGTGTTTTATCATGATCCCGATAACCCTGGTTATTTACTCCAAACCGCTAGTCTTGTACTTAATATCAAACAGGATAATAAAACGGAGGGGACCGAAAATTTGATCTGGCAAAGGGACGGTGCGGCTGGTGGAGATCGTTTCATGACTTCCCAGTGTATACCTGAATCCCCCATACCGGGAATAGATAGTTGTGCGTACGCCATTACGATTAAGGAAAGGCCAACGGTGACCTTATCGGCGGAGCCAACCACGGTAGAAGAAGGGGAGAAGGTGGTCGTGAAGGCGACCATTTCGGAGGCACAATCCGAAGATGTGACGGTGCATTTGAATTACCCCAATGCTCCGGCCACGGATACGGCAACCAAAACCGATGATTATACTGCACTCGCTTCCATCACAATCAAAGCGAACGAGACATCCGGTACGGGGGAGATTCCGACCATTGATGATGATTTAGAGGAGGACTCCGAGCACTTTAGAGTAGTGATCAACGAAAAGAAGCTCACGGATTCGCATCCGATGATCCTTGTGGGGAAGCCAAAGTCGAAAAAGATCACGATCACCGACAATGACAAAATGGTGATCCACCTGGTGGCCAACCCTCTCACGGTTTCTGAAGGAGAGACCGTGACGATGCAATTGAAGTTGACCAAGCCAGTCACGAAGTCCGCAAACATTGAAGTGCGCAGAAACACCTCCTCCACTGCCGATACGGAGGATTATACGATCACGAACGGGGTAGCCGACCAAGATGACCCTGACCATCTTTGGGATTTTTCCTTTCAGGCAGGAAAAAAAGAATCAGACATTGTTACGATCCATATCGAACACAATGGTGATACGCAAGATGAGAGTTTAATCTTTGAGAAGTTACCCATTGCGAATGGGCTGGGGGCTGCGGAATTATCCAATAAGGACTGTATCCCGGAAAGCTGTAATGTTACGATCACGATCAAGGGAACGCCGGCGGTCAGCATATCCGCGACCTCTCCCGTGGCAGAGGGCGATCCTGTCACGGTGACGGCAACGCTTTCGGAGGCATTTTCGAGTGATCTTGAGATTCCGTTAACGTTCAGCCACGAGGGGGATCTAGGAACGGCAGAGGATGACGACTACGATACACTGGACAAGATTGTAATATCGGCAGATGCCCCGAAGGGAACCGGTACGATTCAGACACACGAGGATGAAGACTATGACGATGAGACGTTCACGGTGGCGATTGATGAGAGTAGTTTGGCCTCCAGCGTGGTCGCGGTGGATCCGAAAACGGTGATGGTAACGATCACGGACGCCGATCAGAAGCCGGAGATGACGCTAACGAAAACGAATGCAGCGGATGCTCCTGCAATCACCTCTCTGGATATGCCGGAAGGGACCTCCGACACCTACTATGTGCGACTCAATGCCCAACCGGCTCAAGATGTGACGGTGACAATTGCGGACAGCCCCGGCTCCATTCTGACACTGGATGATGATGGGGATGCAAACACGGCATTCACGGGATTGACATTTACGAATTCAGATTGGGGACCGAAGCGGGTAACGGTAACGGCATCGGACGATCCTGATGCATCGGATGAAACCGTCACACTGGCCCACACCTCCACTAGTACTGAGCAGGATTTTAACGGCTTGAGTGCAGATCTGACGGTAAATGTGACGGATGAGGATGCGGTGGAGATGGTGCTGACGAAAACGAATGCAGCGGATGCTCCTGTAATTACCTCTCTGGATATGCCGGAAGGGACCTCCGATACCTACTATGTGCGACTCAAGGCCCAACCGGCCCAAACGGTGACGGTGGCAATTGCGGACCGTCCTAGTTTCATTCTGACCTTGGATGATGATGGAAATGCAAACACGGCGTTCACGGGATTGACATTTACGAATTCAGATTGGGGACCGAAGCGGGTAACGGTAACTGCATCGGACGATCCTGATGCATCGGATGAAACCGTCACACTGGCCCACACCTCCGCTAGTACTGAGCAGGATTTTAACGGCTTGAGTGCAAATCTGACGGTAAATGTGACGGATGAGGATATACCGGAGGTAGGGTTTGCGTCATCTTCATCCCGCGCAAACGAAAACATCGGGATACACGATGTGGATGTCTCCATTCGCCCTGCCCCAGCGGCAGATCTCACGCTGAACTACACGCTGGGGGGCTCGGCAACCCCCACCGCCGACTACACCGCACCAAGCAGCGTCATCGTACGATCCGGGGTCCCCTCGGTGAATATTCCCATTGCAATCATTGACGACCGCATCAACGACGCCAACGAAACGGTTATCCTAACGCTGACGGGGGGCCCGGGGTACAATCTAGGAAACCCATTCGTACATACGCTGACGATTGTAGATGATGATATCACACCGCCCACTTCGGTGACCGTGACCTTATCGGCTTCTCCCACTTCGGTAGAAGAAGGCGAGTCCGTCACCGTGACGGCAATGTTGTCGCCCCCCTTGTCGGATGCAGTGACGATAACCTTGCGGTATGAGCCCGGCGAACCGCCAACGGAACCGGGCGATTACGATCCTCTGGGTCAGATCACCATTCCCGGGGGATCGCAAAGTGAATCAGGGACGATTTACATCCAGGATGATGATATTTCGGAGGGGGAGGAGCGGTTTACGGTCGCCATCAACGGGAGTCGGTTACCCTTTGGGGTGGACCTTGGCAGCCCTTCCTCGGTGGAGATTACGATTCTGGATGATGACCCGCCCCCACCGGTGGAAGTATCGCTGTCCGCGGCCCCCAATCCAGTGGATGAGGGCGATCCAGTCACGGTGACAGCAACGCTGACGGGGATTCTTGAGACGGATGTAGACGTTCCATTGGAGTATAATAATGAGACGACTGATCCACCGGAATCGGGCGATTACGCGCAGATTCAGAGCATCACAATTCCCCGTGGTGAGACAGAAGGATCTGGGGAGATTCAGACCCTTGAAGATGCCGATGTGGAGGATGAGATCTTTATCGTATCCCTGGGGGATCTGCCGCCGAAGTTGTTACAGCCAGGTCGGGAAACTTTCCAGGAGGTGACGATCCGTGACCTTTCTTCGCGGGAGGTGATGGTCAATCTGTCTGCGGCTCCCAATCCGGTGGATGAGGGCAAATCGGTGACCGTGACCGCAACCCTGTCCGAGGCACATGACATCGATGTAACGATTCCATTGAAGCTGACGGATGATACCGCGGAGAAGGATGAGGATTACCAGGCACCACCTCCGACTCAGATTACAATCAACGCTGGGGAAACGATCGGGAGCTACTCAATTCTCGCAGTTGATGATGAGATTGCAGAAGACGACGAGACCTTCACGGTGGAACTCGGCCCTCTACCCTCTGGGCTGGCCAATGGGGAGCAATCATGGGTCACGGTGATGATCACCGACGACGATGAGGCAGGGATTGATTCGCCTCCATCGGTATCGGTCGTGGAGGGGGGCGAGGCGTCGTTTGATCTCTCGCTGACCTCGAAGCCCCTGGGGGAGGTCGTGGTAACGATGACCTGGCCTTCCGGGACCGACCTGACGCTTCAACCGATCACTCGAACATTTACGCCGGAAACCTGGCAGACGAACCAGCAGGTGACGTTGATCGCCGAAGTCGACGATGATATTCTGGATGATCCGGTGGAAGTAACCTTGACGGCAAGTGGTAGCAGCGACTACATCGGGATCTTAGAAACAGTATCCGTGACCATTAGGGACAAGGACACCGCTGGTCTCGTGGTCAACCCGCTATCTGTGACGATGAACGAGGGAACCGAGAGGACGCTGGAGATTGCACTTACCCAGAAACCTTTGGGCCCGGTGACCGTGAATTTCAGCGGACACCTGGGAACGGATCTGAGCCTGAGTGACACTCCTCTTACGTTTACGACCTCAAACTGGAGTCAGGCACAAACGATGACTTTAACGGCGGCGCCGGATGAGGATATTGTGGACGACACGGCGACCTTGACGCTTACGGCATCAGGAGGCGGCTATGACGGTGTGACGAAAACGGTTCCGGTAATGATTAAGGACATCGATGAGGCAGGGATTGTCGTCGAAAGAACCGTGACCATGAAGGAAGGAGGCACAGAGCCACTCAAGGTTCGTTTGTTCGCCCAACCCTCGGGCCCGGTGACGGTAAACTTCACTGGACACATGGGAACAGATCTGAGCCTGAGTGACACTCCTCTTACGTTTACGACCTCCAACTGGAGTCAGGCCCAAACGATAATCTTAACGGCGGCGGAGGATGAGGATTATGAGACGGATACGATAGAACTAAATCTCGCAGCATCTGGCGGCGGCTACAACGGAGAGGATGCACCGGTCACGGTGACGATTACCGACAATGACGAGCGTCCGGGGCCGCTGACGATCACGATCTACGACAAGCGGGAATTGGAAGATGCAGGTGCCATTCAACTGCCGATCGAACTCAGCCGTCCCACGGATGCGGTGGTGACCGTGCAGTATGCCAGCACGGATGGCACGGCAGAGTCGGGTCTGGACTACACGGCATCGCGTGGGATTGTGATCTTTGATCCGGGTGCCACGCGGGGGGTGATTGAGATTGAGATCACCGATGATGAGATCCCGGAGTCAACGGAGACGTTTGCGGTGACCTTATTGAAACCGCAGAACGCAATCATTGCGCGTGGAACGGGGACGGGCACGATCCTGGACAATGATGGGGGGACGGCAATTCTTCGGGTGGAGGATGCACTGGTACAGGAAGAAGAGGGAATGGTCCGTTTCCAAGTCTCACTGTCCCATCCGCAGCGTCAAATGATCTCGGCCGCGTACCGGACGCAGGATGGAACGGCGAAGGCGGGGGAAGACTATGAAGCCGCTTCGGGAGTCGTGACGCTGGCACCGGGGACGTTGGATGCCATGATCGCGGTCCCGCTCCTGAAGGACGGGCTGGACTGGCAGGAGGAGACCTTCACGGTGCATCTGGAGTCCTCAGAAAATGCAGAGATTGCGAAGGCGGTGGGCGTGGCAACGATCCAGGCGGCAACCACGGTAAGTCAGGAAGCCTTGGAGGCGTATACGGCACGGTTTGTTCGGACGTCGGCGACCCAGGTGGTGGAGGCACTGGGGGATCGGTTCCGCGGAGCGGATGGTACAGCATGCGGGGCGGCAACGCGCGCAGAGATGTCCCGGCTCTGGTATTCGGCTTCTTCCTGGGATCCGTCCCTGGGAGAGTTGTTGGGCGGCTGCCGCATGTCGGCGACCTCGTACAGCGGGTCGTTCAGTGTATGGGGCCGGGGAGCGTTCCGTCAATTCAATGGTCGGGAGGATGATGGGTTAACACTGGATGGCGAGGTGACCACCGGGATGCTGGGGGCAGACTACCGGTGGAAGGGAGGCTGGCTGGCAGGGGTGCTACTGTCCCACAGTCAGGGCGAGGGATCGTTTGCGGCGGCGCAGGAGTCGGGAGAGATCACTGCAGGATTGACGGGCGTGTATCCGTATGTGTCGGTGGCGCGTGCAGGATGGGAGGTATGGTTGAGCGCCGGGGCCGGACGCGGACAGGCCGAGGTGCTGGAGCTGGACGGCGATCTGACATCAAGGTTTGGTGCGATGGGGGTTCGGGGAACACTGGTATCCAACAGCACCATTGGGCTGAACTATCATGGAGATGTGCTGGTGACGGATGCAGAGATTGAGGAGCATGCGGTCACGGCAGAGGTGTACCGGGTTCGGGCAGGGGTGGAAGCGAATGCGCGGATCAACAATGTGCTTCGTCCCTATGTGGAGGCGAATGTGCGCAGTGATGGCGGGAGTGCGGAGACGGGCGTGGGCTTGGAGTTTGGCGGAGGGATGCGGATAGCGTACCCGGCGTGGCGCTTGAAGGCAGATGTGCACGCACAGGGACTGGTGATGCATACGGCGGCGGGGTTCACGGAGTGGGGGATCTCGGGATTCTTGCAGGTGGGAAACCGGTCGGAAGGATTAATGATGCGGGTACGGCCTTCATGGGGTCTGGGACAGGGAATGTCGCTGTATGGTCAGCAGACGATCCGGGATGCGGCGCCGATGGGGACAGGGGTTCACCGGACCGAGTTGGAGTTGGGCTACGGGGTTCCGTGGAAAGAGGGCAGCGCCCGATCAATCATGGGGATGACCCAGTTGTCACAGGGCAGGATGTACCGGTTGGGCGGTGAACTTCATCCGTGGGAGCGGCTGACCTTCTCGGTCTTTGGTCTGGCACACGGCCGTGCAGCTTCGCTGGGAGACATCGGCGTGAATGTGCGGGGATCGCTCCAGTATTAGTGACTTGAACATTGCAAGTGCAAGAGCCAAACGGAATAAGATGGGAAATTTGTTTATGATTGCCCCCTTAGATTGCATTCTTCCCTGATTCCATAACTGAACTTCCCCCCATTCCGGTTTCTTGAAGACACGATTTTCTCCATAGGTTCAAGGTTTTTTTTGAAAAACTGACAGCCGTTAGGGGCGGCTAGTTGGGGGGCGGCGGTACCCCAAAATAGCCGCGATTTTAGAAATTAATTCTTTACGAACCGTCCCGCGAAATAGTCGAACGCTCAGTTTGGTGGACCACGAAAGGGATGGTTGAATCATTGAGCTTAAGAATATAGTGCCCTCGAATAAATCCCCCATCCAGCATCAGATAGAGTCGGTAGGAATGACGGACCGCTGCACATATCTGGGATTGGGGACGACGCATCTGTAATGTAGCCGTGATGATATTCCCCACTCTTTTCTGATCAAAAGCATGCAGCTCCATACATGAATCCGGTAAACTGCCCTTGACCAGAATCTCCACCGCTACGGTGTCCTGCTCCAAATGAAGCAGATCTGGTCGTACAATTACACGCTCAAAGGTTGCGGGGAAATAGGTGAATGTGCGCCCCTGTTCGGGCACCGTAATCATGACCGTGGAATACTCATCTGGTGGTAATCCTTCGTACCGGTGCCCAAACCGCATTTCGGGTTCTATCGACATCCCGGTATTGGATCCGCTGCAAGCCACCACATACCCAAGTAGGAAAAGCACAAAGCCCGTTCTCATGAATGAAGCAGAACCGCATCCCCCTCATCAATCTTTTCCATCGGCGCATCACTCCATAGCCGCTCAAGGTCATAGAATTCACGCCTCTCAGGGGTAAATATGTGAATAACCAAGTCCACATAATCAAGTAACACCCACTGGCGATGCTCTACACCTTCAATATGCCACGGGACCTCCTTAAATTCACTTTTGAGTCGTTTCTCAACCGCCTCCATGATAGCCTTAACCTGGATGTCCGATGTGCCTGAGCACAGGATAAAGTAGTCCGCAATGCCACTGGCCTCACGCATATCCATAATAACCATATCAGAAGCCTTCTTCTCCTGTATAGCTGTCAAAGCTTCCCGGGCAAGAACCTGCACGGGTATAGGACTTAGCCGCTTCTTGTTCGGCGCGGCGGAAGATGCGAACAAAGGTGGCTCAGTTACCATCGTCTGAGTCTTGAGTGGGAGAAGTACTTTGGGGGGCTGTGAACGGAGGGATGACCCCATAATCCCTACCTAGAATGATGGAGACATCCAGATGAAATTCACTGCGCACATCCTGTTGGACACGCTCGGGTGGCAGGCCAAGGGATGCAGCGACCTGTTGGGCGATTTTCAAATTTCCAATCCGATCTACAATGATCGTTTGCTCTACATCAAAGGACGGATGATTCCCCACTCCTACCACATCGTATCCTTCCGAGCGCAAGTACGTCCGCATTCGCTCAGCTACGCCGTCAACACCCACTCCATTACGAACCTCAACCTGAAAAATATCCGTGGGCCTCGGGGTTTTAACCTCAACGGATTCAATGGACGAAGCAACTTGGACGGGAAAGAACGTCTCCTTTACTAGTGGGATGTTCACCAGCAAAGACACGACCAGTACGGCAACAACAAGCACTAGTAGCGTCGAGAAAATATAAAGACCAAATACCTTCAGTCGGTTCATGCACGCTCCAACTGTGCAGTACTAAAACCAGAAACCCCTTCTAGAATGTCCAATGTATCGATGATTATACCCGTAGCCATAAGGTCCATGTCCCATCATGCCATGATATGCGTAGGGATCTTGTCTGACCTGAAAATGGAACTGGACACGTTCAGATGGCTTCCATGCTATTTCGGCATTACGTAAAAAGATCTGCGGGTGCTGCTGTCCGAATCCAGCCTCCCGAGCGATCTGATTCTGAGGAGAATAAGCAACCGCAACGTCCATGCGCGCAGCCAATTTAGGACTGAACTGCCAAGCCATCGTGTTTGTGTACATTCCCATTGAATACCCATTACCACCAAAAGAACCGGCCGTCATTTCGAAGCTGTGGCTCATTTGGAAGACGCTGGGGTTAAAGATCCTGTTCAACAGCGCACCAACCTTGTTCGATGTACTATACAGTCTGGTTTGCGGATACGCATTGGGAACCGCTTCCCGGAACTGCGCATCTGCAGGTGACACTAGAAGAGCTATAACAGCAATAAGTAATAAATTCTTATAGATCATCAAGGCATATCTTCAGTTGAGAAAGATACTGCGGACTCCGCAAATTATCAATACCTAGAGATTTTATTTTTGTTCATATTCGCACCTATTGAATAAAGCGCTCGCATACAACTTACACCTATGAAGCCTGCATCACCGCTGCAAAAAGTTTCGGAAGAAGCTCTAGAACCGTTCAGGAAGCAGATTGATGAGATAGATCAAAAACTTATCCAGCTTTTGAACGAGCGCTCGAGTCTAGCGAATAACATTGGACGCATCAAGCAGCAAATAGGACTCCCGATCTATATGCCTGTCCGGGAAAAGGAAATCCTGGAAAATGTAATGCGTACAAATCCAGGCCCCCTCCCTGCTGAGGCCGTGCGGCGACTCTTCGAGCGTATCATAGATGAGACGCGTGCACTCGAACGCCAGAAATATCAGTCCAAATAGGCCTAATCTTGGTTATAATTTGGGAATTATATACATCAGTGACCCACATCATGGGGCCCTCCGCGTATCCATTTCACAGGTCATAGAGGTCGGTAACCCGAACGCCTCTCGCTGTGCAGTTGCCCCAATCCCGGAGGCCAGTATGTTTGCCGCCGCGTTCAGGTCGGCATGATCCGCATGTCCACAGGACATACACTTGAATTTGCTTTGTGTCTTCCGGTTCTCTTTATCCCGGTGTCCACATATGTTACAGTCCTGACTCGTATAAGGGGCAGGGACCTTAATAACCTTCCGGCATTTGTATTCCAGCATTTGATCCAACTGTCCCCATCCGGTTTTCAGGATCTCTCGGTTCAGTCCAGCCTTCGCGTTGACGTTTGTACCGGGATTCTCTACGGTACCTTTGGCACTGGAAGTCATGTTCTGGATATTCAAGTCTTCCAGTACTGCGGTCGAGGATCGGTTGGCGATCCTCCGGGACGCTTGATGATTTGCATTCGTACGGGTATTGGCAATACTTCGATGAACTTTCTGGATCTTCAGTTTCGTACGCTTCCTGTGATTGGATCCTTTTTGTTGCCGGGCCAACTGCCGTTGATACCGGTGCAGCTTTGCCGTCTTACGTTTAATCTCCGGTTGCTGGATGATCTCCTGCTCCCCGTCTGAATAGGTTGCAGCAACCTGACCGCAATTCCGGTCAATCCCCACGGTAATTCCATTGTCCGGCAGTTCAGGCAACTCTACTTTGTAGCAAACCGTGACATACCACTTGCCTGCCAGTTTCTTGACGACCGGCTTGCCGTCGGTATACGGGTGGTTACCGCGAATCTGTACGTATCCCAGTTTGGGAATGAGTAGCTTCCCGTCTTTGATCTTAACGTTGTCAGGGATCGTAAAGGACGGTGTACTGTGCCCTCTGGAGTGGAATCTGGGACGCTCCCTTTGCTGTTTGAAGTACGCCTGCCAGGCATCTGCCTGGTACTTCAAGGTGTACCGGGTAATCTTATAGCTGTATTCGGGCAGCCAGTCCACATGATCTCGCAGTTCCTTGAATCGTTTGCCAAGAGAGAAAAAGCTCGTCGATGGGGGCTTCTCTTTGGACTCTTTCGCTTTGGCGTAGGCTTCGTTCTGCTGTGCCAGCATTGCATTCCAAACGAATCGACAGGCTCCAGCCAGTCCGGCCAGTTTCTTTGCTTTGGATTGCGTTCCCGGCAATAGCCGATAGACGATGCTTCGGTATTGGAAACTAGTTTTCTCCTTTTCGTTCAATCCCTTAACGGGCATGGTATCAATCGAGGTGATATTATGGTAAGCAGTAGGGTGGATGGTCGTCCATCCTATTGTGTCCGCTAACTCTGAAGCCATGAAAAGGTTGCATGACTTCAGGGCACTCACGTATATAATTCCCTATAATTTCCTAATCATGCGCAGAATCTTGTTTCTTACATTAAGTATGGGAGTTCTGATTGGAGCGGGAGCAGCCTGGCTATTATGGTCTCCGAATATGCCCCCCTTTGAGGGTGACCGATCCTTGTACATTCCACGAGAAAGCTCCTTTGTCGATGTTGTTGATTCACTGGAAAGCCGGCAAATAGTGAAACAGCTTTGGACTTTCCGTTTGGTAGCTCACGCAACGGGATGGAAAGATCAAATAAAGGCGGGGCACTATGTTTTCCCCTCTGGAAAATCAAACGTTCACCTGTTACAAACCCTGCGAAAAGGGCTGCAAACTCCGGTATCTGTGAGGATCCCTGCCGGATCCCGACGTAGTTGGATCGCTCGTAGCGCAGCTGCCAATATGGCGTTTGCACCGGAGGATTTTCTTGCAGCACTCCGTGATACTGCTCTGGCATCAGAGCTTGATACGGACACGCTTCATTTATTCAGCTATATGCTCCCCGAAACTTATCAATTCTATTGGCTCACAGAAGCGGATGATGTTGTTCGGCATATCAAAAAGGAGTTCAATCAATTTTTCGAGCGTGAGTTGGCCGATGAAGCAAGCAAGCGAAACCTTACGCGTGACCAGGTAGTGAGCCTGGCAGCTATTGTCGAATGGGAAACCAATGTAAACGCTGAAAAATCCCGTGTGGCCGGTGTATACTTAAATCGTCTGCGAGAACGCTGGCCCTTGCAAGCAGACCCGACCGTACAATATGCACTGATTGAGTTGGAAGGAAATCGACGGCGGCTGTTCTATCGCGATTATCGTATTCGTCATTCGTACAATACCTACCTATATCGCGGTCTACCGCCTGGACCAATCACCAATCCCTCTCCATCATCTCTCCGAGCAACTGCAGCAGCAGAAGATCACAACTTCATGTTCTTTGTCGCCAGTCCTGATGGCGGCCATTCATTCAATGTTGACTTGCGAAGCCACAACAGAGACGCGGCGATATTAAGGCGTTACCTAGCCGAGCGCAGGCGTAGACAAGCCAACTCGGGACGTTGACACCTAAATTCATACATTTACTCCCTACACTTCGTGCCGCATTCTCTCTATCATCATCACCTCACAGGAGTACGGTGATAACAAACTGACGCTGGACGAGAGAATAGTTGTCAAAGGGCTAATGGACATAACTACCGGCATTAATATCAATTGAAGTGCCCGTGGCATGATCTGCCAGCCCACTTGCCAGGAGTGTAACCGTTGGGGCAACATCTTCCGGTTCGGTTAAATTATTCAGAGCAAGATCCCCCAGAATGAATTCTTCTCCGTAGGAATCCACTGCATCCTGGGCCATATCTGTACGGACAAAACCGGGAGCCACAACGAAGGCCTTGATCCCATCTTTCCCATAAGCACGAGCAATGGTGCGGGTTAGCGAAACAACCGCTCCCTTTGAAGCTGCATAACTCATGTACTCGGCTGTATCTCCACGAAAAGCAGCACGCGATGCAATATTGATAATACGGCCGTCCCCCTGCGTCTGAAAATAGCTGATCGCCAGACGACATAAGAGTGCAGTTGCCCGGGCGTTCAACGCCATTGTCTGCTCCCATACACGAACCCATGTCCTGGTCGACTCCGAGGAACGGACAAATTGAGCAATGCCCGCATTGTTGACCAATATGTCCAACCGCCCATATGCCTTTATCACGTTTTGCAGAAGCACCTCACAAGCTTCGACCTGTGATAGGTCAGACTGGAATACGGCTGCCTGATTGCCCAGCTTAGAGGCAACTGCTTCCGCCTCTGTGATATTCTTGTTATAATGTACGGCAACCGTTGCATCGGCACCTGCAAGACTTGCAGCAATTGCTTTTCCAATGCCACGGCTGGCACCAGTGACTAATGCGACCTTGCCTGCCAGTTCAATTTTCATTTGACCAGGGGATCATGAATGTGCATTCAGCCTCTCTCTTGAGGAAGCCTTTCAATAGTAGGTTGAAGATTGGCTTCTTTGGGTGTCACAGTGGGGATGTCACCTAACTTGGCCAGATTATACGAGACTCGCAGTTACACAAAAAATGGTCATCAGTGATCTACTCTCTATGCAGATGGTGTCACTTTCTCCTTTGGCCGACGCCATATTGGTACACTGGAACAAGGCTCACCAAACATGACCTTACGGGCCACCTTCTGCAGTTCCTTCGTTGCTCTGGCATAAGCACTTTCTGGGACAATCCCCGAGCCGCAACCCTTAATCACAACAATTCGGTCAGAAAATTTTGTCCAATCCTCTTGCTCTAATGCCAGCGCAAACTGCTCTCGAATCACATCAGCTTTTTGCCCCATTGTGATACTCCTTGCATGATCAAGATGCGAAGCAATCAGCATATAAGCCCACATCGGCACCAGTGCGTCTGTACTACAAAAAAGTGCTGCATGGACTCCATTGAACGCCTGCCAATCGTCGTATGCGGCGACCTGTGACCGAAATGGCTTCTCTCGCAGGAGAAACCCTCCCTCAAGAAAAGGAGCCACATCCAATTCCTTAATCTCATGTCCCGCCCAAAGCAACTCCAAATCGTAAACTTCAATACCACTTTGGGCTACACGGTTAACAATTTCCATGTGAGTCATGCAGCGTTGTTATAAAGTCCATCTAAAGCCTTCCTAAGTAATTCAGAGGCCTGAAAAACGTCTTGCTCGGTTGTCGGACGTCCTAAACTGATTCGCAAGGTCTGTCTGGCAGCATCATCTTCAACGCCCATTGCAGAGAGTACTGCACTGGGCGTGCTCTTGCCGGATCCACACGCACTCCCGGTCCCTACTGCCAATGTACGGATAGACAAGACAAGTCTCTCTAGATTCAAATCTGGAAACGATATGCTACTTGTCTGGGGAAGCCTGTCGGCACCAGCACCATTAATTTGAACCGCGACTCCCGAGCCTATCAGGTCGTGTTCGAGTTTGTCACGTAAAACGGAAAGGCGCTCTGCATCTTGTTCACATTCCAGTTTCGCTAGCCGAAAAGCCTCACCCATACCCACAATTCCCGGGACATTGTGGGTACCACTACGCTTCCCCCGCTCCTGCCCGCCCCCATCAATTAATGGAGCACACCGCACACGACTGCGGACAAACATTGCACCGACTCCCTTGGGACCATACACTTTGTGACCACTGCAAACGAGGATATCTACATCTTCTACTGACACAGGCAGTTTGCCGATCGCCTGTGTTGCATCCGTCATGAACGGAATCCCACGTCCACGAACTAATCCTGCTATTTTAGAGAGCGGCTGTATGACACCTGTCTCGTTATTGGCCCACATAACACATACCAGGACCGTCTCATCAATAAGACTGTCCTCTAAACGACCAAGGTCAAGAAGTCCATCTGAATTAACCGGCAAATACGTAACGCGCCATCCCTGCTGCTGCAGATGCTGACAGGCATGGGTTACTGCGCTATGCTCAGTTTTGACGGTAACAATGTGGGCCCCTCTACGGGAACAGACTTCAGCTACACCTTTGATTGCCGTATTAATCCCTTCTGTTGCACCGCTCGTAAAGGTGATTTCACTTGGCCTGGATGCACCAAGACATTGGGCAACTTCCATGCGAGCCTTCTCAACCGCGGCATTTGCGGCCCACCCGTACATGTGTGCATGGCTGGAAGGGTTGCCATAATGTTCTGTAAAATATGGCAACATCTTCTCCACGACGCGAGGATCAACTGGCGTCGTAGCATTGTAGTCCAAATATATAGCCGCAGACATGGGACAAAGATCACTTAGATGCTACCTTTATTCAAAAGATGAGGTTCCGCAATAGCATGCAACGCCCCGCATAAAGGCAACCCTCCGAGGCTATTCCAAGTAAAACATCTTATTGCCGCGTTCGTCTAGGGGTCTAGGACGCCGGCCTCTCACGCCGGTAACACGGGTTCAAATCCCGTACGCGGTACCCTTACTTTTTTTTGGGGAGTACTTGCGGTTCCAGTACACGATCAATCAACCCATACTCTTTGGCTTCCTCAGAACTTAGCCAGTAGTCCCGATCTGCATCCTTCGCAATCGTGTCGGCATCTTGCCCCGTATGCCGAGCGAGGATCTCATACAGACGTTGTTTCAGCCATAAAATTTCCCGGGCCTGTATTTCAATGTCCGATGCCTGCCCTTGGGCTCCGCCTAGAGGTTGATGCAACATGATCCGAGAGTTGGGGAGTGCTGCACGATGCTCTTTCGTTCCTGAAGCTAACAGCACCGACCCCAAAGAGGCGGCTAATCCCACACAGATGGTTGCAACCGGACATGAGACATACTGAATCGTATCATAAACACCAAGTCCACTATATACCATTCCACCTGGTGAGTTGATATAGATATTGATATCTCGCTCCGGGTCTTCACTGGTCAGGTAGAGCAATTGGGCAACCGCTAGGTTAGCCACTACATCATTGATGGGCGTACCTAGAATAATGATGCGCTCCTTGAGCAGGCGGCTAAATATATCATAGGCCCGCTCTCCACGGGATGTTTGCTCAACCACCATTGGAACCAAGTTCCCAATGGGCTGATCTCCGAGTCCCTTTTTATAAATACTCTCCGGTAAATGGAGGCTTTTCGAAAACTTGACAAACTCATCTACCATCTAATCAATGTGATCTGTTGGGGTTGGTTGAGACACAAAGCTCTCCTCTATTACGATACGCTTCATCTGCCATTCGGTGACAGGAACCTGCTTAATCTCAAACTGCTCTGCCAGTTGATCAATAATTCTGTCTCCATGTGATCCTTCCTGCTCTGCATCCTCATCCGCAGATTCGGAGACTGGGGACTCCTCGGGCAACATAGAAATCAACTGCTGCTTGATGGCAGGGCGTAACAAATTCCAGCGTACTTGCTCTCTCATCAAATCAGAAAGATATTCCCCCGTCTTTGTTTTCGGGATTGAATCAAAATTCATTGAGTTGATCTCCTCTAGAAATTTCATTGGAATAGAAAAGGGGTGTAACTCACACATTCGACTCTGTACGAGTCCCGCTAATATATTGCGACTTGTTCTCTCCCACTCATCCTCAAGATATTTCTGTGCCCATCCATTTAGTTCCTCAAGTGAACTCACTGAATCATCACTAATTATGGCAGCCCACTCATCGTCAAGTTCTGGCCATTCACACCGATTGGCTCCTAAAATCTTCACCCGTAAATACGATCCCGCCGTATCCGTCCGAACCAATCCGGAATCATTCTCATTGTCTTCTATAACAAAATCATCTCCAACAGAGTACCCTTTGAAACTCTCTCCGAACTCAAGATACTCTGGACCCATACGTACAGCGGTGGCATAATCAAAATACTGCTTCGTTTTAGCACCCCCCGTTCCTATTAGAACATGTCCTGTCTCGGGATCAATCTTTTCGTACTCATACGTGATTCGGTCAAACATACCTACGTTCGCCTCACCAATTTTCTCGTCTACATTGAGAGATCTGAAGGGCAGATGAGTAGCCATGCGAGCCTTTATTAAATACTGGACAAGATCGTCCGTCACCTCGGCGACAGGAACTTCAAGTACCTGACCTGTTAAATCCTTCAATTCGATCTTGGGAAGCACATAAAATTCAACCTGAACGTACAGACCGTCATCCAACTTATAGTCACGACGAATCTCACGAGGGTGTCCGACCAAGTCATATTCATCATTGCGCACAACCATATCTTCAAACACTTCCTTGACCAGATCCTCGACAACGATATTCTCAAGTTCGCTCGCATATATGCGCCGAATCATCTTGCGGGGAACATGGCCGGGCCGAAACCCACGCCGCACTGTTATAGACTGCTGCTTTTTTACCGCCAGCCGTACATCTGTTTCGAGGTCCGATGCCTCTGCCTTGATTTCCAGGACACAGACCATGTCGCCAGTCTCACGCACGAAGGTTTCCATTACGTTGAAGAATGATATTTATTGATCATAATTACTCAGATGCTCTGAAACGCTTTACCTATGCGAATTGTCCCACAAAACTTCACGTGCGGAATAATCTCCGAAACGCCGCTTGGTCCCTTGACTCTCATTTTCTCATCTATTGGACTGACGCGTATTCTATTCGGGACGATGTCAGGCTACGAACCGGCCGGTATTTCTTTTGAGGTGGCCGCGCAAGAGCTTGATGCATACTTCTCAGGAAAACTTAGCCGCTTCTCTGTAAAACTTGATCCACACGGAACGACATTCCAAAAACGGGTTTGGGCCCTGCTGGAGACCATTCCTTACGGAGAGACCCGCTCATACGGACACCTCGCCCGGCTACTCGGTAATGTGAACCTATCACGCGCAGTCGGCCGTGCGAACGGTTCCAACCCAATCCCCATTATCTGTCCCTGTCACCGGGTAATCGGTGCAAACGGCCAGCTGACTGGATACGGCGGAGGTATCCATCGAAAGGAAACCCTCCTCCAGTTGGAAACCAGAAATACAAGTCCAGATCTGTTCAGCCAGTTCGGAGATACCCAATCACCGTCTTGAGGGAAGGCTTCTTACCATACATGAGAAGGCTTGCCCGATAAATTCGTGCACTGACCCATATTGAGGCCAGGAATGAACCCGAAAGTAATCCGTAGGACAACAGAACCTGCCAAAGGGGGACTCCACCAATCGCAATTCGCACGATCATTGGAACCGAAGAAGTCAGGGGGAATAACGACAGACCCACAGAAAGCGTGCTATTCGGGTCTATAATGACCGTACCCATGAACATGATCGAAATAATGATCGGCATCATCAGAGGAAGGAGCAGAGTCTGCGACTCCTGCGGTGAGTCAACCATCGTTCCCACTGCGGCAAACAACCCCCCATAAAGAAGGTAGCCACCCACAAAGTAAAGCAGAAACCAAATCAATATGGACGGCGAAATGCTCGGTAACGGGATATCCGCCGCTGCCATGATCTCCTGTGTATTTGCATTTACTGGTAGATCATACATTGCTGGATCGATGAATAACTCTATCAATGGTGCCGCCAGTATCGTAGCACCAAAGAGCATTAGGGCCCAGGTGGCCATCTGAGCAAAACCGACCAAGCCAATCCCCAGCACCTTCCCCATCAGCAAATCAAATGGGCGAACGGAGGAGACAATTACCTCAACCACCCGTGTCGTTCTCTCCTCCATTGCTCCGTACAGAATCAATGTCCCATAGATGAGAATGCCCATGTACATCAACATCCCAAGGACCCCTCCGAGAATAAAATATGCGTCTTCTGACTCAACCCCTTCGCTTATTTCCCCTTCCTCATCATAATAGGCGAGCGATTCCAGAAAAACGGATCGGTCTAGAATCGCCCGTACATCCGGGGCAACGTTATTCTGGGCCAGAAGATAATCTTTCAGGGACCTCTCAATGGTTTCTGATAGCATGAACCGAACTCCATGTCCGCTCCCATCCACAGAGTGCAGGACCGGTTGTACATTGGTCGTGATGATCTCTGAAGGAATGCGAACGTATGCATTGATCTCTTGATTGATCAATGCATCGTCCAAGGAACCAGGCTCGATCAGTACGAGTGCGTTCTCGCCGGCATCCTGGTCCAGGATTCCGGTTCCCAAAACCCCTGTTTCATCAACGATACCAATTCGCAGAGGCTCGGTAGTTGAGAACGATTCGTCAATCGTAGAGACCGAAATCATAACCATGACCGCAATAAATGCTACAAGCAGCACTGGCCCCAACAGCGTAGTCAAAATGAAGGTTTTTGAGGTCACTCGACGCATAAACTCGTTCTGAGTAACCACCAGAATCTTACGACTCATCGCTGGCCCCGACGGTCTGGATGAATATTTCGTTCATCGATGGTTGAAGCAACTCAAAGTGATACAACTCAAGATCAGGAATCGATAATACACGATCAAGCAACGCCCTCGGATTACAATCTTCCGAGATACGTAAAACGCACCTTTCATCTCTGAGCTCTAGAACCTGAATCTCGCCAGACTCCTGCATGGTATCCAGAAATGGAACCTCCCCTTCGTATTCCAGGACCAGCTTATCGCGCTTAAAACTTTTTTTGATTTCCCTTAGGCCTCCGCTGAGCACCAGTCGCCCATTTGCAATCAGACAAATGTCATCGCACAACTGCTCCACCTGCTCCATACGATGACTCGCGAACAGGATGATCCGCCCTTGCTGCTTCATTTCGGCAATAATTTCCCGGAGCAGCTCGCTATTGACCGGATCCAGCCCGCTGAAGGGTTCATCCAGAATAATCAGTTGAGGATCTGCCAACACCGTGGCAATGAATTGTACTTTTTGCTGCATCCCCTTTGATAGGTCCTGAGCTTTCCGTGTCCCCCATTTTGTCAATCCAAGACGATCCAGCCAGTACTCAACTTTGCTGGCAGAATCCTGTGACCCCATCCCCTTGAGTGCGGCTAGATAACGCAGTTGGTCATTTACTTTAAGTTTTTTGTATAGCCCCCGCTCTTCTGGAAGGTAGCCCATTTTCTCTTGGCTCCATGGTCCCACCTCATGTCCATCAAGTGTAACCGAACCTTCATCTGGCGTAAGGATATTGGCGATCATGCGGATGGTCGTGGTCTTTCCAGCACCATTTGGCCCCAGAAGTCCAAGAATCCGCCCGGAATTGGCTGTAACCGAAATATCCTGCGCGGCAGTAACCTTTCCGAAACGCTTAGTGACTCCTTGGAGAGTTAGAGAATTCATGGATACAACTCACTGAACAGGCACAAAATTCGCAGATCCTACGCTTGGTGAAGATACTGGAAACCACTCAGACCAGTAGAACCGTCTGAAGGCCTTCGTCCCCTATAGAGCCGCTTCCTTGAGTGGAACAAGGTAACGCTCGTGGATGACATCCTCATGTACACGGGCATTTCCCGTGCCGCGAAAATCGACCGAGACGAGGCCTTTCGTTACATTTTGAACTTCACCAATCCCATAAGAAGTTGGAAAGGGACCATAATAGACAAGCTCGCCTTTTTCCAGAGCGGGCTTGGATCGACTTTTCCAGTGGAAGACCTGAACGACCGGCAGGCGCTCCAACTGATACTCACTGTTTCTCTTAGGTTTTTTCGGCACGGGTCTGTGATGGTTAATTGCAACCGCGCCCCTAACGCAGACTGATGAGCAATGTTCAGATAAAAACCGCTAAATCCACCACTTTGGCAAGGAAAAATTGATTTTTTTCGCATATCCGAGGGAAAAGACTCATTTCCACCACAGGCACCTCTACTGACTGCTCCCATGATAACGGGCCAGAATTATGCCCGAGCTCCCTGGGAGAGCCACCTTACTTACCCCCGATCACGCGGTCCGGATTTTCCCGGACAAATGCGCTCCATCCACTGTAGCGAGGTTGGTCAGACTTCTTACCTGTCAACCCCCTCTCCTTATGGCAAAATGCAACGGCCAAGGCATCCGATGCATCATGAGGGATCCCCTCATTCAACCCTTCAAATTTCAGTAGGCTGGATACCATATATGCAACCTGCTCTTTGCTTGCATTCCCATTGCCCGTAATTGATCGCTTCACCATTTTTGGTGTGTACTGTACTACGGGTAGACCTTGGTTCAGAATCGCCAACATTGCTGCTGCCTGAGCACGTCCAAGTTTGAGCATCGCCTGCGGATTACTTCCATATACCGGCATTTCAATCGCACAGCTATTCGGTTTCAGCTGCACTACAAGCCTAGTTACCTCGTGGTAAATGGTCTGGATACGGAGCATATGATCCCCAGTGAGTGCGACAACCCCATACCCATGCACCCGATTATCGACATCAATAATGCCGTAACCAGTTTGTGACGAACCAGGATCTATACCCAAAATCTGCATTATATCTCTAGATTTGTGAAAACCTCCTGCACATCTTGTAAATCCTCCAATTTTGCCACCAGAGCTTCTGTCTGGCGAACTTGCTCAGGCGGTTTGGGAACGGTTGTCATTGGAGCGCGAATGAGACGGGCTTCCTCAATTGTGACTCCAGCAGCAGAGATCTTGGCCTGAACGGTTTCAAAAGCTTCCACCGGTGTAATCACTACGAATATATCACTGTCTTCTTCTACATCCTCTGCCCCACTGTCGGCAGCCAGTTCAAAGAGTTCCAGTTCATCAATAGCATCTGAACGAATCTGAATCAAGCCTTTACGGTCGAACAAATACGCGACACTCCCTGATTTTGCCAAGTTGCCACCACTTTTGGAAAATACACTGCGAACCTCTGCAACCGTCCGGTTTGTATTATCGGTCAGAGCATCCACCATGATGGCAACGCCCTGTGCACTATATCCCTCATACGTACACTCTTTATAATCCTGTCCCTCAATCTCCCCTATTCCACGCTTGATCGCCCGTTCAATATTTTCTTTGGGCATATTCTTGCCCTTGGCCTTTTGGATGGCCAGGGCCAACCGGGCATTCATGTCTGGATCCTTCCCCCCTTCGCGGGCCGCAACCACAATGTCGCGAGTAATCACAGCCCACACCTTTGAGCGGCGACTGTCTGTAACCGCTTTTTGTCTCTTTACTTTCGACCACTTATTGTGTCCAGCCATCTGCTAGCGCGACAGATAGAGATTGCGCATTTCGTAGGGGCGTTCAAAATGCCGGTCTGTAAGTGCATCCACAAAGGCAATCGTTTCGCCGGTGGATTTCATTTCCGGTCCCAACTCCTTGCGAACCTCGGGAAACTTAGTCCAAGAAAATACGGGTTCTTTGATTGCATATCCCTTTAGCTTGGAATCCAGCATTCCCTGACTGCGAAACTCCTTGAGCTTCGCTCCCAGGATGACCTTGCTGGCAATTCGAGCAACCGGGATCCCCGTCGCCTTGGCAACAAACGGGACCGTACGGGACGCACGGGGATTTGCCTCAATCACATAAACCGACTCATCCTGTACAACCATCTGTACATTCATCAATCCCAGGACTTCCAAGCGATTGGCAATTGCAATCGTGTACTTCCTGATTTCTTCAAGAACTACTTCACTCAGAGAATGGGGAGGCAGAACTGCTGTCGAATCCCCTGAATGCACTCCTGCAGGCTCAATGTGCTGCATGATCCCTGTAATCCATACATCCCCATCTGCATCCCGTACAGCATCTATATCAACTTCAATCCCATTGTTCAAAAACAGATCAAGCAAAATTTCATTGTCCGGCAGCAATTTATAAATATCTGTAATGTACCGCTCAACCTCTTCCTTGTTAATGGCAATCCTCATCCCCTGTCCTCCCAGAACATAACTGGGGCGAACCAGAATAGGATACCCAATAGATTCCGCAACACGCACAGCTTCATATACGGTCCGCGCCATTCCATATGGGGGAAATGGAATTTCCAATTCTTTCAGGATGTCGGAGAACTTGCCACGGTTCTCAGCCAAATCCATCCGCTCATAGGACGTACCAAAGATTTGGATCCCCCGCTCCGACAGCTTACCTGCCAGTTTCAATGCGGTCTGGCCACCAAGTTGTACAATGACACCTTCCGGCTGCTCATGTTCAATGATATCAAGGACCCGTTCCCAGAATACCGGCTCAAAGTAGAGTTTGTCTGCAATGTCAAAGTCAGTTGATACGGTCTCCGGGTTGCAATTCACCATGATTGCCTCATATCCCATCTCCTGTACCGCCTGCACACCATGCACGCAGGAATAGTCGAATTCGATTCCCTGACCAATCCGATTGGGGCCACTGCCGAGTATAACAACCTTTTTCTGATCCGAAACGATACTCTCGCTTTCGGTTTCGTAAGAGGAATAGAAGTATGGCGTGATTGCCGGGAATTCTCCAGCGCACGTATCCACGAGGAGGAATTGAGATTTGATCTCCAATGACAACCGGTGCGCACGTACTTCTTCTTCCGTGACTTCATCCGTGACAAGCCAGGCAATCTGAACATCGGAGTAGCCATGCCGCTTCAGGTTCAGAAGCTTCTCTGCTGTAAGGTCCTGCAAGCGCAATTGGCGGGTCTCACTTTCCAGATCAACCAGCATCTTAATCTGCTGCAAAAACCAAAAGTCAACCCGGGTGATATCGTATACTTCCTCCATCGATGCACCGTGGATAAATGCGTTCCTGATCTGCAGCGTTCGATCCCAATAGGATTTTTGTAGGCGCTCCCGTACATGAGGGCGCTTCGGATCCTCTCGGTCTGCCCCTAGCCCCGCATAGCCGATTTCCAAACTCTGCCAAGCTTTCTGCAGACTTTCTGTAAAGGTTCTCCCGATGGACATCACCTCTCCGACCGCTTTCATCTGCGTCGTCAGTTCCTCATCAACCCCCTCAAACTTTTCGAAATTCCACCGGGGAATCTTGGTAATCACATAGTCAATCGCAGGTTCAAAACACGCACTCGTGGTTTGCGTCACATCATTCTTGAGCTCATCCAGGGTATACCCAACCGCAAGTCGCGCTGCTACTTTTGCGATTGGGTATCCGGTTGCCTTTGATGCCAACGCGGATGACCGGGAAACGCGGGGGTTAATTTCGATGGCAATCATGCGCCCATCTACTGGATTGATTCCAAACTGGACGTTACATCCTCCCGCGAAGGTTCCAATGGATCTCATCATCCGAATCGCAGTGTCCCGCATATGCTGGAACTGCTTATCGGTCAATGTTTGTGCAGGAGCAACCGTAACGGAGTCACCTGTGTGAACCCCCATGGGATCTACATTCTCGATCGTGCAGATGATGATCACATTATCGTTTCGATCCCGAAGCAATTCCAATTCAAATTCCTTCCAGCCGTACACGGATTCCTCTACAAGAACTTCATGAACGGGAGACAGCTCCAGCCCTCGCATTATTTTACGTTCCAGTTCTCTTGGGCTCCATATGATTCCACCTCCTGCGCCGCCAAGCGTGAACGATGGCCGAATTACCACAGGTAGTCCTCCTAGATCCTGAATTACCTCTTTGGCTTCAAGCAAGCTCTTGGCTACCCGGCTTCTTGCCTGATCTACACCAATCTGCTCCATCAAATCACGAAACTGCTGTCGATCTTCCGTGATATGAATTGCATCAATGTCTACGCCAATCACTTTTACCCCCTGCTCGTCCCAGTATCCTTGCCGCTGTAATTCATCGGCCAGGTTCAATCCGGTTTGACCTCCCATGGTTGGCAGTACCGCATCTGGACGCTCCTTTTCTACAATTCGACGGATTGAATCTGCCTTCAATTCATCCATATAGATTCGATCCGCTGTGATTGGATCGGTCATAATTGTAGCCGGGTTGGAATTGATCAGTACGACCTCATATCCTTCTTTTCGTAGTGCTCTGCATGCCTGCGTTCCAGAGTAGTCAAACTCACAGGCTTGGCCTATCACAATCGGGCCCGATCCAATCAATAAGATTTTTTTAATATCTGTGCGCCGGGGCATCAATCAGGATTTGGTTTTTGAACACATATGTAGGTATTCCTCAAACAGATAGCGACTATCATGCGGACCCGGGGATGCTTCGGGATGATACTGAACGCTGAAACCTTGAAATTTCTTAAATCGGAGGCCCTCAACTGTTTGATCATTGAGATTCAGATGGGAAACATCTGCCAATTTAGAGGGCACCGACTCAGGATCAACAGAGAACCCATGATTCTGAGTGGTTACTTCAACATGTCCAGTCGCAAGATTTTTGACCGGCTGATTGGCTCCGCGGTGGCCAACATACATCTTGAATACCTCAATTCCCTGTGCTAACGCCATCAGTTGATGCCCGAGACAAATTCCAAAAAGAGGTAATCCTATAGTCATTGCCTCCCGCACACACTCCACTGCCTCCGGCATGGCGCGCGGGTCTCCAGGGCCATTGGAAAAGAATAATCCATCTGGGAACCAGGACAAAACATCTTTTAGGGGTGTCGCGCCAGGAAAAACTCTGACCTGACATCCTTGCGCGGCAAACGTACGCAGAATATTCGTTTTTACCCCAAAATCATAGACGGCAATACGCCGGTCACCCACATCGGAGAATGCGTACGATTCACTGCATGTCACTCTGGATGCCAATTCCAATCCCTCCATGCTGGGCCAAGCCTTTGCTTTTTCGACCAGGGAGATATCCTCCAAATCTACGGACGAGATCACAGCATTCATGACACCGCACTTGCGAATGTGTAGAACCAGCCTTCGAGTATCTATGCCTGTGATCCCGACTAAACCATGTCGGTCCATGTAGTGATGTAGGGATTCCTGTGCCAGCAGATTGGAATATTCTTGGGAAAATGCCCGTACGACTAAAGCAGAAACCATTGGTTTCGCTGCTTCGGTATCCTCATCATGAGCACCATAATTCCCAATGTGAGGATAGGTCATCATCATGATCTGTCCATGATACGAGGGATCGGTAAGAATCTCCTGGTACCCTGTCATACTTGTATTAAAGCAGAGCTCTCCTCCACTCTCACCACCGGCGCCAATTGCTGTACCGTTGACTACAGTACCGTCAGCCAATGCAAGCTTCGAAGGTCGTGGTACAAAACTCATATTACCCCGATATTACCATAGTTTTTTTACCCATAAAAAAACCCTCTCGTTACCGAGAAGGCACTCCCTGTCCACAATAGATTCACTCTCAAATCTAAAGACTCAAATCAAAGATAAGGTTGTTGAATGGACATTCCAAATCAATATCATGCATACGGATCCGTGCAATCTTCCTGCACTGTATTCATCCACCCTTAGGAAGGAATTGGCAGAGTGTGTTCGTCGTTTGATTTCAAGACTACACACTCGTACCAATCAGCAGGGGATTAGTCTCCTTACAATTATGAAGAGATTTTCGTTCTCTGTACGCATCCCCGCATTTTTTGATGATCCCTAGATTCTGGAGACGATGTCTGTACTTTTGGTCGTCCCCTGATTCTCCAGACAGCGTCTGGGGTTTTTGCCAACTCCCAGATTCTGCCAACAGTGTTGGCACTTTTTGCCAAGAAAGAAAACCTTCATTCTCCAGAGACTTTGAACTGAAAGCCCTCTGCCAAAACAAGCGGAAAGATCGGCCAAAAGGCGTTCAATAATCTCATCACCGGGTTCTACTGTGAATCCCTTTGAATACATCTGTCAAATTGCCTGCGCCAGCTTCGAAAATACGCCCCCGTAAGTCCGTGATCAACGAACCCGCATGAGACCCTGTCCAACGACAATTAAAAGTTTCACCGGCGACAATTAAAAGTTTCCTTTCAGTTTCGTTGGGACGAATGGAGTTTTCGTGCGTGAACGTGCGAATTATTTTCCATTCAGTCTCTGGCGATGATTACAGATCAGCAAGCAAAATTTTTAAGAAAATTGGTACAAGAAGACAACATGTCAGTCAAAACATCCGCTGCAAAGGCGGGCATGAGCGCGCCGACGGCGCGCAAATATCTTCGTTCGCAGAAGCTTCCGAGCGAGCGAGATTATCGTCGTACGCATCGAACGCGTACGGATGCATTTGCCCAGGTTTGGGACGAAGTCGTGGGATACTTGCAGGCGAACCCGGGGCTTGAGGTGAACGCTCTGTTTACCCATTTGCAACGCACGTACCCCGGTCAGTTCAAGCCGGGACAGTTGCGCACCCTGCAACGTCGTGTGAAGGTATGGAGGGCGCAGGAAGGCCCCCCGAAAGAAGTCTATTTCGAGCAGGTGTATGCACCTGGGGATCGGGCCCAGTCCGATTTCACGTGGATGAACCATCTGGGCGTAACGATCCAGGGCGAACCCTTTCCCCATTTGCTGTATCACTTTGTGCTGGCGTATTCCAATTGGGAATCCGGCATGATCTGCCGGTCCGAGAGTTTTGAAGCGCTCAGTGCAGGACTGCAGAAGGCGTTCTCGCAACTGGGTGGAGTCCCGCGGCTACACCAGACGGACTCCATGAGTTGTGCGGTCCGCAACCACCGAGGCGCCGAACGGGGCAGTTTCACGCAGCACTATGAAGCGCTGGCGCGTCATTACGGTATAGAGATCCGGCATACGCAGCCGCGGAGTCCGCATGAGAATGGCAAGATTGAACAGCGGCATCATCGATTCAAGCGCGCGCTGGAGAATCAGTTGATTCTGCGTGGGAGTCGCAATTTTGCCAGTCGGAAGGACTATAGCGCATTTTTGGATACACTGTTTCAGCAGTTGAATGCGTCCCGGCAGGCACGTTTCAAAGAAGAACAGGCGCACTTGCGTGCATTGCCTTTTCGACCTTTGAGGTTCCATCGGCGCGCGACGGTACGGGTCTCCAACGGCAGCACGATTCGTGTACAGAAGAACCGGTATTCGGTCCCAAGTCGACTGATTGGGGTTCAGGTTGAAGTCCGCGTGTATGGTGAATGGATTGAGGTGTGGTACGCCCAAAAACAGATGGTGTGGATGCCGCGTCTGCACGGAGAAGGCGAGACTCAGATTGACTATCGTCATATTGTGCATAGCCTGGTCCGTAAGCCCGGGGCCTTTGCAGATTATCGCTATCGTGCCGAGTTATTCCCCAATTCAACATTTCGCAGGGCGTATGACGCACTCCGACGCACGCATACGGCTTCGATCCGGGCCGACCGGGCCTATCTGGCCATTTTGGTTCTGGCTGCAACCGAGAGCGAATCCGGGGTGACCCATGCCCTGGACCGGCTGCTGAATGACAAGAAGCCCCTGACCACGGCGCAGGTGCAGGCGTGGTTAGATGCCCCAACTCCTGCCTCATCCATTGTGAAGGTGGCCGTATATGACCAGTTGCTGGATCAACCTGCGGCGGTGGGAGGTGTGCAATGAAGACGCAAACGACCCAAGAACTGGAGCATGCCTTGTGGACTGGACTGAAAGAACTCCGGATGCCGGGCATTCGGAATTCTTTTCAGGATGCGGCCCAGCTCGCGCGGCAGGAATCGTTGAGCTTTGAGCGCTTTTTATTGTCACTCGTGGAACGGGAACAGCAAGTGCGGACCCACAATCGCATTCAACGCGGGCTTCGTAACTCCGGCTTACCTCTGGAAAAGACCCTGGACCTGTTTGACCGAACCCGATTGCCTCTGAAGATCAATCATCAGTTTAGTATGCTGCTGGAAGGCGGGTTCCTGGATCGAAGCGAAAACGTGTTGGCCGTGGGTCCGCCGGGCAGTGGAAAGACGCATCTGGTCTGTGCGCTGGGGCATGCGCTCGTGCTTCAAGGTCGGCGCGTACGCTTTTATGGATGCAGTACGCTGGTGGAGGAATTGGTCCAGTCCAAGCGTGAGCAGCGCCTGTCAGAGTTCATGAAACAGCTCCTGCGCTACGAAGCCCTCATCGTGGACGGGTTGGGCTATATGCAGCACAGTCGCCAGGAGATGGACCTGTTTTTTCACGTACTGGCGGAGCGCTACGAACGCGGAAGCCTGTTGATTACCAGTCACTTGGCCTTCTCCCAGTGGGAGAAGATCTTCCAGGACCCCACGGTCACAACGGCGGCCGTGGACCGGTTTGTGCATCACAGTGTGATCCTCGAACTCAACCTGCCGAGCTATCGACTTGAAGCGGCGCAACAGCGGCAGAAGGCGAATTCTCCAGAAACCGAGACCTCCTGAATGTACAATTGATGAATCTCTCGAACATAAATTCACCTCCATCGCACTTGGTTCGTGTCCACCTAGAACTGACAATTTGTCAGTCCGGGCGCAGACGAAACTCGTGGGATTTATCGCGCGCAACTTCGCTCCGCAGCTCGCTGCTCCGCTTCGTTGCGCGCCCGCCTCCAATAGAACTGAAAGGAAACTTTTAGGAAACTTTTAATTGTCGTTGAAGTAAATTTTAATTGTCGTTAAACACAACGAACCCGCATGAGACCCATCCCGTTCAAGGTATGCCATTTCATTGTCAGCACTCACAGCAGATTTATTGATGAATCCTGATCGTGTGAATACCGTGGTACTCATGGGGGCTGAATCAACTGGCAAAACCACGCTCGCAGCCGCACTGGCAAAGCACTACAACACGATCTGGGCTGCCGAATACCTGAGGCTGTTTGTTGACAAGAAAGGAGCGCTTCCTGAGGAGGCCGATGTGCATGCGATTGCCCGAGGGCACTTGGATCTGGTTGCCTCCCTGCACTCTGAAGCTCATGGAGTCCTGTTTGTAGATACAGATCTTTTCACTACATGCGTTTACCAGCGCATCTACTTCGGCGAGTGCCCATCCTCTATTGAGCGTGCTGCCAAGCGTCATCAATCGGGGCTTTACCTGTTTATGAAACCGGATATCCCCTGGATCCCCGATCCTGGTCAACGAGCAAGCCCAGAGGAGCGCTTACGCTCGCACGCACTCCTGATGGCTGAGGCAAAAACCCATTCTCTAAATATCGTTCCAATTTGTGGAACCCAGGATCAACGCCTATCCACTGCAATCAAAGCAGTGAATCACTATCTGGCTAAGGGGTAATGTCCTTGACCACACGAAACCCTACATGATAAAGTGCAGTCTCTGGTGTTGAGTGACTGCGCCCGGAGACCCGATAGCCATGACACCAGCCCGGCTCGCAGAGGAAACTGCCTCCACGCTGCGCTTTCTCGCTACTGGAATTTGGCTGAAACTCCTGATCCTGATCCGAATAGGATCGGTACCAGTCTGCGGTCCACTCCCATACATTTCCACCCATATCAACGAGTCCTGCAGGAGTTTCCCCAAATGCTCCCACTGGTGATGTGGTTGCATATCCATCTGCATTGGTATTGAGCCTGGGGAATCGACCGTTCCATACATTCGCTTTGTACTCCCCGTCCTGTACGAGCAAATCTCCCCAGGCGTACTGACCGCTGCTGCCTTGACGGGCGGCATGTTCCCATTCAATTTCAGTGGGGAGCCTCTTATTGGCCCATTCTGCATACGCAACCGCATCATTCCAAGACACCTGTGTGACCGGATGATCATCGGGAGCTGAAGGATAATCAGGTCCCAACGGCCACTGCCAGTATGCACCAGGTTTGAGCTCCCATTGCTCGGTTGAATCATTGAAGATGCCTGCGTCCCCGAATGATTCGGCCTCCGTCACATACCCCGTTGCCAGAACAAATTCCCGGAACGATCCGACCGTGACCGGAGAGATATCCATGAAAAACGGCTGAACACGAGCACGAAAAACCGGCCGCTCATGCGGCATGCCGTTCTCCGACCCAATTTGAGTCGTTCCACCCGGTATATAGACCATGCCTGGCGGCGGAAGGGGAGGTGGCTCCTGGCTGCAAGCGCCAAAAACCACAAAAACGAAAAGAACACATGTCAATCGTTCCATTCTGGAATCGCGAGTTGAGTAGGCGCTCGAACGACTTCAGCCAGATGATCCTCCACCATTTCCTGTATTTCAAGGATCACACCCGGCTCCTGTTCAGCAAGATTGAACCGCTCCCCTGGATCCCGATCCAAATGGTAGAGAAGCGGTGGTTCATGCATCACCGGCTGATCCCCTACATACGCGCTTTGTGTAATATAGTGCATCTTCCAGGGCCCCTTTCTTGCAGCCCAAAGCTGAGTCCCGCGATAATAATAGATCTCCTGCCGAACCTGAGCAGCGGGATCTCGCAAAACCGGCATCAAGTCTACTCCATCATAGATGCGATCATCCGGGAGCGATGCACCGGCAAGCCCCAGTATGGTCGGCATTAGATCCATGGTGACTCCCAGTGCATGGGTCGTGCGACCGGCGGGAACCGTTCCTGGCCACCAAGCGATCGTCGGCACACGCATTCCCCCTTCCCAGGTGGTTCCCTTTCCATCACGCAGGAGTCCGGCAGTCCCGCCTGCAAACCCCACCGTGAGCCATGGCCCGTTATCACTTGTGAAGATGACAAGGGTTTTATGATCCAGGCCCGTCTCCCGCAAAACATCCAATATTTGTCCAACACTCCAATCAATCTCTTCAATCACATCTCCGTAAAGCCCACGTGTACTCGTTCCCTCAAATTCATCCGATGCGAAGAGCGGGATATGAGGCATCGTGTGCGGCAAGTACAGGAAAAATGGGTTGTCCCTGTTTTTTCGGATAAAGGAAATTGACTCCTCTGTATAGCGGCGGGTCAGAAGACGCTGATCGGGCTCCGTCTCAATCACCTCCGCACCCCGCATAAGGGGCAACGGGGGGTACGTCTGGGCACGCTCCCATGAACTGGCCGTAGGGGTCATGTCATTTGAATAGGGGATCCCAAAATACTCGTCAAACCCATGCTCCGTCGGAAAATGCCCAGGTACATGCCCCAAATGCCATTTCCCGATTGCTGCACTTACATAACCTACGGATTGCAATGCTTCTGGAATTGTGATCTCCGATGCAGGCATCCCTCCTTTGCTTGGAGGGAAGAGAACCCGGATCCGATCATCTGTCAGCCCATTTCGGACAGGTAATCGCCCGGTCAAAAGCGCAGCTCGGCTTGGCGTACATACAGATGCCCCTGTATAAAACTGCGAAAAACGAAGTCCCTCTGCAGCCATACGATCCAAATGGGGAGTCCGAATGGTCGGATGCCCATATACGCCCAAATCTCCGTACCCCATATCATCTGCAAAGATGACAATAAAATTGGGCTGCTCCTGCTCGCCCATCTGAGAATTCGAGCTGCAGGCACACAGTGAGACTAAAAAGATGGTAATCCGTATATGGGAGATGGACATGACTTAACACATTTTCCGGTGCAACATAAAAATACATCATGCTCCAACATAAACCCCATTCGACAATGAAGTTATCCGTTGCGGTCCTATTGTTTTTTCTGGCAACAAACCTTTCGGCTGCCTATGGGCAGGTTGAGGGCTGGTATGTCGAACTGGGTGCAGGTCCCGCTTTCAGCGGGGATCTGGCACAGGAGGGATTTAATCTTGACTCATTCTGTTATCCAGGTTTTATCTGCTGCCCCGATCTGGATGAATGCAGTAACAACAATCCGAACCAACAGTCTGGATATCGATGGAACTATCACATCCCGACGGACCCGGGCTTTGCCTTTCGTGTCGGCGCAGGAAGGGAACAAGGATCCCTGCGCATCGACCTGAATATTCAGTATTCGGCTCGAAACCTGGAACAGATCTTCAGCCAGATTATGCGCTTGGACGGATCACCTGCCCCTCAGTTTGATCCAAATTCGGGGGTTCAGGTAACGACCACCTCAACCATTGGCAGATTGCGGGTCGCCTCTCTTCGCATCAACACCTTCCTGGATCTGATCCCACAGGGTCGTACATTTCGCCCTTATCTGGGCGTGGGAACCGGGGCCGCACGTTCCACCGTGACCGATTTGTATTACGAGGAACGCTATTCATGCACTGGCACTCCATGCAGCGGGGACCTGTCAAGTTACGATTCACTGCAGGATGAGGACTTGACCGATATCGTACTTTTGGCTTCCGGGCATGTTGGGTTCGAGTATACCCTCACTGAAAAAATTCTTGCGGGGATTCGTTTCAGCTACACCTTGCTACAGGATTTTAACAGTCAAGGGAACTACACTACGCACCGAGTAGAAAACCTAACTAATACAACGATCTTCGGTAAACTAAACCTGTTTTCGACGATGGCGACGGTTCGCTATCGATTATGATCTATGGTGGCGAATATTATTGGAGAGAATCTTCGCCAGGGTTTACGTACAGGTCTTTTTCATAGCTGTGCTGCTGATCGTACAACTCCCGATAGCGACCGCCCATGCGATGGAGTGTGGTATGGCTTCCCCGTTCGATGATCCTGCCCGCTTCAAGAACCAGGATCTGATCCGCACTCCGTATGGTGGAGAGCCGGTGGGCAATGACAAATGTGGTCCGCCCCTCGCGAAGATTTTTGAATCCCTCCTGAATCAATGCCTCGCTTTCCGTATCAAGGTTGGAGGTCGCTTCATCCAAGACAAGGATTTTGGAGTTTGCCAGAACTGCACGTGCAATGGAGATCCTCTGCCTCTGTCCACCGCTGAGCTTTACCCCCCGCTCACCAACTACGGTGTCATAGGAGTCCGGAAAGCTCTGAATAAATTCATGCGCATTCGCGATTCGGCTCGCATATTCGATTTCGTCGCGTGAGGCTGCTGGTCTGGCATAGCTGATGTTGCCTGCAATCGTGCCATCAAACAGGAAATTCTCCTGCATCACTACCCCCAGGTATCTGCGGTAATCACTCAGTTTCAAGGTGGATAAATCCTGACCATCAATCAGAACCCGTCCCTGCTGGGGTTGATTGAACCCCATAATCATACTGATCAACGTACTCTTGCCTGAACCACTTGGCCCGATCAATGCGGTCGTGGTTCCTTTTGCGGCGTGAAGAGAAACTCCCTGGATGACCGGGACGGTTTCGTCATAGCGGAAATGTACATCTTCCAGGGTAATCTCCCCCTCCACCCGTTTCAATGTATTTCTGTGATCCTCATCTTCATCCTCCCGAATCTCTGTCATCAGATCCCTGATGCGATCAAGCCCCGCGAATGCCTCCGAAATCTGTGTGCCAACCATCGCCATCTGTATGATGGGAGTGACCATCACCCCAACCACAAAAAGGTACATGACAAAATCCCCTAGAGTCAGATTATTCTCCGCAATCGCTCTGCCCCCCAGGATAATCATCAAAGCACCGATGATCCCAACAATGATCGTCCCCAGCGTGACCGTTGCAGATGTACCCCGAATCGTTTTGGAGATCAGACTGAACAACTGGATGACCCCCTCATTGAATTTACCCTGCTCCCGACCTTCGGCCCCATATGCCTTGACCAACCGGATTCCACCGAGCGTCTCCCCAAGTGCCCCCGTGACCTCTGATCGCATTTTTTGGCGCTTTCTGAAAATGGGTCGTAACGCTCTGAATGCGTAGGCCATGAAGCCGCCGAATGTGGCCAGAATTACGCAGATGATCAGGGTTAACTGCCAATAGAGTATAAACAGGATGATGAGCGCCAGGACTGCGGTTACTACCCCTCCAACCAGCATCACGATCCCTGTCCCCATCAGATTGCGGATTCCTTCGGGGTCACTCATCACACGCGATATCAGTTCACCGCTTTTGTGTCTCTCAAAAAAACGGGCAGATAAATGAATCACATGATCATGGATCCGCTGACGCATTTCCATGATTGCCTTTTGGGCGGCAATACCGATTACGTTTGATAATAGATACGAGGTTCCTGCCTGCACGATGGTCGCACCGGCGGCCATCAGGGCGAGTGGCACCAACAACTCCATTCGGTCGTTACCAATGACCTCATCAATCAGCCACTTGCTGGTGCCGGGAAGTACAAAGCTGCTGACACGATTAATGACCATCAGAACAAAGCCAACTGCTAGAGTTTTTCGATAAATCCACATCAGTTGTCGTGCCTGACTCCAGGCCGACCAGGTAATTTTGCGGCTCTTTTCAGTCACAACTGTCTCGTCTGGGGGATGGCCTTATTCCGGTTATCATGTTGATTGATCCGCTATTTCTATTCTCTGATGCCCACGGAAGAAGTTTCGTACCGCTTTCCCGCATGAACATTGTATCTCAATAGCCGAGCATTCCCCGAACCAGCATCCCCATCGCAAACCCGGTGTAATTCCCCATCGCATACCCAAGAAGTCCAACAGCTACTCCAGGCAATACCCGATCCACTGCTCCCCGGGCCGTGGCAAGTGCCATTGCAGAAGCAGGTCCACCCACATTTGCCTGTGACGCAATCGCAAGTGTGGTCGCATCCAACCGAAACAATACTCCAAGCCCGAATACACAAACCCCATGTAGAACGACCGTCCCGACTGCAAAATATAACACCCCGGGACCAATCACGATAATGTTCTTCACCACAGACTGTGCTCCATTCGTGGCGAGAAACAACAGCAGCAAATAATATCCCCAGAGGCCTGCACCCGAGAGCTGACGAATATAGGGCACCTGGCCGACTGCAAGTGCGATTGTGGTGAGCCATAAGACTTCAGGAATGCCGGGCACGAGAGTTCCCAAATGCTTCGCAAGCCATACCGCGCCGATTGCAATGATCACCAGCAGTGCTGCATCCTGTAATCGGATCGGCATACTCTTGTACAATGATCCGATCAGCCCATCCTGCTCCCTTGAATGCTGCCCCGACTGCCTGCGACCGAATAATAACGGAGCCACCAGGCAGGCCACCATCCACAAGGCTGTGAGCAGTACATCCGCTGCAATGGCGGCAGAAAACATCTCACTGCTGGTATCAAATGCACGTCCCAGCGCTGCAAAATTCACTCCTCCTCCGTTGTACGTACCCATGAACTGCCCCGCCAATTTCCAAGTCTCCGGCCCAATGAGAGGGGCCAGAACGAGTGCGGAAATGAATGCACCCACAGCCGTGCCAATGGCGCCTAGCCCAAATGCAAGCAGCATGGGCCCGCCGGTACTGCGGATCGTACTGATATTCACACTTAGTAAAATGAGTACAATCCCCAGACTGATACCCGGATCAATGAGCACGTCGTAGGCCTTGTTCTGCGCTGGAATGAGCCCCACATTGGACAGTACCATTGCCAGCAGGATGCCAACCAACGCGGCGCTCAGTGCTTTGAAAAGTGCAAAGCGGGTTTCCAGAAATACCGCAACCCACACAACGATTGCCAAAATCAAAAAAACCGAGAGGGGATGCGTAATCATGTAAAACTGTTTTTATGCCTTCTATACAAGAGCAATACTTCATTCGCTATTGAGTGCCATCTAGATCGTTCGGGTTTCTACAATCAGGCCCGACAATTTAACGATCCGGCAACACTCCCGCCACCAGGTCATGAAGATCGTCCTATTCAGCCGGCTAGCCGATCCCTAAAGAGTCGTGCAGAGTCACGTTCCCATAGATACCAGATTCCCCAATTGATCTCTTTTGTCCTCAACCGAAACGAATCATCCCAGATTGCATTTGAATGGGTTTGGACTACCGAATCTTTTCCCTTCCCATTAAGAGCCACGGTTTTATGTCACCACTGCTCCGACCGTACATCCTTCTTCTATCCTGTGTCCTTGCACACTCTGGCTGGAGCCAGCCCCAGGTAGCCTTTGAGGAGGCATTTTCTGGTCTTACTTTTCGTCGCCCCGTGGATCTGCAGCATGTTGGAGAGAACCTCTTCGTGGTGGAGCAACCGGGTATTATCTGGACCTTCGAAAATCGGCAGGATGTCACGGATCGGCATCAGTTTTTAAACATTCAGAACCGTGTCAGCGACGCCGGGAACGAGGAGGGACTCCTAGGATTGGCATTCCACCCGGACTTTGACACGAATGGGTACTTTTTTGTCTACTACTCCGCTTCAAACCCGAGGCGAAGCGTCGTTTCCCGATTCAATACCCTCGCGGATAATCCGAGCCGGGGGGATCCAGGCAGCGAAGTGGTCATTCTGGAAGTGAACCAACCGGCCAGTAATCATAATGGAGGACAGCTTGCGTTCGGACCGGATGGATATCTGTATATCGCTCTGGGGGACGGTGGGGGTGCAAACGACCGGTTTGGACATGGTCAGAACACGAAATCGCTCCTGGGAACGATCTCTAGGATTGATGTGAGTACGATCCCCTATTCCATTCCGTCAGACAACCCCTTTGCCGGCTCAACGACTGACCGACAGGAAATCTTTGCATGGGGGCTTCGCAACCCCTGGAGATTCAGTTTTGATGCCGGGGTGATCTACACCGCGGATGTCGGGCAAAACGCGATCGAAGAGGTAAATATCATTGAACGCGGAGGGAACTACGGATGGCCAATTATGGAGGGAACCCGATGTTTCCAGCCACGCACCAACTGCAACCAGGATGGGTTGATCCTGCCCATTTTCGAGTACGATCATTCAAGCGGCCCCGCTTCTGTGACAGGAGGATATGTTTACCGAGGCCCCGGTGTCCCGGACCTTACAGGCTGGTATGTCCTGGGAGACTATATTGACGGTCGCTTCTGGGGGCTGCTCTATGAGGGAGGTCAACTCCTCGAATCTACACTGCTACTTGATACATCTTTGCAGCCATCTTCATTCGGCATGGATCACCAAGGGGAAGTATACATGCTTGCCTGGGATGGCCATATCTACAGGTTCTCGGCAACCGGGGGCTCACTGGGGTTTGAGTCATTTATCAAGCCCCTGCAATTTACCAGAAATCGATCCATCCCGACAACAACCCTTCCTGCGGCCCGGGGTGGATCCGGCACATTCCGTTACTCCCTCAGTCCTGACCTCCCGGCAGGACTGGTCTTTGATCCTTCTACACGCACCTTGCAAGGAACCGCCACCGAAATTTTGGACACCACCACCTACACACTTCATGCTGAATCTATCGGGGGTCGACGGGGGGCCATTACGTTTGAGCTTTCCGTCCATGAGCCGCTGCGTCAAACCGATCTGTCCGAACCTCTGCCCGCATTTTTTCTGCACGGCCATTACCCCAACCCCTCATCCGGCGATGTGAATGTTGTTTTTGATCTCCCTGAACAGGCAGTCGTCACAGTCGAATTGCATGATCTGATTGGGCGCCGGGTTGCGGCGGTACCTCCACAAACAATGCCTGTAGCCGCGCGGCAATCTATCCTGATCCCAGTCGGCACCCTCCCGGGAGGATCTTATATTTATCGTCTTACTGTGGAGGGAGAAAATAACGTAATCACTGCTTCCGGGATGCTACTTCTTCAGTAGTTAGAGTCGACGAAAAACAGGGGCTTCGTAACAGCATTCTGGCATTGATAAATCGCAACAATTTTTGCCCGATAAGAGTTGCTCGAATTTCTCCGCATGCTGTAGAAAGGTACCATCCCTTGTATAATTGCTAAGCTTTCCGGTAACCACCACTCCAGACGGGCTTTGACTCCCTGTAATTTCTTTTTTCCGAGTGTGCCCTCTATATCCAAGAGGACAGACTTCACTTGCTTTCGTTCTTCTTTTTGGCGCTTATGAATCCGGCGTTGTTGCGTCTGCAATCCGACTCATCAACTCTTGCCGCCCCCTCCGGTCAACCACAGACGTTACAATGATTGGCAACTCTGCTCCATGCGCGCTCAGTGCCTCTTGTGCCGTTCGAACACTCCGCTGAATTGCATTTCCAGATAATTTGTCCGCCTTCGTAAGAACCAAAAAACGCTCTGCATGTGTCTCGCGCAAAAGTAGCATGACTTCCTTATCCAGATCCGTGGGCGCATGGCGGCTATCCACGAGATGGAGCACCGCGCTTAATGAAACGCGTTGCGTGAGATAAGCCACAATATTTCTCCTCCACTTCGCCCTTGCTTTTTTGCTCACCCTTGCATAACCATAGCCCGGAATGTCCACGAAATACATCCCATGGTTCACCTGATAGAAATTAAAGGTCTGCGTTTTGCCTGGAGTCGCGCTGATTCGGGCCAGAGATTTTCTCCGACACAACATATTCAAAAGAGCACTCTTTCCCACATTTGAACGTCCAATAAAGGCTACCTCGGGTAGCCCCTCACTTGGCATCTGCGTCAGGTTTTGCGCGCTCGTAACAAAAGTGATATGCCGAACCTCCATGGATCGTGCATTCAAACCCCCGTACTCCGAACCGCTTCTCCGATATGCGCCGGATTACGGACAATATGGGCCCCTGCATCTGCGAGTGCTGTAAATTTGTCTTCGGCAGTGCCTTTACCGCCTGCAATGATGGCCCCTGCATGCCCCATTCGGCGCCCTGGAGGGGCGGTTGCGCCGGCAATGAATGCGACCACAGGCTTGCTCATATGAGCCTTGATATACGCCGCGGCATCCTCTTCATCCGTTCCTCCAATCTCTCCAATCAGTACAACGGCGGCAGTTTCAGGATCCTCTTCAAACAGTTGTAATGCATCGATGAAACGAGTTCCGATGACTGGGTCTCCGCCAATTCCAATCGCAGTGCTCTGGCCATATCCCTCACGGGTAAGCTGATCAACCGCCTCATACGTCAAGGTCCCGGACCTCGAAATCACACCAACGGGGCCTTCCGAAAAAATCATTGCCGGCATAATCCCCACCTTGGCTTGCCCGGGAGTTAATAGACCCGGACAATTCGGTCCAACGAGACGAGTGCCTTGGGGCTTTATGTAGTGGAATGCTTGGACCATGTCCTTCACAGGAATTCCTTCCGTGATACACACAATCAGTTCCACCCCTGCCTCTGCCGCCTCCATGATTGCATCTTTGGCAAATGCGGGAGGAACAAATATGACCGAAGTATTGGCACCTTCTGCTGCAACGGCCTCACGGACCGTGTTGAAGACCGGGCGACCCAAATGTTGCATCCCTCCCTTGCCCGGGGTAACCCCTCCGATCACCGTCGTACCATATTCGATCATCTGCTCTGCATGAAATGATCCTTCCTTGCCGGTAAACCCCTGTACGACTAACCTTGTATTGTTGTCAATTAAAATGCTCATTAATCAATCCTTTGATTCAATGTACACGAATAGTGTATGTTATGATAATTCCATGATTGTCTTGCCGATAGAGAGCAAGGTTGATTCGCTAAATGGTGCCCCTAACAACTGCACCCCTACGGGCAACCCCTTCGTTGTACTCCCCACAGGAATGGATATCCCAGGGATACCCGCCAAATTTGCCGTCACCGTATAGGCATCACTTAGATACATCTGAAGAGTGTCCTTGTCCCGCTGTCCAACCCGCATCCCTGCAGCCGGGTTTACGGGGGTCAGGAGCACATCAACCTTCTGCCATGCCTCATCAAAATCCTTGCGAATCAAATTACGAACACGCTGCGCTTTCCCATAATACGCATCGTAGTAACCGGCTGAAAGTACGTACGTACCCAACATGACCCGCCGTTTCACTTCAAATCCAAACCCCCTGCTCCGGGTACCTGTATACATGTCTTCAAGGGAATGCGCTTCATCTGAGTCTCGAAGTCCATACTTTACTCCATCGTAACGAGATAGGTTACTGGAGGCTTCTGCTGCTGCGAGAATATAATACGTTGCTACCCCATACGCTGTATGAGGCATTGAGATTGGTACCAGATTTGCCCCTTCCGAGTCAAGTGTGTTCACCGTCTGATCCACAAGTTTCCTGACTTCAGGATCAAGTCCTTCACCATAATACTCTTTTGGTAAACCGATCCGTAATCCACGAATGGATTGGTTTTCCGAGAAATCCACATCGCGGTAGGACTGATCCATACAGGTGGCATCACTTGGATCACTGCCCGCCATATGTGAGAGAATCTTTGAAACAACCACAGCACTATGGGCAAAGGGACCAACGCAGTCAAACGAAGATGCAAATGCAACCAGACCGTAACGGCTCACCAGCCCATACGTTGGCTTCAGTCCCAGGACTCCACAGAAAGATGCCGGCTGACGTATGGATCCTCCTGTATCTGTGCCCAATGCAGCATGACACATTCCGGCTGCAACGGCAGCAGCAGATCCTCCCGAAGATCCTCCTGCGACGTACTCCGGGTTATGGGGATTCAGCGTGGGGCCGTACACAGAATATTCGGTGGTTGCCCCCATCGCAAACTCATCACAGTTCGTGCGCCCGATAAGGAGTGCGCCGGCCTTGCGAAGTCTGGCAACTGAAGTCGCCTCAAATGGAGGGCGATATCCCTTGAGAATTTTTGAGGAGCAGGTCACCGGCCACTCAGTTGTACTCAGCACATCCTTTACGCCGAGCACCAGTCCCATCAATGGCAACTTCTTTCCTTGAGCGAGTGTCTGATCAATCATCTCCGCCGATTGATGTACAGACTCATCGTCTACGTGCGTGAATGCATTTAGGAAAGGGTTTTTCGTCTGAATTGTATCCAAGGCGAACTGTGCAATCTCTGCACAACTAATCCTTTTTTCGAGCAATGCACTCCTACAATCGGCAAACGACGGCAAAGCCATGTGCGGTTCCCCGGACGTGCCAAGGCCGAAAAAATTTACTTAGGAGTTTCAGGCGTAGGATTTGCCTGAACAGGCTCCTGTTCCTGAGACGGAGGAACGTAGCCTGGAGGATTCTGCTGTACCGGGGGACGATACGCAGGGGGACGATCTTCGACGGTCAACTCACGGCTAATCTCGCTCGTGGCCGACTTGAACTCCCGGATTCCTTTCCCGAGTCCACGTGCTACTTCAGGGATACGCTTGGCCCCGAATAATACCAAAATAATAAGAAGTATGACGGTTATTTCCCAAGGTCCAAGTCCAAACATGACGCATTCTCGGTTGTTGTGTAATTAGGCAGAACTATTCAGGAATACAAAGACTTGTACTCCATGTTCCCCACGATCCATCTATTCTGTCCCTGCATCAGTAAACAGCAGTGATTCCGATTCGGGCATACTTGCATGTTTCGATCTTCCGAACAACTGAGGGCATGCCAAATTGAGACTCGCGTCAACGAAAGGGAATGATAAGGGAATAATGAATGCGGATTCAGATTAATTTGGACCTCAATATCCAGTGTAGCCTGTATATTTGGTTTTGGATGGACTATCCGTAGTATAAAAGGTTGGTTTCCAGGCAAATAGCTGCCTGGGAAGTGAGGACAACTGGCCAGTCAACCCGATGGTAGGGTACATATCAGCGAGCGCTAAGACCTCGTATCAGGTTTATTTCTGCTGAGCCGAAGGGATTGAATGCATTCAAATACACAAATCTTTGTCGTCCTTCTTCTTGGTCTGTGTTTCCTAGGTAGTGCGGGAGAGAAATCAGTTGGAGAGAACCGGAGCGAGCCAGCGAAACCTAATATCGTCCTTATTTACATTGATGACCTGGGCTGGGCGGATGTTGGATTCAACGGCAGTACTTACTACGAAACACCAAACATAGATCGGCTTGCAAGTCAGGGGATCATTTTTTCGCAAGCCTACGCAAATGCCCCCAACTGTGCCCCAAGTAGGGCCTCAGTGATGACCGGGCAGTACACACCACGACATAAGATTTACACGGTGGGAAGCTCCGAGCGGGGGCAGGAAGAGGACCGCCGTATGGTCCCTGTTCCGAACACGGAAAACCTGCCGCTCCATTATGCGACGCTGGCTGAGGCACTGGGCAATGCAGGATATACTACCGGCCACTTCGGAAAATGGCATCTGGGAGACACGGGATTTCATCCTGAAGACCAGGGTTTCGATGTGAATGTTGGCGGATATAAAAGTGGATCCCCACGCGGAGGGTATTTTCCGCCCTATAATAATCCAAAACTTGTCGACGGTCCTGACGGTGAATACCTGACGAATCGCCTTACAAACGAGGCCATCGCATTTATTGAACAGAACAAAGAGGAGCCATTTTTCCTGTATCTGTCCCACTACGCAGTCCATACTCCAATACAGGCACAGGCAGATATCAAAGCAAAGTATGAGCGCAAGGCACCTGATGGAGGTCAAAAGAATCCTACATATGCTGCCATGATTGAGAGCGCTGATCGTAGTGTGGGGAGCGTATTAGAGCGGATTGCAACATTGGAGTTGACAGACAATACGCTGGTTATTTTCTATTCTGATAATGGTGGAGCTGTCCAGGCCACATCCAATCAGCCGCTCAGAGGTTACAAGGGAATGTTGTACGAGGGTGGTATTCGCGTCCCGTTGGCTATAAAATGGCCGACAAGAATCACACCTGGCCAGTTGGATAGCACTCCTGTAATTGGAATTGATTTTTACCCTACCCTCTTGGAGGTCGCTGGTGCTGAGCCCCCGGCGCACACTCTGGACGGAGTAAGTCTCGTCCCGATTTTTACCGGGAGTAGCGGTTTGGCAGCGAGGAACCTCTACTGGCATTTTCCAGCATACCTTGAGGCGTCAAGGGGAATACCTGGACCGTGGCGTACGACACCGGCTGGGGTGATACGCAGTGGAGATTACAAGCTAATCGAATTCTTCGAGAATGATGTGCTGGAGCTCTACAACCTGCGCGAAGATCCGGGGGAGTCCACCAATCTGACTGACCAACTACCGGAAAAGGCAGAACTGCTACATGAGAACCTTAGGGACTGGCGCAAAAAAGTCGGAGCCGATATGCCAACTCCAAAGTAGTTGCCGGGATGAATCGTGAAAATGCAAATGCTAATCAGTTTTCTGGACTTCGCTCATTGAGATTGGCTAAACGCTTGTAGTTATTCTTGATTTTCTCGTTGGGAGTAGCTGCTCCTTCTCCAGATTTCTTGATTGTTACGCCCCAATGCAAGTTTGCCAAATCAGGCCAAAATCAGTCACCACTTTAGTGAAAGCTCTCTTCTGGAACACCAACACAACAATATTGTTGCATATTGTCGTGTGAATCCGTATAATGTTACCAGACTTTGATCCAGAAACAGGCTATTTACCCCCAGGAACGCATTTGATGGCTTGGACAGATGTCTCCTGTTATTTCGGCTTTAATGGCCACAGATCTCGTCTCCTCGCAGGATTGATTGCAGCTTTTCAAAATCTATCGCGTGCGGGATGTCGCTCTGTGTTGCTTAACGGCAGCTTCGTGTCGAATAAAGAACTGCCTGAAGACTATGACGGAGCCTGGTATACGATGGGTGTTGATGTTCGTCTCGTGGATCCGGTATTGCTTGATTTCAGTCGCTCTCGGTCTGCAATGAAATCAAAATACCTGGGGGAGCTATTCCCATCGGGGATGGTAGCGGCTCCAGGAGTCTTTTATGAAGATTTTTTCAAAACTGACCGTGACAATATCCCAAAAGGTATCGTCCAAATTGACCTTGCGACACTCCCATGATTACCAATGAGCGACAGTACAGGATAACGCGTAAGAAAGCCGACGAATTTCGTGAGGCTATTGAAGACCTTGTGTCCAATCAGGCCGATCGTTCGGATATTCATCCCCGTCTGATTCAAGCAGAGCGCGAGGCGATGGAAAGTCAGCTAGCCGATCTCGTGGCCGAACTGACTGAATACGAACGTCTCAAGTCGAAAAGTTCTTCGGTACTCAGCGTCAACTCATTTGACGAATTAGGTGACGGTCTCATCAGGGCGCGAATCGCCAATGATTTGAGCCAGAAGTCTCTGGCTCGCCGCATGGGCTTGAAAGAACAACAAATCCAGCGCTATGAATCTACACGTTATGCGTCTGCCAGTTATGACCGCCTGCGTGAAGTAGCAAATGCTCTTGGATTGCGCATAAGGAATGACATTTTTCTCCATGTGGAGCCTGGAAATTTTCAAGATCTGCTCAAGAAGCTTCGTGATGCCGGTCTGAAGAAAAATTTCATACTAAACCGTTTACTCACCTCTGAAGATGCAGCACATGCTGCTGGCGAAATTACGACGCAAGACGAAAGTATAGCGCTCGCTGCCAAGGCTGCTGTAATTCTGAATCGAATCTTCGGTTGGACCAACGATAGCATCTTCGGTCCAGACACACTTGAGACACCTCGATTCGCTGCGGCCGAAGCACGATTTAGAATGCCCCCACGACGTAACAGAGAGAGAACTGATCTGTATGCAGCTTACGCCAACCATCTCGCTGTACTCGTCCTGAAAGGGGCAGCCTCTCTTCCCAACTCGGCAGTGCCTACCGATGCAGATGCCTTGCGAAAATGTATACTTGACAAATACGGTAGCATCAACCTCGCGCATATTTTACACACTGCGTGGGATTTCGGTGTAGCCGTCTTGCCGTTGCGTGACACCGGTGAGTTTCATGGGGCCTGCTGGCGGTATGAGCATCGGAACGTCATTGTATTGAAACAAACTTCACCGCACGAGACACGGTGGCAGTTCGACCTGTTACATGAGTTATATCATGCGGGCCAAATGCCAGAAGACGATACCCTTGAGGTGATTGAGGTGGACAAAACAATAGCGAAACACCGGAATTCTGAAGAAGAATCAGCCGCCAACGAATTCGCTGCTGATGTTGCCCTTAATGGGAAAGCTGACGCTCTATTACGAGAATGTGTCGAAGCGGCGAAGGGCTCAATTAAAAAGCTGAAGCAAGCTGTTCCGAGGGTTGCAGCCGAGAATGAGGTAGATGTCGGGTTTCTCGCCAACTGCATGGCGTTTCGTCTCTCGGCCCAAGACAAAAATTGGTGGGGAACGGCTGCTAACCTTCAAACTGCTGGCGACGATCCATGGGAGATTTCGCGTGATGTGTTTTTTCAACGTTTCCCCTATGACATTGACAATAAGCTTGACCGACAATTACTTGATCGAGCTTTACACTAGATGCTCTCCTGCAAAACTCTACCTGTCTCGACTTAAATTTTGGGAACCTTTACAAGAGTAAAGATGTTTTTCAGGGGGATGGCCATCAAGAATGGCCTTCTGTGATTCGGATTGTTGAACCTTGTGTCGTGATCTCGGCGCAAGATGTGCAGGTGAATATACCAACATAATACTGCACGCAAATAACAGTAACGCAGTCCTCGGGGAAGCATTTGACTTTCCAGATGTAATACTTAGGCACTCATTACACCAAACCAATGCAATGAGACGACAGAAGATAACCGTTAGAATCTGTGTTGAGAGAGATGGTAACGGATTTTATGCATATGCACCTACTCTCAAAGGACTACACGTTGGGGGAGACACAGAAGAAGAAGTTTTGAAGAATGTTGAAGATGGGATAATTTTATATCTAGATTCCCTATCTAGTGTCTGTCCAGAAAATGCCTGTGCTCCGGGTCTGTTCCGAGATATTGGGGTTCATTTTGGTTCAATCCGTTTGATTATTGGTGGGGCGGTCGTTTTTGAGACACTTGTTTGTGCTGGATTTTTCTGTATTACAGGTATTTCGTATCTACTGGACACACCTCTCGCATCCGCCCGTACGAGCCACTTGATGTTCTTCCTCGGATAAGCGGGATGGCTACGCCGCGCGCCGCAATCGCTTGCGTTGTTTCTGGAGACGTCTGAGACGCTTTCGTTCCTGATCTCGCACTAGCGTCCCCAACCGGTGGATGTTCGCGGCCAATACCGAGGTTGCCACCACACGTTCGAAGCTTTCGCTGCTGGTCTCACGCACCAGTGACAAGCCTCGATGGTTGAGATGGTTCATGCAGGACTCTACTCCGGCATGCCCCTTCCGTGCGTTCTGGTAAGCCGGGTCATTCTGACGTGCTTGTTCCTCTTGGGTCCGCCCCCCTTTCTTCGGCATGGCCGTAACTTCCAGCTTTTCATCCAACTGCTTACGCACCTCAGGACTGTAAAACGCCCGGTCAAACGAGCAGGTCATGGAGATCCCTGGATACTGTGCCTCCAAGGTCTTCACCAGGGGAATCGCAATATCCTTGTCGGTTCCCTCCCAAAGAATCCCGTAGCCTAAAACAAATTGATCCTCATCTTCAATCACCGCGACCGGGACCCCCAACTCGCAGAGGATTCCTGCCTTGCCCTTGACGATCCATCGCGTGAACGGCTTGAAGATCGAATAGATTTTCTCGTGGGTAGGAATCTGCTCTCCTTCAAAGATGCGGCGCTGGATCTGATCGGAAAATCGCGCAATGTAGTCCAGATACAGACAGAGTTTCTGTTTGGCCTCAAAAATTTCCTGCAAAGTGGCTTGATCTGCATTGGAACGGGGGGCGGAACGGGCCAAAATCTCCTGCTCCAGTGCATTGATCTGCTCCAGAAGGTCAAGAGATTTTTTGACCATCGCACGACTGCTGCGCAGATATCTGCGAACGTTCTTGAGTTTGTAGTCACGCCGCTGACCTTTCCGAGCTGCCCTATATTCCCGGTAGACCTTATTGCTCAGACTTTGGTGTTGCAGCCAACCATCCATCCCAAATGATTTGCCCACCTTCGCACTGACACGAATCAGACAACGTACCGAGTCCCAGAGCAAGAGCAGATCGGTCGGAAAGCGAACATTGGTCTTCACCGGTTTCGAGTCGCACCGACATTTGAGCGTCTCGCCCTCGGGTTTGCCGACCATTCGGTGCCCAAGTTTGACCACCAAACAATTGACCTGCACCAGCAATTCGGGGGACAGTGCCGATACGTTATCATGAATGGCGGAACGAGTGTAGCGGGTCCGATCGTCCGCTCCATGCCCCAGCATCTGCCGCACAATATCCATATGGTTCGCCAAAGCGGTCAAAAGATCATAGTTGCAATGCAGCGCCTGCTTCAGGCCGGCCAAAACCAAGATATTCCACACGTCCATTCCGGGGCGCCCACAATTCTTACGGGTTCCCGGTTTATACCTCTCCAAAAGATCCATCAACTTCAATCGGGTCGGGAGGTCCAGAAAAATTTGTCGGAGCCCATACAGAAATACTTGAATCACATCCCGGCTTCTTGGATCAAGCTGGATCTCCTCCATGGAGATGCAATCCATTGATAATTGAAAGTCATACGCTTTTCGCATCGCAAAAAAAAGTTGAAGATGAACGGCCCGGTTCCACTTATACTCCCATGATCCAGGCATGGATCGACAAATCTGAAGAATAAATTCAGAGTAAAAACCGCCTTGGGATGCTTCCAATACAGGTTTTTCAGGGATTGTGGATTTTCCTGAAAATCGCCCACCACCGAGGGGGCTTTAGAAACTCGTGGAGGAAAAATCTAGAGAATTACGCTAAAAAACGGCCGTAGGAGGCCTACAGGGCACATTTTAAGGATGTTCTGGTATTCCTGGACAGACACTATCTAATCACGGAGAAACATTCCCCGAAGGACCTGATCTAAAGATTAGAGAATACGGCGATACCCCAACCAAAGAGATATCTGTGCTATGGCCACTTCAAGCAACACCTGGCAACAAATCGAAAATGTCACGGCCAAGAGAATTATCCGCGCATTAAAACAAGATGGATGGAATCAAGAACAAAGGAGGAGAGCTACGATTGGCTTTACAAAGATGAGGAAGGACCTATCTGGCAATGATCGCATTGTTGTCCATTACCACCCGAAGAAAACCTATGGTCCTATAACTGCTAAAGAAATTGCTCTCGGATACAGGATGGGATGAATCCGATTTAGTCCGTTTGAAATTGATAAAAAAGAGCAAATCTTAGCGTGGCCCTTTCGTATATAATTTCCTAAATTTTCATCGTCGAACATCTCCCCTGATCTATCACGGCTCGTCCGATTCGACGTATTGCCATTGCCTCCAACCCTTGAGTGCGGGAAAATACAGACCTAAGAAAATCGGCCGCCCATCTGTGGCCCGCATCGCACGTGCATACGCCTCCATTTTGGAGCGATACCTCTCCTGCTCATTATCTAAAAACCAGTCCACATCGCTTCCAGCATGCGTGCTCGTCTTGTAATCGACGATCCAGCGCCTGCCATCCTCCACGAAAGTTCGATCCAGAATAAAACGGCGAACCCCCACTCCCGTGGCAGCAGTGAGTGCATATTCCCGCTCATCATGCTCGTGTCGTGACAGAATCCAGCGCCCCCGACCATCCTCTACCGTATTGGTCAACGCCTGCTTCACTTGCACCAACGCCTCCTCCAGATTCTCTCCCTCCAAACCCTCGTGATAAAGAGCATTGCGTAAAATATTTTCCCTCAAATCCACCCTGCCCGGAAACCACATCTCCTGTAACATCCGGTGAACCACAATCCCGACTCGTCGCTGCAAATCCCCCACCCACTCGAAGACCGGCTGACGATCTTCCTTCTCATCCTCAAACCGCTCCCGCTTCGCCTTCCATATCAACTCCTCAGGCGGATCCACTGGCTTCCAGTTCACGGACAAGCGAAGCAAAGGGACACCGACATCCCCCTGCCCGGTGACATCTTTCGCATCCTCTTCCCCCCAATGATCCTTCCATGCTTTTGAGAATTCCGGCTCTGCCACTTTCCATATTTTGGACAGGAGCACACGCGAATCCGGCGGTTTCACGTCATCATCTTCCGCTCCCTGTTTGATATGCCCAATGAGATGCAGATCTTTTCGGGCTCGCGTGGCCGCCACATACAGAAGACGTGTACTCTCATGGGTCCGCCTCTTTCGCTCAATGGTTTGCAAGTATCCATAGGCGGCATCCTTTTTGCCCCCTGTCTCTTGAATCGGTGCCAATAATAAATGGGGCTGATCGCCATCGTTGTATTCCCGCCACATGAGCAGGCGTGGCTCGTCTGCCCTGGTTTCATATCCCAGACCCGGTAATATGACCGTATCAAACTCCAGCCCCTTGGCCTTGTGAGTGGTTAGCAGCTGCAGTTCCCCTTTTGCCTCTATATCCGAGGGGGCGTATAGATGTTCGACATCTTCCATAAATTTCCTCTCGTCCCGCAAGTCTATACCGTCTACCGACTCCTCCAGAAGATTCAAATAGGCCATCGCATCTTCCAAGTCTGTTGGTGCCTCAAGGCACGCAGGTCCGCTCAGGGCCAACCATACCCCTTCAATCCAGCGCCGCACAGGAAGCCGGCCTCTTAACGCACATGCATCGTTAAGAATCGGAAAAACACGTTCCAGGCGCCGCCTGCCATCCGATGACAGCCGCTCTTGACCCGCAGAAATAAGATCCAGAATCACTGTATCAAAATCATCGCCAACCAGCTTCTGCAGATCCGCCAGGGTCAAGCCACACCATGGCGCTCGGAGTATAGAAAACCAAGCAATGCGATTGCCCGGATGAAGCAGCGCCTGGGTCAATGCCATCAAATCACGAACCACCGGGCGCTTGCCAAGCGGATCAATCTCGACCGATCGAAACGCAATCCCGCGCCTGTGAAGCAGTGCAATGATGTGCAGCAAATGCCTGCGTGCCTGAACAAGTACGGCAATGGTCGCATCCGGCTGTCGTGATCGGGTTTCCTCAATAATCTCGACAACCTTTTCGGCCTGAATCTCCAAATCCTTGCGAAAAAATGGATGGATCCTGATTGTGCTACCATCCATATCGGTCCTGTATGCCGTAGAAGGGCTATACGATACGCCACCGGTCACCGTATCCTCGACTTGTGGAAAGGCCTCACCCAAGGCATCATTGACCCAACTCACAATCTCCGTGCTAGAGCGAAAATTCGTCTCCAATACGAGAGACCGGAGGCGGACATGTCCCAATCCATTTGTTCGAGCACGAGAGAACAGGCTCACCTCTGCCTCCCGAAAACCATAAATAGACTGCATCGGATCACCAACCAAAAACAGCGTCCTGTCATCGCCTGCCCAGTCATGGACAAGTCTCTCAAACAGTTCGTACTGACTCTGGGACGTATCCTGAAACTCGTCAATCAAAAGATGCCGAACCGCAACATCTGGAATGCCTCCCTGTGAACCCGACGACACATGCGCCTTCATTGCTTCCTGGGCTGCCAGCGCAATCTCCGTAAAGTCAACACACCCATCCTCCTGAAAGACACTGTGAAGCTGACTCACTGCCGCTGGCAAGAGATGCATCAGCGCTGCCAAAACCTCCCACTGCCTCTCTTCATAAGCTACCGGTGGTAACCGTCGCAGTTCATGGAGTTGCGTGATGGTATCCTCTTCAAGGTGGATTCCCTGGATGCGCTCCTTTGCATCCCGCTCTTCGGGTGGAAAACCCTGACCCACTGTATATCTCCTGCGACGCCCACCGCTACTGGTCAAAAGTAACTCTGCAATCCCAAGCCAGCAGCCGAGCGCCTCAGCGGAAGCATCCGGGAGGCCTCGAAGCTCCAGACAGGCACCAATCACACTTTCCTTGCCCTTATCCCGCAAATTTTTGGCTGCAAAACGGGCCAACTCAACCACTTCCTCTGCATGATCCTCTGGAAATTCCGCCACCATACGACCCAGCTCACGCTCAACAACATGAGATAACGCTGACTCCAGTGCCTGCCGCGTCGTCGCAAGCTCTTCCCCTTTTCCACTCACATGACGCATCCACTGATCCCGACTGCCCAGCATTGCACCCAACAGCCTCTCCACCTTGCCCATATGGTTATCAAGGTGTTCCAAAAGAACAGCAATCGCCTCCAGTACATTCGCCGGTGCCCGATCATCAAATAACAACTCCAGCGTACGACGCGCAGCCTTTCGATGCAGATGGCGTGCATCCTCTTCCGGCTTTAGCAGTGCTCCCATGCGGGAGACCCAAGGCATCCTGCGAACCAGTAGAGAGGAAAGTGAATCAATGGTCTGGATACGCAGACGCAACGGATTCTCAATAAGATGCCATCCCCGTTTGTCGTTGTGTGCAAGTGCCCGTCGGGCCAGATCCCACGTATGCCTCTCGTGCCGAACTGTTGGCGGTGCATCGGCAGCTCTCTGGAGCGCACGAATAATGCGGTGTCGCATTTCGGCAGCCGCCTTGCGCGTAAAGGTGATGGCAATGATCGCCTCGGGATACTCTACCCGAGCCAACAGAACGAGATACCGCTGGATCAAGAGCTCCGTCTTGCCGGAACCGGCAGGTGCTTGCACAATGAACGAGGCATGCGGATCCAGTGCCTGGAGGCGCTGTGCATGATCTGGAACCAAATTACTCATCCCGCTGTGATAATTTTACAGGAGGACTCCCGACCCGGCAAAACGTGGTCAGTTTGCAATACTTGCAGGTCTGTTTCGGTATTTTAGGGTCAACCATCGCGTATCCGGCCTTGTAATCCCGCCCCAAGGCGTCGAGGGTTTCTCTCCAGCGCCCGATAAGCTCCGGCAAAGGAATCTTGCTGACTTTCACCCCCCCATTCCCGATGTCCTGATTTGCAATCCCCTTGAAATTCACACTGCCCACCATTAGACTGCCAAACGAAATCCCGGCGATAGGCGAATCTGCCACGACTGCATAGATCGGCAACTGCGGATCATCGGGGCGCTCTCCCTCCCAGGACGAGACGCTACAGCGCCCCGTCTTGTAGTCAAGGATCAATCTTTCCCCATTTTCGAGTAGATCGACGCGATCTTCCTGGATACGTATATCTATTCCGCCCACCGTTACATCCTGCCCCGCTTCGCTTTCATGTTCGCCCACATCTGCATTCGTACTATGTAGATCTATTCCACCTACCGTTACATCCTGCCGCTTTTCCTGCTCGAGAACCGTGAAGGGGTTCCGCTTTCGCTCAAGCGCCAGCCACTCCCCAATGATCCGCTCTAATCGGGCCTGTTCAACACGTAGGAATCGTTCATTTCGAAGAGCTCGTCGAAAAGATATCAGCCGGCCAATCTCTTCGCGCACGACCCGCTGCACAAGATCTGCTTCTTCCTGCTCTGACAAGGCTTGCAGCGCCGCCTGCGTCTTGAGCCCTCGCCAAAGTATATCCAGAATGCGATGCATGAGTCGACCACGGTCCCGAGCATCCAACCCCGGCTGAGCGGTACCGGGTACGATTGCCCCAAGGCGCAATTCCGCATATGCTCGAAACGGACAGGCCGCCTGCAACTTGAATAGACTCGTCCCTCCCTTGACTTTTGCTTTGGTGAAAGGGAGGCCTTGACGATCTTCAATGATTTCCATCTTCGAAGAGCATTGAATCCGCTCTCCGAGACTTTGAATGGTATCAATGCCCAGGTCTTTCTCCGACACCTCAGGCAATCCCGCAAACAGTGGACTGACCCTTTGATCCGCATCTCCCTCGCGCCTGGGATGACTAACCACGACCATTGGCGCGCTCTTCAATAACCGATCCGAAAGAGTTTGGGCATGCTGTAACATCCCCTCCGGGGTGGAGCGCCATAATCCCTTCCGACGCTGTAGCCCTATGGGCACAAACGGGGCCGGTTCACAGGGGGGCGGCCAGGCATCATCATGCATTCCAATCATCCAGAGGTAATCAAATGATATACCCGTCGCTTCCAGGATCCCCAAAATCTGCACCGGGGCAGGCTCCGTCTCGGGCTGAAAAAGCTTACTGGAAGCCATGCGACGAAGAATGGTGACGGCCCTTTGACGCGTGATGTTTCCGCACACACCATCCAGCTCCGCCAGCGCAGACACCAACTCGCCCCATACCGTGTAGGTCTGATACTCCGTGCTGTCTAGGCTCCAGGATCCAGGCCAGCCAATACTTTGTGATTTTGTGGAGCTATTCTCGTCATCATTCTGGGTTCCCAACTTCCCCGACTGCAATAATCGAGAGAGAGACTCCGCCCATGCACTGGGCTTCTTCCTCCCTCGAAGATCTGCATACTGCGCTTGCCATGCATCAAAAAGTGAAGCAAGCATCGGGCAATCGTGTAACATAGTCTCCTTTCTCGCCAGATAAATAAGATCCTTCAAGGTGACGTACTGCTCTCCGCGATTGCGCAGCGCCACATCAAGAAGAGCACGTGAGGTGCGCTCCTCATTGAATCCTGGCAGAAAGGGGGACAAAAGGAGGCGGCTAGCCTCCTCTATGGGGATCTCCAGCGGATCTATCGAAAGAATCTGAAGTGCCGACTGGATGATTGGGTAGTCACCAACTGGAAGGCCCAGAGAAATGTTGTAGAGCCGTGTTGGATCTTTCTCTGGATGAAGCCAGGCCTGCGGATGAAATACCTCGGAAAATATACGCTCAACATGGCTGCGCAGATTGGCAATGCCCGGCACGACGATCCCGATACGAAAAGACCTATACACCGCTTCCGGGTCGCTTTCTAAAATGCGTCGTGCCCATTCAGCCGCAATACGAATCTCTCGGGAAGTATCAGAAACACCTAAGCGAAAACCCTTTTCTGCATGGTTGGGCACAGGCGTTTCCTGGATCCGCGTCCCCCGCTTTTGAAGTGCCTCCAAGAACTGCTTCTGCGCTGGCATCATCTCCAGAAATCCACAAAGTTCCACCTCTTGAGGGATTTTAATTTGCCCCTCGTTCACGAGACGGGCCACATGTTGGGGGAGCTCGGCAACCGAGAACCATCCACCCCGATCGCACCGGACACGAAATTCCAAAGCCCATTTCTGGAATGCACGCGAATCTTCAGAGGTACTCCATTCTGCTCCCTCCAATGGCAGACACCAATCACAGAGCAACTTCCAGGAAATACCAGCCAACTCCGCCGTCGCGGAGACATCAAGCGGCAGATGCTTGGCGTGTGAACGCAGAATATCCTCCCAGATTATTTGCTCCTCTGCGGGACGAAGAGGGCGAAGAAAGGATGAATCCGATTGCGAATACATTCCTTCTTCCCACAGTTCGGACATCCATGCATTCAGCGTCCTCACGGGGGCGGTTGGCCAGGTGTGGCGGCCCATCTCCTGCTGCTGCCAATCATATTCCTGATGACGCGCACGAGCCAGTCGTTCCGTTGCCGTAATGACCATCATGACAGGATTAGAAAATTGTAGTTATGGGAAACCGATCAACTTGTTCGCGGGATTTTGCAAATCTCTTCGCAGACCCTGTAGCTCGAAAAATGCCGCCCGGTCAATCATTCAAGGAAGTCTCCAATGCCTGCTCGAATGCACTCAGCGTATGCGCAATCGCTTCTGAATCATGGGCGGTTGACAGGAACCAGGCCTCATATTGGGACGGGGCAACATGTACACCGCAGGGAAGCAGCGCTCGAAATACCCCCGCAAATAACTCCGCATTGGATGCAGAGGTCGTTTCCCAATCCGTCACAGGCATCTCTGTAAAGAAACAGCTAAACATGGTCCCGACCCCATTGATCTGCATTGGAACAGATTTACGGGCAGCAATTGCGGCCAAGCCCTCCCTCAGGGATGCAGCTTGCGAAGATGCCTGTTCCCATGCGTCCCCACGCAGTCCTGCTTCCAGTGTCGCCAAGCCGGCTTGCACGGCAACGGGGTTGCCAGAGAGTGTGCCCGCCTGATAAACCGGCCCCTCGGGAGCAACCTGTGCCATGATATCCGCTCTACCTCCGTAAGCCCCAATTGGAAGTCCGCCACCGATCACCTTACCAAGCGTTGTTAAATCCGGCATTACCCCGTACAACGATTGCGCGCCGCCGGGATGGACCCGGAACCCTGTCATCACCTCGTCAAAGATCAAAAGTGCCCCATGAGCATGTGTGAACGCGCGTAAGCCTTCCAGGTAGCCGTCCGCGGGGGGAATCACTCCCATGTTCCCGGCGACCGGCTCCACGATCATGGCTGCAACCTCCCCGGCATGCTGGTCCAGTGCCTGCTCAACTGCAGAGAGATCGTTAAACGGAACCACGAGGGTATGCTCTGCGGTGCTCCTTGGGATTCCCGGACAATTTGGCAGCCCCAATGTAGCCACTCCGCTGCCTGCCTCCACCAGCAAATAATCCGCATGGCCATGATAGTTGCCCACGCACTTGATAATCTTATCCCGTCCGGTGAATGCCCGTGCCAAACGAAGTGCACTCATTACCGCTTCCGTGCCAGAGTTGACCAGACGTAAACGTTTAATCATGGGCATGAACGACTGTATTTTGTTCACGAGCCTTGATTCATCCTCGGTACATGCCCCAAAGCTGGTCCCCTTTGCGGCGGCGGCACTGATCGCTGCAACTACATCCTCGTGCGCATGCCCGACAAGTAGCGGTCCATAAGACAACACATAATCGACATACCGATTGCCATCTACATCCTGAACCCATGCACCTGAGCCCCGCTCCATAAAAACTGGCGAGCCGCCAACTGCCTTATAAGCGCGGACTGGTGAACTGACACCACCAGGCATACAGGCCTTGGCAGCTGTGAAGAGTGCATCGGAGCGTGTGCGGGTATACATGGTTAAGCCTTTAGCATCGGTTCATGATCATTGTACTCACTCAAAGAGTAATCCATTCCCGGGAAAAATGCAGGCCTCGTGCAATCCCAGAGTACGCCCTCCCTTACAGCAGAATGGCCGAAAGAACCCCTTCTGTCACGCATGTGGAGCTGATAAATGAGCTTTCCAAGTATTTGAGCGTTATTTTGGCAAGTTAGTATCATGTTTTGCCGCTCATGTGAAGGCTGCCCAAACATTGCGGAGCCTTACGTTCATCGAATCATCTTTTTATCATTCCATGCGAATTTTCTATGTATGTCTTCTCGCCTGCCTGATTAGTGGCAGCAGCGAAGCTATATCCCAACCGTTAACCGTTCATAAACTCTTCCGCAGCGGGGCAGTGCTTCAGCGTGATGCTTCCCTTCCCGTCTGGGGGACCGCGACCTCCGGTGCGATGGTCACGATCTCTCTGGACCAAGATGAACAATCTGTACGCGCGGATAGCGATGGCAGCTGGATTGCAACCCTTGAACCCCGCCCTGCTGGCGGACCGCACCGGCTGATGGTTGCAACCGACACAGATACTCTGGTTGCCGAAAATATCATGTACGGGGATGTCTGGATCGCGTCTGGGCAATCCAATATGGAGTGGTCAGTGGCCAACTCTGCGGATGCCGAACAGGAAATTTCATCAGCTGATGATCCTCTGCTCCGCCATTACAAAGTCCCTCGCACTTGGTCCTATACCCCTGAAGATACGCTCGCCGGTGGGCAGTGGCACTCTGCCAACCCGGAGCATGTAGGAGCTTTCACGGCCGTCGGATACTCATTTGCCCGGGAGCTTCGTACATCCGCCGACATCCCGATTGGAATTTTGAATACATCCTGGGGTGGCAGCCGCATCGAAGCCTGGATGGATCCTCCCGCACTTGGAATGGATGACGCGCAAATCGCACGGCTGTGGGAAGCCCCGAAGGCTCGTGCGGACAGCCTCGCACGGATCTTTACCGAAGAGCACGGCGCTTCTGCGGATACGGATTCCGGATTTGAAGCAGATGTGCCCGTCTGGGCAGACCCAAATCTCGACGACACAGAATGGATGGAGATCCCGGCTCCCGGAGCCTGGGAAGCAGGAGGGCTCGAAGGATTAAACGGCATTGCCTGGTATCGCACCAGCTTTGAACTCGATGCCGTTCCCACAGAAGCGGTATTGCACCTCGGCACCGTTGATGATCGGGACATGACCTGGATCAACGGCCACCTGGTCGGAGAAACAAACCGGTACCTGATTGAACGGGAATATGCGATTAGTGAAGGCATTCTGCAGCCTGGCATCAATCAGTTAACCATCCGAGTACACGACACCGGAGGCAACGGAGGATTGGTGGCTGGCGACTCCAGGATCGCCCTCCAGTGGCCCGAAGGGGAAGTAGATCTGGAGGGGACATGGAAAATTCGCGTGGGACAGTTCCTGATCAACCCCGGAGGGAATCCCAACCAGCAGCCAACATTGCTCTACAATGCGATGATTTATCCGATCCTGGACTTTCCGATCACAGGGTTTATCTGGTATCAGGGGGAATCCAACGCCAATGATCCCGCAACTGCCACCACCTATGCAGCGCAATTCCAGTCCATGATCACCCGGTGGCGTACGTTATGGGAACACGAAGATGCGCCGTTCCTGTTCGTGTCTCTGGCCAGCTTTCTAGCAGCGCAGGACGAACCTGGGGAAAGCAACTGGGCAATCCTGCGCGAATCTCAGTCTGCGGCAATGGAATTGCCGAATGTTGGTCAGGCCATCACGCTTGACATCGGTGAAGCAGACGATATTCATCCAAGAAATAAACAGGATGTGGGATACCGCCTCGCACTCTGGGCAAGGAGCCTCGTTTACGGGGACCAAGTGGTGCACTCCGGGCCCATTTATCGTGAACATGCCATTGAAAATGGGAAGGTTTCCCTCTGGTTTGATCATGTTGGAGGTGGGCTTGCCGCGCAGGGCGGCCCCCTCGGAGGATTTGCCATTGCTGGAGCGGAAGGAAAATACGTATGGGCCGATGCCCAAATCCAAGGGGACTCCGTAGTGGTGTCTCACCCGGATGTTCCGAATCCAACCTCGGTTCGGTATGCCTGGGCGGACAATCCGACTACAGCAAACCTGATCAATGCTGAAGGATTGCCTGCCGCTCCATTCCGAACCGAGCACTAGCCTCTTTCACCAAAGCATCCTTACCCGTGGATCACCCTCTTCCATCTGAACCTCGGCCTGATCCTCGCTCACGCGGGTTCGCCCTCAAGCGCGCCGCTGCGATTATAGTTTTCGTTCTTGGAAGCGGCTTTCTCGTATATATCGGGCTGACACGTACCGAGGTGAGCCGGGACTACCTGCGCCAGGAGATTGAATCCAGATTTGCCGAAACCTATACGGGAAGGATTGCCATTGAAACGATCACCGGGAACCTCCAGCGCACGATTCGACTGCAGGACGTCGCACTTTATGATGAACAGGATCGCCTCTGGCTGCATATAGATGAGATCTTTGCACAGCCCAACTGGAAGGGGGTATTAGGATGGCGGTTTGAGCCCAGCACCCTTCAGATCACGCGTCCCACACTGCACCTGCAGTATAATGCGGACAGCACATGGAATCTGGCTTCTGTACTCACACGCAGAAAACCGACCAGCGGAGCCGAGTGGGAGTCCCAGTCTGCACACATCTCCATCTCAGGCGCTACGGTTACCGTGTCCTATCAGGAGCATGCACCCCCAGCGATTCAGTCAGGGTGGTTGTTTGATTTGGCGGAGTCGACCATTTCCAATATCGCCTTGGAAGGGGAAATCAGCCTTGAGCCCGATCGAAACCTGCTCGCGATTGAGTCGATGGAAGCCTCCATTGATACGCTGGCAGTAAAGGCCAGTGGAGAACTGGTACTCGAACGTGAGCAACTGCACATTAACGCTCTGACGCTATCCAGCACAATCAACCAAGCAACCGTGTTCGGCGTACTTTCGCCCAGCGCGGAGCTCGCTGATTTCTCCCTACCCCAAAGCTATTTTACCCCCGACTTTGTCCATGCCATTGTCCCCAATGTGCTCCTCTCCAATTCCCTGTCTCTCGGCGGACTGATCCACCGCGATGGTGCACAGTGGTCGCTGCAGAATTTTATTGCATTTTCTGATCACTCACGCATTGTGATCCCCTCCTCCAGTGTCCATGCCGACGAAAATCAGGTATCCTTCGAGGCTTCCATCAGCCCAAGCGTTCTTGATCCGGTAGACCTGTATCCCGTGATGGATTCAACCATGTGGCATGGCGGAGCCATCCAGGTTGAAGGTTCTGTGGAGGGAAGAAGTGCCCTGAATGAGCTTGAAGTTGCAGGGATCATTGACATTACAACGGAGACCGGCAGCCGCGGACAACTCCGAGGTACAGCCCACCGCGATATCTCATGGACCTATGATGCCGAGTTGGCTGCAACCGATCTAAATCCCTATGATTTTACGGGAGAGCAAACCCTCAATGGCACAATCAATGGCCATCTTTCCATCGAGGGAACGGAATTCCGGTCGCCATCTGCGTCTGCCTCGCTGGCCCTTTCCCCCTCCATGATTGGTGGACGGGCACTTGACAGTCTTTGGATGGAGGGGACCCTCGCCGACAGTCAACTGAATCTCAGTGGATTTGCATTTGAACAAAATTCCCGTATTTCGGCCGGGATTGCGGCAGATTGGGGCAGTGAAAATCTTGTATATGACGCTCAGGGCAAGCTAACTACATTTGACCTGGGGACTTTATTTACCGTTCCCGGGCTTGAAACTGGACTGAATGCGGACTGGGAGCTTCGTGGCACAGGGATCAAACTGGATGACCTCTCTGCTTCCGTCAAGATTGATACTGATTCATCCACCGTGATATGGGAAGACGACCCCCTTTCTGTGCCACCAACCGAGTGGGCCATCACGCTGCGCGATACAACTGCTACAGGTCCCCGTCTCACGGTGCAGGGAGATGTTCTGGATCTCGAAATATCCGGCAAATTTGACCAGAATTCGCTCACCCGGACTGGCCCCGCCTGGGCAGATGCTTTTTCAGGGACGTTTGACCGGTTTGTCTCTCACCTGAGGTCTGAACTACCCAGTACATCTATCGACGGCGGAATGTCCGATTCGCCGCCTGAAATTCATAAGAGCGAACAGGGACCGCAACTGCTCCCTGTTGAAATGACCCTTCGCTGGGAGCTACACACACATCCTGCCGTCGAGGCGCTGTTGCCTATGCTACCGACATTTTCCAGCACCAGCCGCGGGAGTATGGATATTGTAGCCGATGGAGAAACACTCCGTTTACGATCTGAGTTGCAGGACGACCGGTTCACTTTGAACAACGTCGCAGCTTACCAGATCGAAGCTGCGCTGACACTTACAGCTGACTTGCGCCAGGAGATAGAGTCGGGCTGGAAAATAGATCTAGATCTGGTCGCCGATTCCTTGGCCAATCACCGTGCCATCCTCAGAACGCCCCGGATCTCGGTAAAACAAGATGGAAGAATTGGAACTGTCGATCTCTACGCAGGCAGCGAAAATACTTCTACTCAGGCGTATGTGTCCTCCGGCATCCAACTCCTCCCGGATCGGGCACGGATACAGATTCAGGATGTACAGATTTCTGTTGGAGATGCCGCATGGAATATCTCGCAGCCCGCAGACATTGATTTGTTTGCGGATGCCGCAGTGTTGACCCCACTGAGACTGGAGACCCTCAACCCATTCCTTGAAGACGTACAGGCCGTTACTGTTCAGGGCAGCCTCTCAAGGCTTCCGTCCGACACCCTGAGATTGAATCTGGACGGGGTTGATCTGAATCACCTGTCAAGTATCTTCGAACTGAGGCGTCCCCTCGGGGGGCAGATTGATGCAGATCTTTCGTGGACTGGACTCTGGATGCCGGAAATTACCGGCACACTGGAGGTGGATACCCTTACGTTTGATAATCGACTGGTGGGGAATCTTCACGCTTCGAGCATCCTCTTGCCAGGTGGTTCAGACCTAAGAATCGCTATGATCATCGACTCGGTCGGGACAGCACCGGTAGACTATCTCTATGCAAGCAATCAGATGGCAGTAACCGGAAATTTTGTCGCTCCCGGCCCCGAGAGCCCTGGAGTTCTTGACATTTTCATGGACGTACAGCGCTTGGATGCGTCCTTCTTGCAATTGATTTTGCGGGATTTTGCAGACTTCAGGGGCGGGTTTAACGGGAATATCAACTTGAAAGGCCCTCTGGACAATATCATTCTCGGTGGATCACTTGACTGGGAAAATGGTCACTTTGGGATTCCCCGATTCAACTCATCCTATGAGGCCACAGCATCGGTCGACCTAGTCGAAGATGTAATCCTAGTGAACCAGTTGCTCGTACAGGATCCGGGCGGAGGGACCGCGAGGCTTGATGGGGCACTGGACCTGAATGATTTTCAATTTCTGTCCTTTGATGCATTGGCGGATTTTGACTCCCTGCAAATCATGGATGTGCAGACCCATACGAGTGACCTCCCCTTTTATGGGGATATCCGTGTATCCGGGGATGCAACCTTAACCGGCCCTGTCCATACATCTTTCCTGCGTTCAGACAACCTGACCGTCACCCCGCAAAGTGAAATCTATATCCCAATCCGGGAAGCAAACACCGCCCATGACCCTGGATTCATTGTGTATGTGGATCCCTCCCTCCCTGTAGAGGGGCAATTGACTTCCTTCCGGCAACGTGAAAATATCTTGGATAAGCGTCCTGAAGGGGAGCGTTTATTCCGGGATGGATTAGATATGGACCTCAACCTTGTTGGGCCACCTGGATCCAGCATTCACCTTGTCGTTGATCCACTCCTGGGGGATGTGATTAATGGGATCGGAACGGCTCGTGTACAGATCCAGCGAACCGGAGGAGATATGGCAACCTACGGCTCCTTTGAGATCTCTTCTGGGGATTATCTCTTCACAGCAGGGGAGGTATTCATTAGACGCTTCCTGATTGACTCCGGTACAATTATCTGGAACGGAGAACCTCTCAACCCGGTGCTTGATATTCAGGGAGCCTACCGTACCCGTGCTTCGCGCAGCGGCCTGCCTGAAGATGTCGGTGGGGCCATCAAAACGAGTCTACCCGTCATTGTGAACCTGGATGTGTCTGGAACCTTGAATGCCGTCCTGATCGACTTGGCACTGGATGTTGATCAAAGGCAGGAAGCCATTAGTGACACACCGCTTCTGGATTCCTACCTGAACCGGCCAGATCTTGCAGCAGAGCATGCGACGAGTGTTTTACTCACGAATTCTTTTTTACTATCTGCCGATGGCGCGCGCAGCGGGATCCTGGCAAGTTCTGCCGTGAACAGTGTATCCAGTCTTGTAGTGAGTCAACTGAACCGATATTTGAGTCAGGTGATTCCACAGGCTGATTTTAGATTAGGAGTACAAAGTGATGAGACGGTTCAGGACTTGGATGTATCTGCAGATATTGCATTCAGGCTCCTGGGTGAGCGCCTGCTGATTCGTGGTCAGGGAATCTACCGGGGACTGAGCACGGAAGAGATTGCTCCACAGGGGATTGAAGGGGAGTTTATTGTGCAAATTCAGTTGAGCCCCTCTGTAGCAGTAGAATTCTTTTACCGACGTGAAGGAGATATATTGAGCGAATCTCTCATTAACAGAGAAACCGGACTCGGTCTCAATTATCGGACTGAATTCACCTCATGGCGACGCCTGCTACGGCGACAGGTTTCTGAACCAGAGGAAGGTACTGGAGAGGGAAGCGGTTCATAATAAGGATCAGACGGGAGCAAGGTTCGCAAGAAAGAAGGGTATTATATCAGTGGCAAGACTACTCAGGATGTCCTGAACCTTACTAGCCTGAATTCCCGGGATGATTTTGTGGTGTGAATTTCAGGGGCGTTTCGAGAACTGAACCCGGAGGATTTTATTGTTAAGCCATGGGATTCTCTGTCGTAATTCAGGATATCCCGCCGCGATCAAATAGTTGGTTTTGGCCCTTACTCGCAACTGGACCAGAATTTCGTCTTGGGTGATGGTTACTTTTCCGTTATGCTTGACCAAATCCCGATAGATGGTTCTTGCTTCGGATTTTTCATAACGGTGTCCGACTCGGACGCCCAAAAGGCGATAAAGCACACTGGCCATCACGGTTAACTGAATATCTACATTGATTCGCATGGGCACGGCGGAGCTCAATGCATCCATGTGAAAGAAGTCAATGGCGTCGCTAATGACATTTTCAATGACCATGCGGCGCGCATACCGATCAATGAGTTTGGAGGCAGTGCGCTTCATTTGATTGGTAATGAGAATCGTGGGTTTATCATGGCCTAGATTTTTGATGAGAAGTTGTCGGAGTGGTTTGGGATAGTTTCGCAATTCAACGGTTTCATCCACCACACTCGGAGTCCGATAGGCGCGTCCGATATTGGAGAGTCGCATTTTGGTCCATGCCGATGGATCCAACGTATGGACTCGCTGCATCAGTGCTGCATAACGGCGCCGCAGTGTAATGAAGTCAATCCCCTGTTTATCCAGTTCCGCCAAGTTATGATAGACCGTGAACCGGCTGTCAAAGACAAGCTCGCCGGGAACGTTTCCCGTTCGGGCTTTCCAGTCGTTCACAAAGCGAAGAATCGCATCATTCTGGGTTTGCTTTTCGATGGTCGTATCGGCATAGCAAAACACATGGGCATCCGCATCTCGTGCAAGCAGGGTGAGAATTCCACGTTGGCGCCGACTCCGCTTGGAGACAAAGTGTTTCTCTAATAGCGCCTGATCTCCATGGTAGGGAATGGTGTGAAAATCCAAATCCAGGGAGCCCCCCTCTCCTACAACGTTCGCCAATTGTGCCGCGGCGTGATACCACTGGTTCATCAGCGGCCCTGCAAAGGTCGGATCCACCTGGATGGAGTATTCGGTGAGGGTGGTCCGTTTGGGAATCGCATTGAGACCGGTAAATAGCGCAAGGCCCTGATCCAACGTTTCGGCCATCCCATGAGAGGGGCGCCCAATGCCAGCGAGCTTCAATGCTAAGAGCGAGCGAACCGCACAGCCGGCGGGGATCTTGCTTGTACCGGGCATCTTTACATGCTCCAACATTTCATCAAGTCCCATTCGGGCCAGATCAAACGCAAACAAAAACAATCCTGCAAACGCGGTGTGGAACGTCTTCGGGCTCAGGTCAAGCCGGCGGCGGTCCGCAATCACCGTTCTTGGGGCAGGTGGATGAGCAGACCGGCGAGGGAGACGGGAAATGTTTTCCTGCCGGAAGATCTTGTGGATATACCCAAGACTCGCAGGGATCTGCTCTTTTTTCAACACCTGCTGAATTTGACCAATGGTCATGCCCTGTTGTTTGCGGAGGATGAGAATCCGTTCCTGCCTTGGGTCGGGAGGCTTGGCTTCGGATAAGACGGGTTTGGGTGGCTTCCAAAAGAAATTCGAGGAGGGGTTTTTATTGAAGCGCGTAAGGAGATTGCGGAAAGATCCGATGGCATAGCCGCCTCGTTCAGCGGCATCTTCAATGGAGCATCCTTCGTGAAGATAGGCACGAAGGGCTTCGTATTGTCGCATGGGGCGACCATCGGGCTGGGCAAAGAAATCGGAGCGGCGTTCCATGTTATATAGTGAAGTATGAAGTAATAGCCAATATACTACAAACACACAAAGAATCAACCTGATTTGCCTAAGATAGATCAAAAAGACAAAAAAGAGGATCCTTTGCACCTATAACAGCGATTATGTATGATTATTCTTGGAAAAATCGGAGGGAGTTCAGAGGCGGGAAGAAAGTTTATAGTAGTGGCATCTTGTTCATCACTTCATAAAAAACAATGAATACTCCGCAAATCTGCATGCTTCAACGGGGATTCTCTATCTTATTGGATCAATTCTATACTTCCCGGGAATTCAGGCTAGATAATCCTCGGTGCCTACGTAGTTTCTTGAGTCCTCACTTAAACTTTGGGACCTGCTCAATCGTCCGCTGGCACATTCATCAAGCTCCGTACTTCTACCTCTATTGTTCTGGTAAATTTTTTGCTTGCGGCGAGCGCAGACGTTTCAGCAATATCTTCAATCCGATTTGCGAGATGCTCCAATTTGGTATATGCTTTTTGTCTCCAAGTTACATTTTCGGGCAGAGCTCTGATGTTTTCTATACTTCGTTCAACCCTTTCAACGACCTTAAATAGTTTGGCAGAAAAACCTTTAAGATCCTCACGATTTTTATCTGAAAACACTTCTATTTGTCCCAGGGCAGTAGCGATTTTTTCTACCATGGCCAAATGTTTATCCATAGTAGAATAGTCGGGTTCTGGATAATATACTTGTAATTCCTCAAGGATTCTTCCGATGGCCATTGCACTGAGAAAATCCCCACATTCTATTATACTCATACTTGAAGCGCGTAACCAAGCCACCAAATGGGCGGAAGCCCAAGGGGATGCCCAAACAGAGGACCAACATTCATAAAGAAGGACACATGGTTCACAAAAAAGGGGATTTATATACTCAATTGCACTAAATCAAGTGCTTAGCGATCTCTTGATCGTATCTCTGTTTCAATATAGAAATACAAGGATTTAGTCGCCAAGTACGTGAAGATTGGCCTAAACCTTTTTGTTGATCCCCCCTGCTTTGAGTATTCCGTTGGCCGTATGGCGCTTTTTGATTTTTGCTGGAACAGACACATTTGTCTTGCCATTGCCCCAGATTACGTGGCTGCCTCACGGGTTACGTTTTACGGAGAATCCATTCCTTTTTAGCAACTTCAAAATCTCCCGTTCATACCCCGCCATAGCTTACGCATATTGCAGAGAATGTGAACGTCCATCGCTACTCCAGAGCACTCCCGGTAGTGAAGTCAAGGAACTGGGTTTTTGTTGGGAAACAGTGTCTGTGACGAGTTCAAACTCTATGCACAACACAGCTTTTGCGATTTATTCATCAGTTAAGCCATGGTTTAACCGCAATAAGTCAGAAGCAACTCGTGGCAGTTCAACCAACAACTCATCGCATGTGCGGACCTCAATTATCAGTCCAGTAATATCGCTACCAGTAACCGCCAGTGTACCATCTTCATATACCAAAACAGTAACAGAAAAGGTTTGTGCCATCAGTGGTTTGCGTATGGTGCCTCCGTGTTTAGGGACATTTAAAAACCTATGTATACGGACACGAGGCTTAAAAGTGTCCATTTAGTGCCATTAACCCATAATATTCATCTCAATTTAGCAGTTTCGTATTGATAAGCATCTGGGGAGCCTTATCCTGCTATATTTGTTCCATTCATTGGGCGATTAGCCCTGTTTTTCGTGGATTTTGATCGAATAAACCTCTGTTTTCGTTCTGAATCAAGTCTACTGACCTGTTTAAGAATTATCTACTCATTTCACCCTCAAGGTGATCCCATGTCCCCGTCTTCTGAGCCTCTTTTTGTGCTTCCCTTCAACCAGTCAATTCGGATCAAATCGTCTAGTCGCAACCATACGACCTCGGACGCAGGCGCATTCTTGTTGCGGTCGGTGATTGATCGCATCGGAATCCTGGACTTTTTGACCGATCGACTGCACGATCCTCGGGATCCACATCGTATCCACTATCCTTTGTTTGAACTGCTTTTGCAGTGGCTGCTTCAGTTAATGCAGGGCTGGAGTTCGTTATGGACGGATGCACTCAGTCGGGATGCGGCCTTTGGTGTGTCCACCAGTACGAGCCGGGGGGATGGGGTAGTCGGATCGGATCGTACGTTGGCATCGCAGCCGACCATGTCCCGCTTGGTGGGTCTGCTGGGCATGGTACAGAATCTGGTTCACTTGAAGGCAGGGCTTCTGAAGGTGGGGATGGAGCATATGCTGGTCCAAAACGGTGGACGGCGGCGCGATGAAGTGGTCATTGATGTGGATGCGATGCCCGTGGATGCACACGGCAACCAGCTTGGCAGCAAGTATCATGGGCATTATAAGCGGACCATCTTCCTTCCCCTGATTGCTTCGTGCGGGGAGAGTGGGGATGTGCTCGGGGCGCAATTGCGTCCGGGAACTCAGCGCGAGGTCACCGATTGCGAGGACTTCATCGTTCCCATCGCCCATGCGGTGCGCCAGCATGTCGCCGACCAGGTCATTGTCCGTATGGACGCCGGCTTCAATAGTGGTGCGTTGTGTACACGACTGGAGACCGAAAATATTGGCTATCTCATGCGTCTACGCAAGAACAAGACACTGGAGCAGATGGCCGCAAAGTACGTGAAGGATCGCCCGTTGGAGGATATGACCTGCATTGAATTGACCTATGGTGCGAAGTCGTGGGAATGTACTCGTCGGGTGGTATTGGTGATCAAGTCGCGCCCGGGAGAGCTATATGACAGGGTCTATTTTTTGGTGACCAATCTTGATGCGGAGATGTATCCAGGTCAGAAGTTGGTTCCCATGTACAGTCAACGCGGAAAGGCGGAGATGCATCAGGGCGAGATGAAAATCGCCTGCAGCGCATCATTGTCGTCCTCTCCACGTCCCAAGTCGCATTACCGTCAGAGACCGATTGAGCGTACATACGAAGTGGATCCCGATGCGGAGGTCGGCGCGGAGAATGATGTGCGCCTCCAGGTGTACATGCTGGCCTACCAGCTTCTTCACATCAGTCGATGCAACTTGCATAGTCCGCCTCCACCGTTGGATGAGACGCCATCGTCTGAACAGACTCCACCGGCGCCAACGCAATGCGCCCAGGGGCTGCGTCAAACGAATCTACCTGGAGCTGTGCTGGACGAATCAACGGGGGGTGCCTTGGAGACGGAGGACTCCCCGGACCCCGATCGGGAAGAGGCGCACATGCACATTCGCCGCTTCCGACTGTGTGTGCTGAAGGTCGGTGCAACCATAGCACGTCATGGCCGCTATGTAACCTTTTATATCGCCCAGTCAGCCGTACAGGCCTGGAAGCGTTTCCTGGAACACTTTCAGCAGTTGCAATGGTACACAATACCGGAATATTGAAGCTGAGCCTTTCCGCTACACCCGGAATTCGTGCCTGCTTCGGGCCGGACTCCGAAGCGAAAATCCTCCCCGGAGGTGATTCTTGGAACGAGTGTAGAGCGAAACATACCTCGCTGTAGGACTGGACTGCACATGAGGAATGGGTTGACCGGAAATCTACCTCAATCAACCCGGAAAATATGCGAGAATGGTCTCGGGGGGCGCCCCAATCGTGAAGGCCAACTCGCAGATTCCATCTTATACAAAAAATCCTGACTCCTCACAACCAAAGACGCACTTTGGAGCCTTGGGAAAATTTGTGATGAATAATATGGGATTAAATGTATAGATCCAAAAAGAGGGCACACGGTGAACCCACTGTGTGCCCTCTTAATTTATGCGATCCAAACCGACGACAGGATTTGAATCAAGCTTGGAGCTACCCGATGACGGATGTGGTCTGACGACTGTTGTAGTACTCGTTCAAGACGGATGCCAGGACCAGGCGAACTTCATCCGATTCGGCCTCTGTTTCATTGCGAGCTAAAAAGTCCTGTGCTCTGACACCGCCAATGGTGTGAAGTAGTGCCAATGCGAGCTTGTGATTTTGATCAGACTTCGACTCTTTGTAGACTTTACGCAACAACGACCCTTGGTCACTCAAGTCGAACTTGTCACGATAGAGTGTCGCCAACACGATTGCGTTCTTCAATGTCTGTTCACGAACTGACTGGTACTCTGAGTCCAAAGAGGTCTCAATTTGTGCGGCTGCAAGATTCCAACGAATGTTGTCGTCTTCAAGGATGCTTGCAACATCCTGTGCAAAAACGGGTAGGGCGAGAAGTGCTGAAAAGCAAAATGCAAAAAGGGTTTTCATGGTTTTGTTAGGTTTGGTGTTGAAGTTGGTGACTCACTCTAACAACCCCTTACGGAAGCGCTTCCATAAAGGTTACAGTAAATAATTGTGAATTTTTCATGAAGAATTTTAACCCGATTTCTTTTTAGAATGCCCCCTTACGATATTGACGAAGCACTGCATGCTCTCAGGGCCTCAGACCCTCGCATGGCCAGCCTGATTGCCCGTGTGGGTCCCTTTGAACTGTTACTGACCGATGAGTGGAGTCCCTTCCAGGAACTGGTACGCTCTGTGATCTTCCAACAAATTTCGAGGCACGCCGGGAAAGCGATCCAAGGCCGACTGTTTGACCTGTTTGGCGGCCCTCCTGAACCTGATGCCCTCCTCGAGACCCCACTCGGCACACTCAGATCGGTAGGACTCTCCCAGGCAAAGGAAAATACAATCCGCAGCTTGGCCGCGAGTGCAAAGGATGGCACACTGCCGGATCGAACGCGCATCCAGACCTTAAGCGACGAAGAGATCATTGAAGCACTGACCACGCACCGGGGGATCGGGATCTGGACGGTTCAGATGCTCCTGATTTTCAACTTGGGACGCCCAGATGTATGGCCGGTTACCGACTTGGGGATTCGCCGCGGATATAAGATCGCCTACGACTTGGAGGACCTCCCCAAACCTTCAGAGCTTAACTCGTTGGGGGACAATTGGAAACCATTCCGAAGTGTTGCCAGCTGGTATCTCTGGCGTGCGAACGACCTGTAAATCAGGTGAGGGACTTATGCTGGAGTGCACCGCTTGGCCAATCATGTATCGCGGTAGGGACCCGGATTGCTCCGGGCCCCCCGCACAGATCCGGACGTGCGCGTTAACGCATCCGGCTCCTCCCTCGGGTCGCACCGGCGTGCATAACGGCAGAATTGCCGTAGCCGATTGATCCCATAAACTCACTGATCCATCTCTGTGTATGGCGTGAGCCCGGATCTCCCAGCTTCCCCTTGGGTGGGGACCTTCGCTCCAGCGACTCCGCAGGTCGCCCCTTGTTCGCCGCCTTCTTCACTACTATGTCCCCATCTGACTGCTCCATCCCGTGCATCGCAGGCTTCGGCGTCTTCCGCCTTCCCTGCGCGATCCCAACTCTGCGTTTAGGACAGGATAGAGCCCTCACAGGTCCCGACAAAATGCGTACATATGTCCCCGAGTTCTTAGACACCGTGGGCCTGTATGCCGCCTCGCCATGGCGGTGACATACATGTTGCCTTCGACCACTTGGACAGCCTCGGCGACCCAGACGATAACGATTTCGTTGCTCAATAGCTCCGGCCACACGCACCTCTACCGACGCTTCGTCGTGACCCTCGCGGGGCACAACGCACGGCTCGAGGAAGTATGTGATTGGTTGCATCTTCATACTACGGGACTTGCACCCATCGCGGTAGGGACCCGAGTTTCCTCGGGCCCCCCGCACAGATCCGGACGTGCGCGTTAACGCATCCGGCTCCTCCCTTGGGTTACACTCGCGTGCTTGACGGAAAATCGTCTCGCCGGCCAGTCGTGTCGTATGTTCAGCTTCGGCCAATAGCGCTCAATGAGGATATCCAACTGCTCCCACGTGGTTCGATCCTTCTGGGATCGTCGACGTAGGATACACAGCCATACCCATTTCAAGCACTTAAAACATCTCCATAGGTACCGATAACTCCATGGTACGGCATAGTAATTCAGCCATCCATTAAGAACTTGGCCAAGCCATAGGCCCGTATCATGCACGCTTTCGTGCATCCGGCGCCATAGCTCCCTACGAATTCGTTTTATGAAGCGCACCATGCGCTTCGCGATTGGCTTACGACCCAGCCCAAATGACCCCTTGCGGGTTTTACGACAGTAATGTGTAAATCCCAGAAAGTCAAAGGTCTTCGGCTTGCCGTCTCCCCGTTTTCTACGGTGCTCCATCGCGTTGCGACCAAATTCGATCAGTCGCGTTTTGTCTGGATGCAGACTCAATCCGAATTTCTCCAGTCGGGCCCGCAATGCACGTAGAAACTTCTCCGCCTCCTCCTTATACTTTCCACAAAATCGTCCGCATAACGAACGATATACGACTCTCCACCGATCTTGCGTGATTTGCGCTGGGACTCAAACCATAAGTCCAGCACGTAATGAAGGTAGATGTTGGCCAGAATCGGAGAGATCACCGCGCCTTGCGGCGTGCCTCGCCTACTTTCCTGCCAGTTCCCATCCTCCATCACCCCCGCCTTCAGAAATTTTGTGATGAGTCGGAGCACCCGTTGATCTGCGATCCGGTGTTCCAGGAAGCGGAGTAACCACTCCTGATCCACCATGTCAAAGAATTTCCGAATGTCCGCATCCACCACATAGTTTACCCTCCGGCGTTCGATCACATACGCGACGGCATCCAGTCCATCATGGGCACTGCGCCCCGGCCTGAATCCATAGCTGAACCCGCAGAACTCATTTTCATAAATGGGCTCTAAGATACATTTTACCATCGCGGTCTGGACGATCTTGTCCTCCAGCGCTGCGATCCCAAGCGGTCGTGTGCCTCCATCAGGCTTCGGTATATTCACCCGCCTGCTGGGGGTCGCTCGAAACGATCCACGGTGTACACGTGTGCAGAGATCCGCAAGGTTGCGGTCCAAGTCCACGCTATACTCCTCCCACGTCACGTTGTCCACCCCAGGGGACGCTTCTCGCTTTAATGCGAAAAACGCCGCCGTCAGTGATTCCACGCTGATGTGGTGCAAGAGCGTTGTAAGTTTCTCCTTCGGGTTCCGTTGTACGACTTCCCGTATCCGCTCAATCCCCTGGTGCACACGCGCCCATTTCTGCGCATGGTGTGTGGTGGGATCTTGCGGATTCCCCTCGGGTAGAGGCCTTCGCTCCGACCGCTCCGCGGATGGCTCCTTGTTCGCGGTCTTCCTCACTACTATGCCTCTATCTGACTTCTCCATCTCGTGCATCTTAGGCTTCGGCGTCTTCCGCCTTCTCTAAGCGGCCCCGTACGACTACAGGGCAAGATGGAGACCTCCCAGGTCCCGGCAAAGTGCGTACGTGCGTCCCTGAGTTCCTGGACACCGTGGGCCTGTAGATCCTCTCACCATAACGATGACCTACATGGTGCCTTCGACCTGTAACACAGCCTCGGCGACCCAGATAATGCATATTTCGTTGCTCAATAGCTCCGGCCACACGCACCGCTGCCGACACTTCATCGGGACCCTCACGGATCACAACGCACGGCTCGCGGAAATATGTGTTTTGGTTAAACTTCATATTGCAGGACTTGCACCTGCTACACTTATGCCAGTTAGCCTGGCGTTCATCGCGGTAGGGACCCGAGTTTCCTCGGGCCCCCCGCACAGATCCGGACGTGCGCGTTAACGCATCCGGCTCCTCCCTTGGGTTACACTCGCGTGCTTGACGGAAAATCGTCTCGCCGGCCAGTCGTGTCGTATGTTCAGCTTCGGCCAATAGCGCTCAATGAGGATATCCAACTGCTCCCATGTGGTCCGATCCTTCTGGGATCGTCGACGTAGGATACACAGCCATACCCATTTCAAGCACTTAAAACATCTCCATAGGTACCGATAACTCCATGGTACGGCATAGTAATTCAGCCATCCATTAAGAACTTGGCCAAGCCATAGGCCCGTATCATGCACGCTTTCGTGCATCCGGCGCCATAGCTCCCTACGAATTCGTTTTATGAAGCGCACCATGCGCTTCGCGATTGGCTTACGGCCCAGCCCAAATGACCCCTTACGGGTTTTACGACAGTAATGTGTAAATCCCAGAAAGTCAAAGGTCTTCGGCTTGCCGTCTCCCCGTTTTCTACGGTGCTCCATCGCGTTGCGACCAAATTCGATCAGTCGCGTTTTGTCTGGATGCAGACTCAATCCGAATTTCTCCAGTCGGGCCCGCAATGCACGTAGAAACTTCTCCGCCTCCTCCTTATACTGAAAACATACCACAAAATCGTCCGCATAACGAACGATATACGACTCTCCACCGATCTTGCGTGATTTGCGCTGGGACTCAAACCATAAGTCCAGCACGTAATGAAGGTAGATGTTGGCCAGAATCGGAGAGATCACCGCGCCTTGCGGCGTGCCTCGCCTACTTTCCTGCCAGTTCCCATCCTCCATCACCCCCGCCTTCAGAAATTTTGTGATGAGTCGGAGCACCCGTTGATCTGCAATCCGGTGTTCCAGGAAGCGGAGTAACCACTCCTGATCCACCATGTCAAAGAATTTCCGAATGTCCGCGTCCACCACATAGTTGACCCTCCGGCGTTCGATCACATACGCGACGGCATCCAGTCCATCATGGGCACTGCGCCCCGGCCTGAATCCATAGCTGAACCCGCAGAACTCATTTTCATAAATGGGCTCTAAGATACATTTTACCATCGCGGTCTGGACGATCTTGTCCTCCAGCGCTGCGATCCCAAGCGGTCGTGTGCCTCCATCAGGCTTCGGTATATTCACCCGCCTGCTGGGGGTCGCTCGAAACGATCCACGGTGTACGCGTGTGCAGAGATCCGCAAGGTTGCGGTCCAAGTCCACGCTATACTCCTCCCACGTCACGTTGTCCACCCCAGGGGACGCTTCTCGCTTTAATGCGAAAAACGCCGCCGTCAGTGATTCCACGCTGATGTGGTGCAAGAGCGTTGTAAGTTTCTCCTTCGGGTTCCGTTGTACGACTTCCCGTATCCGCTCAATCCCCTGGTGCACACGCGCCCATTTCTGCGCATGGTGTGTGGTGGGATCTTGCGGATTCCCCTCGGGTAGAGGCCTTCGCTCCGACCGCTCCGCGGATGGCTCCTTGTTCGCGGTCTTCCTCACTACTATGCCTCTATCTGACTTCTCCATCTCGTGCATCTTAGGCTTCGGCGTCTTCCGCCTTCTCTAAGCGGCCCCGTACGACTACAGGGCAAGATGGAGACCTCCCAGGTCCCGGCAAAGTGCGTACGTGCGTCCCTGAGTTCCTGGACACCGTGGGCCTGTAGATCCTCTCACCATAACGATGACCTACATGGTGCCTTCGACCTGTAACACAGCCTCGACGACCCAGATAATGCATATTTCGTTGCTCAATAGCTCCGGCCACACGCACCGCTGCCGACACTTCATCGGGACCCTCACGGATCACAACGCACGGCTCGCGGAAATATGTGTTTTGGTTAAACTTCATACTGCAGGACTTGCACCTGCTACACTTATGCCAGTTAGCCTGGCGTTCATCGCGGTAGGGACCCGAGTTTCCTCGGGCCCCCCGCACAGATCCGGACGTGCGCGTTAACGCATCCGGCTCCTCCCTTGGGTTACACTCGCGTGCTTGACGGAAAATCGTCTCGCCGGCCAGTCGTGTCGTATGTTCAGCTTCGGCCAATAGCGCTCAATGAGGATATCCAACTGCTCCCATGTGGTCCGATCCTTCTGGGATCGTCGACGTAGGATACACAGCCATACCCATTTCAAGCACTTAAAACATCTCCATAGGTACCGATAACTCCATGGTACGGCATAGTAATTCAGCCATCCATTAAGAACTTGGCCAAGCCATAGGCCCGTATCATGCACGCTTTCGTGCATCCGGCGCCATAGCTCCCTACGAATTCGTTTTATGAAGCGCACCATGCGCTTCGCGATTGGCTTACGACCCAGCCCAAATGACCCCTTGCGGGTTTTACGACAGTAATGTGTAAATCCCAGAAAGTCAAAGGTCTTCGGCTTGCCGTCTCCCCGTTTTCTACGGTGCTCCATCGCGTTGCGACCAAATTCGATCAGTCGCGTTTTGTCTGGATGCAGACTCAATCCGAATTTCTCCAGTCGGGCCCGCAATGCACGTAGAAACTTCTCCGCCTCCTCCTTATACTGAAAACATACCACAAAATCGTCCGCATAACGAACGATATACGACTCTCCACCGATCTTGCGTGATTTGCGCTGGGACTCAAACCATAAGTCCAGCACGTAATGAAGGTAGATGTTGGCCAGAATCGGAGAGATCACCGCGCCTTGCGGCGTGCCTCGCCTACTTTCCTGCCAGTTCCCATCCTCCATCACCCCCGCCTTCAGAAATTTTGTGATGAGTCGGAGCACCCGTTGATCTGCAATCCGGTGTTCCAGGAAGCGGAGTAACCACTCCTGATCCACCATGTCAAAGAATTTCCGAATGTCCGCATCCACCACATAGTTGACCCTCCGGCGTTCAATCACATACGCGACGGCATCCAGTCCATCATGGGCACTGCGCCCCGGCCTGAATCCATAGCTGAACCCGCAGAACTCATTTTCATAAATGGGCTCTAAGATACATTTTACCATCGCGGTCTGGACGATCTTGTCCTCCAGCGCTGCGATCCCAAGCGGTCGTGTGCCTCCATCAGGCTTCGGTATATTCACCCGCCTGCTGGGGGTCGCTCGAAACGATCCACGGTGTACGCGTGTGCAGAGATCCGCAAGGTTGCGGTCCAAGTCCACGCTATACTCCTCCCACGTCACGTTGTCCACCCCAGGGGACGCTTCTCGCTTTAATGCGAAAAACGCCGCCGTCAGTGATTCCACGCTGATGTGGTGCAAGAGCGTTGTAAACTTCGGGTTCCGTTGTACGACTTCCCGTATCCGCTCAATCCCCTGGTGCACACGCGCCCATTTCTGCGCATGGTGTGTGGTGGGATCTTGCGGATTCCCCTCGGGTAGAGGCCTTCGCTCCGACCGCTCCGCGGATGGCTCCTTGTTCGCGGTCTTCCTCACTACTATGCCTCTATCTGACTTCTCCATCTCGTGCATCTTAGGCTTCGGCGTCTTCCGCCTTCTCTAAGCGGCCCCGTACGACTACAGGGCAAGATGGAGACCTCCCAGGTCCCGGCAAAGTGCGTACGTGCGTCCCTGAGTTCCTGGACACCGTGGGCCTGTAGATCCTCTCACCATAACGATGACCTACATGGTGCCTTCGACCTGTAACACAGCCTCGACGACCCAGATAATGCATATTTCGTTGCTCAATAGCTCCGGCCACACGCACCGCTGCCGACACTTCATCGGGACCCTCACGGATCACAACGCACGGCTCGCGGAAATATGTGTTTTGGTTAAACTTCATACTGCAGGACTTGCACCTGCTACACTTATGCCAGTTAGCCTGGCGTTCGTTACATTTTTTTTTTTTGCCAGTTAGCCTGGCGCTCCCAACAAAGTTTCCAAGACAACCCATAGTAGTTCAGATCCCTGGAAACTTCAATACGTTCAGGAGGAATCTCAATAACTGACCTTCTATACTGAAAACGTTTGGGAATTATAAAGAAAGATGGAACTTTGGTTATAGTCCCGCAAAATTGCCTCAAAAATCAACAGCGTTTATATTTAACTGCGCAAAGAATGAACCAATGTCACAACTCAAAACTCAGCCGACCAATGCGAGCGTCCAGGAATTCCTTGAGGCCCTGGAGCGCCCTGACCAACAAGCGGACAGTGCTATTCTGCTGCGTATGATGGGGATGGCCACAGGGGATTCCCCAAAAATGTGGGGGCCCAGCATTATTGGCTTCGGCCAGTTTCACTATCGTTATGCGTCGGGCCGGACTGGCGAATGGTTCCAAGTCGGATTTTCTCCTCGAAAAAGAGCCTTCAGCATATACTTGTCCGGTGGACTGAATCGCCATGAAGCCGCCTTGGCGAAATTGGGTAAATATACCCGAGGCAAGAGTTGCCTCTATATCAAGCGGTTAAGTGATGTAGACCTGAATGTTCTGGATGCCATGATCCAGAAAGCTTGCTCGCTTACCGAAGGCGATGTGTGCGCGTGACCGGGACCTGAGGTCCAATAAGAAATTTTTGACGACTTTCGTGGTAGGGATTTTCTGCCAGCCAATGGAGCGTACCATCGACCAATCCGGGAACACCTCGGGATTCCCAGGCAGATGCGGTTTGTCTATCCAGACCAGGCTACACCTGAATCATCCTGGTCAAACAGATCGAGTTGGTTGCTTGGATTCCGGATAAATAAATCGGTACGCAGTGGCTCCTTTGATTGATTGAACTTGTATCGCCTGCATGTCATCTCAAAGAGATTTTTTAGGAAATTTGCCCACTCCCCTTCTCCGCGCATCCGGTGCCTAAACCGTGGATCATTGAGCCGCCCCGAACGAACCTCCCTGATTCGACCGATAATTTTGTCCTTGCGCTCTGGCATCACCCGATCCAGCCAGTCTTCAAAAAGTGGGGCGACCGGTCCCGGCAATCGGAGTACGATGTATCCGGCCCGCGTCGCTCCTCGCTTGGCTGCAGCCTCAAGAATCGCCGGAAGCTCCTCGTCCGTCAAGCCTGGAACCACAGGAGCAACCATCACGCCAGTAGGAATCCCCGCTTCAGAGAGCGCCTGAATTGCATCCAAACGGCGCGCTGGGATGCTTGTGCGGGGCTCCATGACACGGGTAATTTCGCTACGCAGTGTTGTAACCGAAATCATTACCTGTGCCAAATTCAGCCGTGCTATCGGAGCCAGGATATCTATATCACGTGTTACGAGATGGTTCTTCGTGATAATGCCGACTGGATTACGATGGTCTGAAAGAGTTTGCAGACAGCCACGGGTTAACTTAAATCGACGCTCTGCAGGCTGGTACGGATCCGTATTCCCGGAAAGTGAAACAACGACTGGTTTCCAGGAACGCTTTCTCAATTCCTTGCTCAAAAGCTCGGGGGCATTGCGTTTAATTAAAATTTTTGTCTCAAAATCAAGCCCTGCACTCCATCCCAGATATTCGTGACTCGGACGCGCATAACAATAGATGCAACCATGCTCGCAACCACGGTATGGATTAAGCCCCCAATTATATCCAACATCTGGAGAGTCATTGCTCACAAGAATAGATCTCGAAGTATCTTCAAAGAACTGGGTGGAGGTTTGCCTCAATTCACTTGGCTCAAGAGCATCCAGGTCCAGTTCTATGCTGACCGGATCAAATCTGGTGGGAGGATTCGTGGCTGTAGCACGTCCTCTCGGGGCTGGTATGGATGACTGTTCATTCGTCATGGTATCCAAGGTGTTATTTATGGCGTACAATCTTGTTCTGAATATGATCTTCCCATTACATTAACCACTACTGGTAGGCCATGAAGCAATTTCTGTATACGGTTTCTGTGATTCTTGCAGCGGCCGTACTTGCACTCATTATCATAGGTCTATTTGTTGACGAAGTCCGCTATACGGCAACTGCGCGCGTGAAGGCTCCGGTTGCCGATTCATGGGCCACCTTCCTGGATCTGGACCGACAAAAACTCTGGCAACGAAATCTGGAACACATGGAAACCATCGGTGGCCAACCATTTGATCTCGGTGCATCTTTCCGTATGGAATTTGCCAGCGGCAGCTCCCGCCTCGAAACGGTTACATCTATCATTCCAATGGAAGAATACCGCGCAGAGATTGAAACCGAGCATTATTCAGGTTACCGTTCTGTTACGTTTCAGACATTAGGAGAGGGATCCCGCGTACAGCAAACCATCGTTATGCATGGATCATCATTTATCAGCAGGGCAATTCTGCCTGTGATTCGTCCACTGATGCAGCGTGATCAAATGGCTGCCCTGGATAATCTGGCGGATCTCATTGAGGCATCCCCCTCAATAGAGCCACAACAGGGATATGAGTAACCGGGCAAACACCGTACAGCTGGATTACGGCTCTCAAGGTTTGCCTTTGAACCTTGAAGGACTCAATACCACCGTACTGCGTCCGCGCTATGTAGAAGGCCTGCCAGATGAACATGCAGCATTCATTGAATCCGTTCGGAATCCTTACGGTACGCAGCCCCTTCGCGAACTCATCACCACCGGTGAATCCCTTGCAGTTGTAATCCCAGACATTACCCGTGCACTCCCCAGTGACCGCCTCCTACCATGGCTTTTTGAAGAACTCAGAGAAATCAAACAAGAGGACGTTACCATTATCGTTGGGACAGGCGCGCACCGCGGCAACACGCATGAGGAGTTACTTCAAATGGTTGGCCCAGAAATCGTGGCCAAGTACCGTATTATCAATCATGATTCCCGAAACGCCAGTACCCTACTCCGCGCAGGCCACAGTCCCTACGGTTACGATGTTTTCTATACGGCAGATTATGTAAAGGCGGATCGTCGAATTCTGATGGGATTCATTGAACCGCATTTTATGGCAGGATTTAGCGGAGGCTACAAGGCAGTTTTCCCGGGGATCGCTGATTTGAATGCCATCCAATCCTATCACGGGTTCACAAATATTGCCCATCCAAAGAGTACTTGGGGCGTTCTGGAGGGGAATCCAACCCAGAATCATGTTCGTGCAGCTGGAGGATTACTGCCCATAGATTTTTTGGTGAATGTGACGCTCAACACGGACCGGCAGATCACAGGATATTTCTGTGGAGAGGTCACCTCTGCTCATGAAGCGGGATGCGCTTTTTCCAGAGAGACCGCAATGGTTTGTGTTAAGGAAGCATTCCCGATTGTAGTCACGACCAACAGTGGTTTTCCCCTTGACCTAAACCTGTACCAGAGTGTCAAGGGAATGTCCGCCGCCCGTACCATCACGACAAAGGATGGACTGATCATCACTGCATCCCGGTGCAATGATGGATTTCCTGAACATGGTGCATTCAAAAATCAACTGCTTCGCTGGATAACCGTTGAGGAAGCCTGGGCGGCGATCCGAAGCCCTGATTTCAGTGAGCCCGACCAGTGGCAGACCCAAAAACTTCTGCAGATCCTACGGACTTGCCGCGTCAGTCTATTCAGTGAGCTGGATCCAAAACTGGTTCGAAGAGCTCACTTGACACCTATTGAGGATGTGCGCGGTGCGATTGATGCTGAATTGGCACGTCTGAACCGGCCTGACACACCTGTCGCTGTGGTACCGGAAGGACCGCTGACCATTCCGTACATCGACTAGAGTCCAAGTACGCTCCGAAGCTCCTTGAGCATGAAATTTGCAACAAAGCGATTTCCTGCCGCATTCAGATGAACCCCGTCGGTGGTCAATATCCCATCATAGGCCTTGTCCGGGTTCTGGTCAACCAGATAGGCTTCGAGAGAGGCACGTAGATCACAGAGATGTACCTCCTTTTCTTGCGCGACACTGCGTATAAGTTGCGCGTATTCTGCCAGGCGTAGATTCACTTCTGCATCACTTTCTGTATCCTCTCCAATTACACTGGGGGTACACAAAAGCACGGCCGCCCCGCTCTGCTCAACACGATCAATCAACTCTCCAAGACCTTCCTCAAAAGTCTCGGGATCCGTCCCAGTGACATGATCAAATTCGAAATGATGCCAGACATCATTGATTCCGATATAGATCACCACATGCGTTGGCTCATGTGCCAAAACATCCTCATCCAACCGTGCCAAGAGGTCAGGCACCTTATTGCCACTGATCCCGGCACCCATAACTTCGATCCCCGCATCAAGCGTCTGCAACGAATCTGCAACCAGCGTAACATAACCGCCTAGATTTGCACCTGCCTCCGTGATGGAATCGCCCAGAAAAATAATGCGTGACTGCGCCTGACCGGGCTGCATGGTCATCAGAGAAAGAAACAGTGCCAAAAATATGCTACGCATGGTGAAAAGGTTAATTGTTGTTCGTGTAATGGAATCTACGAACTAGATCTATACCCTGCCCAATCACTATCCGTGTATTGTGGTGAGAATGGCAATTTCGAGAAACCCGCCGCCAAGATCGAATTGCATAGGATGGCTATATTGTGGAACTTTCGTAAGTTCGACTGCCGGAACAAATTTTGTGCTTCCTGATGCCGTGGAACCTGAGAGGTGGTTTTGTGACCGAACAAATAAGTAGTGCTTGGCAGAAAATAGCTGTTTTTTGAATTTCGACTCAGTAGAAATTGGGAGGTTTCCTCAATTTTCCCCTCGACATGACGAACTTTGGAGGCCCCGTGTCCATTCGGTCCCTTTCGCGTCCGTTTTTGGCTTTGTTCTTGTCGTGTTGCAATGCTATATCCGTAGATTTCGTGCAGTCTGAACGTACCTCTGCCATCCGCGTCGAACGCGCGGTCATATCTTGACTCGACTTCAGAGATCTCCTACGCTGCACGCCGTCGGCGTTTGGCACGTTTCAGTTCTTGGCTGAGAACCAGACGTCCCAACCGGTGGAGATTGGCCGCCAGGACGGCGGTAGCTACAACCCGCTCAAAGCTCTCTGGGCTCACTTCACGTACCACATCCCATCCTCGTTGGCCTAAATTATTCAGTGCAGATTCCACTGCCGAATGTCCTTTGCGTCCTTGTTTGAACGAGTCCGTTGCCTGACGTTCCTGCTCCTCTTTCGTACAGCGCCCCTTCTTCAGCGTTGCGTTGACCTCTAACAACTGATCCAATTCGTCAAACGTTTCTGGACTGTAAAACCCCCGATCCAACGAACAACTCCGAGCGTCTGGGTAGATCGCCTGCGTCGATTTAATCAAGGATACGGCCACATCCTTGTCCGTCCCGGTCCATATAATTTCGTATCCCAAGACAAATTGATGCTCATCCTCGATCATCGCAACCGGAACCCCTAACTCGCATACGACGCCGACTTTGCCTTTCTTGATCCAACACGTATGCGGTTTGAAAATAGACATCACCTTCTCCTCGGAAGGAATCGTTTCTCCCCGCAGAATGCGACGATCAATTTGGTCTGCAAATTTCGCCGCATAGGCGACCAATTCCACGATCCGAACCTTTGCACTCTGCAGCTGAGCCAGCTGTTTTGCATCCAAGCCAGAAGGTTGACCCACATGGTTCTGATCCATGGGCGACGTAAGAAATGCATCCAAATCGCGAAGCAGTTGTTCCGCTTTCTCCCGAATCTTGCAACAGTACGCCAGGTATGCTTCTACCCCCTCGTGGTTGGATTTGTACTGCCGAGCCGTGCGGATGGATTGAAATAATTTGTACGTCTCTCGCTGAAGATAGGCATGTTGCCGCCAGCCCCTAAGCCCCGACTGCTTCGATACCCGTACACACTTGCGGATCATACACCGAATCGTATCCCACATCAGACGCACATCCGTGGGAAACTCAACATTCGTCTTGACGACTTTGGAGTCTCCTCGTGTTTTCAACAGTTTTCCCTCGGTGTGCCCTACGGCTTGGTGCCCCTGTTTCACCACCAGAGCATTTATCTGCCCAAGAAGCTCCGGAGACAGGCCCGACACATTATCCTGGATGGTCTGACGGTTGTACTGCGTGTCGTCAGCATCGCTGTGTCCCATCATCTGGCGAAGGGACTTTAACCCATTGGCCAATACCGCCAGACGATCATAGTCACAGTGGATCGCTTGACGCAAGCCCGCCAATACCACGATCCTCCACAGGTCCATCCCCGGACGTCCACGATCCTTGCGGACCCCAGGATTATAGCCGGAGTCCATCAGATCAAAAAGCTGTTTACGGGTCCGAGGATTCTTGAAGATCTGTTGGACCCCATACAGATAGGCAATCACATCGTCCCGACTCTTGAGATCCAGCTCAATCTCCTCAATGGGAACGGTGCCAATCGTCATTTGAGCTTGAAAAACCTTACGCATGTGAAAAAGAGAAATGGTTGAAGATTCAACGCCCAAGTCCAAACAGGGTTAACCTTTTGCCCCCTAAAAGATGCGAAGAATTCTGCCTTAGGGGACCAGATCCCCTGTAATCTCCCCAAATCCCCCCAGAAATTACCTGAATCCTAAAAATTCGCAACCAAAACGATTCTCGAAAACTACTCCATAGACCTTGAATCAAAGATTATTGGCCATTTTTGGTATTTTCTGCCCAGCACTAAGTATTAGAACCGAAATAATATATATCAAATAAACTGGCTCTTCGCTTTTACGTGTGGGTAGTATGATTTTGGAAGCCTACTGGATACAAATCCAGTCCGCCGAGATAGAAGTAGATTGCATTGGTAAACCGCTGTTTGTTTCGGAATCCACGAGCACGAATTTTGACGGATTTGATGCGACTGTTGATGCTCTCGGCGGGGCCATTGCTGACCTTTAAGACCACTGCATTGATAATCCCCCACAAATGATTCTTGATGGTTTTCGCCGCTTTTTTCATCGGTTCCAGTTGGCAACGCATGGCCCAGGACAGCCATCGTTTCCATCCTTTGAGTGCCCATGTGGGATGGACATAATGCCATAACTTCTGGGACAATTCCTTGATGGCCCACGCACGAGCTGTTTTCAGCGAACTGGTCTTTAACTGGTTGAATCGTTTCTTTTGCCGCGTCGACATATTCTTCGGATTGGTCAGCCAATCATACTTGGTTCCAGTGAGATCGTAGATTTCTTCTTTCCGCAATTCCCGGTTCTCCTGCCGACGGACTTTATCCACGGCATCTCCAATGTATTTGGCCACATGAAAACGATCAAATGCAATCTTTTTATCCGCGCCGGGAACCCACAATTTCGTGGCACTGATATACGCGGGCCACATATCCATACTGACGCTTTCAATGGCGTCCAACTGCTCCGCAGAACGTCCACCATAATACCCGTTCAAACTGGCCATTGTCCGACCCTCCCCGACATACAGCACGGTGGCCGTGTCTGGATTGGACACCACAGTAATGTAATTGTGCCCTTTCTTATAAGAGGTCTCATCGACACAGATATGGGCAATGGGTTCGTCTTTTCTGCGGTCCAGTCCCCGATTTACCGCACGCTCCATAATGTTGGCAATCATCGTCCAACTGACTCCCATCCTGGAGGCCACCGTTGAAATACTGGTGGTATCCAGCAACCAGTGAATGACCTTCGCTTCAAATGCCGTCGTAAAACGCACGCGCTCATCCGCCCAGGGCACCGAAACCGTCTTGATTCCATGCTCCGAACACTCCACCCGAGGAACTTTCGCAACCACACTCGTCTGATACTCGCAGATATCCGTATGACGCCATTTCCGAAGACGATGGTCGTAGCCAGGACAAACTTTGTTACATTCAGGACAGCGAAGTACCGAACCCTCCGAACAAATCACATGGATCTCAGCCAGCTGCGTTGCATCATCTTGCTTGATCTCCGAGACTTCCCACGGAGACTGAATCCCTAACAATCGATTGATATCTTGAATACGTACACTCATGGTGAATGAAATATTTGATTTGAACTCCAAAAACAGACCCAAAATAAATAAAGAAATCCATTCCGAATCTATTCAATCGCATCGTGGTTCATCTCAGTTCTGACTCCGAACCCACTTAAAAAGGGGAAGCCCCAATAAACTTATACCAATAGCTAGTAATCATGGACTTCATTGATAAACTCCGGGCACTTGCATCCCGCGCACAATCAGCTGCCGAAAAAGCAGAATCTGAAGAAGCTACCAAAACAGCCCTGGTACTGCCATTTCTTGGAACGCTGGGGTATGATGTATTTGACCCTGCCGAGGTAGTCCCCGAGTACGATGCTGATGTTGGCCAGAAGAAAGGTGAGAAGGTAGACTATGCAATCCTCAAACAAGGAGCACCTATCATACTCATTGAATGCAAATCGTCGGATTCGGAATTGTCTCAGAAAAATGCGGCACAGCTATTTCGATATTTTACATCAACGGAGGCGAGATTCGGGGTTTTAACGAATGGCTTATTCTACCAGTTCTATTCTGATCTTGACGAACCGAATAAGATGGATCGCAGTCCTTTTATGGAGTTTAATCTTCTTGAGGATGTGACAGAAGAAATTGCCAAAAACTTGAAAATTTTTTCCAAATCAGCATTTGATCTAGAGACATCAATTCATACCGCAACTAGAGTAAAATATATCACCTCAATCAAGCAAGTTCTATCTGATCAATTGAAGCGACCAAACAACGCTTTCATTCTTTTTATTCTTACTCAAGTCTACGAGGGAAAAAGAACCAAGAAGGTTAGGGATTCATTCGCGGGTATTACCCAAGAAGCATTTCGGGAATTCATAAATGATCGTGTCCAGAAGCGGCTAAAGTTGGCCTTGGATAACGAGTCAGACGAAAACAAGAGGACTGGACCTACCCCTGGTGAAGAGGATGAGGATAATGATGAGAGATCCGGCATCGTGACGACTGAGGACGAAATCCTGGGATATCATATCGTTCAATCCTTGGTCATAGATCTTATTGATGTGGACAGGATATTTCTGGCAGACAAAACTGCATATTGCAATATCTTGCTGGACAACAACTCCCGCAAAGCTATTTGCCGCTTCTACTTCGGTATCAAGAAGAAATCAATTGATATACCAAATGAAAGCTCCTCTTGGGAAAGAACTCCGATCACTTCAATAAAGGACATCCATAACCTGCGGGAAGAACTGCGAGAGCGTGTGTCATTTCTCCTATCTCAAGCTTAACGGTCAGTGGGACAAGCTGGTTAACTGTCTGGAATGTGCAGACAAAGTATGATTTAAAATTTTAGTCGAATTCCCACCGCACGAGCAAAAATCTGATCAGAGAAAAAATGGCTAAATACCCAGAGTTCACACTCAATAACGGACGGGAATTCTTTGCACTCGGACGCCCCCTGTATTACTGAATATTAAAATCTTGGATGCCAACCTAGACCGGTCCTGTAGCGAGTGCTCTCAGAAAATCGAATCTCTTGTGTGTCGCGACGGTCAGATGTCATCCGCGCACGAAAATAGACCCGTCACCCATCCGATGGTGGAATAAACCGATAGCGGATGATCGGGGGATTCGTGGCTTCTCCAGTAGGTTGATCTTCTGGATCACCCGCCATATACAATCTCCCGTTCCCGACGGCCTTTGGTCCTTCCGAAAGCCATGTGCTGACAGCTGAAAAACGATCCCCGTGGCTGGCAATGACTGCTCCTGTACCCAAATCAAATTCAGTACCACCATAGACGATCATACGTGTCTCGTTATCGAGCGCGTACACGCCCTGCACGGACGTTGCTTGAGCTTCTGCTTCGCGAATCATCTCGGTAATCCTCCGAAAATTAGACTGGTCCACCACCTCGAAGTCTGGGTAATCCTGGGTCCGCTCCACGAAAAAATCCGGCATAAATCGGGGAAGTTTCGTGGAGGACAGCCGGGGACTCGCATCAAAACTTTCTGAATATACCCACCAAACATCGTCGTCAAAGCATGCCATAGCAGCCCCGTGATGTGTCAGCATAACAGATGCCCGTTCTGGAAACTCTGGAGAGGGAAGTGAAAACTGATCCATAAGGGTTAAGTCTGGACTGTAGGCTCGAATGGCCGTACTATCCCAGACGTTACTAGGCATCACAAATATCGTGTCCCGGTGTGAGCAAATCCCCTGTGTATTTGTCGCAAAATCACTGTCGACAATGGCTTGAACACACTCTCCATCTCGATTGAAAACGATCACCCCTTTGTTATTCAAAACGGCAATATGCGAATCATTCAGAAATGTAGCGTGTGCAAAGAAATTGAATGCTGCCTCTGGATTACAGTCGGTAATTGCCATCTTCCGTATGAACGTGCCGTCCGGGGAAAACAGGTAGACACCCTGGCTTGGGGGATCCAGTACCAAGAGCTCCCCCACAGAATTCACATCCAGCGTCCATCTGGTACCAAACAGCACCGAATGATCGATTTGGATCGTATCCTCCAACACAAAAAGATCTCCAAAGTCCGCATGAGTGGGGACCAGGACTTGGTCAACCGTAGACCTTGAATTGCAGCCAGCAATCAAGCAAATCAACAGTCCAGATATACAGAGATGTAATAATGCCGAGATGGAGAATTTCATTGGAGGGAGGCTACTTCTATTTATTGCTGTTGGCAGACCACAGCCTTGAATACTGTACTGAGATTGAGCATGTCATAAACCGATACAACGGTCATACACAAATATACAACCCCATTGCACAGCAAATTATTGCACAGAAAATTTTTCAAGACGAGCCATGATCTGCGAGGAGTACCTTTGCCTACCGGATCTATACCCATACTTGGAACCGCATCGTTGCACGGTACGTTGATCGGGACGCAGCCTGAATCAGTTGGCCTTTCTGACAATATTTTACGTAAATCCATCGTTCTCGTCATATCCTGCCCATTAAGGACGAGAAGGACTCATCATCCCTGCAATAAAATCACCTGTGTAATGCGAATGGTTCGTCAGTCCCTTTTTTCAAAAAATGTTTTCATATGGTCTTTTACGGCCCTAACAATATTTATAGTCCAATTCTGTGCAGCACAATCAGGCACAGTAACGTACACGCGTACAATCAAGATAGATATTGAGCTGCCTCCCGAAATGGCGAAGTTTCAGGAAATGCTCCCAAAAGCGGATTCTGCGCTGTATTCCATGGACTTCAATGATGCATTCATGGCCAGTGTTCGCCGTGTTGAGACAGACGATAAAACCGTTAGTGCTGATATTAGCGGCTCCACGGCTGATGGGATGACGATCAAAATGCGGGTTGCCGGAGTGGGTGGCAGTGGTGCTCCAAACCTTATCACCTCAGTGACGGATATTGACGAAGGCCTGTACACGGATCATTACCGTTTTCTCGGCCGCGACTTTTTAATCACGGGTGAGTTGCCTTTGATAAAATGGAAACTGTCCACCGAAGAGGGGGCCTTCCTTGATCGTCGTGTGATCAAGGCTACAGCTACTGTGGATTCTGTGTCAGTAGACGCGTGGTTCACACCTGAAATTCCAGTACCACTCGGCCCAGAACACTATGGAGGACTCCCCGGTCTCATTCTCGTACTGTCGATTGATGATGGCCGTAAGATGTACGAAGCCAACTCAATTACTCTGGACACAGAAGTCGAAATCACAACCCCCGAGAAGGGACGACAGATGACTCAAGAGGAATTTGATGCCCTTGTAAAAGAACGAATGCAAGATGCTATTCCCTCTGGAGCGGTGAAAAGCATTTTTATCAGACAATAGCACCGGTACATGAACCTTCGAAACCTTGTAGGAATCGTATTCCTTCTTTTTGTGGCAGTTCCTACGGCTGCTCAAACCGAACGGTTTGATGTGACTGGTGTCGTGGTTGACCACGAAGATCTCCCTTTGCCTCAGGCTACGGTAGTTCTTCTGACTCATGCTGATTCGGTGATGGCAAAATTCACCACCACGGCCTCAGATGGTGGCTTCACGCTGAGACGTGTGGTTGCGGATACGTATATCCTGCAAATCACGTACGTTGGTTTTGCAACCCTGCGTCAAAATATTGAGATTCTTGATGAAAACGTAGATGTGGGCAAACTGACGATGTCTGAACTCTCGGAAGAATTGGGAGAAGTCATTGTTAGCGCTGATCATGTCCCCTTTGTCGTAAAGCGTGATACCCTGGAATACAATGCCAATGCATTTGCGGTACGCCCGAATGATGTGGTAGAGGATCTACTCAAGCGATTACCTGGCATAGAGGTAGAGGATGATGGCACCGTTAAGGCGCTGGGCGAAACCGTTGAGAATATCTTGGTTGATGGGAAAGAATTCTTTGCTGACACCCCTTCCGCAGTCACGAAAAACTTACCTGCAGAAGCAGTGGATAAGGTTCAGGTTTATGATAAGGATAGCGACGAAGCAGAGTTCACTGGCATCCCTGATGGTGAGGAAGAAAAGACGATTGATCTTTTACTCAAGGAAGATTCCAAGCAGGGGCTCATGGGGAATCTATCTGGAGCCATTGGAGGAGAACAAAGCTCGGGTGGGCGCTACGACACACGCCTGAACCTGATGCGCTTCTCACCCGATACACAGCTTTCACTCATCGGTAATGCAAATAACACCGGCCAGGCAGGTTTTGGAATTGCTGATCTTCTAGGATTGGTCGTGGCTGGCGGCTTTACAGATGGTGCAATACTCCGCAACGCAGCTTCCGCTACAAATTCTGGTGGATTTGTGGAGTCAATCGCAGTTGGGCTCAATGCCGGGCATGACTTTACCAAAAACAACTATTTGCGCGGCAGCTACTTTGTTGATCAATTGCAGCGGGTACAAAACGGTACGAACCAGCGGCATGAACTTGCAGACGCAAATATCGCCGCCTACGGCGAAGGATCCTCCGCTTTAGATTCAGATAACCTCGGACACAGAGTGAACCTGAATGCACAGGTACAGCTGTCGCCAGGGCATCAAATTCGCTCCCGAGCTTCAGTGCGATGGAATTCATCGAATGCAGAACAAACAGGGCTTCAGCAGACTTTTGGCCGTCAGCAATCTCTACTCAATGAGGCACACAGGGCGGTTGATCAACACGCTACCAACCTCAGTGGAAACGGAACGCTGACTTGGAGAAAGAAAATCTCGGAGAGCGGGGCCAGCCTGGTCGCGACAACTCGATTCAGCCTATCAGATAATGATGAAGTCACCGCGCTATCCACTCGCACCGGCTTTGCCGGAACGGGTAATCTGATGACTTGGGAGGAGGTTCAGCAAGATCAGGACCTATTCGGAAAGAGTGAAGAGGCAGATCTTAAGCTGTCTTTGACTCAACCGCTAAAAAGCGGCTTTTCCCTTCTGGCGTTTGGTGAACGGGACTTCTCCCGGCGTGAAAATGATAAGCGCTTCTATGACACAAGGAATGATGAACGTCTGCTGAACTCTGAGCTCAGTAATGCCTTCGAACGAACGTATACCTATTACAGAGCGGGACTCCAACTGAATCGTGAAGGAAGTCTTGGATTTCTTACCCTAGCAGTTCGTTTACAGCAATCTCAACTTGACGGCACAACGAAAATCGGTCTGCCCCCTGTACAGGCCAGCTACACACATCTTTTGCCGCAGCTACGATACGAAAGAGCATTAAAGGAAAACCAGCATATTGAAGTAAGCTATCGGGCTGTGACTCGTGAGCCGTCCCTACAAGAACTGCAGCCATTTACGGACAATAGCGACCCACTTCGGATATATGTCGGGAATCCCGACCTTGAGCCCGAGTCCAGGCATATGTTTTCTGGACAGTTTAAGTCATTCGATCCCTGGACACAACTCAATATATTTGCGACCATCAGTACAACCTATGCACGCGACCAAATTGTGCCAACGCGAATTATTGATGAATCGCTACGCCAAAGCGTCAGCGCGATCAACTCTGATGCAGGCTGGACCACCTCGGTGTTTACGAATGTGGGTATACCGGTTCGACCGCTCAATATTGCGGTGAGATGGAACAACAACCTCACCATTACCACCGGTTCTGAGTTCATCAACTCGAACGAGAATTCCTCTCGGATCCTGCGCAACCGTTTGGGGCTTTCTATCTCGAACCGAAACCAAGACATCGTTGGACTGGAAGCTAGTATTTCCGGCACCTATAATGATCTTGATTATTCACTCAATACAGACCTGAACCAGCGCTACATTAACACATCGTATTCATTCGATGTACAATGGCACCCGGCATTCAATTGGACGATCGGTTCTGAATTTCGGTATCAGACCTACGACCGGGATGTATTTGGAAACGTCGAGAACAAGGCGTTAGTCGGCCTCTCTTTTGAGCGCTTGTTCATGGATGAGCGTGCCTCTGTGGAACTTGAGATCAACGACCTGCTCAACCAGAACCTGTCTGTAGCCTTCAATAATTCTGCGAGTTTCATTTCTGAACAGCGCACAGAGACACTTGGCCGCTATGTCATGCTACGGCTATCCTACCGTTTGAGTGCACTTGGAGGGGGTTTGTTCGGGATTTAGCCCGAGCGAAGGATATGACATAAGCACCCATCGGTTTGAAGGATGCTTATGTCATGTCCTTCCAGCCTCTTGTATTTTAGAGAAGATTCTGCAACTACCGCGATATTCCCTGTGATCTGATAATGATTCAACGACAAGTATGACTTCCTTACAGGGGCTCCTTTTGCATGCCCAAATTCGAACCATGGCGCCATGATTGAGTTCGCAAAGGGGTAAATGTATTCCTGATCCACTTCGGTGGAACATGAGATGACTGCCACAAAGAATATTCCTGCTCTCGTAAAACGACTCTGTGCACACCCCCGAGAAACAGAATGGTTTGAATTCAAGCTCAACTACGCTGAACCGAAGAAACTCGGCCAGAACATTTCTGCAATCGCAAATGCAGCCGCAATTTCTGGAAAATCTAATGGTTATATCGTCTGGGGGATTCAAGATGGGAACCATCAGATCATTGGGACCACGTTCAAGCCTGATTCGAAGCGAGTAAAAAAGGAGGACCTTGATCACTGGCTATCTCAGAGGCTCAACCCTTCGATAGATTTCCACTTCCATACAGATATCGTGGACGGCAAGTCTGTGGTAGTGCTATTGATTCCCCGTGCACTTGACCGGCCTGTTAGATTTGACAACGAAGCATATATCCGCGTAGGATCTCATACCAGAAATCTAAATCATTTTCCCGAAAAGGAAAGCCTGCTTTGGCGTTTGTCAAATAGTAGAACCTTTGAAAAAGGGATTGCCATTGAGTGTGTGCAAGATTCTGATGTGCTAGACTTACTGGACTACGAATCATATTTCAATATAGCGAAGATTCCGATACCTCCACGCACATCGCAGACACTTCAAGCACTACAGCAAGAAAATTTTATAAGTCAACGTGACGATGGATCATGGGATATTTTGAATCTGGGCTTCCTGGCATTTGCACGAAATCTGAGAGATATAGACTCGTTGGGTCGTAAGTCAACGAGGATTGTCAAATATTCGGGGGCAGCAAGATACCATGAGAGTCGTCAAGAAGAACTTCCAGTGGGTTATGCAGCAGGATTTGCCAGTATTATTGATTACGTAAATAAGCTTGCACCCATTGATGAGACTTTCAATGGTGGGATCAGAAAACAGGAACCACGCTTCCCGACCATCGCGGTTCGGGAAGCGATTGCAAATGCGCTAATTCATCAAGACCTGACTGAAAGAGGCACTGGGCCATTGGTTGAAATATTCGAGGATCGCATAGAAGTGCTGAATCCTGGTGCACCTCTGGTAGACTCGAAACTTTTCGTAAATGCCCCTCCAAAATCACGTAACGAGGCGTTGGCTGCGCTCCTTCGAAGATTTGGCATTTGTGAAGAACTTGGGAGCGGATGGGACAAGATCGTGCATGAAATTGAAATCCGACAGTTGCCAGCTCCACGAATTGATGTAATCAGCAACAGCACACGTGTTACGATTTATGGAGCCAAGCCATTATCTAAAATGAATTCTGACGATCGTATACGGGCTATTTACCTACATGCTTGCCTACGATATGCAGATGAAGGAGCCAGTATAACTAATACTACCGTTCGACAAAGATTTGGCATGGATCAACGAAACAGCGCTAAGGCATCACGGTTCTTGAGCGAGGCCTTGGCTGCTGGAGACATTGTACCCGCAAATCCAAACGCAGGGCGAAAATTCATGGAATACCTTCCCTACTGGGCAGGAGGTGCTGCAGATGATCAGGAATATAACGTAGTCACTCGCATGTCGTGATTACGATTAACATGTGTTAGCACTGCTTTCATCTCTGTAGGCATCACCGAACCTGACTTACCTCTTTAATTCTCTCTAGATGGGAGCAAGTTTTATTTGATGGTTATTTTCACAAATCACCCAAAATGACGCTGATCGGGCCTTCTATCCCCATTTAAGGCACTCCCAATGGGGATTTCTTTATTTGATGGCTATTTTCACAAATTGGCAATAATGGCACCAATCAGGCCTTGTATCCCCGCTTCAGACGCTCCCGACGAGAATTTTTTTATTTGATGGCTATTTTCACGAACCACCGAAAATGACGCTGACCAAGCCTTTTATCCCCATTTAAGGCACTCCCAATGGGGGTTTCTTTATTTGATGGCTATTTTCACAAATTGGCAATAATGGCACCAATCAGGCCTTGTATCCCCGCTTCAGACGCTCCCGACGAGAATTTTTTTATTTGATGGCTATTTTCACGAACCACCGAAAATGACGCTGACCAAGCCTTCTATCCCCATTTAAGGTGCTCCCAATGGGGATTTCTTTATTTGATGGCTATTTTCACAAATTGGCAATAATGACATCAGTCAGGCCCTGAATCCCCGTTTCAAGCTTCACTATCTCATTGAACAATCCCTGGATTAAAACGGCTCATATAGCGCTCATTCGATGTCGAGTAACGATTTAGTTCACGGTTCATCACGAGTTTTCGTATGATCACCCATAGATGATCATGCATGTTGCCGTTACGATCCCCCCAACCATTCACCTCATGACTCTCATCCCGATATTTTTGATTGCATCTTTGCTTCCTTCCACGGACTACATTTTTGTTGGTGGGGAAGAAGGATACACCTGTTACAGAATCCCTGCGGTCGTTGTCGTTCCCAATGGCGATGTGCTGGCATTTGCCGAGGGACGGAAAAATAGCTGCTCCGACACTGGCAATATTGACCTTGTGTATAGACGATCAAGCGATCAGGGACGTACATGGGGACCACTCCAGCTCCTTTGGCACAAGGAAGGATATACCGTTGGGAATCCAGCACCAGTCGTTGATAACGAGACCGGTAGGCTTTTTCTTCTGACAACGCACAACCTGGGAACAGATACTGAGCCGGACATCATCAACCAGACCTCAGAGGACACACGACGTGTCTTCGTGCTCTCCTCCATGGATAGCGGCCATACATGGACCGAGCCCATGGAAATTACACAGGATGTCAAGAAATCGGATTGGACCTGGTACGCTACCGGCCCCGGATCAGGAACTCAACTTACACGCGGACCACATAAAGGACGATTAATGGTCGCATGTGACCACATAGAAGCCTCAACCAAACACTACTATTCCCACGTCATCTACTCCGACGATCATGGCCAAACATGGGAGCTCGGTGGAACGACTCCGCAACACCAGGTGAATGAATCTGAAGTCGCCGAACTGAGCGATGGCCGCCTTTTGCTCAACATGCGCAATTATACACCAAGCGAACGCTATCGTAAGATTTCTCACAGTAATGACGGTGGAATGACATGGAGTAACTTGGTTGCAGACTCCACTCTGATTGAGCCGATTTGTCAAGCCAGCCTGCAGCGCTATTCCTTCGAAGAGGAAGGGCAAAATGTACTTCTGTTCTCTAATCCTGCCAGCCAAACGCAGCGTGAACGCATGACTCTCCGGGCCAGCTTTGATGATGGAGCCTCTTGGCCTGCCTCGCTTGTGGTACATGAAAGCATGAGTGCTTATTCAGATATCGTACGCCTGCCAGACGATATGATCGGGTTGCTCTACGAAGCGGGACCAGACCATGAGCACAGCTACTACGGGATCGCATTTGAACGCATTTCGCTGGAGCACTTCAGTAGTCTCGGAAACAATAACGCTTCATTGCATGCATTGGCTCTCTCTTCCACGCTGACTTGCCTTATATTATTACCGAGAATACATTGCTCTTACTACATCACGATTTCTCCGCGATCATGCGATCAGGTTTTGACTCTATCAACCTTTTCTTTGTGCAGCCAAGTGGTAGATCTCTGATCCGCTTAACACCACTCTGCATCCTGCTGCTCGTTGGAGCCTGCTCATCCAGTCTCGAGTCAGACCCCGATATACGTGCCCGTCTCCCGGAGCGTGTTGATTACAATTTCCATATTCAACCGCTATTGTCAGATCGATGCTACGCCTGTCATGGCCCTGATGATAATGCACGCGAAGCGGACCTGCACCTGTATACAGAAGAAGGGGCCCTCGTAGCAAAACTACAATCTGGTGGACATGCGATTGTGCCGAAGAGGCCTGGTCGCAGTGAACTGATGCGTCGGATTACATCCAGCGATCTGGAAACCGTCATGCCCCCGCCTGAATCCAATCTGACACTATCCGATTACGAAATCGCTCTGATCAATCGCTGGATCAAGCAAGGAGCTGAGTGGAAACCTCACTGGGCGTTTATTCCACCAACCCTGCCCCCAATCCCTTCCGTGCAAGATGGGATATGGCCAGAAAATGATATTGACCGCTTTGTTCTGGCACGTATTGAACGGGAGGGACTGACTCCTTCTGAAGAAGCAGATCGTGAGCGGCTCCTGCGACGTGTTACACTTGATCTGACTGGGCTACCCCCGACACTTGAGGAGATAGATAACTTCCTGGGGGATATTGCACCGGGGAGCTATGAGCGCGTTGTTGACCGTCTGCTGGACTCCGAGGCATATGGAGAACGAATGGCAACCGAATGGATGGACCTCTCCCGCTACGCGGATAGCCATGGCTATCATGCAGACGGGATCCGAACGATGTGGCCTTGGAGAGATTGGGTCATCAAGGCTTTCAGCGAAAATATGCCTTACAATGAGTTCGTGACCTGGCAACTTGCTGGGGATCTGCTACCGAATGCAACTCGCGAACAGATTCTGGCCACTGGTTTCCATCGTAACCACCCGATGACGGCCGAAGGTGGTGTAATTGATGAAGAGTACCGGCTTGAATATGTCGCTGACCGCACAAATACAACGGCTCGGGCATTTTTAGGCCTCACGATGGAATGTGCCCGCTGTCATGATCACAAATTTGACCCGATTTCCCAAGCAGAGTATTTTCAACTTTCTGCTTTCTTCAACAATGTAAATGAGCTGGGTATGACGGGGGATGACGGGAATGCCGGCCCACTGCTGATGGTGCCCACGCCCGAAGAGGAAACAGCGCTCAAGCAAAAACGTGATCGAATTCAAAACCTGGAAGTTGCGTTAATTGCGCGAACCGAGGAGGTCAAACAAAAAGGGCTGCATGCCGATGTAAAGATGCCAGAGAATGCCCTTGATTCCGAATTGATCAGCTACTTCCCGTTTGATCAGATATCAAGTGACGCAACCCCGAACATGGCACCAGGAGGGGAAGAAGGCAAAACCGGTGGTGGCACCCTGACTTCCGTCAAGGGGCAGTTAGGGAAAGCCGTGAATTTCGACAGCGACTATGATTTTCTTGAGGTTGCCGAGGCAGGGAATTTTGAGCGAATTGATCCGTTTTCCGCTGCGGTATGGATTCGACCCGATACCTCTGGAGCCTACACAAGAATTGTTGGTAATGCCTTCCACAAGAACACGTACTGGCGGGGATGGGAAGTTTATCTCGACAGCCTGAACCACCTGTCTGTCCGACTGATTCACGCACTCCCGCATAATTACCTGCATGTCCGCTCCAAAGAACCTGTCGCAGTCAACGACTGGACGCATACGGCATTTACGTATGACGGATCAAGCCGGGCAAATGGCGTTCAGCTTTATTTGCAGGGCCAGCATGTTCCGGCCAGGATTGAGTATAACAATCTCTACAAGAGCATCCTACCTGTAGATGGACTCTATCGTCTTACCAGTCGGCCACTGCGTATCGGGCGGAGTTACCGTGCGTTCGGGGGCGATGACGGCATCTTCATAGGGGATATGGATGAGCTGAGAATCTATGCCCGGCAACTCACTACCTCTGACATTGCAATGTTGGCTGACATATCTGTGCAAGGCGATGAGTTGGCCGTATTTCTGAATTACTACGATCCGCATTACCAAGAGCTGCTCAAGGAACTCAAGGAAGCTCGCGCAGAGGAGGAAGCGGCAGTCAACGAAGTGATGGAGGTCATGGTGATGGAAGAGATGGCCGAGCCAAGGCCCACTCATGTCCTTGAGCGTGGCCTCTATGACCAACCTCGAGACCAGGTTTCCCCGGGAACCCCTTCGGTCCTTGGCAGCCTACCGGACGATGTCCCTCCTACTCGCCTCGGATTAGCCGAATGGCTCTTCAGCCCAGAGCAACCACTGACTGCACGCGTCACCGTGAACCGCTACTGGATGATGTTCTTTGAACAGGGGCTCGTATCTACGCCTGAGGACTTTGGGAAACAGGGTGCCCTGCCCTCGCACCCAGCATTACTGGATTATCTGGCCGTCTCTTTTGTAAACTCCGGCTATGATCTCAAGGCGCTCGTCAAGTCTATTGTGATGAGTGCTACCTATCGCCAATCCAGCCTTGCTCCCCTGAAATTACAGGAACTAGATCCCACGAATGTGCTCCTTGCCAGAGGGCCACGCCATCGCCTGAGTGCAGAAATGATTCGGGATAACGCCTTAGCCGCGAGTGGCCTGTTGATCAACCAGGTCGGCGGTTCCAGTGTGAAGCCCTACCAGCCTCCAGGATTATGGATTGAGAAAGGAAATTTTTCGCAATTTCTGCTCCGCTATGAGCAGGACGAGGGCGAAGCGCTCTACCGCCGCAGCCTATACACCTTTATCCGGCGAACTTCTCCCCCACCGACCATGCTGGTTTTTGATGCTCCGGATCGATCTACCTGTTTTGTACGGCGCCAGAATACCAATACCCCACTCCAGGCGCTGGTCCTCATGAATGACCCGCAATTTGTCGAAGCATCACGTGCATTGGCCGAACGTATCCAGCGGGAGATTCCCGGAGATATAGCCCTCCAGATTGAGCATGGCTTCCGGCTTGCTACCGGGCGTCATCCCAATGAGAAGGAAGTCAAACTCATGACAGACCTGCATGCTCAGGAAAAAGAGCGCTTTGCCGAACACCCTGCCGACATTGACTCACTCTTTGCCGTTGGAGAACTGGTCGCAGATGCGTCCCTTGATCGTACCAATACAGCTGCACTGACAATGGTTGCACAACTTATCTTGAACCATGATGAAGCCTACACCAAGCGTTGATAGCCGCCATGCATGAATGTCATAATTACGATCAGCAATATACCCGTCGAGATTTCCTGACGCGCACGACACTTGGGCTTGGTGCGGCAACACTGGCCTCACTCCTCAACCCGATATCTGCCACCGGTGCGCAGGTCAGTGGCGATCCAGTGCCGGGAATCCTCGGAACAACCCACTTCCCTGCACGGGTCAAGCGTGTGATTTACCTGCTGCAAAGCGGTGCGCCATCACAGTTGGATCTCTTTGATTACAAGCCTGCCCTGGAGTCTTATCACGGTGAGGAACTACCACCATCTGTACGTGGCATGCAACGACTGACCGGCATGACTGCTGGGCAGAAAAGCTTTCCGATGGTGCAGTCCCCCTTTTCCTTTGCACAGCATGGGGATAGCGGTGCATGGATCAGTAACCTGATGCCCTATACATCCCAGGTTGTGGATGAACTCTGCTTCGTTCGCTCCATGTACACCGATGCCATCAATCATGACCCTGCGATCACGTTCCTGCAAAGCGGCTCTCAGCAACCCGGCCGTCCTTCCATGGGTTCATGGCTGAGCTACGGTCTGGGAAGTGAGAATGCCAATTTACCCTCGTTCGTCGTGCTGGTCACCAAAGATAAAATGGGCCAACCATTGTATTCCAGACTATGGGGGAACGGTTTTTTGGCATCGCGACATCAGGGAGTGCAGTTTCGTGCGGGCAAGGATCCCGTGCTCTATTTGAGCAACCCTCCGGGGATTACCCAGGGGGATCGCGAGCGACATATGCGTGCACTGCGTGAACTCCAGGAATTACAACTGGAGCAACTCCAGGACCCGGAAATCGAAACCAAGATTGCGCAGTACGAAATGGCCTTCCGTATGCAGACTTCTGTGCCGGAGGTCACCGCTATTGAGGATGAACCCGATTCCACCTTTACCCTCTACGGAGACGATGCCCGGGAGGCGGGCACATTTGCAGCCAACTGCCTGTTAGCACGACGGCTTGCCGAACGTGGCGTACGCTTCATCCAACTCTACCACCAAGGCTGGGACCACCATGGTGGACTCTATGGTGCAATCCAGAATCAGGCCAGAGAAACGGATCAGGCCTCGGCAGCGCTGGTCCTGGATCTCAAGCAGCGCGGATTACTGGACGATACTCTCGTCATCTGGGGCGGCGAGTTTGGGAGAACCAATTACTCACAGGGACGCCTGACCCGGGAGGGGTTTGGACGAGACCACCATCCACGCTGTTTTACGTTGTGGATGACCGGTGGTGGAATCAAGAAAGGGTTCTCCTACGGTGAGACTGATGAACTCGGATACAATATTGCGCGGAATCCTGTGCATGTGCATGATTTCCAGGCAACCATTCTGCATCTCCTTGGTGTTGATCATGAGCGTCTCACCTTCCGGCATCAAGGACGGCGATACCGCCTGACCGATGTTTTTGGGAACGTAGTCCATGACCTTCTGACTTAATCTCATGATCAACACTGACCTATAGGTCAACATTGCTAACCGGAAACCCAATACTTTATCCATTACAAGTTGTCACTTGCAACCTATCTGGAGATGGTTCTTGGATAGAATTGTCTGTGCCATATTCGCCTTTTACCCACTCGATTTGCCGATTATTAGTCTATTTTCCCCCTGAGGCTCAAGTGAAGAAACTGCACCCTACGGCAACATAGGGTCACGCTTCACCTCTATCGAACAATTGCTGTTACCAATACCGATCCAACAGAAAGAACGTCTCGTTTTACATGATTCTCCTGATTGACTACGACAATCTTCCGAGACGTTTAATGAAGGCAAATTTGCGTCAGGTTATAGAAATACTACTGGCTAAACTTGACTTTCCAACTCAGGATCCTATCAATAGAATCTCCTGCCGACTGTATGGAGGTTGGCTAAAAGAAAAAACGTTGTCATATAAGGCTCAACGACTGCAAAAGCAAATCAATGACCATTTTCCTTTAGCCCATTCAACCACTAACCACGGCAAAGTGATCATCAGCACTGAATTGGCACGAGCACTCGCATGTGATCCTCGACATGATTTTACACACACATTCAGACTGCGATCTAAACCAGAGTTTAGCGTGAAGCGTTTCCCGCTTGGGGAATGTACAGAGCCTCGAAATTGTCGAATTAAAGATGTGACTTCCTTCGTCGACAATGATCTTTGTCCGCAAGCGAATTGCAATGTAACACCAGAAGCAGCATTTTATCAAGCAGAGCAGAAACTAGTCGATTCTATGATCGTTGTTGATCTGATACATTACGCAATCCATCATCAAGAACATCTGGTATTAGTATCTGGAGATGATGATATGTGGCCAGGTATCCGATATGCCTTGCTGCAAAGTGCTCTCATCACACATGTTATTCCAAAGAGTCCGCGACGCTGGAAAAACCCATACGAGCGACTATCTACCCAAAACTATACTCTCGTAACATTGTAGCCACCCATTTTCAATATGGAATTCGAAGACTTTAAACGTATTGTTACCACATTTGTGGATGAGAACAGCGAACTTGCCTGGGATACAGATGGGACTTTCATTCTTGGGATTCGAGGTATGGATGTTGAGGTAAAAATCGAAGAAACCCCAGATGGAGTTTTAGTTTACCATGATGAGATTAAATGGTCCGCAAAAGAGTGGATCTGTTCTTACCTCGCTAAACTTGATCGCCTTGCTAGTCGAATAATCTCCTCTGTTTCCCCTCCTGAACACTACGTATCTCCCAGCGGAAAACTGTTGGACTTGGACTGTAAAACAGAGAGTGACTATGCTAACGCAAGAGAGAAGCTTCTTTCCCAGCTAAGTGAAAAACGGGTTGGCATCACTACAATATATTTTTTGACTTCCAATGCAGGGGAAGGGAAAACATCATTAATTGAAAAAATATCTGTTGAACAAGCAAAAGCATTCCAGAATAAAAAAGCTCATACTCTTATTTTGCCAATTCCCCTAGGGGGAGCTCCGTTTCTGCGTTTAGATGATGCTGTAATTGCATCGCTTTCAAATCGATATCGCTTCTCATTTTTGTACTACGATTCGTTTCTTGAACTAGTCAAGATGGGGGTAATTATACCTGCTTTTGATGGCTATGAGGAAATGCTCGCTCAAAATAAATCTGGTGAAGCTATGTTAGCCATAGGCCACTTGGTAGATCAATTGTCCTCCAAAGGTACATTGTTGGTCGCGGCCAGAAAGGCATACTTTGATTCTTCCCTGAGATCCCAGGCAAAATTGCTTGATTCAGTTCGATCAAAACATTATTTGGAAATTCACCAATTCACACTGAATCGTTGGAGCCGTGAGGTATTTCTAAAGTATGCAGAAAAACGAAATTTCTCAAAGCCCCAAGACCTATATGACAAGGTATTAGATAGATTAGCATCAGATAGATCAAGCAAAGAGGATCATCCAGCGTTGACGAGAGCAGTACTTGTACATAGACTACTAGATGTAGCCGAAGAGGAAAAAGATCTTGATAAATTTTTACAACGATTAGGTCATTCACAGACTGACTATTTTTTCGATTTTGTCGAGAATATCGTTGAACGAGAAATGAGATATAAATGGATTGATGGCTCAGGCACAGGAAAACCCCTGCTCACTTTAGATGAACATCATGAGTTACTCTCACAATTGGCCTTAGAAATGTGGGTCAACGGGGTCGAAGCCATTGGCCTTGACGTTGTTAGGCTTGTTGTTCAAATTTTTGCCGAAGAAAAGGATAAGACACCGTCTGTACTACGGCAAATAAGTGACCGCATTAATGATCATTCTCTACTGCGCCTCGATGATTCCGCAGGCTCCATCAAGCGGATACGGTTTGATCACGAAGACTTCCAGGCATTCTATTTGGGGCAGGCTTTAGCTCGGGCCATGGATTCAAGGAGTGATTCAAATGCGAGGCTGATTCTTGATGCTCGTCAGCTATCCAATCCGGTGATTGAGGAGGTTGTCCGCTACCTTACCTCTTTGGATACTTCAACCCTGAGATCAAAAAAGCTAATTGAATACCTTCATCAGTTGCCACGAGGCCAACAGCATGTTTCCTACATTCGGGAGAACTGTGGTGCATTGATGCTGAAATTAGCTGAGCGTACACAAATCACTCATTCGATTACTGGGGTGAGTTTCCCGGAAAATGCCTTGGAACAGCGCAAGATCAAGAATCTGAAGGTATCAAATTCCTTTTTTAATTCGACCAGCCTTTCCAATTCAACGATCTACGACTGCACCTTTGAAAACTGTCGTTTTGTAGAACTGGCGCTGAATGGTGAGCACAACCTGAGTGAGACAATGTTTGATGAAGCATGCTCTTTCGACTCCGTATCCGTTGGCAATAATGTAGATGGGGAGTACAGGAAATTTTTTAACCCGGACAGGGTGAGAGCTGTACTCAAAAACCACGGATTTATCCTTGAATCTCAGCAGGATACCCTCTCTGAACAGTCAGACCCCACAGAGATGGACACGGATATAAAAATAGCCCTGCGGTTTATTCGAATGTTCGCTCGGTCAACTGTTGTGGCAGAAAGTACTGTGCGTACACGAATCGGTACACAATACAGTAATTTCTTAAACAACATCCTACCAAAACTTCAGAAAGCCAACCTTATAGAGACTATCCCCAGCCCCAACAGGTGCAGATACCGCCTAACGGTGCCCTTGTCTGAGATAGACAAGCTCGTGGAAAACTCGGGGAGCACGTTTGAGCAGTTTATCGCGAACGCATCAAATCATTGAATTGAGTCCTTCTTAACAACCGAACCAGTACTCCACAATCTAGAAAACTCGGCCGTATCACAGAATCTACAAAAAGCCGATTTCTTCGCTATGGCAAATCGGTGTACGACACTCCGAAATTCTGGAGATCTGCGTCCTCCGCTGGAGAAAACACGGAGAAATCCTAGCTTCGTGGTACTATTGTGCTCTAAGTAAATAATACGGAATAAAAGGCTACTAAATCATGCGAACCGCCGCCAATATCGAAACGCTGCTTGCAGAACTGGATCATTGCGTCGCTGACGACTTGGAGGATCAGGATCTAGACTTCAAACAGTGGGAACCAAAAAGTCGGGATGACGCCGTAAAAACAGTCGTGCAGATGGCGGTGTGCATGGCCAATGGTGGCGGTGGCACCGTCATATTCGGCGTGGCAGATCGAGTTCGGGGCCGTGACCACGCCATTCTGGGTGTGCCACCGGAAATCGACTCGAACCTGCTCAAAAAAGCAGTGTATGACCAGACCGACCCTAAGATAACCCCGGTATTTGAAGAACTGGCTGTACCTGAGGGCACTGGCCGTTTGCTGTTGATGCAAATCTACCCCGGCATACCACCCTACACGGATACCGCTGGTCGAGGCACGATTCGCATCAGCAAGGATTGTGTACCGTTAACTGGCACGTTGAGGCGAAAAATAGGCGTAGAAACAGGCGAAACCGACTACACCGCAGAACCCGTAGCCAAGGTGGATGCCGCACTGCTGTCTGCCACGGCGGTAGAAACTCTCCGGAATCAGGCTCGCAAGGAGAGAGCCCCAGATGATTTGCTCCGACTCTCCGATGCAGAGTTGCTTGCCACGCTTGGACTGATCAGACACGGTAAACTCACTCGGGCTGCAATCCTGCTGGCAGGGACCGAAGCCGCTATCCGAGAATACCTGTCCGGTCATAACTGGACCTTTCTGCAGATGATTTCCGATACCGACTATGGGGTCAGAGAAGATTGCATCAGCGCTTTACCATTATCTGTACAGCGCATCGAAGAACTGCTGGTGCCCTTCAATCCCATCACCACCTACAAACAGGGCATGTTCCACTATGAATATCGCACCTGGCCAGAAATTGTCGTGCGGGAAGCGTTGATGAATGCGTTCTGCCACGCTGACCTGCGCATAGCGGGGCCGGTGATGGTCAAACTGTTTCTCAACAGGCTGGAATTCAGTAACAACGGCGGTTTTATCGCCGGCATTACGTCCGACAATATTCTTCATCATCATCCCGCTGCCAGAAACCCTTTGCTGGTTGAGGCGCTAACTCGTCTGCGCCTTGTCAACCGCAGCAACTTGGGGATAAACCGTATGTTTTCCGCCTTGCTTATTGAAGGCAAGGATCCACCTTATATCCGCGAAATTGGCGAATCTGTTTTGGTTGGCTTTCCCAAAAGGAACCTGAATGCTGCTTTTCGCCTGTTCGTAGCCGAGGAGAGTGAGCACGGGCGCAACCTGAGTGTGGACAAACTGTTACTGTTGCAGTACCTGCTTCAGTACCCGGAGATAGATACCGGTACAGCCGCGGCCCTTTGCCAACGAAATGAGCCCGAAATCCGCGAGAGACTCTCGGATATGGAGTCAGCGGGTTACATAGAGCACGGCGGCAAGGGACGAGGAACCTACTGGTGTATCCACCCGGACCTATACAACCGCCTGGCTGAAGGCGGTCAAGGTGAAGTACGCCGACGCATTGATTGGGAAGCCGCTAAAACCCGAGTGCTGAGCATTCTGATGGAGCGTGCCCGTCGGGGTGAACCGGGCTTGAGCAATAAAGAAATCCGACATGTCACCCGCTTTGATCGGAATCAGGTGCTTAGGTTGATGACCGAGTTGCGACAAGAGAACACCGATCTTCAACATCCAGGACGAGGGAGACATGCACGACATGAGTTCAAGAAATGATACCGTTAATGCTGCGTTAGCATTGAAATGAGCATTGAAATTGATTTAATGCTCATTTCAATGCTGGTCAGCATTAAAATGAGCATTGAATGGATAATAAACTTGTAGTTGCTGGACAAAATATTAAGAAATCGACTCGGTAGAAAACTCTCAAGATGCCCGATCAAGGCTTCCTCCAGTTCGTTTTCTATAGATATCATAGCATGACGGGTTTCTCGGCCGGGCCTTATTATCCTGGAACTGATGAACCAACCTTTACTCCTCATGCTATCTGAAACAAGTGCTTCTTTATTGTCAACCCCGTTACGTTGCTGGATTAGATGTTCACCGCGACACGATTGCGGCGTGCGTCTATGATTCTGGCGCTCGCCATTGCTGTTATGAAGCGGAGTTTTCGGCTCACGACCCGAAAAAATTGCGTTTCTTCGTCAAACACGTTCATACGCAGTACGGCAAATTCCGTAGTTGTTACGAGGCATCTTCCTGCGAATATGTGCTCTACAATGCACTTGAGGAATTGGGGGTTGACTGTGCGGTCATTGCGCCGGGCTCGATCCCTCGTCGCTCTGGGGATCGAATTAAAACGGATCGTCGGGATGCTCGGAAGTTAGCCGAGTATTTTGCAGCGGGTTTGCTGACCGAATGTTTTATTCCAGACCGAGAAGTTGAATCGGCCCGGAATCTAGTGCGTAGTCGTGCGGGAATGATGACCAATTTACACCGGGCGAAAATGCGCGCGATTTTTCTTTTGCGCTCCCAGGGACATACGTATACGACCGGCGATTACTGGACTCAGAAATTCATGACCTGGATCAACAAGTTGGAGTTAGATCAGCCGAACGATGATTACGTATTGCGGGGATATCTGACAGAGATTGAATTTATTGAGACTCGTATCCGAGAGGTAGAGCAGCAGATTCGGCAGACGGCTGCCACGTCAAGGTTCGGCGAATCGATTCAGATTTTGCAGGGCTTTCGCGGTATCGGACTGATTTCATCCATGCAATTAATTTGTGAAATCGTTGACTTTAGCCGATTTGAACGCCCAACGGAATTGATGGCGTGGCTGGGGCTGATTCCTTCTCAGCGTTCATCGGGAAATACAATTCGTCACGGGTCCATCACAAAGACCGGCAATACACACATGCTCGGAAAACATTGGTTCAAGCCGCCTGGAAGTATATTTACTCTCCCCGGAGCAGTGCATCCCTGAAAGAACGTCGACAAAACTGCAGTGCACAAACCGTTGTAATCTGTCAGCGGGCAGAGCGACGTCTGTACAAGCGCTATTTGACCCTGACCAAAAAAAGCAAACCCCCAAAAGTTGCAGTGGTCGCGATCGCTCGCGAACTGGTCGGCTTCCTGTGGGCAGCCATGCAACCCGTGTCAGCGAAATGAATCCATGCAGATTATCATGGGGAAGGCCCCCCAAGCAAGATGGAGGACCCATGCTCCCCCCTGGTGTAGTATAGCAGGTTCCAATAACGGGTGATATGTATTATTTTAGGTTACATTTTGTTATAATCGTAGGACAGATAGCCACGAAGAAGGATCCTTGAGCAATTGCGACGGCTGATCAATCTGGTGTACGCATGCTAGGCCATAGGCCATAATGCTCAATATTTGAATTCGTCGGAGCTGCCATTATCTTTTTACTCGGGCTCGCGGTAACCGCTACCGAAAAGGGGGGACATGGACTCTCCATCTTTGCTTGGGGATCCTTCTGCGTGGCTATTCTGTCGTATTGATGACTCATGCAGTCTGAACGGGGGATTGCATGGCCTCCCATAGAAAGCCGCCCAGTTCGCGGGCAAGTGCAACCACCGCGACTTTGGGCGGCTTTCGTTGGGTCAGTGCTTGATATCGTTGGTGTAAACGTTTTTGTGCTCGCTGGCTAATGGCCACGGTTCGGGCACTGCATTGCTTCTGCCGTTCAGCAAGGGATACACTGATCCGGGGATAGTGTATGTATTTCCAGGCTGCACTCACCAAGGCTTTCCGCGCATGAACATTTCCGGTCTTGGTGATCGAACCAGACCGAACGGTGTTCCCCGATGAACGCTGAGATGGAATCAGTCCCAGATAGGCCATCAGGGCGGTCGGTTTTTCAAACCGCCGAAAGTCACCGATCTCGCAGACCAGTTGCATGGCCGTAATCCGTCCAATGCCGCGAAAGCCTTGCAGAATCCGGATCGGTTCCTGAAACCTGATGGACTCGGACGCAGTCCGTATCTGCTGTTCCACCTCCCGAACCCGTGACTGGATATAGGTAATATCCGCCAGGTTTCCCTGTAATACCTGCGCGTCGTTGGGCTGATCCAGTTCGACCTTATTGATCCAAACCATAAACTTTTGCGTCCAGTTTCCTCCTGCATTATAGCTGTGTCCACGGCCATGCAAAAAATGAATGACTTGCATTTTAGATCGGTGGAGATTCTTCATCAGCGCTTCACGACTCCTGACCAGACTCCAGACAGATCTCAATTCCGAATCCAGAATAAAACATTCGCTCAAAAGACCCGCCGCAAAGTACTCGGCCAGCTTCCTGGCATCGCGCCGGTCTGTTTTAATTCGATCCCCAGTGCGCCGTGGAATAGAACCCGGCGCAATGATGGCACAATCAACGCCCAGGACAGTCAGCGCTTCGTAGAGCGCCGTGCCGCAAAAAGACGCTTCGTAGCAACAACGGAAATCATCGTATTTAGACCGCATTGATGCCACAAATTGGGACAGACGTTCCGGCTTTTGTGCGGAAAACTCCCGCTCATCACAGAAACGCCGCAGGTCCGCATCATAAACGCACGATGCAATCGTGGCACGGTGAACGTCCAGTCCGATAAAGTAACGCGTCCGAGAAGAAGGGGGTGGGGATAGCATAGTAATTGAAGGTTAGGTTCAACAGAAGGATAAGGCCCGGCTGAGGAACCTGCTGTGCTATTATATCTTTTCGGTAGCTATTTTAGTGAATCCGAGTAAATAGATCATGGCAGCTCCGACGAATTCGAAATTGAGCATTATGGCCATCGGCCTAACATGCGTATACCAGATTGATCAACCGTCGAAACTGTAAAGGGGGCCCTTCCCCATGATAATCCCCTGAGATTTAGAAAAATGTAATTAAATATCGTACATATCGCTCGTGAAGGGAACCTGTCATCCTATACCAGGGGGATGTCCCAGGTTTAGTTGATCTTTTGTGAACTGGTTTGTGATGGGGTTGAGCGATTCAACTGATTCACCTCTTCGATCGCTCGAAATCGCAACTGATCCAGATCTTTTGCCATATATAGGCTTAGCGATCCTGAACATAGCATTGTTTCAAATGGCCCAACACTTAGAATAGGGGCCCGTTAGTCTTGACTTCGACGGTTACCTCCGTCACAGGGGTTCTGGAGTGGGATTTCCGGGAAAACTGAACACTACCAATCCCCCTTTTCAGGGCGGAATGATGAAGATCGAGACCGAATGGGACGCTTGATTTAGGAGGTCGTCCCCTCTTTGAACAGTACGGTCTGGCGCTGTATCGTCAGACCGACTGTCTGGTATAGGCGCCCGCTCGTTTCGGTAACCTTCGATGGAAGAAGGTATTCTGCCCGATTGCCTCGATCACAAATCATGGAGGTTTCCACCGCACCAAGTTCTGCTAAAATCTGCCCTTCACTCAGGCGATGTTTTGAACCAAACCTCGCATTATATCGGTGTCGGAAGATCCGTAACAGGGCAAATGCAACAAAACAGATTGCAATATGGGCACGCACCCGACGCTCGACCCAGTGAAAGATGGGCCGGATCGCCATGGTGTGTTTCATCACACGAAAACCTTCTTCAATTCGCCATAACTCTCCATAATGTTGATAGACTTGTTCTGGAGTCAGATCCTCCAGACTCGTCCAGACCCCATGCAGCCCATCAAACTTCTCATCCCGAACAATCGCTGCTTGATCTAAGCTCACTCCATCCTGCTTCACCTTCAGAAATCGACCACTTCTGCCGGTGCCCTTGACCCCCTGTTTCAAACGATTCTTCACCTTCTCAATTGCCTTCTCCCGTGAATGTACATCCCGAGCTGCCTTCTTTGGACAATAGCGCAAAATCAAGCGTCGACCACCAAGTTTGTGTTCGGTAACCTTACGACCCGTCGTTAAAACCTTCCAAGACTGTGCCCCGAGAATCGTCTTGGTGTGGAGTTGATTTAATGACCGTAAACGTGCAGCCACGATATAGTCACAGCCCAGACTTTGCAACAACGCTAAATTCTCCTTGCTCAACATCCCTGAATCGGCAACGACAATCATCCGATCCAAATCAAAACATTCTTTGAGGCGCGTCATCGCCGGTTCAAGCGTCTTTACATCGGTGGTATTGCCGGGAAAGAGTTCGTACGTGACCGGAAGCCCTTCTTGGGTTTGGATCAATGCCAAGACCAACTGAACCTTTTTGGGCTTCCCATCCTTGCTAAACCCTTTCTTGCGTAGCTCATCCGGCAACTCACTGGCAAAGCTCAATGTCGTCACATCAAAAAACAGCACCTTCAGTTTCCCGCCAAGCATGCCGAGCGTCTCGTTGGAGACCAGCTGCTTCATCTGTTCAATTCGGTCGTCCGTGACGGCATCCATCATCCGATAGAACTTCTCCACCGGAACGTCCACCCCCGCATCCTTGGACATCTGCCGTGCATGGGCCAGTTTACTATCCCCAGGTGCAGCCAGACGAAGTAAAACCGCTTGCTTGAACAGACGACGAGACATCTTCTGACGGCGATCAAAGACCTCTGTAAACCGCATCTGGTGATACAGGGCCCCCATGACCTCGTGAAAGCCCAGACAGATGCGCCGTATTTCCTCCAGCTTCCGTGCATCTTTGATCACCAGTGCCTTCGACTCCCGTTTTTTTCTGCGGGCAGCCACCACCTCGTCTACATAAGACTCTGCAGGAAATAAGGAGGGTTGCAGGTCTTCTTGGATCCGAGCTAATTCCAGATAGGCAATTTTAACCAGACCGTCCACTGCATCCGGGTGAACGCTTCCCATGTGTCGGACGATACGAACCCGCGGCTTTCTTTCCTTATTACGGTAGCTCTCAACAATCTGGACAGAGATGTTTTTCGTGGTTTTTCGTTTGAGTTCTCGGACCCACATGACACAGTTGGTTGGTGAATTACAAAGATACGAAAAATACAATTAAAAAGCAAGACTGAACACTACACAGGAAGGCCAAAAAAAAACCTCCCAGAAAGCACGGAAACAGTGGTTTTGTACCTGGAAAAATCGAAACCGTCAAAGTCAGGATATATAGGCTTAGCGATCCTGAACATAGCATTGTTTCAAATGGCCCAACACTTAGAATAGGGGCCCGTTAGTTTGATGTCTTGGAACGACTGGCCAATAAGCGCTGCAGAGCAAGTCCCGATTCATGCATTGGATCTAACTCCAGTAGTGCCTGCACCACCTCACTTGCACCGGTCCAGTTCCCCCGAAGTACATGATTGCGGGCTAACTGCAATTGGAATTCAGGAACCTTCGGATCTAAAAATACCGCCCGCTCAAAATGCTCCTGCGCAAGCTCCAATTGCCTCTTGCGCTGGTAGAGAATGCCCAAGCGAAAATGTATACTGGCAGACTCTTCAAGGTCATTGGCAGCACCATAGTAGTCCACCGCTTCATCCAAACGCCCCTGTGCAGCGAGTGCACCCGCTGCATAAGCATATGGCAAAGCCAGATAAGGGTACTCCTGGAGCAGTGCGAGACTCGCCTTCAGGGCAAGATGGTACGCACGCTGTTCGACATAATGTGCCCGCAACCGATCCGTAGCCGCAAACCATGTCAGTTCTCCATCATCCAGTGCATGTGCAAGATCCTCCGCCATGGAAGAAGCCCTAATGGTATCCAGGCCTGCGTCCAGGTCCACATCCAGTGGTTGGAAAGGCCAGGAGCTCAGAAGTTTCTGCAAGCGTAACTCCCCAAAAATGGAATCAACCTGGGTAAAAAGTACTTCCGCTCGAGCAATCCCCCTGGGTACATAATTCAACCGCTGGCCACCGATCCGGGACTCGTATACCGCATCGTAAAATGCATCGGCAAACACGAAATACCCCTCCAGATTCGGATGCAGATGCTCCAACATCAGATCAGACCCAATAATATTCTCATTTGCTCGTTCCCGTAGAGAGCCTTGGATGTCAACAAGAGTCGCTCCTGCACCTGCAGCCTCTTCCCTGATGATCTGATTCACCTCTTCCGTCGCCCGAAACCGCAGTTGATCCAGATCTTTCGCCATAATATAGGCTTGGCGGGCCTGGGTATAGTCTCCCTGCATATCCAGCAGCGTTCCCAAAGCAAACCATGATTGTGCAGCCATGGAGTCCAGCGCAACGACTTCGCGCATTCGTTCAATGGATGAGGGCAGGGACTCAGCACGCAGCGCCTCCTCATAGGCTCTTTCCAATTGGTCTGGATTGGTAGAAGGCATCAGTCCACTTTGGAACGGGGGATGGGTACGTTCATTACTGGCGACCGTACCAATAAACACCGGTATGTCATGCTGATGGTACTTACCTAGGATGCTGCGCAGATTTCCCCTGAACTGCTGCATCCCAGCCTGATACGTATCCGAATCCAGTTCAATCTCCTGCCTTCGAACCATTCGTTCCATCAGAGTAGATGAACCGTCCGGATTCCGACTTACCACTTGTGCAGCCTGGCTCAACCCACTTCGAATCAGCTGGAGTATGCGCCATGACTGAAGCCGGAGATACAAATTCACGACATGACGATTCCGTCCCAGGGATTGTGACGAGCCCACACCAAGCGCACCATAGAATTCGTTATGTCCGGCGTAGATCAGGACTGCATCTGGAGACTGGTCAAGTATTTCATCCACCTGATCCAAGATCGCGTAGGAATTGACCGCTGCCATCGCGATATTGACCAATTCCACCCTGCGCTCCGGCCAAGTCTGCTGAAGGCGCTGCTCCAGCATGCGAGAGAAACTACCCCCATAGTAGTATGGATAACCGGCAGCACTGGAGCCCCCCTGGACAAAGATCCGCAGTGTGGTACTGTCTCTATCTGCACGAAAGACATCGTGCAACCCTGTTGGAACCCGGACTTCCTGATTGAAATAACGATGGGCAACCTCACGGTTCATGACAAGATAATCCGGGGCAGCCTCTACAGGCGTAAATAGGGGGTAATCCTGACCAAAACCGATAATCCGAAGCCCGCCCTCAATCAGTACAAAAAAGAGTACAGGGATGCTCCACATCAGTACGTAAAACACCCACTTCCTTTCTATGCTGTCTCTTTGAGACATCAGCGAACAAGGGCCACAGAGAGTGCTACCGGACCAGATTTTCCCGTCATTCGGACGGTGTACAAGCCGCTTGAAAGCCCTCCAGCCTCAAAGAGGATCGAATGTACTCCCGCAGGCATGTCATCATTCACGAGCATAGATACTCGGCGGCCAAGTACATCATAGACCTCAATCTGAATCTTCTGAGGTTGATCCAAACTGAACTCCAACGTCATCTGATCCCGGAACGGATTCGGATAACCACTCCTCAAGGTGTACTCCAGCGGTGCCGGGGTTGGGGAAGTAGACCCTACCGTAATTAGTCCAGGTGCAGGTGGAGGCAATTTCTTGGATGTATAGATATGAAACTCACCTGGCTGAAGTTCTTGAGGTAGACTCCCGGTCACATTCAACGAATCTCCAGAGTAGTAATCGTACCAATAGACTGGAGGCGTGGAGAGCCTCACGGCGTTCGCGGTGGGCACGACCCCAAAATTCCCAATAATAACTGCCTGCATGTCCGTCGCATCATGACGGAGGTGGATACGTTTTGCCGGCCCGGATAACTGCATAGACACCTCTGTTTCGGTGCTGCGAAAGATTGGGTTGTCTCTTCGTATTTGAAGAAGCGAGGACCATGCATCGTACAGGCGTTTTCGCAGAGGATCGTCGTAGTAATCCCAGCGGATCGGTTTGCTGTCTGTACGACCTGGCGCAAACGAGGGACAATCTTCTCCCCGCAGGCACTCCTCCCCCCGCATACCATACCCATATCCCAGTTCTCCAAACTGCCATAACATGCGAGGGCCCGGAAGTAAAAAATGAAACGCTCCAGCCATCTTTAAACGATCCAGTGCAATCGGCACATGCCGAACATTGTACGTACCCTGATTCTCTGCCCGTAACGGTGAGCAGGCCCCGCCGCCCCCCGGTGACCGCTCACATGCCCCGTAACTGCGCATCTTGTACATCATCCACTGCTCATCATGACTCTCCATGTAGACAATAACATGTGGCAGATCCCAGTCTCTGCCCCCGACTCCGTAATAGGCCCGTTCAAAGTTGCTGTTCTGATAATATCCCATAAGCGCTTCCGAAAACGGGTGCACCACATTACTCCAGACCATCATTCCAGGGTGCCCGCGGTCTATACCGTATTGAGCCAGTTCTTTTTCTTCACGCTCATGTGTCCAATGCTCCAGGATAATGTATGCCTGAGGATCTACCTCCCACATGGCATCGGCCATTCGCTTGATCAAACGGATGCGGGATGGATCATAACTGTCCCAGGCACCAAAATCAGACCCTGTATCCCGCTGGGTAAAGCCCTTGGACAAATCGAAACGGAATCCATCCACGTTGAATTCCGTCAACCAATATGCATTCACACGATCCAACCAGTACTGGGTATAGGGATGCTCGTGATTTAGGTCAAAAAACACATTATACGCATGCGTGGGAGGGATATTGACCCATGGGTTTGTATCCGAGGCACCGTAAAGTAGAATCAGGGGGGAAGGGACATCCACATGGTTGTACACCACATCCAGAAACACAGCAATCCCACGCTCATGGGCAGCATCAATAAATCGCTTCAGATCCTCCGCAGGGCCATAGTACTTGTCCGGGGCAAAGAAAAAATTGGGTTGATATCCCCAATTCAAGTTCCCCCCAAACTCAGCAATCGGCATCAACTCAATGGCATTGATGCCAAGCCGCTCCAGGTATCCTAGTGTATCGGTCAACGTCGCCCAATCATGTTTCTCCAGAAAATCTCGAAGAAGGAGTTCGTAGATCACGAGATCTTCAGGAGATGGAGTAGTGAAGTCCGTTACTTTCCAGGGATAAGAAGATTGCCCGGTCTGCAGAACAGACACGGGACCCGTGGTTTGCCCATGGGGGTATGGTTTCAGATTCGGGTACGTACTTGGAGAAATAGACGCATCATGGATTGGATCCAGAATCAGCGTCGAAAACATATCTGCAAATCGCAAATCGCCATCCGCCACGTACTGGTAGCCGACCTCTTGCGCGGGGGACAGGTTTTCGATCGGCAGCCACCAATGCACGCTGTCAGGGCGGGGCGCATCCCGGAACATCAGCCCCGCATCTGCGATCTGCCAATCATTAAAGTCGCCGATCGCATGCATAAAACATTTACCTGGCGCAAACACGGAAAGCGTGGCCCTGGATGGATCGGAAGCATCATAGTTCGCACCATCCTCAATACCAGCCGGGCGGGGACGATCCACCACGTTGGGGGGAATGGTCCCAATAGAGTCAGTCACCGTATTCCCCGCACTGTTAACTGCCGTGACGGTGAATTTCGGATTACACGACACCGGACTGTCTAAGGGGTAATTGAGGATGCCGTCTTCATAGAATGGAAGACCATCAATTTCCTCACCATTGACGCCCACTGTCAGACTGGTGATTGCGGTTGAGGAAAATATCCCTGCACTGACTGCGGTAACGGCTCCATCATCGTCTGGCTGCCAAGCCATTTGGAAAACCATTGGATCCGCAACCTCAATAATGGAATTATTGTTGTCATTTGTATTGACTCGATCATTCAGTGGATCCGTGATCCATGCATAGTTACTGCCCGAGTCATTGAAGTGCACATGTACCTTGTACTGGTACGAACGACCAGCCTCCAGTGTATGCGTATAGAGCCACTGCCCAAGATCATGATCATAGGACATCTGCGAAGGTGCGCCGACGGCGATACGCCCACCACTGTTCGGCCCCCAACCGTTAAACTCACTCGGTAAAAATGCACGCACGACGTCGTGATCTGGAATCCAGCGGAAGGTGACCTCCAGGGACTGCGCACTACTCACCCCGTGAACCGCCAGCAGCAGCAACAACGCGAGAGTGGTTTTGTGGATGGGCCGGAATGTACTCACTTCGTCCTAGTAAAAAAGGATTGTCCGGCAGATACGCCGGACAATCCTTCTTGATTCACTCCTGACTCACTCGAAACGCGACTCACCTGCGGTGCGTCGTCTACAATTTTGCCAGATAATCTAATAATTCCCAGCTACTTCACCAGCATCATTTGCTTCGTGACCGAATAATCAGGCGTCTGCAACCGGTAGATGTAAACTCCACTGGCCAATTGCGAAGCATCAAAGGTGACCGAATAGTTCGCAGCCTGAAGCACGCCATCCACCAGAGTAGCAACACGGCGCCCTAGAACATCATACACATGTAGTTGTGCATTGGCCTGACGGGTCAACCCAAACTCAATCACAGTCGTCGGATTGAAGGGGTTGGGATAATTTGATCCCAGCCATATCTCCTCTGGCAATTCTGTACTCTGCTTAATCGACGACGAGATATGCGGGTTCAACTCATGAGGTAGTGGCCCAGGAGTCAACTTAAATGTATGCATAGACAATTCATACGTTGCCGGCCATGACCCATCATCATTCATGGGGATGAAGTGAACTCGATTGCGTCCCGGCTCACGGGTATCGGTACCTACCTCCTGAATACTGGTGCTTTTCGTACCGTACATATAGCGATAAGTCATGATGTTATATGACGGACCATTTACTGTATAACTACCTGTATATGTTCCGTCTCCATCATCATCGGTAAGCACGACCGTATCCCAGAGCGGAAGAGAATGAAGATTCTCCCTGTCTGCAGCCTCTATCCCCTGCGAATACGCCCAAATCGGATCTCCCAGGTGTATGGATACAGAGTCTGTGCCAGGCATAAAAGGTTGAGCCTCGTTATCTAATGCTTCCTGCATGTCCACCGAAAACATTACTTCCACGGATGCACCACTGGGCATGACGTTATTTGGGGTCACATCATTGAAGTAGGCCAAACCCAGCCGCTGCTGGCCTCCCATGAACTCAAATTCACGGTTAACACCGGTGCGATGTGCTTCCTCCCAACCACTCGGTGGAGCAGTCCCAAAGGCCTCCATGAACGTCGCGTCATTAAAGTCCAAAAAGTACTTGTATCCCTGTTTGATCCCAGCCGGGCGCTCCAAGGCTACTGGAGCCTGGAAGATTGTACCGCCGGGTTCCTTGAACATGTAGCAATTATCTGGATTCTCTGTGCGACAATTCTGCCATCCATTAAAGTCTCCAAAGACCCAAAGCGTATCGCCGCGAGCCTGATCAAACAGCCCAATCGTCTCAAAGGCACTCAGGTCCACACCAAAAACGACCTGCCCCTCTACGGGTAAATTGGGGTTGGGCGCCGTATTTCCAAAGTAGACCCAATGGAGCGTCGAGTCGGCACTGGGCACCGTAAACGTGCGGTTGGGGCTATCTTCCCATCCAATTGTTTCTCCATGGCGGACCACAAACTTGTACTCCTGCGCCATCCCCGCCAGTGCAGCAGGATAATATCCGACCCCGGAATAGATATTATACCCAGCATTGGACTCATCCGTGGATTCCCGCTCAAGCACCACCTGTTCTGCCCCCCAATTGAGAGGACCCACCAAGGTTTCGTCACTATTCTTTATATCTGCGCCCCTGACACCAATAATCTGATCGGGAGCAGACAGTTCTGGATCGTAGTTCTTATCTGAAGACTGCAGGCCAAACATGGCAACCCGGTACCAGACCGCGATTGAGTCCGTTTTTGCTTCCCAAGGCATCCAATTATAGCCTAAATTCTCGTCTTCACTCCCACGGCGCCCCGACATTCCATGCCACATATGTTGTCCCTGGAAGAAGTGCAACCCCAGATCTACATCCCCCTCCCCCGCTTCAATTCGCGGGTTTGGATCTGCCTCCCATCCATTTAATCCTGCATCCTCTACCTGCTGCGAGTAAAACTTATGCTGGAGTTGTGTCGTGTCAGAAATCTGAAACGAAAGGCTCCAATAATCACTGTCCTGACCATCCGGCCCTTTTTCATTCACCAGTTCAAGCGTAGAGGCAGCGCTCCAGTCAATAATGCTACCATCCACCAACGTATCCGGTGCTGTACCGCCATCCGTGCCGCCTGCGCCACGGACTTCAATTAATCCCATCCCGTTTACCGTATCCGGGACAGAAGCCATATTGAGACGCATAGTAACGGTACGCTGAGCCTGTGCCTCAGTTACAAAAAATGTGCAGCAAATCAGCATGCACGCTGGGAAAAGTATCTTTTTTATCATGGAATGTGTTCAAAAGGTTATGCGAAGACGGTGTAAATATACTGTAAAGCTAAAGGGTCTTCGATAAATATAGCGAAATTGGATTTAATTTCATTGAATCTGGTCGAAGTTTATAGATCAGTGAATGATCAAAGTCCGCTGCCGAGGATTTCGAAATACCAAACGGTTTGAAAATGCAATCTACTTCTATCTCGGTGGATTGGAACTCTACCCAGACGCTGTCTCAAAACGCGGGTCCACTAAAATAATCGAAGACCCGTTCTAAAAGAACAATGCCATGGATATACGACTCACATCATTGAAATAGCGTTGTCGCTCGAAAGCATAATCCATTACAATCCCTACAACGCCAAAGTCGTAGCTGAGCCCTGCTCCCAGCGAAAGTGATCGGATGCTATCCTGCAGAAACAGTTCACTGTACCCTGCCCGGATCATAACCAGATCTCCTAGAAGACCAAGCTCTGCCCCCAGGTTTGCAAACTGATTGCTGTTATTCGGGCTGAGAACATCCACCGCAACCGTAACCCGGACCTGCTCGGTCTCAACTAATTCCCCTGCCAAACCAATCCGCATAATTAGGGGCAGGTTATAAGAGTCCACTTTGAGGTATGCCCGGTTACTTTCATTATTGCCCCGATTCACCGGATCAATGTCCGCCACGACCAACAGATCATCCCCCGCCATCTCCATCTTGGTGCCAAAGTTGGAAATAGAAGCCCCCAACCGGATCCCTCTGAATGGGGTCACAAACACGGTCCCAAGATCCAATGCTAGCCCGCGAGCCTGGGAGTGCCATATCTGCTCGGTGATCAGCTTCGCGGATACCCCGAACGCAAACCGCTCCGTCAAACTCTTCCCCCAGGAGAGGGTGAAGGCATACGACGAGGCATCAAACGTCTCTCCCGTACCCTCCTGATCCTCCACGGTTGTCACTCGCATTTGTGGGGTGCCCATGGATGTGATGGCAGCCCCCAGTGTGCCGAACCTGGTCGGAAAGGCGGCAGCGGCGTAATTGAAATTGATTTCCGCCAGCCAAGAGGCGTGCTCGGCAGCAACCGATGAGCGTGTAAGCAGTCCCAATCCGGCCGGGTTCCAGTACATGGCGGTGGCATCGGAAGTGGTTGCTGTAACCGCTCCGCCCATCCCGGTCGCCCTGGCGCCAACCGGGATACTCAGAAATTCTGCGGCCGTTGTCCCCCTGCGGGTGACTTCTCTGGTCTCATTCGCAAACTGGGCGTGCGCAACCGGCAAAGAGCAGACCGAAAAAAGAACCACTAAATAGACGGACTTTCCCATTATTTGATGATGGCAAAGGTACCGGTCGTTTCTCCAAGCATAGGGGCCTCCACATGATAGAGGTATACCCCATAAGACACCGTTAAGGCATCTGAGCTCTGCAGGTCCCAGCGAATGGTTCCATTCATTAATTCACTCGCCGCTTCATTGACCCCCTCATTCAAGTACAGGGTCCGAATCAGGCGCCCGCTTACGTTGAAGATGCGAAGCGTACATTCAGGAGGCAGATTAATAAATTGAATGACCCGCTCCCCCCTTCCAGTTGAGAACGCGTTCAGTTGCTCAAAGCGATTCGTAGCCACGTACGGGTTGGGGACAACCCGAATACGGGATAGTAGCGAGTCTGGATTCTCTGTAGATGCGGAAGGGGCATAGGTTTGAAACTCAAAAACATCCGATGCCAGAAACGGCTTCCTGGTAACGATGGTCGCCACATCCCCCTCGGAGGGGTTTGTACCCCCCTCTACGGTGAAATTCAGCCCAATGCGCCAGGTAAACTGGGGGGCGCCTCGATTGCCGAAAAGCGTCTCGTGGAGCAGGATGAGGTCAGACTCCCGCCGATCACGATCTGCGCTGAAAGTTGCCGGTGTGGTCGCACCCGCACCAACAAAATCATCCCCCGTCAAGTCCCAGAATGCATAGTCTACTTCCACTTTCCGGCTACCACCCGCCCCATCAGGATCCAACCGGTACACGCGTACGTTCGTTGGCCGTGCAGGGAGCGAGCGGAAGAAGGATACATCCAGCGCAGTTGAATGTCCTTCACCGGGGCCAACCACTTCAATCTGATAATCCGCGGGATTGCGCTGACCGCTGGTGAATCCTGCAGAGATGTACGGCTCCATAGCAATTGGAAAAATTGCATCATTACTCCAGCCACTGAGCGAGGAATTCACTCGCACGAGCGATTCACCAAAAAACTGGAGACTGAACCCAATGGGATTCCCATAGTCATCCAATGATGGAAATTCCGAATCAACTCTCCATGCATCCGAGTCGCGGATCAGAATCCGACTCTCATCAAGATCCGTCAATGTAAAGGTGCTAGTAGCAATCGTATCCTGTGCAAATCGCCCCCCGGACAGTAGCGTGTCCGTGAACGAGACCTGATAGCGAGCCCCTTCCCGAATCGCACGGGGATCAATAATTGTATAGCCAATCCGGCTGGAGGTAGATCCCTGGACGCGTGGCAGATAGCCGTTGACGGTTTCCAGGGCCGCTTCCTGATAACCGGCTACAGGCGCCATAGGAGTTGCCACAACAACATTGCGCCCCGTCTCAATCGACCCGTCTGCGAGGCGTCTGATTCGTACGGGAGTCTCTGTTGGGGAGATATTTGCAGAAGCTGCTCCATAGTCATAGGCGGTCACGGCATAGTAGTAAGTGACTCCATTGGTGACCGTTGAGTCTACAAAGGCATGCGCCAGACCGTTGGTTCCCTCACCGGGGCTCACCCGATCGTCCCCCATATATAAGCTGACCCCGTTGATGGCGACCGGATGAAACCCTCCGATACCATCAATCAGATCAAACTGAGCAATGGGCTTGCGAAACGTCAGATTCCCGCGTCCATCTGTAATCTGAAGGGCATCCAAAAAGGCAGGGTCTGTGGCGCGGTACACCCGATAGCCTTCAAAGTCCTTTGAAGGTAATCCGAGGGATCGCAGAAAATCATCATCTGATTCCTCGGATTTCGAATCCCAGTACAGGGTCACACGGCCATCCCCTTCCACCGCAAATACCTCGGGCGTAATCGGTGCCTGTGCAAATTGGTAGTCTTCCTGATATGCATCCAGGGCATTGTCCCGTGCTGCGAGCACCTCTTCCTGGCCGACTCCCAATTGCACCGAGATCGAGATCCGCTCCGTCTGCCCCGCCTTCAATGGAAATAAACCACTGGAAACGGTCAGGTCATTATCTCCTGGATCGGGTTGCTCCGTATCAAATTCACCCGGAACTAGGTAGTTAAAAAACAGGAAGCGGTCACTTACACTGCCGATCGCCAAGGTGTTGGCACCAAAGAGGCGCACATTTGTGATTCCGATCTGATCGGACTCACTCACATCCGTCACATCAATATTTTTTTCCCCAGGAAAGTTGGTCCCCGTCCCCGAGGTCGGTTGACCGTCTCCGTCTCCAAAGTCCCCACTGAACTCAATCCCGTCCAGACCGGTATCGTTCTGGAGCAGGATCCAGTCCTGGTCATTATCAATCCCATCTGCCCGGCTCTCATCAATCATTTCGTCCGTCCCTTCGTCAATTCCTTCGTCTACCGCCCCGTCTGCGTCATTATCCAAACCATCCGCATAGGCTTTCCCCAAGTCTTCTGGACCAACGTCATAAAGCAGGATGCCTGCATCCTGGATCAGATAGCGCCTGTATGGATCGGATGCCGCCGCGTCCACCATCGCCTGCGTAACCACTGGAGATCCAGGCTCACTGAGGTAGGGATAGGCCGCAGACGGCAGAACGTGAGAATCGTCATTATCAATATTATCGCGGAACGGCAGGCCAACGGTTTCCTGAGTTACGTTGATGAGATGAACGACCGGACGGCCATCCATCTGTTGCATTGGGTCATTCTGAGGGGATGGGGGCCAGCGCAGCCATTGATCCGTCGCTGAAGCCGAGGCCATCTCCGGTGTAATCAGGGGTGCCCCCTGTTCTCCATCATTATCATTATCGATATAGTCTGCGTACCCGACCCCGCGCTGTGTCCCAAACGGCACATGCACGGCACTTTCGTCCACCAGCCCATTCCCATTGTCATCAATCCCGTTCGCAGGCAACTCTCCAACCAGAAATGCCTCGGGAACGATTGGACTGTTGCACTCTCCGTTATTGGCCGGGCATTCATCAGATACAGATCCATCGCCATCGTTATCAATGCGGTCGCTCGCGTTACCTGGAGTTTCAAGCATTGCGATCCCCACCGTCCCTGCCGGATCGGTGCCAAAATTCTGATCCCCAATCCCATCTTCATCGGTCATGAAGGCGACATCTTCCAATAGATCAAAGAAAATAATATCGTCTCCGCAGTCCCCTGCGACACAGTCTGCCAGCCATACCGCCATCCCCACTTTGTCCAGATCTTCCGTGCCGTCATTTTTGACCCCATAAATCAGAAAGACGACATCATCTACCAGAATCTGGGTCCAGGCCATGATCCGTGTTTCGATGACCAACCCAAGCCCATAACGACTGGGATCAGTCGCATCCGGAGAATAGGTGCCCCGGTGGCGATCATACTGATCGTCCCCGGCCTTAAAGAAGAACTCCTGATCGGCGTTGTAGATATCTCTGCCGAAAAACCCGTTCCAGGAACCACTCCAGCCAGGATCTACCGTATCGTCCAGCTTATCCGGCCAAAAGGGCGGCCAACTGCCGGGCTCATCGCTCTGGGCAATCCCAAGCTCACTGCCGGCAGGATTTACGTAACCGCCAATCGGCTCAAAGGTCCAGGAAGTATTTCCCCCCGTATTGTTGCCACGAAAATCGGATACATCCACGGCCCACATTCTTTCTCCGGCATCCGGGCCGGTATTGGCGCGGGTTTCGGCTCCTACCCAGAGCTGTGTCAATGCGACATAGCGCCGGTTGGTATTCTTGGGCCATTCGTACCAGAAATCCCCTGGGGTCCCGCTCTGCCCGGTCTGAGTCCAGTTGGTAATGGTTGCCCGGATATTATTCCCATCAATGTCGTCACGACGCCGCTCAAGTGGATCGACGCGCTCGGTACTGGGCACATGGTTACGATCAATGACCCCTTGTGCCTGTACCTGGACCGTTCCCAGTGCAATCAAACCCATAAATAGAAATCCGCGCATCATCAAAACTGCACCTTTATGCCGGCGTGTATCCGACGGGGTTCCGAGTAGTGGTTGGGGCGTGTAAAGTATCCATGGTCTGCCGACTGGATCGGTGCAGAAAAGGTCACGTCAGGAAGACCGGTATCCCCATAGACCGAAAGCGCATTGCGGCGATCCAGAAGATTGAATACGTGCACGAACACACGAGGACGAACCGGCCCGATCGTAAATTCACGATAGAAATCAAGATCCATCTGGTACATGCTGGGCTGGCGGCGTGCATGCGTTGGAAACTCCGGCTGCACATCCGGGCCGGCTAACGCCGCCTCCTCAAAACTGGGGGTATAGGGGAATCCCGATCCCCATACCATGAGGGCAGATGCCCCCCAGTTCTGTCCCCCCACAAATACGGACCCTGCAATTTTATGCCGCTGATCCCAGCCCAGCGGCAACAGGGCCAGCCGCGGCTCTTCTTCATTGCCAGCGGCAAAGAATTCTTCGGTTGGATCCGAGTTCGACCCTTCAACGACCTGATAGGTATAGTTCACATCAAAGCCGTAATGATTTTCGAAGGCGCGTGAGAGTGCGAGTGTGACCCCCCGGGTATTCGCATAATCCCGGTTCGCGTACACCACATAGGTGACGCCGGGCAGTTCTGTTTCGATCAGTCGGGAGGTGGATACCCAGCTCCGTACATCGCGGTTATATGCAGTCGCCTTCACGACCACAGTCCCGATGGCCTGTTTCAGCCCAACCTCATACATGACCGTACGCTGCGCATCCAGATCGGGATTCCCAAATGGTCCATATCTGCCAGTTTGACGCGGGATCTTGTACCCAAAGTTTTCGAAGAGCCGATTCAGGGTTGGGATCTGCAGGAAGTGTCCCCAAGAAAAGTGAATGACTCCCTCCTCTGTGACCGGATATGCAACCCCCAGCCGCGGAGAGAACTGAAGCTTTGGCGTTGAGGATGTCCACCAGTAGGTCTGCCGATCCGCATGCGTAAGTCGATTGCCATCGGTTTCTTCATCCTCGGCAATTACTCCATCCCCATTCGTATCCCGGTACAGGTTGATTTTTTTGAATGGATTGAAAATATTCGGATCCGCGGGATCTGCCGGCACCTCTGCCCGTGCATCAAAGTAGTCCATGCGCAGCCCCGCGTTCACGATAAAGCTCTCATACTCAATCTTGTCCTGCAGGTAGGCACTGAACGTGATTGGAGATACATCATCAAACCGGCGATAGGCAAAGGACTCGGGGGCGGGAACGGCGGGTTGAAAGGGCTCCAAGACCTGTCCGGTTTCGGATATCGCTGGTACGATGCCAAAATCTTCAAACTGCAGTTGATCCAGCCGGGCCGCAAATCCGGCCTTGATCAGATGATACCGGGTCAGTTGGCTGGTGAAGTCTCCTTTGATGAAGTAACTCCGTGTTTTTCGATTAAACCGTCCGAGATCCGTCCCACCGCGGGCGAACAGGTTCCCGCCCGCCTCTACCTGCTCCCACAGCCCGGGAGAGATCTCAATGGAATCCGGCGGAGTGAGTGTGAAATCGTTGTATCGCCCATCGGAAATGTCCGCAAACCGATAGCGTTCCACTCGCTTTTCGAAGGTTGCAATATTGAGTGTATAGAAGGTCTTTGCACTGACCAAGTGGGTATATTTCAGCTTTAGATCCATACCCTGATCATAGACCTGAGGGACTCCGAACGGGGCCCAACGATAATACTGGTAGCGTCCTCCCAGGTCATTCCCCTCTGAATTGGATCCCAGTCCGATCAGGTTCACGAACATGTTACTGCGCAGTTGAATACGCAGGTTGGCCTGCCAGCTCAGCTTTTCCCATGTGTTCATTGGAACCAGAAGAGAATCTCCACTCGTTCCATCAATATTGTAGAGGTGGGCTCCGTAGAGCCAGCCATCATTGGCAAAGTAACGGGCATTGGCATACAGCGTGACCCGATTCTTCAGGACCGGTCCTTCGATGGATGCATTCAAGTTATTGTAGTGCGTGGGGGCAAAAGGCAGGTACGAATAGACATCCACCTGATCGTATGGGAAGCCCTGGGTTAATTCATCCTGCCGGGTTCCTTTGAGGAGTGCATCTCCATCCCCTTTCGGGACCAGGTACGTCCCTGTATATGCTTCTATGGATCCTCCAAAGCGGTCATTGCGCCCTTCCTTGGTAACGACATTGATGACTCCGCTCATTGCATTGCCGTACTCCGCGTTGAACGTGCCACTGATGACCTGCAGTTCCTGTATTCCCTCATTCTCTAACTGGAGGGCAGTCGATCCATCATAGGTGTCTGTAACGGGCACTCCGTCCACCATCACAACGACCTCACTGCTGCGTCCGCCGCGAATATGGAAGCCTCCGCGCTCGGTGACACCAGCCTGTACACTAAGGATTTGTCCTAACTCTTGAACAGGCAGACGGTCAATCGTTTCCGCGGTAATCCGTGCTTCGCTGCTTGTGACATCCTTACGAACCCGAATCGCCTCGGCTCTGACGACAATTTCCTCGCCTTCGATCACTTGCTCCTGCAGTTCAAAATCAATCTCTGTCGTCAGATCTACGCTGACCCGTACTCCTTCACTGCGCTGCGTGGTAAACCCCACAAAAGAGGCCACTAATGTGTAGACCCCGGGCCGTACTCCGATGACCACGTATCGGCCTTCTATGTCCGTGACTCCTCCTTGCTGCGTACCATCAATCACAACATTCACTCCTGGCAATGGCTCTCCATTGCTGCCATCGATTACCAGCCCGGTAAGCTTGCCGGTGGTCTGAGCCTGGATCGGAAGTACTAGAAACAGTCCTCCGACCAGTAGCCAAGTCCAATACGTCATCCTCCTGGATGACCGGCGACTCCCTTGAGATGTACTCCCCATAATGGATCAGGTGATCTTCCCGCAGCTTTTTCCACGGAAAACTCAATTTACAAAATCGCTCTCTCTCTGCAAACCTCTCATTCGGTATGGGAATTGGGATCGTATGCCTAAACGCATCCAGCGGCTCGGATTCTGGAGTGATTCGCCAGCCCTCTTCCTGTGCATTATTACTGAATCTTTACGGATTCAATCCATGAGAGTCATGGGCGATATGGCCTGGATGGGTAATGCTTCATGCCGATAACCTCTGCCCCACCGCATCCGTCGGCCCCCGCCAACCATTGCTTTTTCTCCATGTATTTTTCGTGGCATACCCCGTCGCCTACCATAACGTTTATCACTCCCGCAAAAACAGAGCTAAAAAAGAAGGTCGTATCCGTATATGCTATTCAAGCACCTGATCAGGATAGTCGCTCATAGTTTTCTCTAATGATGTTTTCCATTGAAAAAAGTTCATCATCGCTCAAGAAATCAAAATGTGATTTTCTTTTGCTCGCGGACAAACTGCCGTTGTTTTCAAGGCAAATCCGGATGAACAAATCTATCACGCGATCGGGCATATCAATAACATCCTGAATCGCCTTTTTAGTACTGTCGTAACTTGCAAGAAACCTTAACTCCTTTATAAGTTCTCTCTCAATGGTTTGAATGACAAAATCATACAAGGCTTCCACTTGTAACGTCATATCGATGTAACGATACCAGTGCGTAGTATCATTATGGACGGTCATCTGGGCAAGTTCATCTAGACTGTATTCCACAAGTCGGGTTAAGGGACGTGAAAACGCCTCTAAAGAATCATTGTAGCCTTCTTGGTTATTGAGCATCACCGCGGATACAGGAAACATCAGACCTTTCGGAACTATTCCTTGAAGGGAGAAAATATTGTGGATCAGAAACCGGTGGATTCGGCCGTTGCCATCTTCAAACGGATGAATAAAAACAAAGCCGTAGGCTACTACCGCAGCGTGGACAATAGCTGAGACACCGCCGGTCATCATAAGCCGATGAGAAGTCAGAAGCCCCCACATCAGGTCAGGGAGATTCTCCGGCTTGGGACATACATAATGAATTAACTCTTTTTGATAGGAAATCGTCTGGCCCACATAGTTCTGAACCGTTCGATAATCTTCGTTCATGAAACGTGGATCGACAATTCGATTCTGCAGGGCAATCAATGACTGCTTGTCGCAAAAATCCTGTTGACGTGCCATCTCCAAAGACGCTATGAATTTTTCAGTCCGTGACGCGTCGGGTTTAATGTTTTCTATTTCAAAAGAGGACTTGGTTTCTTTGCTGTAGAGATAACTTAACGCTCTTCTAAGTAGTTGCGGAGGGTACGATTCGACTATCTCCTCGCACCTCTCTCGAAAATCGGTCTGATCCATTTCTCCCAGCTTCTCCGTTTTCCTAACAATAGGACAAAACTCCCTTGGCCCAAGCAAATTATTGATGACGCGGTGTCTTCGAGATCTTTTACCCCGAGAGAGGGTGTAGTAAAAGTCCGGTTCAAGTGCTCCCAGGTAATTCCCCGTAGACAAATCATCAATGGGAAGCCTGCGGTCAGTTAAAAACTCGTAAAAAAACCAGATGCGACGAGCATATTTTCCCGTTGGCTTGGATTTGATGTAATCAACAATCTCATCTTCCGCAACAGCATCGAAAATAATCCTTAAAGAACTCAGGCTTACGCCGTCATATTTCAAGGCAAATTCCAGATGGTCTCCTATTTTTTCACCGGGCCAGTATTGAGGAGAATAAATGTCTTCAACCCTACCACCCCGTACTTTCTGCTGCCGACCACCTGTTGTCGTAACAAAAGAACTGTGTGGATTAGGCATTGCAGTCAACCCGAACCTGCTCAGGAGCCAAGCGTAGCCTGCGAGTCGCATTTCCGAAACGTTTGTTCTCATGAACTGAATCCAATAAAATCGTTACTTTCCTCATAATATAATTAAAAAATCAGTTTTTATGAAAAAAATGATTACAGAACTGGAAACCCGATTAAAAAACATCACCTCTCGAATAAAACAGTTGCAAACTGCGGCTTCCCTCATCGAAAAGGGCGTGGTGTGTATCCCAAACAATTGGATTGGTCACTGCTCGCCAATACGCCAGTGATGTTTCGTTTCACTGTACACTTCACAGGCAGACTTAAAACGCATCGAGTTGTTTGACAATTGCAGAAAGCTCCTCCTGCAGCTGTGCAGGGCGATCATACGCGTCCTACCTGGGACAATAATCTCCTCGGAAAATAAAACCGAACAAATATTTTAGTCGATCGAGGTTCTTGCAAAACTTCCAAATCGGGGGATTTTTTGCAGCGTTAAGAAACTTCCATGAAATGTAGCCAAACCTATCTTTGCCACTTAGTCTGACAGGTTACTCGTCAAGAAACACATTCTCATCTTCGTGAAGCATCTGGAATTCCAATAGGGCAGCCGTATGCTCTTCCATGATTCTTCCCACATCCACACCAAACAGCCGCCCCAGGAGATCATGATCCTCTATCGACCTAGCTGCTGAGACCTTCGCCTTTGGATATGCCGCTGTTGGTACGAGGCTGAACTCCGTGATCCCCCATCGCTTGATTTTCCCTGTTTTTGTATCCACCTTTGCATGGCGTCGCGGTGCCCCGGGGGACCATGATAAAAGCCCCTGGGCTATCAGATCTGCCACAAATGCCTCATCCCTTCTGCGCGTATCCAGAACAACCTCTGCATAGATCGCGCTCCCTTCCAGATGTGTTCGGACAGGGTTTACAGACCGCATATTTGATAACCGGCGCGATGTCCTGATGATCTCTTTCGGCAGGATTGATTTCAGGGATCTCGGGACCACCGGGACTTTGTGATTGAAGGTCCCACCTGACTGACCTTCCTTCCAGGGGTTCAGATCCGTGTCTTTGGAAAAAAAGTGCACTCCCCCCTGCCCATCACGCTTCTTAAATTCAATTACGGTTCCCCGGACCGTGATCAGGTGCGCCTGATCTCCTGTCTGGGAATGAGCCGGGCCACCAATTCGGGTCAAAATTTTTGCCATCGTTTATGCGTGCTGTTGAATTCGCATACCGTTTCCCCGTATCCTCCCAAGGTCAGTGAACATATTGGTGCCTGACCTGATCCTCCTGGGAATCCGGCGATGATCCCTACTCTGTCATCCATATCCGCCATGCTACCCGGTGGTTCAGATTGCATGCAGAATGCACATCCCCCGTTAACCAGCTCCCAATACCAACGCCTGCAAGACATCCTCATGGATGATCAGTGAATATCTCGAAACCAGCTCTGCATAACGAACCAGGCGGTTTTCCCGCAACTTCTCCTCACGTAAAATTAGGTTCACGAGATCATGTGCTTCGATAAACGTTTTCTTCCTGGGTGGGAATTGGGGGCCTACACGGAAGCGGATCCAGCCGGTAGAGATTGGGTAAGGACCCACCAAAGTCCCTTCCTCTGCACGAAAAAGATCTTCAGAAATCTCTCCCAGCATCCCAGCCTCAAAGAGTGCCGGACCAGAGGGGGCACTCAACTCACCGACCGCTTGGGCACGGGTCCTTGCATACAATTGCCGGGCGCTGACGGTGGACTGTGCACATGCATACAGCTCCCGAACCTAGGCCTCATCCACTGCAACCGGGTCCAGTACCGTTTCCTCAACAAAGAGAGCAATCAGAATGCGCCGCTCTATGGTTTCCCTGCGCGCCTAATAGTGGGGCTCTTCTTCAATCCCTTTCCGACGCGCTTGAAGTACGGCCAGACGCGTTGCTGCCATGTCTTTTACAAATGCACTCCGCCGCTGCGGGGCATCTTGAACCCCGATGGTAAGTAGCTATGACTGGTATTGCTCTCAAAACTCACCGACAGAAACACTCAGGTTGTCGGCGGTTGCTACGATACTCTCTTGCTCCACCTAACAACTGATGAGTACAAACAGAGGCCCGATGAGAAGTCTCGGTTCTAAGCTCATTCGCCGAACCAACTGATTGAGCATAAGTCAGGGTAATTCTGATTTTGCGGTATGGGACCTTCCACAGTCTTCCCGGAAATACATACTTGCTCCACTTATCCTTTAGTGTTAAAGCCTGAAATTGTAGCGATGCCCTTATCTGTCAGGCGATATTTTTGCAATCGGCTTTGGGGGGTTTCGGGTATCGTATGCATGACTTTCCCTTGTTCCAATAATGAACGAACCACTTTGTTGAGTTGACCAGATACTCTCTTCTGCCCCAAACTTGAGGACAACTCATTTTTTGACAGTGGCCCATCCATTAGGAGACTGAGGACTCTCAACTCCAGTGACTCTGGCTGTGACGCTGCCGTACGATACTCCAATAATGCCGATTGGCCTACCATGTGAACAATGCGAACTTGGACTTCGAAACCCTCAGCGTCAGTAAGACTCAACTCTTCACCATAATCAAACGGTACTGGTTGAGTCTGCCCATGATTTATTGCAATCTTGGAAGCACAGAGATGGGGCTGCTCGCCGGAATCAAGTACAGGGTTTTATCTTCCTCTGAGTCCAGGGATATAGCCCGTTCCCTCGGGGAAAATGACCGCACCACCATGGCTCAATGGGCTAAGTTGGAGCTTCAGTTTTCGTTCCTCAGGTCTCCAGCCATACTCTGCACACGCGGCGAAACCCTCAGCAACTGCAAACACCGTCATAGATAAATAGCCTGAGTGTAATTCAACATTTGCTTCACCCTGTTTGTCTGTTTTAGATCGTTTCCATGTACCATTGGGAATAGCACCAATTCATAGCTACATCCCCCCCGAAAGCGTCGCGACGGCCGTGTGGATAGACGAAGGGTTTCCGGCTTCGGTCCAGGCGATGTAAACGGCGTTGCCGTTCCGGGCCATACGAGGAACGCCGCTGGTCCGTGCCACCGAGGTAGCAGCCACCACCGAAGAGGCATCGGGCGTGCCGTCGGGGTAAACACGGCGGACGCGGATCTCGGCTCCGCCGTCGGTTTTCTCGACCCAACTAACCAGCGCTGAACCGTCCTGCAATAAGATCGTGTCGAGGCGCCCGACGGGGAAGCCATCGTCGATCTGAACGGGAGCGCCGAACGACTGTCCTTCGTCGGTGGAAAAGCTGAGTTTGATGCGGAGCATGTCCTGGGCGGCTGTAAACCAGGCAAGGGCGACCTGTTCACCGGCCGCTGCTACAGCCGGGCCGTTAACCGGACATCCCAAGATGTGCCATCGATCCTCGTACACCGTTTGTGGTGCCGACCAAGTACCGTTCTGCCACCTGACAACCGCAATGTCACGTATTTCTTCGTTTGACCGATCTCTGTACGCCACAACAAGCCCGTTGGTAGTACGGGCTGCCGAGGTCTGGCAGCAATCACAAATGCGTTCATCCAGTAGGGTTTCGCCATAGAGCGTGCCGACATGATCGAGTATAGCAGCGCGCAGTGTCATCGCTCCCCGCGACCCGTGACCGTCATGACCTCCCCCAGTGTTACGTCCGTCGAGCCAAGCAGCAAAGAGCCGGCCATCACTCGAGGGCAGCATCGACACGAAACCGTGTTCGGTCTGTGTGCCATCCGTATGAGGAATCACAGACGGGCTCCACGTTTGGCCGCCGTCGAGGGATTGGGTTACATGAACATCGTAGGCATACGTTGCTTCCCCACTTTTAACCAGATAGTGCGCCGCTAGCGTACCGTCATCGAGCGAAATCAGCGAAGGAAAGTCGGCCCAATTAACGAACCAGTCCTCTCCTTGAGCGATGGTTTTCGGCGCTGACCATGCGTCGTGTTCCAGTTTTGAGAAACGCAGGATGTGCCCGCCTTCTGCGTGGGGTTCCACCCAACTCAGCAGCACGACCCCTTCATTGGTGGTATGCATCGTGGGCGTACTGCTTCCAGGACCGGCGGGCGAGGCGACATCCTGAAACGAGATCGGAGCACCCGTCGCTGTGTCCAAGGAATGCTGTGTACTTTCAGAAGGCGTGCAGCCGTTGCCTACAACGAGCACTCCGGCAAGCAGTAAGAGTAAAAATCGGATCGACGTCATAGGTAGAAATATGGATTTAAGAGCGATTGGACCTCCCTAAACCGCCTATTCAGGATTGACCCGAGAAGATTTATCTCGCCCTCTATTGTCGTGCCCAGCGACAAAATTTCTTACAGTTGCAGAAATCAAAAGTTTTGTCACTGGACAGGTTTACTCACCAATTTAGCATGGAGCTTCTGATATAATGTACGAGATAATAGAATCGTACCGGAGTAAATGGTTATCACTGGCTAAAAGGACCTTCGGCTGCAAGAACAACGATCATCATTGTTACTCCTCTCAAGGTCAGTGAACATATTCGTCCCTGACCTGATCCTCCTGGGAATCCGGCGGTAGTCCCCACTCTGTCATCCATATCCGCCATGCTTACCGGTGATTGAGATTGCATGGAGAATGTACGTAAAAATTCCTCATTAATCAACTCCCAGTACCAACGCCTGTAAAACATCCTCATGGATGATCAGCGAATATCTTGAAACCAGAAAAAAACGGGAGTCGAAGGCACTGGTGATCAAAGATGCACGGAAGCTGGAGGAAATACGGCGCACGTCCGCAACTTCTCTTCCCGTAAAACTGAGATTGCAAGATCCTGTGCCTCCATAAACGTCTTCTTCCTGGGCGGAAATTGAGGACCTACTCGGAAGCGGATCCAACCGTTAGAGATTGGATAGGGACCCACCAAAGCCCCTTCTTCTGCACGAAAAAGATCTTCAGAAATCTCTCCCAGCATCCCAGCCTCAAAAAATGTCGGACCGGAGAGGGCACTCAACTCACTGACCGCCTGGGCCGCTGCCTGAGTAGAAAAGATTTTCGCCAAGTAAGTTCAATTTGGGCAGGCTGCCGAAACTCCTCAGCAGATGAGGACTCATAGTAGGCACGAGCTTCCTCTTCGGATATTTCGGGATAATCCAATCGATGTAAGTATTGGGCGATGTAGCGACCCATTGCATCTCTCAGCTGCTCCTGATAGGCCAGAGTTAAGCGCAGAGGCGCTGCCTCGCGAAGCATCAACTCACCAGCAATCAGCCCCTGGATAAAATCGCGGAGATCCGCTGTGCTACGCACCTGTGCACGCTGCCGATCCGTTGTAAAGCGGGCATAATCTCGGAATTCCTCGACCGTCCATTGCTCTTGTGGCGTGCCAAAGTACACGAGTATGCGCGAGTCCAGACCATCCTCCTGGACGGGGTTTCCGGGAATAATCCGCTCAAGTAAGTGCGCAACTGTGGGTTCTACAAATCTGATCTGGGCGTCTTCGACCAGTTGTCGAACATAGTGGCGCCGGGTACGAGAGCGTGCCCGACCCAGGGCATACGCCTCAAACAGGTGACGTTTCTCTTGAAATTCAGTTTCGGTAATGATTGGCCGTGTAAAGCGATCCTCTACCTGGATAATGAAGTATCCTTGCGGGGTCCGAACCGGATGGGAGGTCTCTCCAATGGGGAGGGTAAAGGCAACATCCTCGAAGTCTGGATCCATTTCGTCAAACGTGAATGGTGGCAACAATCCCCCGGAAGCCTGAAGTTCAGAATCGTTAAATACTTCTATTGCGAGCGCTTGAAAGCTCTCCCCCTCCAATAGGCGGCGACGCAGGGAGTCCGCCTCAGCATGGGTCCTTGCATACAACTGTCGGGCGCTGACAGTGGACTGTGCACGTGCATACAGTTCCCGAACCTGGGCCTCATCCACTGCAACCGGGTCCAGCACCGCTTCCTCAACAAAGAGGTCAATCAGGAGGCGCCGTTCCACGGTTTCCCTGCGCACCTGATAGTGGGGCTCTTCCTCAATCCCTTCCCGACGCGCTTGAAGTACGGCCAGACGCGTTGCTGCCATGTCCTTTACAAATGCACTCCGCTGCTGCGGGGCATCTTGAACTCCGGTTGTAAGCAGCCATGACTGGTATTCCTCTCGAAACTCACTGGCAGAAACAATCAGGCCGTCGGCAGTCGCCACGATGTCATTCTGATCCATCTGGCAACCCGTCAGCATGAGTGACATTCCGACAAGAATTGACGCGGTGCGAATCAAGGTTTTCATGGTCTGCGGAGTTGGCCGGGCCCTCATTGCAAAAATAGGAGTTGATCCTGCCTCACCAAGCGACCGTGTGCACAGACGACCCCCATCCTTCTGGAATGTCAAAAAATACGACTCAGACCGATGTAGTCCACGATATTGGGAACTATATACTTTAGTAAACAAAATACTCACCTTGTCCAGCGACAATCATCCAAGACAAAAATTTTGAATGATCGGCCCGCAGAAATCAAACCTCGTTGGTATTTTCAAGCTTCCTACTTTACCTTATTCTTTCCTCTTGCCGTAACTTGGATCATTGTCCAAAATTGCCGCTGTAAACCTGCCCGGATGATCAACACTGAACACACGTCTCAGCCCATTGCGATCGTTGGCATGGCATGCCGGTTTCCTGAAGCTGGAGACTTAAACTCATTCTGGGACTTGCTTCGCGCAGGTAAAAGTGGCATCACAGAAGGGACTCCAGGATCTGGCAAAGGACGCGTAGGCGAGCTGTTTCCCGATCCCGTTGAGAGAAAAGCATGTCGATTCGGTGGGTACCTCACCGATCTTGAACTCTTTGATGCCTCGTTCTTTCGCATCTCACCCGTCGAAGCACAGTTTCTTGACCCACAACAGCGTCTAATGCTGGAAGTAAGTTGGCACGCATTAGAAGACGCATGCATCAATCCAGATACACTCAAAGGAAGCCGGGCAGGAGTCTATGCAGGGATCAGTAATAATGAATACCGTGGCCTGATACTTGGTTCGTCCGATATCAGCGACCCGGCTGCCAGCCTGTATGCCGTAACCGGAACCTCATTCAATACGGCCATCGGACGCGTTTCGTATGCCCTCGGATTGGAAGGCCCTGCTCTAGCAGTGGATACGGCCTGCTCTTCATCCCTCGTCGCAGTACATCAAGCTGTTTCTGGACTACAGGAGGGAGAAACAGACCTCGCACTCGCTGGTGGGGTGCATACAATTCTTTCAGGACAGCTCTTGGAATTTCGAGCGAATGCCGGTATGCTATCACCCGACGGGCGCTGCGCGACATTTGATGCGGCGGCAAACGGATATGTGCGAGGGGAAGGCTGTGGCATCATTGTCTTAAAACGCCTTCGGGATGCAGTATCGGATGGAAATCGCATCTGGGGAGTCATCCGCAGCGTAGCCACTAACCAGGACGGGGCAAGCCCCGGATTGACCGTGCCGAGTGGGAATGCCCAGCAGCAGGTTATTTCTGCAGCACTGCATAAGGCAGGGCTATCCGCTACCGATATAGATTACGTTGAGGCGCATGGTACAGGAACGGAAGTAGGCGACCCAATCGAAGCGCAAGCAACAGGGGCTGCTTATTCATACGGACGAGAGGCCAATACCCCCCTGCTCATCGGCTCAGTCAAAACGAATATTGGCCACTTAGAGGCAGCTGCCGGTGTCGCGGCAATCATCAAAGTGCTCCTGTCAATGCAGCACGAAATGATCCCTCAACATCTCAATTTTCAAACGCCGAGCCCAGAAATACCCTGGGATCAGCTGCCCCTCAAGGTCGTCTCTTCTTCAATGGAATGGCCAGATCAAGACACCAGGCCAAAGCGGGCCGGTGTTAGCGGTTTTGGCTGGTCTGGTACAAATGCACATTTGATTCTTGAAGAATTTCGCCCCGAAATACAGGAGAATAGGACTGGAGGACCGATCGGAGGTGCAACGGTTGTTCCACTATTGCTTCCCGAAGAAGTACCGGTTGGCAAAAAACAAAGCTACCTTCCGCGTACTGCACGCCTGCTGCCTCTGGCAGCAAAATCATCTGCAGCCCTAGGTGAAGAGGCTGCGGCCTATCTCAAATGGATTGAATCAAAGAGAAACGACGTAGCCGACGAACAAGAACTCCCGTCATCGCTTTTGGCGGATATGGCATGGTCGGCCAGTGTGGGCAGAAGTCATCTCCCCCGCCGCCGCGGGATCGTCTTTGAATCCACTGCTCAGCTGTATGCGAAGCTGGAGGAATTGGCTGCTGAATATCCTGATGTGCAGTCCTATACATCTCCGAAGGTCGCCTTTCTGTTTACCGGACAGGGAAGCCAGTGGACACATATGGGCGAGGTTCTCTATACTCGTGAGCCCGCCTTTCGCACGGTACTGGAGCATCTAGAGGACGTATTTGCAGAGGAGAGAGGTGCCTCGCTCCTGGATGTCATGTTTGGCCGAAGCACAGAGGATCTCCGGGAAACGCAATGGGCACAGCCCGCCATCTATGCACTGCAATGTGCACTCGTAGCACTCTGGAATAGCCTGGGGATTCGCCCGGATGTGGTTATTGGGCACAGCGTAGGAGAATTTGCTGCGGCTTTGATTGCAGGGGTGTTCAGTCAGGAAGCCGGGATGCGTCTCATCACGCGACGAAGTAAAGTGCTCCATTCGCTTCCTGGATCTGGAATCATGGCCGCCATATTCGCGCCCAGATTTGCGGTTGAAGAGGCAGTTCAGGCATACAACCGACAAGTTCAACCTGAAGAGGTCTCCATTGCAGCCTACAATGGCGCCCACCAGGTCGTCAGTGGGACACCACAAGCGGTCGAATACATTGCGCACCAATTTGAATCCAACAATGTACGGGTAAGCCGTCTGCGTACCTCCCACGCATTCCATAGCCCGCTGGTCGAACCTGCGCTGGATGAATTAGAGGGAATATTTGAAGGGATCGAAATAAGTCCCCCCTCCCTGACCCTGGTCAGTAATGTCACCGGACAATTGGTTGGATCTGACCAACGACAGGATTCTGAATACTGGCGCAAACATGCACGGAACTCTGTCGCCTTTGCCCAGGGTGTACAGACACTCTCCGAACTGGAAGTGAACACGGCCATAGAAGTGGGCCCCCATTCGGTATTGGGGCCCATGCTTCAGCTTTCGTGGCCAGATGCCTCAGAAAGCGGATCCAAACCCACGAACCCTCCCACCACGATACCAACCCTGGTACGCCCATCCAATAAAGAGGACGAGTCGGATCACCATATACATACCGATTTTTTACACGCTGCAGCACAAGCGTACGAATCAGGATTGCCCGTCACATTTGAAGGGCTCTATGCCGGTGAGTCGCGATGCCGGATATCCATACCTGCGTATCCGTTTCAGCGTGAACATCACTGGGTTTCCCGCCAACGATCAACTCGCCGAACGTCTGGGCACCCCTTGCTTGGAAACAGACTTGAATCCGCAAGCGGCGAAATTATTTTTGAGTCCGAGCTTTTTTCCTCCGATCCGTCATGGCTCGCCGAGCATATGGTATATGACCGAATCATTGCTCCCGGCGCACTTTACGGCACATTGGCCGCAGCAGCAGCCTTGGAAGAAGGCTACGAGCAAGTCATCATCAAAGACATGCAGTTCTATAATCCCATGGTGTTTACGACACCACCGGATGGGGAAGAACTGCCACGAAAAGTACAGGTGTCTCTAAAGACAGACCCCGATGACACATCAACTACCCTTCACATCTACAGCACATCCGGTGATGAGGGTACATGGACGCAACATGCAGAATGTCGCCTGTTACAGAGTGCGCCATCAACCAATCCGCCTGATCGTGTCTCATTCGATACACTTACCGCCGGTCAATCCAGGATTGATCTGACCGGATTTTATAGTGCGAAAGTACAGATAGGAGTTGCCCTTGGGCCATCTTTTCGCACTCTAAATAAACTCCATTCCGGCCGCGCCGAAGCCGTCGCCGAAATATCCCTTTCGTCAAGCACCCTTCGTACGGCACTCCATCCACTGCTGTTGGATGGCTGTTTCCAGGCAATGTCAGCAGCCAGCCGTGAAATATTAAGTCAAACAGATACCGCCTACTTACCATTTGGCTGGGAACAGCTCACGCTTTTGACGGCTCTTCCCGAACAGATTATATGTCATGCACGCCTTGGAAACCTGCCGGATCAACCCGCTTCAGATGCCGACTCCAATCCCGCACCAGAGGTGTTGACGGGCGACCTGAAACTCTATGACCTAAGTGGCAAAATGGTCGGAGCAGTGGACGGGTTCGTCGTAAAGCGCGCAACGCGTTCGGCTATGATGGCCGCGGCACAAACCGAAACGGATCTCCTCTACGAGGTGAGTTGGCATGAAACAGCTGCGGTCACGGGAGGACCATCAGCAGACTTTCTTGTAGCACCAACGGTTGCTGCACACAGATCTGAACCCTATGCAGAATACCTCGAAGCGATCGGGGTTAACTATGAAAGCCGCCTCGGACTTCTGCGTGATCTCCAGAAATTAGCCTATGCATTCGCATTGTCCACGTTAGAGAACCTGGGATGGCAACGTAGATCCAACGAGACTTGGGAAGCAGAATCACTGCGAGAAAAACTGGGCGTCTTACCCATTCATAAGCGCCTGTTTCGCAGAATCCTGGAACTTCTATCAAGCGCGGGAATCCTGGAAGAAAAAGAGGAGCATTTTCATGTCCTGATTCCTGATGGGAAGCCACTTCCAGACATCGTACCGACAGACAAAAAACAGTTTGCGGCAGACATGCTCTCGCATTACCCGCATGGCTCCGTTGAAATTCAGTTGTTTCAGCGTTGTGTCACTGTGCTTGATCGTGTACTGATTGGGGAAAAAGATCCCTTGGAAATACTCTTTGGCGGCGAAGAACCTACCCCTGCTGATCTGTATTCGAAAGCACCAGTGGCTCGCGCCGTTAACACGGTCCTGAGTGATGCAGTAAGTATTGCCATCGAAAACCTTCCCAGTGAGAGACCACTGCGTATCCTTGAAGTCGGTGCAGGCACAGGATCCGCAACAGCGGCGGTGCTGCCCTGCTTATCCGGGTGTTCCTATGACTACATGTATACGGATATATCGGCTGGCTTTTTTGCAGATGCTGAGACGCTTTTTGGAGGCGAGCCCATGCAGTACAGGATGCTCAACATTGAAAAAGATCCTCTAACGCAGGGGTTCGATGCGCATAGCTACGACTTGATCCTCGCTTCAAATGTATTGCATGCCACGCGATACTTGGATGACACACTGAAGCATTGCCTTACACTGCTGGCCCCCTCTGGCGAGCTTTTGGCACTGGAAAATTTCCGGCCGATGGGATGGCTGGATCTGACCTTTGGGCAATTGGATGGTTGGTGGAGGTTTGCGGATGACTACCGTCCACACCATGCATTAGCCAGCCCTGATGTCTGGAAACAGGCTCTACTGAACGCGGGATTTGTCGACATTGCCACCTTTGGACTCCATCCTGAGCATGAGCCGGACCGCGGCATCGTGGTCGCACAGGGACCCGAAAAAATACTGTCCCCTACTGGGATGTGGGTACTTCTGGGCGATCTCCCAGGAGTGGCGGAAGACTTGGCCGTTGAATTACAGTCTAACAATCAACATGTAACGCTAACCACAGCGTCTCCCGTGCCGATATCATCAGATAAGACAAACTCTATTCAGCACTCCCATATAGAGCCCGCATCTCGGGAAGCATGGAGAGAGCTGTTCACTCATCTGCCCCAAGATATTCCACTGCAGGGAGTCGTACATCTACTGGCCCTTGATGGACATGGCGTTGACGCAGAAACATCCGAGATTGAAGAGAATGTGCAGAAACAACTAGCAAGTGCGCTGGCGCTCTCGCAGGCACTGATTGAGGAAGACGTCACCGTGGAAAAGGGAGTATTCCTTGTCACTAGTGGTGCACAAATTCTTGAAAAAGAACAGGGCGGCAAACCAGCCGGTGCCGCCCTTTGGGGTCTCGGAAAAGTGATCGCACACGAAGCAGATTCTTTGCAGGCCCGACTCATTGACCTAGACCCATCCGATTCATCTCCAGTCCCGGTGCTGATCAATGAATTACTGTATCCAGACAAGGAAAAACAGATTATCCACCGCTACGGAAACCGTCACACCGCACGGCTCATGCGCATTGCGGCAAACACAGACCGCCTATCCCTGCCCCAAGGAGAACCCTGGCGAATTCAGCCTATAGAAGAAGGGTCACTTGATGATTTGCTCGTTGAGACCATACGGCGCTCCCCCCTTGATGGGAAGCAGGTGCGCGTAGCAATTGAGGCGGTAGGGCTTAATTTCTGGGACATGTTCCGCGCCATTGGCGTGCTCAGTGAAGGCCTCCTCGGTGGTGAGATGTATGGAAAAGTAGTGGAGATTGGACCTGACGTATCCGACGTTGCCATCGGTGATTATGTGGTGGGCCTAGCCTTTGGCACGTTCGCCTCAGAAGCGGTAACCCATGAGGCAATGCTTGCTCCAGCGCCGCAAGGACTCTCCAAAACGTCTGCTGCAACGATCCCCACTACATTCACCTCGGCAGAACTCACCTACAGATTAAGTGGAATCGCTCGCGGAGAGAAAATACTCATTCACTCCGGTGCCGGCGGAACCGGGATGGCTGCAGTATATCTGGCACAGGCAGCGGGTGCCGAAGTATTTGCAACCTGCAGCCCACCAAAACAGGTATACCTGCATTCCATCGGTGTGAAGCATGTATTTAACAGCCGTAATACAGAATTCGGTACCGCCATTCTTGATATCACCGGCGGCAGTGGTGTAGATGTGGTGGTCAACAGCCTGACCAGCCCCGGCTTCATTGAGGCAAGTCTGTCGTGCCTGGCTCGTGGTGGACGTTTTATTGAGCTGGCAAGGGCGGATATACTGACAGAAGAAGAAATGGCGCAGCTGCGGCCAGATGTACATTACTCCATCCTGAAACTTGATGTCCTGAAGGAGAGTGCTCCGGAAGAGGCTGGCGATGCACTGAAAACGGTGATCGAACGATTTGAAACGGGTCAATTAGCCCCGCTCGTCCATACGCAATGGCCCATGGCAAGTGTAGGCCAAGCCATGCTGCACATGCGAAATGCTCGTCACATCGGAAAAATTGTGCTCACCCTGCCACCCTTACAAAGCGGTAAGCTACGAGCGGATCGGACCTATCTCGTCACGGGTGGACTCGGCGGAATCGGCTCCGCCCTCGCACCCTTTCTGATTGAGCGCGGCGCGGGAACCATTGTCCTCAACGGTAGACGGGATCCAGATCCCGATATCAAAGAAACGATTCGTGAACTCCAGGATAAAGGGCATGCTGTGCACGTGGAAATCGCCGATGTGACGGATCAGGCAGCATTGAAGGATATGCTGACTCGTATGGATCAGGATTTGCCCCCTTTGGGCGGAGTGATTCACAGCGTGGGGGTCTTATCAGACGCATCCCTTACAAATATGAGCTGGGCACAATGCGAGCAGGTTTTACGGCCCAAGATTCTCGGAGCATGGAATTTACATCGGCTGACACTCCAGTATGACCTGGACATGTTTATCCTGTTCTCTAGTGTCGCAGGTGTAATTGGCAACCGGGGACAGGCAAATCATGCCGCCGCGAATGCATTCCTAGATCAACTTGCACTGATGCGCCGAACAATGGGACTCCCAGGGCAAGCGATTGCCTGGGGTGCATGGTCTGGAATCGGAGAAGCAGAAGAACATCGCGAACGCATCGCGAAAAGCCTGGCCGCAAGAGGGGTGAGCTGGATCACCCCTGAAATGGGATTCAAAGCACTGGATACGCTCCTTCGACAGGACTTGCCTACGTCCGTTGTGACCTCTGTAGACTGGCCGGTTTTTGGTGAATCCTTATCCGTGGAAACACCCTTGCTGACTGAACTATTAGACCATACCTCGCAATCTGAGCACGAGGAGCTAGTTTTTGATGACAATTTTGTTTTACAGCTGCGCGAGATGCCTCATGAAGCGCGCGAAGCCCGTGCCATAGCTTTCCTACAGCAAGAGATACAGGCAGTCCTGCGTCTTCCCAAGGCACCTGAACCGGAGACGGGTTTTTTTGACTTGGGAATGGACTCTTTGATGGCTGTGGAAGTGCGCACCCGCCTCAATCGCATCTTTGCCGGAGAATATGTCGCACCAAATACTATCATATTTGACTATCCCAATATCGCTCGTCTTGCGCACCACCTGGTAGACGAACTGTGTGATACAGAGCCCGTGTCCAAGCCAGTGCCTGCAGTGCAGATACATGAAATGCATTCAGAGGCTGATCCAATTGCAGTGGTCGGCATGGCATGTCGTTTCCCAGGTGCACCGGATCTCGAAAGTTTCTGGCAATTGCTGCAAGAAGGCAAAAACGCAATATCCGAATCCCGTCCACCAGGTAAGCACTGGCATGGAGTCGTTGGTGACCCAGCAGCTGATAAAAACGGTACTCAGAGAGGAGGATTCATCGAGGAAATTGAAAAATTTGATGCAGAATTCTTTGACATACGCCCCATTGAGGCCCGGTCAATGGATCCATGTCAACGAATGGTCCTTGAGACTACATGGCACGCACTTGAGGACGCCGGAATAAATCCGTTAACCCTGAATGGTACCTCGACGGGAGTCTATATCGGAATCGGAAACAGCGAGTATCGTGAAGTCTTGAGAATGCGGGAAAGTGATGATGGGCTTATCGGAACGATGCAGAGTATTGTCCCAAGTAGACTTTCGTTTTTCTTAGGCCTCACGGGGCCTGCTGTACCCCTGGACGTGACATGCGCATCATCATTAGCCGCCGTGGACCAGGCAGTGACCGCACTTCGCCAAGGGAACATAGACGTTGCCCTTGTAGGTGGAGTGCAGGCAAATCTCTCTCATTCAGTCGTGCAGTTCATGCAAGATTTGGGCATGCTTTCCAAGAACGGCTCCTGCAGCACCTTTGATCGCCAAGCGGATGGCTTTGTACGCGGGGAGGGTTGCGGGATCATTGTTCTGAAGCGACTCAGCAATGCCCAGACAAATGGGGACCGCATATGGGGCCTGATCAGAGGGGCTGCCATGAACCAAAATGGAGCCAGTGCTGGACTCACAGTACCCAAGGGAAGCGCACAGGAAGAAGTCATCCGAAGTGCCCTGTCTTGTGCCGGTCTTGCCGCTTCCGACGTGGATTATCTTGAAGCGCATGGTACAGGATCTCAACTCGGTGATCCGATTGAAGTCCAGGCCGCTGCTACCGTATATGGAGAGGGAAGAGCAAGCGATCAACCGCTTCTGCTTGGAACCGTGAAAACAAACATTGGCCATTTAGAGTGTGCCTCTGGAATCGCTGGCATAATCAAGGTGACCCTGGCGATGCATCACCAAGTGATTCCACGCCAGCTACACTTCAGCAGCCCGAATCCATTGATTGATTGGGACGCTTTACCCGTTCGAGTGGTATCTGAGAACCTGGCTTGGCCCAGCACCACAGATCACCCACCCAGGGCGGCGATTAGCGCTTTTGGATTCTCAGGCGCCAATGCACATGTCATCGTGGAAAAGTATGCAGATACAGACTCTGAAGACCTCAACGAACCGCAAGACCGTACAGCATGGCTTTTGCCACTTTCAGCAAAATCATTCCCTGCACTATTTGAGCTTGAACAACGATATATCTCCTGGCTGGATCAGCACATGAAAGGGGCGGCGGAAAATGATAGCAACCTCTCTAAATTACTGTCCGATATGGCATGGACGGCCTCCACAGGCCGCAGCCACCTTGCCTGTCGTGCCAGTATTGTTTTCGATTCCGCATCATCTCTTCAAGCGGGGCTGGACAATCTGGTCCGTTCATCCATACGTGAGGAGATTCCAGCTACCCCGTCCAGAATTGCGTTTCTCTTCGGGGACCAGGATTCCAACGCCGCGCAGCATGCAAACCAGTTATGCTCATTGCTTGGTGACGCTGCCCCATTCACAGATCGTCTCAATGAAGTGGCACAGGAAATCTTTGATACCTCTCTGTCTGATCTGCTATCTGGCGATCTGACAGAGCCTACGCTTCGCCCAGTCTTCCACTTCGTGGCACAAGCATGCCTTTATGAGCTTTGGAAAAACATTGGTATTCTACCGTCATTTGTGCTTGGAGAAGGGATCGGCACCATTGCATCGGCCTATTCGTCAGGAATCATTTCACTGGATACCGCCCTACGCATCGCCGTTCAATATGGTGAATGCTCCACTTCCGGGGCGGAGGAGTCGGCCACGTTGAAAAACAACCTGAAAGCAACGTTACGTGATTCTACGTGGTCCGCACCTCGGATGAGCATTTTAGGCGAATCTGATGCCGACTCTGCTAACGCGGGACAATCACTTGACATGGACCATTGGATTGATCAACTGGCATCTCCCACCACCAACCATGGCAATCTCCACAGACGATGCAAACAACACGCAATTGATGTGGTCATTAACCTGGATGGGAAACCGGGAATTTCTGAAATGGTCTCTTCAACATCTTCGGTATCTGATTCTGGCAACAGCTTACGGACAGGTCGTGGGATACCTCAAATGGTCCCGGGCATAGGAAGAGGCTTCGAGAAAGAGAGTGATCTTGGCGTGGAGTTTCTTCATGCCCTGGGAACTGCATATGAAGCGGGGCTCAACATTGATTTTTCCAAACTATTTACAGGAAAGCAATGCGACCGTATTTCTCTGCCCCTTTATCCATTCCAACGCGATACATTCTGGGTCGAATAACCTGATTCAACTGGGCCGAACATACCCATTCGTCCATGCCCACCCACAGACTTTTCGCCTCAATTCATAACGTCATACCTTCTGAGAAACTCAATGACAACCTCAGCACACTTTTCTGGTTGCTCAAGTTGAAGCAAATGGGTTGACTCAGGTAGAAAATCGTAATCTAGTTTTACTACGTAACCCAGATCGAAGGTCGGTAAATAAGAGTAGGGCAATGTGGGATCAGCTCCAAGAACTTTCACCGGGCAACGGATGTGTTCAAAGTCCACGAGTACAGAGAAATTCCCCGAGAACTCCATGATCCGTGCCTCATATTCGGGAGGGCAACACAACTCATATCCCTCGTCATCCTTGCATTCGCGCAGCGTAGTTTCTGCCAGGAGTTCATAAACCCCTGGAACAACCCGCTGGAAACTCGGAAGGTAAGGAAGAATCTCTGCTAGGCTATCCTTGGTTGTAAATTTGTTTGTACGCATCCGGGTTAACTCGGAAAGGCGATTTGCAGCTGCTTCAAATTCCGCATAACCCCTTCCGCCCTTGCACAAAGGAGGATCGTAAAGGACGAGCCCCGAAAATAAATCCGGCTTACAAAAGGGCTGTAGAGCTGCAAGGGCCGTAATCGAATGAAAAACCCCCACACTTGGCTTGCTGCCATAGTGACGATCAATCGCACCAAAAATAGGATCAAAATCCTGTACAAATGTTGGCAGATTATGATGTTTGAAATCCCCAACAGGATTCCAGCCGTGATTCCTGAGATCAAATACGATGACATCAAAGTCATCAAGAAACAGTGACCAGAAGGGATAATAGAGGTCAATCGCGAGACCATTCCCGTGGCTTAAAATCAGACGTGGACCTTCTGGATTTCCATGACGCCGAATCACCACCGAGGCACCGTCATGCATGCGTACCTCGTTAACTGAGTGAGGCCTAGGCACGACCCAAACTCCGCTGTCACCGCCCATCTTTCGATTCCTGCTTTGACACCATTTCCAAAAAATGATCAAAGAACATAAAAAGAGGAGCACATGCGGCCTCTATCGCGAGCCACAACTCCTCTACCAAATATGGCCGGACACGAACGGCGCACTACGCACACACGAGGCTAGACCAGCGTCCAAACCAGCAACACAAAAAACAGTCACAGACACAACCAAGAGATTCCCCGCACCCTCTAACAGTGGAATCCCCACCAAACAAGGCGTAGCGACACTACACCGGGCAGTATCTAACCGGCGGCTTCGATATGGTCAACAGCCGCCTGTAAATTCTTGAAATTCGCCGCATCTTCAGGCTTGAAATCCGTCCCGAACTCTTTACACACGGCCTTTAGAAAGGCCACGGCATCTACGGAGTTAACCCCAAGGTCCGAAAGCGTGGAGCTCATTGCTCCCGGATCACTTATGCGAAGATGCCGCTCCAAAAGAGATTTGAAACGTTGTTCAACTGTAGCCATTTTTTTGTTCTATTTTGTTTATGATTCACCCAATGTCACCGTCAACCGGGCAGTCAAATATACAAAAAAATGCCTGACTGACAAGAGCTCAATGTATCATCATTGGCTCTCCCATAAATGAGGTGGCACTGGGCAGAGAACAGCTATCTTCGGGATCAGCAAGATCTACAATGAGATGGCTGATGCGAATCCTGTACAGGTAAAATGTACCCGGGGTGGGACTCGAACCCACACAGCCGCAATGGCCAACGGATTTTGAGTCCGTCGCGTCTACCAATTCCGCCACCCGGGCATCCGTGGCTTCTACTGCCCCTCGCCTACACGGATCCTATCCCAAAGCATAATGGGCATGAAATCGCAGAATCGCATCGATACCCTCTGCAAACCGGTCAAGCCCAAAATGCTCGTTCGGGGAATGGATCGCATCCGAATCCAACCCAAATCCCATCAGTACGCTGTCTAATCCCAACAGGTGCTTGAAATCAGCCACAACCGGAATACTTCCTCCAATACGCGTGAAATAAGGTGAGCGGGCATATACCTCCTCCAAGGCCCGCGATGCAGCGGCCATCGCATCACTCTGCCGATCAATCAATACAGGCTGAGCGCCATGGACCACACTAAACTCCAACTGCATGGATTCAGGAACACGCGCCTGTAACCAAGCCTCCATCAACTCAGCAATCTCATTCGGATCCTGGTCTGGCACTAACCGCATGGAAATCTTTGCACTAGCCTTTGAGGGAAGGACCGTTTTGGCACCATCTCCGATGTAACCACCCCAGATGCCATTGCAATCGAGGGTCGGGCGCGAGGTAGAGGCTTCCAAAACGGAATAGCCGGACTCCGTACGCGATGCATGGACTCCGACTTCCTGGGCCCAGGCCGCTGCATCAAATGGCAAAGCAGACATGGCACGGCGCTCATCATCGGAAAGCGGCCGTACACGATCATAAAACCCATCAATCGTAATCCGATGATCTCCATCGTGCATCCCTGCAATCAACATTGCCAATGCATGGATTGGATTGTGGATTGCCCCTCCGTACGTGCCCGAATGCAGGTCTCGATCCGGGCCTGTCAACGTAATCTCCACATAGGTCATCCCTCGAAGCCCATACGTGATGGAGGGAATCCCCGGGGCGAACAGACTCGAATCTGAAATCACCACTACATCCGCCGACAACTCCTCCCTGTGCGCGTTGATGAAGCCGGGAAGACTTGCAGAACCGGATTCTTCTTCCCCCTCAAGAATGAACTTGAGGTTCACAGGGGGTGTCCCCACAGTTTGCATCCAGCACTCCAATGCTTTGAGATGCATGAACATCTGCCCTTTATCGTCGCAGGCACCACGCGCATACAATACCCCGTCCTGAATGACTGGCTCAAAAGGAGGTGAGGTCCAGAGATCAAGCGGATCCGCCGGCTGAACATCGTAGTGACCATACACCAAAACGGTAGGATGTGCTGGATCAACCGTAATGCCCCCAACCACAATCGGATGCCCCTCGGTCTGGATCGCCTCCGCATCCTCCACACCCAGACCTTTCAGGTGATCTACCAACCAGTCAGCGGTCCGTACGACCTGATCTGAGTAGGCAGGATCCGTACTGATGGAAGGGATGCGAAGCAGCTCAATCAGTTCTGCTACAAAACGACTTTGATTGGCCTGCGAATAAGCCAATGCATCCGCTACTGAATTCATATTCATTAATTATAATTCACTCTCATCACGCCAACGAAACAAACGCCAAGCTCGTGTCGTGTCTGCACGTGCAAGCAAAAAATTCACGTTCCCGTCCCCTCGGAAGACGTCCCCATTATTCAGGGCAACCGCTAAGTTAAAACCTCGCACTGCCACCGCTCGTGTCCCTTCGTCATATTCCTGCCTGGTAATAATTTGATTCCACTGTAACTGTACATCCACCGTGCTCTCGAACAAGCGGCGGGTTGACTCCAGCTCCTGACCAAACCCCCACTCGCGCTCAATTCCCGTATCAAAATCCGTATAAATGAATACGAAGGAAGAGTCAATCAGGGGTTCATAAAGCGACAGATCCCTCAGTTCGTAGGCATTGCGGAAATTGGTAAAATACCCTTCAATCGTCTTGGGATCACCAAAAAGATCCTCAAACGGATCTCCATCTCCGATTGCCGGAGCAAACGGATTACATGCCCCACATAAAAACGGCAGCATTATGACTGACAGGGCAGATATGTAGGGTTGATCGGACACGATATCATTAGCTGGCGAACTCTGCCTTCAGATCACTCCAAGAATTCTCTGTTCCAATACTCTGATCACTCCACCTCGTGAGCATCCACAAACCATCCGCTTTCTTGGTAATGACCCACACCAGCCTCCCCTGAAGGGTGTCCGAAATCTGCTGACTCCCATGTTTGATCAGTAACAGGTAATGGGCATCCAGGATGTATTCTGTATCGCTGAGCTCGGTCGTAGCGTCCTCCAGACGAAGGAGATTCCCTGAATTCCCCTTTGCAGCCTCGGCAACTGTGATAAAATACCCATTCTCCTGCGCCTGATCCCAGTGAATCCACTGATCTGAATCGCGCGCATACGCAGCAGCCGTGGGAGTGAACATAAACTCCTCATCCAGCGAGCGGCGGTAATTGGCGGCATTCAACTCCGCGACCGCAGCGCGTAAATTATCAACGACAAGGTCGGGAGCAACTGGCTGTAGCCATGTACCTGCTTCGCCAACCGGTGACTCCGGTGTACGAGCACCAAACACATCACAGGATGCTAGAACCATCAGAGCCATCCACATGCTGCGTGCCATTTTTTTTTATCCAAGTGGCATAGAGACAGACTCGTATGGGGCCAAGGCCTCCTCAAACGATGCAGCACCTTCAAAAAATGCCACCACTTTGTGGATTACATCATCCACGACCATGTCCGGGCAAGATGCACCCGAGGTGATCGCGATAGATACCGGCCGACGATCCGGAATCCAGTCAACCGTCGTACACACCTCCATAACCGGATAATTATAATGATGAATCCGCTTCGCCCCAATCTCGTCAGATCCCCGTACAAAATAGGTAGGCACAACCGAACTGCACAACGACACAATCTGGCTGGTGTTTGAGGAGTTGTATCCCCCGACAACCAGAGCCAAGTCAAGTGGTTGCTCCAGCATAACGCGGGCAGCCTCCTGGTTTTCATGCGTTGCATAACAGAGCGTATCACTGGTATCCACAAAATGTCCCTCTTCCTGATAACGCTCTTGAATCGCGTCCCTTAGGATGTCGGTCACCGCCTGCGTCTCCGTCACTAGCATGGTTGTCTGATTCACGACACCAATGCGCTCCAGGTCCTGGTCTGGATCAAATCCATCGCTGTAGCAGTCTGCAAATCGTTCATAGAAATACTTGCGATCTTTCTCGCCCCGAATCACTTTCCCCAGATCCTCGGCATCGTCCGTATCCCGAATCACAATCACCGGCGCATGCTTGTTCGCATGAGAAAAGGATGCGCGCGACTCTTCATGCAACCGCTTACCATGAATAACCACGGTATAATTTTTGTCTCCGATCTGAGCACTCCGGCGCCAGACTTTTTCCACGAATGGGCAGGTGGTATCGTACGTGTGTACATCAACCCCGAGATTGGTAAGCTCCTCCTTGATTTCCAAGGTTGTTCCAAAGGCGGGAATGACGACAATATCATCTGGGGTCAACGTATTGAAACTGATTAACTGCTCTCCCATACTTGAGCGCAAAAACTGCATCCCCCGACGACGAAGATCATTATTCACCTGAGGGTTATGGATCATCTCCGACAGCATAAAGAGCCGGCGGTCGGGATGGTCTGAGATTGCGCGATACGCGATTTCCACGGCATTCTCCACCCCAAAACAAAACCCAAAATTCCGCGCAATCCACACTTTTACCGGTCCAAAGTCCAAGAGCGATGGAGTCAAATCTTTCTTGCGCGGATCTTCGGCCATGCGTGCCGTCTTGATCACCGAGATGATCGGGCTGCGATAAAACTTGGGAATATCAAAACTTCGTGGCATAATTTAACCCAATAATAAGGGGGTTACGCTCCGCCTTCCTTCATGATTCAACTACAGCCTCTGGCTGAGTTGTGGACTCGTCTCTCGCCTGAAGCTAGGATAACGATTTTCTTTGATCGCCTGACGGGCGCTGTGCATCAGCCATGCGTACAGTGCCAGATTCTGCATCGCAGAAATCTGCAACCCCAGGATCTCATTACACTGAAATAAATGCCGTACGTACGCCCGTGTAAATGCCTGACTGACATAGGTGTTCAGACCAGAGTCCAAGGGGGTGTAATCATTGGCCCATTTACGATTTCGGATATTGATGACCCCCTGCGTTGTAAAGAGCATACCGTTGCGCCCATTGCGCGTAGGCATGACGCAGTCGAACATGTCGACACCACGGCCAATTGCTTCAAGCAGGTTTGCGGGGGTGCCAACTCCCATCAGGTATCGGGGTTTGTTGGGTGGGAGAACTTCGCAGCAAACACGCACCATTGCATAGAGGGCCTCGGCTTCTTCCCCAACGGATAACCCTCCGATCGCATAGCCGGGAAAATCCATCGCCACAAGCTCCTCTGCAGATTCACGCCGTAAATCCTCGAACGTGCTTCCCTGAACGATTGCAAAAAGCTGCTGCGGATATCCGTACCGAGACTCCGTATCCTGAAACCGTGTCCGACTCCGCTCCGCCCACGCAGCCGTTCGCCGATTTGCCTGCTGCGCATACGACCGGCTAACCCCCGACGGAGGACACTCATCCAGTACCATCATAATATCGGACCCCAGCGTTCGCTGAAAATCCACGACTGTTTCCGGCGTGAACAGATGGCGGGATCCATCAATATGACTTTGAAACGTGGCCCCCTCATCGGTGATCTTGCAGCGACTGGCCAATGAGTACACCTGGTACCCTCCCGAATCAGTAAGGATCGGCCGATCCCATGCCATAAACTCATGTAATCCACCGGCTTCCATGATCCGATCTGGCCCTGGCCTCAGATACAGATGGTAGGTATTTCCAAGAATAATCTGTGCATTCAGGTCCTGCTTCAGCTCCCGTGGAGATAGCCCTTTCACCGTTCCTAGCGTCCCCACGGGCATGAATACCGGTGTATGTATCCTGCCACGTTCGGTCACAAGTACGCCCGCACGTGCTTCCTCTGATGTATGTGAAACTTCAAACTGCATTGGCTTCCACGACTTCTGCAGAATCAAACCGATTCATTGCAACAAGCAGCCTTGCATGCGCATCTGGATCAATCCCAATCGCAATGGATTTTCGCTCTCCAAGAACAAGAAGCACATCCTCTGGAATATGTGCCATATAACTCTCTACGCGGCAATTCCATTTTCGGTAATACTGCAATGCAAGGACGATCCTGGAATCGGTCAGAGTATCAAGATCCAGCTCAACGGATCTGCGCCCCTGAGAGACGCTGAGCGATGATTCTGTTAAAACGACCCGAACCCGGGGACAGTACCCCAGGAACCCTCCGACGAAGACCAGGGCCGCCAACCCCAGCTGAATTCCCCAATACCACATGGAAATATGGGAACTGTTCTGAATCTCTTCATGCCAGAAACTCCAAGCCATAAACTGCATCACAATCGCCGCAATAACCACGCTGAAGATCGTGATCAGATACCAGGCCTCCGCCTGCCGCTCATTCTCGATGCTACGTCGGAAGACATACCCCAAGAGAGAACGGCTCGCGCACCACCGTGCTCGGCTAGAATAAACGAGAGGGGATGCCACGTCTACTGACCCAGTTGCCGCTGTAATGAATCAAGCATCGCTGCCCTCTGGGCGAGACGTGCCTCCAGATCCAGGAGTTCCTGCCTCTTTGTCTCAAGTGCCGCAAAGCTTTCCGTAATCGCCTGTTCCCGCACCTCAAACGGTGCCTGCTCCATGAACCCCCGCTCTTCAAAATAACGCTTAAAGAGCCAGTTGTGCTTCCCGGCCTCCATGAGTTCTGCAAATCGGAATGCACCCAGCGATGCCCATTCTGCCATCGCTTCAACACGCTTGGTTAGGGTGCCAACACCAATGATGATTTCCTGGAGTGTATCTGCACTGGCCTGAACGGACTCATACAGGTCGGACTCGTTCAAGAGCTGAGCAAATGTACCACTCCCCTCATCAAGCTTCCCCAGGATGGACTCCACGCCCTCGGTTGCCTGTGTCGCAAGCATGACCAGTGCCTCCGCGTCATCCCCAAGATTTGCCATGAGACGCTCGGTTTCCTGTGCGGTAGCAACCATACTGTTATACAACTCAGGATCATAGATGAGCTTGCCCAAGGTGCCTTCTCCTGCCCGGATATCATCAACAATAATCTCGAAGGAGGTCGCGGACTGCTCAAACCGTTGTACCGACGCGAGGGCCTTGTCGGTGATTTCGAAGAGATCAAAGGGATCAATCCCCACAATCAGATCATTATTCTCCAGCGGGTCGGGTTCACTGCCCGACATGGGGGGATTCACCAGCACCACGATCATACTGCCGAGGAGGCCCTGGGTCTTGATCTGGGCCTGTGTATCCTGGTGCAGAATTGAACGGGCTCTCGTCCGGATTCCCATGGTCACTTCAATCATCCCCCCTGGTCCACTGGGAAGGGCGACACTTTGGACTGCTCCAATACTCACTCCCTGGAACTGTACGTCTGCTCCCGGACTGAGACCGGCTACGGAATTGAACTGTGATCGAACCAGAAACCGGTCACTAAAGAGTAATGTCTGGCTACCGACAACAAAAAGAACAGCCGCCAAAAGCCCTAAACAAATAACTACAACAAGACCGACACGGATTCTGGTAGACATTGCTAGACAGACAGACCTGATTGGAAAGCGAGTCGGCCCTCAATGTTGCATTGAGGTGCTTGAAAATCCTCATTGGAGCCACAAAACAACACAGAATTATCTCCACAACAACTCATAAACCCTGTATTCATCATCCAAAAAATTCACGCAATTGCGGATGCTGACTTGCACGCAATTCAGCCAGTGTGCCTTCAGCCAGCGTTTTTCCCTGGTAGAGAAAAGCAGCATGATCTGCAATGATTTCGGCGCACAAAAGATCATGGGTGATGGCAACGGTGGTAATGCCGCGCTCTGCCTTCAGCCGCATGATCAGATCGGATACAGTTCGAACACTCACAGGATCCAGTCCAGTCGTGGGCTCGTCACACAACAGAATATCGGGACTTAATATGATCGCACGGGCAAGTGCAATCCGCTTTTTTTGTCCACCAGACAGCTCGGCGGGATACTGCATGGCTACATGCGGAAGGTTGACCCATGCAATGGCCTCCTGGATCTGTTCAGTGCGCTCCGATGCAGACATCGTGCTATGCCTGCGCAATACAAAATCCAGGTTCTCTGCCACCGTCATCGAATCGAACAGTGCTCCTCCCTGGAACAAGTACCCGATCCGAAGCCGCAGTGCATTGAGCCTGGGCTGGTCCAACTGATCCACCTGCTGTCCCTGAACCCATACTTCTCCTGAATCAGGTTCCATCAACCCAACCATATGCTTTAACAGGACACTCTTTCCCGTACCGGATCCTCCCATGACTGCGAGTGTGCTGCCCCGCCGAACACAAACCGACACGCCTCGCAAAATTTTGCGTTCCCCAAATGCCTTGTGGAGATTCTTGATCTGGATTTCGTATCCGTCCGAGAATCGCGAGGTGTTCCCAAGTTGGTCGATGGTATGCTTCAAAATCAGTTCCCGGGCCTTGTTGCCTTTCCCCCATGGACACTGGGTTCAGTGCACCACTGCTCGCGTAGTATTGCGAGGTTTTCAAGCAGGTCGTCTTCATACCCCAGAAGGTCAACCAATAGTGCCCGGTCCAATGCCTTACGCACATCATCCCGGTACGCTTCATTGGATGGCAGAAAATTCCTGTCGTGAAAGTCATCAAAAATCTTCTCGCTAAGGTTAAGTTGTTCTTCGGTGAGCTGTGCAGCATCAAGGGACAAGAGCTGAGGCAAGCGCGTAATCGTCAAACGGGATCGTCCCTGCTGCTGACGCGTTCCCGCCCACCAAAAAGAGATCAGCCCAAGGGTTGTGTTGGCCCAAAGAACCAGTGGTACCTCCCATTGCTGTTTGGTGAGAAAATTTGGCCATGCTGTGCCTCCAAGAGACGGTTTCTCGGTCAGGCATGCAGCCAGTGGCTGTGAATTAAGTCGAAAATCACGGTTAAAATGCAGCCGGGATGCTCCATCACGCCAGAGCTCTGCGGCCTGTTTCCGGCAACCTTCCCGGCTTCGACCCTGCCCATCCGGCTCAACAATCAGTCGATGCTCGCGACTGGCACTGTGTCCCCATAATACCGGGTATTCCGGCGACCGGGCCAAAGGCTCAATATCCAAAGGTCCACGTGCCTTCCCATCACTGGTTCGTCCATTGATATCCCGGTCCAAGAAACCTCTACGGCCGAGATTACTCAGTTCACAAACCGGTACGGACACCGCTGATACCATCCGGGGTAGCAGCAGACTACCCTGATCCAATGACTTTATAAAGACCGCCAGTGTGGGCTCTTTTAAGCCAACACCATTCCAACCCTGCGAACGAAAGAAGCTGCCTGCTTCGTGGGTTGCTGTGAACCGAATTTTGCCAGCACCTGCAGTGGACTCCCGTCGCTTCTGTTCCATCATGCGGGCAATGATCCCCGCCTCTAACAGCGTCTTCGGCCTGCTCAGTAAATTGGCAGTAAAGATGTCATCTGAGCTCTCGTCTTTTCCTTCCTTGCGCGTGGCCACCAGGAGCACTTCGGCCATCCCCGTATCCGCCGAAAAAGCCCGATCCGTACTCCCATCGGTTGCAATCCCTACAATCAGGATATCCGTGTAGTGCTGTTGGATCAATGCACGGGCATTTTTCCAGGCAGCTCCCTGGACAAACGAAGCGGGAAGAACCAAGGCGAGGATTCCACCTGGGCGGAGTTTGGCATGCGCCAAGTCAATAAAATTCGATGCAAGCCCTGCATTGCCATGACCAGCCGGTGTGGTTAACTCTTTCCTGATCTTCTTGAGCCGAATGGACATTTTGGCCTGCTCCTCTTCCTTGGTTCTGAAGCCGGCAAAAGAAGGGACCGGGACTCCCGTCGCCTCATGGTTGGTGGGTCGGGTAAATGGCGGATTCATGATTACCAGATCCATGGACCCGTGCGGAATCTTGATTGCGGTACCCTGCACATCATCAACCACAACCCCCTTACCTGAGATTGCTTCGCGTCCAGTGCCGAAGATGGGCAGTGTCTGCTCCGTCTTGATTAGGTCAAGAGATCCAATGGAGGCTCCTTGGCCATCCTCCTGATCCCCATAGGGCATGTTGATTACACGCGTATGGTCAAAGGTTTTATTCGGATGCATTCCCGACAGCATTGCCGCAGTGAGATGCACGGCCGATGGCATGATATCGGCTGCTGTCAATACCTTCTCCATCATTTTGGCATGCAGCACACTGTCGTTTCCACCCGTGCGCCGATGGCGGGAAGCCATCGCATGGTAGGCAGCTGCCAACAGTGCGCCGGTCCCGCAGGCAAGGTCGGCGACCCGGAGGGCCGTGATCTGTTCTGGAACGGTCCAATCTACTTTCAGGCGGGAAACCGCCAGTTGTGCAAGGAGCGTGGAGGAAGCGGGCAAGGTGTAAAAAGTGGCCAAGAACTTGCGGTCGGTAATCAGCTTCTGGAACATCCGCCCTGACAAGTCCTGAATATCTGCTGCGCCGTATTGATCCAAATCCGCTGCCATCTTGTCTAATCGCTTCATGATCGTCTGCGCATAACGCTCCGGTATGATGAGTAGTAGATCGGATGCCAGACTGAAGATGGGCCAGTAGTTAATGTTCAGAATTGCTCGCCAGCAGTCCAGCACATCCCCCTTGCGGAAGATGCCTGCATCGGTCTTGAGGGCGGGAAGATCCTCAACCTCTGGATGCAGCCGGGCAAGACGCATATGGAAGATGACCGCATTGGCCAAAATGGCGATGGCCATTCGATTGGTCTGTTCCCCTGCTTCCTGATGCAGTTTTTCCGCGAGTTTTGCAAAAACGAATTCTCTTGCGTGGAACTGCAAATGCCCGGCGGCCTGCCCCACGACCGTTTCCAAGATCTTGACCCCTCGCAGTACTCGCCGCTCGGATAACACAACGTCCTCAATACTGCTCGCCAAATCGTCCAGCCCGCCTTCAAGCCACCCGCTCTTTGGCCAGCGCTCTATGTGGCTCAAAGATCCTTCTTCACCTCCATGGATAAAGAGTGCAAATGAATAGTTTGCGACCGCCGCCGCAGTCGCTAGGTCTTTTTGGTGAGCCTGTCGAAGAGATGCCGGTAACTTGACGGCAAGACACACCTCTACCTCATCTCCACTGAGGTTGACTTTTTGGCCCAACCGTGACTGTGCGTCCAACTCAACGGTATTTGCGGGGGCATACTCCGTCTCAATCACTACGGTCAGCCCATTCTCGTGAGAGATTACGATATCTGGACGTTTCGATTTTTCCTCAAGCACTCCCGTCTGTTCCGTATCAACTTCCCAACCTGGATGCTTCCTACGTAGACTTTCAGCGAGCTTAGCGTTGACTACCGCTTCTGCTGTATTCGTCGGCATAGACTTAGTTGAGATACTGTGATTGGATCGGAAAATAGAAGAAGATGATCAGCCACTGTGAACGGATTACCGTCTTCTTTGGTTCTGCTGTGATGGTTGTGAGTCAAGGTTCAAAACCCTCCAGTAGTGGAAATGACTTGCTGAATCTCCCCATTCCATTGTTCTGCTTTGGTATTGGATTCTCGGACAGATACATGATCTCTGCCTGCATCCCCGCCCCCTGTCAACCTCCAAAAAGAATCAGTGAAAGGCGAACCATCATGACATCTGCTACAAGAACAAGCAGTGATCCTATCACCACTGCACGCATTGCAGCCTGCCCTACTTCACGTGTCCCGCCTCGAACATGATATCCCGAATAACAACCAACGATGGAAACCAAAAAGCCAAAAACACTGGTTTTCGCGGTTGAGAAAAGTACATCCGACAGACGAAGGCTCGAAAAAGCTTGATCAATAAATAGACGATAATCCAGATCGCTTGACAAGAGCGACTCTGCATATCCACCTAAAAGTGCAACAATATCACAGGCAATGGTCAAAAGCGGAAACATCACCACACAAGCCAGAACACGGGTAATGACAAGATATTTGAAGGGTTGTAAGGCAGACACCTCCAACGCATCAATCTGCTCCGTGACACGCATGGACCCCAGTTCTGCAGCGATTCCCGCCCCCAATCGCCCTGCCAGCACCAACGAGGTGATGACCGGACCAATCTCCTTGACCACGGACAGTGCCAGCATACTTGGCAGCACTGCTTCCGCACCGAACCGTGCGAGGGTGCCGCGGCTTTGCATGGACAGCACAATCCCGATAGAGCAACCTGTGACCAAAACCAGAACGAGGCTTTTCGATCCGGTCTCATCCATTTGCCGGATCAACTCCCGTCCCTCAAACGGACGCTGAAACAGCTGCCGGAACACCATCCCTGAGAAGGTTGCAATTGCACCCACTTCGTCAAGTATTTTCGTCACTCCACGCATTACCAAGTATACTGATATAATAAGCTAAGCCCCAACGCTCCTGCCTCCCCACGCATACGGGCGACGAGCCATGGGTACAGTGCATATTCGATCACTAATTCCTTGTTGTTTTCAACCGAGCTATTGGAGGTAGTCGGTTCTTCTGTGATCGGCCATTTGACTGAGGCAAACAGTTTGCGGGATACATACTTCCCGGCTGTGAGCGTCACTCCGCCTCCCGTTTCCGGGTTGATTTGCACCACATCCAGTCCGAGCTCCGCCCCCGCTGCCCCTGCAATCAGGCTGGACAACTGCTGAAGCGCAAGATCACTACCACTCTGAAGTGCCCCCCCTAGCTGAAATGCATCCGCCGCTGGCCGCCCCGTCGCCATGTAAGAGATCATATCTGCACGGTCAAGTTGCACCGGCTCGCTCCGCAGCTCCAGCGTCAACAATTCCGGCTCCTGTAAGCGCCCGGATGCATCTAGCAGGATCGTCACCGGCGTATCCTGCCCACTTCGGTTCGGAATATCCAACGCTGCCTGAAGATCGAAAAATGGGTTGGTGGCAGCACCTGCAAACGTCACCCGGCCTCGCCGGATATCAAAACGCCGCCCAAACTGCCGCAAATAACTGAACTCGGGCACAATATTTACGGTTCCTTGAAGCTCCTGCTCCGCGTAGGGCTCCTTATTCAAGTCGACCGACCCACTCAGTAATACGGTCATTTCGGGGTTTTGCAAACTGTGTAATCGCACGGTCCCGGGAATACCAACCGATAAATCCATCGCCAATGCGTTTACGAGTGAGTAGGTCGTGGTGTCCCATACACTTGCCCGGATATTAAAATACTGCTCCAGCATTTGAAGATCCGTTTCGGTAAAGTTAATCACCCCGCCTGCCAGTGTCACCGGCACATCCTGAGGCCGAATGACGGCGCTGGTCATCTCAATATGACCCGTCAGATCTGGGCTCCGCACCGTTCCTCCCAGCGCCACCGAGCCACTGACATCCGCAACATAAGGAGCGGTATCCACCACCCGGAAGTCCTCTAGGTTCATGGTTAAGTCCACCCCTCTCTGATTCGACGCTCCCAGCGTCACATGCCCCCTTCCTTCCGCAGTACCTCGACCACTGGAAGCATACAGGTTTTCAACATAAATGGTATCTCGTCGCGTCACTGCATTCAACTGAACCTCCGATGGAGAAATCCCGAGCTGTGGCAACCGGGCATACCCCTCAGTTAGATCAAGCTCTCCGCGAAGATTGGGCGAACTCAATGAGCCTGTGATCCCAATATCTGCTGTCAGCTTTCCCCTCAGATTGCTGATTTCGTCCTGTGCTAAAAAAGGGCCCACCCATGCAAGATTAAACCTGTCTGCCTGCAATGCCAGGGAGGCATCGGAAAAAGAAACTTCATCGCCCTTTTTTAACCTCAAATCAAGTGGCAGAAGGCCTGACATGGAAAGTGTACTCCCATCTACATGGACAAAATCCGCTTCCATATCCAACCCACTCTCCTGGTAGTCAATCCGGGCAGCTACGCTCCCAACCTGCTCATTCTCTGACTCTACCATCAGATTCACCGAGCCCGTCAACTGCGGCGCAGTTGCAGGTCCATGAAAAAATAGGTCTGCATTTCCAATCCCTCCGAGGCTTGGTAATCCCAGGATATCGGTAAAGGGAGCGAGTTTGACATTATAGAGGTTCAGCCCCAATCGCTGTTCCCCCTCCGGGTTCAGGATGCCATCCAGCGTAATCTCCTGATCCTGACTCTCCAAGATGAAGTAGCGAACTCTGATCCCTTCATCGGCCAGGATTTCTGTCGGTACACCAAGATGCCACTCTGCTTCATCCAGATATAGATCCAACTGGCGAAGCGTTCCCTGCCGAGCGGCTACATCCGCCTCCCCTTCCAGATAGAGAGACCGGCGATCATCAACTTCCATCCGCGCCTCATATTGGATCCTGCCCTGCTGCTCTTCAAGCCGCAACCATGTCCGCCGGGTAGACACTGTTGGGATAGACAGCCGCTCCAGAACCACTTCCGCTCTGCTGAGCCGAGGCTTCAAATCATCCAGAGTTCCCTCTGCGTACCCGGACGCCTGAAACAGACGCATCGTACGCCAGATCAGAGGGTCGGTCGTGATTCCAGCCGTCCACCGCAGTGAGTCATCCCGGTAGGCCAATTGCCCCCACAAGGTATCCGTCCCGCCGCCGACAACCGGGTGCCCTCCGGTCCACGCTCCAAGCAGCTCTGGATTCGTGATCGCTCCATCGAATCGCAGCGAGTCAGACGATTCTCTAAAGAGGGAGACACCCCCCTGTGCACGAAACCGACCGGCATCACTGGATAGATCGAACTGGCTTAACTGGAGCGCTCCATCCTCTAGAGTCCCTGCAACCCTGAACCGATCAAACTGCACGTTCCCGATCCTTGTGCTGTCGGCTTCAATCTGTGCATGGTGGATGGTCATGGTTCGGGGGCTTGTCCCTTTCATGTCTACATCAAGGGATCCGCTGAGCTGTATATCTGCGAAGCCAAGATCGCTCAGAGATAGATTTCGGAAGGATCCCCGAGCCAGAACTTCCTGGTCCGGTCCAATATTTACATGCTCCATACGCACATACCCCTGATCAAGTGTGACAGCACCAGAGGCCAAAACCGAATCTCCGAGTGTTTCTATGCGCAGGTGTGCATCCGTAATTTCCAGTGTATTGACAACCGAGGAGTCCAGAGAGAAAGCAGCATACCCACCTTCGCCCCACTGCAGACTATCGATACGTCCAGTGAGCAGGGTGGAGAATGAATCCAGACCAGCAAGGGCCCCCACATCAACCCGCTGAAACGTACCTTTTGAAAGATTTATAGTCGGCAGAGCAGCAAATGGATGTGCACTCGCCCGTGCCTGGAATCCTCCCGATCCGATCATGAGACGACTGTCTATGATTGCCTCCCTATCCGACATCTCCAAGGAGATCGCCCCGCCACTGATCGTTTCATGATTCATCGTGGACGGCGCTACATGCAACTGTCCGTTGGCGTTCTGCAACCCCCTGCCGGAAAGCTGCAACTGGGCATTGAGCTCTGTCTCAACACCGATTCCCAGATCCCGTAAATCCAAGCCCTCAATCTGCCCACGCTCCAGGACCCATTCGGGAGAACTGGCACCAAAATCTACCCCGCCCCCCAGTGTGAAGCTACCCGATGGGAACGCAATACGTCCACGTACATCGAGAGCCTGCCCCCATAGGAACAGCTCTGCGTGAGCTTGCGTAACGGGAATCTCATTCCATGAAGACGGCTGTACCTCGATCTGGACCATGATGCTATCCGGGGGCCAGTTGGTGATTGACTCCACGGTAAGGCTGATCTGACTGCTCATATTTTGCTGATTCATCAGGGCACCAACGTCCAATGCATCAACCTCAAGTCTTCCCGTGAACCCGGACTCCCGATGACCCGCTTCCAATGCAATCCGGGTTGAATCCCCCCGTAAGATGCCTGCAAGCTGGAAGATCTCATCTCCTGAATACAAACGCAGTTCCCCACCAGTTACCCCCAGCATTCCCAGCTGCCCCGGCAATAATTCCATATATCCCTCAAAAGAATCTTCCCATGCTACCCTGAAATTGCCACTGAGCGCACTTTCATGCTGTGGATTAAGTACCCGTGTATTGAGATCCCTGAACTGACCGGTAAGCTGCCCCGATGCTGCAGAAGGGCGGACCGTTCCTGCCAAACCCAGCGAACCCAGAGCAAGCCTTGAATCCAGTTGAACCTGCATGAGCCCCCCTTCCATATCCCCACTCACGCTTGCCGATTCGATGGGGATACCCGCAAGAACTCCCGCTCCCAGGTTGCCTCCAATCCTCCCGTTGAGCGAATCCCAGGATACCCCATCCACACGGCCATGAATGGATCCTGTCAATTCGCCGACCAGATCTGCAAACAGGTACCCCAGATTAAAATTCTCGAACCCCAAAGTATCTAAGTGTACCGATGGCCTACCAATCTGTGTACTCCCACGTACCCTCAGTGTAGCCCCATTCTCTGATTCTCCATCAAGTGCCAAATACAGCGAATCCTCCTCACCTTCGAGTTCTACCGCCACCACAAGATCCTCTTCTATGTTTGGCAGGAGGATGTCCAGTACATCCGCAGAAAGCGGAGCAGCAACGACATCCAGGCTCATTTGCCGTCCCATAGATCCATGGGCACCGATGATGGAGCTTGGACCACGCAGCGAAAGCGTGTCCAACTGGAACAGACCCTGATCCAACTGCAACCGGGCAGCGGCAGACAATTGCAAGACCGCCTGCTGCCAGGAAAGATCACCATGCAGCGTATCAATCTGAATTACTGCCGGGGATACACTGCCCTGAATCTGGATCCCGGAAATCCTAAGCATCTGATCTGCCAGATGGAAGCTGCCTCCCTGTATGTGAAGAGACTCAATCCGGAGAAAATCAACCGCCCTAGAATTCCCCTCTTCTTCATTCATCTCTGCGGCCTGTTCGGATGGGGGGCTGCGGAAGTGGAATACGGGAGTCATCAGCTCCATATGACGTATATGGAGGCGGCCGGTAAACAGGTGCCCCGGTGAAAGATCAACCTGTGCAGTATCCACTCGGATCCAATGACCTCCAACGCTCCCCTCAATGCCCCGCACTTCCAGTGAGTGCATCCAGAATCCATGTAATGAATCAAACGTGAGTTCCGTCTCACCGGCACGCAATGCCCAGTGTGCCAACAGGCTCAAACACCATGGGGTCTGTGCAAACCCAATGGTTAGCACAACCCCAAGGATCACAAGCCAGCGATTCTTAAAACGCCTGCCCAATACTGAAGTGGACATTAAAACGGTACCTTATATTCCTGCTGTCATCCTGGGACCCACCGGCGGCTGCCAGCGCATCTTCAGATGACTGCAGATCAAGTGGATCAGGGTTTAGTTTGGCCGCAACATCCAGACGAATAAACCCGATCGGCGTATCATATCGTAACCCTAAACCTGCCCCCACCTTGAACTGGCGAAGTGTAATCCGCCCGGTATCCCTGAACCCGCACTGGACCGGGACATTGCGTGTCCGGTTGGGATCTTCAAACAACGGCCCCACACAATTTTCTGCACGCTCGGAGGAGACCGCCCCTGCATCTGCAAACGCTGCTCCATACCATGACCCACTCAGCCGAAATCGAACCTCTGCACCGGCGACCAAACGGGCCAAGCCTCCGATCGGCTCATACACACCGTCCCCCAGGGAGGCTTCGTCACCACGGCCTTGTGTACGGATTGCCTTGGGGCCTGCCAATCCTGTGTTCCATCCCCGTACATCATCTGCTCCGCCAATATAAAATCTCAAAGGATCAAAACGATCTTCGGTAGGCTGCAAAAACTGCGTATCAATGGCCTGAACCCCTTCGGAATTGTAGAGTGTTCTGAGCTTGGTCCCCCCGGCCCAGACCCGCCCTGCTTTGAATCGTCCACTGATATTGACATCTCTGGAGAGAGGCCAATAGGCGGCTACCTGTAATTGCATCTTTAGGTAACTGACTCCAAATGGGCGGGCACCAAGCCAGGATTCAATCCTCCCACCTTGCTCAATGAGGGGCTGAAAGATCACTCCACGGGTAGGACGCAGTAAGTTGTCCGTCCAACCCAGCGTTCCGCCCAACCGCAGAACACTCTTATCGTATGCTTCTGCTGAAGTATTGGTCGTGAAGTTTTTTGTACGGCTGAGACTGTAGCGCAGACTCAGTACCCGGGTCTGTTGCAAGCCATAAATGAATGTCGCCGATACTCCAACCTCGCGCCGATTAAAGCCAAAGACCTCCGATGACGCTCCGGCAAGCGGATCCCGCTCATACTGAATGAACGGCTCCAAAACTCCTTGTAACTGACTGAGCCCAAGGTGGGGCTGCGTCAACGCAACCGCCCCGCGTGCGGATCGTCCTGCTACTGCACCAATCCCCGCACTGGCCAATAGACCGGTCTGAATTTGAGCCGTAAGGGCTAATGTTCTTGCACCATCTAAAAAGTTGCGGTGCGTCCAGCGCCCTTCCCCGGTGATTCCTTGACGTTGGTGATATCCCGTTTCTGCAGATACATGGCGGGGCCGTGCGCGCTCCAAGTTGATCCGCACCTCTACGGTACTGTCCTGCACCTGGGGTGGGGTCTCTACCTGTACCACACTAAAAAGCCCCAGCACAAGAAGTGCCCGCTGCCCCTCAATCAAATCCCGCTGAGAGAATATATCTCCCGGCTCAAAGGGCAATGCTCTTAAAATAACGCGTCGATGAACCGTAGGATCTCCTTCAATCTCAATTCTGTCAATCGAACCGCGGGGCCCGGGATCCACCTGGAAGCTGATATCTGCGGCATTGATTTCGGAATAAATATGGACGGACGAGGTCAGTGTCGCAAACGCATACCCTTCATCCTTGAACCAGCTCAGCACCTTGTCCTCCATCTGCACCAACTCAAAATAGGTGAATACATCCCCTACCTCAAAATTGGTTTGATCCCGAAAATCAATCCATGCTTCGCGCAATTCTGCATCCAGGCTCGCTGCCAAAAATCCCGACCCTGCATAAAACCCTACATCCTGAATGATCACTGGAGGTCCCTGTGTAATCTCAAAGCGAATCACGGCGGTGTTGGACGCTCGATCTAAGGTGGACGCAGCATAGTCTACATATGTATGAGGATAGCCGGCCTCTTGGAATGCCTGACGAAGCCGAACCACATCTCTCTGCAACTCAATCGGGTTCAGGATATAGTCCTCCTGCTTTGTTCTGCCCAATAATCTCAAAAGCCGATACCGGCGGGGGATCGCACGGGTCGCGGTCAGTTGACGAAGTTCTGAGACACTGAATCTGGGTGGATAGCGATCTGAATCTGTATAGCTGAACTCTATGCGTTGCACGGATGTGCTCTCATTCACACCTAGGAGGTCCGACTGCGCCAGGACCATTGGCGCGGACATGATCCCAAGCAGGGCGAGTCCAAGCAGCCCCTTCATACAACTCAGGCTGAAGCCTTGCGCTTTTCGTAAATAGGCGGTTTCCCCAATGAGATCGTCTCCTCTGTAATTGAACAGACCCCAACATCCTTTACACTATGGATCTCAAACATAATATCCAACATAGACTGTTCGAGTACACTGCGCAATCCCCTTGCACCGGTTCCCATTGCACGTGCACGCTTCACAATACCACGTAGTGCAGACTCATCAAAAACCAGATCAACCCCATCAAATGCAAACAGCTTCTGGTACTGTCGGATCACAGCGTTTTGGGGTTCGGTGAGGATCCGCATCATCTCGTCATCCGAGAGTGGCTTCAGGGCACCGGTTAGCGGCAACCGCCCAATGAGCTCGGGGATCAATCCATAATGAACCAGATCTTCCGGCTCCACGAACTGCAGTACCGTGGTATCTGAGTCGTCATAACGTCGCTGAGGATTGGATGCAAACCCAATCTGATTTACGTTGAGTCTGCGGGCAATGATTTCTGACAGTCCTTCGAATGCGCCCCCGCAGATAAAGAGGATTCCACTCGTGTTAATACTCACTAGACTTTGTTCTGGATGCTTGCGTCCCCCTTTGGGAGGTACACCTGCGATGGTTCCCTCCAGTACTTTCAGTAGTGCCTGCTGCACTCCTTCCCCCGACACATCCCGTGTAATGGAGGCGTTGTGACTTTTGCGGGCGATTTTGTCAATCTCGTCAATAAAAATGATCCCCCGCTCTGCATCCTCGACCTCAAATTCTGCCGCGCATAACAGATTCGACAAAATCGTTTCCACATCTTCCCCAACATAGCCGGCTTCGGTCAGGGTTGTGGCATCACTGATCGAAAATGGCACATCCAGGATCCGGGCAAGGGTCCGTGCGAGCAGCGTCTTGCCGGTGCCGCTTGATCCCAGAAGAAGGATGTTTGATTTTTCGATCTCGACATCCTTGTAATCGGTCACAAACTGCTCAGAGTCTACGCGTTTGTAGTGATTGTACACGGCAACTGCCAGGGATTTTTTGGCATACTCCTGCCCAATCACATACTTGTCCAGTTCCGCCTTGATCTGTTTCGGCAGTGGCAGGCTTCGGGGGGGCTTTTTCTTGCGAGGGGCGGAGCGTTTCACTCTTGGCCCCGGCTTTTCTGTATCATTCAGAATGATCTGCGCATCTGCCACACACTGATCACAAATAAATACATCCTGACCTGCGACAAGGGAATTCACTTCATCGCTCGTACGATTGCAGAATGAGCATGTGAGTCGCTCGTCATTTCCTTTATCACTCATCGGTCTGTTCTCCGTTTATGTTGTCTGAATTGGGGGTTGGCAGGCGTGCATTCACCTGATCCAACCATGTATCCAGTGCTTCCGAGAGTTCATTACGTATCTCTGGTTGATTAGACGCATGATTTTCCCGTTCGGATACATCCGCAGCCAGATCATACAGTTCTTCCCTGCCGTCTTCATAGAATCGGATGAGCTTCCAATCCCCACGTCGCACTGCACTTGAGGGACTTCCCCCCTGGTTGCCATAGTGCGGATAATGCCAATAGAGATCCCGCTCCGGAGCGCGTCGTTCAATCAGGAGGGGCAATAGGCTGACTCCATCGGTAAAGTCCGGCTCCGGCAACCTTGCGATCTGCAGTAATGTCGGCATAAAGTCTGGACTGGTTACCGGTGTATCCTCCACCCGTCCTCCTTTCAGGAGTGCAGGCCAGCGCATGAGCAATGGCTCCCGAATCCCTCCCTCATACATCCATCCTTTTCCGGCCCTCAGTGGCAGGTTGCTGGTTGGATGTCCTTCCGAGGTGGAGAGTCCTCCATTATCTGAAGTGAAAATTACCATGGTATTGCGCACAAGATCCAATTCATCCAATGCAGCAAGTACCGTGCCTACGGCTTGATCCATTGCCTCAACCATCGCAGCGTACACCGCATGATCTTGCGTCAGGCGCACTTGGCGATCCCCTTCGGTGCCCCACATGGTCGGCGACGCAGGCTTCGCCTCATATTTCTCCTGCAGGTCTGGCCGCGCCATGAGTGGGGTATGAACCGAATAGAAGGATAGAAATGTAATAAACGGCTGATCCTGGTTCTCCCCAATAAACCGGACCGTCTCCGCCGCCAGTCTGGCAGGCATATGCTCTCCTTCCGGGCCATCCTCCAGCCGCGGATTATCATAAGGCACAAAATAATTCCCTCGCCCATAGGGACCACCCGCCTCCCAGCCCCCGCGATTGACTTCAAATCCATGATCCTCAGGGTAAGAGCCTTCCCCGCCCAGATGCCATTTACCTGCCCAGAAGGTCCTGTATCCTGCAGCCGAGAGTGCTTCCGCAACGGTAACCTCATCATGCGGCAGCTGCGGTTCATACCTGGCAGGCAATAGCGGCTTATTGCGTGTCCAGTGTCTGGAGACTCGATCGGGTTGCGGAGCTCCAAAGTAATCTGTCGTCGCCATCCGTGAGGGATACAGCCCGGTCATTATACTAGCACGGGTGGGACTGCAGACCGGTGCCGCTGCATACCCCTGTGTAAATCGTACCCCCTCATCTGCCAGGCGATCAATATTCGGGGTTTCATAAAACGTGTCCGGATTGTAGGCGCCGACATCCATATATCCCAGATCGTCCGCCAGAATGAAGACGAAATTTACCGGCTCGGTCACACGACAACCGACGAAGATCGTAAGAAATGCCAGGGCTCCAAGGAATTTCATAGTCCCAATAAAGAGTTCAGTAAATCGCTGCCATACCTGTCTTGTAAACGACGCTCCCGATACAGGTGTCTGGCCATCTCACACACGCGTGTGGTATAATACGCATTGAATCCGCCTCCGGCAATCACTGCGGCCAATGGGATCACCTGTGCCAGTTTCAATTTGATCAGACGCATCCCGAGTACCCGCGCTGTGCTGCGCACCGTAACCCCGACCGCAGTCTGCTCAATGGCAGCACGCGTATGCCGCTCAGCAAGTGCCTGTGCATGTCCGCCTTCTTTTTCTTCTGCCTGCGTAGCCATAGTCAATACATTCAACGCATACCCGCGTTCTTCCGGCAGGCTGATATCGTACCCGCAGCACAATGCAATCTGCCCTGTGGCACGGAGATTGAGCGCGACCAGAGCGACAATATCCGCCGCCATCCCAGCCACTCCTGCAAGACCTGCAGCTGCGCCATGGGCCGCTGTTAAGGTCTGATAGCGCAGGTCCAGGCCGCTGAGTACGTCATCTACTGCTTTCAGATCGAGACCTCCAATATCCGAAAAATCGCGGACATTGTAACCTTTTGCCTGAAACGCCGCCAGTGTAGCCGGGCGCGAGGTGGTATCCTGAGCAATCTCATTGGTGCACGTCACAAGACCGGCCACCACATGTTCCAGCGTCCATTCGACCCCCGGAATCCGTACTGCCTGTTTTGATAATGCTTTCAGCGGCCGATTGACCCATTGCACTTTCCGGCGCAGCCACGACGGCTCCTCATGCCGCCAGGCATGAATTTCCCACAGTACACGCTCTTCGTAAGCACTGGGCTTCATGGCAGCTAGACCCGATTGCAATGCTTATACGGAATTATTGCCGATTGTTGTTAATTCATGATCGGCCAGTACACCCCGAAACGCAACTGCCCTGCTGGAAGCGGATAATCTGCGACCAACTCATTCCCAGCCATCAACCCTGTGCCACTGGTCATATTCTCATAGAACACGTATAGAGTTGCCGTACGAATGCCTCCTTCCACTACTAGATCAAGCGTGTAGGATGCCGGAACGGGGGAGCGTTCTCTGGACGGGATAACCAGTAACCCAGTGGGGGAGTGCAGGGTACGGCTCGTCATTGCACTCCATGACCTGCCGCGCACCGATACGTCTAGTCGTAAATCCCCGGTAAACAGAACCGTACGAAATCCCAGCTGTCCTGACAATGCCCACTGCGGGAGAATGCGCTTTGCATTATAGCTGGTCCGACCGGTCTCGGTAAACCCAGCGTTCACGGCAGCATAGATTCCACGATCCGGCTCCGCCGCAAGATGCAGACGGATCCCGGCCCCGAGCGCCGTGTATGTATCCTGAACGACCTGCACGGAATCAATGGTGATCTCCCTGTAGTCCGGCATATCCTGGGCATCGGACATAAACCCGTAGGGCGTGAGGATGAACCGCCCCATACGTAACCCGATTCCCGTATGCGCCTGCAGTACACGCCCTACTCCGGTCCCTTTATTGACCAGATAATTCCCCCATCCGGGTGCCGAAGCAGGCCCGGCGCTGTAGCTGATCTCCACATAGGGATCAAGCACGGATATGGATGCCCCCCACTGTAGGCGACCCCGAGGAGACCAGTCTCCCGTCTGATTCCGTAGACCTGCCTGGGCGAGTAGATAGCCGGACTGCAGTCGCAGAGAATCCCTGAGTTGAATTTCAATCACCGAAGCCTGATGCCCCCCTGGTAAGGCACTCCCTGTGGGAATCCGCTGCGTGTATGCATCAACCCGTACACGCAACCGGTTCCGATCAGACTTGAAGTCTCTCAGGAGGGATCCGCCAAACCGCCGGGCTGATGCCCCTACACCTGCATAGCGGCCGGATTGGGTCGTCAGGTACATTGAGGCCGTCAGAATCTGCGTCTTGAATGTGGTCAATACATCATTCCGCACGGTTCTCCTTGTCTGCCTTTCACCGATGACCCCGGCGATCAAGCGATTATAGCGTGTATCCTCCGCGCCCAATACGCCGCTATGAGCACCTAAGCGGCGCTGATTATGCAGATACAGGAGTTCCAGGGACCATGTAGTCCGCTGGTAGCGTGTCCTGAGAAGAAGCTGCCGCTGCCGCTGCAAGCGACTTCCGGGATAATCCCCTGCATCCGAAGCACCTCCATAAGCAAATAATCCTTCCAGGCGGCCCGGTTGATCAAACAGGTGATTCCTTTGCTGTGCGTGCAGTGCAGTCACTCTCTGCAATTTATGGTCTCCCGCCTGATAGTGAAGCTGGGTATGCGGCTGGGACGAATTTACCGTTCGGAGTTCTGTTTGGATTCCTGTAATCCCACCCGGTAAACCGGGATTTATTTCCGCCGACCTGAGGAGTGCTGTTGGGAGCAAATCATAGCGACTGCGACCCGTCAACAGGTCATCAAAAGGAATCGCTCCGAAGTAAAGCTGAACCGACTGTGGGCTGAGTCCGTGAATACTCCAGGCGGCCGGCCACGCAAATGTATTAAAGTCATACACAAAGCTACCCGGGATTTGTATGAGCGAGGAGGTGATATCGTGATGCGCCGTCAATACTGCACGGTTGAGCGTGTCTTCCACGGCACGAAATGACATAAATGAACGTGCGGTGTCCGCCTGAATCTGGGCGTGCACGACTGGCGCACTCAAGCCCACCAGACAAAGCAGGACCGCGCGAAACGAAAGCATCCTATACCCGAAGACGCAAGTACCCCAGATTCTCTTCGTTGAATGGGCGCTTAGTCACTTGGAATAGATTGTAGAAATGGGACTCGTCTCCAACATTACCGGCAATGAGCATGGTGAGTTGATCCGGCGTGATCGGCAACATACTGCCGGCAAAGCGCATCCCGGTGCGCACAAACGACAAGGGTAATTTGATTTTTGGCTTCGGCTTCATCCCAAGTGCCCGAGTGATCACATCCAACAACTCAATATAGGTGAATCGGTCAGGCCCCACAACCGGAATAGTTTGTCCGTGTGCCTCGGGGAGCATCAAAGCCTGGACGGTTGCCTCTGCGACCTCTTCCACGGAAACAGGCTGCAGTTGATAAAGACCACTGCCGAATACCGGCAGAATGGGGAACGGCTTGATCAGGGTTCCTGAGAGCACCGTACAAAACTCCTCCCGCTCCATTCCCGGATCCCCAAAAATCAATCCAGGACGAAGAATACACCAGTGATCAAGGCCTGAATTCCGCACAGCTTCTTCGGCGGCCCATTTCGTGGTCTGGTACTTCGTTGCTCCGTGCTGTGAGGCTCCATTGGCACTTACGAAGACGAGCCTGGGCACGCAAGCCACCCTAACAGCATTGGCGACATTTTGCGTTGCACGCGTATGAAGCGCTTCAAAGGTCACTTTTTGCGCTGGCACCTCTTCAAGGATCCCAACCAGATGAACCACCCCATCCACATCGTCCATGAACTTCCCCAGGGTACCATTAATATCTCCGCGTACGACCTCTACCTGGCTCCCTTCAAACCCTTCTGGAGCACCACCCCGTCGTACAAGAACACGAACCTGGTAGCCCTTTGCCAATAACTCACGTAGTACATGGCGGCCAACAAAACCTGTCCCACCTGTTAAAAGTATGCGCATAGGATTTCAGATTTACCGTTACTACGCCTGCGATTCATGTATGATGCGTCTGCGTAAACATAGGAGAAGACCGCGATGCGTATAATTGTCGGCAGTCTGCGTGGCCGTAAATTGGTCCGACCAAAGGATCTAAAAACGCGCCCGACTACGGATCGGGTACGCGAGGCATTGTATGCCCTGATTGAGGCTCGAATCTCGTTAAGGGATGCCCGGCTGCTTGACCTGTTTTCCGGCACGGGTGCTCTCGCACTTGAGGGGCTCAGCCGCGGTGCAGATCGTGCGATTCTCGTAGAATCGGACCGCAAAGCCGTCAATGCCTCACGGAAAAATGCTGAGCAGCTGGACTTAACCTCGAAATGTCATTTTTTATGTGCAGATGCCGTAATCTACCTGAAACAGTATCATGGAGCCCCGTTGGATCTCATCCTTGCCGATCCCCCATACGAACTTGAAACAATGAATGATCTCCCGGATCTTGCACTCCCCTGTTTGCGCCCTGGAGGACTGTTTGTGGTTGAACACGATACACGAACCCAATTTACCGGGCATCCTTCTCTTGACACCACACGCGGCTATGGCCGCACGCACGTAAGTATATTCCAGGCATAATTCCATGAAACTGGCTATCTATCCCGGCACATTTGATCCCTTCACACTTGGTCATCTGGATATTGCAGAGCGTGCACTCCGTGTATTTGACCGTCTCGTGATCACGGTCGCTATTCACGCGGAGAAGTCAACCCTCCTGCCCCCGGAAATGCGTATTGACCTGATTCAGCGGGCCACCACTCATTTAGACGGCGTGCAGGTAATGAGCTTTGATGGCCTGATTGCCGAGCATGCAAAAAATTTGGGAGCCTGTGCGCTGGTGCGAGGTCTGCGCACTTCCCGGGACTTTGATTACGAGTCGCAGATGGCGCACACAAATCGCAGGATGGTTCCAGAACTTGACACGGTGTTTTTCCATACCTCTGCGGCCCATGCTCTGACGAGTTCCTCTCTGGTTCGCGATATCCTGCAATGGGATGGAGATATCCGCCCCTTTGTGCCTGCGGTGGTTGCAGAAGAACTCATGAAAAAATGATGTCCTGCTCAACTCCAATCTCTGGCGAAGAGCGGCTTTTTAACCCGACTTGGGCATGCGGCACCGCCCTCCTATTAGAAAAAATGTAAATACAAACTTCGGGCCAATTGACGATATTCATTCAAGGATACCTAAGTTGTTGTCTCGTTTGGCAACCATATATACAGTCTCCAACTAGAACTCAAATTACAGGCTACCCACTACAAAAGACGAGCTCTCTTCTTTTGCGGAAATTTGAGCCTTCATTCATCACTATAGCAGTAAAATCAAAAAGACTAAACCATGAATTATCCCATTAAAGCAGTTGCTTTCTCGCTCTTGGTCGCCCTGTTGGCTGCTGGGTGTGGCACGGATGCTCCTCGCTCCATCACGACGGTGTCTTGGGGAGGCTCGTATGGACAAGCCTCCAATGAGGGGGTGAACATTCCCTTCAGCGAAGAGACCGGCATCAATGTTGAGGTTGAGGACTATAACGGAGGCCTCGCCCAGATTCGCGCACAGGTGGAAATTGGCAATATTCATTGGGATGTAGTGGATCTGGAATTCGCCGACGCGGTGCGGGGATGCGACGAAGGACTTCTGGAACCAATCGACATCGACATATTACCGCCTGGCCCTGATGGAACACCCGCTATTGATGATTTTGTGGCCGAAAGCCTGACCGAATGTGGTGTAGGCAATCTCTATTGGTCAAGTGTGTATGCTTACAATGAGACGACGATCTCCGGTCCCAAGCCCACTACGATGGCTGATTTTTTCGACTTGGAGACCTTCCCTGGTCGCCGGGGAATGAGGCGAGTACCGCAGGTAAATCTTGAATGGGCATTGATTGCAGACGGGGTACCCCTGGATCAGGTGTACGCCACGCTGGATACCCCCGAGGGAGTTGATCGCGCTTTTGCGAAACTCGAAACGATCAAGGACGAGGTGATCTGGTGGGAAGCAGGCGCCCAGCCACCACAAATGCTGGCCGACGGGGAAGTGACCATGACCACAGCCTACAATGGTCGCATCTTCAACGCACAGGTGCTTGAAGATCAGCCGTTCGTGATTGTATGGGACGGACAGATACTCGATGTGGGACAGATCGGAATTGTCCGAGGTACTCCACGCCTCAAGGAGGCTCTGGAATATGTTGTCTTCGCAACCAGTGCTGAATCATTGTCGCGAATCGGGAGGCGGATCTCATATTCCCCCGTGCGGAAGTCCGGGATGCCATTGGTGACCACTCATGTGGTGGCTGGCGTAGATATGGAACCACACATGCCGGCAAGTCCCGCCAATACGCAACGTGCCTTACGTTATGACTCAGCTTGGTGGGTTGACCATCAGGACGAGATGAACGAACGGTTTAGCGCATGGCTGGTCCGCTAAGATTATCTGCCGGTCAGGGACACCCGTGCACAGCGAGATCGTAATTGGACTCCTGCAGATCCGTTGGCTCGGCCATCAATACGAGCGTAGCCCATGGCCTTGGAAGTGCTTGGCTTCCGCGTAATCCATTTGGGGAACACCACGACCTCTCGAATCTGTAGCCTGACGGAGATTCGATTCAAGAACTCTCTTTAGTCTCGGATTAAATCCATATTTTACCCGGGCAAACTTAGGCAGGAAATTGCTCCATGAAGCTCCTTCCTAAGTTCCAGGAATACAAGGTGCGGTATTTTTCAGCGAGAGATCGTGGTGCATTGCTGATCAAGCAAATAGGGTATGCAATCTGATAATTCCAACTCATCGCCGGGCATTCTCTATGAACCCGACAACAGACCTCCAGTGTCTGTTTCCCTTGGTCTAGGACTGCAACTGATGATTGTGGCGCTCTCCATGACAATTTTATTGTCCATGGTTGTGTTTCGGGCCGGTGGAGTGAGTGAAGCATATTTAATCTGGGCTGTATTCGCTGCCATTGTGGTAACGGGCCTGGCGACGATTATGCAATCCGTGCGAATAGGGCGCTTCGGGATGGGACATATACTTCTGATGGGAAGTACTGGAACGTTCGTTGCCGTTTGTATTGACGCGCTCAATAGCGGAGGAGGTAGCATGCTCGGTATCCTCGTTCTTGTTTCAGGCCTGATTCAACTTGCCATCTCCCAGAAACTCTCGTTATTCCGGAAGATTTTAACCCCAACCGTCTCGGGAACCGTACTCATGCTGATTCCGATTTCGGTGATGTCAGCTGTGTTCAACCTACTTGAGGATGTGCCGGCAAATCAGCACTCGCTGGCAGCTCCTCTGGTTGCATTCGTAACGGCTGCCGTGATGTGCGGCGTGTACCTTGTGGCTCGGGGGATACTTCGTTTATGGGCATCCGTCCTGGGGGTTGTTGCAGGAACACTCATTGCTGGTGTATATGGCATCTACGACGTATCCCGGATCATGGAAGCTTCATGGGTTGGATTGCCTGAGTTGGGATGGCCTGGACTCAATCTTCACTTTGGATCAGCTTTCTGGGTGCTTCTTCCCGGATTCATACTGGCGGCCACCATTAGTTCTATCCGCACAATGAGCAGTGCTGTTGCCGTACACCGGGTTTCCTGGCGTAAGCCGCGAGCCGTAGATTATCGTTTGGTTCAGGGGGCCGTGGCCACCGATGGAATCAGCAATATGTTTGCGGGCCTTTTGGGAGCAATCCCCAGCACAGCTTACTCGCTGGGGGCCTCCCTGTCCCAACTCACGGGAGTCGCATCCCGCCATGTTGGAATCGCAGCCGGTTTATTGTTGCTGGTACTGGCCTTCCTCCCCAAAGTGATTGCCGTGGTATTAGCAATCCCGGGGCCGGTTTTTGCAGCTTACCTGATCGTAATGATGGCGATGCTGTTTATGATCGGGGTTCAGATGATCGTCCAGGATGGGCTGGATTATCAAAAAAGCCTCATCGCTGGTGTCTCGTTCTGGCTTGGCTTGGGGTTCCAGAGCCGCTTAATCTTTCCAGATCTCGCGTCCGAATTTGCAGGAGGTCTTCTAAATAATGGGATGACCGCGGGTGGGATTATAGCGATTCTGATGACCTTATTCATGAAGATGGCAGAATCCCGGCCAAAACGTCTCACGGTTGAATTGGATCTCTCAGCCCTTACCCCACTCATGACATTCCTTGATGAGTTTGCAGCCCACCAAAAGTGGGGGCAACGGATGAAGGACCGCCTGGATGCGGTGGGGGAGGAAGTATTGGTCACCCTTCTTGATCAATACGAAGCGGACAAGCAAACCGGAAAACGCAGACTTCTATTACTTGCACGCAAGGTGCGCGGCGGGGCCGTGCTGGAATTCATTTCTACGACTGGTGAGGGAAAGAATCTCCAGGATCAGGTCGCCCTGCTCAGTGAGCAGGCTGAAGAAGGCTTCCTCGAAAAAGAAATCTCTCTCCGCCTGTTGCGCCATTTAGCAGCCTCGGTGCGTCATCAACAATATCATGGAGCGGATATTATGACGGTTCGTGTGGATCTTCCTAAGCCGACTATTCAGTATACCGTGTAATCCAACAAAGCCCGCTTCCAATTACCTCAATCCGGGAACAATAGATCCGTACCCGGCGATCCAGGGGCGGTGAAGTTCATCAATCCCGACCCGTGACCATGCCTGAAAATCTCAAACCCGGCCTTTACGATGTCGTGTTGTCGGAAATATTTTCCCAAGCCATTGAAAAAGATCCTTCACTGCAAGCCCATAAAGATCCCCTGGAGGATGATACAGGGGTCAGGCTGCTCTCTCAGCATCTAAACAAACTTATTGAACGCGCACTCACTGATCAGAAAACCGCAAACGAACAGATTGAGCTGACCAATCGCCTGATTCGGATCATCGTTCAGTACGCCCCTGATTTGGTGCAGGAATCGGATTTTGCGACCAGTGACCTGTTGAAAGAGCTGACGCGGAGAATCTCCATCGGCGCAAGCACACCAACCCGACGACCAAGAATCCCACTTTCGCATTCAGAACTGCTTACCAATGCGTTGAACGATTATCGCATTGGACATGAATTGAAGCGGGAGATTGAATCTGCCAATGAGATTGATATCCTGGTCGCATTTATCAGGTGGTCTGGGCTTCAACTCGTGCAGGAAGCACTGCAGGACTTTATCGCACGGGGAGGATCTTTGCGCGTGATCACCACGGTCTACATGAAGGCAACACAGCGGCGGGCACTTGACCTACTGGTCAAAATGGGTGCCAAAGTTAAAATCTCGTATGACACGCGGCGAACACGACTCCATGCAAAAGCATGGCTGATCCGCCGTAATACAGGCTTCTCAACTGCTTTTGTTGGTTCTTCCAATCTCACTGCCGTAGCGCAGGTGGAAGGATTGGAATGGAATATTCGGCTCTCCAGAGTGGATGCCGGCCGGATTATTGATAAAATTGAGGCCGCTTTCAACAGCTACTGGGAAGACACCGAATTCGAAAATTATGATGGCGGCCCGGAATCCCAAACCCGTTTTGATCGAGTCGTTAAAGACCTGACACCGACCGACCCCATCACCAACCTGGACGTTCATCCATACCCGTTCCAACAGGAAATCCTGGAAAAGCTGGACGTGGAACGCAAAGTCCATGGTCGAACACGGAATCTGGTGGTTGCAGCCACTGGCACCGGCAAAACCGTCATGGCCGCACTGGATTACCGCCGACTGGCCGATCAAGAAAAACCGCTGCGCCTGTTGTTCGTTGCTCACCGGCAGGAAATCCTGCAGCAAACACACAGAACCTTCCGAGAGGTCCTGAAGCATCGCAGCTTTGGGGAGACTTATGTGGGAGGATCACGCCCCGAAAAATGGGATCATGTGTTTGCCTCCGTTCAATCTCTTGCAAACGTTGACCTCAGAGAGATCAACCGGGAGCACTTCGGGATGATCATCATTGACGAATTTCATCACGCAGCTGCAAAAACCTATCAAAGACTCCTTGAACATTTTCGACCCCGCTACCTTCTTGGATTGACTGCAACGCCCGAGCGTGCGGATGGGAAAGACATACTCGACTGGTTCGGAGGCCACATCGCTGCAGAACTGCGAATCTGGGATGCCATTGATCGCAGCTTTCTAGTCCCCTTTCATTATTTCGGGCGGCACGACGGTGGAGATCTATCCGGTATACGATGGGTTCGGGGTAAATACGATGAGCAACAGCTGAGCAACCTCTTTACCGCTGATGATGTCCGCGTGCGAAAAATCCTGGAGGCGGTTCATGATCACGTTGTAGGTCCGCTAAAAATGCGTGCATTGGGGTTCTGTGTCAGTATATCCCACGCTGAATTCATGACACGCAAATTCAACGAGGCAGAAATTCCAGCTGCTTGTATTGTTGGAACAACTCCTAAAAAAGAACGGGCGAACGTGCTCGCTCAACTCAGAAAAGGCGAGGTCAATGTCGTCTTTTCTGTGGATGTACTTGGAGAAGGTGTAGACATCCCTTCGGTGGATACGATCCTGATGCTCCGACCCACCAACAGTGCAACCGTTTTTCTCCAACAACTAGGGCGGGGGCTTCGCCTCTAAAGGCAAAGACTGTCTGACCGTCCTCGACTTCATCAGCAATAGTTCGCGGAAATTTCGATTCGATCACACCCTCGGAGCAATGCTAGGGAAGGTCTCAAGAAAAGCCATCGAAAAAGCCGTCAAGAGGGACTTTCCCTTCCTGCCATCCGGGTGCGCCCTTGAGTTGGACCGTGAAAGCCAGGAGGTCATCCTTGCCAACCTGAGATCGCAACTTACCTATCAAACGAAAGAGTTGGAACGGTTACTCAAAGACTTGGGAAATCAGGCAACATTGCACAATTTCCTGGATGAAGCAGAGTTGTCCATCGAAGATTTTTATTCCAGAAATTTGAGTTTTGCATGTTTAAGCCGGAGGGCAGGAATTTCCTCTCTCCCTCAGGGACCGGACGAGACTAAAATCGGCAAAAGATTGCGCCTGTTGATTCATGCAGACGATACCTCTCGCCTCGATTTTATCCGCAGGGCTGCTGAAGGTAACCTGAATGTGGCTGAGTTATCAGAACTTGATCGACGACGACTTCTGATGCTGCTATGCCTGCTATTCCAACTTAAAGCTGCCAACGACCTCAGTGGCAACTACAGAAGACTTCTTGATCATCCTGCCATTTGCGACGAGCTAATCTCTCTAACAGATCTGCTGAATCAAAACATCACACATGTCCCCTCTGGCTACACGATTGACCCGCTCATCCCACTCGATTTACATGCAACCTATTCAAGCGCAGAAATTGCTGCCGCATTCAATATGGTTGGGAACGGACGGGTACACAGAATCCGGGAGGGGGTAACCTTTGACAAAGTAACCAACTGCAATCTTCTTTTTGTGACCATCCAGAAATCCGAGAAGAGGTATTCCCGAAGTACGCTGTATCAGGACTACGCGATCAGCCCTCATCTCTTTCACTGGGAATCCCAGAATAATACCAGAGCAGAAAGCAAAAGGGGGCGCCGCCATACAGATCATGGTGCTCTTGGGGTGACTCCATTATTATTTGTTCGAGCCTCGAAGAAAGCCGATTCTGGACTAACGATGCCTTATCAGTTCCTGGGACCAGTCTCCTATCAATCCCATGAAAGCGAACAGCCCATGAGAATCATTTGGAAAATGGAGCATCAAATTCCAGCAGATATCGTTCGCACTACCCGTATCGCAGCGTAGTGAGATAGATTCGATCTTCAGCGTTTCGGATGAACTCGTTTGAAAGATAACTGGATGGTCCCTCAACGTAACACTTCCGATGAACGCAAAATGTGCATTCCGATTGATCTGGATAAAATATTTCGTGAGAGATGTGAGACTTGAGTACTCGGCACCGGAAGGTACTACAGGCCGAAATCGTATCCGCACACGTATTCTGCCCACCTCAATAATACGTACAAACGACCTCTAGCAAAAGAAAAACTTCGAATCTGGTAAGGGCTGTGTCATCGCTCTGACACGCTGCGATGAGTGGTGAAATGGACAATATACCTACTTGTTCCCACTAAGGGCAGGAGAAACGAATACCCTTTCGGTTTTATGACTATGGAGTTCGAGGTATAGCAAAAATTTGGGGATTATACTCAATCATAATCCTTCCCAGGATGGTTCTCCTACCCAGAAGCTGAGATCGCGTAGGAAAGGAGGAGGAGATGCCGAAATCACCACAGAAACCCACCTAAAATCGCGAATCGTGGGGGCAGCAATGTATGTCCAGTGAGAATCGGATTGATTCTACACGGTTCCAAGAGCCTTGAGGCCAAAATCTAAGATCCGTAATTGGTGAACAGAATGACGGCCGAGAGGATTACCGTTGCAAATCCGATCGCCCAAATCAACAATGTGTATTTCGCATTTTGAGCATCAATCTTCGATTCCAATCGGGAGATAACGTTTGTGGATGCCATGTTGCTGATAAGTTCTGTGAGCTCGTTTGCTTCATCCGGCTTGAGTCCAGACTTGCGAAGCAACTTCGATGCTCGGGTAAATTGACCGATCTCGTCAGGATTTGCTTCTTCCATGATTCGGTTGGACGGAATTGGGAGTCTTAGGTTCCAGAGTGCGTACAGTAAATGATAATAAGGATCGCGATTCCAGTACTCATCCTAAACTCCCCAAGAATTCAGGCTGGCACAAGTCTATGAGCCAAGAACCAAGATCCCCGAACATTAAGTGGTTGTTCTGTCGGAACTGGGACACCGGTCCAGTCGAAGTGGGGCATTTGATCGGAATACGCATCTTGAATCTTGAATCGAGAAGTTTACAACCCTCAGCGGGTTAAAGGTCATGATGATGATCCCTCAATCTGAAATTAAACAGGAAATCTTTAGATTGACAGATCATGAAAAATCGTCATCTGCTAAATGAGAATTTCTTCGTTAGATCCAGGTCTGAAAATGTCGCTGGTTGAACGCCAGGGCCTGACCTGCAACTCCCTCTCAATCTGAAAGCAAGATTCAGAGTTTTTGTATTTCATGGCTCAAAAGTAATCGCTCCTCGTTGACACGAAAAAATCTTGTAACCCAATGTCTTGTAATCCAATGTCCGAATCCTTCAACCCTCGTGTTGCATCTATGCAACCCTCCGCTACGCTCGCCATGGCCGGGCGTGCAAAAAAACTCAAACGTGCGGGAGCTGATGTGATCGCCCTGAGTGCGGGAGAGCCTGATTTTAATACCCCGAAACCGATTGCCGAAGCGGGTATTCAGGCAATTCGGGATGGCTTTACACGATATACCCAAAATCCGGGGATGCCAGAACTGCGAGAAGCCATCTGTGCAAAATTCGCGCGTGAAAATAACCTGCAATACACACCAGACCAAATTCTCTGCTCCAACGGAGCAAAACAGTCGGTCGCTCTAGCTGTATCCGTACTTGCCGCGGAAACAGACGAGGTCTTGATTCCTGCACCCTACTGGGTCAGCTACCCCGAAATGACCCGCTTCGCGGGTGCAACTCCTATTATTGCCCACACGACCGCAGAGACGCAGTACCGCATGACTCCACAGGCCCTGGAAGATGCCATTACTGAGCGTACACGTGTGCTGATCCTTTGCTCTCCCTCGAATCCCACAGGATCGGTATATACCCAGAAGGAGTTGAGTGCCCTCGCGGAAGTGCTGCACGAATATGAAAAGATTGTTGTCGTCTCGGATGAGATCTATGAGCATGTTATTTATGATGCGGTTCATGTCCCGATCGCCAGCCTCCCTGGAATGCAGGAGCGCACGATCACAGTGAACGGCTTTTCCAAGTGCTTTGCCATGACTGGCTGGAGACTGGGTTATATGGCAGGACCACTGGAAATCGTGAAGCAGGCCGCCAAGCTGCAGGGACAATTTACCTCCGCGCCAAGCAGTATCTCCCAGCGAGCCGGTATCGCTGCACTCAATATGGATAAAGAACCCATACAGTCCATGGTGCAGGCATTCCGCGAGCGCCGGGATTATTTGCTAAAACGATTACGTGCACTGCCCGGAGTGACGGTCCCCAAACCTGAAGGGGCATTCTATCTGTTCCCGCAAGTCAGTGATTACTATGGTACGGTGGCTCCATCTGGCCGCACTATCAATTCCAGTGACGACCTCTGCTTTTATCTACTTGAAGAGCATCTCGTGGCACTCGTTCCCGGGGTCGCTTTCGGAGACCCTGATGGAATCCGAATTTCCTATGCCTCCTCCATGGAAGATCTGCAAAAAGCATTCAATCGGATTGAAACCGGCTTAGAAGAACTGACACGAAATTGAACACTTTCGCGGTACGCAGCATAGAACGCAAATCACTCCCTCGTTCCCACTGCACTGCCGGCATCCGAATTGTTGACCCGTAACCGCTACCTGCTGCATGCCGGGCTATTTGTCGTAACGCTTCTCTCCACCGCCCTTACCGGCGCGGTGATGTTCATTGGTCGAAGCGTAGCCTGGGAGGCAGGGAATGCCGTGCTCAATATTGGCGGAATCCCATTTACTACAACATTCCTGGCCGATGCATTTACGTTTGGTGGAGCATTGATCGCTTTTTTGACCATCCATGAATTTGGTCACTATGTTGCCGGCCAGCTTCACCGTGTCAAAACCTCGCTTCCCTATTTCATTCCATCTCCCCTGATCGGGATTGGCACGCTCGGGGCTGTCATCAGTATCCGCGAACCGATCCCGAACCTGACGAAGCTCTTTGATATTGGTGCCTCGGGCCCAATTGCAGGGTTTGTGATGATCTTGATCCTCTTGGTCTGGGCGATGGTAACCCTGCCCTCCCCCGAGTATATGTTTGGCATTGGGGGGCATGAGCCGCTACTTGACTATATTCAGGCGACCGGGAAATTCCCGGAAACCCCAATCTCTGACGCACCTCCGGGAAGCCGACTGACTCTGGGAGCAACCCCGCTGTACTGGGCACTTACACAGGTATTCCCGAATGTGCCTCCACTGTACGAAATGTATCACTATCCTCTCCTGTTCGCGGCTTGGTTGGGACTTTTTTTTACAGCGCTTAACCTGATGCCCGTCGGACAGTTGGACGGAGGTCATATTGTCTATGCACTCTTCGGACCAAAATGGCATGCCCGAATCTCCCGTACATTCATTTTCATGATGCTCTCGTCCATGGCTGTGGGAGGTGCATTGATGCTTCCCGACATGCTCACTACCATAACTGGAAGTGAGTTGATCGGAAAAATCTTACTCTGGTTCGTTCTCGGCGCATTTTTAGCGCTCTGTACACGTCGAGTATTCGAGGAACGGTGGTGGCTGATGACCCTGACGATTCTCGTGCTTGCCTCCTTCGCATCGACGGTCCCGGATGCGTTGAACTGGTTTGGGTACTTTGGTTGGTTCCCGTGGTGCCTGCTGCTGATCTTTGTGGTGAAGATAGACCATCCACCTGTTCCACTGTCCCATCCCCTCACAAACCGACGGCGGCTCATAGGTTATTTCACCCTGGCCATCTTTATTCTGTGTTTCAGTATCAAACCTCTTTACAGTGTATAGGTGTTACCTTGACACACACACATCGACTTACTTTTCTTCTGCTGATCGTCTACGGGACCGCATGTGACTCTGTACCAGATTCGCTCCCGGAGATTTCGGAACGAGTTCCACAGATCGTAGAGTTTTCGATCACCCCCCAACGCGTTGATTACGGCTTTCTGGACCAATCTGCCATTGAGGGAGATAGCGTGCACATCACGATCAAACTGATCGTTGAAGTTGCCTCGCCAGGAAGCCCGGTAGCGCAGGTTTCCTACGCAATCCTGTCTACAGACACGACCGGGACCCCGCTCCGCACCGGCAGCTTCGCTTCCCGTGGAGATAATATCCATACCAGCACCGTGAATGTAACCTTGAGTGCACTGGATGCCCAGGATTACCCCGTCCTCGTCTATGCTATTGACACGAAGAATCGCCTCGGTGGCGAGGCCCGAACCACGTTGGAATATGTACGCACCTTCGAGCCTAGCTTTCCTCCAGTCATCGAAAAGTTGACGATTCCTGAAAGAATCCAGCGACCAGCTGCTAGCGCGCCTCGCCGAAGCCTGACCTTCATTGCAGAAGTCTCCGACCCAGACGGACTCCAGAATGTGAGAACCGTAGAGTTTTGGAATGAGTCTGATCCTGGCACCCGATTCCCACTTTGCGACGACGGAAATCTCAGTCCCTGTGGATTAAGTACGGAAAGTGGTGATGCCGAAGCCGGAGATGGCCTATATACACGTACTGTTTTCATTTCCAACTCGAATAGTCTTGGTTTCAACACCTTCATATTTGAAGCAATTGATCGTGCCGGGCTGCGCAGTCAACAAGTCAGTCATACATTGGAGATCTACGAATGATATCTCGTGCACTCTTCGGGATGCTGGTAACCCTTGTCGCTCCGCTACAAGCGCAGGATCTGGTACTTTCCCCTGGAATCCTCTCCAATAATATTACGAATCTTGCTGCGGCCGGCCCTTCGATCTGGGTAGGACCATACCTGAATGTGTCGCATGACGGAGGAGATACCTGGCAGGCTGTTGCTGTCGAACCGTTTCAAGATTTTTCAAACTCCGTCTATTCACTGACGGTCAGTGATCAATCTATCTGGGCAGGTGTGGGAAATCAGTACACTCAAAGAGATAGTGACGGACGGTTGCAGAGAATCAACGAAGTCACTGGAGTCCTGCACTCCCCCGACGGTGGAAATACGTGGAATTTCTGGCTTCCTGCACCACCGGTTGACGATGACCCGGTCACCACCGGGCTGATTGACAACCCGGAAGATACTCAGATTACCTACGGAACCGTTACACTCACCACTTTACCCATTACCGTCCCGGCACAGGCCGCACCATGGGATTTGGATTTTGATCCTGACACCGAAACCCTCTGGGTTGCTGGACAACTCGCAGGACTTCGACGAAGTCCTGATCTCGGACAAACCTGGGAGCGTGTCGTACTTCCTCCAGATACAACCTCCTACCTTGGACCGGAATTAGAATATGATTTCTCGTTCACGGTACAACCGGTGGATGTTGCAGTCAGCATGTTTCATGGCCTCAATTTTCAGGCTTACGCTGTACTGGTTGACGAAACCGGCACGGTCTGGGCAGGGACCGCAGGCGGTCTCAACCGCTCCGAAGACGGAGGCACGAGTTGGAACCACTACACCACGGACGACGGGATACTCGGGAACTGGATCATTTCCATTGAAGAACAGTCTCGCGGAACACAGCCCCCGGCAATCTGGATGACGAACTGGCCGGGGCGGGGAAGAGGCCAAGGCCATGGAATCGCGGTTACCCGTGACCAGGGTGCCACGTTCCAGACCGCTCTGCACGGCGAAGAGTGCTCCGACTTTGCGTTCGATGGTCCACGAATCTATGTTGCCTGTGAACGAGGATTATACCAGTCCCGGGATAATGGGACTACATTTTTCTTCAAGAATGAATTCATTGATCGTGAAGACCCGGTACGGAGTATGCGCCCTGGTGCACGAGTATATGCCGTTGAAGTAACTGAGGATGCAGTTTGGGTTTCGTCACAGGACGGACTGTTTAAGAGTATGGATCAGGGAAATTCCTGGAGAATTTTTCGAACAGAGATCCCACTTGATCCAACTGGGCTTCCAGCAATCATTCCAGAAAACCGGGTTCCAAAGGTCTCAACTTACGCCTATCCAAATCCGTTTTCACCCTCAACGGATCGCCTAGTCCGCCTACGCTATGATTTGTCTCAACCACAGACGGTGACCATCCGTATCTTTGATTTCAGTATGACACTTGTGCGGACGATCACCTCTGCAACCGGTTCTGCCGGAGCCAATGAAGTGGCCTGGGACGGCAGAGATCATCAAGGCGTGCGATTGGCAAATGGGCCTTATTTCTACGCCATCCAGGCGCAGGGGGATACGTTCTGGGGTAAAATCTTGATCGCCGAATAGAGATGAAACGCTCCTTGTACTTGTGTCTTCTGTTGCTTTTGCCCGGCATAGCCTCGGCCCAGACTGCTGGACAGATCGTCCGCATGGGGTTTGGTGGTCGGGGAATTGCCGTCGGGAATGCCCTGGCCGGGGATGCATCCGGTGTCGCCAGCCCATTTTACAACCCTGCACTTGCCCCCTATATCAAGAGTCAGAGCCTTGGTCTCAGTGCAGCACTAATGACACAGGACCGCCAACTACAGTTCGTGGAACTCCGTACCCCTCTCAAACCATTGGCGGGGATTGCTGCTGGACTTATCCATACGGGGGTCCAGGATATTGACCAACGCAACTCAAGTGGCTACCATATCAGTATGGCTTCAATGAATGAGTACGCTTTTTTCACTGCCTTCGGCGTGCGCGTGGGCAGTAGAGCTTCTATTGGCGTAGGGTTGCAGCTGTTTCGGAACGATTTACACAGTGATCTTCCAGCCGTCCAAACTTTTGGACTTGATATTGGCGTTGGGATTCAGGTTCTGCCCTCCTTGTACATCGGTTTGGTTCTGGACGACCTTCTGGCAAAGTACAGTTGGGACACAATCAGTCAGGATGGAGCTGGGGTGACCGATGAATTCCCGACTCGCCTGCGCATCGGAGCATCCTGGATGCTTCTGGAAGAGAGGCTGCAACTCCTCGCCGAGTACGAATCAAGCTTTGCTGTACGAGAAATCCAGGAACCCGACGTTATCTTCACGGGCAGGGCGCCACGGGAAATCTTCGAGACGCGTGAGCTTACCCTCTATCAAAGCCATTTTCGATTGGGTGCAGAATATACTCTGATCCCGCAGTTCGTCATTCGTGCCGGAATGGGACGACTGGAGCAACTCTCAGATGGTGGTCCGCGCCCCAGTGCAGGATTTATGATTGAACAGCCCCTGGGGCTCCTGGTCACACAGGTTGCGTATACAGTTGTACTGGAGCCGTATGCCTTGGGCACAATGCATCTTATTGCTTTGCGATTTTTTCTATGAGTATGCGCATACTTATAACCTTAGGATTGACCTTGCTGGGCGCTCCCGCCATGGGACAGGAAACTGGTTTGAGTTTTCTGCGGATCGGAGTCAATGCACGGGCAGGTTCAATGGGCGATGCACAAGTATCAAATGTTCGTAATGCCTTCGCAACCTATTGGAATCCAGCTGGATTAGCCGAGGGTGGGAATTCCATGGCTGGATCCCATCGCCTATGGATTGGGGATGTCAGAGCCTATGACGTTGCCACCCAGCTTTCAATCGGCCCCAACAGTGCATGGGGCTTGGCATTGACAGCTACGGATAGTGGTGACCTGGAGGCACGAACCCAACCTGGAGAACCAGATGGCCTCTTCGGTGCCCAATTTATCAGTGCTGGAGTGAGCTATGCACATGTCCTCCGTGGACTACGAGTGGGAATGACCGCCAAATATCTTCGTGAGCGGATATTTGACACGAATGCATCCGGGTATGCGGTAGACTTCGGGGTTCAGGCAGATGTCCTTGATGGACGCCTGAACTTTGGGGCAGGACTCCGCAATCTCGGCCGCATGAGCACCCTGGAAACGGAACGGACCCCCCTGCCACGTCTGATACAAGGAGGCATTGCCCTATCACCACTGCAAATTATCGCCGCATTCGACGAGGCCCGCCTCCTGGACCTGATAATAAGTATTGAAGCTTCTCACCTATTCGATGATCGTCTGACACGATTACACCTCGGATGCGGAATCACAATCATGGAACTGGTTGACCTGCGCGGTGGCTATATCTCCAATGATGAACTCCGGAGCTATACTTTTGGGATTGGATTATTCTTTGACAGCTTTGATGCAGATTATGCGTACATTCCCTTCGAAGATGGATTTGATGGCCCCGGGCATATATTGAGTCTTCTGTACTACTGGTAAACGATGATCCGACTGAACCCAATTGCCTCCAACCCCCGTACTACGGGTTTCTCCACAAACATTTGAGATTCCATGGGAATTTTTAGTTGGGCACTTTTTGGGCTGATTGCCGGGGCGCTGGCGAGATGGATCTATCCTGGCCGACAAGGGTATGGGATTTTCAAAACCATGCTCATCGGGATTATAGGCGGCCTTCTTGGTGGCTGGGCTGGCAGCAGGTTTTTTGATGTCGGTGCACTCGGCTTCGACTGGCGAAGTCTACTCGTTGCCGTTCTTGGCGCGATGTTTGTAATCTGGATTTGGGAGCGGATTCGCAGATAGAGCATTTAATAAGGAAATACGAAATACACAAAAGCGTAAGTGGCAAGTTCAGGCATAGACTTCTCAAATTTCAAGCCCCAGGGAATTGTATCCTTTCTGTTGGGATTGATCGCGGCATTTTTTGTCGGAGTTACATTGCTTGAACTCCGCAGTGTCCTTGTGCCTTTTTCTGTGGCACTGCTCTTATCGTTCATATTTCAGCCCATCGTCCTCTATCTCAAGGCACGCCGGATCCCCATGGCAATTGCCTTGATCGTCGTTTTTGTGGTGCTTGCTGCAGCTGCGACAATCGTTGGATATATCGTGTATTCAAGTGCACAGTCATTGGCTACCGCTGCGGATCGTTATCTGCCGCGCATCCAAACGGTCATTGCGGATATTGAAGTACTCCTTCAGGGTGCTGCGGCAGTAATGGGATTGGAAGAAGGTCGACTGGACCTGAGCCAGGTCATTGACCCATCCATCGTTCCTACATTGCTTCAAAGCGGAATCGGCGAGGCCCTTACCTTTGCAGGAAATACATTTCTAGTCCTCCTCTTTATGCTGTTTATTCTGGCAGGAAGCGGCGAACTGGTGGTAAAAGTCCGGCGTGCATACCCAGAAAGTATTGCGGCTCGAATTGCCTCTGTGACCGACAATATCAGCCAGCAGGTTCGCCAGTACCTTGTCGCAAAGACATTAGTCAGCGTAGGTACGGGCCTACTAATCTTCCTGGTCCTCTGGATCCTGGGGGTTGACTATTCCATCTTCTGGGGATTTCTGGCGTTCCTCTTGAACTACATCCCCAACATCGGCTCGTTCGTAGCCGTGATCCTTCCCTTCGGCTTCGCATTACTGCAGTTTGATACGCTAACGATCCCGATCATCGCTGCACTGTTGATGTGGCTCATTCAGATGATCATGGGCAATGTTGTTGATCCAAGACTCATGGCATTTAGCCTGAACCTCAGCCCGCTTCTGGTGATTGTATCTCTCATATTCTGGGGATGGCTCTGGGGCATAGCAGGTATGATTCTTGCCGTGCCATTGACAGCAACCATAAAAATCTTCTTTGAAAATATTGACAGCCTACGGCCCATTGCAGTCCTGATGGGCTCTGTGGATGGAACCTCGGACCATACCCCTACGGAACCCCCATCGTAAACGCCATATCGCACCGGGGGATCATCTCCCATACATCGCCTGATGATTGAACGATTTTTTTTGGGCTACTGAGTGTCAGCCCGGAAATAGCTATTTTCGGGCAATAGGCTAACATTGTCGATGATCGTCTGAAGCGGATACATGGTCGTCTCATCCCCGAACCCCGCATGGCCCAGCATCTGACGTAATGTCCGGTGATTGTTGGCCAAATTCATCAGACGATCAAAATCATAGTTCAGGGCCATCTTGACCACCGGCAGAACCAAAATGCGCCACAAATCCATGCCCGGGCGACCGTGTCGATGACGGACCTCCGAGCGTACATGCCTGAAGAACCGCAAAAACTCTTTCCCGGACGGTTGCGTTGCCGTGCAAGGTCTGAAGCCCCATCAGCACCGCAGGAATGTCATCCCGATCTTTGAAATTGAACTTGATCTCAGCAATCGGACCGCCCAGAGATCCTATTGCGAATCGTACGTCTTACGCATAGCAGATAAGAGATAAATGACTCGAATAATGCCCCGATTTACGCCATATCCAAGGGATCATCCCCAAATCATCCACATGCTGTACAACATTCGACCAAACAAGCTCCGAAGTGAAGAGGGCCGCCCGATGGCAAAACATGGCCAGATAGACCGGAATGCCCCGAAAGATCCCACCGAAACACTCTGAGAAAACAAATGACTATATTTTCGGGCAAACACTACTTACATCTACGAACTGGATCAATCGATAATTCAGCCGACAACTTCGCGATTGAGTTGCTCTCGGGCAAGCTTGATCTGCCTCTCCACCTCTCTTGTCGCCGTTCCACCGAGGCTGTTCCGCGCATTGACAACTGCATCCAGCTCTAGGCATTCCAACACATCCGCCTCAATAATCGAACTCACCTGTTGCATCTTTTTAATCGGTAATGACTCCAGGGGGATCCTCTCCTTCAGACAGATTGCAACTAAACGCCCCACCACATCATGTGCCTGTCGAAATGGAACTCCCTTGCGTGCCAGATAATCTGCCAGATCTGTAGCATTGCTGAACGCAGAGCCAGCGGCGGCTCTCATACGATCTGCATGTACCTGAATGCCGGAAAGCATCGCGGAGTAAATCTTGAAGGATACTTGGAGAGTATCTGCCGCATCAAAAACTCCCTCTTTATCCTCCTGCATGTCCTTGTTATACGTCAGAGGCAAACCCTTCATCGTCATTAGCAGTGCCATGAGGCTACCACACACCCGACCAGTCTTGCCTCGAATAAGCTCACACATGTCAGGATTTTTTTTCTGGGGCATGATACTGCTGCCCGTCGTATGACTGTCTGGCAACGTGATAAAACCAAACTCCTGACTGGACCACAGAATGAGCTCTTCGCTCAATCTTGACAGATGTACCATGGAAATACTGCTGAACGAGAGAAAGTTCAGCACAAAATCCCGGTCACTAACTGCATCCATTGAATTCAACGCCACCCCCTTGAACCCCAATTGCTCCGCGGTCATCTCCCGATCAATATCAAACCCCGTCCCTGCGAGAGCCCCAGCACCGAGTGGCGAATCATTCATCCACTCCAATGTCTGAAAAAGGCGCTCTGAATCCCGGCTGAACATTGCATAATAGGCCATCAGATGATGCGCAAAAAGAACTGGTTGTGCGACCTGCAGGTGCGTATAGCCCGGCATAATCACATCCAGATTCGCTTCAGCAAGATGAACTAGGGTTGACCGGAATGTATGCAACTCTGCCCCAATCTGTTTCCCCGCCCTTCGAAGCCATAAGCGTAGATCCGTGGCAACCTGATCATTACGGCTTCGTGCGGTATGTAATTTTCCGCCCACAGAACCAATTCGCCGGGTCAACTCGTGCTCAATGTTCATGTGGACATCTTCAAGCATAGGGTCCCAGGTAAAATTCTTCGCAAGAATGTCTTCCCGGATCTCTTCCAGTCCTGCACAAATCGCCTTGCACTCCTCTTCGGAAAGAATCCCTTTAGACATCAACATCAATGCATGCGCAATGGAACCTTCAATATCCTCTAGTGCCATCCGTTTGTCCACATCTATGGATGCGCCGAAAGCCTGCACCAGTCTATCTGTCTCCTCTGCAAAGCGACCGCCCCACATGCGCTTTGGATCATCCGTGCTATGTTGTTTTTTCATTAAAGGTGTGTATTTCGTGTTGCCAGCAAATAAAATAGGTTTCCTTGTGTAAAAGTTCGAATTTCATGAAGCAGAACCTCTTGCAAAACTCTCTCGTTTGGAGGCAATTATTGATCTGGGAGTGTCTATGGACATATTTTTCGGGTTGTAGAAGAGTTTTGCACGAACCTCGCATGATAGAGATAAACCATGAGGATCGGAGAATTTACAGCCGGGAAGATCTCCTCGCACTGCATGGTTCTCGTTGAGGAAAATCGCGAATTCCTGAAAGATGTGGACCTGCTAAATAATGGGCGGAAAGCGATAGAGGTTCTTGCAAAACTCTTCTACAATCCGCATAATATGTCCGTAGACACCATCAGAGTAATATTTTTCTCCAAACGAGAGGGTTTTGCAAGAGGTTCAATATTAAACAATTTCAATGAGATCGCAGAGCGTGCAACGCAGGCGAAATCTGGCACGACCTTCCTGACTCAAGGGGCGCCTAGTGCGGGAAAGAGCGCCCTACTCAATAAATGTGACAAGTGGCCAAGGATCAGGGATAGGATATGCTGTTTCCATTCCCTCAATGCAGAATTGGCTGGGAAATGAATACGCCCGCATCCATATCAAATCCCCACAATAAAATCACCCGAATGCGAATGTTAGCACCTTGGTTTACACCTCCACCATTTTGATTGCTGTTTGAATTGGAGTGTACGCGTGATCATATCGCTCATCAAGAACGGAACAATTGTAATAATCAACACTCCTTTCTCTATGTTGTCCATGAGCACTGTGAATATGCCCAAAGAATGCTGCTTTCAACTTCGGCAATTCTAAACATCTTCTTCTAAGCGAACGACAGCCAAGAGGCTTTCTCTCTGTAAATTGATTCTGTGGACTAACCTCGTCTAAAATTCCATATGGCGGCCCATGAGTGACTAGAATATTCGTGGACTCCGGGATTTGAGAGATGTATTCATCCATATCATATCCTTGGAAAAACCAATGATAAAACGGAGGGGTATGGGGAATCCCCCATACCCTAAGCTCTTCCTCAAGAACCACTCCATCATTCATCAATAGATGTACCTCGATCTCTTCTAAACGGTGGATACATTCATCTGGAATCACTTCGCAAATTTGATCATGATTTCCGGGAACAACGACTACATGCTTGAACTGATGTCTAATTGCTTTCAGTTCGTTGACAAATAGGTCCCATGTCTCTCTATGGCTATCATAGATATGAGTGCGGGCAATACGATCTACTGGTCCAGCAGTGAAGTCACCACAATGAACAAGGAAATCACTTTCGCAATCTTTGAGCAGACTCGGCAGTGAAACCACACCATGTGTATCACTGATTCCCGTAATCGTAACGTTCCGTTCCATGGATTGCAGCCCCATACTGTTGAGGCGGAAAATCGCGAGACAATGCTTAGCACCGTATATTATCGCATTCAACTACTTAAACGGCAGTGCGCCCCCTTTATCTCTTACTTGTATCGTTGGTTTCTGCTACACTTGCGAGTGCGCAGTACTCCTCGCCTGATTCAGAGCAGCAGTCTACCCCCACTGCGGCAGCTGCATACACAGAAGTCGCTCCCGTACTAGATGGCACCGTTATTGGGGATCCTGCTTACGCACAGGCAGCGCCCATCACCGAATTCTGGCAAACAACCCCCCAAGAAGGACAACCCTCAAGCGAGCGAACAGTGGTGCATCTGGTCTACACAGATCTTGCACTGTATGTTGGGGTGATTTGCTATGATCGTGAACCAGAAGCAATCATCGTTTCCGACACCCGCCGCGATGCTCCACTTGATGAAACAGACAGCTTTCAGATGATCATTGACACGTACCTGGATGGGCAGAATGGCTTTGTCTTTGGTACGAACCCTGCCGGCATTGAATATGATGCACAGGTGACCAATGAGGGACAGGGAGCCTTCGGCGCACGGCAACAGACTGGCAGTGGTGGGGGCTTCAATATCAACTGGGATGGATCTTGGGACGTGCAAACCCGCACGACCGAAGACGGATGGAGTGCGGAATTCGAGATCCCATTCCGAACCATCCGCTTCCCCGCGACACGTGAGCAGATATGGGGAGTAAATTTTCAGCGAAATATCCGCCGGCATAATGAACGATCTTTCTGGACCCGCATGCCCAGACAATATCAACTCAGTAGGGTTTCCAGGGCCGGCCATGTTTCCGGACTGATCGTCCCGCAACCCCGTAACTTCCAAATCATCCCTTATACGCTCGGGAACATCACTCGAACGTTTGAACCTTCAAGCTCTCAAGTGGAACCGGATGTTGAGGTTGGTGTGGATCTCAAGTACAGCCTGACCCCAAGCCTGACGCTTGATGCCAGCTACAATACGGATTTTGCACAGGTTGAGGTTGATGAACAGCAAGTAAATCTGGACCGGTTTAATCTCTTCTTCCCTGAGAAGCGTCCCTTCTTCCTTGAGAATGCAGGGCTTTTTTCGGTGGGTGTCTCCGAGTTCAGTGGACAGGAAGTCGAACTCTTTTTCAGTCGACGCATCGGTATCGGACCGGATGGAGAACTGATTCCCATCCTTGGAGGAACCCGGCTTTCAGGACAGACTGGGGGAGTCAACGTAGGCCTGCTAACCATGCAGACCCGCGAGGTTGAAGGAACTGCCGCCGGGACAAACTTTTCGGTCGCGCGCATCCGAAAAGACCTGTCAAACCGCTCAGCAGTCGGGATCATGGCAACCAGCCGACTTCATCTTGATGCCGGCGAATCCGTACCTGTGGAAGAAGATAATCAGGCCCTGGCTGTCGACGGGCGATGGGGAATCGGCCAGTATACAACGCTTTCCGGGTTCGTTGCACGAACGTTTTCGCCACACTTGAGCGGAGCTGAGCATGCATTCAACATGAATGTATCCTATCTCTCAAACGTATGGCGTATCAATACGACCTTTACACAGGTTGCTGAGAACTTCAATCCGGCGATTGGATTCCTGAGAAGAAACAGTGAGTACCGTAAACTTACCGGCCTGGTCCTTTATGCCTGGCGACCGGAAAACTCACTCGGACTCTTGGAATTGCGACCTCATGTAAGTTACCAGGGTTACTGGGATTTTAAGGGATTCCAAGAAGGAGGGCGATGGCATATTGATAATCACTTTGAATGGAAGGGGGGATTTGAAATCCATACCGGGATCAATCTTACCCGTGAAGGGGTCCAGGAAGAATTCGAAATTTCAGGAAAGGTGCTTGTCCCCGCTGGCACCTATGACCACAGAGAAGCACAACTCGTACTGATCACCAATCAGGGACGCAAAGTGAGCCTCAATACCCGTGCGGTCCTGGGAGGCTTTTTTGGCGGTACGCGTAGAAACGTGTCAACGACTGTCCGAATCCGTGCCAATGAGGCGCTGACCACTGAGCTGAATTGGTCGTATAACGATGTAAGCTTGCCCGGAGGGGACTTTGCGATCAACTTGTTCCGAACTCGACTTTCCTATTCATTTACGCCCCGACTGTATGTTCAGGGACTCTTTCAGTACAGTGACAGCGCAGGGGATCTGTGGTCTGCCAATCTGAGACTGGGCTGGCTTCAGTCTGCAAATACGGGATTATTTGTTGTCTTTAACGATGTGAGTGAATCCAGCCAGCCTTTCCATAACAGCCTAGGACGCACCGTCACCATCAAATACAGCCGACTTTTTAATGTTCTCCGATAAAATGCTACTCTTCGCCTTATGCCTTATCCCCTTACTTGGGGTCGTGCTTTCTGCACAAGCACAGGAGCGCGCGCCGCTTCATCAAGCTCTGGATCTGCATGCTGCGTCTGTTGAGTCAGATGTGATTGAATGGCGCCGGGATATACATGCGAATCCTGAACTAAGTAACAGGGAGTTTCGGACCGCTGCACTCGTCGCCGATCACCTGCGTTCACTTGGCATGGAGGTCCAAACAGAAATTGCCCATACAGGAGTGGTCGGGTTCCTGCAGGGAGGCAAACCCGGACCGATTGTTGCCCTCCGTGCTGACATGGATGCACTGCCGGTCACCGAAATGGTAGACATCCCCTTTGCGTCAAAGGTCCAAACGACGTACAATGGGATGGATGTTGGTGTGATGCATGCGTGCGGTCACGACACTCACACATCTATTCTGATGGGCGTAGCCAGCGTCATGGCCGCCATGAAAGATGAGTTACCGGGATCCATAAAATTCATTTTTCAGCCCGCAGAGGAGGGAGCACCCGCGGGCGAGGAAGGTGGGGCAGAGCTTATGCTTCGTGAAGGTGTCTTTGAAGATCCCACTCCAGAGGTGGTTTTTGGATTGCATGTCTGGCCAGAGCGGGTCGGACACATTAGCTATTTGCCGGGCCCATTCATGGCCAGCGCGGATGAACTGCACATCACGATCAAAGGACGTCAAACACACGGCGCCGTGCCGTGGGGGGGAGTTGATCCGATCGTTGTCGGCAGCCAGGTTGTGCTGGGATTGCAAACCATCGCCAGTCGACAACTTGACGTCACTGCAACACCCTCCATCATTACCGTGGGCACCTTCCATGGTGGAGTACGCAGCAATATTATCCCGGATGAGGTGAAGCTCACGGGAACGATTCGTACATTTTTGCCCGATGTACGTGAGGAAATAGAAGAACGGATCCGCCATACAGTCGAACACATTGCCATGAGCGCCGGTGCTACCGCTGAAGTCCAAATTAACTATGGATACCCCGTTACGGTTAATGACCCGGATCTAACGCTGCAAATGATTCCTTCCTTGGAACGTGTCTCGGATTCCGTCAGCCAAGCCGCGAAGATCACGGGGGCGGAAGATTTTTCCTATTTCGCGAACGAAGTACCAGGATTATTCATTTTTCTTGGCATCGCTCCTCCAGAAGCGGACCTGGAAACCGTACCGAGAAATCATTCCCCCTATTTTTTCGTGGATGAATCAGCGCTCATAACCGGCGTACGGGCACTCTCAAGTCTGGCCATTGATTATATGGTCGACCAGCAGAGCAAGTAGTCAGGCAGGGCACTGCTTGTCAAAATTGGGCGCTCTTATCTGGAAGGGGGGAAACCTGTCCCTTCCCTCTCTCAATTCCTGATGAGCGGAATCATCTGATTGCCCCCTCATAAATGGCTTTCGGAGTGCTCCCCAACCTGAATCCTCGAAGCTTGAAGCCAAACCGCGCGGCTATATTGCAGAGGGCAACTGCTCAGAAACAGGCTGTTCCTCAAGGGGGCCTTGCTCCTCTTCAGGTTGGCAGCAATGCACTTTGCTTAAGAATTTTTTCTGGAAAAGCAGAATGCCAATTACACCCCCCACAATCCCGATATCTGCCACATTGAAGATTGGGAAAAACGATAAATAGCTTCCACCAATCAACGGAATGGATGAAGATACCTGCCCATGCCAAATATCAAAGTGAATGAAGTCAACCACCCGCCCCTGAAAAAAGGGACCATAGCCGAATATCATTCCATAAAACAGGCGGTCAATAATATTCCCGATGGCCCCTCCTAGAATGCATGCTAAACTTGCTGTATAGGGTAGATAGCCATCCCGAACGCGTAGCATATAGATCACGATCATGGTTGCAGCTATAATCGAAAACGCCGTAATCAGACCCGCGGGACCAAAATTAATCCCAAATGCCATCCCAGGATTTTCGGTGTAGGTGAACTTAAGCCAGTTTCCCACAAGATCAATCGCGCCAAAATGGCCTGGATCCATATTGATACGCACGACCACCTTCGTTACCTGATCAAGGATCAATACCCCGGCTACAATCCAAAACAGCCGCATATACGAACCTATCGTTTTTGCTTGAGCTTGGCCTCAATCGAAATCTCTGTATGAGGTACTGCCTCCAACCGCTCCCGGGAAATGGGATTGCCCGTCACCTTGCAAATCCCATAGGTCCGGTTATCAATGCGCTCAAGGGCCCGGTCCAAATAACCAATGTATTTTTTCTGGCGAGCCAGCATCAGATACAGCTTTTCCCGCTCCATTGCATCCGTCCCCGCATCAGCCATGTGGAAGCTGTACGCCGAGTCACTCTCAGATCGCTCGCGTGAATCTTTGATCTGAGCCTGCATGTTCGTTATATCGTCAAGTGCACGCTTGCGCTTGTCAAGAATCAACGAACGGAAATGAGCCAGCAAGTCATTATCAAATGGCGTCTTGGCGGGGCCATTTACCGGGAGTTCCGAGGATACTTGGGCTGATTTTTGAGCTGCCATGATTTCGTAACTATTCTATCTTCATATGGTGAGGCTACTCTGAACGACTCACGCCCAGCGTGAGCGACTCCTCACCGATATCAAAGCGTTCAATATGTTCTCCCTTTGGGGAATAAACAAAATTAAACGTGATGGCCAACGTTTCGTTTCTGATGCGATCAACATGGTGCTCAATGGCTGCGTGCAAAACTTTTGTTGCCTCACAATCAACATGAATTCGATCCGTCACCGCAAATCCCGCTGACTTCCGCAGGTTCTGAAGTCGATTAATACTTTCCCGAGCTAACCCCTCATGAAGTAACTCCTCCGTGATTATGGTATCCAGAGCAACCGTATATCCATCCTCCTGACCTACCAGCCACCCTTCAACCCCTTCGGTTTTAATCTCAATATCTCCTGGCTGCAATTCTAATTCAAACCCCTCCCCTGTAAGCGTGACCCGCTCGCCTGCACTGTGAGCCTCCAGTTGAACTGGTTTCAAAGCTAAAATCGCCTCCTTGACCTTGGGCATATTCCGTCCGGCTCTACGACCTAATTGACGGAAATTCGGACGGGCACTTCGCCGAACAATGGAGTGTGAAGTATTGATGTACTCAATCATTCGTGCATTCACCTCATCCAAAATGATGGGAGCAACCAGAGAAACCGTTTCCTCCCGACATTTTTCGTCGACCACCACCAGTATTCGGCCCACGGGCTGGCGAATATTCAAACCGGCCTTGTTGCGCAGCCCGAGAACGAGAGAGGAAATCACCTGAGCACTCTTCATTCGCGCCTCCAGTTCAGCATTCACCAGCTCCTGATCCTTTTTGGGGAACCATGTCAAATGAATCGACTCGGCTACATCCTGGGTATTGGTCGTAAGATGCTGATATAACCACTCACTGTAATAGGGAGCAATTGGTGCCATGAGACGTGCCGTCGTCTCAAGACATGTATGTACCGTTTCATAGGCTGCCCATTTATCATCATCGGATTCAGAGGCCCGGGTCGCTTTTGTGCTCCAAAAACGTCGGCGAGATCTGCGGATGTACCAATTCGAAAAATCCGTGACAAAACTTTCAACCGCACGAGCCGCCCTGGTTGGATGGTAGCGTGCCAGTGCCACATCTACCAGTTCCACGGTAGACTGCAACCGGCTGAGAATCCACCGATCCAGTTCTGGCCGCTCAATCACAGATGGAGCTTCTTCTTCACCTGTATAGCCATCTATATTGGCATACGTCGCAAAGAAGCTATAACTATTCATTAACGTACTGAACAGTTTACGCTCTACCTCCTTCACGCCATTGACGTTAAACTTTAGATCCTCCCACGGGGGGGAGTTACTCATCATATACCATCTCACTCTGTCCGCTCCGTATTTCTTGATCAAATCAAATGGGTCCAGCGCATTCCCTTTGGTCTTGGCCATCTTTTCTCCTTTCGCATCAAGGAGAAGTCCACCGACCACACAATTGCGAAACGACACCTCATCCATTACCAGAGCCGCAATCGCGTGAAGTGTATAAAACCAGCCGCGTGTCTGATCCACACCTTCGGCAATGAAGTCCGCCGGAAAACTCCGCTCAAATGCCTCCTGATTCTCAAATGGATAATGCCATTGTGCAAATGGCATGGCTCCCGAGTCAAACCAGACATCAATGGTTTCCGGTACTCGCCGCATTGTCCCTCCGTCTGGAGCAGGCCATGTGAGCTCGTCTACAAACGGGCGATGTAGATCAATGTCTTCATCTTTGTCCGGCAGTTGCTCCCCGCAGCGTTCGCGTAATTCCTGAATGGACCCAATGACCTCAATGACATCAGGATCCTGGTCTGATACCCAGACTGGAAGGGGGGTCCCCCAGAAGCGTTGACGGCTGAGCGCCCAGTCCACATTGTTGGACAGCCATTCCCCAAATCGGCCGGATCCAATGGATGCCGGCTGCCATGCAATCTGATTGTTAAGCTCTACAAGTCGATCACGAATCGCCGTGGTTCGAATGAACCAGCTTTCCACCGGGTAACTCATGAGTGGAGTCCCTTTTCGCCAGTCATGAGGATAATTATGCACATGGCTGTCATCTCGATGCACAAGACCCCGCTCGCGCAGATCCCGAATAATGGGTCGGTCTGCATCCTTGAACCAGAGTCCACCCACATGAGGTACATCGGAAGCAAAATGGCCCCGACTATCAATCGGGTTCAGCACAGGGAATCCTTTTGTTTGTCCCACTTCATAGTCATCGGCTCCAAATGCAGGAGCAATATGCACGATCCCCGTACCATCCTCGGTGGACACAAAATCAGCAGTTACTATCCGCCAGGCATGGTGGCCCTGGTCCTTGAAAAAACTGAAAAGTGGCTCGTAATGCTCGCCCTCAAGCTCACTTCCACGCATCGTACAGACCACTTCATACTCCTCCCGGAGCATCTCTAACCGGGACCGGGCAAGAATCAGATTGGATTCAGGCAGAGAGGCACAACGGACGGATACATACTCAATCTCCGCGCCTACCGCCAACGCTGCATTCGAAATCAATGTCCAGGGGGTGGTCGTCCAGGCCAGGAAATACGTGTCTGGCCGGTTCAGAGAACGGAAGCGGACGGTTACACTTGGATCCTGAACCTCTTTGTAGCCCAGGCTCACCTCATGGGAACTCAGAATCGTGCCGGATCCCGGGCTGTACCAGTGAATCTTGTGGCCCTTGTAAAGCAGACCCTTGTCATAAATCTGCTTGATCAACCACCACTCGGTTTCGATGTATTTTGTTTCGAAGGTCACATAAGGATGATCAAGATCTACCCAGTACCCCATCTGACGTGTCAGTTCATCCCACTCTCCCTTATAGACCAGAACGCTTTCACGGCACTGCTGGTTAAACTTTTCGATGCCGTAGCGCAAAATATCTTCCTGACCATCAAGTCCCAGGCTTTTTTCGACCTCGATCTCAACCGGAAGCCCGTGCGTATCCCATCCCGCTTTCCGCTCAACACGGCATCCTTTCATGGTATGGTAGCGGCAGAACACATCTTTAATGGTTCGGGCCATAACATGGTGAACTCCTGGATGCCCGTTTGCGGTTGGAGGACCCTCGTAAAACGTGTAGGTCGGTGCTCCCGCGCGCAGCTCAACGCTTTTCTGAAAGATGCCTTCCGAGTCCCACCGCTGACGGATCTCCCGTTCGATCACATGAGCATCAACGCGCTGAATTTCTTCAAAGCCCTTCCCCCCTCTCATGATCACCCTTGGCCAAGTTTTTCGACCACATCGGACATAATTGCAGCCAGCTTTGGCTCTGCAATCCCTGCTGCTTCAATGACATCCTCCAATGTCAAGGGTTCGAGTGTGTCCGGGAAACATTCATCGGTGATTACACTCACTGCCATCACGCGTAAATTCATATGTCTGGCAACGGTTACCTCCGGGGTTGTCGACATCCCCACTACATCTGCACCAATCGTACGCAGGAATTTGTACTCCGCCCGGGTCTCAAGGCTAGGCCCCAACACAGAGACATACACACCCTCATGAAGCCGGATTGAATGGGCCTTGGCAGACTGCATTGCATACTGGCGGAGTTCGACATCATAGGGCTCGCTCATATCAGGGAATCGTGGACCCCAAGCATCCACATTCGGGCCTACCAGTGGGTTGACCCCTTGTAGATTGATATGATCCGAGAGCACCATGACATCTCCACTACGATAATCAGGATTCATGCAACCACATGCGTTCGAAACCAACAGACTCCCGATGCCAAGTTTCGCCATGACCCGAACCGGGAATGTCACTCGACGGGCGCTGTATCCCTCGTACATGTGTACACGCCCTTTCATACATACCACAGGAACTTCCCGGAGCATTCCCAAAAGAAGCTCTCCTCTATGGGACTCCACTGTTGAGACAGGACAATGCGGAATTGACTCATAGGGAATCCTATGCTCAACCTCAATTTCCTGTGTCAACTGCCCCAGTCCTGTACCCAGGATCAAACCAACCTGGGGCTGAAATTGGGTGCGTTGACGAATTGCGGCTACCGCCTCTTCCATTTGTGCAACCTGCGTTTGGGGATCGGGAATATTTTTCTCCATCTGATTAAGTCTTAATGAATGGTTTTCGTGATCCAAACAGGGCAGAACCGACGCGTACATGCGTGGCTCCTTCCTCAATCGCTATTTCATAATCTCCACTCATCCCCATGGATAATCCTGCACCGGTTAAATGTGCATACTTAGAACGTATACTTCGCAACAGACGAAATTCCTCACGCACCTTTCGTAGATCCGGCGAAGCCAGCGTCATGAGCCCTACCGGCTGGATTGACTCGTATTCGCCCAACTGCGCTGCAAGCTCAGGGACGCGGGCAGCATCCAATCCAAATTTGGACGCTTCCCCAGATACATTCACCTGTATAAAACAGGGGAGTATCCGACCTGCTTCTTCGGCGTGACGGTTTAATGCCCGAGCCAAGCGGATGCTGTCAAGGGCATGAAATTCTTTGGCATGAGCGACGACCTGGCGTGCTTTGTTGCGCTGCAGATGCCCAATCATATGCCAGTTTTGAGCAGGAAAGAGGGGGGCTTTTGCAACCAATTCCTGCACTTTGTTTTCCCCGAAATCTGTGAGACCGGCCTGTAATGCCGCAGCAACCACCTCAGAAGGCCAAGTCTTCGTCACTGCAATGAGGGTGATCTTCTCTTCCCTACGCCCTGCACGGCGACAGGCACCTGCAATTTTTTCCTGCACCTGATTGACTCGATCCCTGATCTGATTCGACATTCTAACAAATAGGACTACCCTTCTGCGCGAAGTACGGCAAGTACCGATCGATCATAAACACTCCGGTTGCTTAAGAAACCGACGATCACGGTCAATCCAATCACTGCAGCAATCACTGCAAGAATAGACTGGCCCGCCACCACGAACGGAAGTTCGAATACGGTTATCGACAGAATCCAACCCGCTACTAAAGATAAAATTAAACCCGTTGCGCAGGACAAGAATCCTAAGACGGAATACTCCGCCATCGTAATGATAAGAAGCTGTTTCCTGCTGGCTCCTAAAGTTTTCAGTAACCCACTTTCCTCAATTCGCTGCAATCGGCCAATCAAAAGAGACCCGACCAGAACCAGAACCCCGGCAATGAAGCAGAAATATGCCATAAATTGGATTGCAAAGCGGACACGATCCATAACTTCACGGATGATTCGAATAATCGCCTCCAGACTGAGTACCGTGACATTTGGGTAACTCGCGACCACCAGTGACTGCAGGGAATCTGGGGTGGTGTCCCCTTCCCTGCGACTTGTAATCACGTGCGTTTGTGGGGCCTCCTCCAATACATTGGTGGGAAACACAACATAAAAATTTGACCGCATCTGCTCCCAATCAACCGTTCGGAAGCTGGCCACCACCGTGGGAATCAACCTCCCCTGCACATTAAAGACAAGCGTATCTCCCATGTCCAGACCCAGCTCTGTCCGCGCAAAATTATCCTCTACCGAAATGGGGACGAAAGCGGAATCCGGTTGATAGGTTCCAGTGAAAGTGCCGCTGGCAAGTGATTCGGCATCCGTAAGTTCTGCCCGATATGTGGACCTGTACTCACGTGTCAGCGGCCATGTGAGTTTTCGGGTAGAATCCTTGACCAGCTCTTCTACCGTCTGCTCCCCAACCGCATGTAGTCGCATATTCACGATCGGAGAACTGTCGGTGATTGGCCAATTCTGCTCTTCAATTAGACGCGTCACTCCGTCCAACTGGTCATTCTGGATATCAAAAAGAATCATGTCCGGTCGACCGCTACCACCCACTACATCTATTTGTTTAATAATGGTACTCTCACTGATCAGCAGTACCATGACAATAAATGTGCCCAGTCCAAGGGCCAGCATGACTAGGATCGTCTGATTCCCGGGGCGATGTAAGTTCGCAAATCCCTGACGAAGTGGATAAAACGGAATCCGATTCGTCAACTTACGGGCGATCAGCATGAGGAGCTTTGACATGAGTACCAGAGCCCCAAAAGCAATGATGATCGCCAGCGCATAGTAGACACTGGCAACCCAGCTTCCCGATTGGGCCGCTGCGATCACAATCAGGCCACCCACGATGATGATGTAAGCCAGAAAGCGGACACGGGCCGATGTTAGGGGCTCAATACTTGAACGAAGTGCCCGCAAAGGAAATACTCCACGTACATCCATAAGAGGCAGAATTGCAAAAATCAATGTTACAAACAACCCTACTCCATACCCCATCGCCATGCTTGACCATGATATACGAAACGCAATCTCGAACGGCAGGAATGCACTGATGGCATACGGGATGAGTAATTGCGCTAACGCTCCCCCAAAACACCCAAACACACCAGCGATACATCCTAGGACAAACGCTTGAAAAAAATAAATCGAAAAAACGCTCCCACTCCCTGCTCCCATGCATTGCAGTACGGCAATATTATCCAGGCAACGACGAACATGTGCACGGATGGCTCCCCCAACTCCCAACCCACCCAGCACGAGTGCACCAAAGCCCGCCAAGCCAAGAAACTGATTAAAAAATCCCAATACGTCCTCCCAGTTGTCCCGCTGCTCTGCCACCGTATCAATATCCGCGTTGAACCCATTCGTATCGCTATACAAAGAATCACGGATGACTTCTGGATCTTCACCCGGGGCAAGCTTCACATAGACCTCATAATTGGCCATGGACCCGAACCCCAGGAGTAGGGTATCCAATGTGCTAATGGGGACATACACCGAAGGCATGATGAGCATGCTGATTTCCGTTTCGCTGGGCGCACGCAGGAGCGAGCCTGAGATTTCATATCTGCGTCGACCGATCTGAACTGTATCCCCCTCGTGAACCCCCAGTGTCTGCATCAAGCCTTGGTCTACCAGGGCTCCCGGCTTTTCCCTGAACCCACTCGCAGCCTCGGCGGGATCGGACTTTAGTGACCCATAAAGTGGATATGCATCTTCCACTCCGTAGACACTGACCAGACGAGACTGGTGCTGTATCGGAAAGTAAGCAATTGACAATGTGGAGACCCTTTGGGCTTTGGCAACCCCAATCGTATCAATGGCAGCCTGTGTGGAATCATCAAATGGCCGGTTGCTGGAAAACCGCATATCGGCCCCCAAGAGCTCGCGTGCATGCTGGTCAACGCTATACTGGAGGCTCTCTGACGTCGAAGACAATGCGACCAGCAGGGCAACCCCGACGATCATTGAAAAAAGGAAAATCAGCAGCCGACGCCGGCTGCCCTGACTTTCCCACCATGCCATACGAAAAACCCAGGCATTTTTCATGCCACTGCGGTTTGATAATCCCGGGCAACCCGGCCGGCTTGAAGCTCCAGAATCCGGTGACATGACTGAGCAAATTTCAGGTCGTGCGTCACCACAACCAAAGCCGTACCCGCGGTGCGATTCAGGTCAAGGAGCAGTTCTTCGATTCTGCTGCCCGTGGCCGTATCCAGATTGCCCGTTGGCTCATCTGCAAAAAGAATGGCTGGGCGGTTAATGAATGCTCTTGCGAGACCGACCCGCTGCTGCTCTCCCCCACTCATCTGAACGGGATAATGATGTGCACGTCCTTTGAGTCCAACCTCCGTAAGCAACTCCAGTGCACGCTTACGAGCACTTCCTTTCCCACTGAGTTCCAGTGGGACCATTACATTCTGTAGCGCAGTCAGTGTGGGAATTAGTTTGAATGTCTGAAAAATGAATCCAACAGAATCGCGTCGAATTTCCGCCCGCTCTCCTTCGGAACAGTGCCCAAGGTCGTTACCTGCCAGCTTTACGACTCCTGAGGTCGGTGAATCCAACCCTGCACATAACCCCAATAGGGTCGTCTTCCCACTGCCGGAAGGACCCACGACCGCACAGACCTCACCAGCACCAAGGGAAAACGTAACCCTGTCCAGGACGGTCAGTAAGCGGGACCCACTTTGATATGTTTTCGTAAGTTCTGTAACCTCAAGCATTCAATTTTAAGTGTTGCCCCGTTTTACTCAAATTAGCATCGCCCTATACACGGTTATGTGCTTGTGTGTTCTATTACCTGTACGGCCAGTGGTTGCGCAAAACCCTGAAAGTACCCCAATCCGTGTACTTTTTTTGGGAAACAGTCTGACGGCTGGCTATGGACTTCCCCCTGAAGAGGCCTATCCTGCTCTCCTGCAAGCTCGTGTGGACTCACTTGGATGGCCCGTAACCATCATCAATGCCGGGGTGAGTGGAGATACGTCTGCCGGGGGATTGAGACGTCTCGCCTGGCAACTGGAAAGCCCGCCCGACATCCTGGTCGTTGCATTGGGGGCGAATGATGGTTTGCGTGGACTGCCACCAGCAATGACCAAAAACAATCTAACCGAGATCATTCATCAAGCCAGAGCAGCCAATCCTGACGTGAATATTCTGATTGCCGGAATGCAGGTCCCTCCCAACCTGGGGCCAATCTTTCAGAAGGAATTCAGGGACGTCTTCCCTTCTGTAGCAGACGAAATGGATACCGGACTGATCCCCTTCCTTCTGGAAGGAGTCGGCGGTGTCACTGAGTTGAACCAATCCGATGGGATTCACCCTAATGCTGCCGGACAGCAGAGATTAGCCGATCATGTCTGGCAAGCTCTGACTCCATTGCTCCAGAAATATATTTCTCCTTGACTGGTATACTCATGACAGGCTGCTGGCAGCCGTAATACCCAATTGGTGACCAGATCACGAGAAAACTGGGGCCCGGATTAAAACAGACCTGCAATGCCTCATGGATCCACGCGCCAACCCAGCTCCTGAGTTGGATCCCCACTAAAACGGATCTCATCCGGAATCTGGATCAGTTTCATGGAAGCTTCCGATGCCAAGGTTCCATCTGGAAGATAGATCATCCCTACAGCCCTGGCATAACGGTCACGTAATACTTCCCGCTTACCAACAATGTGCAGCGGCACTTCAACGGGGACCGGATGCCGATACTTTACATCAAGCCGCACCGACATCATGAACGAATGAAAATCTTTGATCAACGATATGCGTCCGACGATCTCATCCAGAATTGCCGCCTGCACCCCTCCATGAACAATGCCTGGATATCCTTCAAAGAATCGAGAGACACGGTAATGTGACTCCACCTCATCCTCTCCATTGTCATAGAAAGACATGTAAAGGCCATGTGGGTTATTGCGACCACACACAAAACAATTATTACTATTCGGCTGCTTATTCACCCCTCAAACGGCCTTGACCTCAGTAATCAACTCCGCCACCGAATCCTTTGCATCCCCAAAAAGCATTCGCGTATTCGGCTCGAAGAAGAGCAGGTTGGGGACCCCAGAGTATCCTGGTCGCATACTTCGCTTCAGAAATATCACAGTCCGCGCCTGATCAACATTCAGGATTGGCATCCCGTAGATTGGACTTGACCGGTCATGACGGGCAGCGGGATTCACCACATCGTTGGCCCCGATCACAAGCGCTACATCGGTCGACTCAAATTCGTGATTGATTTCATCCATCTCAAACAGCGAGTCATAGGGAACGTTGGCTTCCGCCAAAAGCACATTCATATGCCCCGGCATCCGCCCAGCCACAGGATGAACCGCATATTTGACTTCTACACCTTGCGCCTGTAATACATCCGCCAATTCCCGTACCTGATGCTGCGCCTGTGCAACCGCCAACCCGTAACCCGGCACAATAATTACTTTCCGCGCATAACTGAGCATGATCGCCGTGTCATCCGGTGTCGTGGATGTAATGGTGCGTCCATCCACCAATTTCCCTGCTCCGTCCTCATTCGAGTCGCCCCCAAAACCTCCAACCATGACTTGCCAGAATTTTCGATTCATGGCCACACACATGGTATTGGTCAACATGATTCCCGAAGCCCCAACCAGTGCGCCACTAATAATCAGAACGGTGTTTGACAAGACAAAGCCGGTGGCTGCCGCGGCCAATCCAGAGAGTGCATTCAAAAATGCCACAATGACGGGCATATCCGCACCGCCAACGGGGAGGACAATCAGAATTCCAAAAATCAAGGATAGAACGGCAAGAATCGAAAGACATAGAAGGATCTCCCCACCAAAAAATACCCATGCAATGGAGGCAATAATTGCAGCCAGACAGATCACCAGAACAACGTATCGGTATGGAAACTCAACCGGGTTCCCCGTCATATTGCCACTGAGTTTCAAGAAAGCGATGAGACTCCCCGAAAACGTAACCATCCCCACCAGTACACTCACATACGGAAACACATTGGGGGCAGCCGCTATCTCCAACTCCAAGACCAGCCGAACGATTTCCGCCGCTGCTACAAGTGCTGAGGCCAATCCACCAAACCCGTTAAACGCCGCCACCAATTCGGGCATTGCCGTCATTTGGACGCGCTTCGCCATCACTGCGCCAATAAATCCTCCAACCACCAGACCACCAATCATCTCTACCGGTGTGAGGATTTTCTGGGAAAAGAGCGTAGCAATCACGGCAATCAGCATTCCCAGTGCTGCAAGCCGGTTTCCTGCCCGCGCGGTGACCGGAGACTGTAACCTTTTCAATCCGGCGATAAACAGGATTGCGGAAAAGAGATAAATCCCGTTAAGGAGTTCTGGAGACATTATTCAGTGGATTTCTTCTTGAACATCTCCAGCATCCGACCCGTTACCATAAAGCCTCCTACAACATTAATGGTCGCCGCAATCAGGGCAACAACGCCAATCCATTTTGCCCATACCCCTCCCACCATCCCCGCTGACACCAATGCACCAATGATGGTGATTCCACTGATGGCATTGGAACCAGACATCAGTGGGGTATGCAAGGTCTGGGGGATCTTGCTCAGCACCTCGCGGCCAATAAACATGGCTAATACAAAAAACGTGTATAGGGGCATGGGCTTATGTTGTGATCATGCTGAGAATGCGCTCATGTACAACGTGTCCGTTGTGACAAACACAGGCAGCTTTGAAGATTTCATCCTCAAAATTCGGTTGAAAAACCCCATCCTGAATGAATTCATTGATCATTGCTGAAACCGTACGCGCATATAGAAAACTGGCATCTGCAGGCACAGTGGATGGGAGATTCGTATGGCCAATAATCTGAACACCGTGGTGAACCACCACTTCATCTGCCGCCGTCAGGGTGCAATTTCCTCCGCTGACCGCTGCAAGGTCAACGATGACGCTACCGGGCTTCATGGCTTCGACTGCTTTCTGGCTCACTAAGGTTGGTGCGCTGCGCCCTGGAATCAAAGCCGTTGTGATCACGACGTCTGACTTCGCTAGATGTGGGACAAGCAGCTCCACCTGCTGCTTCGCCTTGGCATCCATCAATGCCTTGGCATACCCGCCTTCATCCTGCATATCTTCGATTTCGAGATCCAATTCAACAAACTGAGCCCCAAGGCTTTTGACCTCTTCTCGGGCCGCTTCACGAATATCGTATCCCCATACGCGGGCTCCAAGCCTGCGGGCCGTTGCAATGGCCTGCAACCCGGCCACGCCAGCTCCCAGAATCGTTACATTTGCAGGGCGAACCGTTCCCGCTGCCGTCGTTAACAAGGGAAAGAATCTAGGAAGATTATTGGCGGCGATCAGTGTTGCCTTATAGCCTGCCAAAGAAGCCATTGCGCTGAGTGCATCCATCTTCTGTGCCCGCGAGATCCTGGGAACAAGCTCCATCGCCAACGCGGTCACCCTCCGATCAGCTAACTGCGACATCCGCTCAGGCGTATCCAGCGGCTGGAGGAATCCGACGACAACCGCCCCCGCCTTCAACCGGTCCATCTCATCCTCGGAAGGCGGCCCCACCAACGCAATAATATCTGATTTCCACGCTTCCTGCCCGGATACAATCCGCCCCCCTGCCTCGCGGAATGCATCATCGATGATCTGCGCCCCCTCACCGGCCCTGGACTCTACCAAAATCTCCAAACCCTTCTTGGACAGGGAGGATAGAACTTTGGGCACCAACGCCACTCGTTGTTCCGCCGGTGCTGAGGCACGAACTATTCCTAGGGTCATGAATCGTATACTTCAGTGGGAATATACAACGATTGTTTTGAATTCATTGAGATTCGCACTACTGAACTCACGCTATCCATTTCCCTTCTCAAAATCCTTCATAAAATCAATCAGCGCTTCAACGGACTCCAGTGGACATGCATTGTAGATAGAGGCACGGATTCCGCCGACCGACCGATGCCCTTTGAGTGCAACCAGCCCGTGCTCCGCAGCCTGTTGGATAAATACTGGCTCCAGTTCTTCTTTTGTCAATCGGAAGGTTACATTCATATGGGAGCGAGACGCTTTCTCCGCGGTTCCCCGGTAGAATCCGCTGGCGTCTATCGCGTCATACAAAAGAGTCGATTTTTTTTGGTTTACCGCCTGAATCCCGGGAATCCCCCCCTGCTCCTCCAGCCAGGATAGTACCTTTTCAACCATATAAACCGCATAAACCGGAGGCGTATTGAAGCATTTATCAGCATGCGTACCGTAGTCTAACATGGTTGGCAACTCTGCATTGCGGGTTTTCAGAAAACTGTCTCGAACCAACACAACCGTAACTCCGGCGGGCCCGATATTTTTCTGCGCTCCTGCATAAATCAGCCCATAGCGATCCATCTTAATTGGACGACTCAAAAAATCACTGGATGCATCACAGACAAGTGGGCAGCTTACATCCGGAGTATCATGAAACTGGGTTCCATAGACGGTATTGTTGGATGTATAGTGCAGGTAGGAATCCCGAGGATCCAACTCCCAGGATGCTGGATCTGGAATATAGTTGAAGGTAGACTCTGCACTGGATGCGACAATCCGTCCACGGCCAATCTTGCATGCTTCCGCATGCGCTTTCTTTGCCCAGACTCCCGTAAGAAGATACGCGGCCTGTCCATCGGAGGGTAAAAAATTTAGCGGCACCTGATGAAACTGCATTGACGCGCCTCCTCCAAGAAATAACACATGCCAGTCATCCGTCAATCCCAGGAAATTCCTGATCCGCTCACGGACAGAGGTCTCAATCTCAATGTATGCTGGAGATCTATGAGAGATTTCCATTACGGATGCACCCGTTTTCCCATAGACAGGCAGCTCTTCACGAGCTGCCTCAAGAACCGAAAGAGGAAGCGTACCTGGCCCTGCAGAAAAATTATGCAACCGCCCAGATTGGGTTAAGGTCATCCGTTTAAAGTTTGATTTCTGAGACAGCTAATACGTCTTGAATATTTTCGAGTAAGCTTGAGAGTTCTTCAGGAGGTTTACCGACGACACGAATTCGTGCAACCGCAGCATTCATGGAGCCGGAAAATACCTGATTTTCCATCTCTTGTACGTTTAGATTGCACTTACGTACCATATCCAGCACACGGGCAAGTACACCAACCTTGTCCAAGTGCCGAACCGTTATTAAGTGTGTCGCCGAGGATTGAACCGCAATATTGACGCAGTTTGGAACAACGCCAGTGTTCGCATACGTATCAATTACGCGTGCAGCTTCATCCCCGGTGGCCTCCTGTGCCTGGGCTGTTGATGCTCCGATGTGATGGGTCAGGTACACGGAAGGATGTTTGTGCAGGTGTGTGGTGAGCGCACCCGCCTTGTACGAAGGCTCATCTTCAAACACATCAAGGGCAGCGCGAATTCCATTCTCATCCAATGCTGCAAGCAAAGCGGTTTCATCCACGACACTTCCCCGTGTGGTATTTATAAAAAACGTCCCCGGCTTCATCGCAGCGAAAAAATCCCTGTTTGCCAGATGAAACGTCGACGGCGTTGCCGCTACATGCAACGAAACAATATCGGACTGAGCAGCAACTTGAATCGGGCTATCTGCATAGCCTACTCCGAATGCGGCGGCGGATTCAGCGGTAAGTGAGCGGCTCCATGCAACCACTTCAAGCTCGAGGCCCTGTGCCATCTGGGCAACAAGCTGGCCAATTTTTCCCATACCTATGAGCCCGAGCATTCTACCTTTGAGTCCCAGTGCCTTGGCATACCTGCCTTTCTGCCATTTCCCTGCTCGGGCATCTGAGACATTGTCAGGGATCCAACGATCCAGCGAGATTATGAGGCCGATCGTTAACTCGGCAACTGCACTGGCATTTTTGCCAGGACAATTTGCGACGAAAACTCCGAACTCCGATGCAGCTTCCAAATCAATGGAGTCATATCCCGCTCCAGCCCGCACGATCAGCTCAAGGGACGACGCATGTTGAATCATGTTACGCGTCACTTTAGTTGATCGTACCACCAGCGACTCTGTCCCATGGGCGACCAATGCTTCCTTCAGTTGATCTTCCGAACAAATTTCAACTGCTACGCTGTGTCCGGCCTGCCTTAGAGCCTCGATGCTTTTTTCAGGCAATTTGTCGGCAATCAGTACACGCATTACCCTGCAAAACGATGGATCAGCAGTCCACTTCGAAGCTTCGGCTCAAACCAGGTTGATTTTGGCGGCATGAGTTCATGTGCATCCGACACGGCCAGCAGTTGATCCATACTAGTTGCGAACATTGAGAAGGCGACAGCACTATGCCCGCTTTCCTCCACCCGCTGCACAAGCTCATCGGTGCCTCGGATTCCACCCACGAACGTGATATTTGGATCTGTACGCTGATCTGTAATCCCTAAGAAAGGCTCCAGGATAAATTCTCCCAAGCGGGCAACATCCAATTGATCTGCCACGCCGCGGCGCTTTGTTGGAGGCAACGTAACGGTATGCCAGGCCCCCTCCGCATACAGAGACACCTCCCCTCGACTAGATGGCGTAGCTCTTCCGGTGGACATTTGGATCGCACCGATCCTGCCAATCTCCTGAATCAATTTTGCTGCATCCCGTACACGGATGACACGGTTATACGGCAGAATCCGAGTACTGCCTGCCGGGAAGCATACGGCAGGAAAAAAATCGCTACCTGACACTCCCTCCTGATCCCATGCCTGCCAGGCCGCCTCACACCGATGATGTCCATCTGCAATATAGATTGGATCAACTCCTCCAAACGCTTCCACTAAACGCTCCGTGTCGGCGAATTTCCACACCGTATGCTGGATCCCATCCTCTGCTGTAAAATCAAATAACGGCTCTGTTTTTGTGCACGCCTCTATGATGTCCATGACCGGTGCATGCTCCTTGAATACCAGATTGACCGGCTCCGCATGGGCAGACTGGGTCAAGATATGGCGGGTTCGATCCACAACCTTTGGGGGACGAATATTTTCGTGCTTGAGGATCGCTCCCCGCTTGTATTCTTCAACGGATACCAACCCATAAATGCCAACCTGTTCGTGTTCGCCCATCCGAATCCGGTAAGCATAAAGGGAAGGTTCGGTTTCCTGACAGCTGTATTTACCTGCGGCAAAGCGACGTAAATTTTCGGCCCCCTGCAGGTAAGCAGCACGATCATATTCGTCAACGTGTGGGCTCAGGTCAATTTCTGGACGGATGACATGAAGGAAGCTTTTCGGGTTCCCTCTCGCCAGCTCACGGGCTTCCGCTACACTAATAACGTCATAAGGAACACAAGCGACACGCTCTGCTGCATCAGCAGTAGGTCGAAGGGCGGCGAACGCCTTGATAATTGCCATTAGATCAAGATCAGGTTATGATGATAGATGAATCAATCCTCGAATTTCGCCTTCAACAAAGAATGTGCGCTGCTGTGCCCATTTGACGGGAACCTTTTTGAACGTAGAATTATATAAGATTTTTTTCGCGGGGTGGAGCAGTGGTAGCTCATCGGGCTCAGGGTTCGCTTTCGTCTGGTTGTAGAATACGCAATTCTCTAACTGCTTGTACGGCGATAGTGTTTATGGGCTGCGTGCGGAAGGAAACTGGCACGTGAAATCTTGTCAAATTCGGGGGAGCCTGTTGCGTGGTAATCCCGAGCCAAGCCCCTGTGAGGGAAGGTGTAGAGACTTAATGGCAGGCCCCTAACGGTTCGGCCGAGGGTGAAGAGAAAGTCCAGACCACAAACGATCCACCTGGATCGGCGATGAAAATCGTAGGGGTAAGCATAACCCGAAGGTCGCGGGTTCGAATCCCGCCCCCGCTACAAAAAGACCGATATCCAAATCATGGATGTCGGTCTTTTGTTTTTTCGTACAGACCCAAAACTCCAGGATCTACTCCTACCATAACCTGCAAATCACCGTCCCAATTGAGGTAGAGGCGCCAGACGCCCGCCCCTGTCAATACACGCTGCAGAGAGGAGGGATGTCCAATCCTTGACCAAGGAAGGTCAGAATACCCCGGTGCAAACCAACTAGTCCATCCAACCCTGATTCGGCGCAAATCCCCAGTACCCCGGCAGCCAATGGCAGACAAACCTATCCTTACTTTGCTAGATCCTCGCCGTTTTTCGTAACTATAGCACTTAACCGCGATGCCGATTCCATGGGTCTTGGAGATCACCGACACGGCACACTCGCCCCCGCCGTTCAACTGTGCAACCATCGAACGCCGATGGCGAGTTCGTGCCATATCACGAAAGATCAAACCGGTCCGTTCGCTACTTGATGAGTGTCATTAGACCGGTCTTCACATACTGACGATCCTCAACTCCTGTCACAATCAACCGATATAAATAAGTGCCCGAGTTTAGGTTACTGGCGTTGAACCCAATACTCTGTCCAGAGCCTGCATCAAAATCTTGAGATGGAAGGGTGACTAATTCACGCCCCAACAAATCAATCACTTGAAGCGCAACCTTTGACTTCTCATGCACATCAAATTGAATCCGCGTTGACGGGTTGAATGGATTTGGATAGTTCCCATGGAGTACGAACTCTGAAGGAAGCTCGCCAGCTTCGTCCTCAACTGCAGTTGAGACGCTTGGGAAGAAAGCACCCGCTATGATAAGGTCTGGATCACCCTGGAAAAAACCCGGTACATTAAATGCATTTGCATACGCCGTCCTGAGGGTTCCTTCCTCGTCATCATTGGGATCATCTTGATTGTTCCAGTAATAATCTACAAATCCACCTCCCATTTTTGCTTTTTCAACGAGGTCCGGTATAAACACATTCCCCCTTAGATCGGTATTATTATAAACTTGCCGACCTTCCCGAAAGGGGTCTAATGAGTGGAAGAACAGATACCCTTGCTCCGTCATCACATACAGATAAATCGAACCGTCTTTGAAGTGCCCCCCTTCTTCAGCATCTATACGAAATTGACATGCTAACTGACTCGCAAATATGAATCCCTCTTTTTCGTAAATATCCTGAATCCAATCTGTAGCTCCATTTACAAAACTCTTAAGTGTCTCCCTATCAATCACTTCGTCTGCAGAGGTCTCAGGATACTCAATATCAGTACGGGGCATACACAAATTGCTTAAATCTTGAGAATATCCACCAACAACAACAAAATCAACACCGAGGATCGTAGGCGGAGAGTATCGCATCGCGAAGCTTGACATCTTCGTGCAGTCTGAAGGATTATCTGGATCTTCATACTTACAATATTCCACTTCCATCGCCTCATCCTCTGTGGCCTTCAACATCTCCTTGATTACCTCCTTCCCCTCCCCATCTTCTTGATTCAGGATGGGTGTAGAATTTAGTTGGGGATTCTTTCCATGAAAAACAATAAGCCCTTCACCTAGGCCACCATCAGATCGAAGGAGCATCAGGTAGATTTCACCCGAATGATAATCGGTGGAATCTCTATATAGGTCCTGTAAGGTTGCAAGCCCTGCATCAAGATCTGTAATCTTTGCATATTCGGATGTAGCCCAGGTGACAAAAGACTTGAGTTTGTCTTTATCTACTACCCCATCTATCGTGACATCTTGGGCAGTCACCTTCGGTATATCCTGAGCTTGAAGAGTATTTGAATTGTCGAAAAAGACCGCAAATCCAAGGAAAACGGCGAGTGAAAAAAATCTGGTGACCTGTGATTTCATCTGATTAGAAAACTGATTTAGGAAAAGGTGCATCTGCTACACCTATGCGACACCTACCTGATATTTCGGGTAATATAATAAACTTTTCCATTTTATTTTTTTCGATTTTCTGTCGCAATTCGTGTGGAATGATTAAATTTGGGCTTCACTAGTAATGTAGCACAATCAATGGAATCTTATCTGGATTTGACGCGGCTCACCTTGGGATTGGGCGATGACTGGAAGATTGACAAGGTGCTACTGGATGAACAGATCCAGCAGATTGACATCTACGTTTCGCATTCAGGGGGAGCGTTGGTTTGCCCCGAGACGGGAGAGCCAGGGACGCTCTATGATCATCGGAGAGTGCGAACTTGGCGCCACTTGGATTGCTATGAATTCAAGTGTTTTGTTCATTGTCGGGTTCCCCGGATCAAGTCTTCCGTGGGGGTGCGGACGATGAAGACGCCTTGGGCGAGTGCCTCGAACCGGTTTACGGATGCGTTTGAGCGCTGGACGATTGACTTGCTGAAAGCGACCAAGAACCAAACGGAGACAGCAAGGCTACTCCGTAGTAATTCTGACACGGTCTATCGCATCGTGCACCGCAGCGTAGCGCGTGGGTAACGCGGAGATCGCTGGACGATATTGCGCATGTGAGCGTAGATGAGAAGGCCTTTCAGCGTGGGCATTCCGACGCAACCATTGTCAGTGATACGGCGCGTGGCGTGGTCATTGATGTGGGGGAAGGTCGAGACAAAGTTAGCACAAAAGTCCGGTCAAATCGCCTTTTGGCAGAGAAAAAGGGACCGGTTCGGACCATTACGACGGATATGTGGAAGGCCTACATCACCCCGGTATCGCGGTAGGGACCCGGATTGCTCCCATAAGCGCTAACTTGTTTACAATCAATAATTATTGTAGCTTTCCCTAAATCAAAGGAACTTGCTCGGAATTTTTATGAAGCGAACCGTTACGACGGCACCGATTAGTGAGGACTGGGGAGTCTTGCTTTCGTTTCTGCCCGAGAACTGGAAGGATTTAGCAGCGGATACGGGCGCCTTACGCGGACTGCGTAAGGATAAGTCTCCAGAGGCCCTTCTGCGAACTCTGCTGATCCATTTGGGATGCGGGCATTCCCTACGTGAAACCGTTGTACGATCTCGTCAGGCAAATCTGGCCGAGCTATCGGATGTAGCGCTGCTCAAACGTCTACGCAAATCTCGGGACTGGCTTTCTGCACTCTGCAAGGCACTATTTGAGGAACATGGGAGCACGATCTCTGGTGATACGAAGCATCAAGTACGTGCGTTTGATGCCACGGTGGTCTGCGAGCCTGGACGAACTGGGTCGCAGTGGCGCATACATTATAGCGTAGCCCTGCCTTCCTTTGGGTGCGATTTCTTCAAACTTACTCCAACCAAGGGAAAGGGAACCGGCGAATCATTCAAACAATTTCCGGTTCATTCTGGGGATTATATTCTGGCGGACCGTGTCTATGCAACGGCCAGCGGCGTGCAATACGTGACAAAATCTGGTGGGTATGTCACCGTTCGTGTGAATACGGGTACGCTCCATTTCCATACGAAGCCTGACACATCCTTTGATCTGTTGCGTGCGGTGGAGTCCATCACCCGCATTGGTGCAATTGGGGAATGGAAGGTGTACGTCGGGTCGGATCCTCCGGTACCGGGGCGTGTTTGTGTCCTTCGGAAAACAGAGGAAGCGGCCCAGAAGGCCTGCAAGAAAATTCGCAAGGATGCCCAAAACCATGGAACAAAGCCCATGGAACAAACGCTACGCTTTGCGCGCTATGTCATTGTATTTACCACATTTCCAGCAGATCAATTTTCTGCATCGCAGGTGCTTGATTGGTATCGCCTGAGGTGGCAGGTTGAACTCGTATTCAAACGATTCAAATCATTGTCTCAATTTGGTCATTTACCGAAATATGACCAAGAGAGTGCGAAGGCCTGGCTTTACGGAAAGTTCTTGGTGGCACTGCTCACGGAAAAAATCGTTCGTCATGCACGAACTTTTTCCCCCTGGGGCTACCGCATTCCAAACGAGCCCTTGGAAAAACTTCAAGTTCGCCTTGAATCAAGTAACTCGGGCGATTGAGCCTTCATGTGGTCTGGAGACCATGATTCGAGATTGGAAAATGATCTCGAATGGACTTGAGGAATCTAATCGTAAAAGAAAACCTCAGATTGAAAAATATTTTCTTATTCAAACAAGTTAGCGCTTATGCGGATTGCTCCGGGCCCCCCGCACAGATCTGGACGTGCGCGTTAACGCATCCGGCTCCTCCCTCGGGTCGCACCGGCGTGCATAACGGCAGAATTGCCGTAGCCGATTGATCCCATAAACTCACTGATCCATCTCTGTGTATGGCGTGAGCCCGGATCTCCCAGCTTCCCCTTGGGTGGGGACCTTCGCTCCAGCGACTCCGCAGGTCGCCCCTTGTTCGCCGCCTTCTTCTCTACTATGTCCCCATCTGACTGCTCCATCCCGTGCATCGCAGGCTTCGGCGTCTTCCGCCTTCCCTGCGCGATCCCAACTCTGCGTTTAGGACAGGATAGAGCCCTCACAGGTCCCGACAAAATGCGTACATATGTCCCTGAGTTCTTAGACACCGTGGGCCTGTATGCCGCCTCGCCATGGCGGTGACATACATGTTGCCTTCGACCACTTGGACAGCCTCGGCGACCCAGACGATAACGATTTCGATGCTCTATAGCTCCGGCCACACGCACCTCTACCGACGCTTCGTCGTGACCCTCGCGGGGCACAACGCACGGCTCGAGGAAGTATGTGATTGGTTGCATCTTCATACTACGGGACTTGCACCCATCGCGGTAGGGACCCGAGTTTCCTCGGGCCCCCCGCACAGATCCGGACGTGCGCGTTAACGCATCCGGCTCCTCCCTTGGGTTACACTCGCGTGCTTGACGGAAAATCGTCTCGCCGGCCAGTCGTGTCGTATGTTCAGCTTCGGCCAATAGCGCTCAATGAGGATATCCAACTGCTCCCATGTGGTTCGATCCTTCTGGGATCGTCGACGTAGGATACACAGCCAGACCCATTTCAAGCACTTAAAACATCTCCATAGGTACCGATAACTCCATGGTACGGCATAGTAATTCAGCCATCCATTAAGAACTTGGCCAAGCCATAGGCCCGTATCATGCACGCTTTCGTGCATCCGGCGCCATAGCTCCCTACGAATTCGTTTTATGAAGCGCACCATGCGCTTCGCGATTGGCTTACGACCCAGCCCAAATGACCCCTTGCGGGTTTTACGACAGTAATGTGTAAATCCCAGAAAGTCAAAGGTCTTCGGCTTGCCGTCTCCCCGTTTTCTACGGTGCTCCATCGCGTTGCGACCAAATTCGATCAGTCGCGTTTTGTCTGGATGCAGACTCAATCCGAATTTCTCCAGTCGGGCCCGCAATGCACGTAGAAACTTCTCCGCCTCCTCCTTATACTGAAAACATACCACAAAATCGTCCGCATAACGAACGATATACGACTCTCCACCGATCTTGCGTGATTTGCGCTGGGACTCAAACCATAAGTCCAGCACGTAATGAAGGTAGATGTTGGCCAGAATCGGAGAGATCACCGCGCCTTGCGGCGTGCCTCGCCTACTTTCCTGCCAGTTCCCATCCTCCATCACCCCCGCCTTCAGAAATTTTGTGATGAGTCGGAGCACCCGTTGATCTGCGATCCGGTGTTCCAGGAAGCGGAGTAACCACTCCTGATCCACCATGTCAAAGAATTTCCGAATGTCCGCATCCACCACATAGTTTACCCTCCGGCGTTCGATCACATACGCGACGGCATCCAGTCCATCATGGGCACTGCGCCCCGGCCTGAATCCATAGCTGAACCCGCAGAACTCATTTTCATAAATGGGCTCTAAAATACATTTAACCATCGCGGTCTGAACGATCTTGTCCTCCAGCGCTGCGATCCCGAGCGGTCGTGTGCCTCCATCAGGCTTCGGTATATTCACCCGCCTGCTGGGGGTCGCTCGAAACGATCCACAGTGTACTCGTGTGCAGAGATCCGCAAGGTTACGGTCCAAGTCCACGCTATACTCCTCCCACGTCACGTTGTCCACCCCAGGGGACGCTTCTCGCTTTAATGCGAAAAACGCCGCCGTCAGTGATTCCACGCTGATGTGGTGCAAGAGCGTTGTAAGTTTCTCCTTCGGGTTCCGTTGTACGACTTCCCGTATCCGCTCAATCCCCTGGTGCACACGCGCCCATTTCTGCGCATGGTGTGTGGTGGGATCTTGCGGATTCCCCTCGGGTAGAGGCCTTCGCTCCGACCGCTCCGCGGATGGCTCCTTGTTCGCGGTCTTCCTCACTACTATGCCTCTATCTGACTTCTCCATCTCGTGCATCTTAGGCTTCGGCGTCTTCCGCCTTCTCTAAGCGGCCCCGTACGACTACAGGGCAAGATGGAGACCTCCCAGGTCCCGGCAAAGTGCGTACGTGCGTCCCTGAGTTCCTGGACACCGTGGGCCTGTAGATCCTCTCACCATAACGATGACCTACATGGTGCCTTCGACCAGTATCACAGCCTCGGCGACCCAGATAATGCATATTTCGTTGCTCAATAGCTCCGGCCACACGCACCGCTGCCGACACTTCATCGGGACCCTCACGGATCACAACGCACGGCTCGCGGAAATATGTGTTTTGGTTAAACTTCATATTGCAGGACTTGCACCTGCTACACTTATGCCAGTTAGCCTGGCGTTCGTTACATTTTGCCAGTTAGCCCTGCCCTGTACGTTTAAGAGGGACTTGACAATGGTTTTCCTATTGCTTAGTTTAGCAATATGCAAGCACAATCCGCGATACTTACAGTACTGCGTAATGCTCTTCCGGCATTGTCGACAACGGTGGTGTCACATCAAGACAAGAGTCGTCGAGCTTTGGGGCGAATTGTGTGTGCGCAGTTCAATTTCGTGAATGCTCAGGGAGGCCATCGGCTTTCGGGTTGCATGAAGGCATTAGTGTTACTGGAATCGGAGGGGCACTTTTCTCTACCGAAGCCACAAACCGCGTCGTTTGTCCGCGGTCCCCGTCTATTGGATGAACCGGTTCCGAAGGCGTTGGATGTCCCCACGGATGTCCGTGAGATCAAGGATTTAGAGATTATTTTGGTCACCGATTCGGGGGATCGAGCGATCTGGAATACACTTCTGGATGCGGAGCATCCACAGGGGAGCACCACCTTTGCGGGCGCGCAGCATCGCTACCTGATTCGGAGTGCGCACGGTGAACTGGGGGTGGTCGGTTTTTCTGCTGCGGCGTTGTATCTCAAGGCTCGGGATCAATGGATGGCGTGGGATCATCCAAAGCGCGCGGAGAATTTGAACCGTGTGGTGAACCTGAGTCGTTTTCTGATTCGATCAGACGTGTTCTGCAAGAACCTGGCGAGCCACGCATTGGGACGAGTGCTGCGGCGCTTGCCCTCCGATTTTATGGCAACGTATGGGTATTCCCCTTATGTGATAGAGACCTTTGTGGGACCCGATCAGGAGGGGACTTGTTTTCGAGCGGCGGGATTCCGATATTTGGGACTTACGCAGGGGCGGGGCCGCCATGCACCCTCGAAGACACGCACGCGCCCGCAGAAAAAAGTATTTGCCTATGAACTGGATCCAAACTGGCGCACGCACTTGGCCGTGCCGTATGTGGAATTGCGCCCTCGGCTGGAGGTGGGGGCAGGTCTGGACAGCGATCGGTGGGCGGAACAGGAGTTTGGTGGTGCGGATCTCGGGGATCGGCGTCTCAATGTGCGTTTGGTAAAAAACGCGGAGTTAGCGGCAAAGACGATGGGCAATCCTGTCACCACAACCCCCGAGCGAAATATCAAGGACGTTCGGGCCTACTGGCGTTTTTGGGAGAGGGCCAACGAACGTGGGATCACCCCGGCACAGATTCTGTTCCCGCATCGCCAGCGGACGATTGAGCGAATGCGAACCCAGGAGACGGTGTTGTGTGTTCAGGACGGAACCAAGATCTCATACAGTACGCGTTCGGACACCGAGGGACTGGATATCATTGGACAGAACCAGACCTCTGCGAAAGCCCGCGGGGTGTGTCTGCATGCAACGATCGCCCTGAATGACGAGGGATTACCGTTGGGGGTGTTGCGATGTGCCTATGGGACAGAGAACCCAAAATCCCAAAGCTGGCTACACGGTCTGTCTGACATTGACGAGGCAGCCGAGACGCTGCCACGCAAGACGAAGGTGGTTGGTGTGATGGATCGGGAAGCGGATGCGTTCGAGATTTTGTCTGCGCATCGGACGCTGAAGCGGACGCATCTATTGGTTCGGGCCAAGCACGACCGGAAGCTGAATACAGACGAGGGGCGATTATTTAAGGCGATGCGAAAGGGGCCGCCTGCGGATGTGATGGAGTTGTCGGTGGAGCAGTTGAGTCGTCGGATGAAGTCGGGGCGGGTCACTCATAAAGGTCGTCCGGCACGAAATGCCCGGATGGAGTTGCGGTATTGCAAAGTGACTCTACCTCCGACCAGGGACCGTACGCAAGCCCCCATGGAGGTCTGGGGAATTCATCTGCGTGAACTCAATCCGCCGGAAAATGCAACGCGGATTGAATGGTATCTGTTGACCACGCAACCCATCACAAGCCCGGAGCAGGCGAAGCAGATGGTAGAATATTACCAGTTGCGCTGGCGTGTGGAAGACACCTTCCGGGTGCTCAAGAGTGGCTGCAAGGTGGAGAAGTTGCGGATGCAGAAGGCGGGCTCTTTGCACCGGGCGATCACCCTGCACATAGTCACGGCGTGGCGAATCATGTTGATGACGCTTTTGGGGCGTGTGGACGCGGACTTGGACATGGACGTATTCTTTCGAGAGTCCGAGTTAGAGATGATGAAGGTCTACGCCCGTAGCTATGGCCTTGCGGTCCCCACCAGCCTGCCCTCGGCCATCTTACTGGTGGCCATGATGGGCGGCTACATGAATCGCAAACACGATCCACCGCCCGGGCACACCATCATGTGGCGCGGCTATGCAAACCTTCAAATGCGTGCCATCGCCTATGAGGAGTTGGGGGGCTTCTTTGACTTGGTGGAGCGTCCGCCTCCATAGCAGCCAACGTGCTCCATTGCTCCCTCCTGATCTGCTGTTCCCTCCTTGAGCGCCCGAAAGCTTCATACCCTTGCTGTGTGCAGGCTACAGAAGGATGTCGTGTCTGCGAGATCTCGCTTGTTCCAGAACGCGAAAAACACGGAAAATGGCAGTGCCAGACGGTCAACCTCAGAGAAATGCGCGAAATCTGTCGTACCTCGTCGGACAAGAACTCACGAAAATTCGCCTACATAAACCGAAGAACCCCCATTGTCCAGTCTTTTTTCTGAGTACAAGGCAGAGTTAGCCTGGCGCTCCCAAGAGTTATTCCCCAAGGCCCGCCTGATCCACGATCGTTTTCATTTGATCCAGTACCTCAACAAAGGGATTGATCCGGTTCGCCGCAGGGAAGTGAAACAGCATGAGGAACTCAAACCCAGTCGTTATGCGATCTTGAAAAACGAACCGTATCGAACGCAAACGCAAGACGAGATCTTCAACGTCATCCAGGAAGCCAACTTGCAGGTGAGCGTCGCCTAGCGGTTGCACGAAGAATTCAAGGCCATCGTTGAATGCGCTTCATTCAACGAAGCAAAGAAGTACTTTGAACTCTGGCTTACCCGTGTGAAAGCGGCGGCCGTAAAAGAGATCCTGAAGGTGGCAGAGACCTTCAAACGACACCTCCAAGGCGTGTGTAATGCCCCTTGCCACGAACAATCCAACGCCAGAGCATGCAATGGGAAGATCCAGGAGGTCAAAACGATCGGCAGAGGATACAGAAAATTCGAAAACTTCAGATCTGCAATCCTTTTTTTCTGTGGAGGGCCAGACCTCTATCCACAACATTCGCGGTGGAACCCCCGAATTGAAAGGCAGTCGTTACGCGCTTTTAAAGAATGAACAGAATCGTACCCAAAAACAAAATGAGATCTTCCAAGTGATCCAGAAGGCCAACTTGCAGGTTAGCCTCGCCTGGCGGCTACGGGAGGAATTCAAGGGGATCTTTGAATGTACCTCCTTTGCCGAAGCGAAGAACTATCTTGAACTCTGGCTCGCCAGTGTTCAGGAAACCGCAGTCCAGGAAGTGATCCAGGTTGCAGAGATGTTTCAGAAACACTTTGACGGAGTCTGTAACGCACTGTGCCATCAACATTCCAACGCCAGAGCATGCAATGGAAAGATCCAAGAGGTCAAAACCATCGGCAGAGGGTACAGAAGATTTGAAAACTTTAGAGTTGCCATTCTTTTTTCTGCGGAGGACTAGACCTCTATCCACAACATTCGTGGTAGAACCTTTTTTGTGAGCACTTGGGTCCCGGCCACATGTGTCAGTCCAGCCTAGTGATACTTGGACTTGATTTGAGACTTTAAGCTCGCACGATCCCGCGTAAAGCGCAAATATTGTTGCACGGTAATCTTAAAATCTACGCGGTGATCTTGGTCGGTGTGAAACACTTCGACCAATTCCCCCAGCCGAAGCAGCCGACACAGATCCGCGGCATCACTATGATCATCCTTGTTTCCACGACTGATGAGGGCATTGCACAGGAAACGCATGGCTGGCCATGCAGGGCGATCAGGTTATTACAAACAACGAGTGGGTGGCTTTTATGGGGATCAAATCCAGTGCCTAGCAAGATGTATTGCTAATCGTCTACCAGTGGATGCTGTTTCCCGTAAAGACATTATATCTTCACTTACGAAGGAGTATGGTGCCAGCGAGGCAGAGCAACTGTTTCAGCGCTTTGTGCAGAAGGGGGTATTGGGGGAGCAAGGAGCGGGATATGCGGTTCCCATCCCATCAATGCATACTTGGCTGGAGAAAGAATACGGCCGAGACCAGATCAAAGCCCCAGAGGAGACGCAGACCATTCGTGAATCTGGAAGTGGAAGTTCCGGCATGGGGTTCGAACTTTGACCATCCATTGCCTTAGCTGGCGCCTGGGACGAATACCTGATTTCTCCTGAAAAGAACCAAATCACGGTTATTGCCCGACCTCATTTTCTCTAAATTCCGTTTGATCGTATCGAAAGTGCGCTCGAGGCGATCAGCGCCTTCTCGGGATACGCATCCAATGCATAGTGCAACTGCGCAAAGAGGGACCTCTCGGTGTCTGGCGACATCTAAGATAGTTACATGTTAACGACAACTCGGGACTTGATGGGGCCTTAAGCGCTGTTTCAAAGCCAATGGTACTACCGAGGAATTGTGTCAGTATAAATGCAATGAGAGGTATCCAGAGCTTGATGGATGATGGAAAAGATCATGAGAATTATTTCTTCTGTGCTAATCCCATTAGGCGCTTTTGCTATGTATTGGTTATCGATTCATTTTGGTGATGATTCCTACAGTGGCACAGATTTGCTTTGGGCCGTACTGGTTACGATAATTTTAATAGTAGCCTGGTATCTGTTTTTTCCTCTACGCAAAAAAGTTGAGCGTTTTAGTATAGCGTGGTTACTTGGGGTAAATTTCGGAATCGGACTTACGTTCATTGGGCTCATATCTTCACATATGATGGGTACCACTGGGGGGAGTATATGTGGTTTTACGGCCTTTGGAGTACCGTTTTCTCTTTTGTGTTGCGCAAGGGACACAAATGGCATAAAGTATCATTCTTCAAGGGCATAATGATAGACGAGGAAGAAAAACCTGAGTGAAGGGCAAATTTTAGCAGAACTTGGTGCGGTGGAAACCTCCATGATTTGTGATCGAGGCAATCAGGCAGAATACCTTCTTCCATCGAAGGTTACCAAAACGAGCGGGCGCCTATACCAGGCAATCGGTCTGACGATACAGCGCCAGACCGTACTGTTCAAAGAGGGGACGACCTCCTAAATCAAGCGTCTCATTCGGTCTTGATCGTCATCATTCTCCCCTGAAAAAGGGGATTGGTAGTGTTCAGTTTTCCCGGAAATCCCAATCCTGGACCCCTGTGACGGAGGTAACCGTCGAAGTCAAGAAGTTTTTCTATATGGGGACCAAGCGGTTTTTCTGGACGTTCCAGCCCGAGTGAAGTTGATGGCTCATATGAAACAAAGAGGGGAAATTGTTCATAGTACGCCCTTGCGTTTGCTGAATTTTTTTGCAGAATATCATTATCAGTGATGAAGGAAGTTATTAATTGTACTGAGCACTCCATTGCCATCATTGGAATGGCATGCCGATTCCCCGGCGCACGAGATCTTCCTTCGTACTGGGATTTGCTCAAATCCGGCAAAAACGCGATCTCGATGGGAGAACCGGGGTCGGGGGTTGGTCGAGTGGGGCAACTCTCCGTAGGCCCGAACCCTAAACCCGCCTGTCGTTATGGGGGATACATTGACGATGTAAGCCTATTTGACCCAATGTTTTTTCACATCTCCCACGTTGAGGCAAAAATGCTTGATCCTCAGCAGAGGTTGATGCTGGAGACATGTTGGGTCGCTCTTGAAAATGCTGGAATTCCACCGGACACACTCAAAGGTACTCGTACCGGTGTCTACGCCGGGATCAACTACAGCCAATACCTCGAACTGATCCTGGATGCAGCTGGAATTGATTCGCTTGATCCAGCTTCTAGTCTCTACACCGCTACCGGCAATGTTCCCAATACAGCCAGCGGACGGGTGTCGTTTACGCTCGGACTGAAAGGACCGGCAGTTTCCATTGATACGGCGTGTTCATCCTCACTGGTTGCACTCCACCAGGCGGTCGGCGCCCTCAAGAGTGGGGAATCAGATCTGGCGCTTGCCGGAGGAGTGAACATGGTTCTGTCAGGAATATCCACGGAACTGCGAGCCAACGCTGGAACCTTGTCCCCCGATGGACGCTGTGCCACGTTTGACGAGGCCGCAAACGGATACGTACGTGGAGAAGGGTGCGGGATTCTTGTCCTCAAGCGACTGGCAGAAGCCGAGGAGGATGGTGACCGGATCTGGGGGGTTATCCCGGCAACTGCGATTAATCAGGACGGTGCGAGTAAAGGATTGACAGTTCCCGATCGAAACTCACAAGAACTCGTGATTCGCGATGCCCTGAAGAAGGCCAATATTCAACCTACCCACATTGACTACTTGGAAGCCCACGGAACCGGCACCAAAGTTGGCGATCGCATTGAGCTGGAAGCAATTGCGAATGTGTACGGGAAGGGACGTACTGCAGATCGTCCGCTATTCATCGGCTCGGTAAAAACAAATATTGGTCACCTTGAAACTGCTGCAGGGGTAGCCGGTGTCATCAAAGTGCTCCTCGCAATGAACAAAGGTGTTATTCCAAAACATCTTCATTTTAAGAACCCCAGTCCCGTATTAGCCTGGAAGGAAATCCCGATCCAGGTGCCTACTGAAGAAGCCAACTGGCCGGATGCTCCTGGACGACTCCCCTACGCGGGAGTCAGTGGATTCGGCTGGTCAGGAACCAATGCCCATATTGTCCTACAAGGATACGACCGGCAAAACTCAGCCGCTCAGTATACAGGATTCGATGGAACGGTCGTGGGATTGCCAAAACAGATTGCGGTTGCACTACCGCAATCCTTCGCACACGATCAAGCGGAATACCCGGATCGCAAACTTCGCATGCTGCCCCTGTCAGGTAAGTCGGACATGGCTCTCCTTGATACCGCAAAACAGTACCGGGCATGGCTGAACGAACATGCCCGGGGATCTGACACGGACCCATCCTTCCTCGCAAATATGGCATGGACCGCCTGTACTGGGCGCAACCATTTTCCCCACCGAGCCGGTCTCGTCTATGATGATCTGGCACGGCTGCGGGAACAGCTGGATACGCTGATTGAGTCAAGCAAAGGATCGGTCCCCTATCAACCGGCAAAAATTGGATTCCTGTTCACTGGCCAAGGAAGCCAATGGATCGGGATGGGGCAGGATTTATACGAAACAGAACCTGTCGTGCGTGCGGTCCTTGACCGCTGTGAAGAAATCGTCCAATCCGAAAGGAATACATCATTACTGGATGTAATCTTCGGACGGAGCCAGGAAGATCTGCACAACACCGCCTGGGCGCAGCCCGCAATCTATGCGATTGAATGTGCCATTGCCGAACTCTGGGCAAGCCTGGGAATTTGGCCTGAAGTAGTCATGGGACATAGTGTGGGGGAATTTTCCGCAGCACATATTGCAGGAATATTTAGCCTGAAACATGGCCTCCTGATCGCGATGCGGCGAAGCGAACTCTTGTCCTCGCTCCCCGAAGCAGGAGCAATGGCCGCCATATTCGCTCCGATCTCCGAGGTGGAATCTGCCGTGCATGCACAAAATGAAAAGATCCAGCGCGAGCGCTTAGGGATCTCGGCAGCCAATGGAGCACATCAGGTAATCAGCGGACCGGTGAATATGGTCCAGCAGATGGCAAGGGATTTCGAGTCCCAGAATATTCGGGTAAGCTTTCTCAAGACAGATCAGGCACTCCACAGTCCTTTAGTGGAGCCGCGCCTGGATGAACTGGAAAAAATCTTTGAAGAGATTGAGACCTCTACGCCCTCCATACAGTTCGTCAGCAATGTAACCGGCCAGGTGTTGGAGCCCGACAGGATCCTTGACGGAAGCTACTGGCGTCGGCACGCGCGTCAAGGCGTCGTATTCAGCAGCGGGGTTCGGGCGTTTGCAAACCTTGGTGTGGATTTGGTCATTGAGGTTGGACCGCATGCGGTTCTGGGACCCATGCTCTCCCTCGCATGGCCCGGCTTGGGAGAAGATCCCCCTCCCAATACTCCCCTCCCACGAGTACTGTCAAGTCTTCGACGCCCCCCGAAGAATGATGGAGCCTCTATAGACCCGTTTGCGTCTGGATTCCTGACGTCCGTGGCAAGTGCGTATGAGGCGGGAATGGATTTCTCGTTTGAGGGATTGTTTGCCGGAGAAACACGGACTCGGATTTCGCTTCCCGGATACCCGTTTCAGCGTGAGCATCACTGGATTGAAACCAATAAACGGCGTAAACGAAATGTTGGACACCCTTTACTGGGAGACCGACACGAATCTGCCACTGGTGAGGTGTACTATGAGACGGAGTTGTATCCGTCAGACCCGGCATGGCTCCAAGATCACAAAGTGTTTGGTCGGATTCTGGCTCCGGGTGCATTATATGGAGTTCTGGCAGACGCAGCCTCTCGTGCCGAATATGGAGCAGGGATTGTACGGGATCTGCAATTTCATGCCCCGATGGTATTTCCCAAGAAACGCGCGGGAGATGGAAATGATGACGATTCAGGACGCAAGGTGCAGACAGTAGTGCGACCATCCGAGAAGTTTGATCTCGTCCAGATCCTCAGCAAAACAGAGAAGGGCGAAGAGTGGACCATACATGCAGAATGCCATGTGTCCACTGGCTCCCATACGCCCCAAGCCCCGCAGCATGTGAATTTGGATCAATTTAAAAACGTACTGTCACCAGGGGACCTCACTGCTTTTTACCGGGACAAAACAAATATTGGGATTGGTTTTGGCCCATCCTTCCATACTGTCCAAGCCATCTGGATGGGCGAAAATGAAGCTTTGGGAGAGATCGTTGTGTCAGGAGAAAATACTCTGAGCAACGTAGACATACACCCTCTGCTGCTGGATGGTTGTTTCCAGGTGATTTCGGCTGCACATCACACAGACGCAGAGGAAACGAGGGGAACTTATTTACCCTTCGGCTGCGAACAACTATGGTTCTCTGGACAGCTGCCGAACCATGTGTTTTGTCATGTTCAAATGAATAATTTGGCAAAGGAGAGTTCCGGTGCACCTGCGGAAGTGCTGAGTAGTGATCTGCATATCTACGACACGCACGGCACGCTTCTCGGTCAATTAAATGGATATATCGTTAAGCGTGTAAGACGGGAAGCTGATCTGCTTTCCACTATTGAAGATGTAGATGATCTGCTGTACGAGGTCATCTGGCGCGAGCACCCCTTGGTATCAGAAATCGTGCCGGCGAACCTTCTCCCATCCCCCAAAGCAATTGCAGAAGGTTCGGGAATTATATCAACCTATTTGGCGGATGAAGGGGTCCAGCCGGAAGAGAGGACTGCCCTTCTGGATGATTTGGAGCAGTGGTCGCATGTGCGTGTACTCAAAACCCTGGAGGAATTGGAATGGCAACGGAAGCAAGGCGATATCCTTCAACCAGAGATTCTACGAAAATCCCTGGAGATCATCTCAGATCATCAGCGCCTCTTCCGCCGAATGCTTGAGATGCTATCCAAAGCCGGAATTCTTGAAAAGATTGAAGATTCTTTTTGCGTTCGGATTGGACCGCAGGATCCGCTGCCCGATGGAATGCAGATCGACCTGGAGGTGCTTGCAGATCAGATCAAGGAACAGTATCCCCATGGCGCAATCGAAATTGGACTTCTCTCGCGTTGTGGCAATGCTCTGGGCGAAGTGCTTCGCGGCCAGGCAGACCCGCTGGCGCTGCTCTTCGACAGCGGGGATCCAACTCCAGGAGATTTGTACCTCAAAACCCCGATGGCCCGGGCTACCAACCGAATCCTTAAGGAAACGGTTTCTGCACTTGTGAGCGCATTTCCCGCCGATCGCCGCCTCAGGATCATTGAAATTGGTGCAGGGACCGGCTCAGCCACTGCGGTGATCCTTCCTGAACTTCCGAAAGGCCGTTTTGATTATGTGTACACGGACATCTCGGCAGGTTTCTTTGCGGCGGCAGAAGAGCGATTCGGAGACAAGGAGTCGGGCATGGACTACCGCCCGCTGAATATCGAAAAAGATCCCGCTGCACAGGGGTTCGCGCTGCACAGCTATGATTTGCTGATTGCCTCAAATGTACTTCATGCCACCCGATATCTGAACGAGACACTTGCCTATTGTCGGGATCTGCTCGCACCATCGGGCCAAATCGTCGCGTTTGAAAACTTGATCGCTCCCTGCTGGATGGACCTAGTCTTCGGGTTGCTGGACGGCTGGTGGCGATTTGAAGATACCTATCGATCTGACCATGCCCTAGCCAGTTCGTCGGCATGGCGATGTGCACTAAGCGATGCCGGTTTTGGTGAAGTGGAAATTTTGGGGATTGACGAGACCGATTCGACCAAAAGACACGACAAAGGAGTGATCGTGGCACAAGGCCCAACCAAGGTACAGGAGCGCACAGGAGTCTGGGTGCTGGTGGCTGATCGTAATGGTGTTTCTCAGGATCTGGCCGAAGAGTTGGCTCAGCATCACCAAATGGTCGTGCTGGTTGATGCAGGGAAGGCCGATTCGGGGAATCACCTCCCGAAATTAGACGAACCCGGAATTATCCGAGTCACTACAGACATCTACCAACGGGAGTCGTGGGAAGCGTTGCTGCAAAGCATACCCAACGACCCCCCACTGCAGGGAATCGTACACCTTCTTGCTCTTGATGGTGGAGGCCCAAATGCTTCGACCGAGGAGATGGGACAAGATGTCCGGCGAATCATTGAGAGTGCTCTTACATTGGTGCAGGCAATGCAAGATGTAATACCAGCGAAAGGACTGTGGCTGATCACTCAGGGAGCTCAGGTACTGGAACGCGAGACTGCAGGGCAACTGGCGGGCGCGGCATTATGGGGATTTGGTAAAAGTGTAGCCCGGGAATTGCCTCTTCTGCGAACGAGAATGATTGACCTGGATCCCGGCAAAATGGCCCCCTCGCCCGATCTAGTGGCAGAACTACTCAGTCCCGACCCTGAAAATCATATCGCCTATCGTTTTGGAAAACGAAACGTGGCACGCTTGGTCAGGGCAGATACCGGGACCCAGCGCCTCCACATCCCAGACAAATCGGATTGGGTGATCGCCCCGGATCCAGATGGCACAATCAAAAATCTGTACACCAAGACGCGACCTCACAGAGCCTTGGAGCCCCATGAGGTTCGGATTGCTGTCAAGTCCTGTGGCTTGAACTATTGGGATGTCTTTCGCTCTCTTGGGTTCATCCAGGAGCATGATCTTGGCCGGGAAATGTGCGGGAATGTACTGGAGGTGGGGTCGGGTGTGTCAACGGTTTCGGTCGGTGACTATGTTATCGGATTGGGGATCAGTACACTGGCAGCAGAAGTGGTGACCCATGAGCAAATGGTCGCGCGCGCGCCATCAGGACTCTCCATGTCAGAACTGGCTACCATACCGACTGCGTTTGTTTCGGCAGCCATGTCGTTTGACCTTGCAGACTTGAAGGCCAACGATCGGGTGCTAATCCATTCTGGTGCGGGAGGGGTCGGGATGGCTGCAATTCAAATAGCACAAATCATCGGCGCCGAAATTTTTGCGACGGCAAGTCCTCCAAAACAGAACTATCTGCATTCGATCGGGGTCAAGCATGTATTCAACAGCCGCGAACCCCGGTTTGGAGCAGAAATTCTTGAAGCTACCAACGGTGACGGGGTGGATGTGGTCCTGAACAGCCTCACCGGCAAGGACTTTATTGATGCAAGCCTTTCGTGCCTTGCGGAGGGAGGTCGTTTTATAGAATTGTCAAAGCGGAATACCCTGAGTGTGGAGAAAATGGCCACCATACGCCCCGATGTGGGGTATGCCATCTACGAACTGGATGTACTGAAGAAAACCGATCCGGCCCAGGTTGGCAAGGCACTTCGCAGCCTGTTGAAACAGTTTGATTCCAGGAGACTGAAGCCCCTCCCTCACAGCAGATGGCCAATGTCCGAAACGGGATCCGCCCTGCAATTTATGCAGAGAGCCCGCCATCTAGGAAAAGTTGTGGTCACCGCATCACCACTGACACATGGACAATTAAGGGCAGATCAAGCCTATCTGATTACTGGCGGCATGGGAGGAATTGGATGTGCCGTAGCAAACTGGTTAGCCGATCGTGGAGCAAAGATCGTCGTGCTGAATGGGCGGCGCCCTCCAGATCAACAGGCGCAGGAGACGATTGACACCCTGCGGGCACGTGGTCTTACCGTACACATTGCAATCGCAGATATAGCAAACCCCGATTCAGTTGACCGGATGCTTGCTGATCTACAACACGAATTGCCACCCCTTGCCGGAGTAATCCATAGTGTAGGGGTCTTGTCAGACGGCGTGTTGGGGAACCAGACCTGGGAACGATTTGAGCAGGTGCTGTGGCCCAAAGTAATCGGTGCATGGCATTTGCATCATGCCACTGCATATTGTGATCTGGATTTTTTCGTCCTTTTTTCCAGTCGTGTGGGGGTCATGGGAGGTTCTGGAAATGCGAATCACGCGGCTGCGAACGCATTCCTGGATCAGCTTGCCGCGCATCGCCGTGCAATTGGGCTTCCAGGCCAGACGATTGCTTGGGGTACCTGGGCGGAGATTGGTGAAGCTGCGGAACAAAAAGAGAGAATTGGAGAGCGGTTGGCTGCACTTGGCAGTCGTTGGTTCACGCCACAGGAGGGCATCAAAGCACTGGATAAACTGATCCGCACCGATGGCACGCATTCCGCGGTCATGTCATTGGACTGGAAAATTTTCCGGGAAGCCGTTGGTGACCCGCCTACTTTGCTGGAGGATCTATTCCAAGAAGCACCTGAGGAAGAGATCAATCCGACACTCTTGCTGGATGATCTCCTATCCCGGTTGCGAAGAACACCGGAATCGGAACATCGGAATCTGCTGGTATCGTTCCTCCAGCAAGAATTACAAGCAGTCTTGCATTTGCCTAGTGCGCCCTCTCCTACGACAGGATTTTTCGATCTAGGAATGGATTCGTTGATGGCCGTTGAGTTGCGGAATCGGCTAAACCGCACATTTGCTGACGAATATATGGCCTCGAATACAGTCGTTTTTGACTACCCGAACATCAATGCTCTGGCTAAACATTTGGCGGATAAATTAGGAACTCTTGACCCTGCCCCCCTGCCAAAGCCTATTCCAAGACCACAGCCGTCTCTACGCAATGAAGAGGACGGTATTGCTGTGATCGGCATGGCCTGTCAATTTCCTGGTGCACCGGATATTGAGGCATTCTGGGACTTGCTTGAATCCGGGAAAAATACCGTTTCGGATGGGCGTAAGGATTCTGGTCTATGGAAGGATATCATGGGGGATCCTGCTGCCGAGGAGCATATCTTGAAGCAGGGATCGTTTCTGGAGGGATTGGATCAGTTTGATGCAGGATTTTTTGAAATCAGGTCCATCGAAGCCCGATCTATGGATCCGAGACAACGCATTCTCCTAGAGACCAGTTGGCAGGCACTTGAAGATGCCGCAATTGACCCCGATTCCCTCAGAGCCAGCCGAACCGGGATCTATGTCGGCATGGGAGCCAGCGAATACCGTGATTTAATTGCTGAAAGTGGAAAGCAATACAATTATCTCGGTACTTCCGCCAGTGCCGCGATTGGCCGCATTTCTTTCCTTTTAGGACTGATGGGACCGGCTGTAGCGGTGGATATGACCTGTGCATCTTCGCTCGCTGCGATTCACCAGGCAACATCCGGACTCCGATACGGGGAAGTCGATCTTGCCTTGGCGGGGGGTGTCCAAGTTGCCCTTTCTCCCGCAATCACGAGATTCATGGCAGAATACGGCATGCTATCATCAAATGGCAATTGCAGAACGTTTGATGCAAGCGCAGATGGTTTCGTTCGAGGGGAAGGCTGCGGTATCGTGCTTCTCAAGCGATTACGTGATGCGGTGTCTGATGGAGATCGCATATGGGGGGTTATTCGTGGTTCTGCCGTAAATCAAAATGGTGCCGGTGCAGCGCTTACGGTGCCGAATGGGAAAGCACAGGAACAAGTGATGGAAGATGCACTGACTCAGTCCGGGATCCCACCTTCAGAAGTGGACTTTCTGGAAGTGCATGCAACTGGTTCACAACTAGGGGATCCGATTGAGGTGAATTCAATTGCCACCGTATACGGTAGAGATCGTGACGCAGATCACACACTTCTACTTGGAACCGTTAAGACAAACATTGGCCACCTTGAATCCGCGGCAGGAATCGCAGGCCTCATCAAAGTGCTGTTAGCAATGCAACGGGGAGTGATTCCAAAGCATCTGCACTTTGAAAACCCGAATCCGTATATCGATTGGACTCAACTGCCGGTTCAGGTCACGTCCGCGAAAATGGATTGGCCAAGCCGAGCGGACCACCCACCCCGGGCCGGAATAAGCGCTTTCGCCATCTCAGGCGCAAACGCACATGTTGTGGTGGAAGGTTACAATATATCAGGGGATACGGGACTTCATGATCCTGCGGGTTCTCCAGAATTTATTTCCGTCCCCTATCTGAAGATGGGGGGAACCGTTCCAGATCTTGTAGACGAGAATCAACGGCATGTGAGGCTGCTGCCCCTATCAGCGAAATCAGACGAAGCGTTGCGAGCGTTATCCGAGCGGTACCTCCATTGGCTGGATGAGCATGCCTCAAAGCCGTCTACCCGAGATTCGGATGTGTTACTATCGGACATGGCATGGACAGCAGCAGTGGGAAGGAACCACTTCGCACATCGTGCAGGCGTTGTATTTGAAGACGAATCGTCGTTGCGAAATGGACTGATACGAATCGCTGGTACTGACGAAAGACGATCCGTGCCGGAAAAATCTTCAAAGCTGGCATTTGTCCTTAGTGCAGAGGATGCTCCCTGGGCTGGAATGGGGGAAGAATTGTATCGCAGTGAGCCCGTCGTGCGTGCAGTTTTGGATCAATGTGACGAGTTGCTTCAACCGGAACTCGGAGGCTCCTTGCTGGATGTGATGCTCGGGCATTCTGAAAATCTCCCTGACTCAGAAATATGGCGATCTCCAGCCCTATTCGCCCTGCAATGTGCCCAAGTTGTGCTATGGGAGAGTGTCGGAGTTTGCCCCGATGTAGTATTTGGAATTGGTTCAGGAGAAATTGCGGCTGCGTATGCAGCCGGTGCCTTGAAACTGAAAGATGGACTGACTCTTGCTGTGAGGCATGCGGAACTGATTCATGAAAACTCAGGTGACAAGAAGGTGAACACTTTCCTGGCACAGATGCCATTCGCATTACCCTCTACCCGCATGGTGAGTGGAGTGACCGGTCTGCAAATAAGCTCTGATATGCCTCTGGATGCAACGTATTGGACCCGACAGGCACGTTCACCCGCAGTATTCGACAAGTGTATTGCGACCATTGCAGACATGGAAGTAACCATTGTCGTGGAAATCGGTCATGAAGTGCTGTTGAAGCCAAAGATTCTTTCAACCTGGTCGAAAATTTTAAACCAGACAGACGCTGAATTGCAGTTGCCAATGGTGCTGGCAAGCCCAGGGAAGCCGCCAAAGGATGCCGCCAACGAACCGAAGGAGAGCTTTATGCATTCGGTTGCAAGATTGTACGAGGCGGGTCTAAATATCAATTTTGCAGGGTTATTCGCGAAAGAGAAAAGATCTCGGATCTCGCTGCCCCGTTATCCCTTCCAACGTCGCCATTTCTGGTTCGAAAACTCTGATCCAAATTCATGAGCCCGGTGGTTTGGGAGAGTTCTTTCCTCATCGGGATATTCTTATTTGCCAGACAGCAATAAGCTCTGGATGAGTAGCGAAGCGATCAATGCTTGACGCTGCACCTTCCACGGTACAGGAGTACAAAAAGAATTTTGCAAACATAATTTTCTTCTATTTCGTACATTTGCTCTGTAGCGTATATTATCACATCATTCTACAAAATTGTTACAATGAGCACGGTTGAACAACGTTTTATCCACCTCCTAGACAGCCATTTGGACATCAATGACGCATCAGCGTTAGATGCCGACATCAAAGATTTTGGCATAAACTCAATGGATGGGGTTTCCTTTGTAAAAGCTTTTAATAGCGAATTTGGTGTTAATGTCGCACCAGTTGATGCCGCAAAAATTTCAAAATTGAGGGATTTTCTTGATTACCTCTAAACTGGTGGTATGCCGGCTCGATGTTGGTGACATCGTTTGAGTAGGTTCCCTTTTAACCCAGCATCGGCCGCCTCCTCCGGCAAGGGCAGTGCAACTTCCCGTTGTGCGAACGAAAGCCTTGAGAGTACTACGATCCTACAGAAGCTGTGATGATTCCCCAGAAAGGTAGCAAAGGGCAGACCTGGGTATTGATGTAGCGAAGAGACACATGTTCCAAAAGTAATACTGGAAGCGATAGCACCCTTATTGTGCAATGACACCTCCGGGTATTCGGGAAGGAAAACCCGAATACCCGGTTGATGCACCAAAAACACCTTCACCATAGCGAACACGACCACGATATATACATATACGTTAATCTGCTCTAATCCTTCTATTTCGTCATCATCTGCAATATTTCCAGAGATTCAGTGGATACTCTTGTGACCTGATCCATGTCCACGATCCTCCATCAACCCCTCCGCATCCTGGTGACAGGAGGTGCCGGCTTTATTGGTGCAAATTTTCTGCACCGGATTGTCCCGCAGCTCTCGAATACCGTAATCGTGAATTTCGACAAGTTGACCTACGCTGGCAACCTGCAGAGCTTACATGCAATTGAGGAGGCACCCAACTACAGATTTGTTCATGGGGACATCTGTGACCTGGATTTAGTGCGGAAATTGTTTGCCGAGTATCAATTCACGACCGTAATTCACTTTGCAGCTGAAAGCCATGTGGATCGGTCCATCCACTCGCCGATAGATTTTGTCCGGTCGAACGTCGTTGGGACCGCCTCAATTTTACAAGCCGCCAAAGATTCCTGGATGCACATCTCATCAGGCATGCAGGAATTTCGATTTGTGCATGTCTCTACAGATGAGGTATTCGGAGCCCTGGGGCCCTCTGGTAAATTTTCGCCCGATACCCCCTATGCACCTCGTTCCCCTTATGCGGCTTCCAAAGCATCTGCAGATCACTTCGTTCGCGCATATGCGGAGACTTATGGTCTTCCAGTGGTGATTTCGAATTGCTCCAACAATTACGGACCCTATCAATTTCCAGAAAAGTTGATCCCATTGGCAATTGTTCGAGCCCTGAATATGGATCCCATCCCGGTGTATTCAAAAGGAGAAAATGTACGGGATTGGCTTCATGTCAGTGACCACTGTGAAGCATTGATGTGCTTGCTTCAGTATGGTCTAGCTGGGGAAACCTATTTGGTTGGTGGCTCGGGAGAATGTTCAAATCTGGAATTGCTACGATTACTGCTTACCATCGTGGATGAAGAACTAGGACGTATCCGTGGAAGCAGTTGGAAACTCATCAAATTTGTCAAGGACCGGCCAGGGCACGACTTCCGTTACGCAATTGATGCGAGCAAACTCATGACCGAGCTGGGATGGACACCAAACCATACGCTCGCAGAAGGACTGCATGCAACTGTTCGATGGTACTTGTCCAACCAATCATGGCTACAGTCTGTTATGGACGAGAGCTATCGTACGTATCTAAAAACCCAGTACGAGACCGTATGAAACTACTGCTGTTCGATATTGACGGAACCCTACTCAAACCCATTCAGTCTAGCCGCAGACATATCGAATACGTACTCGGGGAGCTTTGCGGTCAATCCATTTCAACGCAGAGAGTGACATTTTCTGGTCGCACAGACCCACAGATCCTAGAAGACACCTTACACTTGGCTGGGTTCAGCCCAGAAGAAACGGAAGACCTTCTACCGATTGCGTTAAAACACTATACCGCCCATGCAACGTATCTATCCGACGAGGTTGAACCTTCGGATGGTGTCGTGGAACTTCTCGAATACCTGAAACCAAATACATGTGTCCAACTGGCACTGTTGACGGGAAATGTTCGTGTGACTGCATATCGAAAACTGGCGGCAGCCCGGCTGGATGACTTGTTTCCGTTCGGTGCATTCGGGTGCGACCATGCTGACCGGAATAAACTCCCTGCAATCGCCGCTGCACGTGCACTGAAGCACTGCGGAAGAACGTTTGTGAAGGATGATATTGTCATTATTGGCGACTCTGTGCATGATATAACCTGTGGACAGGAAATTGGAGCACTGAGCGTCGCCGTTGCAACTGGATTTACAAGCTACCAAGACCTCAAATCAGCAAAGCCCGATGTGCTACTGCGGGATTTGACGAATATTGATGACTTTTGTCATCAAGCGGGAATCCAGCCGGACGCTTGCTGAAGAACGCCTTTGGCCACATTCATCCAGTCAATCAACTCCAATGGCCAATTGATCGGATGTGACGCAAAGAGTTATCCTATCCGCCTCTTATAACCTGACTTTGACGGTTTCGATTTTTCCAGGTACAAAACCACTGTTTCCGTGCTTTCTGGGAGGTTTTTTTTTGGCCTTCCTGTGTAGTGTTCAGTCTTGCTTTTTAATTGTATTTTTCGTATCTTTGTAATTCACCAACCAACTGTGTCATGTGGGTCCGAGAACTCAAACGAAAAACCACGAAAAACATCTCTGTCCAGATTGTTGAGAGCTACCGTAATAAGGAAAGAAAGCCGCGGGTTCGTATCGTCCGACACATGGGAAGCGTTCACCCGGATGCAGTGGACGGTCTGGTTAAAATTGCCTATCTGGAATTAGCTCGGATCCAAGAAGACCTGCAACCCTCCTTATTTCCTGCAGAGTCTTATGTAGACGAGGTGGTGGCTGCCCGCAGAAAAAAACGGGAGTCGAAGGCACTGGTGATCAAAGATGCACGGAAGCTGGAGGAAATACGGCGCATCTGTCTGGGCTTTCACGAGGTCATGGGGGCCCTGTATCACCAGATGCGGTTTACAGAGGTCTTTGATCGCCGTCAGAAGATGTCTCGTCGTCTGTTCAAGCAAGCGGTTTTACTTCGTCTGGCTGCACCTGGGGATAGTAAACTGGCCCATGCACGGCAGATGTCCAAGGATGCGGGGGTGGACGTTCCGGTGGAGAAGTTCTATCGGATGATGGATGCCGTCACGGACGACCGAATTGAACAGATGAAGCAGCTGGTCTCCAACGAGACGCTCGGCATGCTTGGCGGGAAACTGAAGGTGCTGTTTTTTGATGTGACGACATTGAGCTTTGCCAGTGAGTTGCCGGATGAGCTACGCAAGAAAGGGTTTAGCAAGGATGGGAAGCCCAAAAAGGTTCAGTTGGTCTTGGCATTGATCCAAACCCAAGAAGGGCTTCCGGTCACGTACGAACTCTTTCCCGGCAATACCACCGATGTAAAGACGCTTGAACCGGCGATGACGCGCCTCAAAGAATGTTTTGATTTGGATCGGATGATTGTCGTTGCCGATTCAGGGATGTTGAGCAAGGAGAATTTAGCGTTGTTGCAAAGTCTGGGCTGTGACTATATCGTGGCTGCACGTTTACGGTCATTAAATCAACTCCACACCAAGACGATTCTCGGGGCACAGTCTTGGAAGGTTTTAACGACGGGTCGTAAGGTTACCGAACACAAACTTGGTGGTCGACGCTTGATTTTGCGCTATTGTCCAAAGAAGGCAGCTCGGGATGTACATTCACGGGAGAAGGCAATTGAGAAGGTGAAGAATCGTTTGAAACAGGGGGTCAAGGGCACCGGCAGAAGTGGTCGATTTCTGAAGGTGAAGCAGGATGGAGTGAGCTTAGATCAAGCAGCGATTGTTCGGGATGAGAAGTTTGATGGGCTGCATGGGGTCTGGACGAGTCTGGAGGATCTGACTCCAGAACAAGTCTATCAACATTATGGAGAGTTATGGCGAATTGAAGAAGGTTTTCGTGTGATGAAACACACCATGGCGATCCGGCCCATCTTTCACTGGGTCGAGCGTCGGGTGCGTGCCCATATTGCAATCTGTTTTGTTGCATTTGCCCTGTTACGGATCTTCCGACACCGATATAATGCGAGGTTTGGTTCAAAACATCGCCTGAGTGAAGGGCAGATTTTAGCAGAACTTGGTGCGGTGGAAACCTCCATGATTTGTGATCGAGGCAATCGGGCAGAATACCTTCTTCCATCGAAGGTTACCGAAACGAGCGGGCGCCTATACCAGACAGTCGGTCTGACGATACAGCGCCAGACCGTACTGTTCAAAGAGGGGACGACCTCCTAAATCAAGCGTCCCATTCGGTCTCGATCTTCATCATTCCGCCCTGAAAAGGGGGATTGGTAGTGTTCAGTTTTCCCGGAAATCCCACTCCAGAACCCCTGTGACGGAGGTAACCGTCGAAGTCAAGACGCAAAGAGTTATCCTATCCGCCTCTTATAAAATTCCCGAACTACGCGCACACGCTCGGCGGCCGCTTCCGGTGATAAGGACAAAACCCACATCTGGAGCAAACGAGCTATCACATCCCGCCAAGTGTAGCAAGCTGCCGAAAGCCAAGGCTGTGGCAATATGTCTACTCCCAATCATCTGTGTCTCGCATCAAATTTTAGGCTCCGCGCCAAATGTATTGAAGTTTGATGAAAAACAGACGCATGTTTGGTATCGTCCGCTATTCTCATCAGATCTTAGTCAATTGAACTTTTATGTCTTCCAGAAGCGCGTCACATGCCTGACTCACGATCAAGTATACCTCCTCGAAGATACCCGTGTAATACGGATCCGGTACCTCATCTTGCGTAGATTCTGGATCAAACGTTCGCAATAATTTCACTTTATCAGCATAGCGGCCTCGCTCATCCAGTGCCAACACATCTCTCAAATTGCTCCGATCCATTACCAGGATGAGTTCACAGTCTTCAAGGTCCTGTTTTGTAATTTGTTGCCCCCGAATATGCCTGAGTGTAAATCCATGCTTCTCTGCAACCCGGCACACCCGCGAATCAGGGAGTTCACCAAGATGCCAGCCACTTGTCCCCGAAGAGGCTACTTCAATCTCACGTTCTAGGTGATGCTTTTTCACCAAAAATTGAAAATAGCCGTGCGCCAGCGGACTTCTGCAATGATTGCCCAGGCATACAAACATGATGCGTCTGGGCTTCTGACGGGAAACCTTCATGCGTGTGTTTCTTTCTGGATTGTTATGAGTTTATGGGGAGTCTGCTTTAACTTTCCAAACCAGTCCGTGATCAGAGCTGATTGCACGAGACCGCCGGATTCTCTATGGTCACGATGAATCTACACAGTAAATAGCGAAATGGGTAATGGACAAGACGCAGTAATTTCTGTAGGAGAATATCTCTCCCGCCTACGCAAACACGTTCAGGATCATGGACGTTACTGTGTTGAGGGAGAGCTTTCTGAGCATGTAGCCAGAAGAGGCCATTGGTACTTTACGATTGCAGATGAATCAAGCTCCCTCAAATGCGTGATGTGGCAAAGCCGGGCACGGATCGTAGGATTTACCCCCGAACCCGGGCAACTGTTGCGGGTCTATGGCACACCTACCGTTTATCCCAAATACTGCAAACTGCAATTTGATGTCCGCAAAATCGAACGTCGCCACACTACGGGTGAACTTCAAAAACGTTTTCTGGAACTCAAGCAAAAACTTGCCCAGGAGGGCCTTTTTGACGAAAACACAAAATTGCCGCTACCCCGAATTCCCCAATGCATCGGAATCGCAACTTCTGCAGAAGGGGCTGCGCTGCAGGACATGCTTCGTATTCTACGAGACCGATTCCCTGTCGGTGAAGTGATTCTGGCCTCCGTTCGTGTTCAGGGTCCAGGAGCTGCACCTGAAATCGCAGCGGCAATCGATGATTTCAGCAGGCTTGATCAGGGCAAACGTCCCGATCTGCTCATCATCGGGCGCGGTGGAGGCTCTCTTGAAGACCTGTGGGCCTTCAATGAAGAAGCGGTTGCACATGCGATCTACAACTCGAAAATTCCGATTATCAGTGCAGTGGGCCATGAAACCGATACAACCATTGCAGACCTTGTCGCTGATCTACGTGCCGCTACGCCCACACATGCAGCACAAACTGCCGTACCAGAACAGGCAATGCTAATCCGGGAAATCCAGGAATATGAACAACAGATGTATCAGACTCTGGAAACCCGGATCGCCTCAATGCGCAGACGAATAGTGCAAATTACCGAGTCCTACACGTTCAACATGCCGATCAATTATGTCCGTGATGCACAGCAGACGCTTGCCAAACAAACGGATCTGCTGTATGAGGCATGTAATACCCGTCTCTTAGCTCACAGGCATCGGATCGAATTGCTCAAGGAGCAGATTATTGGACTGAATCCCCGTCAAGTTCTTATGCGCGGATATGCCCGTGTAGAACGAGATGGGAAAGTCGTGCGTTCTAGTCAGGAACTGAACAAAGACGATCACCTGTCCATTCACTTTGCTGATGGGCACCGGGAGGCGATCATCCGTGATTAGCTTTGTCTCTAATCCGTAAATTTTTTGATACTTAAAGACCTGATTCCATTAGCAATAAAAATTCTACCATAGCGACCACGCTTAATCTTTCTCCTAGATCCCGTCTTGATATCAAAAATGTCTCTCCGACACTGGCAGAAATTAACAGTCCTTCCTTTTCTTCTTTCGAAAAAATTGCCCTCTGCTCGTTGCATACCACGGCAGGGTTTCTGGAACAATCCCTCGCTACCAAGCTTGGGAATAACTCGGAGGGGGTTGATCATCTAGTCCGCTCCGCCCATCGACTCTTTCCGGAAGGTGCGCCTTATTGGCATGACCGAATGGAACTTCGCAATGAATTGAGCGCCGAACAACGAAAGTCTGAACCTCTGAACGCAGACTCGCATCTAGCTTTCATCTGTCTGGGGCTGTGTAGTTGTGCCCTCTACGAGTTTGATCCCGGTGATCCAATCTATTTTATTGATCTTGACGGAGAATTCCAAGGAACATTTCGATCCAGGAAAACTCTCGCTGTAGGATATAACGAGACCCATTGTGTGCACGAGGAGGTCCTTTCGATAGGAATGCCCCATAAAGATCAGCATGCCTTGGACCTCAGTCAACACCTGAATGACCTCCAGGCACTTGTAAACAAGCACAAAATCCATCGCGGCCTGATCACCTTTGAATTGGACTCGAATGAAAAAAATGCCGGGATTACAGTCAATGAATACGAAACGTTACTGGTCGAACGCGATATCACGGATGTACTCAAGAACCCCTTGCGGTATATGCTTAACCATGCCTCCGAGTTAGTACGGCATCCCCTTACACTTCCCGGCAAAGCCAAAAAAATGCTCACCTATGAGTTGCATCTCGCGATTCGGGATGGTCTTCGATTAGCCAGCCGCAGTGTTTCTGCTGTTGAATATATGGTCGAGCGCCTAGGGATGCGCCTACCCTTGCTAGAGTCTGTGATTGACCGGCTGGCAACCCCGCTCGAAACCCGCTGGATGAATTTGGGAACCACTGCCCGCTTCCTTATCAACGCAGGGAATGAAGAACCGCAGGGACGGATCACAACCGGCACCTATCAGAGTCCAATACTGATCCAATGGAGAAGACCTGGCTCAGATATACGTAAACTGCGTGTCCGCCTGCTCCAGTTTGTATAGATAGTGTCTGTCCCGGAATACCAGAACATCCTTAAAATGTGCCCTGTAGGCCTCCTACGGCCGCTTTTTGGCGTAATCCTCTAGATTTTTCCTCCACGAGTTTCGAAAGCCCCCTCGGTGGTGGGCGATTTTCAGGAAACTCCACAATCCTGGTAAAAACTCGTACTGGAGGTCTTCAAAGACGGTTTTTTCTCTGAATTCATCCTTCAGATTTTCGATTCAAACCTGGCTCTGGGGAGTATAATGGAGAAATTGCCTGCCATCTTCAATTTTTTTTTGCTATGAGAAAAGTGTATGACAATCAATTATCCATTGACACCATTCCCATGGAGAACATCAAGCTTGACCCGCGCGGCCGGCAGGCAGCTGAAGGTTTTCTGTATGGGATTCGAGAGATTTTCCTGGACGACCAGACCCGAGTGAAGCTGATGGCTCTTTTGGAGTCGTATCAACCGGGCAACCGTAAAAAAGTTGGGGCGGTGCGCCAGGCTAACTGGTAAAATGTAGCGGGTGGAAGTCCCGTAGTATGAAGATGCAACCAATCACATACTTCCTCGAGCCGTGCGTTGTGCCCCGCGAGGGTCACGACGAAGCGTCGGCAGAGGTGCGTATGGCCGGAGCTATCGAGCATCGAAATCGTTATTATTTGAGTCGCCGAGGCGGTCGTCCCAGTCGAAGGCAACACGTAATCCATCGTCATGGTGAGACGGATTACGGGCTCACGGTGTCAAAGAACTCATGGACATACGTACGCATTTTGTCGGGACCTGGGAGGTCTCCATCTTATCCTGTAGTCGTACAGGATTGCTTAGAGAAGGCGGAAGACGCCATAGCCTAAGATAGACGGGATGGAGAAGTCAGATAGAGACATAGTAGCAATGAGGACAGCGAACAAGGAACCATCTGCGGAGCTGTTGGAGCGAAGGTCTCTACCCGAGGGGAATCTGGGAGATCCTACCACACACCATGCGCAGAAATGGGCAAGTGTGCACCAGGGGATTGAGCGGATACGGGAAGTCGTACAACGGAACCCGAAGGAGAAACTTACAACGCTCTTGCACCACATCAGCGTGAAATCACTGACGGCGGCGTTTTTCGCATTAAAGCGAGAAGCGTCACCTGGGGTGGACAACGTGACGTGGGAGGAGTATAGCGTGGACTTGGACCGCAACCTTGCGGATCTCTGCACACGAGTACACCGTGGATCGTTTCGAGCGACCCCCAGCAGACGGGTAAATATACCCAAGCCTGATGGGGGCACACGACCGCTCGGGATCGCAGCTTTGGAGGATAAGATCGTTCAGACCGCGATGGTAAAATGTATTTTAGAGCCCATTTATGAAAATGAGTTCTGCGGGTTCAGCTATGGATTCAGGCCGGGGCGCAGTGCCCATGATGCTTTGGATGCCTTAGCGTATGTGATCGAACGCCGGAAAGTAAATTTCGTGGTAGATGCGGACATTCGCAAATTCTTTGATCAGGTAGATCAGAAGTGGCTCATGCGCTTTCTTCGACACCGGATCGGAGACGAGCGAGTATTACGGATCATCATGAAGTTTCTAAAGGCGGGGGTGATGGAGGATGGAAGTTTACGGGACAGCGAGCTGGGTACGCCACAAGGTGCAGTCATCTCACCAATCCTGGCGAACATCTATCTTCACTATGTGCTGGATCTATGGTTTAGAGTCCAGCGCAAATCACGAAACATTGGCGGGGAGTCGTACATCGTCCGATATGCGGACGATTTCGTGGTCTGTTTCCAGTACAAGGCGGCGGCAGAACGTTTTCTACAAGATCTTCGGGCTCGGCTGGAGAAATTCGGTTTAAGCCTGCACCCTGACAAAACCCGTCTCATAGAGTTTGGACGTTTTGCAGAAGAAGGCTGTAAGAAGCGTAGAGAAAGCCGTCCCAAGACGTTTGACTTTCTGGGTTTTACACACTATTGTCGTAAGACACGGAAGGGGCGTTTTGGGTTAGGTCGCAAGCCAATTGCGAAGCGCATGGCGCGCTTTGTGATGCGTATTTATGTGGAGCTTCGGAAACGGATGCACCATTCGGTGCATCAAACGGGGAAATGGCTTGGACAGGTGCTCAATGGGTGGCTGAATTATTACGCGGTACCATTGAGTATGCCGTATCTACAGAGGTGCTATGATCGTCTAAAACGAATTTGGTTGCGCGTACTACGTCGCCGATCCCAACGGGATCGAACGACCTGGGAGCAACTGTATGCGTTAATAGAACGCTATTGGCCGAAACTGACCATTCGCCACGACTGGCCGACAAGACGAATGACCGTTAGGCATGTCGATGCAACCCAAGGGAGGAGCCGGATGCGTTAACGCGCTCGTCCGGATCTGTGCGGGGGGCCCAGGGAAACCTGGGTCCCTACCGCGATTCGTGGGATGAGTATGTGGTGCATGATCGTTTTGGCCGGCTTAAAGCAAGCGATGAACTGTAGCTACGACATGTTAGCCTTTTTGGCAAATCATGCGGATGTGGTGCGACAGGTGCTGAGACATGGCGCGGGCGATACGACGCGTTATACCCGTTCCACTCTCCATGCGAACCTATCGGAGTTGCCCCCCGAATTGCTGATGAAGGTCAATCAATTGGTGGTTGAATTTGGACACCGGATGGTGGGCACGAAACGGGGCGAGACGCTCAAGTGTCGGTGCGACTCAAAACCGGTGAAGACCAATATCCGTTTTCCAACCGATCTCCTCTTGCTCTGGGATTCGACCCGTTGTCTGATTCGTATCTGTGCGAAGGTCGCCAAACGATTCGGGCTGGAGGGTTGGCGGCAACACGCCGATCTTCGCGAGAAGGTCTACGAGAAGTATCAGGGCGCTCGAAAAGGGAAGAAGGGGGACTACAAAATGAAGCAGGTTCGCCGCTATCGGAGCAAATGTCGTCAGGTGTCGAAAAAAGCGCTAATACTCCTGGATGCGATAGAGAAGAAGATTTTGGCCTGTCCCAAAGAAGATTCGTCCACTTTGCAGGAACTATTTGAAGCAAAACAGGAAATGAATCTGTATTTAGAGTACCTTGAACGATTTTCCGACCAGATTCGGCGCCGCATCCTTAAAGGGCAGCAGATTCCGACCCATGAGAAAATCTATTCCATCTTCAAGCCCTTCACGCGATGGATCGTTAAGGGGAAGATGGGCATCCTGTGCGAGTTGGGGGTCCCGGTTGCGGTCGTGGAGGATTCGAATCAATTTATTTTAGGCTATGGGATTGTTTGGGAGGGGACGGACAAGGATATTGCGGTTCCCCTGGTGGAGGCCATTGAGGCCCAGTATCCCGGGATCGTCATGAGTTGCTCGTATGACCGGGCGTTTTACAGTCCAGCGGTACGTGAGCAGTTGGACGAAAAGCTGGCGGTCGCGGCCATGCCAAAGAAAGGAAAGCGGACGAAAGAGGAACGAGAACGCCAAAATGATCCGGCCTACCAAGCCGCTCGGAAGGGACATTCGGGGATCGAATCCTGCCTGAACCATCTCAACAAACGGGGCTTGGATCTGGTGCGTGAGACCAGCGCGCAGAGCTTTGAACGTGTGGTGGCAACCTCGGTATTGGCTGCGAATATTATCCGGTTGGGAACGCTGATTCGAGAACAGGAACGAAAGCGTCTCAAACGTCTGGCCAAGCAACGCAGGCGATTGCGTCTCGCGGCGTAGCCAACCCACTCATTCAGGAAAGAAAATCAAGTGCTCATCTGGGCGGATTGGGGCAGTATGTCCAGGAGACACGAAATAGCACGCCGACGCCTCATCCAGTGCTCCCCAATCGTCTCATCTACGACTACTCCCACCAAAAAATAAAAAAGTTTCAACTGAAAATGAGGAAAATTTCCCAAGGTCTCGGAACAGATACCGCGCGAGGGTACTTTCTGGACGGACACTAGATATCAGATCAAAGACCGTGACTGCCCCCCGTCAACATTCAGGCAGGCGCCGGTAATCAGGCTTGCCCTGTCGGAGAGCAAAAACGCAGCAACATCAGCAATCTCTTCGGCCGTTCCAAATCGGCCAATGGGAAGATTCTCTGCAATAAAGACTTTCATGCCTTCTGGATCACTCTTGACCCGCTTATCCCAGGATCCCCCTGGAAATCGTATAGAACCAGGGGCCAATGTATTCACCCGGATCCCGTCTGAAGCCAACTCAAGTGCCATAATTTTTGCAGCACTCATCAGCGCTGACTTCGTCGTGTTATAGATGGAGAGTCCGGGGCCACCTGCTTCGCGACCAAAAATGGATCCCACAAACAGAATTGCTCCCCCACCACTGTTACGCATATGTGGGATTGCCACCCGACTGGCACGCAAATGCATCTTCAAATTCAATGTCAATATATCCTCCCAATCCTGATCCGACAAATCGGCGAATTTCCCACGGCGATTCCCTCCAGCATTATTGATGAGCAGTTGAACGGTCCCATACTCGCTGACTGCCGCCTCAATCAACTCTTGCGGCTGCCCCGGAACCGTTAAATCCATCGACTTTGCCAGAACCGGCACATCATATAACCGGGTGATCTCTTCCTGCGCTGAGAACAATGACTCCCTTCCACGCGCACAGATTACCAGCCGACATCCCTCTGCTGCAAGTTGCGTCGCAATCGCTTTCCCTAAACCGCGACTTGCTCCCGTGACCACGGCAACCTTTCCTTTAAGTCCTAAATCCATCCTTATATTAATTTGAGTGTATAACAAACTTGTGAACCTAACTGCACCAGCCCCTGTCGCCTTTCACCGATCTCCATGAAGAACGAACTCCCTGAAACCAACGATTCCCTTGATACGCTTATGAAGCGTCTTGAGTCTATTGCGAACACATTATCGGAGGATTCCGGTACGCTGGAATCTTCCCTGAAACAGTACGAGGAAGGGATCGGGCTTGCCAAGAAATGCCTGGAACGGCTTGATGCAGCTGAGCAGCGTGTGACGAAGCTGCGCAACGTACTGGAGGAACTGGAGTCTGATCCGAAGAGCCCTACCCCACTTACTGGCCGATCTCTCCCTTTTGACTGATGCACTCACCTCGTGAAACAATCCTGCCTGACCGCTCAAATCAGGCCCGACTCTGGGTCATTCCCCTTGAGGGAACGCACACAGATCTGCAGAATCTCTTGGCTCAAGTCCAACTTTTTCTCGAAGGATGGACCTCGCACAGCCGTGCCATCCAAAGTTCAGCAGTACTGCATTCAAATCGGTTTTTGCTGATTGCCGGCGAAATTACCGGTGGCACGATTAGTGGGTGTGGAATTGATTCCCTGATGAATGCCGTGAAAGAAATCTCTGGAAATCATCATTGTCGCGTACTCTCCTCCATGTTCATCTACTACAGAGCGGAGCACGGAGGAATTGATTTTGCCTCCCGAAGTCAGTTCCGAAAAATGATGGCCCAAGACCTGATCCCTCCAGAAACGAGCGTCTTTAACCCTGGAATTTATACCTTGAATGCCCTGCGTGCGGGAGAGTTTGAACTTCCCCTCTGCAATTCCGTCTATGCACGAATTTTTCGGATTTCCACCACTGCATAACTCCCGGCTTTATGACCTACGTACTCGATCGCCCAGGGAATTTACGCGAACGGACGCCAAAGCGAGCCGAAATTGTATACAGTATTCTGTTCCTGATTTTCTGGATGATCGTTGGCACGCTGGGATATTCGTTCCTGGAGCACTGGAGCCTCATGGATGGGCTCTACATGGCGTTCATTACGTTGACCACCATTGGGTACACCGAGGTTCACGAGCTGTCAAACACGGGGCGAGTCTTTACCATTTTTTTTGGACTCGTCGGGATCGGTTCCGTTGGTGTTGTAACATACAGATGGGCAAGACTGCTCATCGCTGGAACCCTCATTCGGAATCGGCGCCGAATGTACATAATCAGACACATGAAAGACCATTATATCATCTGTGGGTATGGACGTGTTGGACGGGAGGTCACCAATGCTCTTTTGCGGGCAAAGAAATCTCTTGTCGTACTGGAAAGAGACGAGAGTATTACGAAGTACTTGAATGTAAACGGAATCTACGCCGTCCCTGGCGATGCAGCGGATGATGACGCATTACTGGCGGCAGGCATCGAACATGCAAAAGGCCTCATCACACTTCTTCCTGATGATGCCCAAAATGTATATGTGACGCTCGTTGCACGTGAAAAGAATCCAGAGTTGTTTATTCTGGCACGGGCGTCTGATGCCGTGAATCGACGACGAATCCTGCAGGCCGGCGCTTCACAGGTCATCTCGCCGGTACAAGTTGGAGCAGAGCGAATGGCCCAAGTGATTCTACGCCCACATGTTGATCAGTTTATGTCTCAGGTTCTACAGGCAGATGATCTCGGATTGGGCATGGAACAGGTGGTTGTAAAGGCAGGATCAAAGCTTGCTGGCAAGACACTCCGACAGGTGGATTTTCGACAATCATGGGAAACGTTTGTGATTGCAATGATCAAAAAGTCTGACCAGAAAATGCACTTCTACCCAAAGCCCGATGACCTGATTGAACAAGACGATGTCCTGATTGTGCTGGGAAGCATCGGGATGATCGAACGGCTTGCAAACGAAGGTTGTAAACCCCAGGACCAACTTTCACGTAAGAAGAAATAACGCTTATTCTAACCATTCATATGCGCTTGCTTTGCTTACTTTGGATCTCGTTTTTGGCGCCTTGGGCATATGCCCAGGGCGGGGGCTACATTGATCAGGATGCGGTTGCAGACCTGCTTGACCTGCGCTTTGAAAGCCTTGATCATGTTCCAGAGGTTTTTTATAAGTACCATATCATGGAAAATGATCGTGGAAACAGCGCGCTCGCTCGAAACGCATTCTACCGGATCATCGGCGATGGGGATACCCGGTTGGGAAGCCACCGGTCCATGGTGGTCGAAATGATTAATCGTCGGTTGATGCAGACCTACACCGTCGGGGACACCATCATCTACCCTACAGAGTTTGAATTGGACTTCCGGGCTTATTCCCCATTCCCACGCTATTACCCCGGAGGAAGAGAGTTCGATAAACTCTTTATCATGGACAAGACAATCCAGGCTTTTGCTGCGTATGAATATGGGCAATTGATGCGTTGGGGAATCATGAATACCGGCGATCCCAATGAAACCCCAACTCCCTACGGTCGCTATAATTTCAATTGGAGCGAAGAGTATCGTGTATCCTCGGAAAGCCCCGAAGACGAACCCTGGGAGATGTATTGGGTGATGAATTTCCATCAGTCCAAGGGCATGCATGTCCATCAATATGAAATGCCCACGGGCGGCCCTCTAAGCCACGGGTGTGTCCGCCTGGTTGATGCCGATGCCAGATGGGTCTATCACTGGGGAGATACGTGGCAAACGACAAGCAAATCGGATGGGATCGCATCCACAGGAGCAAAAATTCTGAAACAGGGAACCACGGTACTAGTCATTGGACAAGAGCCGGATGGTAAGCCGCAATTATTTGACTTCGGCCGCCGTTACCCAATCCTGAAACGCGTCCAACTGCCTGCACACCCGTACGACGTGCCACCTGGAACCCCGCAACAGGTCATGTTTGACAAAATTCGTAAATCGTAACCCCAAGTACAGGAGCTATTTACCAAACTATGATTCGTACGGGTGGGTTTCGTATAATTTGGGGACACACTCGTAACAATCAATAACATTTAGCTCCCAGTACAACAGCACGCACAAGGCCACATCAACAAGCACCATTCTCGCGGTGATGCGGTTGCTGCCAATCACAAACTTTGTCCAATGAATGCTAGTGTTACGAGCATGGTGAGTAAGTGGATGCTCTATGTAGAATTCACGGCCTGATCATTCACAAATGTGACGAGACCGTGAGAGGGAAATCTTCAAACCAAAATAATTTCAACCACGCATCCCATGAATTTAGCTTTAAAGAATCCGGGTAGAGCGGATGCCGTAAACAGACTGTTAGAAGGGCGGGTCCGACACGAAGATCAAATTCGACAAGACCTCGCTCGGATGCTTGATGGACTGGGGATTGATAACCTTCTTTCTTATAGGACACCAGCTGGACCAGCCGATATATATCTACCAAGACGTAGAGTATTCATCGAAACAAAGGGTGTTGGTTTGGCAGACGACCCGAACTTAGGGCAGGGGCGCGAAAATGATGAAACACCTTTTGAGCAGGTCACACGTTACCTAACTGCAGAAAAGAATGATGAGCTTGGAAGATTATTCGCGTCTGAGCAGCATGACCTTCCATGGACAGCGATTATTACCGATGGTAGTATCTGGCATGCATGGCGGTTCCCCCATACTCACCGAACTGAACCGAAGTGTGTACTCAGCAAGTTCAGGCCTCAGAACGAAGATGACCTGCTTCGACACATCACACCCATTGTCAAAGCGGAGCTCGTAGGGAAGCCATGGATTCCATCCGACCCTGTTCCACTCTTTGCAGGTGCTTTGGAAAAATTACGGGCAATCTACGGAGATATCACGGACCCTCGCGTCCGCAAAACCACCGAGACGAAAAAGCAACTGTGGCTGGATATCCTTCGGGGCTCGGGAATGGCACCGGAAAACTCGTATGCCCAAGATAGCTTATTCATCACCCACTGTTTTCTTGTTACCCTTGCTAAGGGCGTAGTGCATACGGTGAGCAGGCCCGACGATCAGCCCAATCCCAATGGACTGTTGCGTGACGGATACTTGGCATGGATAATTGAGGTGGAACCTGGTCGTAGATGGGCAGAGCAACTGCTTGACCGCGTCCATGCCTATGAGTGGCGGCGTACATCGGGCGACGTTCTACGCCCTCTATACGAGGGCTTGGTAGAGCAAAGTGATCGTAAAGATTTTGGGGAGGTTTATACGCCTGATTGGTTGGCAGAAATGATGGTTGAAGAAGTGCTTGACGACGAATGGTGTGACCAAGCCGTCAGTACAGCCCTTGCCGTATCGCACGGACAACCCATGCCGGATGGCATTGGGGTGTTGGATCCGACCTGCGGATCCGGCACGTTTCTATACCATTGTGTAAAGCGGATTCTAGCAAGCAAGACTGCAGAGAGGCTTCCGCCCGTTCAGCGATCCGATGTCGTCTGTCGGCTCGTGCATGGCATCGACATTCATCCTGTGGCAGTAGAATTCGCCCGCGCTACCCTGTTGCGTGCACTACCCACTTTGCCTTCTTTGGGTTTGGCAGGCATAGCAATATATCAAGGAGACGCCCTGATGCTGCGTCAGACTGACGAGAACAGCTTGTTCGCTCCCGAGAACGGAGAAATCCTGATACGTTCACCAAGGGGACATGAGATATGTATCCCAAGAGAGTTTTCCGACCACCAGGGGTTCCCAGGTATGCTCCCACGAATCGTGGAAGCCGCCGTGAAGGACGATCCAGTACCCGCCGATATAGGAATGGCTATGAAGGATGTGGAGGCCAAGATCGTTGCACTTCACAAATCCCTCACGAAAATCATAAAAGAAGAAGGCAATTCGGTCTGGACATGGTACATTCAGAATATTCTCGGACCCGACCGGCTGGCTAGGCGCAAGGTTAACCGAATCGTAGCTAACCCGCCATGGGTAATATTGAAAAATATCCAAGTTCAAGATAGAAAAAGGGAGCTTGAAAGCGCCGCGGGCAAAGGGGACCGATTAGGTGACAATCTTTGGGTTGGAGGAAAGCAGGCACCGCATTTTGACATTGCACAACTATTCATTTGCCACGCCCGCAGTTCTTACCTCAATCAGCCAGAAACAGATCCTGCGGCATGGGTTACGAAGGCGTCAGCCATACGGGCTGGGAACTGGAAAAATTTTCGAAAGATGCATGAGGAATACATTTCTCAGATTCTTGATTTTTCCTCAGCGAAGGTCTTTGGTGAAGGGGATGCGAAACGCAGTTGTGTGATCTTTGAGATTCGCAGGTCATCTCTGGGCAAAAGTGCAGAACTAAAAGCGGAGTGTGCAGGCTCAACGCCCGAAGCATCCATGTCGTGGGAGGAGGCGCAATCGTTGCTTGATTGGAAAGAGTCAGATCGCTTCACCGAAGCTCCGTCCGACTATGAACCGAAAGGGTGGCGACAAGGGGCTACAATCACACCAAAGGTGTTGACCACAGTGGAGATGAGCAACCCAGGGAGCAAGCCAGGCACAAGGTACGTGAAGACCGCAAAATCCGACAAAGGCAAATGGGGAAAAGTGTCCACCAAATCAGGCGAGGTTCCTGTGAATTGGCTGTTGTCACTGCTGAACTCCGGGCAATTACTCCCATTCTTAACAACGGAATTGCGGACGGTTATCGTACCTTGTGGTGTGGGAGGGCACTTACTCAACTCCCAAGAAAAAGCAAGGGAGAACGACTTTTGGAGAGAGCTTGATAATCTTTACCAGGAACATAGAGGGCTGGGTGGAAATACCCCCAAGTATCTTCTGGCACAGATAAATTACAGTAATAAACTGTCACGGCAGTTGCCACTACAGTCCCAGACCGGCTGGCTGGTAGTCTATCCTGCGAGTGGGGATATAATGCGTGCTTCGTGCATCCAAGCGGGTACAGCTGTGATGGACTCAGGTGTGTACTGGCGGAAGATGAATGACCTCACGGAGGCACGTTATCTGATGGCTGTACTGAATGCACCCTGCCTTGAAAAGGCCTTTCGGGACGCTCGTACCAGTGGCCGACATTTTCACAAGTCTCCGTGGAAAAATGTGCCTATTCCCGCGTGGGACGAGGAGAACAGTACTCACCAGGAACTTTCAACCATGGGGGAAACAGCAGAGAAAACCGTCAAGGAGATGGATCTCCCAACTGGCCAAAGGGCAGCATCCAAGTGCATCCGTAAACGGCTTGCTGAGGATGATACATTTAAGGAGATTAATAAGCTGGTGAAAGAGATCCTACCCCACCATGTAGCCCACTAATTGACAACTCTCCCCATTCTCCACTACGGCTACAGGGGTTACAGGTTACCAGTAACCAATAATTACTGGATTGCACGAAACATTCTGTTGCCGCGGATTTGACCAATCAGGAATGGGCTCCCCTGGCTATTCCACGAGAAATAGACGGCGACCGCACGACCCACAACATGATCCATGGGAACGAATCCCCAGAAGCGGCTGTCCTCAGAATTGTCCCGGTTATCTCCCATGACGAAATAGTAATCCTGACTAAACGTGTAGGTGTCCTGCACTTGGCCATCAATGAGAATACGCTCTCCGTCCAGGGATGCGGATTGCCCTTCATAGTTGGTGATTACCGACTGGTAGATCGGCCAATTTTCAGCTGTCAGATTCACCGTCCTATCCTTTCCAGGAATGACCAGCGGCGCAAAATTATCCGTAGAATTGTTTGCGTTCGCGGGATAAAGAGAAATGCCCTGATTGGGACGTGCTCCCCGAATCACCGGACGAACCTCTGTTACATAGTCCCAACCAGCGACCGCTTCTGCTGCAGCTTCCGTAGCCTGAATACGCTCTATTGTAGGATTCATCGTGGGGAACGCTTCCGAAATTCCTAATTCCATCAACCGAGCACTGGGAAGTCGGACACGGGGGTCCTCTTTGTAGACAAACCAGAGGTGCTGCATGGTATCTTTCAAAGGTTCTGTCGTCTCCTTGAAGAATAAGGTGTCGCTATTCACGTGCACCACCTTGTCAACGATTGAAAGTGTATCCCCCGGCATGCCGATGATCCGCTTAATGTAGTACGTCTTTCGGTCAACCGGCTTGCCCTCATCAGCTGGCCAGTTGAAGACAACTGTGTCAAAGCGCTTCGGAGCGGTGAATCCGGGGAACCGGGTCCAGGGAAGTTCAAGTCCACGCAGATAAATCGGTGTAAAGGGAATCCCCAGCGTCATGGGCGATCTCATACCGTAGTGAATTTTGGACACGACGATATAATCTCCAACCAGTAAACTTTTCTCCATGGAAGGGGTGGGAATCCGGAACAGATCAAAGAAAACCGCCCTCAGAATGACCATAAAGATGATCGCGAACACGATAGCATCCAACCACTCACGGATTGGTCCCTTTTTCTTCTTTTCCACAGGCGTACCGCGGCGTTGAGCCCGCTCTGTTGCGCGTTGTTTCCGCCGCTGCTTCCTCTCAGATGATTCTGACATAAGCTAGTTTTGTTCTTTGATCATTGATCCGACAATAAACGTTGATCCGGCCTCCCAGGTTTAAGATCGGGCTTGGGGATTTCACGGGTAAAATACTCTAAACCGTTGAATCCCGTTAAATACCACTTCTCTGCAAGCCGGTGATAGTAATAATCTACATAGGGTCCCGGCTCACTCCGGCGTATCGCTGTACCCAGAAGCGAGTGCCGCATACGATAGAGGAGCGAACGGAACCGATGATCTGTGGCCACAATGACTCCGCGATCAAAAGGTCCACCTACATCCATGACGATCATTGGAATGGAATCATTGACCACAAACCAATACTCAAACTGGCTGTAGTCATCCTTGGGGAAACGTTCTTCCTGTCTGATTTCCACAACTGTTTGCGTTGGTGAACCAAAATACGCCTCCAGATGAGCTCGTATTTCGGGGGTATCTATCGTGTCCATCGGCGTAAAAAAATTGTTGCCCAAATAGGACCACCGCACATCTTCAAATTGTGCCAGTCCATCCGGTTGATCCACCAGAGAAATCACCTCCCACGCATGAATTTTGCCTCGAAATATGGGAGGCGGCGCTTCCTCCCGCAGCCCCATCGTTTCTGCGATCCAATCCAAAAGGGAATCACTGGCTACCTGGGATTGGGTTAGGTCAAGGGGGTGGACATACTCTCCGTTCGACTCAATATATGCCTGATAAAGCATTTGAGATCTTGCCTCTGCGTAAACAAGGCCCAACTGATCCCAGGTAATCCGCCTGCTTTGCGCGTAGACATGTGATATGCAGACAAAGAGGATCAATACGACGAAGGTGCTGCGCCTCATTGCGTTAATTCTCCATTGAGAGCACTGCCAGAAATGCTTCCTGCGGCACTTCAACACTACCAACCTGCTTCATACGTTTTTTTCCCTCTTTCTGCTTTTCTAAAAGCTTGCGCTTTCTTGTGATATCGCCTCCGTAGCACTTGGCCGTTACGTCCTTGCGGACCGCCTTGACCGTTGTCCGTGCAATGATGCGGCTTCCAATGGCTGCCTGAATCGCAACCTCAAACATTTGACGCGGGATGAGATCCTTTAGTTTAGCGGTGAGTTTCCGTCCCATCTCATAGGCTTTGCTCCGGTGAACAATTGCACTGAGTGCATCCACAGGATCCCCATTAATCAGTACGTCAAGCTTTACCAGATCGCTACGTTGATAACCGGAAAATTCATAGTCAAAAGATGCATACCCCCGGGAAATGCTCTTGAGCTTGTCATAGAAATCGAAGACAATTTCCGCTAAAGGCAGTTGGTATTCCAGTGTAGCCCGCTCGGTCCCGAGATAGGTCTGATTCACAAACTCACCTCTTCGATCAGTGCAAAGATTCATAATATTTCCGATGTATTCTGTCGGGCAAATGATCTCCGCTTTTACAAACGGTTCTTTGATATAATCTAGTCTACCTGCCGATGGAACCTTGTTGGGATTTTCAATGATTTCAATCTTTCCATCACTGGTTGCGATCTCATACTTCACATTCGGCAGGGTTGTAATAATATCCAGATTGAATTCTCTGTCCAATCGTTCCTGTACGATTTCCATATGGAGCAGCCCCAGGAATCCAACCCGAAACCCGAACCCCAGTGCTACCGAGGTTTCAGGTTCATACTCAATGGCGGAATCATTGAGTTGTAAGCGTTCCAGGGATGCACGAAGGTCTTCAAAATCTTCCGTACTCGTGGGATACACGCCCGAGAACACCATTGGCTTTACTTCCCTGAATCCTGCAATTGCAGCATCCGCGGGCTGGCGTGCATGGGTGATCGTATCCCCTACACGTGTGTGTCTGACATCTTTGATGGACCCGATTACGTATCCGACATCTCCGGCTTTCAATTCGTCCGTTGGCTGCATCCCCAACCTGAGCACCCCAATTTCTTCCGCGAGATATTCCTGACCGGTCGCCATAAATCTGATTGGCTCCCGTTTGCGGAGCATGCCCTGGAAGATGCGCACATATGCGACCGCGCCACGATACTGATTAAAGATTGAATCAAAAATCAATGCCTGCAGTGGGCCATCTGATTTGCCTTCCGGGGCGGGAACACGCTGAATCACAGTCTCCAGAATCTCCGATACTCCCTCACCGGTCTTTGCACTGATACAGGGTATATCTTCCGCCGGCTCGCCAATCAGGCTCTCAATGGACATTGCAACCACATCGGGTCGGGCCCCCGGCAAGTCTACTTTGTTGAGGACGGGAATGATTTCCAGGTCATTATCCAATGCTAAATACAGATTGCTGATGGTCTGTGCTTCAATCCCTTGTGCTGCATCCACAACCAGAATTGCACCTTCACAGGCTTTGAGTGCGCGGGATACCTCATAGGTAAAATCAACATGACCCGGCGTATCAATCAGGTTCAGGGTATATTCCCGTCCGTCCCTGGCCTGATACGTCATTTGGATCGCATGACTTTTGATGGTAATGCCTCGCTCACGCTCCAGGTCCATGGAGTCCAGTACTTGGTCCTGCATGTCGCGCTTTTCAACCGTACCGGTAATTTCAAGCAACCGATCAGCAAGCGTGCTTTTGCCGTGATCGATATGCGCGATAATGCAAAAGTTGCGGATACAACTCTTATGTGAGGTCATACAACTGATTCGTAACCCGGGGTCGCCACGTTGAGGATTAAATAATTTGTGGCGTCAATGCTTAAAAGCTTGCCAGTGATTCAGGCCTATGCAGGTATACCCTGCCTGTTTTGTGGGTGCCCTGGAGAGGACTCGAACCTCCACGCCCGTATGGGCACAGCATCCTGAATGCTGCGCGTCTACCAGTTCCGCCACCAGGGCTGATGGGCGTGATACCATTTTGTAGGCCAAAGTTTCCCCATGAGCCTCTGTAGATGGAACATGATGCATCATAAAATGGTTAGCGGGGCGTTTCCTCGGTAGCTCAATGGTAGAGCATGCGGCTGTTAACCGCAGGGTTGTAGGTTCGAGTCCTACCCGGGGAGCTTCTCTCTACTGTCTCAGTATCTTCACGGGTAGAAACGCCTTGGCTTGACGACACCTCATTCCACAGAATAGCGTTAGAATGCGGGGAACCCAATATCCATGGGAACCTGCTTCACAGTTATTGGTCAATCTGTTAAAAGCTTCGTCATAGCATCTGCAGACCCATTACTCATCAATCCTGACAGAAAAGGCGTGGACCAAGACAAACTTGCTGAAATTATCGCGCTGGGTGAAAGTACCACGATTGAGTTTAAACGCTCTGTTACGTCTGACCTTGGAAGAGAGATCTGTGCGTTTGCCAATTCGTCAGGTGGCAAGATTTTATTAGGTGTCTCGGATAACGGTGACATCGTTGGAATATCTGACAGCAATCGCCTCAAATCCCAGATCCAAAACATTGCACGTTCGGCCGATCCCTCCATCAGCATAGAGATTGAGCGCTTAGAGCCCGTATACTGTATCAAGATTCCACCTCAACGAGGAAAACCTTTTTCGTTTAGGGGTAAATTTTATTCTCGGGAGGGTCCAAACAGCCAGCAAATGTCAAGGGATGAAGTCCGCAGGTTTTTTGACAAAGAGGGCCTCATCCACTTCGATGAAGATATTTGCCGCAAATTTTCTCTGGACACCGATCTAGACGAAAAAAATTGGGATCTATTCAGAACCCGTGCCAATATTCCTGCTGAAATGGCACCTGAGACTGCCTTGCGCAACCTAAATCTGATCAACGAAGACTCTCAAGTCACCAATGCTGGTGCTTGGTTGCTGGCCAAAGACATTCGCAAGTGCAATATCAGTGCGGACATTTCGTGCGGTCTATTTATGGGCACCGATAAAGTACAGATACTTGACCGCCGTGATTTTCACGGAGACATCTACTCAATGATCAATGAGACAATGGCATGGATCCTCTCCAAGATCAATGTCGAGCTTATCATTAAACAACTGAAACGAGAGGAACGACCTGAACTTCCTGAAGAAGCAATTCGAGAAGCGGTGGTCAATGCTTTTGCCCACCGCAACTATCGTTCGACTGCCAATATACAGATCTATCTGTTCTCGGATCGGCTTGAAATCGTTAGTCCTGGTGGATTGCCGGCTGGCATGACCGAAGCTGACCTGGGTGTTAAAAGCGTCCCAAGGAACCCGCTATTGTTCAATCTCCTATATCGAATGAATGCAGTTGAGCACATCGGGTCTGGCATCCGCCGTATTCGTGATCTTTGCCACAGACACGGAGTAGTCGAACCGGTAATTAAAGTATCCGAAAACTGGGTTACCACTACATTTCTGCGTTCAAAAAAACCGGACTGGAATCCAGACAATTGGGCTCCAGAAGACTTTGCTACGACAATGCCATCGGAAAAAACGTTGAAAAACCAGATCGGTGCAGTATCAGAACAGGATTCACCTCAAGTCGGGACTAAGTCGGGACTAAGTCGGGACCAAGTCGGGACCAAGTCGGGACCAAGTCGGGACCAAGTCGGGACCAAGTCGGGACTAAGTCGGGACCAAGTCGAACTCATTCGTAAATGTGAAAATGAAAAACCGGCTGAAGAGCTGATGCAGGCAATTGGAAGAAGTAACCGTAGTAAGTTTCGAGAAAAAATCCTCAGACCGCTCATGAAAGCAGGCCTACTGGAAATGACAATCCCTGATAAACCACGAAGCAGACATCAGAGATATCGGCTGACAGACGAGGGAAAAGATCTTCTGGAATCCTTGCCATAAATGGTTCCCCACCATACTCCCTGCACACACGGGTCATGCACGACTATGACAACTCGCTTTGCGGCATCGCTCGAATTGCACCAATGGACACGCCCCCATCCACCAGGTAGGTCTGTCCCGTGATATAACGACTGGATTCAGACGCAAGAAAAACGACCATCCCGTCTAAATCATTTGGATGTCCTGGGCGAGCCATTGGGATCCGTTTTTTCAGCATCGAAAGCCATGTCTCATCCTCATAGAGCATCCTGCTTTGCTCTGTCTTGAACCAGCCCGGAGCCAAGCAATTAACTGTGATCCCATATTCAGCCCAGTCATGTGCTAGAGACATGGTCAGTTGCTTGATTCCACCCCGGCTCGCACAATAAGGCCCCATTCCTGCATAGCCTGCAACACATGTAACGGAACCAATATTGATCACGCGACCCGAATTCTGTGACTTCATGATCTGCGCGGCAGCCTGTGCCACAAAAAAGGCCCCTCGCAGATTCGTGTTCACCACCATATCCCAATCTTCCTCCGTAACTTCCAAGGCCCTGCGACGGACATTACAACCGGCATTGTTTACGAGAATATCCAGCCGACCAAAATGTCTCTCAATTGCATCAGTTAGTGATCGAATACTGGACGTATCCAGTACCTCCAACTCAACTGGAAGAACTTGGCGCCCAATTGATAAAATCTCCTGCTGCGTTTCTGCAAGACGATCTTTACTGCGACTGGTGATCGCGATATCTGCCCCGGCTCCGGCCAAAGCTATCGCCATGTACCGCCCCAATCCACGACTCGCACCAGTAACCAAAGCAACCTGTCCGGAAAGATCAAAAAGCTGTTGTGACATCAAAAAACCAATCTATTTCGTCCTTCCCCTGAAACGACCATGATCTGGCTTTGGTCATTGGCCAACGCACCAGTTATATTACCGCAAAACAAGACTCCAGACTCTTTTGCCGAGTGACGTAATTTCCACCGATACATCTGCAGGTGTCGGCCCTGGGCTTATACCACAGGGATTCCTGCAGCCAAGCGAGATCATTGAATCCGGCATTGACGGTCTGGGAAAAACACACCCGGTGGCACCTTCACGACATCCATAGCCCTGATGATTCCATTACTTATTCTTTTACTTGGCATTGTTATTGTCGTAGGCATGATTGTAGGCCTCCGAATCAATGCTTTTGTTGCACTGATTACCGCAGCGATTGTAATCAGTATTCTTTCTCCAGGGGAGTGGTCCATTAAGATTGCACGTGTAGCCTCCTCCTTTGGTGCGACTGCAGGCAGCATTGGAATTGTCATTGCCATGGCAGCTGTCATCGGTGTGACCATGATGGGCAGTGGTGCCGCTGATCGTGTCGTACAGGCGTTTATCCGCTTTCTGGGGCAGGAACGTGGGAGCCCTGCACTGGCAGCCAGTGGCTTTGTGCTGTCTATACCTGTATTTTTCGACACCGTCTTCTATCTGCTGATCCCCCTCGCCCGCTCAATGTTTTCACAGACCGGGCGAAATTACCTGAAGTATGTGATCGCAATCGCCGCAGGTGCAGCAGCTACACACGCCCTTGTCCCTCCTACGCCAGGTCCCCTGGTCATCGCCGAAAACCTGGGTATCGACCTGGGGACGATGATCTTGGTTGGTGCATGCGTAGCCCTGCCGGCCACCATCTTGGGCGTACTCTATGCGGGTTGGCTCGATCGAAGAATGCCAGTTCCCATGCGTGATGTGCCAGGAGTCGAGATAACGACAACTCAACTCAGCCAACTCCCGAGCCTGGGGGTTTCAGTGTTACCGATCGCTCTTCCGATTCTCCTGATTGCCGGAAAGACAGTGTTTCTGCCTCTTCTGGGCAGTGATACGGCGCTCGCCCGATGGATTCTCGTACTTGGTGATGCAAATATGGCCCTGTTGTTAGCCGCCATTGCATCTACCGGTCTCTACATCTATATGCGTCGACCTTCGCGCAAAGACCTCAGCACGGTGATTGAACAATCACTGATGAGCGGGGGCTTGATTATTCTCATTACCGCTGCAGGTGGAACGTTCGGTGCCATGCTCAAGGAAGCACAGATTGGCCCTGCGATCAGTGGGCTGTTTGCCGGAAGCTCTGGTACATCAGGAATTGGCATGCTGCTCCTTGGGTTTGGGATTGCCAGCCTGCTGAAGTTTGCCCAGGGTTCATCAACGGTCGCGATGATCACGGCCTCTGCCATGCTGGCCGCCATCGTCACGCCTGAAAGCTTGAATTTTAATGTCGTTTACTTGGGTACAGCGATTGGTGCCGGTTCACTGGTTGGGGCCTGGATGAACGACAGCGGGTTCTGGATCTACTCCAAAATGAGCGGCCTCACCGAAGTTGAAACCCTCAAGTCCTGGTCCGTATTACTGATTATTCTTGGAGTTGCTGCAGGTATAACCTCCCTGATCTTGTCAATCTTTCTACCACTCGTATAAAATCAAAGCATATGAATCGTTTCAGTAAACAGGTCACCCAAAATCCCCTCCAGGGCGGCGCACGCGCCATGCTGCATGCGATTGGCCTGTCCGAGGAAGATCTGAATAAAGCACAAGTAGGAATTGTGAGCATGGGTTGGGAAGGAAACCCCTGTAACATGCACTTGAATGACCTGGCCAATCAAATCAAAATCAGTGTCCAAACACAGGATCTGATTGGCTTGATCTATCACACAATTGGAGTCAGTGATGGAATTTCCATGGGCTCTTCAGGGATGCGCTTTTCTCTTCCCTCCCGGGATATCATTGCTGAATCGATTGAGACCGTCGCGTCAGCCCAATGGTATGACGCGGTGATTGCGGTTGCAGGCTGCGATAAAAATATGCCTGGCTCCATCATGGCCTTGGCCAGACTGAACCGCCCCGGCTTGATGGTGTACGGTGGCACCATCAAACCCGGATGCTGGAAAGACAAACCAATTGATATCGTGTCTGCCTTCGAAGCAGCCGGTCAACGCGCTACTGGCACAATCAGTGACCAGGACTTTCGGGAGATTGCCCGTCACGCCTGCCCTGGAGCCGGGGCCTGTGGAGGAATGTACACAGCAAATACAATGGCATCCGCCATTGAAGCATTGGGGATGACGCTTCCATTTGACTCCTCCTATCCCGCTGTCAGCCAGGAAAAACAGACGGAAACCACTCAGGTCGGCACCGCCATTTATCAACTTCTCGAAAAAGATCTCAAGCCCAGAGATATCCTGACCCGGGAAGCATTTGAAAATGCCCTGCGGATTGTGATTGTCCTGGGAGGATCCACCAATGCTGCATTACATCTGATTGCGATGGCCAAAGCAGCAGAAGTCCCCCTGACACTGGATGACTTTCAGTCCATGAGTGATCGTACGCCATTACTGGCGGATCTAAAGCCCAGCGGACGTTTTGTTATGGAAGACCTCTATAACGTAGGTGGTGTACCCGCCGTCATGAAAATGCTCCTTGAAAACGATCTACTACATGGCGACTGCATCACTGTTACAGGGCGCACCATTGAAGAAAACCTGTCAGAGATCCCAGATCTGAAATCTGGACAGGAGGTGATCCATCCTCTGGATGACCCCATTAAGAGCACTGGGCATCTGCAAATTCTTTACGGCAACCTAGCCACCGGTGGTGCGGTCGCCAAAATTACCGGCAAGGAAGGGGAGCGTTTTGATGGGACGGCATGTGTCTTTGATAGCGAGGAGGAAGCGATGGATGCCATCCTTGGCGGCAAGATCGCCGCTGGAGCGGTCCTCGTCATACGCTACTGTGGCCCGAGAGGAGGCCCTGGAATGCCGGAAATGCTCCGACCGACCGGTGCGATCATGGGAGCTGGTCTTGGGACGGATGTGGCACTGATTACCGATGGGCGCTTCTCTGGAGGCACACATGGGTTCGTCGTGGGACATATTACCCCGGAGGCCCAGGTTGGTGGCACAATCGCGCTTATCGAAGATGGAGATCCGATCACGATTGACACGGCCAATCATGCCCTGACACTGGGAGTCAGTGACGCCGAACTTGATCAACGCCGCGGAAGCTGGAGTGCACCTCCCCTCAAAGCACGGGCAGGGATACTGTTAAGGTATGCTCACACGGTTTCCTCTGCCAGTGATGGCTGTGTTACGGACGCTTTCCCCGCAACCTGATCTTTACGGCCCCCATGCAACGTGCCCGCGGTCCAGGCTATTCCCTGACAAAATACCTGTACGCATAGTCCCATCCATATCCACGGATGGAACTTCTGAAGATTCGATTTTACCCCTTCGGCTCCCACGGCGGATGTTCCGGGAGCCTTTCCCTTAACTCAGCGATCAGTCCCTGTTCGTAGGCACCTTGATACTCACCGGCAAAGAACCGGTCAAGCCCTTCATTCTGAAGCCGTTCCCAAGAGGCTTCTTCCTCGCCCGGCAGGACTGGATAAAAGCATGCTTCCACACTCTTCGCAGCACGATAATCACTGAATGCATCCCCAATCATAAGCATATGATCCGAAGCATACTGACTGTCTGCAAAGGTAGATAGCTGGTGGGTTTTGGGACCCATTTCCTGGCCTGCAATCACCTGTACGTAATCCGACAATCCATGCTCGCCCCATTCCCGGTGCAGAGCATCTACCGGTGTACTGGAGGCAACCATCATATTCGCCTGATTCGCGGCTTTTGAAAGCACATCATGTACATACGGGAATGGTGGCACTCCATGCACCATCTCCGTCACTGCCTGATTGACCGCTTCACTCCATGCCAATGCATCCATCAGTGCAGGGATACGCTTCGCAGCATCGGCAAGTGCGGGGTTCCCCAATTTTGGTTTTGTGCGTATCCAGCCTCTGAGTTCTTCCAGAGCTGGAATGGTCACACCGCGCCGCAAAACTTCCGGACGCGTATGCAGCTGATCCATGACTCGCACCAGTGCAGGAAAGCGGTTCATACCCCGGTCAACAGAATACAGATTCACAAACTCCCACGACTCCCTGACAAATTTACTGACTGCCTGTAGGCCATAATGACGGATCGTAACCGGACAAAAGCACTCCTTATGTTTCACCTCCATTGTATCAAAGACACAACCGTCCGAGTCAATCGCAATCAAGAAATCCTTGCTTTTTTGTAATGACGTAGGCGGAACTTTCATTTGGGTGGACTTAAACAGATGTGGATCCTATGACGATTCTTGAGCGGGAATGAATTGTCGCAGATAGCTCACGCTTTGCCTCAAAGCAACGATCCGCGACTCCAGAGATCCCTCATACGCACGATCTTCAACTTCAACGCAGACGGCTCCCCTGTACCCTGCGTCTGTGAGAAAGGAGAAAAACTTTCCCCAGTCTACATCCCCCAACCCAGGCAATTTGGGGGTGTGGAAAGAATTTGGCGTGGACAGGATGCCAACTTCATTGAGACGATCCCGGTCAAGCCGAACATCTTTGGCATGAACATGAAAGAGACGATCAGCAAACGTGCGAATCGGCTCCAACGCATCCATCTGCTGCCAAATCATATGAGACGGATCGTAATTGAGCCCGATAGCACTGCTGTCCAGATCATTAAAAAGCCGGCGCCAGATTGCAGGCGAGTGGGCAATATTTTTGCCCGAGGGCCATTCATCCGCAGTAAAGTACATCGGGCAGTTTTCGATCCCAATGCGAATCTGCCGCTCTTCTGCATAGATGACAAGTGGCTTCCATACTTCCATGACCTGGGGCCAATTATCATCAACAGAGCGATGCCAGTCGCGTCCAATGAATGTATTGACCGTATCCAGCTCAAGCAGCACCGCCGCATCTATCATCCGTCGGATTTGCGAAACCGAAACTTTCGCCTCCTCTGGATCTGGAGACAGTGGATTTGGATAGTAGCCCAGTGCGCTGATTGCGACACCGGATCCTGAACTCAGGGTTTGAAGCGTTTGCGCTTTCTTTCGATCCAGCGACTGGACATCTACGTGCGTAACACCTGCATAGCGCCGCGTCGCCTTCCCTTTTGGCCAACACATCAACTCAACGCAATCATAGGAAAGCTCTGATGCAAGAGAAAAAACTTCTTCAACCAATAATTCTGGCACAATCGCACTGACAAATCCGAGACGCATAGGCTATGTAGGTTAATGATTTTCGAAAGGTAAGGAAATATGGATGATCACCAAGCCTTGCATAGATGCCCTTAGTCCCTCTTTGTAACCGCACAAAAATCTTCAAACCGATTCTGTGTGATGGGAATATCGAATACAAGCCCAATGACACTTGACCAGCCGCGTAGAAAATAATGCCAGCCATCTGCCACAATCAATGACCTTGCCCTGGACTGCTCCCAGGCTTGGTGAAGAAACGGACGTTCTCCTCGATAATTGAGTTCCCATACGACTCCACCGATGGGAAAACGCACCGCGTCCGTGACGGGAGATCCCGGCAGATCTTTCCCCATTCCCGTTGCATTGATCACCATTGAGCGTGGCGGAAGCTTAGAGACAAGCTGATCGCAGACCTGTGGCTCGCTTGAATGAATAAATTCTACGGTGGTTTTCCCTGAATCAAGCTCCCCGACAACCTGGGCACAGTGATCAAGATTATCTGCACGCTTTTCCACGATCTGAACAAAGGAGGGATAATTCACTGCCTGTTGCAGTACATGTACAAGCAGAGCTACGCATGCCCCTCCACCCCCAAGTACTAAAATCCCCGCTTCTTCATTCCGAATCCACCAATTTGGAGGCAGGAAATCTGCCATGGCCAACCCACAATTTTCAGGATCCACCGCATCTCCCCATAACTCTCCCGCGCGCTTATACAATGCGGAAACCTCCCCGGTCAGCTTAGAGGCGGGCGTATACTGATCAATCAATTCACCCGCTGCACGTACGACGGACAGTTTGTGGGAAGTAACCAACGCGCCATAAACCTCAGGATCCCGCTTGAGGCGTTGAACCGCTTGGCGATGGGTTTCCAGCGTCTGGTCAATGGGTAAGTTTACACCACGCAGATCTGCCCCCTGGATCCCAAGTGCCTGTGCCCAGGCAGGAAATAGGCGCAGAGACATGGAGCCCTCCGTGCGGACACCAAAAAATTCCATGACCTTTCTATTTCCATTTTTCGTCATTTCAATATATTCAGACTTCTCATCCTACTCATATTATGCAGTTCTTACGCCTTTCCCCAATTCTGTTTCTTTTTCTCGCATGTAATTCCCTTCAAGAGGAATCTCCAGACTATGACACACTCCAATTGCCAAACCAGCCGAATATTCTATGGCTTGTAGCGGAAGACATGAGCCCTACAATTCCTGCGTATGGGGATTCAACCATTCAAACCCCTAACCTTGATCGACTTTTCAATGAAGGAGTGCGGTATACGCACATGTTTTCTGTATCGGGGGTCTGTGCTCCGAGCCGATTTTCAATTGCAACCGGCATTTACACAACACGCGGAGGAGCACAGCACATGCGTACCTCTTCCCGCCCGGAGTATATGGAACAGATTGGGGTCATCCCCTACGAGGCGACCCCCGATCCACCCGTACGCATGATGAGTGAGGTGATGCGTGAAAACGGCTACTATACAACGAATAACAGCAAGCAGGATTATCAATTCAAGGCACCCATAATGGCTTGGGACGAGAATAGTCGTCAGGCTCACTGGAAGAACCGCCCTGAGAATATGCCCTTCTTTTCGGTCGTCAACATTGGCGTGACCCATGAATCCCAGATCTGGGCACGGGCAAATGATTCTCTTCTGATTCCATCTGACTCAGATGTGCCCATTCCTCCGTATCTGCCAAACACCGAATTGGTTCGTGCAGATGTGCGGCGGATGTACTCGAATATACTGCTCCTGGATGCTCGTGTCGGAACGATCCTGGATGAACTGGAGGCCGACGGCTTACTGGAAGAAACCATCGTCATGTTTTATTCTGATCATGGTGGACCTCTCCCGCGGCAAAAACGTCAACTCTATGACTCAGGCCTGCATGTTCCCCTGGCGATCAGGTTTCCCGATCGGCAACTCGCCGGGTTGACGGATGAGCAGTTGATCAGCTTCGTTGATCTGGCACCCACCGTCTTTTCTCTGACTGGAGTCCCCATGCCAGACGATCTGGACGGAAAGGCATTCCTGGGCAATCAACGCGCGGAGATGCCCAGACAGTTTATCCATGCTGCCGCTGATCGGTTTGATGCCGAGTATGACACCAAACGAGCAGTCAGGGATCATCAATTCAAATATATCCGAAATCTACAACCTGATCGCGGCTATTATCTGCCGGTTAGCTATCGGGAGCAGATGGCGACGATGCAGGAACTACTCCGCCTGCGTGATGCTGGAGAACTTGATGAATTTCAGTCTCAGTGGTTTCGGAGCTCCAAACCCGAAGAAGAACTTTTTGATACCGAAACAGACCCACATGAGTTCTTTAACCTTGCAGAAGACCCAGCCTATGCGGAGCAGTTGGTTAGAATGCGCACCGAATTGGACCATTGGATGGGCGACACTTCAGATCCTGGTGCAATGGACGAAATGGATTTTGTGGCTTCGCTGTGGCCCGGCCACATACAACCCCAAAGCTCTGCCGTGTCTATTGAACCGATCCCCGATGGTTTGAATATCACGCGCGCAACCGACGACTCGTTGCACTATGTGATCACCCTTGATGCAGATCGTACAGATTCCGTACAACTGCGTCTGACAACTACGACTGAAGGGGCGTCTATTGGCTATCAGATTCTTGAACCCGGCGCAACCACAGCGGATCGCTGGCTGTTGTATACATTGCCCATCATGCTTCCTTCAAACCATACGCTAAAGGCCGTCGCACATCGAATTGGATACGCACCCAGTGGGACCGTCACGGTAGGTAGTGACCTGAGATAGCCCACAGTGAGACCCAGAAAGATCTGTCCTGTCAGATCACGGTACTACACGCTCCACAGCTGGATAGAGCAATGATCTGTGCTCATCCCTCTATGGCGGGTTCGCTACCATCTTCTGTACGTTACAACCATGCCCCATAAAATCCACTGGGATGTGCCACGCCGATTGTAGCATTGATTTTGATCAGCGCCAACAAAAATGGAGCCAGATCCTCCGACAGTACCAGAGAATCTGACTCCATCTCGGTCTGCAAGGACAGTAGATACTTAACAACACTAAAGTACGCACCAACTCCGCCTGCTGATGCACTTCCGCCTCGAACCCTTCAGGGCTCCTTTCTCAGTCGTATTGGCTCCTAAGTAACCACCAAGAAACCCTGCATAAGTGCATAGTGTCCCGGGTAGGTGCAGATGAAACGATACGTCCCTGGCACAGAAGGAACCGTGAAAGTGACACGAACGGTTTCCCCTGGCTGTGCCATTGGTGTAGCGGCAAGAATGGCATCATCTTCAGGAAGGTAGCCATTCGCCTCTCCAGCTGTAATTGCGGCCATGCCAACTCGATTCACATCCTCATCATTGTTGCTCGTGAGTATGACAATATTGTGAACCATCGTTGGAAGTGTCGCAGTATTTTCCAAGATCAATGTGAGCTCGCTCCCTGCGGCAGCCCCGAGGGTATCAATTGCATATTTCATCTCCTCGCCAACCGGGCGGATCGTCACTTCGACGCTTGCAGATTCAGAAGATGCTTCCGTTGTTTCTTCTGTTTCTGAGGGTGTTGTTGTTTCGGAGTCTGAGCTGCTTCCGCCGCATGCCACAAACGTTACTGCAAAGATTAAAACCAGAAATGAGTATAAAAGGGACTTCATAATACCATGTTAAGTGAATGTAAGAAGATGCGACAAATGGTTGTACACGCATCGCAACCGACAAATATACGACTTGGAGGCGAAGATCTGGCAACAGATGGAGATATTTTGGGGATGCGTCAAATTTAGTGGGGGTTAGGGAGGAGTTGTAAGGTTCTACCATTGTGCGATTCGGTCGGCTGTTAGCGGACCACGCGTAAAATATGCGAAGCATATCTCCAACCGGAACGAAGTAAAGATAGGTAAAGATAAAGCACTCCCATGACCAAGCTTATGTTTCTTCGCGTTCACTGGTCACTGGACTCCAACCCGCACCTGCAAATCAATCCCTTTGAACCGATTGGAATGCTATCTTTCGGTTAAATGACATCTGCTATGAAAAACTACTCCTGCCTGTTCTTGCTCCTTTTGGCTACCTGTACGTACGAGCCACCAACCCCATCCAATGTAATCATCATGTTCGTAGATGATCTGGGATATAGTGATATTGGTGTCTATGGTTCGCCCGACTACACGACTCCAAATCTTGACCGCATGGCGGCAGAGGGAGTCCATTTTACAGATTTTTATGTGAGCCAGCCCGTCTGTTCCGCTTCCCGTGCCTCGCTTCTGACCGGTAGCTACGCAAATCGAATCGGGATCCATGGTGCGCTGGGCCCGGGGAATTCACATGGGATTCATGAAGCTGAAGTGACACTGGGCGAACTCTTCCAGGCACAAGGCTATGCCACGGCAGCGTATGGAAAATGGCACCTTGGCCATCATCCACAATTTTTGCCAATGGAACATGGGTTTGATGACTATTACGGCATCCCCTACTCAAACGATATGTGGCCGTTTCATCCCGAGAGTCCAGATAACTGGGGAAACTTGCCAACGATTGAAGGAGATTCGATTGTGGGATTCAATACGGATCAATCCCGCTTCACGACAGATTTCACACTGCGCAGCACAGAATTTATTCGAGCTCAGGCATCTGCCGAGCGCCCCTTCTTCCTCTACATCGCTCACCCAATGCCGCATGTCCCCCTCTTTGTTTCCGAAGAGCGTATAGGTGCTAGCGGCGCAGGCCTCTATGGAGACGTCATCCATGAGATCGATTGGTCCATGGGACAGATCCTGCAAACCTTAAAGGAATTGGACATTGATGACCATACTCTGGTCCTATTTGCGAGTGACAACGGCCCATGGCTTAGTTATGGGAATCATGCCGGCAGTGCCAGCCCCCTGCGCGAGGGAAAAGGAACCGCATGGGAAGGCGGTGTAAGAGTACCCTTTATCGCCCGCTGGCCAGGGACCTTGCCCGAAGGATTATCTGTCACCACACCTGCTATGACCATTGATTTGTTTCCGACCTTGGCACATCTTATTGATGCACCACTGCCTGAACACCCGATTGATGGACAAAATATCTGGCCACTCCTAAGCGGTGAAACTACCGAATCTCCTCAGGAAGCTTACTTCTTCTGGTACAGACAAAATGAGTTGCACGCCGTGCGTAGTGATCGCTGGAAGCTGTATTTCCCTCACCAATATCGAACGATGACCGGACAAGCACCCGGTGCAGATGGAATGCCAGGTCAATATACACACCTGGATTCCGGGCTGGAACTCTACGACCTTGTTACAGATGTACAAGAGATACAGGATGTATCTGAAGACTATCCAGAAGTGGTTGAGCAGCTCAGTGCGTTGGCGGACAGCATGCGGAAGGTGCTGGGAGATCGGCTGCACAATGTGCAGGGCGCTCAGATACGACAACCAGGACAAATTCAGCCACACTGAATCAATCACCACGATGATCACACCAGTGCTTCGTGCGTCCAATGCATTTTATTAGGTCTCTATGATCTGGACACAGAATTCATCTTTCTCATACAACCCAAAACAATATGATTCCAGGAACTCATGAAGCAAGATACAGGTGCTGATATTGGTGTAATTGGTCTGGCCGTCATGGGGCAGAACCTAGTCTTGAATATGCATGATCACGGATTTTCTGTGACGGTATATAACCGTACGGTTTCGACAATGGAACACTTCATTGCCGGGCCTGCCGCTGGCACTTCCATCCAAGGAGTCGACTCACTTCAAGAATTCGTCGCCACGCTCAAGCGACCACGACGTATTCTGCTTATGGTCAAGGCGGGAGCTGTCGTTGATCAAACGATTGCCAGCCTGCTACCGCTTCTGGATGCTGGCGATATTCTGATTGACGGCGGAAATTCAAATTATCACGACACGATTCGACGCACAAATGAAGTCGACGCACAGGGGATGTTATTCATTGGGACCGGAGTTTCCGGTGGGGAGGAAGGGGCCCGAACCGGACCGAGTATCATGCCTGGAGGCAGCACGGAGGCATGGCAGCATGTAAAGCCTATTTTTCAGCGCATTGCTGCCAAAGTGGATGGTTCTCCATGTTGTGAATGGATTGGCCCGGATGGAGCTGGACACTTTGTCAAGATGGTCCATAATGGGATTGAATATGGCGATATGCAAATTATTGCTGAATCCTATCATATCATGAAAGAACTCCTGGGATTCTCAAACCTGGAAATGCAGGATGTCTATGCAGAATGGAATACGGGTAAGCTGAATTCATATCTCATCCAGATTACCCGTGACATCCTTGGGCATCAGGATGAAGAAGGGAAATTTACATTGGACACCATCCTTGACTGTGCTGGACAAAAAGGCACGGGTAAATGGACGGTGGCAAGCGCTCTGGATCAGGGAACCCCGCTCACGTTGATCGGTGAAGCCGTCTTTTGCCGATTCCTTTCTTCTTTGAATGCCGAGCGTACCCACGCGTCGGGAATCCTTCCTGGACCTTCATCCGCATATGACCAGGTGGATACAAAGGCGCTGGTAGGTGACCTGCACGATGCAGTCTATGCCGCAAAGATCATGTCCTACGCTCAAGGATATATGCTTCTTCGCTGCGCAGCTGAAACCTACAACTGGCCCCTGGACTATGGGAGCATTGCCCTGATGTGGCGGGGAGGCTGTATCATCCGTTCAGCATTCCTGGAGAAGATCAAGGAAGCGTTTGACAACCATTCAGGTTTGCAAAACCTTTTGATGGCCCCCTACTTCACCGAGGCACTCTCGAAAGCGCAGGGAGCGTGGCGCCGGGTCGTTGCAACTGCAGCTTCCTGTGGCGTTCCTACCCCAGCGCTCAGTAGCGCACTAGCCTTTTACGATGGCTACCGACGTGCAAAAGGTCCCGCAAACCTGATTCAAGCTCAGAGAGATTACTTTGGTGCTCATACGTATGAGCGAGTTGATGAGGTACGCGGGAAGTTCTTCCATACGAACTGGACGGGGTCTGGGGGAGCCATAACTGCAGGAACTTATGATGCCTGACTCTTTGTCGAATCATATCATCGTAGATACCGATGCCGGCCCTGATGATCTTCTGGCACTAGGGTATTTGCTGGTTCAGCCAACCATCCAGGTGGAAGCGATTACGATCTCCTATGGCCTTGCTCACGCAGATCGGGGCGCAATCAATATTGCCCGTGTCATTGCAGCATTTGCCACAGGACATATCCCGGTATACGTTGGTGATTCTGAACCGTCGTCGGGAGATGCTGCCTTTCCTCGACGCTGGCGCGAGCTTTCAGATGATCTTCCCGGCGTAAGCCTTCCGAAGGCATTTATTCCTCCCGAAGAAGAGCACGCCGTATCATTCCTGCAGCGTAGACTTTCACGGGCGTCCCGACCTGTCCGTGTGCTGGCTCTTGGTGCCCTTACAAACCTGGCTAATCTAACCCGAGCCTCTGCTCCGGCTATCCAGGAACTCGTGATCATGGGTGGGGCATTGGCGGTACCGGGAAATGTGAATGACTCAGGAGAATTTATTTCACCCACCCCAACAGCGGAGTGGAATTTTTTTGCAGACCCACTGGCTGCATCAAAAGTTTTCTCCTCTGACCTGCCGATTACACTGATTCCGCTGGATGCTACCAATCAGGTACCCGTCAAAATCCCCTTCATTGATCAATTCGCAAAAATGGCCCGCTGCCCCGTAGGGCGCATGACCACAGAGGTACTGGAGTCGGTTCGCCCGCATGCAGAGCAGGGTGTCTTTTACGCCTGGGACCCATTGGCTGCCGTATATCTGGCCCATCCCGATGTCGTGAAATTATCCCGGTTCCCCGTCACGGTAAAACCTTCCGGCCCTGACGCGGGCACCTCTCGCAAATCTGATACCGGCAACAAGTTCTCCATCGCGATGGCCGCATATGGGGAGTTATTTATGCGCTATTTCACCGAACCTTTTGAGGCTACTGCTCAAGCATACAGCTAAGAACCTGAATTGAGTCCTTACAGCTTGCTTCTCTGCTTCGTTGCGGCTCTCCTCCAATGGAATTTTTGACTTAAATTTGATTGTTGTTAGACAAGTCCTTTGTACCAGACTTGATGATGCACCCATCTGACGAGATCATTGAGATACATTCCTGGATTACTTCAAATGGAGCGACCTGAGCCAACTGAACTAAAGTCTGCCCAGGAGCAGAGTTTACAGCAATTAGCTGAAAAACCACAACCTTCGCGTCGCCCTTGGCGAACCCTCGTGCGTGTGGATGCTGTAGACAATGAGCGGCAATTCTTTTATGTTGTTGTTCCTGCCTGGAGCACCCGAACCAAAGTTAGGATCAACATGAAGGATATACCTGAGAATATCAAAAAGCTTGTCCAACCTGATCATCGCTTCCATGCCCATGTAAATACTGGAGCCACGAATGCCAGCGACCTGTTCTTTGACAAATGGGAGGTCATGTGAAGCTGTAACGCCCGCCAATTCCATATTAACGAATAACATTTTAAGGTGCGAATGCGACAAGCAGCGCACCGAGCAGACAATTTCGAAAGGACATCGGGATCGCTGATTTGACCCGCATGTTCTCAACTGCAAATCGGCGTAGGACTGACTTGCGCGCTACATTTGGCAGAACGGGCTTGTGTGTCGTTACTGGGATATGGGCAACGGATTCCGACAGTGACAATACATGAAGCACCAGTAGTGGTCAATCCTTCACCGGCTTCGTGGCCAATGAATGCGGTGACCTGCTTGGTTCTCGCTACTCAGGTACATGTAGTTATCCACATTGTGTTCACAAATTATGAACTTACACCTATACATCGCCGTACAACCACTCCTAGGGGAACTTAGGAAACATTACTACACCACAACCACCACAACGGACGAGGATATGGCTGTATCAGTGCTTGACGCCGCGAATCACTTGTGCAAGAAATCGGGTTGGACACTTACGCAGATTGAACTCCAAAAACTCCTCTATCTTGCTCACATGATCCACCTAGGAAACCGCGACGAGCCACTCGTTCGGGGTGATTTCGAGGCATGGGAGTTCGGCCCCGTACACCCTGTTCTATACAGGGAGTTGCGCATTTACGGATCAAGCACAATAACCGGCATAGGCCACAACAGGCGCCCACTACCACCAGGCAGCGAAAGGACAACCTTGGACATTATTTACGACGAGTTAGGGCTGGTGTCAGCCTCAAAGCTCATAAGGATAACGCATTGGGCGGGGGGGGCATGGGCAAAGAATTATATTCCCGGTGCCACTGGAGTTGTTATTCCCCAACAGGATATACTTGAGGAGTTTGAGAAGCGAAAAAAGGTCGCAACGTCGGAAAATGTCGAATACGCCGGAACAACACCTGCCTGACCACCTCGCCCAGGAGATACAGCGTACAGGAGAGGCGCTACGCAACATTGATTGGAATGTTGATGATCCCCAGTATGAGAAAGCAACCAGGGATGAGATACGGCTAAGGAAGGAAAGAGCGGCGGCAGACAAGGAGGCAGAACTAGCCAAGAAAGAACAACAGAAAAACAAGTACAGACTTCCCTTTGCAATCGTTTCAGGTGTGATAGCAGTAGGCTGGCTGATCTTTACAGCTGTGCTCATTGTGAAAAGTAGCTCAGACAAATCGCAAGTCAACATTGACTATAGAGTTCTGATTGCCATGCTTGGCACTGCATTCGGCACGATGTACACTCCGCTTCGTGTACTCGCCAAGTACCTGTTTAACGGCCATGATGGGTAGCATCGCGTGCAAATAGGACTGATTCAGCTGCCCATGCGCACCGTGAAACCCGAGTCCTACAAAGATAGAGGGAGAGGGTCTATGGATTAATCTAGAATAAGCGCCAAGCTACACGCTATAGGTAGATAATTCCATTCAGCAGCAAATTAATGCTCGAATTTCTGTTGCAAATGAACGCCGTTAGGCCCTTCCGTATTTTCATATAACATTCCCCCTATTGATCTGATGATGATGAATCTCCCTTTCAAACAAACCTCATGTAAAACCCATTCAGTTTGTTGCACTTGGTGATCCGGCTAATTTAGGGCATAAATCGGCACGCTCCTGGATTAAGTGAATGATTGGCATGTCTTTACCTCTTTTCTTCAAACCATAGACGATTGATCCTCAATGAAATGGCGAACTTGTATTATGATCTAATCCCCATGATCACGCAAACGAAGCCACAAACCCTGCCCTTGACTCCTATCCGGGAATTTCGATATCCAGATGCCACCTATCAGGCCAAAGCATTTCGTGCACGGTCTGGCACTCTACCAAAACTATTTTGGTTATGGGGTATGGCAGCAATCCTGCTGACAGGCTGTAGTACCATCAAACAGTCATTGCAAAATCAGTCCTGTGTTCTAAATGCATCACAGCCGTATGACACTGTTCATGTCAACCCTGCACTGCATAACATCACGCTGCATTGGAGAAATCCAACATCCAATGAACCCTTTGAAAATATACAGAACGTTGTGGACTGGCTTGAGCATGCAGGTCATTCGATCGTTACTGTTACCAATGCCGGCATTTTTGAACCAGGACTCGTACCTACTGGACTCTATGTGGAAAACGGCCGAGAACTGCGCCCCTTAAATCTTGAGGACGGATACGGGAATTTCTATCTCAAACCCAACGGAGTATTCTTTACTCAGAATAATCAGTTCGGCATTCTCGAATCCGTACGCTTTGGCGTGGCAAAGCCTGAAGTAGATTACGCACTTCAATCAGGTCCTCTACTTCTGCAGAACAACAAAATCCATCCCGCCTTCACTCCAGGCTCTAAAAACTGCCGCCTACGGAACGGGATCGGAATATCTGAGGACGGTCAAGCGATCATTGCCATCACAAACGGTGCGGTCAACTTCTTTGACTTTGCGTCTTGGTTTCGAGATACTGCAGGAGTAACCGACGCACTCTATCTGGACGGAGCAATCAGCGTGCTTCATACAAGGGAGCGCCCAGAGGATTCAGCGGAAGCTTATGCGGGATTTCTTGCAGTCACCAAAAAAGATCCGTAGTTGCCCCGCCAGGATTCGAACCTGGAACCTCCTGGTCCAGAGCCAGGCGCTCTGCCAATTGAGCTACAGGGCAATGGCGCTGTTTATTCTATGTCACTCAAATTGGTTCCGTCCAAGTAATCCTGATTCGATATCAACCTATCCCAAACAATGTGTGCGGGAGTGGCAATTTATACAAGAAGTTGTATACTCATTCATTCCCTGAGATCATCATGCAGGAAAGTCCTGAATTTCTTGTCGATTTAATCAAGCGCCCCTGGTCGCCTGTCGGGAGTTCTCAACTCAGATCGGCCGGGCTTTTCATTGGTAAGGGGTCCCCGGCCATGGAAATTACGGTTGCACATGCAATCAATAGACCCAGTGACGGGGAGATCAGGAAGGTGTGGAAAGCCCGGAAAGCAAATCGAGCAGCCCCCCTACTCTTGGTCATTCTGCATTCGGATCAGGCGTCCCTGTGTGGTCCTGCAGGTGACATGCCACCCATCTATCCTGATATGGATCCAGGCCAAGTTGAACGGCTGTGCCGTGAGTTGCTGGATCAACCCGACCGGGAATCTGCCCGTCGCCTGTTTGATCAAACCAAATCTTCATTTCGAACTACACTGCCTGGACTCAGAAATGAAGGCTTGCTGGCGTTGCATGAATTGGAGTATGGGGTCCCTAAACGAGCAGACCTGAAAGATGCCAAGAGAAAAGCACAGGTTGTCACAGGGAAACGAGGATCTGATCTGCTGGTGGCACTTGGCTTTTCTATTGAACCATTGGACAACCTTACGAGTGTGCTTCGAAGCAATGACCGCAAAACAGCCCTCGCCGTCATGCTACACGAGAACGAATCTGTAGTGCACAAAGAGCAACGTTTTAACCAGCTTTCTCCTGTCAGCTACGCATTCAGGAAGGCGGACAACGAAGACCTGAAATGGATCATCTTTACCCAGGGAAACCGAATTCGCCTCTACACTACAGATATAAATGTGGGTGTGGGGCGGCGGGGCCGTACAGAAACCTACATTGAATGCCAACCCTGGCTGCTTTCTGACGAGCAACTGCATTATTTGTGGCTCCTCTACTCGGCCGAAGCATTGGCACCCAACGGTAGTCTTTACACGATTCTGGAAGGATCAACCCGCTTTGCAGGGGATCTCGCGAAACGTCTACGAGAACGCATCTACGATCGTGTAGTCCCTGTTCTGGCCCAGGGGATCACCCATGCACGCGGTATCGCCGCACCGAATCCAGAAGACCTTGCCCTCACCTATGAAATGGCCCTGACCGTGCTGTTTCGTCTTCTGTTTATCGCCTATGCCGAAGACCGGGACCTGCTCCCCTATCAGAATAACAGTGCCTACCAACGCCGATCCCTGAAAATGAAGGCACAGGAACTGGCCGATGCAGTCAGAGAGGAAACACCGATTGCCGAAGGATCCACACACTGGCAAGAAACGGTACATCTCTGGCAGGCTGTAGCTCGGGGGAACGTGGAGTGGGATGTGCCGGCATACGGCGGGGCTCTGTTCTTGGATGATGGAGAGATTTCAAAAGCAGGCGCTGCATTGTCGGAGATCATGCTGCCCAACGACTGCTTTGAAGTTGCTTTGCGCGATCTATTGGTGATTCAGACTAGAGAAGGCGTACCTGGACCGGTTGATTTTCGCTCACTTGGTGTTCGTGAATTTGGCACCATCTATGAAGGGCTCCTTGAATCTGGATTGGCAAGGGCCGACATGGACCTTGTACTAAAAACGCAAAAGAACGCTGAGGTCTACGTCCCCGCGAAGGATGGAGAGGAACCGATTGTATCCGAAGGTGAGGTCTATTTGCACAATCGTTCTGGAGCACGGAAATCGTCCGGCAGTTACTATACGAAATCGTTTGCGGTGGATCATCTTCTAGAAGGAACACTCGAGCCAGCACTGAAGGATCACTTTGCACGACTTGACAAACTGGACGATACGGATGCCAGCGAGGCGTTTTTTGATTTTCGTGTTGCGGATATTGCGATGGGCTCGGGCCATTTTCTGATCAGCGCCATTGATCTGATGGAGCAACAGATGGTAGACTATCTCGCTCAATCGCAGCGCAACCTTCCGGGAGTCATGAATGAATTGGCGGATCTACGTTCCATAGCAATGAAGCAGCTGAGTGAGACCCGTATCGGTGATTCCATTGAAGATAGTCAACTGCTTCGACGGCTGATTGCGCGGCGATGCATCTATGGCGTAGATATCAACCCGCTTGCCGTTCAACTTGCACGGCTCGCCGTATGGATCCACACGTTCGTGCCTGGATTGCCGTTGTCTTTTCTTGACCGAACATTGATCCACGGGAATGCACTGGTAGGTATGGGAAGTATTGCTGAGATACGAGACACATACGAAAAACTTTCACGTCCACTTTTCACACTTGATACAGAGAAACTCCTCGGTAACGCAAAGAAACCGCTTCGTCGTCTTGCCAATAGTAATGATGCCTCTCTGGATGATGTTAAGGAAGCACGCGAAGTGCAGAAAGATATTCGAGAATCGGTTCAGAGCACGAAAATTCTATGTGACCTTCTCACTGCTGCTCCGATTAGTAATGACTCCGTAATCACAGCTCTAGTTGAAGATTGGAATGAATTCCCAGATCTTCCAAAGGATGTCAAAACTCGCAGAATGAAGGACGCCTTGGATATGTGCAGGGAAACCCTGCAAACTCTTTCGTCTGTCCATTTTCCGATTGCTTTTCCAGAGGTATTTCTTCGGGAGAGACCAGGTTTTGATGTGATCCTCGGCAATCCTCCATGGCAAGAAACTGTGGTTGAAGAAGACGCCTTCTGGGCAAGACACTTTCCCGGGTTACGCGGCATGTCGCAGCAAAAACAAGAGGCTGAAAAGAAGCGTCTGCGGAAAGAACGCCCCGACCTAGTTGCGCTCTATGAGCAAGAATGTTATGAAATGGATCAATTGCGTAAAGCACTCGTGAGTGGTGCTTATCTCGGGATGGGTACTGGAGATCCGGATCTCTACAAAGCATTCTGTTGGCGCTTTTGGTATTTATCCAGTGCAGATGGGGGATCTATTGGTGTTGTGTTGCCGCGGAGTGCTCTTGCTGTCAAGGGAAGTACGCATTTCCGCGAAGCGTTGTTTGCAGGGGCAGAAAGCGTGGAGGTCACTACTCTGACCAATCGCGCAGGATGGATCTTTGACGAAATCCATCAGCAATATAGCATCTCTCTCGTATGTGCACAACACGGGAAGCCCAAAGGGGAGACAATTGCTCTGCGAGGCCCTTATACCTCGCTGGCTGAACTCAAGGCAGATACAACCAGCAGGCCTGAATCCTTTACTCTTGAACAGGTCAAGAGTTGGAATGATACAGTTTCCCTTCCTCTCTTACCAAAAGCAGATTCGGTTAAGGTTTTCGCACAGCTAAGAAAATCTCCGCGATTGGATCTGAAAAAAGAGGAAACGTGGAGAGCGCGTCCAGACACGGAACTACATGCCACCAATCAGAAGCCCCTGATGGATCTAGAAAACAAGGAACGTCCAGAAGGTTTCTGGCCGGTGTACAAGGGGGCATCTTTTGATCTCTGGACACCGGATACGGAGAAATACTATGCCTGGGCTGACCCTGAATCGGTTCAGGAGTTTCTTCAATCCAAACGGTGGAAAGCAAGAAATAACCCCCGCAGCGCACATAATGAGTTTCCCCCACAACATCTTCGATATCCCGAGACTTTACCCTGCTACCGTCCCCGAATTGCCTTCAGGGATATTACAAATCGGACAAATCAGCGGACCGTCATTACCTGCCTCGTCCCACCGAACGTATTCATAACCAATGCGGCTCCATACTTTCTATGGCCCGAAGGAACCGAAAAGGATCAGGCTTTCCTACTTGGGGTTCTCTCTTCTCTCCCGCTTGATTGGTATGCGCGGCGCTTTGTCGAGTTGCATGTCAACTTTTTCGTTATCAACCCATTCCCTATTCCGCGCCCTTCTCGTGAAAGCATTCTATGGCAACGCGTCGTTAGTCTCGCGGGGCGACTGGCCTGCCCGGATGAACGTTTTGACGAATGGGCTCAAAAAGTTGACGTCAACTGCGGCCCCCTAGACAAATCCCAAAAAGAAGACCACATCCATGAACTGGATGCAGTCGTCGCTTATCTGTACGGACTCAGCGAGTCTCAACTCGTCCACATTTTTGAAACCTTCCACGAGGGTTGGGATTTCGAAACACGGTTATCCGGCGTATTGTATCACTTCCAAGCTTGGAGGGATAAACAATGACTCCACGTATGAACGTGAAACCCGCACTCCTGCAATGGGCATGCAAACGCGGACAGGTAGATCCAGAAAAACTGCGCCAACGGTTTCCGAAGTATGACGAATGGGAAAGTGGCACCCTGAAGCCAACACTCAAGCAGATGGAGGATTTCGCCAGATTTACACATGTTCCTACTTTAGCCCTCTTCATGTCAGAACCGATGGAAGAGAAAATGCCCATTCAGGATTTGCGTACAGCGGGAGATCGGAAAATTTTGCGGCCCAGTGCCAATCTTTTGGACACCATCTATCTGTGTCAACAACGCCAGGACTGGTATCAAACCTTTGCATTGATCAAGGGCGAAGAGCCGCTTTCATTTGTGGGCTCCGCTACGGTGGAAAGTGACATTGAAACTACGGCAAAGGAGATTCAAACCACCTTGGGTTTTGGCATGGAAGAGCGTAAGGACTTACCAAGCTGGACACATGCGCTGCGCTACTTTATTGACCAAGCCGATGATTTGGGCATCCTTGTCATGATCAGTGGCGTTGTCGGGAACAACCCACATCGAAAACTTGATCCCCAGGAGTTTCGTGGTTTTGCTCTGGCAGATGACCTTGCCCCCCTAATATTCATTAATGGTGCGGACACCAAAGCAGCACAGATTTTCACGCTTGCACATGAACTCGCGCATATCTGGTTAGGAGAATCCAGCCTATCCAATGTGGCTCCCGATTCGTTCCCCTTACATGTCACCGAGCGTTGGTGTAATGAGGTGGCGGCCGAACTACTTGTTCCCGTGGCATCACTGGATGAAGAATTCCGGGAAGCTACTGACTTATCTGATGAGCTCCAACGACTGGCACGTCAATACAAAGTAAGCACGCTTGTCGTGCTTCGCCGCCTCCTTAACATTGGAGCGCTGCAACGCAACGAGTTCACGAATCAATATCGTTACCTGTTAGATCAGATCAAGCCAAAACGAGGAAGTGGAGGCGGCAATTTTCATGCAACACTCAAGACCCGCGTTGGCCGGCGGTTCAGTGAAGCACTTGTGGACAGTACACTCGCTGGTCAGACATTATTTACGGAGGCGTTTCATTATCTGGGGATCAAAAAGACATCTACTCTGGATGCATTTGCGGAAAGTCTTAGAGGGGGAAATTGAGCAATGTATCTGTTGGATACGAATGTCTTCATTAGTGCGAAAAACCTCTACTACAGCTTCGATTTTCACCCTGGATTCTGGGATTGGTTGGTCCATGCTAATACAGAGGGGCGAGTCTTCAGTATATATAAGGTGTATGAGGAAATCTGTCGTCAGGAAGATCAGCTTACCGGATGGGCGCGTGATCATAAAGAAGGGCTCTTTCTTGAATCTCCCAAAGATTTTGATTACCACCTGCAATGCGTCACAGGCCACTTGAAGAATGAAAACCATAGGCTATCTGACATTGATGAATTCTCAGACACCGCAGACGCTCACCTGATAGCGTATGCCTTGTCGAATAGTTTCAAGGTTGTGACTCTCGAAGGGGTCATATCTCGAAAGGGTCGAATAAAGATCCCCTCTGTGTGCCAAAAGCTGGAAGTGGAATGTATTACCCCATTCGACATGCTGCGCCAAGAGAAGGCCCGGTTTGTATGGAAACCCGATAATGGATAGAGACCTCGCCTTTATTGACAACCAAAACAGGAATACGCTGGCCCGGGCGCTGGCAAATACTCTACAAAGTCCTGATCCCACGCAGACAGATCAGATCCCCGATGAACTTCGTATCGCAACCGCCTTTTTCAGCCCGGCAGGATTCAAATATATTGCCGATCACCTGAAAGATATCCCTCATGTTCGGCTATTGCTTGGAGCCGACCCCCGTGGACTTCCGATCCCCGACCCAAAACGACTCAACGAAACTCCCAGGGATCATCAGCAGCGACGTATTCACACAGCTTGGAATAAACAAGAGAAAAATCTCGCATATGATCGAGATCAATTACCCTTCAATCAAACCAGCCGTGCGGCGCTGGAAGCGCTGATTAGCGTCCTTCGCAGCGGCAATATGCAGGTTCGGCGATATACAAAGTCTTTTCTGCATGCCAAAGCTTACATCCATAGCTCTCATGGAGACGGAGGGATCATCGCCGGCTCGTCGAACTTGACCCGAGCCGGGCTTACTCAAAACCTTGAGCTGAATTTGGGCTGCTTTGACCCCGCTATTCTCCATGAAGCCAAACAATGGTTTGATGATCTCTGGGAGGAAGCAGAACCATATAATCTGGCGGAGATCTATGAGGTGGTATTTGAGACACGAACTCCGTGGAGGATTTTTCTTCGGGTGCTCTGGCAACTCTACGGCAAAGAGATGGAGGAAGAAATTCAGGAGAATGGCAACCTTCCGCTGACAACCTTCCAGACACACGGGGTCGCTCGTGCACTCCGCCTGATCCGTGAAAGAGGCGGAGCAATTGTAGCCGATGAGGTTGGCCTCGGTAAAACATTCATCGCCGGGGATATTCTGCGAATTTATAGTGCTCACCGCCAACGTGCACTATTAATTTGCCCTGCCGCACTGCGTGACAGTACGTGGGATCAATTTTTAAGCGATTACGGAATGTCACGTGCTGTTGAGTGCGTGTCCTTTGAACAGTTGGCAAGTGATGAGCAATTACAAGATCAGCAACGTCCCAATGCGTCTGGTAAATATCTAAAACGGAACCTAGAAGAATACCAACTCATCATTGTCGACGAGGCCCACAATTACCGCAATCCCAATACTCCAAGCCGAGCTGCTGCTCTGCGCCGCCTACTGTTTGGTCAAAAACGAGACCTACTTCTACTCACGGCAACCCCCGTTAACAATTCGCTCTGGGATCTATACTACCTAATCCATTTTTTCGTCCGACAAGATGCCCACCTCGCCGATCGGGGAATTCTATCAATCCGGCAGCGTTTTATTGATGCCATGCGGACAGATCCTACAAATCTCAATCCAGATGTACTCTATCCGATCATTGATGCAACGACCGTTAAGAGGACACGCCAGTTTGTAAAAAAACATTATTCCGGTGATACCATCAAGGGATCAGACGGAATTCCGAGAGCCATTGCATTTCCCAAACCCAAGGCAATCACAGTCCGTTACACACTGGAAGATCAATTACCTGGATTTTTTGACCAACTGGAGGAGGCACTGGATTCCGATGGGAACCGTAACATTCTCTTCGCTCGCTACATGCCAGATGCATACCGGTTTGAATCACTGGACCCGGAGGAAAATGGCCGTGTACGCGCAATGACGGGACTACTGCGCTCAGGGCTACTGAAACGATTTGAATCTTCCTGCTTTGCCTTCAGGGAAACCGTACAAAAAATGATTCGGCAACATGACCAGTTTCTTAAAGCTCTGGAAAGGGGGCATGTTGTGACCACGGCCTTTCTACAAGATGTTTCGGGCGATGACGAAGGTCTGTTTGAAGAACTCTTTGACGATCTGTTGGAAAAGCATGCCGAAGACATTGCGGATGCCAGGGAGTTTGATACTACTCGCCTCAAAAATGATGTGTCACACGACCGGGACCTGCTGCAGAGTTTAGAAAACTCCGCAGCATCCATCTCCAATGAAGGAGATGCCAAGCTCAAGGCATTGTCAGATGTACTCTGCGAAATCGCTACACAAGCCGAACGCGAGGCATCCAGTGCCATTGACGAAGCCCAGAAACGAAAAGTACTGATCTTCTCTTCCTTTGCAGATACCGTTAAATGGATTTGGGATTTTCTCAAACAGGAACTGGAAAACCGCCCAGAGCTTGCATCATTTCAAAATCGGCTTGTCGCTGTAAGCGGCTCGCAAGACTTTGGCGAAGTTTCCAAGGATAGCGCTGTTTTAGGATTTACTCCTGTTTCCATGCAGGCAAGATCCGGTGCAGATACAGACCTATATGATATCCTGATTACTACGGACATCCTGGCCGAGGGCGTCAATCTGCAGCAGTGCCGCCATATTATCAACTATGATGTTCCGTGGAACCCGATGCGACTGGTGCAGCGACACGGTCGCATTGACCGAATCAACAGCCCTCACAAACGGGTATTCCTGCGAACCATCTTCCCGACTGATCGGCTTGATGAGCTTCTAAACCTGGAATCACGGATTCTGGGTAAACTGGCCATGGCAGCAGCAAGCGTAGGGGTTGCAGCACCCCTGGAAGAGAGTGCACACGGGGAGCAGGTTTTCACAGAAACACGTCAGGAAATCGAAAAACTACTGCGTGAAGATCCCTCCCTCTTTGAGCGCGGAGGGACCGTGGCAGCTACCCAGACCGGCGAAGAATATCGTCAGACACTACGCAAGGCATACGCAGAATTGGGGGACGAAATTGCAAAACTGCCATGGAAAACTGGCTCAGGCATGAGAAAGGGCCGAGAGCGTGGTCTATTTTTCTGCGCGGTCGTAGGACATGATTCAGACTATGAACGCCCTTACCTGCGCTTCATCCCGGCAACTCCCGACTGGAAGCCAGTCAGTGGAACAGAATCCATCATCCATGAGATGGGAACATGCCTGCGCATGATTGAATGTGAAGAAAATACTCCAACCTGGCAACCAGATGGATTTCATGAGCATGTATATGACTTCTGGAATGTCGCTCAGTCTCACATTCTGAAACACTGGATGCACGAGACAGATCCGGCTAATCTACAACCCAAAGTGGATCGTATCAATCAGCAGGTTGCCGAATTTATTCGTGAATTCCCTCCTCGAGATATAAACTCGGCCCCTACAAGAAAGGCTCTTGACATTCTAGAATCGCCTTGGCCACGTCGTGAACAGAACCAACTTCGCTCTCTGTTCAAGTCCAAAGAAAATCTCAATAATTCGGAGAAACAAAATCTGTCGCATGAGCTAGTAGATTACGTCATCAAGACTGGCCTGGAGCCAAGCCAGCCCCCGCCGCCCCTACCGCTCATTGAAAAAGACGATATTAAGCTTCTCTGCTGGATGGCCATTGAATGCGAAAAAAATGCCCACGCACCGATATGAGAAAGACAGTTACCTTGGATCAGAGTACATTTCTTTGTAAAGAAAAAATCCGTAGTTATCTGCGTGTCCGCTTTCAGTGATGGGGGACTCTGCCATATAGTGCTTAAGGGCTGCACCTGCCGCGGCCCCCTATCTGCGCCAAAAGGTCGCAGCAAGAAAAGCAACCAGCGTCGTGTACAAGGTACTTCCTACACACAGTACCCATAAAATATATCCCCAACCACCCCCCCGCTGCATTACAACAAAGAATGCGAGTAGGCTATTATGTACCAATGCAATGACCAGAGTTGTCTCAATCACTCGACGGACTGACCTGACAAAAAACTCGCTGTTAATCATATTCAGAAGACCAATCAGGAAGCCGATTACCGTCTTCACAAACATTTGGATTCCCCATAAACCATAGATTGCATCCAGTGCAAAACCCACCAGAAAACCCGCTATAGTGCCGGTGATCTGGCCATAACGCACGGCAACCCAAACGACAAAAAGCAAGACCACATCTGGAGTAGCACCCCACAAATCTAACCTTCCAAAGAAAAGCCATTGAAGGGTGACAATGACGGTTCCAATAAAGAGGAGGCGTAACAAGTCACCCATCAGGCCCTGAAACTTAAATGGTGTCTGCTGGTGAAATCAGACACGATCCACCTCTGTACATGCCTCGATCCAAAAAATCTGTCAAATTCCAGCCTAGGAGGCGCCGTGTAAAGAAACGCTCCATGATTCTGTCGACCCACAATTACGTGCTGGTCGCCCTCGGTGTATTGGCAATTGTTCTTGGATATGCCATCATGCGCCTGGAGAATGAGGTGGACGGCGTGCTCTCGCTTTACGTCGCTCCGCTGCTGATCTTGGGTGGATACCTTGAGATCATTTATGCGATTCTCTGGCGAAACTCTACTCATACAAGTAATAGTACTCGCTCCGCCGAATAAAATTGGTAAGCTCATCTTGCCATGATGCTATAATCTCTTCCGGTGTCATGGACATCAGCATGCCGGCAAGTTTCGTGGTCCCGGAAAGCTTGGCCAACCATTCGGGCCTGGTTAAAAACTCATCTACAGCTGGTACCGCGTGGTAGTATGCATGAAAGATATGTATGCCTACCTCAACCGGTTGATAAATCCTACGGTCCGTGATTTTAATTCCCAAACCCTGAATGACCTGTCCATTCAACTTGGGCGCGGAATCCATACTGGTTAGGGGCTCCGGCGTGAATTCAACACCTTCAAAGAATACCCCTGGCAGGGATTTACGGTTAAGAGTCGCAGCGATCTCACTCCCATTGACTCCGACTGCTCCCACCTGAAGGAAGGGGGCTCGAGTCCCTCTACCTTCACTCCCGGAAGTGGCTTCGAAGAAGCATGTGCCCGGGTAAACCAACGCCGTCTCAAACTCAGGGATATTCGGACTAGTAGGATTCCAGGGCCGACCTGTGTCAGTCCACTGCATGCTCCGCGTCCAATTTTGCATCGGAATAATTTCCAGCCCGAGGGAATCCAGACCGGGCAGCAAAGCCTCCCCCTTGATCATGGTGGCCAATTCGCCCACGGTCAAACCATGAGCAATCGGGATTGAGAACTGACCTACAAATGATTGCACTTCCGGCTCCAGAATAAACCCTGATGCATAGGCGCCGGAAAGAGGATTTGGCCGGTCCAGGATTACAAATGGAATCCCAGCTTCTGCTGCCGACTGCATTGCCAGCCCCATCGTAGAAATGAACGTATAAAACCGGGCTCCCACATCCTGGATATCGAAAACCAGTACATCCAGATCGGATAACATTTCCGGTGTTGGCCTGCGGGTCTTCCCATAGAGGCTGTAAACCGGTGCACCGGTGAGCTGATCAACCCCGTCCTGCACCGCTTCCCCATCCTCGACCGTGCCACGCAGTCCATGCTCAGGCCCAAAGATGGCCCCTAGCGTGACCTTTGGTGAAGCATGCACCAAATTGATGAGGTGCTCGTCTCCAACCAATGCAGTATGATTCACAATCAATCCAACGGTATGTCCGGCAATGCGGTCAAACCCGGATTCTACTAGAATGTCTGCTCCTGTGCGCACGACGGTTTCCTGGGCAAACACAGACCCAGTACTAAGAAAAATGGTCAGAAATATGAAACGCCTCATACAACAGCATCAGTTGGAATGCCCGACTCTCCGAAAAAATATGCAATTTCCTTTTCTGCATTTTCCGATGAATCCGAGCCATGGACGATATTCTCCGCTTTGCTGTCTGCGAAAAGCCTGCGGATGGTTCCCTTGTCTGCCTGCTCTGGATCAGTGGCTCCAATAAAAGCTCGAAAGCGTTCTACGGCATCTTTTTTCTCCAGTACAATCGGAACACATGGGCCGCTGGTCATGAAGTCGATCAGGTCGTTGAAAAATGGACGTTCCCGATGTACTTCATAAAATCCCTCCGCCCGATTACGCGTCAGTTGTTGCATCTGCAACGCACAGATCTTGAATCCTGCGATTTCGATCCGACGCAGTACTTCTCCTGTCAGACACCTGCGAACGCAATCGGGCTTCAAGATCGCAAGTGTGCGGTTATTTGTCATTTGATGAAATGAGTTTGGTTATACTGGACAAAGGTAAGCATGATGGATATTTCCATCAGACTGACTAAATACTGCTGGGAAATGCTTAGGTTTAGAGGATCTGACTATAACCCATTAAATACATGAAACTTCTAAAACTTATCCCTCTCTTTCTTTTGGTGTTGGCAGGATGTGCGCAAGAGCAACCGCCGCCGCCGAACATTGTGTTTATTTTTACGGATGACCATACTGCACGGGCGCTGAGCGCTTACGGCTCCGTCGTAAATGAAACTCCGAACCTGGATCGGATTGCTCATGAAGGCATGCGCTTTACGCAGTGTCTGGTCACGAATTCGATTTGTGCGCCCAGCCGCGCAGTCATTCTGACGGGCAAACACAGCCATCTCAATGGACAGCTCACCAATGGGAACCGATTTGATGGTACGCAGCAAACGTTCCCGAAACTACTGCAGACTGCGGACTACCAAACCAGTATGATCGGAAAATGGCACCTGCAAAGTGCCCCAACCGGATTTGATCACTGGCAAGTCCTCATCGGCCAGGGGCCCTATTACAATCCACGCTTCCTCGTTCCTGGAGATACCATTCAGATTGAAGGCTACACGACAGATATTATCACAGATCTGGCCTTGGACTGGCTGGATACACAGCGGGATCCTGCAAAACCCTTTATGCTTATGTACCAGCACAAGGCACCTCACCGGGAATGGCATCCGGGGCCGGACCACTTCGAGTTGTATGCAGACGAAGATATCCCGGAGCCTGCAAATCTGTTTGATGACTACTCGAATCGTGCATCTCCCGCAGCTGAACAAGGCATGACCATTGCGAGGCATATGAATGTGGAGGATCTCAAGCTGACACCTCCCCGGAGTATGAATGCAGAACAGGCAGTCGGATGGGAAAAAGTCTACGGTCCGCGGAATGAAGAATTCCTGGAGGCAAACCTCGAAGGTGACGACCTGACCCGATGGAAGTATCAGCGCTATGCAAAAGAATATTTACGTACAGTAGCCGGTGTGGATGACAATGTCGGACGCCTCCTGGATTATCTCGAAGAACAAAACCTCGAAGAGAATACGGTCGTAATCTATTCCTCGGACCAGGGATGGTACTTAGGCGAGCATGGATGGTATGACAAGCGCTGGATGTACGAAGAATCACTGGTGGCTCCACTGCTTGTTCGCTGGCCAGGAAAAATCCAACCCGGCAGCGTGAATGATGCGATGGTGTCGAACCTGGACTTTGCAGCGACCTTCCTCGATTTGGCAGGCGTGAGTGTTCCCAGCGATATGCAGGGAGAAAGCCTTAAACCACTGTTCCTGGGTGAAACCCCTGAAAGCTGGCGTACCAGTCACTATTACCAGTACTACGAATATCCCGGCTACCACTGCGTGGAACGGCACTATGGGGTTCGAACTGACCGCTATAAACTCATTCATTTCTATAACCGTGATGAATGGGAGCTCTTTGATCTTGAGACCGATCCAATGGAAATGAATAGCGTGTATGATGATGCCGCGTATTCCGAAACCCAGGCGGAACTGAAAGTGGAATTAAGTCGCTTACGCGAGTTCTATGCCGTCCCTGAAGATGAGCGCCCAACCGGTCCCTGCATCCCAAATGAGCGCGGTGCACCTATCCGACAGTAACAAATCTCATGAAGTTATCACGTACCCTCGCATCCCTGGTCGTAGGACTTGCCCTGTCCTGTGCCAGTTCCCTGAGCCAAGTCCCACATCCACAAGATGTATTTGGCTTCATGCCTGGAGATGACTATAAACTTGCCCGATATGACCAGATGGTCTCCTACTACGAGGCACTGGCAGAAGCCAGTGATCGTGTGATCCTCCGTGAGATTGGCACATCCGTGCTTGGACGCCCCCTACTGCTTCTGATGATTTCGAGTGAGGACAACCTGGAATCTCTGGATAAATGGCAACAGATCAGTGCATCGCTTGCTCGTGGAAGAGTTTCCGAGGCCGAAGCGGAAGCACTTTCGAAAGAAGGGCGGGCAGTCATCTGGATTGATGCAGGTCTACATGCAACCGAAGTTGCCGGTGCACAGATGGCCCCATTACTCTCATGGCGGGTCGCGACAGAAGAATCTCACGAAATGCAGCACATTCGGGATAATGTCATTCTTCTACTGATGCCGGTCATGAATCCCGACGGGCTGGATATTATCGCTTCCTGGTATGACCAGACGGTTGGCACACCATTTGAGGCAACACGCCCACCCTGGCTCTATCACTATTATGTCGGGCATGATAATAACCGGGATTGGTTCATGAACAATATGCCTGAATCCAAAGCTGTCACGGAGGTACTCTATAATCAATGGTATCCTCAAATCGTCTATAATCATCATCAAACCAGCCCCAGTTGGACCCGAATATTTCTGCCTCCCTTTTCAGATCCAGTGAATCCCCGGATCCATTCCGGGATTACGACTGCCGTAAATCTTGTTGGATCGGCAATGGCAAATCGGTTTGCGATGAAAGAGATGCCTGGCGTGATTTCGGGGGTCACCTTCAGTATGTGGTGGAACGGAGGGATGCGTACCGTACCCTACTTCCACAATATGGTGGGAATTCTGACGGAGGTTGGACATGCGACACCGAGTCCCCGGTTCTTTGACCCGGATTCAATCCCTGATTTTGTGAGCGGAGGGAATCCCACAACAGGAACGAACATCTTTTATCCGAATCCATGGAAAGGGGGATGGTCCCACTTTGCAGACCCCGTACGGTATATGATCACGGGTTCCATGGGGGTCCTGCGTCTGGCAGCAGATCGCCGTGAGAGCTGGCTCTACAATATCTGGAAAATGGGTCAGGACGCGATTTCGACCGATGATTCCGTTGCCGCCTATGTGATTCCCAGTGATCAATGGAATGCCGGAGAAGAGTTGAACCTGGTCAATTTATTACGCACCGGTGGCATTGAGATTGAGCAGGCTACACAATTATTTACGGTCGGGGATACCACCTACGCAGCTGGCTCCTTTGTCATTCCCAAGGCACAGGCATTCCGACCTTACCTGGAAGATCTGTTGGAAACCCAGGATTATCCTGACCGCCGAACAGAAGGAGGCACCCCCATCGTACCCTATGACCTGGCTGGATGGACCCTGCCACTTCAGATGGGTCTTCAGGTGGATCGGCTCGCCACACTCCCCACCGTAGAAACCATACCCGTTACGGGAAACCTGGCTCAGGTTCCTGGAATGATTGCCGATGGGAACCACAGAAAGTATATCATTGACCCAAGATCAAATCGTAGCCGGTATGCCATCAATAAAGCCGTTCGCCATGGTTTGACCGTGGAGGTTGTGACCGACTCGGTCGTCGTTGGGGAAGATGCCTGGCCTGCCGGAGCCTTCCTGATTGAGTCCGATCGTGCTCTTCAAGATATCGCTGAACAGACTGGAGTAAATTTTTATCCAGTTCCCGAAAACCTCCCTCCACTGCATGAACTCAAAGCTCCACGCATTGGATTATACAAATCCTGGGTTGCCAACATGGATGAAGGTTGGACGCGGTGGATCCTGGAATCTTTCGCATTTGAAGTTGACACACTGCATGACGCAGATATCCGGTACTCCGATTTATCTGTCTATACTGCGATCCTGCTTCCCAGCCAAGGAACAGAGGGTCTTTTGCATGGGCATCGTGTAGGAATGATGCCGGAAGAATATACCGGAGGACTTGGACTCGAGGGAACGCTTGCATTGACGAAGTATGTGGCGGATGGCGGTACGCTCGTAGCATTGGATGCTGCAAGCGACTTTGTCATTGATCAATTTGGGCTGCCCGTAGAAAATGTCGTAAGTGGAATCCCCCGATCTAGATTTTTCGTCCCGGGATCCCTCGTGCGCCTGAATGTAGACTCCTCGCATCCGATCGGGTATGGGATGCCCTCAAAAGTCGCAGCTTCATTCGTGCGCAGTCGCGCGTTCTCGACAATTCGCCGCTCAACCCTCCAGGAAGGGGGACGGATTGAATTGGCTCCGGGTCCTGCTCCACCCGTTGAAGTGATTGCCCAATATGCTGAGGAGGATCTTCTGATGAGTGGTTGGGCCCTGGGGGAAGAGAGTGCTATCGGTGGTGAGGCAGCGGCGGTCAGGGTTGCTCATGGTGATGGACATGTGGTCCTTTTTGGCTTCCGACCACAATTCAGAGGACAAACCCGTGCAACCTACAAACTGTTCTTTAATGCGCTGATGATTGGTCACCTGCAGGGTTCAAAGAAGGAAGCTGCGATGGACTGATTGCATCCTGCAGCGTGTCTGCCGACAGTACCAATGAATGGAAATCGAGGAACATAGGAGCCTATGTTCCTCACATGGTGTCAGTCTGACTGTACGTGGCGCTCCGCGTGGTAGGAACTCCGCACTAATGGGCCGCTCTCAACATGTTCGATCCCTTTGGTCTCCCCGACTTCCTTGTACCAGCTAAACTGATCCGGGTGAATAAATTCCTCCACATCCAAGTGCATCCGTGTTGGCTGCAGATACTGTCCGATGGTCATTACATCCACTCCTACCCGTACAAAATCGTCCATCAACTCCAGCACCTCGTCATCCGTTTCACCTAGCCCGACCATAATACCACTCTTGGTGCGCAGCCCCTGCTCTTTCGAAATCCTGAGCACCTCCAGTGAGCGTTCATAGTCTGCCTGTGGACGAACCCGGCGATAAAGTCTCGGGACGCTCTCCACATTATGATTCAGGATATCTGGACGCTCATCCAAAACGATTTGCAATGCGTCCCATATACCCCGAAAATCAGGGATCAATACCTCCACCGTACAGCCTGGAATTTCTTCACGGATCCGTCGAATGGTTTCCGCAAAAATCGGTGCTCCTCCATCTTTTCTCTCGTCACGATTGACGGACGTCACAACCGCATGTTTAAGTCCCATGATCCGTGCAGCATCTGCCACGCGACGCGGCTCATCGTAATCCAATCCAGGCTCTGGTCTCCCTGTCTGAACGGCGCAGAATCCACAGGAGCGTGTACATACATTCCCGAGAATCATGAAGGTCGCCGTGCCTGCCGTCCAGCATTCTCCCATGTTCGGACAGCGGGCACTCTGGCATACCGTATGCAAATCGTGGTCGTCTATCAGGTCTACCAGTTTCCGGTATACCGGACCATATGGCAGTTTCACACGCAGCCAATCGGGGCGCCGTGCCCGTGGTGCAGCTTCAACCACAGGCAGTCCAACAAAGCTGTCCACTCCGTCCCCTGTTGAACCGTAACGTTTTTTTAGGGTAACTTCTCCAGGAAGAGAGGGACGTTTTGTAATTTTGGAATTCAACGACCAAGAAGATTTGTTTTACAGTGCGTGCGTACCTTCAAATGCATGCAATGATCCATTCACCTGACAAGAAATCATCTACAACCGATGCGAATAAACCCTGAGCGAGTTCCAGATATCTTCGGCAGACACATGAATGCTACGGGAATGATACCCCTCGTATTGGATATGCGGCAAAGTCAGGGAGTCAGGCTCGTTGACGAGGTCACTGGAAAATCATATCTGGATTTTTTTAGCTTCTTTGCCAGCAGCATGTTGGGGATGAATCACCCGAAACTGGAGTCTGACGAGAAGGCACTTGCGCGGATCAAGGATGCGGCGCTCAACAAGGTTGCCAACTCGGATATTCAGACCACACATATGGCCCGATTCCTGAGTACCTTCGGGCGCGTTGCACAGCCTGCATCTCTACCGTATGCCTTTTTTATTTCCGGTGGGGCACTTGCCGTCGAAAATGCACTGAAAGCAGCATTCGACTGGAAGGTTCGAAAAAATCTCTCCAAGGGAATCTCATCCGAGCATGGTCAACAGGTGATGCATCTGCGTGAGGCGTTCCACGGCCGTAGTGGTTATACTCTGTCCCTGACCAATACCTCTGACCCATGGAAAACCAGATACTTTCCAAAATTTGACTGGCCTCGTATTCTCAATCCAAAAATTACTTTTCCTCTATCTGACCATCTGAAACAGGTCGAGCGCCTTGAAACCCAAGCCTTGGAAGAAGCAAAAACCTACTTCCTTAAACGCAAAAATGAAATTGCCTGTATCCTGCTAGAACCGATTCAAGGTGAGGGAGGCGATAATCACTTTCGTTCCGAGTTTCTACAAAGGCTGCAAGAGTTGTGCCTGGAAAATGATGCCCTGCTCATTTTCGACGAGGTACAGTGCGGTGCAGGAATTACCGGCACATTCTGGGCATGGGAGCAGTTGGGAGTAACACCGGATCTGGTTGCATTCGGAAAGAAGACGCAGGTATGTGGCCTGCTGGCAGGCCGGCGCCTTGATGAAGTTGACGATCATGTGTTTGTGAAACCCGGACGCATCAACTCTACCTGGGGCGGAAATCTCGTTGATATGGTACGAGTTGACCGTATCCTGGAAATCATGGAGGAAGACGCTCTCCTGGAGAATACTGCTGCGGTTGGAAGCCACCTCTTGAATCGACTGCAGGAATTAGCGGATTGCACGCCATGTCTGACCAATGCACGTGGCCGTGGGCTAATGTGTGCAGTGGATGTTGCCTCACGGCCGCTGCGTGATAAGATTCTAAAGCTTTGTTTTAGAAACGGCTTGATCGTGATTGGATGCGGAAAATCCTCCATCCGTTTTCGACCGGCGCTGACCATCACGAAAGCGGAAATTGACGAGGGATTGGATCTGCTTGAGCAGATGATCCCAAAACGGGCACTTTATCAGCAGGCCACTGGATGATAGATCGCTTTAGCCCATTGTCATGTCTTTATCCCACAAAATGCCGGTTGGGAATTCAGAATAGGATTGGTGAGATCTATTGCAGTCACAGATCTATGTTCAAACATGACAGCACTCGCGACTGGAAACCGGGCCAACCTGACTAAGGGGGGCGCACCGGTAGACCTCCCGGATTACTGCCCACGCTTTTTAGGAAGGATTTCCCTGAGCAGGTCTCCGGTATCGGTTTCCTGGCAGCTCATTTCCTCGGGAGTACCGGCAAAAAGAATGTTGCCTCCCTCCTCGCCTCCCTCCGGGCCCATGTCCACGATGTAGTCTGCAACCTTGATTACATCCGGATTGTGCTCAATCACAAGTACCGTATTGCCTTTGTCAATCAATTTCTGCAACACATTCAATAACAAACGAATATCCTCAAAATGTAACCCGGTGGTCGGCTCATCAAACAGATAGAGTGTGTTTCCGCGTCCGATACGCGAAAGCTCTTTCGCCAGCTTCACTCGCTGCGCCTCTCCACCGGAAATTGTCGTGGATGGCTGCCCCAGACGTACGTAACCAAGACCGACTGAAAGAAGTGTGTCCAGCTTGCGTGCGATCTTGGGGACATTTGCAAAGAACGCGGCTGCCTCGGTCACGCGCATGTTCAGAACCTCGGAAATCGTTTTGCCCTTATAGAATACTTCCAGGGTATCCTGATTATATCGTCTTCCCTGACAGGTCTCACACTCCACATACACATCGGAAAGAAAGTTCATCTCCAGGCGATCTACCCCGGCACCCGAACAACTCTCACACCTGCCGCCACTCACGTTAAACGAAAACCGTCCTGGCTTATATCCGCGTGCCTGTGCCAACGGTAAACTGGCAAACAATTCCCGGATGGCGGTAAACAAGGTGATATACGTAGCCGGATTGGACCTAGGCGATCGCCCAATGGGCTTTTGATTAATGTTCACCACCTTGCTAATATGCTGCAACCCCTTCAGGTTCTTGTAGGGCAAAGCTCTCTTTTCAGCGCGCAGGCCGAAGAGTTTGTTTAGTGCAGGAACTAGCGTTTGATTAATCAAAGAACTTTTTCCGGAACCACTGACACCCGTCACACAAACAAATACTCCCACCGGGATCTTGAGCGTCACATTCTTTAGATTATTCCCCGTAGCTCCCGAGAGTACTATGGCCCTCCTCTTATTGACCTTGCGGCGTTGCTTTGGAATCTCGATACAGCGCTCTCCTGTGAGATAGGGAAGCGTGAGTCCCTTTACATCGCCGCCTTCCTGCCACAATGCATCGGGAGGACCTGAGCACACAACCTCCCCGCCCTGCTCACCGGCACCAGGACCCAAATCAATGAGGTGATCTGCCGCTTCGATCATGTCACGATCATGCTCAACAACCAATACTGAATTCCCTAGATCCCGCAAGCGCCGCAAGGATGCAATCAGGCGTCGATTATCTCTGGCATGCAATCCTATCGAGGGCTCATCCAGCACATACAGGACTCCCGTCAACTGTGTACCAATCTGAGTAGCCAGGCGAATTCGCTGGCTTTCTCCGCCGGATAAGGTAACCGCTGACCGGTCCAATGTCAGATAACCAACCCCGACATCAATCATAAATGATAAACGCTCCCGAACTTCCTTGACAATTGGTGCCGCAATTTGTGCCTGCCGCCTGCTAAAGCTAACCGTATCCAAAAACTCGCGGAGTCGGATAAGATTCATTTGTGCCAGATCAGAAATAGTCTTGCCGCTGATCCTGTACGAGAGCGCCTCCGTTGATAGACGACCTCCCTTACACGAAGGACACGTTTGGGTTGTCCTGAAATCCGCCAACTTCGCCTGCTCTTTTCGGTTGGCCCAGCGGAATATATAGTCCATTTCAACAAAGAGCCCTCTGGCAATCACAAATTGGCTGGCGCTACCCGAAATAATGCCATTGGCAGCTCCGTGAATCACTTGATCCCAAGCAGTTTGGCTAATGTCTTTCACCGGCGTTGTCAACTCATACCCGTGTTTCTTGAGAATCATCTCCGCTCCCGTAAAGAACGTATAATGAGTCCAAGGATCCATACACTGGATCGCTCCGTGCTCGAGACTCAATGAACGATTCGGGACAAGCAATGACTCGTCCCAGGTTTCACAGGATCCCAGGCCATTACACGTCGCACAGGCACTCGAGGGAGTGTTAAATGAAAAGGTTTTGGGAGCCGCCTCCTGGAAGGATCTACCGGTCTCGGGGTCATACAGGTAGCGACTGAAAATGCGGTCTTTTTTCTTTTCCTCCGCGATGATCAAAACCCCATCCCCCAATCCCAAGGCCGTTTTGACGGACTCCACGATCCGGTCCTCCATCCCTTCCTCAATCAGCAGACGATCCACAACCACCTCAATGGTATGCACTTTATACCGGGCAACCTGCATGCCCGGAGTGATATCCCGAATCTTGCCATCAACCCGGACCTTCACATACCCCTGACGGGATACTCTCTCAAAAAGTTCTCTGTAGTGGCCCTTACGATCCTTTACAACCGGCGCAAGGATTTCGATTTTTGTCCCAACTGGATAGGCTTGGACGGCTTCTATAATTTCATCCGTGGATTGGCGTACAAGCGGTTTACCGGACGTAGCCGAGAAAGATGTCGCTGCGCGTGCATACAATAGACGCAAAAAATCATACACTTCGGTGATGGTGCCGACCGTTGAGCGTGGGTTGCGGGAGACGGTCTTCTGGTCAATTGAAATCACCGGTGAGAGCCCCTCTATGTGATCTACATCGGGACGCTCGGGCATTCCCACAAACTGCCTCGCGTACGCGCTGAGGCTCTCCATGTAACGCCGCTGCCCTTCAGAGTAGATCGTATCAAACGCCAACGAACTCTTTCCAGAACCCGAAAGCCCGGTTACCACGACGAGGGCATCGCGCGGGATATCCACATCAATACTTTGCAGGTTGTGCACACGCGCACCCCTGACCACGATGTACTCTGTTCCGCCTCCGTTCTGTAGGCCATCCATAGGTAGGCCCATCTTTCAAATCTAGCCTAGGAGCTCTGAGGTGGGATCCCTAAAGTAGACTTCGGAATTAAACATCTCCCCAATTGCAACTTCTGTAGGCTTTGGCTGCACCTCATGCTCAATGGATATACGACGTTGTTCTTCCTGGAATTGTGGATCTTCCAGTTCCGGGTCAAACCCTTCGAAGTATGCCAGACGTGTATCCAGGTCCGACTTCATCTTGATCGCAGCCTGGCGGGAGCGCTTGGACAGGATTGCAACGGTCTCAAACAGGTTCCCTGTCTGATCTACCAGTTTATCTACATCAACAGTCTTGATCGCCATAAAAGTGGTCCATTCATTTTAACAGCCCAGTGATACCCCCATGCAAAGACTAGGTTTCTTTTTTGGATTAATATTTTTACTTGCGATGCTCGCAGGTTGCGAAACTGCACAACAGGTACCCGAACTCACAGAAGAAGATCTTGCGGAACTCATTCCGTACGTATCTCTGGGTCGTGGGGTACAGGCATCTCTGGACACGACGACCACGCACATGATCTCAGAGCCAAGCACTTGGTCGGCATATACGGATTCGCTTCAACCACTTCTGCCCTTTACGTCGGTGGATTTTGAAATGGAAACGGTCCTTCTGGCAGCTGTAGATGTGAATTCCGGTGGCTACGACCTGCGCTTTGAACTTGTTGAGAGTCTCCGGGATACCGTAGTGGCAACGTATCGCTTATTCTCTCCAGGAACAGATTGCCGACCTTCCTACGCTCCTGGTGTACCTTTTGAAGCCATCCGGATCCCACAAACACACACTGCGGTGCGATTTATACAGATGGAGGAAGCGGTTGATTGTACTCCATCATGAGAAAAATGATAAAGCAACGGTAGTTTCAAGGGATTCACCGCACTCCTGTTCGGCGACTCATCGGCATTTCAGGCCACTGCGGCCGATGCATCTTTGTGTGCCAGGATTGGTTTTTCAACCCGCACATCGCTTTCTATGAGGCCATCCCGCAAGCGAACAATGCGCCGTGCATGATGTGCAACTTCTTCTTCATGCGTCACAACCATGAGCGTATTTCCTCTCCGAAAGAGCGTCTCAAAGAGTAGCATGATTTCTCGGCCTGTCTTGGTGTCCAGGTTTCCGGTGGGCTCATCAGCCAGGACCAATGCAGGGTTATTGACCAAAGCGCGAGCAACCGCAACACGCTGACGCTGCCCACCTGATAATTCGTTCGGCTTGTGGGTGACTCGATCTGACAATCCAACCTGATCTAGTGCACGCTCGGCCATCTGTTTGCGCTGGCCTCTTGTTTTTCCACTGTAGATGAGCGGAAGCTCTACATTCTGAAGGCAGTTCACGCGGGGCAACAGATTAAAGGTTTGGAATACGAATCCAACTTCACGATTACGAATATCCGCCAGTTCATCATCCGCCATTTCACCTACGTTCTCTCCTCGAAGATAATACTCTCCTTCGGAGGGTGTATCCAGACAGCCGATCATGTTCATGAGTGTGGACTTGCCGGAACCGCTCGGCCCCATGACTGCCACATACTCATTCGGATGGACGTCCATACTGACCCCATCAAGGGCACGCACGACTTCTGTACCCATCGGGTAGATTTTCTTGACGTCACGCAGCCGGATCAGAGGCTGGCTATTTGCTCCGTTGTCCATCCTAGAATGACCGGCTACCGCCGCGCTCTTCAACTAGGTCCCTATCATCCAATTCACGACTGACCGCACTATAGGGACCATTCACGACCCGGTCTCCCTCTTCCAACCCCGATTTGATTTCAATGAACTGATCATCTGAAATTCCCGTCTCAACAATTGTGGCGAATGCGTTCATTGCTTCATCTACGACGAATACCATCCGCTGCAGGTCTTCTTCCGCACCGACCCCACCCGGCTTTACTTCTTCCTCATCACCAGCCGTGGAATCTGATTCCGCTGCTTCGCTTCTATTTCGTGCTCGTCTGATTGCGGTGAAGTCCCGCACGGTTACGGCTTGAATCGGAATCGAAAGGACCTCCTGGGCCGTGTCTGTAAAGATATCAACGGTGCCACTCATGCCGGGGCGGAAACTGGGATAATTCTCCGTTGCCGGTGTCTCGCCAGCGAGTCCTGCATCTACCATGCCCATAGCTCTGGCCTCGGCGTTATGGGGATCAAGGATCCGTACCTTGACGGGGAAATTTGTAACCTGTTCCTGGAACGTACTTCCCTGGAGTCGGGCTGAGTTTGCAATTTCTGTGACCACCCCTTTGAATATGCGATTGGGGTAGGCATCCACTTCAATCGAAGCCGTATCCCCAAGAGCGACATTGACCACATCGTTTTCACTGACTTCAACCTCTAACTCCATTTGGTCCAGACGAGCCACTTTCATAACGGTGGTCCCCGCCTGTAGCTCATTCCCGGTTACGCGTTCTCCCAGTTCAATATCCAACTGGCTCACCGTACCGGACATTGGTGCATAGAGTGCCGTTTTTCTGAGCTGCTCTCTGGACTCTCTCAGGCGTGCCTGTGCACTTTCTACGTTGAAGCTTGCCGCATCCACGTTTGCCTGCGCGACCTTGTACTCGGTATCACTCTGTTCATATTGCTCAAGAGGAATCACTTCCGCCTCGTAAAGCTGGCGCTGGCGGTCCAGCGTCTGTTCCTGCAGCAGAAGGTTCGCTTCCTGTTGCGACAGGTTTGCTTTAGCTTGCGAGAGTTGTGCTTCGGCCTGCTCTACCTGAGCTTCGTAAAAATCGGACTTGATCCGCGCCAGAAGTTCTCCCCTCTGAACCTGTTGTCCCTCCACCACCGGGAGTTGGACGATTTCACCAGAGACATCCGGGCTGATAATGATTTCCACTTCCGGCTGGACGCGACCGGAAGCCGTGACCGTCTGCGTCACGGTCCGCATTTCTACGGTAACAATTTCTACCTGCGTTGCATTGGGACCACTAAGACGGCGCCCTACGAGGCCAAGGATCACGAGAAGGATCACGGCGATCCCGATAACGATCAGGATTGTACGTGTACGATTTTTTTTCTTTGCCATTTATTCAAATAATGGGAGACTTGGATTCAGTTCACCGGTATAGTAGCGGATCAGACGTTTGCGCACAAAAATGGTGTAGCGCGCAGCCACTGCATCCTGAGAAGCCTGTACAAACTCGGATTGTGCCTGTGTGAGTTCAACCAAGGTTGCTGCCCCGACATTATAGCGCTCGCGGGTCGCTTCCAATGCCTGCTCACGGAACACTAATTGCCGCTGAGTTACTTCAAGTTCTTTTTGCGCTGTAAGGTAGTCCGAATACGCCTGACGCACTTCAACCCCGATCTGCTGCTGAATGGCTTCAACACCGATCCGTGCATTCTCGTGCACGACTCGGGCCCGCTGAACCTGGGAGCGTGTCCGGAGACGATTGAAGACGGGTAAATTCAGGGAAAGTGAAATTGACTGGGACCGGTTCCTGTCCAGCTGATCGCCAAAAGTCAAGTTTTCAAGCCCGCTATTGAAGCTTGTACCGGCACCGGCCGAGAAGCTTAATTGCGGCATCATACTACTTCGAGCCACCCGCAACCCCTGCTCTGCTGCATCCACGGCAACTTCCTGGGAGCGTAAATCTCCACGTTGCAGCTGTGCACGCTCATAGAGATCTCGCAGGTCATACTCTTCCGGTATCAGTAGTTCGTCCGCCAAATCTGGAATCACAAATTCGTAACTTCCCAAGGGATCCAACCGCAAAATCTGAAGCAAATTCGCTTCAGATATCTGGGCCAACTGCTCGGTCTGCAATATCGCGAGCTCTGCAGATTCTACTGCTGCCTGTTGCTGGTACAGGTCTGATACTGGACGTGTACCAACCCGTACAAATTCTTCGATCTGGGCCAGAAGCTGCTGTGCAGCCGCCAAATTTTCTTCCTGTACCGCGATCTGCTCAGAAGCCTGGATATAGGCGAGAAATTGGCTGGCAACCTGAAATACGACCAACTGGCGATCACGCTCAAGTGCCAAGTCGGCAGAAGTGACATTCAATCGGCTCTCACGAAGGTTCGCCTGACTCTGAAACCCGTCAAACAGGGTCAGAGACGTAAATGCATTCATGTTGAAGCGGGTATTCGCCGTTGTGCGAAGTTCCCCCACATTCGTGTCGAACGACAGCCCGAAATTGGTTCCTGTACCTGTGCTTACATTAAAACTCGGAAGAAATGCTGCACGCGCAGACTGCACACCAATCTCGCTCAACCGCACCTGATTGGCGCTCTGCCGCAGCTGCGTATTCTGATCCAAGGCAATGCGTACTGCCTCTTCAAAAGTGATGGTTTGTTGAGCTTTCGGAACGGAAGTCAGGATCAAGGTGGTCAGGAAGATCACACAAAAACTGCGTGACAGGACTCGAATAGTCATGAGTGCGCTTAATTGGATGGGTTCAAAAACGGTAACTTTAGTTAAATGTGGAGTCAGCGCCGCGTCACCAACCCGTGTGTACGCAGGCTTATCACAGTTGTTACACTTTGACGCTACCGCAACATCAAGCCTTCCCTTCGTATAGCCACGGTGAGTATCGAACCTCTTGAGGGACTTTTACCTTGCGTGAAATTTCAGGTTTTCCCGGCGATGTTTCTGGCGAAGTTTCCGGATCGCCTTTTCTTTGATCTGGCGTACCCGCTCCCTCGTTAAATCAAACCGGTGGCCAATTTCTTCCAGTGTCAGTGGATGTTCACGTCCAACTCCAAAAAAGAGTCGGGTGATTTCTGCCTCACGGGGGCAAAGACTGCTGAGTGCGACTTCAATATCAATCTTCAGGGATTCTCCCTGGAGGGATTCATCGGGAGAAGCAACCTCGTCACTGGGTAGAATATCCAAAAGGCTGTTTTCATCCTCATCGTTAAAGGGGGCATCCATTGACAGATGCCGACTCGTCCGCTGCATCGCATTGCGGACCTTTTCTATATCAATCTGCAGATCCGTCGACAGTTCTTCCAGGTTCGGATCCCGCTCATGCTGTTGCGAAAGCCGGGCACTGCTCTTGCGAATCTTACTGATTGTGCCAATTTGATTCAGAGGCAGGCGTACGACCCGACCCTGCTCCGCCAGAGCTTGAAGGATGGACTGGCGAATCCACCATACGGCATAGGAGATGAACTTGAACCCGCGTGTTTCATCAAAGCGTTTGGCTGCTTTGATGAGACCATAGTTCCCTTCATTGATCAAATCAGTGAGATGCAGACCCTGTCCCTGGAATTTTTTTGCCACCGAAACGACGAAGCGGAGATTGGCACGGGTCAGCTTCAGGAGCGCTTCTTCGTCACCTTGTTTGATCCGCCGGGCCAATTCCGCCTCTTCAGCGGGAGTTACGAGGTCAATCTGACCAATCTCCTTCAGATATTGATCCAGCATGCGCTGGCGACGTGGGACGTACATGTGCGTGCGACTCCGGTAAAGTTTGTCTCAAATTTTACAGTTAAACTGAATCAAGAAAAGGTTTACACAAATAAGCCTAACAATGATCCAAGCCAAAAGATTTACGCCTAAATATCTACGGGTTGCTTCTGTAGAATGAACACTCCTTCCCTGCGACTGGTCACGACAATAATTCCACTCTCAAAGTATGGGTAGCTGCTCCAGGTTCCATTGAATCCGGCCTCATCCGTCCCATACGGGGTGGTGTCGAAGTGTCCAATCTCAACTGGATCCTCTGGTGAGGATACATCAATGATGCGCAGACCACTCGCGTTATTGGTCTGGTACATCCGATCACCGTGTACATACAGATTGTGATCCGTCGCTGAAGTAGGCCCATAGAATTCACGAATCATGATCGGGTCGCTGAGATCCCTCACATCCCAAACCAAAGTGCGTGTTTTATGAACCTTGCCTTGGATTTCATCAAGCTCATCATTCTGGAAAAAATAAGAATGATCTTCTGTGAGCCAACCCTGGTGCACGTATGCGGCATCAGGATAGGAACCGGTTCCGATTGCAACCGGGTTTTCTTTGTCCGTTACATCGGATATACTGATCGCCGTTTCATTGGCACCGAAGCAAATTTCACGTCCAGCATATTCGCTATCCACTCCATGGTAAATCACACACTGCGCATCATGACTATATCCGGTCTTGCGGCGTCCGGTTGTCTCGTCTGCAAAGCATCCGGCAAACACGGGAGTTTGGGGTTCACGGATGTCAATCATGTGCAATCCTCCGCCACAGGTTTCTCCTCCGGCGGAAGCTCCCACTGCAAAGGCAAACCCCGTCTCTTCATTAATGACAATATTATGAGCACTGTGGATCCGGCTGTAATGTGCCGTTGCCTCAAACTCCACCGGAGTATCGGTGAGTCCTCTGAGTTGTGTCAGGTCAAAGATCTGCATTCCATGTTCCTGGGCACCATCGGCGACAACAAATGCATGATCCTTATACACCTTGATATCCCGCCAGGTACTTCCTGGTGAGCCTTCTGTGCGAGGCATGGTTCCCAGATACCTGGGGTTCGATGGAGTACTCAAATCAATAAAGACCGTCCCTTCAAGGTGGCCGATCAAACCATATTCAATTCCGGTTTCGGAATCTGTCCATCCCCACACATCACTCAGGCGCACCCCGCGATTCATCTCCATTTCTTCGTTCGGTAGAAAGGAAACTAGGTCCACAAGCCCGCAATCAAACCCTTCTGCCTGTCCATCATCACACAGGATGTCAGTTTTACGGGGCATATGCTCATGAACATAAAAGAGTTCTTGGACCATCTCCCACGCATCACTATTATTGAATTCCAGCAGTTCAGCGCTTCCTTCTCCATACGCAGCACTTGGGGACCCAACTGCCATTACACTTCCATCCACGGCAACTGTGGATCCAAGTGAGAAGGTAATTCCCGGAACAGTGGTGTACTCAGGTTCCGAATCCTCGTCTTCCTGCACGGTATAGATACGTAAATTTTCTTCTACGTCACTGCCCTGTCCACGCGGTCCAAACACGGGGAATCCAACAACGACCCGCAGAGGATCCTGAATCTCGACCTGTGATCCAAAAAAGAACCCGGGGGCGTCCTCCTCTGGAGCAAGAATTTTTACCTTTTTCCATCTCGAATCTTCCGTGTTCTCCTGCTGCCAGACAACGACTGCACCTTTTCTTGAATTGTGTCGAGGGACTCCGATCACTGCACGCTCCCCCTTCAGGTCCAATGTCATTCCATACATGGATTCTGCGCTCAGTTCCCCACAGGGCAACGTTGCAGACAATCCCCATCCGTCGGCTTGATCCTCGTACAGGTACGCAGCACAAAGTCCGGGCGAGCCGATCAGAAGGCGTCCCTGGTCCATCGAAAGTGCAATCCCATACATGGATGCAGTTGACTCTCCGGGTTCTTCAAGAATCGCCCTTCTGACCCATGTTCCTTCCAGGTTCTTCTGAAAGAGGTGGACATGGCCAGTGGATCCATTGTCCTGTGATGTGCCTACGGCAAGCCACCCGTCATCCAATGCAAGAGCACTGCCAAACGTACGGCTGTGCTCTGACTCCAGCCGATCTGTCTGCACAAAATGGTCCGTCTCAGGATCCAATTCAAACACATACACTGCGGATTGATCTGCTACCGCCAGTGTTCCGTCCCCATATCCGATTGTATGGCCGAATCCATCCCCTACATGGGCATTCCCATGCAACGAGTTTTTCCAAACCCATTTCTGGTCGTCTCCCCGCACATAGACATGAACCATTCCGTGGGTTTCAAATCCACCCGATTCTGATATAAAGAGGTAGCCATCCCCGGCAGTAATCGCTCTACCAAACCGATCCGCCGGATCGATAGGATTTGCCCAGGTTGTTGATACTGCGAAGAAAGCAAACAGGTATAAGGCAAGAGATTTATGGATTACTCTTGAATAAGTCATGGTTCGTTGATGGATCCCATTCATGCTGTTGCAAAAACCGGGCACCGCTCTTACGAATCTTGCTGATCGTGCCAATCTGAGTCAGAGACAGGCGTACAACCCGGCCCTGCTCCGCCAAAGCTTAAAGAATTGACTGGCAACATAGACCGTACATGTGCGTGCGACTCCGGTAAAGTTTGTCTCAAATTTTACAGTTAAATACACTGAATCAAGAAAAGGTTTACACAAATAAGCCTAACAATGATCCAAGCCAAAGATTTACGCCGAAATATCTACGGGTTGCTTCTATAGAATGCCCCCCTTCCCTGCGACTGGTCGCGACAATAATTCCACTCTCAAAGTATGGATAGCTGCCGCAGGTTCCATTGAATCCGGCCTCATCCGTATATTCGATTGTATGATCATATCCAACCCCTACATGCAATGAGTTTCCCCAAATCCATTTCTGGTCGTCTCCCCGCACATAGACAGAACCATTCCATGGGCTTCAAACCCGGCCGACTCTGATATAAAGAGGTAGCCATCCCCGACTGCAATCGCTCTACCAAACCGATCAACCGAATCAGTGGGATTTGCCCAAGTCAGGGATATTGCGACGAAAGAAAACAGGCATAAGGCGAGAGACCTGAGCATTACTGTTGAATCGATCCTGATTTACTGGTGGGCCCTACGGGATTCGAACCTGTGACCTCTCGCGTGTGAGGCGAGCGCTCTAAACCACTGAGCTAAGAGCCCATAGCCGGAGAGATCTCCGTCGATGATCCGCTGTTAACTCGTTTAACCTGCTCGGGGTCCTGAATCTGAGCCTCTGCAATCGGGCCTGCTGCACTATGCAACCCGGACATCGGGGCGGGGATATACTGGGACGTTCCTGCTACGAGCGCTGCTGCCAAAGCGATTGCCGCTGCCGTTCCAACCAGAATACTGGTATGCGGTGGGCGCACCGGGGTCGCGAATGGAAGACATTGGGATAAACGTACACGAACCCTTTTCCGCAAACCTTTCGGTGCCCGAAAGCTATACTCGCTCAGTAGTCGCCGAGTACCACGCAAATGCTTGACTCTCTTTGCAAGTCCAGAATCACACTCCAAGCACTCCTCAAACACGGTTCGGACCGAGCAATCCATTGTGTCATCTACATACTCACACAGGAACTCGTCCATCCAGGAGACTCGATTCAACATGATGTGCGGAAGTAGCAATGTAGCATACAATCAGGTGTTATAAGTCAGTGAGATGTGAGCCTGCATAAAAGAACATAATGAAAGCTGAACCCGAATGTTTCCAAGATCTCCCTGTGATTACTAGGATAATTTGCAGAATGTTCACAAGATCTCCATAAAACCTCAACGCACATGACGCCGCAAAGGTTCTACCAGCAACCGTGTAATGAAAAGTGTCATAAGCAATCGGGGGCTGCGCTTGGAGAATCCTTTGATTTCGCTATCGGTACTCAAAAGCAGTTGAATGGCCCGCTTAACTTCTGGAAGCGGCCAGCTTCTGGCGGCCTCGTGATACCTGCGAATCATGTTCGGGGCTACTCCAATTCGTTTGGCAAGTTCTGCCTGTTGCAAATTATCTCGAAGAGAATCATGCAGTTTTAAAAGCTTCATGAAATAACTGCTCAGCACCGCCACAATCCGCAGCGCTTCTCCCTGCCTGGAAGAAGCACCAAGAAGTAATTGTTCTGTAATCTTGTGTGCATCCACTGCTCTGCGCTGGATGATGGCATCCTGAAGCTCGAACACGTTGATTTCGCGGGTTTGCCCACTGGCTTGCAGTACATCCTGTCTCGTGATCACCTTCGGCTCCCGCTCACCGACATAGGTGATCAATTTTTCAATTTCCTGAGCGAGTAATGCCATTCCCGTACCCAGGAATTCTACCAATAAATTCTGCACTCTGTCTTCTAGATCATAGCCGCGGGCTTTAGCATACTCTCGCACAAACTGCGCAGCCTGGTTGCGCCACAGCGAAGCGAACTCCACAACCTGAACTGCTTTTGTGTTTTTCTTCAGCGCCATATAGGGGTTCGCATTGAACCTCGGGCGTGTCCCACATATCAGGAGGACGATTGCGGTCGGGTTTGGCTGTTTGGCCACGCGTGCGAACAGCTTGTTGTTTTTCAACTGGTCGAACCCCCTGATCACAACCACACGGCGTTCCGCCATCATGGGGGCCATCTGGCACATATTCAACACGGATTGAATATTCACATCCGCCCCATGAACCACATCAAGATTAAAGTCCCGATCTTCTGGAAGCAGTGCACGCGCAATCAGAACTTTCTGAAGCTGATCCGGCAGGTACGACTCATCTCCATACAGGAGATAGACCGGCTTGTATCGCCCTTCCAGAAAGTCCTGCCTCAGATCTTTATAGATCTCCAATGCCGATTTTCTATACTTCCTGGCCATTTTCTGTTATGAGTGGGACCGATAAAGCTTCTGCGCGACCTCCCGAAGTGTATCTGCATCATTATGCGAGGCCCTCAGAAGAAGTTGATACACATCCATCCCCTCCACCACCTCTTGTGTCCAATCCTGTGGCTTCAGCCTCCCTGCAGCTGCAATAACCGCCTGCCGCGCCGTTTCCATCTCTGTCAGAATCTCTTCCATGGGACGATGATTCCAGTCCACCTCCTTCACTGTCTGGGAGTGTTTTCCCCTGTATAATTTTTCCAGGGCAGGAAGAATTTCATTTCGATCCTGCATAATGATTGCACCGTAGCACTGCTTCACCGACGGTCCGCGCTCTGTATTTGTGATCTGCGCTTCGTGCAGACGTGAAGTAATGCTCCGCAAGGAGGCGATCTCGTCTAACAGGTAACTTAGCTGATCCAGCAGGTCGCCGCGCCGCCCCTCCGACTCCGGCTCAGACATTGTCTGAAGACGGGCGGCCTTCCCAGGTATTCTCTCCCGCAATCGGTTCCTCTGAACGCAGGTGCGTATTCTTCAGGGCCGGCATTTGCGTCTCTGCCAACTCACGCACGATATGGCGATCCCTTAAACTGTGCAGGTTATTATCTTTTCGATGCTGCCAAGGCTCAGCATTCTCTTGCTGATTACGGGCCTCCTCGAGATATTCAAGTCGTTCTGTGAGTCGCTCCGAAGGAACCAGGAGGCGATCCAGTCCAAAGATCGCTTCATCCCGCCCCTGGAAGGTAAGATCATACTCTTTTGACATCACGATTGCTTCTTCGGGACATACCTCCTCACAGAACCCGCAGTAAATACAGCGAAGCATATTGATTTCGAACCATGCAGGTTCGCGCTCCTTGCTACTGTTGGGATCATCTACTTCGCGCGACTGCATGGAAATGGCCATGGGCGGGCAGGCCTTGGCGCAAAGGTTACAGGACACGCAACGCGGCTTCCCTTCTTCCTCCACCAGCACCGGACGTCCGCGGTAAGAGTCCGGCGGTTCCCAAAGCTCCTCCGGGTACTCGGTCGTGTACGTTGGCTCTTTCACCATCTTCCGAAAGCTGTAGGCCAAGCCTTTGAAGATTTCAGGCAGGTACAGCCGCTCCCAGAAGTTCAACTTGCGTTCGTTTTCGGTCTTGGTGTTCCTCGGTACTCCGGGCATGGAATTCTGGTTGCCGATCCGTCCGTGAATATCACATCGGGCAGGTATTGTTCCGCTATTCCATTTTTTGTGATTTGCGCCGGAACGCTAGGGTCACCGGGACCCCCTCAAACCCGTATGCTTTCCGCAGCTGATTTTCCAAGTAGCGGGCATACCCGGTCCCAATTCCCTGCGGATGGTTACAGAAAAACGCAAACAGTGGCGGAGATATCCCGACTTGAGAAACATACTTGATCTGTACATGCCGCCCACGCCAACTGGGCGGATGATGCCGGTATATCACCCGCTGCATCGTCTGATTCAGTTCGGAGGTTGGTATACGTGTTGCCGCACTCTCTATAATCTCCAAACATACATCCAGTACGCGGTGCGCCCGCTTCCCTGTAAGCGCGGAGACAAAGAGGATCGGCACATAATCCAATGTCTGCAAACGCTCCCGGATTGCCTGCTCTGTATCTCGGGCGGTATTGGTTTCTTTTTCGATGAGGTCCCACTTATTCACCACGATCACGAGCCCCTTCTTCAGCGTTTCTGCTTCCTTCAGGACATGAATGTCCTGGGCCTCCAATCCAATGGTTGCATCCAAGATCAGTACTGCCACATCACAACTTCGGATTGCCCGTTCGGTGCGCAACGTGGCATAGAATTCGACATTCTCATGAACTTTGGTGCGTCGCCGCAGCCCTGCAGTATCAACTAGTGTCACTTCTCGATCATTGTGTATCAGTTTTGCATCCACCGCATCCCGGGTTGTCCCGCTGATTTCCGTAACAATTGAGCGTTCCTGGCGCAGCAGAGTATTGGTCAGTTGTGATTTACCGACATTCGGTCGCCCGATGAGTGCAACTCTGACTCCAGTATCCTCCTCATTGGTTTCTTCAGTCGGCAGCTCAGCTGTCACGGCATCAAGAAAGTCTCCCGTCCCCATCCCATTCGTAGCACTGACCGGATAGACCTCTCCCAGTCCCAGGCTATACATAGATGCTGCGTCCCACCGGCGCTGTCGATTATCTGCCTTGTTGGCGACCACGAGAACTGGCTTCTTACTTCGCCGAAGCATCCGGGCCATTTCTTCATCCAGATCGGTCACACCGGCCGTGATGTCTGTAACCAACAGAATGATATCGGCTTCAACGAGTGCAATCTCCACCTGCTCACGTATTGCACGCTCGAAACGATCAGCACTTCGGGGCACATACCCGCCCGTATCCACCAGCGCAAACTCCCGCCCATTCCAGAGCACCTGGCCATATACACGATCCCGCGTCACCCCCGGGGCATCATGCACAATCGCCTGACGAGACTCTGTGAGTCGGTTAAAGAGCGTGGACTTCCCTACGTTCGGGCGACCAACAATAGCAACGAGCATCATGAATCCTTATATCCTTGGTTGCGCCAGTGCTTGCAATACTACCTATTTCTTGGGAGACTTATATAGCCTTATAACAAGACAATTATTGGTTGCCCCCATAAATATACAGCCCACAATCCCGGCATAATAATTGCGGGAACCCATACGTGCTGAGTCGTCAGATCCGCATGCAATACTTCACCTATCCACCGTCAGAAAACACTCTTGGCGTATTTACCTGTTGACTAAACCCTCTCTAAATCATGGAACTACGTAAATCTCTTTCAACTGCCCTCAGAAAAGCCCCTGGTCTCCTCGTGCAGGTTGCCATGATCGCTGCACTCTTTCTACTGATCATGTTTTTGAACGATCGACAGAAGTCCGAAACCCTCGAAATCGTTGATCAGATGCCGGAACTCATTGGAGATATCAACACGCTGGCCTCTGAAATGAAATACCCGGAAATCGCTCGCAAAGCCCAGCTTGAAGGGCGGGTGATTGTGAAATTCACGGTAGACAAAAATGGTGATGCACATGATGCCGAAATCATCCAGGGAATTGGCGGTGGATGTGACGAGGAAGCCATCCGAGTTATTACTGAACATGCAAAATTCAAACCGGGAGTCCACCAGGGAAGTGTCGTGCCGGTCAAAATGGCCCTTCCAATCACATTTAAGCTGCGTTCACAAGGAGATGAGCCAGTAGAAGAGGTTCTCAAAATCGTTGATCAGATGCCGGAACTCATTGGAGGTATCAACACACTGGCTTCTGAAATGAAATACCCGGAAATCGCTCGCAAAGCCCAGCTTGAAGGGCGGGTGATCGTGAAATTCATCGTAGACAAGAATGGTAACGTTCGTGATGCCTCAATCACCAAGGGCATTGGCGGGGGATGCGACGAGGAAGCCATCCGAGTTATTACTGAACACGCAAAATTCAAGCCCGGAATTCATCAAGGAAACATCGTTCCGGTTGAGATACAAATGCCAGTTATATTCAAACTGGGACCGGATTCTGTCTGAGGCGCAGCCGAAAAACGCCGAGCTCCTTCAGGTATTGAATTTTGTTCATGCCTCAACTACAATAGAATTGTTCCTGTGTAACTGGAACTGGTTTCGTGTCAATGGCGGTTGCAATTCTGTTTAGGTTGGTCTTCCGGCCGTTCTTGTCCTGCGTTGCTTGTGAGAGTGGGTATTTATAGCTAAAAGGATTGTAGTCTCGCCGGACGAGTTATATCGCTGGATACTCCAAATAAAGAAAGGATATGCGGGTTTTCTTTCCTTACAGATTTCGTTAAGAAAAATTCTTTCCTTACGGATAAGGTTTGGAAAACTATATCAAGTATTCGTCTACGAGGAATATGTGGAAATCCTGATGGAAGGAGCAGTTGCGGATGCGTAGTAGCGGTGATCAGAAACTATGAATTGCAACTCTACTATTCTATAGAAACCTAAGCTGCTCCCGCAAAAATTAGGACAGATCCGGAATAATCATCCCGAATCTCGCTTCAACGATCTGGTGTACCACCGAATTAGCGGAGGCGGTCTTTGTACTCAAGGTACAGTGCGCGAAATAGCATGTACGATGTCTCGGCAGTCTCTCTTGTGAACCAGTAATTCACCCCCGCACCCACGGCCGCACCAGCCAGTGGAATGGTCTGTAATAGTTTTCGACCAACAAGATTTTTGGCCAACTCTCTCGGTACATGACGGGACTGATCCGAAAATATCCCTCGCACACGCGCCTGATACGTCCCACCCCCCGCATAGGAGGCCGCAGCAATGCCGACCTCATGCATCGCACCACTGCGAGCTTCCCGTGAGTTTGCGGCCGCTGCATTATAGATTGATAAAATAATCGGTCCATGATCCGGTCCGGTCATTGGGAACCCATACGCTGCACCAATCCTCTGAATGAGATGAAGGTTAATAGCAAAAAGCAAGGGGATGTCTGCTGCAATCAGAACCACGCCACCCAAACCCGTTCCCCCACCACTGAGTGCGGCCAGGACTGTATTCTGATTAAAGAGCCCCTTCGCCAACTCATCCAGCGTTTCCAAAGGAGCCTCACGCAAATCTTCCATCTTCTCAACCTCCAATCCCTTCCTGCGTGCCTCTGATTGGATGCCGCTCAAATCCACTGCCCATTTCGTGGTATCATTGAGCTTGGATAGAAACGCACCGATCGTCTCACTCATCTGATCCACCAGATGGGCCGGAACTCCCTGCTCCACGGCCCAATCCACAGGACGCATGATCCAGTCCATCGCTCGGGCCGCTAAAGAGCCATCCGCGCGCAGCCACGCATCCACTTCCTTCTGCACAGATTTTTCGTAAGCGGTAAGCCGCATGAGTTCCCTAAAATGATGAATCGCCGTGACCTACAGAAACAGTAGCCCCAGTACTCCCACTCCTACGCAGTAAAACGCAAATATATGCAGTCGGCCACGTCGAACAAACCCAAGCACTGCGTGAATTGCAAAGATACCGATTGCAAACGCAATGGTTGTGCCAAGCAGCACTGGAAGCCAATTGACCGTTTCCGGCGACTGGGTCAGTCCCAACCCCTTGACCAAGGTTGCTCCGACAATGGCAGGCAAAACCATAATGAATGAGAAATCTGCCGCAGCTTCAGGTTTGACCCCAGACAATAATCCAGTACTGATCGTAGCCCCTGATCTGGACATTCCAGGAAGAAGTGACACGGCCTGGGCAATACCCATCAGAATAGATTTTCGCAGTGTGATCTCGCCGCCCTGGGTCCGTGCCAACAAAGTACACCCTAGCAGTACACCCGTGAGAATCAACATCATACACGCAAACCAGGGGCGTGCATAGGTCCATTCCAGTTGTGTATCAAGAAACACATAGGCCAAACCGGCAGGGACACTCGCATAGATCACCTGCCAGGAAATTCGCACATTAGGGTTGGTTTGATAAGCCTTCCGGGGATACATCAGGGTACGGATCATGTCTCTCACGATTGCACCCAGTCGGTTCCTGTAAACCGTGATGATGCTGAGAGCGGTTCCTGCATGAAGAAATACCTCAAACGTTACATCTGGCGTGAGTTGCAGTCCCAATACATGCTGCGCCAAAACCAAGTGCCCTGAAGAAGAAACCGGCAGGAACTCCGTCAAGCCCTGCAGAAGTCCAAGAATTGCCGCCTGCCACCACGTCATGAAGATAGTTGTGTAGATCAAGTGAGGGGAAAATACTTCATGGGAGCGCAGGTTCGACCATCACCACCTCTTCCCGGCTTACCGTGACTTCACCCAGTGGGGTCCCGCGTACCTTACGAACATACTTTCTAGGTGTTACGATGACCGGAGCGATGCTGCTGGTGCGTGCCTTGCTATGCCAGGCCGCAATCGCTGCCGCCTGCTCAATTAGGTAACTGCTTGGCTGCGCATCGCGCTTCGGAAGCCGCAATACGGCGTGGGCCCCGCTCACCCCACGCGCATGGAGCCACAAATCAAATGGGCGAGCATGCCGAAGTGTCAGCATCTCACTCTCCTTTGCATTGCGCCCTACCCATAATTCATAAGAGGATGCAAGAACATAGCGCCGGAATGGCTGCCCGGGGGATCCGGGCTTTGTACGCCCCTTCTGAAACGCTTTAAGATCCTTATAGGTCTTCGCCCTTTCCAGCGCTGCCAATTCCGTCTGCAACGATACCACTTTTTCTTCCGCCTGCTTGATGAGCGTGTCCAGGTGTGCCCGGGATGTTCGTGCCTTGCGCGCCTTTGAATAATAGCGCTCGGCATTCTGTAAAGAATTCAATGCCGGATCCAAAGACACCGTGACCGTGGTTCCAGGATGAAATACATCCTGGAGTTCCACACGGGATGCACCTGCTGGCAGTGGTGGCGAAGCCATTAGAATATGCCCGATCCGTTCGTATTCATCTGCGCGCGAGGGCTGTGACTGTTCCGTTTTCATTCGCGCAACCGAGCGCGCCGCCTTGTCCAGCATCCGCACAAGATTTTTCCGTAGAGGCTCATGCTGTGTGCGGTAAGCTTTCGCTGAGAGTACGCGCTGCGCATATGCGCGCAGTCCCTCATCAATGTCACTGTATTTCTGCACCTCTTCCTCGCTTCGCTCTGCGAGAGGAATCAGAGAGATCGCAGGCGGGTCCCGATAGACATACAATGAACCCCGGGCATTCAGCAATCGCAGGTGCAACGCCTGTGCCGCTTCATACACCCGAGCAAGATTCGGTGGATCGCCCCCCTCATGCAGCTTCATGACCTCCTTGGCTTGATCCCTGTTGAAGCGCACATAGATACGTTGCAGTGCCTTGATCAAATTGCCCTTTGCACTATTCCACCGGGCCGTGAACTCTACAAGATTCCGGGGCTCCGGTGCCGTGCGTGCCTGTGGGAACTCTGCCGGACCGCCTTTACGAAATGCTTCCTGGACACGCCCCGCTTCGTCTCCCAAAAGCACATTGGCCCGGCTTCCATACAAATGCGCCTGAAGCTGAAGCCCACCCGTGAACTCCAGTATCAGAATCCGATCACCTTCAGAAACATGTGCCCTCGTAATTGACTGCCACCGCAGTGCACGAAAAAGAGACTTCGCGTTGCGGCGGGGACGACCAACATCCTCGCGCCGGAATGCACCAACGATCGGTGCATGCGTCAGAAACGAGATCGCCGTGACCGCGGTATTGTGCTCCATCGCGATGACTAACTCTCCAGGAGCGTGGCACCACGCATCCGTAACTGTAGCACCCGGGAGGGATTGATCCCAGACGTGAGCAAGCCTGCGCAGGAGATAGTAACTGTTCAGCATCCCGAAAAAGATAATGCGTAGCCGATCGCCGTGGCCCGACCATCGATTCCCGCGGGGGCCATCTCTTCGGCCGCCGTCTTTGGAACTGGATCCGATTCGAAATCACAACTACAACCATGTAATTCTCCGATCATTACCAGCCTGTTCCAACCCGGATCCCGAGGGGAAACTCACAAGCCATAATAGAACAATTATCAGAGGGCAAAGTATGTGTGTCAGTTTGGGTTGTAAAAATTCATGAACAAGATCTGCTACCTGGGATTGGTGTCCCTCTTTGCATCCCAGACTGTCGTCTGGGCGCAGTTTTCCCAACCAACCATTCGTGGATCACGTGTAGAATGCGTGGACAATCTAGCAGCCGACCATGCGTGCAACAATATTGATCTCCTCGCCCGCATATCTAGAACTGATCTGGGAGTGAGTGAAATGAGCCTCCTTAACGACATCTGGGGATGGACCGACCCCGATACCAAACGGGAATATGCCCTCTTGGGTACAGATCAATCTGTGGTTTTCGTTGATGTGACTGATCCCATCAACCCCATCTACACTGGAAAACTTCCTGGGCATGATGCAGAGCGTCCCATCATTTGGCGGGATATGAAGGTCTACAACGATCACATGTATGTGACGGTTGATGGGGGGAATAACGGAATGCAGGTTTTTGACCTCCGCCAGCTGCGCGGCTTTGATGGAACCCCCACGGATTTTGATGCAACTGCGCACTATGACAGAATAACCTCCGCACATAATGTGGCCATCAACGAGGAGTCTGGCTTTGCATACATCACCGGTTACAACCTTTCAAAATCAGATCAAGGTGCAAAAGATACCTGTAGTGGTAGGGGACTGCACATTGTAGACCTTCGAGATCCCAGCAATCCAACCTATGCGGGCTGCTTTGCAGATCGCGGCACGGGAAGACGAAACGACGGATACACCCACGATGCTCAGTGTGTAATCTACCGCGGCCCCGATGAAAAATACAAGGGACGGGAAATCTGTATCGGTTCAAATGAGACGCATATCAGTATTGCCGATGTCACCGACAAAAAAAATCCAGTGGCCGTAGGGATTGCAAGCTATCCACATGTGGGATACACGCACCAGGGCTGGCTGACGACCGATCAGGAATACTTTCTCATGAATGACGAGACGGATGAAATCAATGGTGGCGTCAGCAACACGCGGACAATTATTTGGGACCTTGCCGATCTCGAAGACCCGATCTACCACTCCGCATTCTATTTTTCATCTACTGGTCCTGACCACAATCTTTATGTGCATGGGGACTACATGTTTTCGGCCAACTACTCGGAGGGGCTTCGCATCGTAGATATTTCGGATATTGATCACCCCCGGGAAATCGCCTTCTTTGACACGCATCCGGGACATGATAATACCTTTGACGGAGCATGGAGCAATTATCGTTTTCCCGGAAGTGGTACGACCGTCGTTGGCAGTCATCCAGATGGACTAATGATTTTGGATCCGGTCACAATCACACATATCAAAGCATCTGTCGCAATTCCTGAGGCTTTTTCGCTCTCGCCCGCCTATCCCAATCCATTTAATCCGGCAACGTCGACCGTGCTCTCGTTGCCTGAGCAGACAGAGGTTCGGGCAGAAGTCTTGGATATGCTCGGCCGCTCTGTTGATCTACTGGAGGACGGAGTCCTGTCCGCCGGGCAACACACCCTTACTTTTGATGCCGGCCAGCAGCTCCCAAGCGGAATCTATTATATCCGTGTCCGAACAGATCAATATGCAACCGGCATCAGGGTCGTGCTGGTCAAGTAAGGAATTTGAGAAGGGCAAATCCGCCCACCAACAGCACGGTAAAGGCGACTGCAAGCCAGTTGAAGTAGCGGTCAATAAAGATTCGAACCGGCTCACCGAACCGCCAGATCAATCCGCTTACGAGCATAAACCGGGCAGTTCGACTCACCACGGATGCCAGCAAAAATAACGGGAAAGAGGTCCCAAAAGCGCCCGCACTGACCGTGAATAGCTTATAGGGCACCGGAGTAAATCCGGCGGTAAAAATGATGGCAAACCCCCACTCTTCAAATCTTCGCCCCAAATCCGCATACACGGACTCGCTGAACCCGGGCACGTTGTGAAAGAAGAACTGTGCAAAGGGGGTAAATCCATCTGCGGTCAGCCACGCATAATGGCCGAGCATGTACCCGATCGCTCCCCCACACAATGAACCGACACTGCAAATCAGCCCGAAATACAACGCCTTTTTTCGCCGCCCCAGAGCAAGTGCAATCAGGAGCACATCTGGAGGAACCGGAAAGAAAACTGACTCACTGACCGCCAGCACAAACAGTGCCACCGTCCCATAGGGGGTCTCCGCCCAACCGAGCACCCAGTCGTATAGCCGCCGGATCCAGTGCAAAACTAATTGCGTGAGTCAATGTACTCCCGAAAGAGCGGATGGTTATATATCTCGGGCGGACACTGCTTCATAAACAGCTCCTTATTCCCTGGATCAAGATCGAAAGAGGTCGTGAGTGCGTTCAGGCACAACTCCGTCTGACCAAGCAGAAACAGAACTCCAGAATAGAAAAACCAAGCCGATGAGCAAGTCGGTTGGAGCTGGATCGCGCGCTCATAGGCCCTACGACCCGCCCCAAGGTTTTTGTTCGCGGAAAGCACCGCCGCGTACTGCATCCATACATCATGATCCTCCGGCTCCAGCTCGGTCATTTTTTTGAATGAGCCCAGAGCTTTTTTCGTATAGCCTGCACACATCTCAGCGTCTCCCCTGCTCTGCCAGTATTCGAAATTCCCTGGATTTAGTTCGGTCGCCCGTGTGTGTGCTTTCACGGCCAATCGATACCTTTTTTGAACCATGTACTCCCGTCCCAGACCATTCCAGGCTTCCGATAGGTTCGGATCCAGCTTGGAAGCTTTTTCATAGAGCCGGAGACTGTCCTCGTGATCCCCCCGCTCCGCCATGACAAGTGCCATGTTGCAATACGCCGGTGCATCCTCCCCCTTGCGTGCAATCACCTCCCCGTAACAGGTAATCGCTTCATCAAAACGCTCAAGGACGGAGAGAATATTCCCCCGGTTGTAGTAGGCGGGAACGAAATCAGGGTCAATATCCAGCGTAAAATCATAGCAACGCAAAGCATCTTCCATGCGTTCTATTTTGGTCAATACAACTGCTTTATTGAACCATGTCTCACACGAATAAGGATCCAGATCAATCTGGCGATCATACGCATTTAGGCATGCCGGAAGGTCTCCGAGAACATCGTAGCAGTATCCCAACTCAAACCAGGCTTCGGGATGCTCCGGATTGACCTCCGTACAGGTCTCCAGTACAGCCACTGCATCGGAGAATTTTTTCGACCGGGCCATTGCATACCCAATATAGAAATGGGCATCATCATTGAGAGGATCCACACGAGCCGCGTTTTGAAAATGCTCCAAGGCCTCCTGATGATGCCCCATCATGTCAAGTGTGATCCCTAGATTCAGAAGAACCTCAGTGTCTCCCGGGTTCAAACTCAGTGATTTTTCGAATGCCTGCCGGGCCTTTTCCGTATCCCCCATATTGCCCAGTACAATGCCACGCCTGAGCCACGTATACGCGCATAAAGGCTGAATTGACAGAATCTTGTCCAAAACGATGAGGGAATCCCCAAGTCGCCCGGACTCAAAATAATGCAGCGCAATATCTTCCAATGAATCCACGTCAAAGTACGCCCCCGAACCGCTGCGCTCAAAGGCATGGACCAGCGCCTTCAGATCTTCTTCTTCAAACCAATCATCATCCCCGTAACTAAAATCAAATGTACTCATTGAACTAGCCTTATAGGTCCTCGAACTTCTGCAAAGTTACGTAAATATCTTCTGAACTTCAAATGTGTAAAAAGATTGGATTGATCTGAAAAGCCGTTGTCCTAACAATTTTTCCCATTTCAAAACGGAACCCTCCTGAACTCCCTGTGTAGATATAGCCAAACACCAGTAAGTTGGTTAAACTCTCTCAAGCTCAGAAAAAGGAGGTTCGAGACCATTTTCGGTCATTCCTGAAGCGTCGTGGTCTTCGGGAGACACGGGAGCGCCTCCTTGTCCTTGATGCCATATACGATGTCAATGGTCACATTGATGCAGATGCGTTGCACCTGCGTCTGCAACAGCAGAACCATTCGATCAGTCGTGCAACTGTCTACAATACGCTCAGTCTGCTCCTGGAGTGTGATCTTGTCGTGCGCCACCAGTTTGGGAATTCACAGGCTAAATATGAATCCTCCTTCCTCTTCGGACAGCACGACCATCTGATTTGCCTGGATTGCCGGAAGATTTTGGAGTTCTGCGACCCACGCATCCAGAATATTCAGGAGATGGTTGCCGATGTATACGCCTTTGAGATTACACGGCATGCACTCAATCTCTACGGTCATTGTCAGCGTCCTGACTGCGTTAACCGCAGCGCGCCCCCGACCTGAGACAGCCGCTTAGTCCCGCCACACAAATCCGTCGTCTACCTCTGGATGCTCCCAGTAAAATCGGCTCCGCTCCTTGGGAGAGTGACCAGTTTCGTCCATGGTCATCGCATCATAGAGTCGACCATTCACCATGACATACGAGATATTGGTTGACTGGCGCAGATCCTCCAGCGGGTTCCCATCAATCACAACGAGATCGGCAAGTTTCCCCACTTCAATTGAGCCCAGATCCTGATCCAATCCCAGGTACTGCGCCCCGTGCAGCGTCGCACTGCGCAGCGCCTCGTGGGGGGACATCCCTCCCTGCTCCAGCATCCATAACTCCCAATGTGCGGCCAGGCCCTGCAGCTGTCCATGTGCCCCCACCTGTACCAGATTGCCCTGATCAATCAGTTTCTTGGTTTGTCTTGCAACCTCAAAATAGTAGTAGTCATCCTCTGCAGCCATAATCCGGCGGCGTGAGCGCGCATCTACAATGGAGCGTGGTACAAACTGCAAGAGCCTCTCATTCTCCCACACATTCTCCTCCTGGTACCAGTAATATTCTCCTGAAAGCCCTCCATAGTTGACGACCAGTGTGGGTGTGTATCCTATCTCTGTAGCTTCCCATAACCGAAGTATATCCTGGTAGAGAGGAGCAACCGGCAGGTTGTGCTCAATCCCGGTATGCCCATCCAGAAGCATCGTCACGTTGTGGAAAAATGTTGACCCACCTTCAGGCAGAACCAGAATTTCCTGTTCTCTGGCAGCCTGCAGGATCTGCTGACGCTGTTCCCTGCGGGGCTGGTTGTAGCTCTTGACGGAGAATGCCCCGACCGCCTTCATCCGCCGCAAATGAGACCTAGCATCTTCCAGGCTGTTGACCACCGCCTTGAAGTCTCCGTCCGCTCCATAGAGAATCGTCCCTGTAGAATAGATCCGGGGACCCACAATGCGACCGGAGCGCACCATCTCACTCAATGCAAATACGGTCCCTGTATTGGCTGACGGATCATGGGCCGTTGTCACTCCGAAGGCCAAATTGGCATAGTATCCCCAGTTCTGCTCAGGCAGTGGGCCATTGACAAAGTGATTGGCATGGGCATGAGCATCCACGATGCCCGGGATGATGGTCTTCCCTGCTACATCAATCACGAGCGCATCCTCCGGGATATCCACCTCCTCTCCAACGGCAACAATCTGCGCGCCGTCAACCACAATGGTCCCCTGATCAAGAACTTCATCTCCCTTCATCGTCACGATCCTGGCCCTGGTGAATGCGATTCGTCCGATTGGGCGGTCCACCGGTGACTGTAATCCGATTGCGATTCCGACCGAATCTACGGGTGGCAATGAGTCTGGCGCCCCGCTCACAAACGAGAAACTGTCTCTCAGTCCACGTACATAATACTCCGACCCCAGAACCCAGTAAAGGTCCTGGCTGTCTGCCGACCAATGAAGGCTGGTTCCTGCGTCCCGAGTAACTCTGGTGACAGGAAAGGCCTTCGTGTCTTTATTCAGTACAACCGCGGACCCTGTTTGCACATGAGGAGCAATGTACACGTTAAACAGGTCGGAGAATGCAATCCAGTTCCCATCGGGACTCGGCACCACATCCGTCACATACTTGAGCGTATAATGTGTACGCTCCTCTGCCCCATTGAGATCTGTGCTCTTGTAGGACTTGCTTAACCCACCTCCCGACAGAAAGTACACCCTCTCACCTGTATGATCAAAGCGGGGCTCTCTGCCGTCTTCCTGGATCCGTTGCGAGCGCCCTCCTTCTGCAGGCATCCAGTACAATCCCGGATCGGTACTGTTCAAATAACCCAGAAGGCTATTGCCTCGGCCACGACGATAAACAATTTTAGATCCATCCAGACTGTACCGGGGAGTATGATACACTCCAGGGCGCTCGGTGAGAAGCAGCGGTGTTCCCCCGCCTAGGGAGACGCGGTAAATATGACCCAGTGCCTCATCACTCCAGGTGGTATAGACAATCGATTGCCCATCCGGGCTGAAGGCGGGATCATGTTCAAAATGATCATCGTCCGTTAATCGAATTGGCGTACCATCCGGTAAAGATTTTTTCCACAGCTGCCCCAATGCATTGAACACAAGCGTGCGCCGATCCGGTGATGTCACCGCCTGACGGATCATCCTTACATCAAAGGATTCCGCATCTATGGACTGAGCGTAACGAACCGTGGCGGCTACCTGTTGCTCCACATTGGCCGTAAACGGGATCGACGTAACTGTTTTCGATGAAATCTCAATCCGATGCAACTGTCCCTTGGCCCAGAATACAATGCTCTCTGAATCCGGTGTCCAATCAAACCCCGGATAAACCCCGAAGATGGCCCATGCCTCCTGTTGATCATGACTGAGCCCGTCAAAGAGTGGGCGCTGAGCACCCATCTGACGGTCATAGAGATAGAGGACGCTCTTTGAACGTACCCGACGAACAAAAGCAATCCATCGGCCATCCGGAGACGGTTGCGCACGCACGGCTCCACCACTTCCGGTAATCAGATTTACAATACGCCCATTCTGACGATCCAGCCTCCGAATGACATAAATCTGTCCGTGAGGATCCTTGTTGTACTGGAACGTACTTCCCCCACTCACATCCTCGCTAAAATAGACATAACGTCCGTCCGGGCTGACTGCGATATCATTCCCCTGATCCTGCTGATCATTCTTCCGCTTGGTCAGCTGCAGACCTTTGGTCCCACTCACATGGTACATCCACACTTCCCCCGCGCCCAGTGAGCGTGTACTGGTAAAGTGTTTACGCCCAAGCAAGTACTGTCCATCTGGTGTCCAGGCGGGGCCGTTTACTAGTCGAAAATCTTCGCTGGTCACCTGCTGGAAATCATCTCCCGCTATGGACATCGTCCATAAATTGTCTCCTCCACCCCGGTCGCTGGTAAACGCAATCCGACTGCCATCCGGGCTGAAGCGTGGCTGTACATCAAACGCGAGGCCCTGCGTGAGTGCACGAGCTTCACCTCCCTGAATCGGGAGTATATACAGGTCTCCCAAAAGGTCAAACACAACGGTTTCTCCGTCTGGACTGACATCCAGGTTCATCCAGGTTCCTTCACTGACCGTGAACCGGACCACCTCGGACGGGCCATGCGTCGCCGAGATATCCCACTTTTGTGCCTCGGCGGCGGATATGTATACGGCCAGGCTAATACAGAAGCATGTCAAGATCTTCATGAGCCTGCGGGACCGGACTTAGTCTTCGAATTTACGGAACGCTACCGAGGTGTTGTGGCCACCAAAACCGAATGCATTCGAAACCGCCACATTGACCGGGCGGTCCTGCGGCTTGTTGAACGTGTAATTCAGATCACAATCTGGATCTGGATGGACAAAATTGATGGTCGGAGGTACGCGATTATTGCGAATTGCCTGGATCGTTGCAATGGCCTCTACCGCGCCTGCCGCTCCCAGTAAATGACCGGTCATGCTCTTGGTCGAGGAGAGATTCATCTTGTAGGCATGTTCACCAAAGACATTCTTGACGGATTTTGTTTCTGCAATATCCCCCAAGGGAGTGGAGGTGCCGTGCATATTGAGATAATCTACTTCCTCTGGAGCCAGGCGTGCATCGGCGAGCATATTCCGTATTGCCAGCGTTGCGCCACTACCCTCAGGATCGGGAGCAGTAATGTGGCTCGCATCCGCACTCATTCCGATGCCGATAATTTCGGCATAAATTTCTGCACCGCGGGCGCGCGCATGCTCAAGTGACTCAATGACCAGAACACCTGCCCCCTCCCCGAGCACAAACCCATCACGTGTTTTATCAAAGGGGCGGCTGGCAGTCGCAGGGGTATCGTTCCGGGTCGAGAGCGCCCGGAGTGCATTGAAGCCTCCGATCCCCAATTCACTGATCGCTGCTTCGCTACCGCCGCACAACGCAGCATCAATCATGCCTCGCTGCAACATCATGTAAACATCACTGATATTGTTATTCCCGGTCGCGCAAGCACTGACGACGCAGTAGTTCGGTCCCCGAAACTTGTACCGGATCGAGATGTGACCACTCACAATATCCGGGATCAACTTGGGGATAAAGAACGGCGAAATGCGGCGTGGTCCATTTTCGAGATAGAATGACGTCTGCTCCAGGAACACCTGAATTCCGCCAATCCCGCTACCAATGATGACCGCAACCCGATCCCGCTCATCCTGGGACATGCTCTCAGGCGCAAGCCCTGAATCTTCCACAGCCTGGACCGCTGCAACCACTGCATACTGGGCGAACGGGTCCATTTTCCGCACCTCGCGCCGGTCGAAGTGATCCATCGGATCGAATCCCTTCAACTCGCAGGCAAACTTGGTTGCGAAGCCCTCCGTGTCAAAATGAGTAATTGGTGCAGCCCCGCTCCGACCCTCCATAAGCCCATCCCAGAATTCATCCGGCGAGTGCCCCAAGGGAGTCAGCATCCCCATTCCGGTGACCACAACGCGGCGCGGCTTGTCTTGAATCGCCATGCCTGTAGGCTTTCTATTAGGAGAATTAGGTGCTCTTTTCCGTGAGATACTCTATTGCATCTCCAACGGTAGCAATTTTTTCAGCATCCTCATCCGGGATGCTGATATCAAATTCCTTCTCGAATTCCATGATCAACTCAACCGTATCCAACGAGTCCGCTCCCAAATCATCAGAGAAGGAAGCCTCTGGAGTAATTCCATCCTCAGCAACCCCCAACTGATCCACCACGATCGCCTTGACCTTGTCTGCAAGTTCTGACATAATGATCTAAATAATAGTTATTTAAAAACCGCAGCGACTTCCCGTGCGGATACATTACAACTAAATTACGGCAAATTCATACAACTTTCGCTAAAGTCATTAAACCCTGCCGCAAGTCATACCATAAACCGCGGGGTTGAACCAGCAATAACAGCCACCGGTTCAATCCACCACCCGAGTAATAAATATCTACCATGTCTACTTACTTATTTACCTCCGAGTCCGTATCGGAGGGACACCCCGATAAGGTTGCCGATCAAATCTCAGATGCCATTCTTGATGAACACCTGCAGCGCGATCCCAAGAGCCGCGTTGCCGTTGAGACCATGGTGACCTCCGATAATGTGATTCTTGCTGGAGAGGTATACTCGCGTGCGGATGTCACTAGCGCGAGGATTGAGAAGATTGTCCGTCATGTTGTACGCAAAATCGGCTACACCTACGGTGATCTTCATTTCAATGCCAATACCCTTAAGGTGACCAATCACATTCACCAACAGAGTCTGGACATCCGTGGCGGAGTGGACGGTGGACCGGAACTGGGAGCCGGAGATCAGGGGATGATGTTCGGGTTTGCCAGTCGGGAATTTGAGGCTGAGCATGATGGAGTCCCGGCCTTGATGCCCATGCCACTCATGTATGCACATGGGCTGGTTCAGGAGCTGGCCAAAATCCGCACGCGTGAATCCATCATGCCGTACCTTCGGCCAGATTCTAAAAGCCAAATCACCGTTGAGTACGACTCGACTGGACGAACCCCAAAAAGGATTCATACGATTGTGATTGCAACCCAGCATGATGCTGACGTGGAACAGGAGCAGATTAAGAGAGATCTGAAAACGCACCTTTTACGACGTGTGATTGATGAGCATCTGATGGATGACAAGACCAAATTGATCGTGAACAGGACCGGCAAATTCGTGGAGGGTGGCCCGCATGCCGATGCGGGGCTGACCGGACGGAAAATCATTGTGGACACATATGGAGGACGGGGAGCACACGGAGGTGGAGCCTTTAGTGGGAAAGACCCTTCCAAAGTGGACCGCTCCGCAGCCTATGCCGCGCGCCATGCAGCCAAAAACCTAGTGGCTGCTGACCTGGCGGATATGGTCGAGATCCAGCTTGCCTATGTCATTGGTAAATCCGAACCCGTATCCATCTTTATCGACTCGTCCGGCACGGCCAAACATGGTTTATACGATCACCAGCTGACAGAAATTGTGGAAAAGACCTTCGATCTGAAGCCAAAAGGCATCATTGATCGCCTTGGACTCAAAAATCCGATCTATCAGAAGACTGCCACCTATGGGCATTTTGGGCGGGGATGCTTCCCCTGGGAGAAATTGGATGCCGTGGAGAAGCTACGCAAATGTGCGGGGATTCATTCCGACCGATAACAAACGTTCTGTATGGTACGACAATCCATCACAATTCTGCTGACATTCTTTTGTGTCGCGACTGCCGTTGCACAGGAGCGCCTGGAAGCCATCGAGGCACTCCCCGCCGCTTCCCGCACTGCAGTTGTCCAAGAAAATGTCTGGACGAATCTCCCGACGACTCGTGTAGCAAACGGCCGGATTGATGAACAACTGGGAATTCTGCGGGCAGCCTACCGGTTGAGCCCGAACATGACTCCGGAATCCACACCGGAAGCTACGGCACGTGCATGGCTGCTTCAGGATGGCGAGCCCTTCGGGATCCGCACGCCGGAGGTCCTGGAGTTGGTGAGTGAACGAGAAAGCCTGGGAGCACATCACCTGACCTTTCAGCAGACGCTGACCGATGTCCCGGTTTATGGTCGTTTTGTGCACATAAACCTAAACCGGACCGGATTGCCGGTCATGGTAGTCAGCGGCTATGCACTTCATCTGGAAAACGTGGATGCATTTAATTCTGTGCCTACCCTCAGCGCAGCACAGGCCGAATCCCTGGCACAGCGGGCGATTTCCGACGATGGGGCAACCTCGCAACCAGCGGAGCTTCTGGTCCTGCCCGACAATCCGCCCCGACTGATCTGGCAAACGACTGTGTCGCCGGATACCGGCACGGGGGAATGGGAGGTCCTGCTGGATGCCAACACCGGAGCATTGATTCAGCTGATGAACCTGCTCGTATTCTCCCACCCTGATCCCCCCTCTAAAAAAGATATAGATGGAGAAGGACAGATTTGGCTGCATGATCCCCTGACCGCATCCGGCCAACCCGCTGGCGGTGATTATGTGGACAACGATGACAAGGACAATGAAACGCTGAACAGTCTGCTCCAGACCGTCACTCTCCGGGATCTGGACCAACTCCACAATGGTCAGTATCGACTCACCGGACCCTGGGTACACATTACCGGTTCTGCGGCTCCGATAGAAGACAATCCGTCTGATTTCAAGTACACGCGCAGCAATAAGTATTTTGAGGCGGTCATGGTGTACTATTTCATTGACATGAGTGCGCGCTATGTTCAATCTCTGGATGTCGGAATCGCCCCACCTTCCGACCCGATCACTGCGGACCCGCATGCACTTTCTGAAGACCAATCCTTCTATAACCCCCTGCTCGAAGCCCTGTACTTTGGAGATGGTGGCATGGATGATGCAGAAGACGCTGGTGTGATCCTTCACGAGTATGGTCATGCCTTGATACATCACCATCTTGGATTTTCTCCCCTTCCCGTGGGAGAATGGGGAATCCTTGGGGAAGGGTTTTCCGACTATTGGGCCGTGTCTTACCGCAGAGACCTAATGGATCGTGGAGAGGTTCCAGCGGGAGACTGGAGGGAGGTATTTCCCTGGGATGGAATTGCTTGGGGCGGACGCCGTGCGGATGGAAATCATCACTACGACGAAATTAAACGGGACTGCTGCGGACGAGGCGGTATTTATACCTACGGACGAACCTGGGCTGCCCTGATGATGAAACTCTGGGAGCGTGCCGGACGCGAGGATGCCGACCGCCTGCATCTGGCCGCTTTTCCGTATTTGGGCCGCAATTTCACGCTTGGGGATGCAGCGGAAGCGCTCCTGTCCGCCAATGATGCTCTATATAACGGGCAATACACCGAGGATATCTATGACATCTTTGGATCGAGAGGATTTCTTGCTTCGCGGATTGGAATTCCCACAATCACGCACACACCGATTGCTATACACATGGATCTCACCCGTCCAGTGAGATTTGAGGCGGATATCGAAGTCCCCGGGTACCCGATCACCAGTGCAAGCGTCTCCTACCGTATTGACTCGGGATCTTTCACGACCCAGGCACTGACTCAAGAAAGTGGAACTACATGGAGCACCGAAATCCTGCTCCCTTCATCCGCTACCCTCTTGGAATACTACCTCCAGGCTTCCACGGAAGCGGCTTCGGTGACCAAACCTCGATCGGCTCCCAAGGATCTTTGGACCGTACATTTGGGGCCGGATACCCAAGAACCGACCGTCACCCACACGACCGTCACCCATGTACTTCCCAAAGATATTCAGACCCTTCTTTCCGCCCATGTGACCGACAACCACGCCGTATCCAAGGTCATGCTTGACTACATCATCCATGACGCCAGGCAGGCAGGCATAAACTCTGGTACACTCGAATTGCGGGATTCAAACGACGGCACCTATACGTTTAATCTGCCGCTGCCAAGTACTCCTGAAAACGCATTGCCGGGAACATGGCTGGAGTATCGAATTATCGCTCATGACTACGCCGATCCACCAAACGTCGCGGTATTTCCACCCCTGAAAAATCCTCTGTTACGAGTGGATGTAATTCCCGACTCCAGTCAACTCGGGCTATGGAATCCTGATGACTGGCCGAGACTGGCCGCTGGTGAATGGGCCTCCCATGAAGATGCCTTCGGATATCCGGGAGCACTCTGGGTCACCGCACCAGACGGACCTTATAGCGACAAACCTACTCAGAGTCTGCTCTCCTTCCCTGAAGTCAATGTTGTAGGATATCCCGATGCTCATCTGGAATTCTGGCACTGGTATGACTTTGAGAATACAGATGTACCCGGTCCAGGAGATGCTGGCGGCATCATTTATGACGGTGGACAGATTCAGCTTTCAACTGATGGAGGGCGATCCTGGACCGTTGCCGAGCCACAGTGGGGCTACAACGGGGACGTTGAATCAACGCGGTCCAACCCACTGTCTGGAACCCCGGCCTTTGGCGGCTCAAGCCTTGGCTGGCGCCGGGTTCGTGTACCTCTGCCGGATGCGCCTGCCGGGGCTTATCGATTTGAGGTCCATACCCGGCTCGCGTTCGGAACCGGAGCCGGTAATTCCAATTCTACCACCAACAATTTTGCGGGATGGGCGGTCCGGGACGTACGTATTCTAACTGATCCACCTGTTGATACGGTCGTGCCATTGGTTCAGCATACTCCGTTTGCGTATCAATTCATATCCCCTGACGACGCTACAATGCCCATCCGGGTTGCGGCTTTGGACGATACAGGAATTGAGTCCGTTCGTCTGCGCTTCTACGAAGTTGTGAACACACAACTGGAATTTCTGGGCACCTACCGACTAGGTCCTCTTCAGACCAGTCCGGGCTGGTTCTATACGGCCCTCCCGATCCCGAAACTCCGGCCGGGTGGCGTGCTGGGCTATTCCATCACCGTCCGGGACTTTGATAACAATTTTCGTACACTCGGCGCAGAATCAGCAGAGGAACTCCTTAAATTGTATGCACCTTCTGAAGCCCCGCGCTCCGCACTAACGAATGGGTATCCCAGCGGTGCATGGACCGACGGAGGCGGGGAGTATCTTGCGAAGACAAATGCAGATTACCGGCAATCGTCCATCGTACTGGCACCTGTTTACTTTGCAGATCAACCAGAGCTGACGATGCTGCGACTGCGTCATGCCTATCAACTGGAGGGGGGAAGCCTGGGGCGGATCAGCGTGACCGAGGACGGCGGTGACACATGGGAGACGCTGGAACCCAGAACACATTCTTTTGATCTGGATCAGGAAGATCGAATGGAGTTTTCCGGGCAATCCCCCCGAATCGCTACCTCCTGGTTTGACCTCACCCCGCTTCGTCAACCCTATCAGTTGCGCATGGATTTAGTTCATGGGAGACGGCAAACCGGAGATGGGTTCTGGCAGATCTTCAGCGCGGAATACTACCGCCTGACGGGGGAGAGTCCAACGGTCCTTTCACCTGCTGACCTTATACTTTATCCAAACTTCCCGAACCCATTCAGGGGCGAGACGACCATCAGTTATATCCTCCCGGAAACCTCGCATGTACGGATCACGATCTCCAACATCCTTGGTCAGAATATACAAACCGTCACGGATCGCACATATGAGGCGGGTGGACATGCAATTACCTTAAACCTGCATGGCCTTGCATCCGGCGTATACTGGGTCAGGATGGAAACCGACAATACACTTCTGCAGCAACCGATCACGCTTGTGCGCTAAACGAACCAGATGGGGGCGATACGGGTTTGAGCGCTGCCAACTTACTTTAATCGAATTAATCTATGAATCATTCGGAGGGGAAATACAAAGTACGGGACCTGAGTCTTGCCGAAAACGGTCGAATGCGGATTGAGTGGGCGGAAAGCCGGATGCCTGTACTGATGCGCCTGCGTAACCAATATGCAGACTCTCAACCATTCAAAGGATATAAGATTACCGGTTGTCTACACGTCACCAAAGAAACGGCTGTACTCATTGAGACACTGGCCGCTTGCGGGGCTGAAGTTTCGTGGAGCGGCTGCAATCCCCTCTCCACCAACGACGAGGTTGCAGCAGCACTGGCACTGGGTGGAACCCAGATCTATGCCTGGTACGGACAAAATGTTGAAGAATTTTACTGGAGCATTGACCGTACGATTGACACTCCCCCAGACACCACACTTGATGATGGAGCGGATCTGATTTTCACGATCCATAAACGGTTTCCACACCTGTCTGATCACATCATTGGTGGTAGCGAAGAAACCACAACCGGTGTGCAGCGACTGCGTGCAATGGCCGATGACGGCAAACTCCTGTATCCTGTGTACGCCGTAAACGACACGGAAACCAAATGGGACTTTGATAATGTCTATGGAACCGGACAATCAACCCTTGACGGGATCTTGCGTGCCAGCAGTGTACTTCTGGCTGGAAAAAATCTGGTTGTTGCCGGCTACGGACACTGCGGCCGGGGAGTTGCCATCCGGGGGCGTGGAATGGGAGCCAATGTGATCGTGACCGAAGTGCGCCCTGCGGCGGCGCTCAAGGCAACCCTGGACGGTATGCGAGTCATGCCCATGGAAGATGCTGCCCGTGTTGGTGACGTATTTGTAACGGCAACCGGAATGAAGGATGTGATTCGCGGACAGCACTTTGAATCCATGAAGGATGGAGCGATTGTCTGTAACACTGGACACTATGATGTGGAGTTGAATCTGATTGAGTTGGCTGAACTCACCGCCACGCAACGGGATATCCGGCCCAATAACCGTGAATATACCCGTGCAGATGAATCCAAGATTTATGTGCTTGCAGACGGGCGACTGGTCAACCTTGCCGCAGCAGAAGGGCATCCCTCTGAAGTGATGGACATGAGTTTTGCCAACCAGTTTATGGCTCACCTGAGCCTGATCCAATCCAAAGAGCGCGGCACAGAACTGCCACGCAAAGTGATTGATCTGCCAGCCTCCGTCGACGAAGAGATTGCCCGCTTGAAGCTGGATACGATGGGGCTCAAAATTGACACATTAACCCCGGAGCAAAAGAGGTACGCGAGTGATTACTCCGCCGGCACTTAGACATCCCACTCCAGGATGTCCTCTTCGGATTTTTCTTTGGTTTTCCACTCCTCTGCCTCTGGCAGAGGATCTTGCCGCTCAATGATATTGTAGTCCTGCTCCTGCCATTTTTCCGCGAGATAGGTGTTCCAGTCGGCATAATGCTCCCACTTTTCTGGAATCTCGTCATCTGGATAGATCGCCTCCACCGGGCATACCGGTACACATGCATTGCAATCTATACATTCATCAGGATGGATGACCAGGAAATTGGGGCCTTCATAAAAACAATCTACAGGACACACCTCCACGCAGTCGGTATGCTTGCAATTAATACATGGTTCAGTAACGATGTACGGCATGTCTCAGAAATAATTTCGTTGAATAATATAAGATACTGGTCTGATTCGCCCTAAAAATGATTAAGGCCCTCCTTTTACCCACCGAACCCTTTACTGCTCCAATTCATGATCAACACCCCTGAGGCACTGTCGGGTCTGTGTTCCCGTATGAAGGCATCTTCTTCGGTCGCACTGGACACTGAATTTATTTCCGGCAAAAGCCCCGAAACAATTCTGTCCGTTGTACAGGTGGGGCTCAGTGCAAAAGAGGCCTATCTCATTGATGTGCTCGCCTTTGATGATTTGACTCCACTGAAACCCATCCTGGAAGACCAAGCGATTGTTAAAATCCTGCATGATGCAAGTCAGGACCTTGGATTGATTGCCGATGCAACCAAGGCAATGCCGAAAAATATTGTCGATGTAAAGCTTGCAGCCCGCCTGCTTGGAATGGGGACAAACTATTCGTTATCTGAACTGGTTCAGAATCTCTGTGGCGTACATCTCTCAAAAAGCCAGCAGCGGTCAAACTGGCTGCGCCGCCCGCTTAAACCGGCCCAGATCAAGTATGCTGAAAAGGATGTTCTTTACCTGCACCAGATCCGGGAAGTGCTCCTTTCGGAGGCAAACCGGGTGCAGCGCACTACATGGCTGGAAGAGGAGATGTGCACCTTTAACGATCCAGAATTGTACCTGCCTCCCTCACCCACGGAGCGACTGCTGCGCTCTCCTGCCACCCGTAAATTTACTCCTCAGCAATGTGCTGTTGTTGCCGCGATTGCAGACTGGCGCACAGATACCGCTCTGGCAACCGGCACCTTACCCAGGCATCTGTTGCGTAACAAAGAAGTTTTGCAACTGGCCAAGCAGCAATGCACAAAGCCCGGCCGTGTCCGAGGTGTCTGCCCTTCATTGCCTCGCCGCTATGAACTTGAGGTTGCAAACCTGATCAAAGAGGCTCTGAATACTCCGACCAGTGCATGCCCCACCCCGCTCGCTTCGCGCCCGCTTACGAGCGCTGAAGCCGCTCAGCTTCACCTTTTGCTGGCAGTTGTTGCCATCCGGGGTTTTGAGTATGGGATCGAACCGGAGTTGATTGGGACGAACGCGATCCTCACAGACTTCATCCTGAACCCTGGGAAGCCCTCGAATCCACTGAATAAAGGCTGGCGACAGGAAATAGCAGGCCAGGGTCTCATGAAGATCCTACAGGGAAGATCGTCCGTTACGCTACATGACGGAGTGCTCAAAGTTCATCCTCTTCCCACATGACGGATCTCAGGTCCATCAGAAGGCTGCGCAGAACTGGATAGCCTAATTCCTGCTTTGCCTGCGCATAGGGAACCCAGTAAACGGCATCAATCCCCTCTTTCAGTGCAGGCTTAAACTGCATGGACTCGGAAGTAAACGCGTACCAGTAGGTGGTTTTTACTTCAAAGAACCCTGCACGACGATATCCATGTACGGTCGTCCCCAGCAGTTGTCCCTGAACCAAATCACTGGCTCCTGTCTCCTCCTGTAACTCGCGCATTGCGCAGGCAGCAATGGATTCATGGGGATCAAGCTTCCCCTTGGGGAGATCCAAGACTCCGTGGCGCCGGATGCAAAGAAGTTCGTCCGTGGTTCTGTGCCGGATGATCCCTCCGGCTGCGACCACCGCACGCGGCTGCACGTAAGGGTCTAAATTCAGGATTGCATCTTGGGGAATGAGCCCGGAATCGTATGCGGAACCAACCCTTTTGAGATGGCGGAGTGCACCACGATCAATGACAAGAATCGCCTCCGAGTTTAACCGCTGGGCTTCTGCTAAATCCCCTAGTAACAACCCACCTTTTACCACGGACGGGATCTCATTCAGATTGCACGCACAATACAAAAACACTGGCTCAGGGGGATCAGGTCAGGTGATGTAGGAAATTTCTACAGAAATCCGAATATTCGCGTCAATTTCAAGATACCGCATAAAAAGAGGAAAACCTTGGAGAATGGGGGCAAGTTCAGGAAAAATCCTTGAACTTCCCTAAACCTTCACTAAATTTGGGACCTCACCTGAACACAAAATATCTTGATGAAGTATGTCATCTACTTCCTTCTTTTTCTCCTGGTTCTCCCCGTTCAGGCTCAGACTTGGTGGGAGTATCGTTCGAATGACGATGCAGCTTGGACGGAGGTTACGAATTCAACAGGCGTTTTGTGGCTGGTTAAGGGAATTAATGATTTGAATGGTACGGTGGATGAAAATGTGCTTACCCAGTGCTATGAATTCGACGAATCTTCGGTGGGAAGCAACTGGGTGCTTCGCAGTACCAGAATTACATTCGCGAATGAGGCATATGCTGGTGTCAAACCATGTGGACAGGACATTTTCGGTTGGCTCATTGTCGTAGAAGGAGACGATTATGTTACGACCGGGTCTAAGCCGCAGGCGGTCGCATTTGGAGATGGGGATATCATACAATGCGGGGTGAATGCACTGGTTTGTGTTGATGTGCATGTCGTTGAGGCACGAGAGGATTTACCGACACCGCTACCGCCTTGGCGCCCAAGTGTTATCCTTTCATTTGCATCCAGCGAATCCAAGGTGGTAGAAGCAGATGGTTCACACAGCGTGACGGTGAATCTCAATAAAGCATCAGGGACGGACCTTTCGGTGTCTTATGACCTATCCGGTACGGCAACATGGCGTAGCGAATACGAGATTGCAAATGCGACAAGCACATCGGGAATATTGAATATTCCTTCAGGATCAACGACCACAAGTATCCTGGTAACGATTGTAGACGACGATGTAGCGAACACCAGGGGGAATGTTGTACTGACCCTTAGGGATGGGACCGGCTATGAGTTAGGGAGCCAATCTAAGTATACCTTAACAATTGAGAATGACGATGTGGCAGGTTTGGAAGCAATCAGCACATTGGAGGTGAATGAAGGAAATTTAACAGAATTTGATGTACATCTTTCATCGGAGCCCACGTCGGATGTGACGGTCGAAATACAAGGAAGGACAGAAAACAAGTTGAGTTTGAATCGAACAGAGTTGGTCTTTACGGATGCAAACTGGGATGATCCGCAGACGGTGGAGTTGACGGCAACAGAGGATGATGATGGGGGCGATGAGACCGTGCTTTTAACACTGTCGGCCTCGGGAGGTGGGTACGACAATGTGGAGCACGAATTGACGGTAACAGTGGAGGAGGATGATGCGGCGGAGATTGTGGTGAACCCAGCCTCTCTAGAGATAACCGAGGAAGGGAGCAGCGCAACATACACTGTAGAATTGGGCACGCAACCTTCAACTGAGGTAACGGTGACCATCACGGGGCAATCAGGCACGACCTTAACATTGGACAATGACGGAAATCCAAATACACCGTTTACCTCAATGATATTTCGTTCTTCTGGGCCAGATGCATGGAATATAGCTCAGACGGTGATGGTAGAGGCGGCATCGGATGATAATATAGAGGAGGAGACGATAACCCTGATCCACACCGCAACGAGTGCAGATCCAGGCTACAACAACCTGGCGGCTTCTTTGCCTGTGAATGTGAAGGACAACGATATGGCAGGCTTGATGGCACCGCCAACATTGACGTTAACGGAGGGAAGTTCGGAGACATTTAAAGTCCAGCTTCTTTCGCAGCCTTCGGGCAACGTAACGGTGGAGATCACAGGACAGGGGACGAGCCTAACACTTAACTATGATGGGGACTCAAATACGCCGTTCACGGGATTGGTCTTTACGGATGCAAATTGGGATGATCCGCAGACGGTGGAGTTGACGGCAATAGAGGATGACGATGGGGACGATGAGACCGTGCTTTTAACACTGTCGGCCTCGGGAGGTGGGTACGACAATGTGGAGCACGAATTGACGGTAACAGTGGAGGATAACGGGCTAGATCAGCGAGGTTTTGAAATTGATCCGTTACCGCTAAAATTAGTAGAGGGGTCCAGTACCACCTATACCGTGAAGTTGGCATCAGCCCCCACAGGAAATGTAGTTATGGCAATCTCTAGTCCAACAGAAGACCTAAGCGCAAGCCCTGCTACGCTAATCTTTTCAAGCTCAAATTGGGGAGGGGCGCAAATCGTGACTCTGACTGCAGTGGTGGATGAGGATTATTTGGATGATGAGGTGACGATCACGATGACCGCGTCGGGCGGGGGCTATGATGGTGTGATGCTTGAGGTACCTGTCACAATCACAGATAATCTTGGGGTGAGTGTTGAAGAAACAGGATCCCCTATAGCAGTGACACTGTTGGGGAACTATCCCAATCCATTGTCAGATGAAACCAAGATTGCGTTTGATCTGCCCGCACCTGCCCAAATTTCATTGGTAGTGATGGACCTATTGGGACGGATGGTCATCTCATTACCTCATAGACGGTTTAATGCCGGCATAGGGCATACGATGGAATTGAATACGAGCAATCTAACTCCCGGTGTCTATTACTATACACTGAGTATAGATATAGGTGATCAGATCATTGAACGTTCCAGAGCCATGACGGTCATCCGGTAATAAGCTTAAGACCTGTGCGTACGTGATTCTGGGTTGGTTTGAGCGTGTTAGGTCTGATTTTTTCCAGGACATTGGAAACGGTCTGGCATCTGGTTGAGGAGCAGGATTCGTCAAAATTTTGGTGTATTCGCCAGTGGGAGGTTCTTTGTGGCTCGACTCAGTTCAATGCATGGTGAGAACCCTCAGGCCGTCCGTAAGGGCCCGAAAAAATCCATTCCGGCGGGCTTTGATGCTGCCTAAGATGCCACGCAAATCCAAGTCCCAAGGCAGAGGAAGGACCTTCCTTCGCCATGCGGGAAATCCCACCAGACCGCGAACCATCCGATGAGGCATGAAATCTCCCATCAGGACATGCACAGCGAACTTTGGTAGTTACTGACTCTCACAAGCAGTGACGCCTTAATTAAGGAAATTATAGCACGGGAAAAGGCATAACCCAATCCGTTCCCCGCCGCTAGAAGCAGTAAAACTAAAAGGGTCGTTAACAAGCAAAAGTGACTTTTCGATATAAGTCCCATTGCAAGAGACTCGTTTGAATATTCTCTTTTACGAGTGGCCCATATACGCCAGAACACTTTCTCAGAACCTTAATTCTTTCCTGGATCCTTGCTCCAGCAAATTAATCCTCAGTTGTGCTGGTCATAGAGTAAGCAATTATTATGCTGAACCCGGGTCACGGAAACGACAACCTCCCCCGCTGCGTTCGAACCCCTGATTATGCCTTAATGCTCTCATGTCACCAAAGTCAGCTACGCGCTGGATGGAACGCTGCCTTTCATTGGCTGCAAATGCGGACAGTGCAACCAGCCCCAATCCGCGTGTAGGTTGTATCATTCTAAGCCCCGAGGGTGCGCTTCTTGGAGAAGGTTGGCACAAACATGTCGGCGGCGCGCATGCGGAGACGGAAGCCATGGATCAAGTCCGATCCCGGCATGGATCGGACGCACTCCACGGGGCAACCCTGGTCGTGAACCTTGAGCCCTGCAACCACCAGGGGCGTACTCCTGCCTGCACCTGTAATATCCTAAATGCCGGAATTGCCCATGTCATCGTTGGGATGCGTGATCCGAATCCAACCGCAGCGGGAGGCATTGATCAGCTGAGGTCTGCAAACGTCTCTGTCATGACTGATGTACTGAAAGCGCAGTGCTACCGGTTTAACGAAGCCTTCGTCCACCGGCACACCAGAGATGCACCATTCGTTACGCTCAAACTTGCCCAAACCCTTGATGGCTGCATTGCAACCTCGACAGGAGAGAGTCAATGGGTTACCGGCAAAGCGGCTCGAAAACTCGTTCATGTTTGGCGCAGGGAACATGATGCGATCCTTATCGGCTCAGGTACGGCACGTACCGATGATCCACGCCTGACCGTCCGGCATGTACTTGGAACGCAGCCGTGGCGAATTGTACTTGACGGGCAGGGCAGATTACCCGGTACGCTGAAAATATTCACAGATGAGTGGGTTTCTAAAACCATTGTTGTGGTTGCGCACAAGTCCAGTCCTGCCTACGCCGACAGTCTCCAGAATAGGGGCGGCCGCCTGATCACTGCTCAATCCGAGGCAAACCATGTGGCACTCCCGACACTGATCCGCCTACTTGGAAGAGATCTAAGCATTCAATCGCTCCTTGTGGAAGCAGGACCCGGGCTTGCTTCCGCACTATTGAAGCAGGATCTTGTTGATCGACTTCGACTCTTTATTGCGCCTAAACTCATTGGCAATGGCTTGCGAGGCGTTGAAGATTTGGGGGTTCAAAAATTAGACCAAAGTAAAGTGTTTGGGGAGTACTCCTGGGAAACGGTTGGGGGCGATCAACTCTTTACCGGGTATAAACACCTGGTTCCAATTTAAATCATAGACCAGTGCAGGGCAAAACGATAACCCTGGACCATATCCCGAAACTTGCCCAGCACAGTTCTGGATCATTGCGAGGCAGAGCCATTATTTTAATAATTGACGGATCCCATCAAATATGTTCACAGGTCTTGTAGAGCAGGTTGGCCAACTAACGAGCAGCAGCACAACTCCCTATGGACGGGAACTGGTGATCCATGCTGCTTTGTCTTCCGAGCTATCGGTGGGGCAGAGTATTGCAGTAAATGGTGTCTGTTTGAGCCTGACGGATCATTCTCCTGATACCTTTACGGTCCTTGCCGTGCCCGAAACGATCTCCAAGACCACACTTGCTGAACTATTACCTGGCATTCCTGTCAACCTAGAAAGGGCCTTGCTCGCAAACTCCCGCTTGGATGGACACCTGATGCAGGGACATATTGATACAGCGTGCACCATTACACATGCATCCATACAAGAAGATAAACGGGTCTATGAGCTCCTGATTCCTGATGAATATTCCAGACTCATCGTTCCGCACGGGTCTATTGCTCTGGACGGTATCAGCCTGACCATCGCAAATCTTCACGAATCGCATATCTCTGTCGCCATCATCCCACATACCTATCAGCATACCAATGTAGGCACCTGGCAGCCAGGGACGCGTTGCAACGTGGAATTTGACATACTGGCCAAATACGTAGCACGCCAGATGACTGCGCAGAGCAAAGCCTGACCTCTCTTGAAACAAAAGAGATCGCGGAATCTGTCCGTTGCTTCCGCTGAAGCACGACCCGCGCGAGGCCTGAATCTCACGGCGCCTGCGTCCTGGATTCCCGCAGCGCCTGTCGGAAAATGCACTCCTGGGGATCCTGCCACGGCATGGACATAAGTCCCTCGATCCGCTCACATGAAGTCGCCACAATCGCACAAAGCCTACTGCTTAAAGCTACTCAAGAAGCAGCCCGTCCGCGTAACTATTCGTGAGGGGTCACCTTCAGGTCGCTGACATGTACATTCAATGCGTGGTTGATTCGAAGACCAACAATACCATTGGTCATCACCTGATCACGGGGAACACTGGCGACTTCGGTGCCATTCACGGAGAATGTGACGGTCTCTTCGCGTACATCAACCTGTAGATGGTTCTCCACCGAGCTCTCGGTATCGGGACCGAAGGTGTTGACTGCATCACTGGCTGTCCAGTCCTGGATGATGGGTGTCTCTGCCCCACTCCGACGTTTGATCAAAAATTCCCCCGTATTGCGAAGGAGGAAGTAGTCATATGTGATTTCATCTCCGTCAAGATTCCGACCGCCCATAAATACGCCATAGGCTTCGCGACGCTCCCCTGGGTCAAACAGGTGAATAGTGGTTTCCATCGTATAGCTTCCCCGTGCCCTCAGTTCCGGGTGGTAGAAGATCGCAGCAGGACCGGTGGTGATGTGCCAGCCGGGGGTCATGTTTACGAAGAAAATGTCTGCCGACTCTCCATCTGCGCCAATCACTACATCCGGGTTTGGACGATCAAGGCGTACTTGCCAGGATTCAGGCACCATTAGATTCTCGCCATCCGGTGTAGCAGGATCCGGCTGAGCCATTGCGGCAAATGGAAGAAAAAGTAGCGTTACGGTAAAAAGAGCTCGTTTCATTTGAGTATCGTTGATGAGAATGGTGAGTGTCTAACGATACTTATATTTTTTACTCTTAAAAGTTTCACAGGGGAGAATACGCGCAACAAGACGGAGTAGCGAACTGCGGAACCGAGTTGCGCGTGATGGATATCGTTTTTCCTGCATCTCCTATTCCTGAACCCAAGTTTAACAAACCGGGGCTTCGATAAATATAGTGAACCTGATCCTGGACAGTGAGATGGGTTTACAACTCTGAGCTATGCTGAAAAAGAGCTTTGGAGAACAAAATCGGGCATTTATGCGTTTTCTACTGTTGGTTTAACCGTTTTTCCAAAAGTCGTGCAGAACCGTCTCCCCATACTTGAAGATCTGGACACAGCAAAGCTGCCTCAATCGCAATCCGAAGGCAGTTCGTCTGTATATCTGGAGACCTATGGATGTCAGATGAATGTGTCCGACTCCGAAATTGTCGCTTCCGTACTGCGCAGTGCCGGATATGGACTGACGCATGACCCTCTCCAGGCAGACGTTGTCCTTCTGAATACATGCGCAATCCGGGAGAATGCGGAGCAACGGGTCCGGCGGCGTCTTGAATTTTTTCGTGCCCGCAAACGCAAGCATAATCCCGCTCTAACGATTGGTGTCCTTGGCTGTATGGCCGAGCGCTTGCGTCACAAACTTCTCGAACAGGAGCGCCTAGTGGATATCGTAATCGGACCGGATGCATACCGTGACCTGCCTCGCCTGCTGCGCCAGGTGGAAGAGACTGGCCAGAGTGCGGTCAATGTTCAGTTGTCACGCGAAGAGACCTACGCCGATATTGCACCTGTGAGATACGATTCCAATGGGATCAGTGCATTTGTTTCGATCATGCGAGGCTGCGATAATATGTGTGCGTTCTGCGTGGTCCCCTTTACTCGCGGGCGTGAGCGTAGCCGCAATGCCGCAACCATTGTCCAGGAATGCCAGGATCTCTTTGATGCCGGGTACCGGGAAGTGACGCTACTTGGGCAGAATGTAAATTCGTATCAGGACGGGCCGGTGGATTTTGCGACCCTGGTCTATCGGGTCAGCCTGCTTTCCCCGCAACTGCGTATCCGCTATTCGACCAGTCATCCAAAAGACTGCTCCAAAGCACTGCTGGAAGTCCATCAGGAGCGCCCGAATGTGTGCAACTTTATCCATCTCCCTGTACAGCATGGCAATTCAGAGGTTCTACGACGCATGCGCCGGGGCTACTCTGCAGATGAGTATCGTGCACTCATTGAACGCGCACGCCGGATTTGCCCAGGAGTGTCGCTTTCGACCGATATTATCGCAGGGTTCTGTGGCGAAACAGAAGCGGAGCATCAGGATACACTCTCACTGATGGCAGAGATTCAATATGATCATGCCTTTATGTTTATGTACTCGGAGCGCCCCGATACCTATGCAGCGCGTAAGTACACTGATGATGTTCCTGAAGAGACCAAAAAACGCCGACTAAGTGAAATCATCTCACTCCAGAATTCGATTTCCCGCCAGAAAAACGAAAAGGAAATCGGCCTCACGCATACCGTGTTGGTGGAAGGCCCCAGCAAGCGCAGCCCAGAACAACTATGCGGCCGTACAGATACAAACAAGATGGTCATCGTTGATCGTGGCACGCTTCAGGCCGGAATGTATGCGAAGGTGCGGATCAAAGGATGTACCTCTGCTACCCTCTTTGGTGACGCTCTAACTGGTTGAGCCAGTCAGCAATTCCCCTCCCATGGATCGACAAACCGTACAAAAGCGATTTGGAATCATTGGTGAATCCACTGGGATCCACCATGTCATTGACCGTGTCCGCCAGGTTGCACGTACGGATATCTCCGTTCTGATTGAAGGAGAGAGTGGCGTTGGAAAGGAATTGATTGCACAGGCGATTCATGAATTATCACTACGCCGACATAAAGCACTCAAGGTCATCAATACGGGAGCAATTCCCGAGGGATTGATTGAGTCTGAGCTCTTCGGTGCGGAGAAAGGTGCCTACACCGGTGCCACCGAACGTCGGCGTGGACTCTTCGAAGAAGCGGATGGCGGAACGGTTTTCCTAGATGAAATTGGCGAAATGCCGCAGTCCACGCAGGTCAGGCTGCTTCGCGTACTTGAGTCCGGCACTTTCAATCGCGTTGGATCCACCGTCGTTCAGCGAACAGATGCACGTGTCGTGGCAGCAACAAATAAGAATCTGGGAAATGAAGTGGCAGATGGCCGGTTCAGGGAAGATCTCTATTACCGCCTTAGCACGGTGATCATCCATATCCCTCCGCTCCGCGAGCGAAGGGAAGATATCCAGCCTATCTTTGATGCTTTCCTGTATTCATCCAGTCAGAAATATCAATCTCCCCCCCGCACATTGACGGCGGCAGCCTACGACCTCCTTGAATCTTACCAATGGCCAGGGAATGTACGGGAACTGCGGAATGTGGCCGATCAGGTTGTTGTCCTGCACCGTGGAGCCAATGTGGATGCAGATGATATTCGTCCTTTTTTGCGCGGCATCACTACAAACAGCTCCTCAACATCCCTCATGCGGGTAAAGACAAACGCACCGACAGACAGTGAATCGTCACCTGAACTGGAAGTCGTCTATCGGGCATTACTAGAAATCCGTCAGGATATTCAGGATCTACGCAAAGATGTGGGCCGGGTATTTCGCGAAGGCCTTGCAAGCAGCAAACCAGATCCCCCGTATCCAGAGGAATTGCAGATTGACCGCCCCACCTTGCCCATGCTTCCAAGACCTGAGCGGGAGCAGAACTTGGATGGGGTTACGTACGAAATTGAAGACGATCAAGGGGGGGACTCACTGCCAACCATTGAAGAAGCGGAACGAGAGTTGATTCGGAAAGCTATGGGAAAATTTGGCGGAAACCGTAAAGAATCCGCCGAGGCGCTTGGAATCAGCCCCCGCACACTGTACCGTAAGCTCAAGGAGCTGGATGAAGACCTGGGCTAACCTTGTATTGATTGGGACTGTCTTTTTTCTGCAGGGTTGTTCCTATTACAGCTTCAGTGGCGTAAGCATTCCCGCTCATCTGAATACAATTGCGATCCCGCTTGCGGAAGATCAGAGCGTAGGCCCCCTCACACTTCTGGACGAATCTCTAACAGAACTTATGATTGAACGGTTTGTCCAGCAAACACGACTCGCGCTGGTCGAAGATGAAACTGAGGCCGACCTCTTGCTCACCGCCCAGATCACCCGGTACACGAACGCTCCGACATCTGTGACTGGACAAGAGCGTGCTCAATACAACAGAGTGACCATCTCTATTGCGGCACAGTATATCAATCAGGTGGACGATGATGTACTGCAACGTACGTTCAGTGGATTTGACGATTACGATGCACTGGAAGGCGGATTGGAGGCGGAAGAATCTGCTGCATTGGCTGCGCTTGAAAATATTGCCGATGATCTTTTCACGGCGGCAACATCCAACTGGTAGCGATTATGCTTGCCCTACTGTATGCGGGCGCGATGGTCGTGCTTGCCTTCTATGGTGTCAACCTCCTGTGGATGGCTGTTATTGTTGCTCGAGGTGAAAAACCTGAACCGGATCCGAATCGCAATGGCTCCTTGCCACGAGTCACCATTCAAATCCCACTGTATAACGAGGCTGGGGTGGCCAAGCGTGTGATTGATGCTTGTGCAGCCATTCAGTATCCCCGTGACCGGTTACAGTTGCAGATCCTGGATGACTCATCTGATGAAACTGTGACCATTTCCCGTCAGGCAGTTGATGGCTGGAAAGAGAAAGGACTCAACATCTCCCATATACAACGCTCCCATCGTGAAGGATACAAAGCAGGTGCACTAGGGAACGGGTTGGAGTCGGCAGACGGAGACCTTATCGCGATATTTGATGCTGATTTTGTCCCTCCGGAAGATTTTCTTCTTTCCTTGGTCCCACTCATGGAAGAAGAAAAACTGGGCATGATCCAGGCGCGATGGGGGCATATAAATGCCCATTCCTCGCTACTGACCCAAGTGCAGGCATGGTCTCTCGATACACATTTTGCCGTGGAGCATGTTGCACGAAGCGCCTCTGGCTGCTTTATTAATTTCAATGGAACGGCCGGGATCTGGAAACGAAGTTGCATCACAGAATCGGGGGGATGGCAGGGCGACACGTTGGCGGAAGATCTGGATTTGAGTTACAGGGCACAACTTCAAGGATGGAAATTCAGGTATTTCCATGAGCTGGAAGCTCCCGCCGAACTACCTGAGACACTGGGGGCTCTGAGAATTCAGCAAAGCCGCTGGACGAAAGGGACCGCAGAAACCGCCCGTAAACTGCTTCGCCCCCTGTGGCGTGCATCCTTTCCTTTGAAAACGAAGGTTCAGGGGACCATTCATATGACTGCACATATGGTTTATCCTTGCCTACTCCTTGCAGCCCTGCTTCATCCACTTCTACTGTTCCAGCAGGCCAGTGGATTTGGTCCCGGTGAAACATACTTTGGGATCATGGGACTCGGTTTGGTCGGTTTGTTAGGATTTTTTCTTGCCCAGATGTTTGCCCAACGCCAACTCTATCCAGACTGGTGGCGTCGGATGCGATTTTTCCCAATTTTCATGGCTGGATCTATGGGACTTGCAATTAGCAACACGAAAGCTGTTTGGGATGCATGGAGACGATCCCATATCCCCTTCGAGCGAACTCCGAAGGCCAATGGAAGGTATCGTGTCCGAAGGTCAAAACTGATCATGACGCTCGAAACAGCGATGGCTGTATATTCAGTAATGGGACTTGGCTTTCTGCTGTGGGAGGGTATCTGGGCTGCCGCCGGGTTCCAGATGATATTCTCCATGTCCTATATATTTATAACACGATACAATATTCTTGAACTTCGCTCTCAAACCTTATGAACATGTTCACACTCTTTGATGCATTGACCATGATCAACGAAGGCCGTGCATCGGAAACGATAGACCAGCTCCGTGAAATGCGCCTTAATTCTCCCTCAGATATATTGACGAATTATGTCTTGGGCCATGCCTTGAATGTGTGCAACCAGCATAGCCGTGCAAATTCCGTCTGGGAGACCGCAAGCTCTCTTAGCTCCGAAGACAGGACTCTGAAGAAGATGAAGCTATCGGATGGAGTGAGCGTGTTCATCCACACAGACCATTTACAGAGCGGACTGAATGAGATTCTCGGAGAAGACGAAAGTGATGAAATTCAGAACCTGATTCAGCAACTTGATGCTTCTGAGCGGACAAATTTTGAAGTCGCGCTTGACGATAATGACGAGTCCTTCGGTGGACTCACTGACGATGACCCGATTACAGAGACCTATGCACGTATCCTGTCGGCTCAGAAAAAGTACTCGCAAGCTGCTGCCGTATACAGATCTCTCAGCGAGCAGAACCCAGACGAAAAGGATCGCTTACTTGGTGAAGCTCAGAATCTGGACCTTCTAGCCAACTCGGGAACGGGCACGTGATTTTATCCAAAAATCGTCGCTGTGTAGCCGGTGTCATGAGCGGCACTTCCCTGGATGGGGTTGATGTGATAATCGCCCGCATAGAAGGGCATGGGCGTGAGCTTCAAATCAAAAAATGGTATGGAGCTACATATTCTTTTCCAGAAGAATTGCACAACTCCCTAAAACTGGCAGCCAGCCAGGAATCTATTGGCGTAGCTCATCTCAGTCAATTGAATGTGCGGCTGGCACTCGAATATGTACAAGCCGTGACGCGTACGCTCGAAGCACACGGAGAGCCGGTCGAACATCTTGATTTGGTGGGATGCCATGGCCAAACCATCCGTCATCTACCCGACAAGGTTATGGTTGCAGGTAAAGAGATCTGCTCCACCCTTCAGATTGGCGATCCCTCGACCATGGCTCAGCTATTGGAGGTACCAGTGATCGGGGATTTTCGTTTGGCAGATATGGCACGTGGAGGGCAGGGAGCACCGTTGGTACCGTATTTTGACTATGTGGTATTCACACATGATACAGAGACCCGCGGTTGTCTGAACATTGGCGGCGTAGCAAACCTAACCATTCTGCCCCCGAATGCACAGACCGATCAGATCTACGGTTTTGATACGGGCCCCGGTAATATGATTATTGATATTCTGTGTCGCCAATGCATGAATTTGCCCTTTGACGAGGGAGGCCGCATTGCTAAATCCGGTACTGTGAACGAGCGATTGCTTTTGGAATTACTGCAGGACCCTTATTTATCCGCTCCCCCACCCAAGTCGACTGGTCGTGAATATCTCAGCCATACATTCCTGCAGCGATTATTGAATTCCTCCAATCGAATGTCATCTGAGGATCTGATTGCCACGGCTACCGCTTTAACCGCTGCATCTGTCTGGCAGGCCTACAAGACATTTGTACAGCCAACCCACTCGCTTGATCGGCTCATCCTATCTGGAGGCGGGGCACATAATCAAGCGCTTCTGGATCTACTTGGAAGTTATTTCGCGCAGGATAAGACTCCCTTGCAGATTGAAACATCCGACGTGTACGGGATTGATGTTGACAGCAAAGAGGCCCTTTGTTTTGCCGTCCTCGCTCATGAGAGTGCGAGTGGTATCCCAACCAACATCCCCTCCGTCACCGGTGCCGACCGCTCCGCCGTACTTGGTAAACTCTGTGTCCCATAGATCAAACTGGAGGCAGAGGAATCATTACCAGGGGGGTTGAATGGAAGTTGCCAACCTCCATCTTTGTTACTCGTCATGACATCCTGACTTTGACGGTTTCGATTTTTCCAGGTACAAAACCACTGTTTCCGTGCTTTCTGGGAGGTTTTTTTTTGGCCTTCCTGTGTAGTGTTCAGTCTTGCTTTTTAATTGTATTTTTCGTATCTTTGTAATTCACCAACCAACTGTGTCATGTGGGTCCGAGAACTCAAACGAAAAACCACGAAAAACATCTCTGTCCAGATTGTTGAGAGCTACCGTAATAAGGAAAGAAAGCCGCGGGTTCGTATCGTCCGACACATGGGAAGCGTTCACCCGGATGCAGTGGACGGTCTGGTTAAAATTGCCTATCTGGAATTAGCTCGGATCCAAGAAGACCTGCAACCCTCCTTATTTCCTGCAGAGTCTTATGTAGACGAGGTGGTGGCTGCCCGCAGAAAAAAACGGGAGTCGAAGGCACTGGTGATCAAAGATGCACGGAAGCTGGAGGAAATACGGCGCATCTGTCTGGGCTTTCACGAGGTCATGGGGGCCCTGTATCACCAGATGCGGTTTACAGAGGTCTTTGATCGCCGTCAGAAGATGTCTCGTCGTCTGTTCAAGCAAGCGGTTTTACTTCGTCTGGCTGCACCTGGGGATAGTAAACTGGCCCATGCACGGCAGATGTCCAAGGATGCGGGGGTGGACGTTCCGGTGGAGAAGTTCTATCGGATGATGGATGCCGTCACGGACGACCGAATTGAACAGATGAAGCAGCTGGTCTCCAACGAGACGCTCGGCATGCTTGGCGGGAAACTGAAGGTGCTGTTTTTTGATGTGACGACATTGAGCTTTGCCAGTGAGTTGCCGGATGAGCTACGCAAGAAAGGGTTTAGCAAGGATGGGAAGCCCAAAAAGGTTCAGTTGGTCTTGGCATTGATCCAAACCCAAGAAGGGCTTCCGGTCACGTACGAACTCTTTCCCGGCAATACCACCGATGTAAAGACGCTTGAACCGGCGATGACGCGCCTCAAAGAATGTTTTGATTTGGATCGGATGATTGTCGTTGCCGATTCAGGGATGTTGAGCAAGGAGAATTTAGCGTTGTTGCAAAGTCTGGGCTGTGACTATATCGTGGCTGCACGTTTACGGTCATTAAATCAACTCCACACCAAGACGATTCTCGGGGCACAGTCTTGGAAGGTTTTAACGACGGGTCGTAAGGTTACCGAACACAAACTTGGTGGTCGACGCTTGATTTTGCGCTATTGTCCAAAGAAGGCAGCTCGGGATGTACATTCACGGGAGAAGGCAATTGAGAAGGTGAAGAATCGTTTGAAACAGGGGGTCAAGGGCACCGGCAGAAGTGGTCGATTTCTGAAGGTGAAGCAGGATGGAGTGAGCTTAGATCAAGCAGCGATTGTTCGGGATGAGAAGTTTGATGGGCTGCATGGGGTCTGGACGAGTCTGGAGGATCTGACTCCAGAACAAGTCTATCAACATTATGGAGAGTTATGGCGAATTGAAGAAGGTTTTCGTGTGATGAAACACACCATGGCGATCCGGCCCATCTTTCACTGGGTCGAGCGTCGGGTGCGTGCCCATATTGCAATCTGTTTTGTTGCATTTGCCCTGTTACGGATCTTCCGACACCGATATAATGCGAGGTTTGGTTCAAAACATCGCCTGAGTGAAGGGCAGATTTTAGCAGAACTTGGTGCGGTGGAAACCTCCATGATTTGTGATCGAGGCAATCGGGCAGAATACCTTCTTCCATCGAAGGTTACCGAAACGAGCGGGCGCCTATACCAGACAGTCGGTCTGACGATACAGCGCCAGACCGTACTGTTCAAAGAGGGGACGACCTCCTAAATCAAGCGTCCCATTCGGTCTCGATCTTCATCATTCCGCCCTGAAAAGGGGGATTGGTAGTGTTCAGTTTTCCCGGAAATCCCACTCCAGAACCCCTGTGACGGAGGTAACCGTCGAAGTCAAGACGTGGAGGGCAGGGAGCACCGTTGGTACCGTATTTTGACTATGTGGTATTCACACATGATACAGAGACCCGCGGTTGTCTGAACATTGGCGGCGTAGCAAACCTAACCATTCTGCCCCCGAATGCACAGACCGATCAGATCTACGGTTTTGATACGGGCCCCGGTAATATGATTATTGATATTCTGTGTCGCCAATGCATGAATTTGCCCTTTGACGAGGGAGGCCGCATTGCTAAATCCGGTACTGTGAACGAGCGATTGCTTTTGGAATTACTGCAGGACCCTTATTTATCCGCTCCCCCACCCAAGTCGACTGGTCGTGAATATCTCAGCCATACATTCCTGCAGCGATTATTGAATTCCTCCAATCGAATGTCATCTGAGGATCTGATTGCCACGGCTACCGCTTTAACCGCTGCATCTGTCTGGCAGGCCTACAAGACATTTGTACAGCCAACCCACTCGCTTGATCGGCTCATCCTATCTGGAGGCGGGGCACATAATCAAGCGCTTCTGGATCTACTTGGAAGTTATTTCGCGCAGGATAAGACTCCCTTGCAGATTGAAACATCCGACGTGTACGGGATTGATGTTGACAGCAAAGAGGCCCTTTGTTTTGCCGTCCTCGCTCATGAGAGTGCGAGTGGTATCCCAACCAACATCCCCTCCGTCACCGGTGCCGACCGCTCCGCCGTACTTGGTAAACTCTGTGTCCCATAGATCAAACTGGAGGCAGAGGAATCATTACCAGGGGGGTTGAATGGAAGTTGCCAACCTCCATCTTTGTTACTCGTCATGACATGGATGGGCTCCGCTTGAATCACCCGATGCTTTGGAGAGGGCCAGATTACGAAACTCATTATAGGTTTTTGGTCCCGACTGTACCTTTAACCAATTCCAAGCTTTGAGCACTTCTTTCCTGGGAGTGCCAGCATTGGCTGGATCCGCCATGAAGTCCGTGATGAAGTTGTTCATGCGCGCTGACGGGCATTGGGGGAGACAACCCTTGGTCTGCATCAACATACGCAAATGCTCGGCTAGGTCACGATAGGTAAAGCGCTCCCGCGCCCGCTGCTTCTTGCGCCTCCAATCATTGAGCCAGTACCATTGTCCCGACTTCCGACCGAGCCCCGGTGTTTCGGCATGAACAAGCTCCAGCAGGAAGGTCTTGGTTTTCTTGTCTCCAACATAGTTGATTACCATCGCGTCGCTCTTCAACACATCGCGCGCCTTGCCGGCCTTGCGAGGCAAAACAGGTTTATGGTCCGGTACCTTCCCTGTCCGCAGGAATTCTCGAATCAATTCCTCCAGTTCGAATTTGCGGAAATTGCCGACAGTGATTCCGATGTCGCGGGCAAAAACCTTCAGTTCAGAAGCATAGAAATACCCGTTGTCGAACTCTTCGACACTCATCCCCCGATGTAAAGTGCCCATACTTAAACTATTTGATGACAATTTACTGGAGATTCTACACTTAAGATCGTCACAGCACTGAAACCACTCAAATACATGGACCAACTCTGTGCCGGGCAAATTATCCTTTTGGAACATGTGCAGCAACAACAGATAGACCACACCAACAAACGGTCACGAATGTCAACCGATTTTGGGACTGCGCCTCGCTGTAAGAATCCACCTATTATTGGGACGGTGGCGAGTTTTACTTCGCACTTGGACTAGTATCCTACCCTCCCCGGCAAAATTCAAAGTCGTGTGGGGAATGACCATTCAGAAAAGCCATGACATCCGTAGAGTCAAGGGGCCGGCGCGGTGCTCTCAGGAGCCTGTGGCAATTCCATCGCTTTCGCTTTGGCCCTCCTCAGTCTCCCATCAGCTGACTTACTATTTCCGTGCAAGCACCAAGTAGGGATTTCAATCCAAATGGGCGATGGTAGGCCAAGAAGGACTGTTACACTTAAGGGCCTTATTGTATGCATCGTTTGAGACCAAACCACTTGAAGACGGAATAGATCATCCGGCCGAGAATATTATTTGCGGCGCAATACGATCCAGAGATGATGATCGCGTATTTGATTGGCTTTATAGAGTTTGTCTTGATGCCGAGTACCCCACTTTCTCTGCTTCGGTATTGCGGTGTCTTGGTCGACAGATGCATCCAGGAACGGAGTTGTGGCATACCGAGCTTGTGCGGAGAGCATTGGCAACAGACTTTGATGTAGAGATACGGGACGCAGCACTGCAAGCAGCGGAGTTTTGGGGTGGATCGGGTATACGGGATATACTCAAAATCAAGGTACAAACCGAGCCGTTACAGTGGCTTCGAAATTACATGCAAGATGTCATTGAAGACTTGAGATAGAGAGAATATTTTTGGCGCCGATGATCTCACGGGCTGGATGGGAGCGGAAGAAATGGATGCCTGAAGGCAGACAAGCGTTGAAAAGGTTTTATTGGCCCATTCTGACCCAATTCGAGTGCGCCGTGTTTCATTTAACCATTCAGTCGAACAATATTTACCAGAGAACAAAGCGGTGGCCAAAACCATCCAACTCATGATACGACACCACCATGCCTCCCATTGAAGAGGTCGGAGAATTTAACTTGATCCGCCACCTCGCCTCAATCAGTTCACCGGATACCGAACCACCCGTCATTACTGGAGTCGGGGACGATGCAGCGGTTTACCACCCAAAACCCGGGATGGTACAAGTCGTCACGACAGACGCTTTGATTGAGGGCTACCATTTTGATTTTGACTTTTATAGGATGGACCATGTCGGTTACAAAGCCATGGTCGTAAATCTTAGTGATATCGCTGCAATGAATGCCCAGCCCATACTGGCGACCATAGCACTGGGGATCCCGGGATCATTTTCAATGGAAGACCTTGAGTCTCTCTACCAAGGTCTCACGAATGCTGCTTCTAAATACGGTGTACAGATTGTTGGCGGAGATACGACGCGTTCGCCCGTGCTTATGCTGTCCATCACGGTCATCGGCGAAGTCAGAGAATCCGGTATCGTGTGCCGAAGCGGAGCCAATCCCGGTGACGATATCTGTATCAGCGGAAATCTGGGAGATGCTGCAGCCGGACTTGATCTCTTGCGCAATCATATTGGACCCGAAGAACTTGGCCTCAAAGTATGGAATACCCTCACCAACCGCCACCGAATGCCCACCCCCCGACTTGATCTCGTAAAAGAATGGGCAACAAAAGAGGTGCGCCCCTCCGCCCTTATTGACATATCCGATGGGCTCGCCAATGAAGTGCATCATATCTGCGCAGCATCCAACTGCGGGGCCATCTTATGGGAGTCCCAACTCCCCTTATCATCGGAGCTATGTGCCGGAGCCCCGAAGCCCCGCACTCCCGTTGACTACGCATTGAATGGGGGGGATGACTACGAACTGCTGTTTACTGCTCCCTCTGAAATACTTGAACAGATGGCTTCAGATTCCTTTACCACCATTGGAACAGTTACCGAAGAGGATATCTTAATCGTTTTTCAAAAAAAACCTTGAAGATGGGACGCTTGAGCCGCTGAACCCTGAGGGACATGATCATTTCAGAACTACCTGATGATCTATGTTTAATTGGTAGGACATCCGTATTCTCCTCAAAGGCGGCACCGCCGTCAAATCGTTCGACGATGCCTTTGCCATTCAACGCAGCAACCCCAAACGGACGGCAACGGGCGAAAGGGTGCGGAACTTTGAAGGTCTGATGGAAGAACTTTCGACGGTGTGCCGCTTGATGGTCAAGCCGAAAATTGGGACCAGGAAAGCCCCCGAAGTCGCCATGATCAAGGACATCACTCCCACCCAAAAGCAGGCATTCAAGCTTCTGAATATCAAGCTGCTATCGTCATTCGGATACCGAACCGAACTCCCCAAATAGCCGCCCCTAACGGCGGTCAGTTTTTCAAAAAAAACCTTGAACCTATGGAGAAAATCGTGCCTTCAAGAAACCGAAATGGGGGGAAGTTCAGTTATATACGACAATGTCCAAATCCGGGAACCGAATGAACCGTTTCCAGATGAGGGATACTCAAGTATATCAGTCCCAGTTAAAACTGCAAGTCTCTATGGTGGGTCGTGTTCTAATTACTCTCCTCTCATTATCCTGTACTGTAGTTGCAGTTGCACAGGATCGTTCAGAAGCGATCGAGACCCTTCCAGTCGCCTCTCGTGCCGCAGTTGCCACCGGAAATATGTGGACACATCTTCCGAGTATTTCTACAGCGAATGGCCGAATTGACGAGAACCTGGGGATTCTACGAGCTGCCTACCGATTAACCCCTGCAATGGAGCCGGAGGCGACACCGGAAGCCACTGTACGCACATGGCTGCTCCTTGATGGTGAGGATTTCGGTATCTACATACCCGAGAGGCTGGAGTTGGTCAATGAGAAAGAAACGTTCGGAGCGCGCCATCTCACCTTTCAGCAAACGCTGGCCGGCGTCAAGGTATATGGGCGTTTTGTGCACGTGAACCTGGACCAATCTGGACTGCCGGTTATGGCAACCAGTGGCTATGCGCCTCACCTGGAAGCTGTGGATGCATTTGATCCTGTGCCTGCGATCAGCGCACTACAGGCTGAATCTCTGGCTCAGCGCGCAGTTTCACCTGACGGAGCAATCTCAGGACCTGCGGAATTACTGGTCCTTCCCGATGATCCACCTCGACTCATCTGGCGAATCATTGTTTTTTCCGACTCTGTTCCGGGTGAATGGGAGGTTCTTCTGGATGCCAATACAGGGGCATTGATCCAACTGAAAGATCAGCGCATGTTCCGATCAGACTCCAAAGTGGATGGAGAAGGATATGTTTGGCTATACGATCCATTGACTGCATCTGGTCAGCCCTATGGAGGTGATTACTCAGACAACGATGATAAGGATAATGAAGCCTTAAACAGACTACGCAAGAAAGTCACTCTCCAAGGTGTTGAACGAGGCGAGGACGGCTTGTATAGATTGAACGGGCCATGGGTTCGTATCGTCGGGGATAATGTTCCAGCCGAGAAAGATGCAACCATGTTCAATTATCTCCGCGAGGATGATCGCTTTGAGGCGGTCATGTCGTACTATTACATTGACGAGAGCCAGCGCTATATTCAAAGTCTCAATGTAGGACATCCCCCACCAACAGTACCAATAACCGTAAACCCCCATGCTACGGAAATAGACCTTTCCTGGTACGAACCAAGTACCAACTCTCTACATTTTGGAAGCGGTGGAATCGACGATGCAGAAGATGCCGGCATCATTCTTCATGAATATGCTCACTCGGTCATGGTCCACCATTTAGGAAATTATGATAATACGGGGGAGCGGGGCGTTCTCGGTGAAGGTTTTGCAGACTACTGGGCGGTCTCTTACAGGAGATATCTCATGGAGAGTGGGCAAGTCCCAAAAGGAGACTGGATGGATGTTTTTCCATGGGACGGAGCCACATGGGGAGGGCGCCGTGCCGATGGTGACTATCACTATGATGTGATTCAAGAGATCTGCTCTATTCGCTGTTCTACTCATCGCTTTGGTCGAACTTGGGCAGCGCTCATGATGAAGTTGTGGAAAGAAGTGGGACGCGAGATTGCTGACCGCTTACATCTTGCCGGTTTTTCATACATCGGCCCCAATTTTACGCTGCTCGATATGGCACCGGCGCTGCTACAGGCAGATACCGACCTCTATAACGGGAAATATTCTCGCAACATCGTGGATATTTTTCAACCGAAAGGATTCATTCCTGCCGATCCCGATTCTCCCCCGGAGTTGGTGGTGAACCCTACGACGGTGGATGTGAACGAGGGCTCAAAAGCTACGCTTGAGGTGTCCCTGTCGTCTGAGCCGACCGGCGATGTAATGGTAAGTATTCCGGCGTTCACGGATGCAGATTTAACGCGGGATGTATCAAGTCTGATGTTCACAGTATTGAACTACAGTACCCCCCAAACCGTGACCGTGTCTGCAGAAGAGGATAGTGATTACGATAATGAGACAGAAACCATTACGCTGACTGCGAGTGGGGGCGGCTATGATGATGTATCTGTAACCGTGCCTGTGGTCGTCATGGACAATGATCTTGAATTACCATCCGTCCAGTTTATACATAATATCATCGGATTAACGGTTGACATATACCTGGATAATGTTAAATATTTGGACGATTTCTCTTTTCAATCAGTGACATCATTTAGCAAATTAGCAGCAGGAACCATCAATTTGGAGGTGATTGCTGCGGATGCAACCGACAATAGTAGTCCTCTCTTAAGCGATCGACTGGATTTTGCTTTGGACGGTACCTATCAGGTAATCTTGCAAGGAAAGGAGATCAATAAAATTTCCACTCTGGTGCTGCATGATGACCAAGGAGACCCTTCGGAGGATATTGTAGGTATTCAAGTCATTCATGGCGCACCGGATTTGGGGGAGATAGATGTTCAGGTTCTGGATCATGAAACAAATAGCCAGATTATTGCGGTACTCGGCAGTGATATGAGTTACGGAGAAATCGAAAGCTATGCTTCGTTTCCAAAAAAGCACTATAACCTTGCAGTCTACGAAAGTACCAAGGATTCGGTCATTGAAGTGTATGAACTGGATTGGTCGCAAGTGCCAAATCAGAAGGGATCGTTGATTCTATCCGGGAATGGGAGTTCAGCCGTTGGAGGATTGACCGTAATGGGGGTTTGGCACAATGGCAATATATCCTTCCCGGAATTGGTCACCTCTGTACAGGACCAGCCAACCATTGTTGCCCCTGTTTCCGTGGGAAACTTCCCCAATCCTTTTGATGAGACAACCTATTTATGGTTCAACCTTCAGGAAAGCGCACAAATAGAGGTTCATGTGGTAGATATTTTGGGCCGAACCCTCCTCAATCATACTACGGATACAAGGGAAACCGGGGAGAAACATCAATACGAAATTGACACAACCGGCTGGCCATCGGGAGCCTATTTTTACCGAATTATCGTCTCCACAGATTCTGGCCAGACAATCTCAACAGGGAAAATGACAAAGATTAAATGAAGACCAAACTGGTCGTGCATAAGACCGGGATATTCGTCCAGAGTGGCCCGCATGCCGATGACGACGACCTGACGCAGGACCATTGGGCATTTTGTGGACACATATGCCTGATTTTTTTCATTTTTGGTTCCTTGAATGTACGATTTCATCCACGGATTCAAGGCTTTTTTGAAGAATTGGTGACTGCCGGAAAGCTCAGGAGTTTACATCGGTTCGATAAAGCGATGACTAAAACAATTTGACGTTCAGAAGCTTGAGTGCCCTCTTTTGCGTAGGAAGGATCCTCCTTGATGACCTTGTTGAGTTTCTTCTCCGCCTTCGCCGACAACTCGTCCCGCGTTTTCTTGCTCGTTTCCTTTTCCGCCTGCAAGGGGTTTCTGCACAGGATTAGACGATCCTTTGAATACAGGTCACAGCAGACCTCCACCAAGCCCTGTTCATCAATCGCGGCGGGGCCCCGAGGAAACCTGGGCCCCTACCGCGATCTGAGTATCCAAATCTTTACGTTCATCTGCCTGTCCCGGAGCTTCTTTTGTTCGACCACCCTCTTTGTCGGTCCACAATTTGCCCCCTGACTCCTTGAGCTTTTGGACCTCTGGAGTAGTCGGGCGACCATGGAGCAACCAGCAGTCCGATGTGTGCTTCAAAGCCGCTTCTGTGGTCTTGAATTGGTCCTTTCTTGGTTTTGAATTTGAACCGTCAACATACAATTTCTCCTCAGCCAATCCCGTTGCCAGCAAGCCGACCGTTGCTGTTTCACCAGATTCCTTCGGTGCTTTTGGGCTCTGCGGCGTGATCATCACCAATTGACCACTGCCGATCGCCTGGCGGTGGGCTTTTTTTAGACGCTGCTCCAGTTTCCCATCGTGTAACACCCAAACCACACGTCCCGAGTGCTCTTGTACGGTCTCCACAATCTTACGGGACATTTTGAGATGCCCCGCCACAATCACGGTCCGTCCCTGCTTCGCTGCATCTGCAGCCGCATCGCAAGCTTTCTTGATCCTTCCCTCTGGAATAGCATCCGGCCCGAAAATCGCCAATCCTTCGTTGATTAATAGGCTTTGATCTCCGGTTCCAAAAAGTAATGGTGGTGCATCATTGCGCATACTCGTTCGGATTGCTTTGGGATAGTCTGAATCACTGCGAGCAAATACCCAATAACCTTTTCGCTGCCACTCCTCCAGGCAAAACCCAAGGTTAATCCGACGACCTAACAGCCAATGAAGACGATCCGAACTGATTCCTGGAATCTCTGGCAAAAACTGAGTTTCAAGTAGATCCTGAGGCCGCTTCCCGGATCGGTAAAGAACTGTAGCTACCTGATTATACTCTGTGCCTCCGAGCGGCTTGAACTCCTCCTCCCCTCCCTGAAATGCACACAGAAGCAGGATTGCATAGGCATCATCTGTAAGCGAGTACTTCATTTCCTACCAGAACGATACATCTGGTGCAGTTGCATTCCCCGGTCACCGGATTCCGTTCGTATTCTGCGTTGCCAATCGGCCATGTCTATATCTAAACCGACTCAAATATACTAAGCTGCTTCCCATATCCTCGTCCCAGGACCACCTCAATCCTGGAGGTATCATCCTTCTGCACATCGTCTTTTTCATGTCCAGCATCCGCTTTCGGCTTATCCTCCCCAATCCCCTCGGTATCCAGTGATTCTACTTGCGTCAATTCGCCTTCAAGATCTGCCAATTCGGGAGATTCCTGCAACCTGCTTTCTACACGGTCTTCAAACAAGCCTTCATGAACCGCCATCTCCTCGCCGATCCATGAGTTTGCCCCTCCTTCCAGCAGGCGCTCTGCTGCTGCCGTAGCTTGTCCCATGCACGATACAAAGCACTGTCTCTGATCCAGTACATGGTACATCGCTTCTTCCAGACAGTAACGATCCCCGCTGAGCTCTGTACCATCTATGTATATCGCGGAATCACATAGGGCCATGGCAATGCGTCCAATTTCCGGCTCCTGTGAGATCGGACGTTTATCGGCAGGACTTCGTCCTGAGAGCATCATGAATTTGCCAGCGGCCTTTGCTCGGCGAAACGATTTTCTGAGCGGCTCCCCAAACACTGGACCTTGAAGTACCCAGATCACGGATCCGCCGCTGTCGATTCCAGATTTGACAACCCCAGATGAGATGGTCTGTTTACCCGCTGCGATGGTGATCCGATGATGCTGGGCACAGAGTGCAGCCATGGCCCGAGCGTGTTCATTGGACTGTTCCATCACATGATCGGGCCCAATCACGGCCGTTGCGCCTTGATCCAGCAGTTTGGGTTCTCCAGTGCCGAACAATACCGGAGGGGCAGATGATCTAAGAAGTTGACGAATTCGCTTCGGATACGCAGCATCTGCCCGACCAACAACCCAATAATCTCTTCGCTGCCACTCTTCCAAATAAAACCCCAAACTAATACCACGATCCAGGAGTGCAACCAAGCGATCATCAAGGAGTCCGGTTTGGCGGGCTGCCGTTTGTGCACAGGTTCGGTCAGTCAAATTCCTTGGCCGGTAGTCGTTCTGATGGAGCCAGCGTGCGAGCACGTTATACTCCCGAACCTCAAGCGGAAGATGCCTGTCCTCGCCTCCAAACCAGGCGCAGAGGAGCAGCGTTACATTGGTGTCATCAGACAGAGGCCAAGTCATATCACTCAGGCAAATTCCGCTTAACCAGTACGGCGGGGAAAACTCTAGGACATCCATCATAGCGCAGAAGTGCCGCCACAGTCGTTAATGTCCAGCCACTTACCGTTAAATCATCAATGAGTAATACCGGCTCGTTTATCGCTTTTTCAATCGCAAATGCATCTGCGACGTTGCGAGCACGCTGAACCGGATTCTTCTGTTCACTTTGCCGCCCCCCTATGCCGGTCCTTGAGGCCGCATGAATCAAACGCAAACCAATCCGATCTGCAACGGCTGCTGCCAGAATTGGCACATGCTGTCTATCCTTGCGAGGCGGCACATAAGTGACACACCGAAATCCTGAAACCTTTTTTTTCAACTTTCTAACAAATGCCTCCACCACTTCGTCAGAATACTGCTGCTCATACCTTCTCTCTTTTAGAACCCGATCACTAAAACTACCCTCAAAAGCTCTGCAAATCGCAACTCCCCATTCCGCGCGGTATTCTGGACTGATCGTATCCGCCTCATGAATCGGATGCTCTGAGAGGAGAGAGGTTGGCCATTTCTGATTGGGATAGATTGGAATCCTGCGCTTATCCATAAACTGTTCGGCTTTCCGAATCAATTCTGGTTTGGGCTGATACGACTTATCTGCTCTGTCCGTGCAATTTCGACATCGTCCACAGCGTGTTGCGGTCTTGTCATCCAGGGCACGCTGTAAAAATGCCATCAGGCACCCTCTATGATCCATATACTCGCGCATCTGAACCTGTTCGCGATCACGAATTTTTCTCAGCCGAGCCATTGTCGATGGAGAAATCTGAAATCCTTCCGCCTCCCCGGTTGCATACCACACCCCCCCTTCCTTGACAACCGGCGCAGGGGATTCCAGTGCAGCAAGCTTCAGTACTTTTTCAATCCTGCTTTTCTTGAGATTTACCACGGACATGATTTCGGGAATGGCCAGTCCTCCCTCTGCCTCATCAAGTACCCCAAGAACCTCATCAATCTCTTCCTGAGGAGGATAGGCATTATCCAAAAAGTAATCCGCAATCTGCTCGTCCTCTGCTCCCCACATCAAAAATCCGTACGCATTTTCAATGCCTCGACCCGCCCGCCCCACCTGTTGATAATAATGCACCACCGACCCCGGACGCTGATAATGAATAATGAACTGCAGATCCGGCTTATCGAAACCCATCCCAAGAGCAATGGTCGCAACCAGAACTTTCAACTCGTTCTTCAGAAGCGCCTCCTCCAAATTTTCCCGCTCTCCTGCACTTCCGTAGTAGGCCTGCGCATCAATATCCTGGGATTTGAGCCATCCCGCAACCAGATCCGCATCCTTGCGCGTGAGCACATAAATGATTCCACTGCCTGACAAATGTGGAACCACCTGGGCAATCCATGCAAGCCTTGTCTTGGGATCGGTTAATTTGAGATTATGAAGTCGCAGACTGCGCCGGATCAAACTTCCCCGGGTCACCTGAATATCTTCCCCCAGTTGCCTGCGGACATCCTCAACGACCCGGTCATTTGCCGTCGCCGTCGTGGCAACAATCGCAGCCCCTTCTGGAATCATTTCCTGAACTCGTCGAATGCGCTGATAATCAGGCCGAAAATCATGCCCCCAATCCGAGATACAATGCGCTTCATCAATAATCAGCATCCCGAATCCACCTTTCACCATCGGCAGTGTCCTTGAGAAAAAACCTTCACTTGCCAACCGCTCTGGAGTGATCATGAGCAGATCCACCTCATCTGACTTGAGCTCCTTATGGATTTCACGCCAGTCACTAAAATTATCCGAAGTCATCCTGCGCGCATTCAGCCCGAGTGGATCCGCTGCCAACTCCTGATTACGCATCAGTGCCAAGAGGGGAGAAATCATGAGTGACGGACCCGCACCTTTTTCCCGTCTGAGCTTGGTTGCGATCGTATAGACCATGGTTTTGCCCCAACCCGTACGCTGCACAACCAAGACCCGATTTCCACTTACGGCTTGCTCAATGCTCTCCCACTGACCATCCCGAAAATCGGCTTTCTGATTGTTCACCGCATCACGGAGATAAACAGTGGCAACCTCCCTGAGGGTATCTGGATTCGTTAGAGATGGCATCAACACTCAATGAATGCACCAATCAATGGCCGTGGCAGCAAGAAATGCATGCTGCATCTGCCGACGTGCCTCCGAACCGATTGGAGATCCCGGGGGGATCGTGGGGCGGACCACGCGTTCTTCCGCCTCATATTCTCTAAAGAGATAGCGTTCAATATCGGCAAGCACCATCTGACGGTGGTAACGGGTTTCCCGATCCTCCTGAGCAACTTCGCTGTCTGGAATCCACTGGGCAAACTCACGCAACCGCTCGGCAACCAAGGCTCTGACCGCAGGAGCGGCCTCCCGGTCACTAGCCAATCCAATCAATTCATCAATCCAGACCTGCTGCACCACGCGCTGTAATTCGGCCTCGTACGGATCATCCGCCACGGGTACTCCCCAGACTACATCACTGACGAGTTCCATCACCCCGTGAAAGTCGGGCAGTGTAGCATCCCGATCCGTCTGATAGGCCATGCGAGCGGCACGCTCGGGGTTTAGAATCTGTGTAAATACCATGGTAGCCACCGCCGCCGCAGGGGTATAAGGATCGAATGTCAAGCCCGTATGTCGCTGAAACAGTTCCCGATGCATCGGGAATCCAGGCGGGCGCGGCGGCAAATTCAACTGCACGCTCTCTGGAACCCGGAGAGCCCTAGCCGAAACGACCTCCAGTAGCGCCTCCAGTGCCTCTTCCTGTACCGCACCTTCAACCGACTCAATCAATGCCTGTTGATCTCCACGCATCGCATAGGTGTAGGTCACACCACCGAGCAATTTGGCGGTCGCCTCTACCTGATAGCGATGTCGCAAATAGAGCGGAACCAGAACCTCCTCCATGGTCGCCAGTGGCTGGCCTGTGCGGATCACTTTCTCCCCAAAACGTGCCATGGCGGCTTCGCGGACCGCCATTTCATGGTAAAGAGCACGAACCATATCATCGCCATTATCCCATAGGTTGGAAAGCGGGTGCGCTGCACCAACCGGGCGGGCATCCGCATCGGTGATGTAATACAGTCCATCCTCCCATGCCCGCTGCAGGATCGCATCCAGTAAAGCCTCCTCACTGTCGCTTGGCAGTGGCTGTACGTACCCATAAGCAATCGCAACCTTGTCCCACTCACCAATACCGGTTGCATACGCCGACCCCAATTCAACCTCTCCATCCTCACCCAGTACCGCATATGGAGCAGGATAATCCATTACCGATGCACGGCCATTGACCGAAGAGGCAAAGTTATGACTGAGTCCCAACGTGTGCCCAACTTCATGTGCAGACAACTGCCGGATCCGTGCCAGCGACATGGATAACATCGGATCATCTGCTGCGAGGGAGTCTCCATAAGGGGCCAGAAGCCCTTCGGCAATGAGATAATCCTGCCGCACCCTGAGTGAGCCAAGCGAAACATGCCCCTTGATAATTTCACCGGTGCGCGGATCGGTCACACTTGAACCGTAACTCCAGCCTCGGGTCGCACGGTGAACCCACTGGATCGTGTTGTATCGTACATCCATGGGATCCGCGTCCTCAGGCAGCATTTCAATCTGGAAAGCATTGGAAAACCCTGCGGCCTCAAATGCATCTGCCCACCACCGGGCACCATCCAGAAGTGCCCCCCTGACCGGTTCCGGCGTGCCTGGGTCCAGATAGTAGATGATCGGAGATACCGGATCACTCATCACTGAATCCGGGTGCTGTTTGATCAGGCGATGCCGCCGGATATAGCGCTTCCTCATATCCTCCCCGATCGGTGCCGCATAATCCATGTAACTGATCGAACCATACCCGGCCCCGGGATGGAAAACTCTCGGCGTGTATCCATCATCGGGCAGCATCACAAATGAATGCCTCACGCTCAGCGTCACAGAATAGGGGTCCGCTGCCACATCACGTACATAACGGCCGGGAGCCGTGGACGTAAAGGTGATTCGCGCTTCCATCTCTGTGTTGTTTGGGAATGCTTTGAGCATGGAAACAACTGGAGCACTGCGACTCTTATCCAGGCTGAAACTGCCCTGCTGTGCGCCCCGCAATCTGCGAACCACATCGTTCGCATCCCGAACCACGAAATCAGTTGCATTCACAAGCACTCTCCCGGCTTCCTCCGCTTCCACCTTGAACCCCCAGATAATCGCTTCGGCAAAGGCTTCACGTACCGATGCACGCTCTGCCTCTGATTCCGAGTCAGCGCGGTAGCGCAGATTCGGCATGACCAATAGAATTTTGGGGCCGCTGCGCTCAAATCGGACCAGACGTGTACTGCCCAGTTGGCTCCGATCCAGCCCAATATCATTTGACCCCAAACCCGCAGGCATCGAGGTCACATAAATAAATTCCTGTTCCAAGGCCGGTATTTCCAGATAAATCTCTCCACCAGCTGCATCCCAGTATATTGGAAAAAACCCGTCGCGTTTATCCATGTCCGAAGTTTTTTCGGCAATGGATGGGACCCCCTGTCCATACACCGGCACGGAAGCAAGGCACAAAAGCAGAAGCATGTAAAAAAAGCGCATAGGAACATTCATGGTCAATTGAGTCGGTTGTGGCGAATATGGAATAAAGAGAAGGAATCTCGGTTCCATCCGCCGCGGCAATATAGATGTTTTGCTGCTTGATTCATGAACCGAAGATTTGAACTCAAAAAATGAAGCCATTTTCCGTTAACTTCGTTAAACCGCGTTCTGAGCCAGCAAACCATCGCGATGACCATCCCTGTCCGTCGAATTCACGGTTTATTTGAATCTTCACTGGATTCTTCAGGGGAAATCAGGTTTATCGCAGAGTTGCTTAATTTTTCCGTTCAACAAAATCTCGCTTAATACTATGGCCTCAACTGGTCAAGTCGTGCAGGTCGTCGGACCTGTGGTTGACGTTGCCTTTTCCGCAGGGGAAGTTCCAGATATCCTGGACGCACTAGAAATTACTCGTGAAAATCAGGACGCGCTTGTACTTGAAGTACAGCAGCATCTGGGAGAAAACCGTGTACGAGCCGTCGCCATGGATTCAACCGATGGATTGACCCGCGGGGTTCCGGTCAACAGTACCGGACAGCCCATTGCAATGCCCATCGGAGAGGATATCCGGGGACGCCTGTTTAACGTAGTCGGACGTGCCATTGATGGGTTACCTCAACCCAAGGCCGAGGGATCTCTGCCGATTCACCGTGAACCACCCGCGTTCAGTGACCTGTCTACCAGTGTTGAGATGTTGGAAACCGGGATCAAGGTTGTAGATCTCATTCAACCGTATTCGCGTGGCGGCAAGATTGGCCTCTTTGGCGGTGCAGGTGTCGGCAAGACGGTCCTCATCATGGAGCTGATCAACAACATTGCGAAGGCACATGAAGGCCTGTCCGTCTTTGCAGGGGTTGGGGAACGTACCCGCGAAGGCAATGACCTGCTCCGCGAAATGATTGAGAGCGGTGTGATGCAGTACGGGGAAGAATTCCAACAGGCATTGGCGGAGGGTAACTGGGACCTCTCCAAGGTTGATATGGACAAGATCAAAGAGAGCAGCATCAGTCTGATCTTTGGTCAGATGAATGAGCCTCCTGGTGCGCGTGCACGTGTCGCTCTGAGTGGCTTGACGATTGCGGAGTATTTCCGTGACCTGGGAGGCCGCGATGTGCTGCTGTTTGTCGACAATATCTTCCGATTTACCCAGGCAGGCTCTGAAGTCAGTGCCCTTCTGGGACGGATGCCCAGCGCGGTAGGCTATCAGCCAACTCTAGCCACCGAGATGGGCGAGCTTCAGGAACGGATTACCTCAACCAAGAGCGGGTCCATTACCTCTGTGCAGGCGATTTATGTACCGGCAGACGACCTCACGGACCCTGCACCGGCCACAGCATTCGCACACCTGGATGCAACGACCGTGCTGTCCCGCCGCATTGCCTCTCTGGGGCTCTACCCGGCAATCGATCCTCTTGACTCCAACTCTACGATCCTGACTGCCCGTGTGGTCGGAGACGAGCATTACACCACTGCGCAGGATGTAAAGCAGTTATTGCAGCGCTACAAAGAGTTGCAGGATATCATTGCCATCCTTGGAATGGATGAGCTTTCTGATGAAGACAAGCTCGTCGTCCAGCGTGCCCGTCGCGCAGAACGGTATATGAGTCAGCCCTTCTTTGTTGCGGAGCAATTTACCGGTGGCAAAGGGAAATATGTCAAAATTGCGGACACGATCAAAGGGTTCCGGATGATCCTATCTGGAAACTTGGATCATTTGCCAGAATCTGCCTTCGCCTACAAGGGCACGATTGATGAGGTCATTGAAGATGGAGAACGCAAGCTTGCCGAAGCATCATGAGCGAAGATCAGCGGCTGCTTCGGGTTGATATCGTTGCGCCTGACAAACGTGTGTTTCAAGGATACGCAAAAAGCCTTCGTGCTCCTGGGGAGGATGGAGATTTTCAGGTCATGTACAATCATGCTCCCATGATTTCTTTATTGAATGTGGGGCCGCTGATCTTAACACTGGCCGATACAGAAAAGGCATCCTTCGCCACCAGCGGAGGCTTCATTGAAGTGATCGGAAACATCGTCACGGTCCTTGCCGAAACCGCTGAACCGGCATCTGACATTGACACGGACCGTGCACAGAAAGCAGAACAGCGAGCGCTGGAGCGCCTCAGCAAGGGATCTGCAGACGTTGATCGCATCCGGGCAGAACGAGCCTTGGAGCGTGCTCGTAACCGCCTTCGCATCAGCATGGCCCATTAACCTTATTCGCAGGTTTCGTGCATAGACTCACCTTGTTATTGGTCCTTTTGGGATCCGCTGCGCCCGGTAGTATTGCGCAGTCCGACTCCACCTGGGCTACCGAGGTGCGAGGATCAATTTCCTTTACCCAGGTTGGATTCCGGCGATGGCACGATGGCGGCGTGAGCTCTCTTGCACTGGGGACAGGCATCAATGCTCGGGCGACCCGAATTTCCGGAGAACTCCCACAGGAGCATGAGGCCCGTCTTGCGTTTGGAGTTGTAAAACAGGATGGGATTGAACTGCGCAAGTCAGACGATCTGATTCATCTGCGAAGCGCAGTCAGCTTTCCCGAGGTCCCCGTCTTCGGGCGATTCAGCCTCGCCATTACGTTTGATTTTCGATCCCAGTTTGCAGATGGCTATCAGTACAATAAGACGGACTCGGCGGCGGATGCCCTGAGAATTTCTGGATTTTTATCTCCTGCAACCTTCACGCAATCCATTGGCCTGGATTACCCGGCCAAAACCTGGCTGAATCTTCGACTGGGGATTGCTGCCAAGGAGACCATCGTCACCATTCGCAGCCTGCGCAGTCGCTACAAGGTATCTCCGGACACAGCTTTTCGCTGGCAGATGGGGGTTGGGGGGCTATTCATTTTTGATCGCACGATCTTCCCCAATGTCGATCTGAAGTCAACCCTGACCCTCTTTCTTGCTCTCAACCAGCAATCACCTGACACGATCTGGGAGACCTTGTTGACCATGAAGGTGAATTCATGGCTTCAGGTCAACGCGGAATACACTGCACTTTTCGACAGAGACCTGTCCCCTTACATCCAGCGGAAGCAGTCTTTGGCCGCCGGGATCTCATTCAAACTTCTGTAGGCTCTGGAAGCAGACGCCAGACTACCCAGGCCATGAGAACGATTGCAATAGTACTTGCAATCACGTTGTATAGAAATCCTGGGTGTTCGTAGAACCACCCGGCTGCAGCCGTCGCGACTCCCAGCCCAAACTGCCCGGATGCAACGGCCAGTCCCATCATGGAACCCCGTTGCGTATGTGCTGTGAGTGCCGTCAACAGTGCCATGATCGGCCCGGTACGCATTGCCCCCAAAGTCAATATCAACGCGGTAACCACGGCCGCACCCGTAAATCCTTGCACCCAAAACGTTACAAATGGGAGTACAAGGGTCAGAGCCAGACATGCAAACATCAAGATTGGCTTCCGGCCAAAACGGTCTGAAAGGACTCCTCCTGAGGTCGTCCCTACAACAATCCCGATTCCCCCGATCACAAACAGCAGGGCCAATTGCTGTATCGAAATTCCCACATCCTCTTCCAGCCATTTGGGGAAAAAGAACAGGAATACGCCGAGACTTGCAAAGAGAAGGAAATAGATAACAGCTCCTGCACGCGGCCCTCGGCTCTGCAAAAGTCTGCCATAGGTTCTGAGCACAGCGGGAATGGAAAATGGCGTCTCATCATACTTCACGTTCGGCTGCGGCAGATACCACCAGGCCATTGCACTCGCCAGGACCATCAACCCACCGAAGACAATAAATGGAATCTGAAATCCATAGGCGTTCGCCAATAGAATCCCTGCTGGCATCCCAAGGATCTGACCACATGCTACGCCGGTCAGGATCCACCCGGTTGCCCACCCGCGGCGCTTGTAGGGAAAGTAGTCCCCCACAAATGCAACCATACTGCCGCTGTATACCCCCGTCGCCATCCCAGCAAACGCACGCATGACCAGGAGTGACTCATAATGAACTGCTACTCCATGCAAGAGCAATACCACAGCGATGAGGGCGGTCCCGACAACCAATACCCGACGTCGACCTATGCGATCAGAGATCGGACCAACGATCAGTGTAGAGAAGGCCAACACGACCGAATAGGCGGTGCCCAAAAAACCAAGTGCAAAATCTGTCGGCGGCGTACGATTGAGAAGCTCATCCTGAATGATTGGCAGAAGAGGTGCCACAATAAAGAGTTGACAGCTTACGATGAACGCAGTCAGCCACAGCGGAGCGATAATGAAAAATGCGTGGCGCCCTTCCCCAAGAACGGGAGTATCCGATGAAATTTCTTTGGTCACTGTTGCTGGAATCTAAGAGGCTGGTATCGGTTTTATGCAAAGAGAGGGAATTAGAGCATCACAGGTTCGCCTTATTGTTCTGAAACTGAATATAACCATCAACTATTATGCAAATGTCACTTTGAGATAGCACTTTATCTGACGACCAAGAGCGAGAGGCATCTTTTTTAGATATGGTTCGGACGCTGCTGACATCTCGATAGGAAACATTCTATCCCTGCTTTGTAGATAGCAACAACATTCAAGCACGCCCCTAGGCTTCCGACTAGGGGGGATCATCCAAGCCCAATCCCCTGGTCAAAGAATGCCCGCAACGGATTGCTAATTCGACGCTCACGGCTACATCAAGGAACCAACATATCTGATTCAACTTCGCGTTTTGCAATCTCGCACCCGACATTTCCTCAAATACTTTGCCGTTCAGTGGGAAAACCTGTAGTCGGCATCTTTTTGACATAATCTTTCTACGTATCGGGAGCCGTTCCGGCGGACTCTTGTCTGGCGAGCGGGATTCAGCATTCCTGTTTTCGGCTGGACAGATCAACCGCCATCTTCGGCCGTGGCTACCATCTTGGAGAGAACCGCCGCTACAAGCTCCCATTGCCCCATCTGACCATATTTCATCCCCAAATCGGCAAAAAAGATTGCCCTTGCAAATAGTGAAATTTGTGCACGCTACTTCAAAATCAATACTTTATCCTCGGACTGATATCCCGCTGATCGGTCGTATATTGGGGACACTACCGGAAGGCCAAATATACCATGCGATGGATTGAGCGTCTCATCGAAAATCCAACCAATGTGCAGATACTCAGCGATGCACTCAATTCATTGCCAGAACCGCTCACGCGCTTTTTGATCCTGCGCGGAGTTGATTCGATGGATGCCGCGCGAGATTATTTTCGTGCAACCAAAGATGGACTCCATGATCCACATCTTTTGGCCGATGTAGATCTGGCGGCAGAGCGAATTGCCCGCGCCATCACAGAAAAAGAGAATGTGCTGGTATACGGGGACTTTGATGCCGATGGAGTGACCTCTACTGCGCTGGTACTGCGATTTCTGCAATCCCACGGGATAACCACCGCATCCTACATCCCTCATCGCCAAAAGGAAAATCATGGATTCCATGCGAATGGAGTGGAATTGGCACGTGCAAAAGAATGCTCACTCATCATTGTCGTAGACTGTGGCACCAATGATGAGGAGACCGCACTACAGGCAAACAATGCCGGGATTGATCTCGTGATCTGTGACCATCACGAGAATGAGGACAAACGCCCCATCTGTCATGCTCATGTAAACCCAAATCGCAAAGACTGCACCTACCCTGCCAAGGAGATTTCTGCCTGTGCGCTGGCCTACAAGATGATTCAGGTCACCTTTGAAGCACTTGGCAAACCTGCCCACCTCGCGGACCAGTACCTTGATCTTGTTGCCATCTCCACGGTATGTGACATCATGCCCCTGGTCGGAGAAAACCGCATTCTGGTACGGGAAGGGTTGCGTCTGCTCCGCACATCAGAGCACCCCGGAATCACCGCTCTTGTCTCTGTTTCAAAGTGCAGTCAGAAGCATCTGATCGCTGCCGATATTGGGATGCAACTGGGCCCCCGACTCAATGCGGCCGGTCGACTGGCACATGCAGATGAGGCCTTGGCACTGCTGATGGTCGACGTGGAGAGCGAAGCACAAAAACTCGCCAAGCGGATTGATGAACTCAACGTGTCCCGAAAGGCTCTTGCAGCAGAGCTGCGCCCGGTGGCCAGTAAGCTGGCCCGAACGCAACTGGCGGGCGAACACACCAGTGCCCTTGTGCTCTACCACCCGGATTGGCATCCCGGGATCCTGGGCTCCGCGGCTTCTCAAATGGTTCGGGAATTTGCCCGACCCGCCGTGATGCTAACCGATGTCCCGAATTCGGACGGTGAAGAACTATTTGGCAGTGTGCGTACCTGGGGAGATATCCATATCCTGAAGGCCCTCACCGGCTGCCAGGACCTATTGACTCGATTTGGAGGCCATGCAAAAGCAGCAGGACTCACGTTGAAAAAAGAAAACCTTCCTCTCCTGAAAGCGCAACTGAATGCCGAGGTGCTCTCCCAGATTGGAGATCAGCAGATCGAAAAGTCCCTGGAATATGATGCCCGATTGCCCATGGAGATGATCCCGGGGAAATTTGAGCGTGTGCTCAAGCTGTGCCAGCCCTTTGGTAAAGAAAATGAAGCACCCCTTTTCCTTATGGAAAACCTGCATCCGACGTCTGTTCGTCTGTTGAGTGGAGGACTGCATCTCAAAATGAACCTACGGTCCCCCAATTCTTCGACCACCATGGATGCGATCGGCTTCCAGCAGGGCCAGCACCACATGGTCGCAGAAGAAGCCCGCATACAACAGACGGGCCTAGATCTTCTGTGCTATGTGGAAGAGAACCGATGGAACGGAAGAGTCACCAGACAACTCCGTATTGAAGCACTCCGTGCACATACCCAGTCATCATGAAATTCCTTGTCTATTTTTTGCTACTGACTTCGTTCATCTATTCTGCCGAGGCGCAACTCTACAGCCCGTCTGAGTTTCTGGGTTATGAATCAGGGGACGACTTTACGCCCCATCACCGGGTCACGGACTATGTTCGCCATGTTGCACAAACTGCAGAAACCGTAATCCGCGTTGAGTATGGTCACACGTATGAAGGTCGTGTGCTGCAGTATGTGATCATCTCTTCTGCTGAAAATCTTGCAAATCTGGAGAAAATTCGCACGGCAAACCTCCAGCGTGCCGGACTCCTGGAAGAAACATCTACGGAAGACATCCCCGCACTGGTTTGGCTCAGCTACAACGTTCACGGGAATGAATCGGTCAGTACCGAAGCCGCCCTGGAAGTCATTCATACACTGGCCAGTGGCGCAGATCCTGATGTTTCAACATGGCTCGAAAATACTGTGGTCATTATTGACCCGTGTATCAACCCGGATGGACGTGACCGTTATGTCCACTTTTATCGCCGAACACGGGGACGGCAACCGAACGTTGCCGAAGAAGCCCGCGAACACGCGGAGCCGTGGCCCGGTGGACGAACCAACCATTACTACTTTGACCTGAACCGGGATTGGACCTGGGGAACACAAATAGAGACGCGCCAGCGATTGCCACACTATAACCGCTGGATGCCCCATATCCATGTGGACTTTCATGAGCAAGGTGTCAACAGCCCCTACTACTTCGCTCCTGCAGCAATACCATACCACAAATATATCACGCCATGGCAGCGGGAACTCCAGGATCTGATCGGAGCCAATCACGCCCGGTACTTTGACCAGGAGGGATGGCTGTTCTTTACGAGACAGGTTTTTGACCTGCTCTATCCGGGCTACGGTGACACATGGCCCATGTTCAACGGGGCAATCGGAATGACCTACGAGCAGGCGGGCTCTGGTCGTGCCGGACTCGGGATCCTCACCACAGAAGGAGATACTTTGACCCTCGCTGACCGGATTGAGCATCACTACACCACGAGCCTGTCTACCATTGAGGTTGCGTCAAACGAGCGGGACCGGATTGTCAATCAGTTTACCCAGTACTTCCGTAATTCCACTGCCAGACCAGCCGGAGCACACGCGGCGTACCTGATCCGTCACGAAGGACAAGAAGATCAGGTCCGCACAATCTCAAAACACTTGGACCTGCTTGGAATCACATACGGGTTCGCCGCCGCGGCTGGCAAAGAAAACGGATTTGCCTACCACACAGGGGCCCGGGAGCAGCTGCGGGTTGAACCGGGAGACCTGGTCGTTCCTACGGTACAGCCAAAAGGGGTGCTGGCCCGTGTTCTATTTGAGCCGGAACCGGAGCTGGAAGATTCGCTCACATACGATATCACCGCTTGGGCCCTTCCTTATGTCTATGGTGTGGAAGCCTATGCAGTGGATCGGGAAATAACCTGGGAGACGGTTGCTCCTGCGCCAGTGGCACCCGCTCACCCATCTGAACCCGTTGCCTATCTAGCAGAGTGGAAAAGCTTTGAAGATGCGCGCCTACTCGCAGATTTACTGCAAAGGGGTGTGAAGGTGCGCTACGCAGAAATTCCGTTCAAGGTCGACAATCAATCCTATGACGAGGGTACACTGATCATGACGCGCGGGAGAGCTGGGGCAGCCTTTGACTCTCTTGTCATTCAAAGCGCACGCCGCACAAAACAGCAGGTGAATGCCGTCACTACGACACGCGTCACAGAAGGCGTTGATTTTGGTTCCGGGGATGTCGTCTTCATACGAGCCCCGCGCGTTGCCATCGTTGCGGGGGCACCGATCAACCCCTACAGCCTTGGACAGCTGTGGCATTTCTTTGACGAGCAACTCGAATACAATGCGACCCTCGTGAATAGTGACGACTTTGCGGATCTACCACTTTTTCGCTACGATGTGATCATCCTGCCCTCTGGGAGCTACAACGACATACTGGACGAGCACCGCTTGGAAGAAGTCCAGAATTGGATCCGGGAAGGAGGACGACTGATCGCCCTTGAAAGGGCAGCAGACTTCCTTGCGGACAAAGACGGGTTCGGTTTAAAGCGCAAACCCGATGATGAGAACGATTCAGATTCACTGAACACAGAAATCCATCCCTATGCCGACCGTGACCGCCATGCAATCACTCAGAACATCCCCGGGGCCATCTTCCGTACGGAATTGGATACAACCCATCCCCTGGCATTTGGGTACCCGCGAGACTATTTCACGTTAAAAGTCAGCCCAAGGGCATTTTCATGGCTGGAAGATGGATGGAATATCGGTGTCCTCAAAGAAAATAGCCTGACTGCAGGGTTTGCAGGTACCGAAGTGCTTGAACCGCTAGAGCAATCGCTGGTCCTGGGAATGGAATCTATCGGCAGGGGCGAGGTGATTTATTTTGCTGACAACCCCATTTTTCGTGGCTTCTACTACCATGGAAGACTCCTGCTGGCGAATGCCGTTTTCCTTGCAGGGCAACGCAGCGTAGCGACATTTTAAAGTAAGATGCTCCGCGGGTACATCCTCCTGGGCTTGCTTTTAAGCTGTTCGTACGTCCACCGTACGTACAGCCAGACGATGCCACTCAAGGGAGTGGTCTGGGACACACCTGTACCTCCTACCGCCCAGGATCTTCTAAAAATCCACGAGGCAGGTGTAGAGGCCGTTCGATTGCCTCTAATCACGGATCACAATCTGCTTCATGTTGCGGATACCCTCGGACTGCAACTGTTTCAAGACCTGCCCATCCGTTTTCTCCCCGCACCCACGCTTCTTGATTCGCTTGAATATGCGAAGAGCCAGCTGAGCCTTGCCCGCCAGATGTACCACTTGTATCGGTCCGCACATCACTTTGGAATCTCAACCAAAAGCGACACCAGCAATCCGAGGGCCTGTGAATACTTCAAAGAGCTTGCTGCATGGGCACCGGAACTCACGCTGTACTACACGTCCGCATTTATAGCCGACGACCAATGTTCCTCTTATGTTGACTTGGTTCTGTTGGATGTGCGCAGAGGACCTGACCCTGCTACCGTTATAGAGGATTGGGATCATCTCACACCGGTTGGTTTTTCGAGCATCGGACAGAAAGTTGACCCCGACAAGTTCGGCCTGTATCAGGCGCACTCGCCTCAGTCGCAAGCACGCTTCCTGGAAAATCACCTGCCTCGACTGCTCGAAAGTACCGCAAAGGTCATTTTCGTTTATCGATGGCAGGACACCGGTAATACCTCGTCCCAGTGGGGCCTGATTGACGCGTCAGGACAAGGACGGCCCGCATTGGACGTGCTGCGGGGCATCTACACGGGCATGCAGCAGATCTTTGCATTTGATTTTGGAGATCGACCTCGCCAAGCAGCTCCCTGGCCATTAGTCCTGAGCTGGATTATCTGCCTGCTCATCGCCCTGTTAAGCCTGTGGTATGACAGATTCCCCAATTTGATGTGGAAATATGCCGTGAATCCACATGCCAACCTGGACACACTCTATCGTAAGAGTGTCCTTCCCCCGGATATCTCACTGATTTACGTCATCACACAGGGGCTCCTGCTTTCTGCCGTGGTATTGATCCTGGTTGAGGCGTTCGGCGATCTGATCCTGGTTGAGGCGGTTGCTGCATTGATGAATCCCTCTATCCTCGAGCAGGTCTCCAAACTGGGCTCCAATTTTTATCTAATGGTTCTCGTTGTGATTGCCATCTATCTAATCGTTAACCTTATTTCCTACTCGCTCGCTGCGTTAATTGCACGACAACTGCAAGGAATACCTGTAGAGCATTTTTTTACCATTAATGCCATGAACCAGACACCGCTGGGGGCAATGCTTCCGATGGTCATGATCGCCCCGGGGCTCAATCGCAGCCAGTATGATATACTGGCCATAATTCTTGTTTGCAGTTGGGCGTTTCTGGGGATCTTCTGCATCATTCGCGGTGCTCGAAGTTTTGCAACTCTGACCCGCCACGGGTTGGTCAACAGCGGAACGTTTGGGGTGATTGCATTGCCCTTGTTTCTCCTTGCAGGGTTGATCCTGGTGCTCTGCCTCCCTTATACCCGGGAGTACATCCTCTTCTGGTGGAACCTGAGCTTCAGAGCGTAGCAGAGCCCGTCAATTCCGCCCATACACAATCTGCAAAATCATAGAACGGCTGCTTTGCGTGAAACCAGCCAAAGTGTAAGACAAACGGGGTGACCTTGATCCGGTCACGTTTTCGAAGCACCGTAGTGGCCAGTCGAATACAGAACTGGCGGATCCGGGGATTTTTGATCCCCCGAATTTCATAGATAAAACGATCCGTGTAATAATCACAGGTGACCTGTTCGAATTTCTCAGTATGCTCCGTCATGCCCATAATGTAATCCAACTGGGGGCTGTTTGCCCCTTGATACCAGTGATAGATGGGAAGCCCCATACGGCTCATGGCCATCGCAAGACTCCACTCACAGGACTCTTCCGTGCGCCCTTCCAGGAGCCTCGTACGGAAATGCGTCTCCGAAGCGCGCGAATGAAAATCGGATGCCAGTTCGCACACGGACCGGGTGACTTCGGGGTCTGCCGCATACATCATGCCCGCCTGTACGCGAGGTAGATGCGTTAACCCGAAACGGGCCAGAGTACGGCGGCGGCGGTCGCGAAAAAATTCCAAAATGACCCCGGCATTCTTGGGTCCGCCAAAATAAAAATCGGCTCTCTCAAGCCCGGTAGCCGTAAAGGGATAGATGGAAAGCTGCGTCCAGAGGGGATCAGGATTCCGACACCAGATCATATCACTGTCAACATACAGGCTGCGCTCCCAAGGCTTGAATTCGTCAAGATGATGCTTGAATCCGTTGATTGAGCAACTTCTGTCTGGAAGTCTGTTCACACGTGTGAACAGGCCCGTCAAGCCCTTACGCCGAAGAAGGTCAATATGGGAGTCTGTACAATAGAGAGCTATGGGGCGCACGCTATCATGGCGGCGAAGTGTAGTAACCGAGGCAATTGCATGCCGCAAATATGCCTCCTTTCCATAGGTATGCAGAACGTATCCTTCCGTTGTCACAAAAATGAATGCTTAATCTTGCAGTAAGATACGCCTACTTGCTATATTGATCGGCTTTTTGATGAATTCCGGCTTTGCTGCACAAAAGAAGGAGATGGATATCCGCCCGTGGATCCCTGACTCGCCTGAGATATGCACCCAAATCGTACTACCGCAACCGGCCGCACATCCAGATTTGATTCCTCCTATTGGTATTGCCGAATTTTCCGAAAGGGGGCCCCGTCTTCCCAGTTGCAGGGAATCCGGTCCATGGAATGAAATTGAAGTGGCACGAAGGCACCCGGCCGACAAACCGCACACGCTGATTACTCTGTCGCTGCAAGTTTTTTTCGCAGACTTTGCATGAATGCATCAAAGCCACGCTTGCGTACATAAGTCTGAAACGACACCGAGTAACCCTCTACCGTCCCGACCTCATCAATGATGATGTCATATAGCCACCACTGACCTTCTTTTCGGTGCAACTGATACAATACTTCAATCTCGGCTTCCCGAATCTCTGCAGTGGTGTTCACCGATGCCTTGTTGTCCTCGACCACCACGGACCCAATAGTGACCGGGGCTTCATACACAGACAGGTCACCCAATGACTGCAAACGCACGATCTCACCAAAGACTTCGATAAAATCCTGGCGCTGCTCTGTGGAGAGATCTTCATAGTAGCGGCCAAGCGAAAGCCGCCCCATCTCCTCAAAATCAATCTGATCATTGATCAGCGAGCGTGCAACCTCCTGCATAGCGGGGTCCTCCTTCATCCCGCGAACCGCGGCCTTGATCTCCTGGTCACGCTGTGTGATGAGTGTACGAACCTCCGTCTCTGCATCCTGTGCCACGACCAAAGGTGCCCAAAGCAATAGGGTACCCAGTACCAGTAGTAAGTTTGATTTTATTGGACTGTTATTCAAAAAATGAATCTGTTTCATGTGTGAGTAGGCCGGCATCTGCCAGAAGTTTTAGAATTGCCATATTGTAGCGGCTGACTGCTTCGTAGTACTCGGCTTCCAAAGTCAGATTCGCCTGCACTGCTTTTACCAGATTTTCTGTGTCTCCCAAATCCAGATCGAAATTGATTTGTTCGACACGAAGCCATTCTTTACTGACCGCCAGGGAGCTATCCTTTGCAGCCAGCGCGGCTTCCTGAATAATCACATATCGCCACGATTGTTCAAGCTCAGCAAGGATTCCCTGTTCAGTTGCAATGGCCAGATACCGCACTGAATTATGATGTGCCTCCGCCTGTGCAACCCGTGCCCGGGTCTGTTTGAAGTTCAATTTCTGGAGCAATCCAAAGCCTGTTCGCGCACTCGTGCGCCGGAATCCATCGCTGATATACGGATTGGATTGCCGGAACCGGTTTGAGGCACCACTGACACTCAGCGTCAATCCAAATGCACTTTGCGGATAATAGTCCGCTCTCGCCACGCGAATCAATGCATCGGTCGCGACCATCCCCGCCTCTGCCTGAAGAATTTCTGGACGGTACCGGAGGGCGCTTTGCTGATAAAAATCCAGACTTTCCAAAACAAACGTCAGTGATTCAAGGGCATCATGCACAGGCACAATGCTCGTCGAATCTGCCACCATCAATTGGCGGCGCAGTGCGGCATGGGCGGTCTGACGTGCCTGATTTACCTCTACAATACGCCGCTCATACTCCTGTTGCGTAATCAGGACCTCATAGCGATCCGCATCATCAACTTCCGGGTCTCCTTCCTCAAGCAGGCGGTTGATTTCCTCCATGGCCATGGCCACCACCTCTCCTGCCCGGTCAACCAGTCGTTGCAATTCATTGGTCAACAGAACGTTGTAATAGAGTTCTGCCGCGCGCAACGAGGCACGCAAAATTGTCTCCTGGGCTCGTGCTTCTTCGAGATCTGCGCCTGCAGACGCAGCCTCCACCACCCCTCTCAGCGCCCCCCATGTGTAAATGGGTTGCATAAACGACACCTCGGCCTGCGCATAAGGCCGGAGGTTCCTATAATCGTTGCGTACTGCTGGATCCAGATAAAGCTCATTGAGTGGCGTTCCGTTGGGGTTTTCAATCCCCGGCACTACTGCCATTGCGCTGACGACTGTGGCATCCGGGAGGATGCGACTGCTTTGTGCCAGTTCATGGCGTGCGGCGGCCCGACCAACATTGGCCAGAGCTGCCCGAATATCCGGGCTGACCGCCGCCGTCTCCTGAAGGACCATCTTGAGATCAACACGCAGTATGTCTGGGTCTGGCTGCGCCGCTGTCGCATGCAGCATCATCAGAGAGCAGATCCACACAAGTATAATTTTATTTCTCATCGTGACTATCAGGTCGCACTACAACGCCCTAGGGTAACATTTGAACTAAGAACTTCCGGTAAATTTTCTGGAAGCACACAGGGCGGCCGCTCCTTCATGCAACTCCAGTCAAAATACCGTACCAACTCTATGGGAGACAGCGCTCTCATATCGGGCAAGAGCCCGAGTGCCCAGGCAAGATACCCGACCAGATGTTGGCTTGGCACACCAGATTCTCGAAGTGCAGCCAGCGAAAGCAATGTATCCCGTTTGGAGAGCTTTTCGCCTTTTGCGTTGAGAACCAGTGGACTATGCACATAAGATGGCCGCACTCCACCGAGTAAATCTACTAAAAGCAATTGTCGTGCCGTTGATCCCAAAAGATCCTGTCCCCGAACGACCTCGGTAATCTCCATATGCAGGTCATCCACGACAACCGCTAATTGATAGGAAAAAACTCCGTCTCTGCGCCGCAGAACATAATCACCAACCGTTGCGGCCACGTTTTCTTCCTGTGAACCACATACCTGATCGAAAAATTTGATCCGTTGATCAGGCACTTTTAACCGGATGGTTTCTTTTTCGCCGGCTTCTTCATACCATCCGGGGCGTACATCGGTTGGACGAAGGCTGCGTGGATACATCGTGGTGTGCCCATGGGGTGCAGAGGCCAGGTTCTGAACATCTTTTCGGGATAATTTACAGGGAAACAGCATCTGTTGATGATGTAGCTGATCCAATGCAGACTGATAGTATTTCTGGCGTAGCGACTGCAGGTAGGGCTCGCATGGCCCTCCAATATCCGGGCCGGCATCCCAGTCAATCCCCATCCATTTTAGATCATTGATCTGGGACTCCTTCATACCTGGCACGGTTCTCGGCGTATCTAGATCTTCAATCCTCAGCGTGAATAAACCTTCTGCATGCCTGGCTGCACACCACGCAACCAGCGCCGTACAGGCACTACCCACATGCAGGTGCCCCGTCGGAGAAGGAGCAAATCGGCCATGGTAGCCTACAGACTGCATCCTATGCTTTGCTGCGGTGTTAGACATGCTTTAAGGGAATTATACCCCCTGGACTCTATGGAGTCGAAAAAGAAAAAAACTCCACTCGCACTTTCTGACCTGGTCAACGTCGCAATTGACGATCTTGGCATACGGGACGGCATCGACGAAGCACAAGCGGTCAAGGCTTGGCATAATCTTGCAGGCCCGGTTATTGCCAAGGTCACCGAACGTGTCTGGACGCGCCGGGGGAGAATGTATGTTGAATTAAACTCGGGTACATGGCGACAGGAACTGCATATGCATCGTGTGCAGTGGCGTGACCGCCTGAACGAAACCTTGGGTAAGCGTGTCATTCATGAAATTATTTTTCAATGAAGTCTTTCCGGAACACCCCGATCATACGCGCCCTGCGTGAATTTGTGGTTTTCTGGCAGGATATCTTCTGGAAAACCGGCACACAACCTCGCATTATCGTTTGGAAAGGTCGCAGTGGCCAGTCCAAGTCTTATCGCGAGTTCTATCCAAAACAATTCCATCTTCGCTCCACATTCTTTGCCGCACTGTTTATCTATACCTTTACAGTAATGGGGGTCGCGCTCTTTTTGTTCTCGCGTGGGCTAATAATCCCCGGCTTTGACATCCAGGAGTTGCATCAGCGCTCTGTATTGACCTCTTTGCGATTGCAGGAAGTCGTCGACTCTCTCAACGCACAAACCCTATATCTGTCCAATCTTCAACGTCTGTTATCTGGAGATACGGACTCTCTGCTCACAGATTCTTCTTTACAGATAAATCTGTCCGGCACCCAGCTTCTGGACGCAACCGGCTTGCTCCCAGCTCCGGTCTCTATCCTGGCAGGGAGCGATCAGTGGCTAGCCATGCCGGTCATCGCCGATAACCCTTCCCTCACATCTTCAAGCAATTACCTGGCAAACCTACAACTGCCCGCACTGCCTCCGGTGCAAGGGTTGGTCACGCGCGACTTTAACGCCAAAGAAGGACACTATGCAATTGACATCGCAACGAGCGCAGGGACCATGGTACACTGCATCGGCGATGGATATATTATCTTCTCGGACTGGACCTATGAGGGAGGTCATACGATTGCCGTCCAACATACCGGTGGGTTTGTTTCCGTCTATAAACACAACCAACGTCTCCTGAAACAGGTCGGAGACCGGGTCCGGGTTCGTGAGGGCATTGCAATCAGCGGAGATTCAGGGGAGTATTCTTCGGGGCCCCACCTTCATTTTGAACTATGGGACAATGGCCTGGCACAAAACCCTGCCAACTATCTGATCGGCTACTAAGACGCTCTGGGGGAGTTCTATCCTAGCTAGTGCTTGTGCTTGACAGAAAATAGCTATTTTTTGATTTTGATTCTGTAGACGTTGGGAGGTTTGCTTACTTTTCTCTGCGATCTGACGAACGTTGGAGCTGCCGTGGATATGCGATCCCATCGTCCCGGCTCTTGAGGTCAATCTCCTCAATGGAAACCATGCCAATCATCATCTGGGCTTAAAAAACCGTTCGCATGAAAAGAGAATTCGTTCACAGAATTCAACGCCGAAGTCCAAACAGGGTTAAGATTTTGTCCCCCAATGGGATGCGAAGATTTCTGCTTTAGGCACCCAGAATGCCTCCAAACCCTCCAATTACCAAAATCCAAAAAACTCGCTCCCGAGACTTTGAATCAAAGACTTTGGGCGATTTTTGTATTTTCTAAGCACGAACTGGAAGAGGACCCTCCCTCCAGCGGAACTTAAAGGGTGCGATGTGTTCACGAGTCCTAAGATAAACTCCTTGTTGGTTTTGCGGGTTATGTCTCGCATGATCGCCACCTTTTACAATATGAAATTTTGCTGTCATGACATAATCATGCACGTAATTCCCCACTTTTTCCGTATACTTGCACATGTGTATGTGCATCCAGATCCGTGATCCATGCTGCAAAAGAAAAACCAGAACAGACCTCTTTCCCCGGGATTAAAAGAGTCGATCGGCACGGCGAATCTGAACATTATTTCAGGTGAAACCGATATCAAAGGCTCTTTAAAATCCTCCTCGGATACGCGACTCGCGGGCAGGCTTGAGGGAAGCATAGAGATTGAGGGAACCGTCGTTATTTCTGAGAATGGGGTTGTGACCGGATCTATCCAGGCGGAGAACATTAATGTATCCGGTTCAGTGGAAGGAGACCTCGTTGCTACGAAGAAGGTACTGTTGACCGACACTGCAAGAATTAAGGGAACCATCTACGCAGATCGACTGGTCATTGAAGAGGGAGCCATCTTCAACGGTGAATGTCAGATGGGGCATAAATCCGAGGCGATTTCATCCAAGTTCGTGACAACATCCAATGGGGCAGATGAGCAGTTGGCAGAGCAGCTTGCGTGATGCTTCGCCCTATCTCAGCCTCGGCATGCAAATAGGCATGACCATGGCTGTATTTACCGTTGGCGGCTATTTTCTGGACCGACTGTTTGGGACCACTCCATGGCTTATTCTGGTGAGTTCCGTCGTCGGGATAGTTTGTGTGTTTGTGCGATTGATTTACACCGTCACTCGTAGCGAATAGAGGGCCCCCGTCTTCACGAAAAATTTACCTCTTTTTTTGATCTTGTTCGCACTAATTTCGTAAACCCTAGTTAAAGAGTGATGAGTTGGGAATGGAGCCTGGCGGCGGGGGTAATTTTGGGGTTATGTTACGCGGGAGCCAACGTACTGGTCGTCCGGATTTCTCAGAGTACATCAAAGTTTATGCCCGTTGTAATTGGTGGGATGGTGCTCCGCATGTTTGCCGCACTTACTGCTTTCATCATCATTATTCAGTTATTCTCTGTTGAACTTCCCGTCTTTACGGGTTCTTTTCTGCTGATCGCTCTGATTGGACTTTTCACTGAGGTTACCTGGTTGATTCGCCGAAAAAATTGATGCGCCCAGTACGCTTTTCAACTTGCTTGTTGTGCCTGGTTGCACTTTGGATGCCCTTGACTGTCCTGGCAGCCGAGGACGAGGACTTTGATCCGGTTCACCATACTGCAGATGCCTATTATCTTGATTTCCTACCCATTGGCAAGGTGGAATTACCTCGAATTTTTATTTTCCGCAGCGAGTCGACTGGCTACTCCGTACGCGTATACCGAACAACGGAAAGTGCTCTTCTCTCCGGCGAAATGACCATTAAGATTGAGACGGAAAATGGTCCAACATCCATAGAGCCGGACAGCCTCGGGGCATTGATTGATAAAGGGAAACATCTGGATGCCAAACTGAGCTCCGCGAATGGAGACGTGCTCATCCTAGATTTATCGGCGACCAAGCACCTGGTGTTTGCCATTCTTGCATCTGGGATCTTGCTCGCCATCTTTGTGCGGCTGGCAAACCGGTATAAACGCGGGATTGGGCGTACCAGCGCTCCCCGAGGGGTCGTACAGAATCTGTTCGAAACTCTGGTCATCTTTGTTCGGGATGAGATTGCAGTCCCCAACTTGGGCAAGGATCATTACCAGCGCTTTTTGCCGTATTTACTAACGGCTTTCTTCTTTATCCTGACCTGTAACCTGTTGGGACTCGTGCCATTTGGCGCAACGGCCACTTCGAACCTGAATATCACTGCCGTACTGGCTGCGTTCACGTTTATCCTAACACAATTTAATGCGTCCAGAGATCACTGGCAACATGTTTTCTGGCCTCCGGGAATGCCAGTTCTTGTCAAACTCCTTTTGATCCCGACCGAAATTATGGGGCTTTTCATCAAGCCGATTGCCCTCGCGATTCGGCTCTTCGCCAACCTTACCGCAGGCCATCTGGTGATTCTCAGCCTTATCGGTATGATTTTTACCTTTACTCAACTCTTTGGTGAAGCCGCTGGCTACGGCGTTGTTCCAATCAGCCTGGGATTCACCATATTCGTGATGTGTCTTGAACTGCTCATCGCACTCATTCAAGCCTACATCTTTACTATCCTGTCCGCACTGTTCATTGGAATGGCAATTGCCGAGCATTCGCACAGTGAGGCTCATTAAGCGTACAAACAACTCCTAACTTTATTTTACTATCCATGGAACCACAAGCTCTTGCATTCCTCGGTGCTGGATTAAGCGCCGGACTTATCGCCATCGGAACCGGACTCGGCATTGGCCGTCTGGCCGGACCTGCTATGGAGGGGATCGCTCGCCAGCCCGAGGCAACCAGTAATATTCGAGACAATATGATCGTTGCCGCAGCCCTGATTGAGGGGGTTGCACTGTTTGGACTGGTCATCTCCTTTCTCCTTGCCATTAAATAGACGCCGTCATGGTGCTTGCCGCAGATCTACTGGGTGCGAATGTCGGTCTGGCCGTCTGGGTGACAGTGGTATTTCTGGCCCTTTTGCTCCTGCTCCGGCGGTATGCATGGGGACCGATCACCACGGCCTTGTCTGAGCGTGAGGAAACCATTGCAGCCTCTATAAACCGGGCCGAGGAAGCTCTTGCCGAAAGCAGGCGCTTACAGGAAACCAACCTACAAGCTCGACGTGAAGCAGAACAGGACGCACAGCGGCTGCTTCGTGAAGCACGCGAAGAGGCACAGCGGATTCGGGACCAAGAGGTGCAGCGTACACGCGAAGAGATTGCCGCCTCGCGGGAACAGGCCCAGGAAGAGATTGAACGGGACAAGGAACGCGCTCTGCAGGAGCTTCGAAGTGAAGTTGCTGATCTGGCCATCCTTGCCGCCGGGAAGGTGCTCCAGGAGAACCTGAATACCCAACGCCAGCGCGCACTCGTCGACAATTTTATTGACGGTTTGACGACGACCGGAAGAAACCAGCAGCCTCCCTATCAGGCATGACCTCTTCCATGGTTGCCCAGCGCTACGCACAGGCGCTCTACTACGAGACTGTAACAATCTCCTCGGTTACCGATGATGTGAATCTGCTCATCCAGACTCTGAGCAATTCTCCTGAGTTGGAGCGGTGCCTGAAAAGCCCGGTCATCCCCCGACAAAAGAAATCTGCTATTTTGCAGACCCTGCTTGCTGAACATGTCCACGCCGTGACGCTGCGTTTTCTGCAGATGCTGGTTCAGCGAGGCAGAGAACCACTGCTCAGCATAATTCTGGACCGGTTTCTGTTCTTGGCCGATGAGTCGCAGGGAATCACTCCGGTGCACGCCCGTGTCTATTCGGAGTTGTCCCAGGATGAGCAGGCCCGCCTGCAAAGCGTGCTGAGTACCCGACTAAACCGTACCGTGCGGCTTCAGGTGACGGAAGATCCAGCCCTGATGGGCGGGATTGTGCTGGAAATCGGAGATACGGTATATGACGGCAGTGTGCAGCATCAACTCTCACTGCTCCAGGGGCACCTGCATGTACAGGCCTAATCAAGTAATTACGAAATGACAACAGCTATACGACCAGACGAAGTCACCGCACTCCTCCGTAAGGAACTCGGTGGCTTTGAGTCCACTACAGATATATATGAAGTGGGGACTGTCCTACAGGTAGGAGACGGCATCGCCCGGATTTACGGTCTGTCAAAGGTGCAGGCTGGAGAATTGATTGTGTTCCCTGAACGCAATGTGACCGGCATGATCCTGAACCTGGAAGAAGACAATGTAGGGGCAGTTCTCTTTGGGGAGGTGCAGGAAGTCAAAGAAGGCGACCAAGCACGGCGAACCCGCCGGATTGCTTCCATCCAAGTGACCGAAAGCATGTTGGGACGGGTCATTGATCCACTTGGAAACGTGCTGGATGGCAAGGGTGCACTCACCGGTGAAACCTGCGAAATGCCCCTTGAGCGCAAAGCACCGGGTGTCATTTATCGCCAACCCGTATCCGAACCACTCGTAACCGGGATCAAGGCGATTGATTCCATGATCCCGATTGGCCGTGGACAGCGGGAATTGGTGATCGGGGACCGGCAAACCGGCAAAACCGCCGTATTGATTGATACGATCATCAGTCAGCGTTCCACCCATGAGACCGATGCACCGGTCTACTGCATCTATGTTGCAATTGGGCAAAAAGCCTCCACGGTTGCACAGGTTGCCCGTGCACTGGAGGAAAATGGTGCAATGGATTACACGGTGATTGTCAATGCACCGGCTTCGGTTGCTGCTCCACTCCAGTTTATTGCACCGTTTGCTGGTGCCTGTATCGGTGAATACTTTCGGGATACCGGGCGCCACGCACTCGTCATTTATGACGATTTGTCCAAACAGGCTGTAGCATACCGGCAGGTCTCTCTTCTGCTGCGGCGCCCACCTGGGCGTGAGGCCTACCCGGGAGATGTTTTCTACCTCCACAGCCGCCTTCTAGAGCGTGCCGCCAAGATTACGGCAAGCCAGGAGATCGCATCACAAATGAACGACCTGCCTGATTCGCTGAAGGGCAAGGTCCAAGGAGGAGGATCACTAACAGCGCTACCCGTCATCGAAACGCAAGCCGGAGCCGTCGACGCATATATTCCGACCAATGTGATTTCCATTACGGACGGACAGATTTACCTGGAGCCCGACCTTTTCAATGCAGGCATACGCCCGGCAATCAATGTAGGAATTTCTGTGAGCCGTGTCGGTGGCAATGCACAGATCAAGGCAATGAAGTCTGCTGCAGGGATGCTACGGTTGGATCTAGCCCAATACCGGGAACTGGAAGCGTTCTCCAAATTCGGATCCGATCTTGATCCTGCGACACAGCGACAACTGCGACGCGGCGAATGCCTTGTGGAATTACTCAAACAGGGGCAATTCGCACCTGCACCTGTTGAAGAACAGATTGCCGTAATCTTTATCGGCAGTGAAGGCCTCCTGGATACAGTAGCTGTGTCTGACATTGACCGCTTCGAGGCAGAACTCCTTGAAAACCTTAGAGTTCGCGCTGCAGATGCCCTTGCCAGCATTCGGGATACCGGCGTGTTGACCGATGAAGCCAAGGATGCGTTCCGCCAAGAGGCAAAACGACTCGTTGAACTTTACGCTGCGAAAACCTGATGGCAACCCTGCGTGACATCCGGACGCGTATCGGCTCCGTCCAGAATACGCAACAGGTCACACGGGCCATGAAGATGGTCGCGGCAGCAAAACTGCGCCGGGCTCAGGAAAATATTTTCAAGACGAGACCGTACGCTTATAAGATTGGCGAAATCATTGAACACCTCAAACGTCAAGGCGCAGTAGAGTCACACCCACTGCTTCGGGAACGCGAAGAAGTGAAGGGGGCACTGATCATTGTCGTTACAGGAGATCGTGGATTGGCGGGTGCCTTTAACAGCAATGTGATCAAAACTACTGAGTCGCTGATTCACTCAAACTACTCCGAACTCCATGCAAACGGGACATTGCAGATTGTTGGGGCAGGACGTAAGGGAGCCGAGCATTTCCGTAAGCGCGGATATAAGATGGCGGCAGACCTCAGCGATGTATTCAAGGAGTTAACATTCGATACCGCCCTCGACATTGGAAGCTTGGCAATGGAGGGCTTTCTGGAAGGAGACTGGGATGAAGTCAAGATCGTCTACAACGAATTCAAAAACACCATCGCCCAAAACCGGATTGCCGCTCCGCTGATTCCAGTACCTCCGGAGCAGTTTCGGACACCGGTGATGTTGCAAGAAGATTTAGCGATCCCGGAAATTCAGGACCGTTATCGGGCGGATTACATCTTCGATCCAAACTCTGCAAATATCTTGAATACTCTCGTTCCACGATTCATGAATTTTGAGATCTGGCGTGCGTTACTGGAATCCTCTGCTGCTGAGAATGGGGCGCGTATGGTTGCGATGGATAATGCCACAGCGAACGCTACTGAACTCCTGCGCGCATTACGCCTCCAATATAACCGCGCCCGCCAGAGCGCAATCACGACAGAGATTCTGGAAATCATCAGTGGTGCAAACGCGCTAGAAGAAGGTTGATTGTTGGCAATGATTGCCTCCAGCATCTTCGTGAATCCTTGAAATAACGTACTCGTATCTGGTCCTTCAAGGCCGGCTCAACACGTTTATGGAATAGGGTCGTGCAGATAACTGACACCATGAAGCCGGAATTGATTCACATGGTTTATTTAAGTGCCCAGGTGGTGCTGCGTGTAATGAGTGCAGGGTTTTTCAATGAGTCTCGCATGGAACCCGACCAGTAAAACGCTTTGAGTACATATGCGTTAAACGCACCTTCTTGATGGTCCTTGGGAGAGGTGGCCGAGTGGCTGAAGGCGCTCCCCTGCTAAGGGAGTATGGGTTAACAGCTCATCGTGGGTTCGAATCCCACCCTCTCCGCTTTTGCTGGATACGGTTTGTCGTACACGCGGAAAATTGAACCCCGGAGGGGTGGCAGAGTGGTTGAATGCACTGGTCTTGAAAACCAGCGTGCCGCAAGGTACCGGGGGTTCGAATCCCTCCCCCTCCGCACTGTACCGAAGCCTGAAGAGTGCTCTCCGGCGTATGGATCACGATGAATGAACCATCCCACTCGAACACCCACTTAACAGGATGGGCGTGCCCATTTTCGTGCCTCTCCCAGACATTGATGGAAAACCGACCGCATAAAAAGAGGGGGATCTATTTCCCTATATTGACTTTTCAACGGGTTATTAGATTTTTACCATGAAATACTCGATAATCTACTCCATTGTCTCCCTGATCATATTATTTGCATCTGATGTGGGTGCCCAGGTCACCGTGCGGGGAACGGTAAGCGACGAAAGGACTGGTGAACCCATAGAGCTTGTAACGGTCGTCATTGAAGGGACCACTATCGGAACTACCACTTCACCGGAAGGCACGTTTGAACTTGAACTTCGCGGAACTGATGACATTCTGGTATTCTCGTTTATCGGATATGTGACACAGCGGATTACACCCCCAATGGATGGCACGGAGTTGAATGTGCTCCTTGCTTCATCCATTGAGGACATTGAAGGTCTGGTCGTTGTAGGAACGCGGCGACTCCCCCGGCTCGTGACAGATTCCGCCGTACCTATTGATGTAATTTCTCCCCGGGATCTGCAGAGCGCAGCGAGTACGGACATTGACGATATCCTTCGCTCCCAGATCCCCTCCTACAATGTTCAGAGGCATGAGATTGACGGATCCACAACCTTTGTCCGACCTCCCACACTGCGAGGGCTTTCACCGGATAACACGATTTTGCTCGTAAATGGGAAGCGCCGCCACCGCTCGGGCTCCTTATCTCTGTTTGGGAGTGCGCTGATTCTCGGCTCACAGGGACCCGACATGAACATGATTCCTGCTATCGCAGTGAAACAGTTCGAGGTACTGCGGGATGGTGCGTCCGCTCAATATGGTGCAGATGCGGTTGCGGGTGTTTTCAACCTGCAACTGCGGGATGCCAGTGATGGTTTTTCAGTTCGTTCACGGGCAGGCCAATACCATCAAGGCGATGGACGCCATATCTCCGTTGCAGCAAACGCAGGCTTCCCGCTAACCGATGATGGCTTCGTGAATGTGAGCCTTGAGTACCGCAATACAGAACCGACCAGCCGCTCCGTTGATCAGGCAGATGCAAAGACGCTGATCAGCAAGGGATACCCGGTCAAGCGTCCTGGAATTATCTGGGGAAACCCGGATATTGATCATGCTATTACAGGGTTTGTCAATGCCGAACTCGGACTGAATACATCTACACGCCTGTATGCCTTCGGAGGATATGGACAACGCTCCGGCAATGGTAGCTATTTCTTCAGAATGCCCGGCGGCAGTAATGCCCGAGCGAATGTCTTCAGGTTCGGCTCTGGAGAAGATGCTGTGCGTGCAGTTGCTGACCTTAATCCCAGTGATGGGGTTGACTGCCAGACGCTAGAAGACCTTCCCCCTCTGGATTCAAATTTTGATGCAGTACAAGCCTTTGTCGCGCAGTATCAAGGGACCTGCTACCTGTTTAATGAGGATTACCCGGGTGGATTCACTCCACGGTTCGGTGCTGATATATCAGATCTGAGTTCGGTTGCAGGGATACGCGGTAACAGCCCGTCTGGATTTCAGTGGGATCTCAGCGCAGGTATGGGAAGAAGTCTCATGGACTACTTCATCCGAAATACCGTCAATGCCTCTTTGGGCCCTGAACAACCGTCCGAGTTCCGCCAGCGCGATTTTCTGCAAGAAGAATACAGCGTGAACCTGGATGTATCCTATCCGGTGAGTCTTGAAAGCTTTCACTCGCCGCTCAATATTGCCGGGGGAGTACAGTGGCGAACAGAGATATTCGAAACCCGACCAGGTGATACGAATTCGTACTCGGTCGGCCCCTTTAAAGACCAGGGCTTTTCTGTGGGTTCCAATGGAGATCAGGGAATTCCCCCAGAGTACGCTGGACGTTGGAAGCGTCCGAATTATGCCGCGTACGTTGACCTTGAGGCAGACATCGTTCCAGCTTTTCAATTGGGTATTGCAGGGCGCTTTGAAAACTTCTACGAGGACTTTGGAACCACGCTCACCGGAAAGGTGGCAGCCTTATGGCGCGCAACGCCGGTGATAAGTCTTCGTGGATCCGTGAGCACGGGGGTACGTGCACCCACACCAGGGCAAGTCAACCTCCAAAATATTCAGACAAATTTTGATTCCAAAGGGGGACTGGTTGACGCCGGACAGATTCCTTCATATCATCCGGTTGCACAGGCCTTAGGGGGAAAGCCCCTGACCGAAGAATCTGCGGTCAACTTGGCGTTGGGTACCATCCTTCAAATCTCACCAGACCTAGTCCTCACAGCAGATCTGTTCAGCATCACTCTTCGTGACCGGATCGCACTTAGTGGTAGCATTCCACTGAATGATGAACTCGCCACAGTTCTCAACGAATCTGGGCAACTCGCCGGGTTCGAAACATTACGGGAGGTGAAGTTTTTTTCAAACGACTTTGATACCCGTCAATTTGGTATAGATGTTCTGCTATCCTACGATAAGGAATACAGCAATGGCCGTGCAACCATTGCCAGCATCGCTTACAATTGGACACGTCCTGAATTGCTGAAGTTTTCCGATCCCACAACGATCAATTCATTCTTGGGAAAGCCTCTGACTGAATCCACTCAGGTCAGTATTCTGTCTCCCAGGCGGAAGATTGAAATGGAACATGTGAATCCTCATCATCGCATCGTTGCAACCGGACGTCAAATTGCAGGACCCTACCACGGGATGGTTCGTCTCCATTATTACAGCAACTGGAAAGCATGTCTGTTCTTCAGTTTTTCATGTACCGTTGGCGGCGAGGATGCTCTAAGAACTTACTCTGGAAGCTGGATCGTTGATGCAGAGGTAGGATATCAAATCAGTGATAGCTATGCTGCCGCGTTTGGAGTCAACAATATTTTTGCAATTGACCGCCCCGCGGACCAGATTGAACGTGACGGCCAAGGCAATGCAAGCGTACCCAGTACACCATGGGACTATAACGGAGCCGCACTATATCTGAGACTTTCGGCAGATTTCTAATCCAGCCTTATATGACCTGACAGAAAACCTTGCGAAAACAAGTAATCCGTTTCCCGAAATGATCCCCCCACAAGAGGCGCCGGATCCTGACGAGAATGCAGGTTCCCCCATGAAATGATCCGTACGAGAACAAACGCGTAGACGGGCAGAATGGCAGTCTGTCATTCCCCCGGAAATCGCAAAGGACCTGCCGAATCATCCCTTGTTCTGGGAGTAGAAAACGTGATTGACCATGGAGTATGACTTAATTAAGGATCGGATCAGCCACTGGCTTGACTCGTATCCGAAACTGCTCCCTCTGCTTTTTGCTGTCCTGGATCTGTTATTTCTCCGAACCTGGTACGTTCACCGGGCGCTCCGGGAAATGAAGCTGGGACCGGATTCAAAGCTCCTGGACGCGGGGACCGGCTTTGGGCAATATGCATGGCATGCGTTGCGTAAATATCCCGGCGTCTTCGTTACGGCAACGGATCTCAAGGAAGATTACCTGGAGCGTGCCACCAAATGTTTTGACGTATTTGAGCTTTCGGATCAGATTGAACTACATGTGGAAGATCTCACAGATCCAAATGTAACCGGCCTTTTTGACTGTATTCTGGCGGTGGATGTCCTTGAGCACATTGAAGAGGATGAAGCGGCGATCCACCATTTTGCCCAGCGCCTGCAACAGAAAGGGTGCCTGATCATCAGCACCCCGAGCGATCAGGGAGGATCCGATGTCCATGACAAGAATCAGAAGAGCTTCATCGGCGAGCATGTCCGCGACGGCTATAACCTCAATGAACTCATGCAAATGCTTACACATGCCGGACTTGAAATCGTTGACGCGCAGTACAGCTATGGAGCCTGGGGATCCCTGGCTTGGCGCCTACTGATCAAGTTCCCGATGCTGCTCCTTGGCAGGTCATTGTTTCTTGCACCACTGGTTGCACTCTATTATGTGCCCGTTCTGCCATTGGGCCTACTGATGAACACCCTTGACCTGCACAGTACGAACACGCGCGGAACGGGATTGATCGTCGTTGCACGCCAAAATACCTGAGGTCCAACCAAATGCTGTAACTTTAGGAAATCGTTCTTCTAATTCAGAGTGGTTGTGAGAACTAAATATATATTTGTGACCGGTGGCGTTTCGTCTTCGCTTGGAAAAGGTATTTTCTGTGCATCTCTGGGCCGACTGCTTGAAGCCCATGGCCTTCGTGTCTCTATCCAAAAGCTGGATCCGTACATCAATGTGGATCCAGGCACGATGAATCCCTATGAGCATGGGGAGGTGTTTGTTACTCATGACGGAGCGGAGACGGATCTGGATCTCGGGCATTACGAACGATTTCTCGGACACGAAACCAGTCAGGCAAATAATGTTACCACCGGCCGCGTCTATAGTGAAGTCATCGGAAAAGAGCGCGCCGGCGAATACCTCGGAAAAACCGTCCAAGTTGTCCCCCACATCATTGATGAAATCAAAGCGTGGATCGTACGCCTTGCAGAGAGCGAAGAACTGGATGTCATCATCTCAGAGATTGGCGGCACAGTTGGGGATATTGAAAGCCTGCCCTACCTCGAAGCAATTCGGCAGTTGCGTTATGAAATGGGATCGATCAATGCGCAGGTAGCACACCTGACGCTGGTACCCTACCTCGCAGCTGCAGGCGAACTGAAAACCAAGCCCACCCAGCATTCGGTAAAAACACTGCTCTCTTACGGCCTGCAACCCGACCTCCTAGTCTGCCGCTCTGAGCACCCGCTGGACAAAGAGTTGCGCGAAAAAATCGCCCGCTTCTGTAACGTGGAACCCCGTGGGGTGATTGAAGCGGCTGATGCCCGCTCCATTTACGAGGTCCCTCTTCAACTAGCCCGGCAAGGAGTTGAGAAACTGGTCATTGAACGACTGGGGCTGACAGACCCTCAGACACAAAAACCCATCACCAGTGAACCCGAACTGGCCGAATGGACACGCTTTGTTCAACGGTTGAATGCACCGGACAAAAACGTGCGCATCGCATTGGTCGGGAAATATGTAGCCCATCAGGATGCCTACAAGTCCATCACCGAATCGTTTATCTTGGCCGGTGCAAAGCTGTCTGTTCATGTGGATGTAAGCTTTGTTGAAAGCGAGGAGGTCGATGAACACAACTGTGAAGCAATGCTGCAGGATGTAAAGGGAATCTTGGTGGCACCTGGTTTTGGTACACGTGGGATCGAGGGAAAGATCGTAACAGCCCGTTACGCCCGGATCAAAAAAATCCCTTTCCTCGGAATCTGCCTGGGGCTTCAGTGTGCCATCATCGCATTTGCACGGGATGTCTGCGACCTACAGGGAGCGCACTCGACCGAGTTTGACCCGAGTTCGCCCTGGCCGGTCATTGATCTGATGGCGAGTCAAAAGAATGTATCCGATAAGGGCGGGACGATGCGGCTTGGTGCGTACAACTGCGAAATCCTAGAGGGCTCACAGGTGCACTCCATTTACAGCGAAACCCAGGTGTGTGAACGGCATCGCCACCGATACGAGGTCAATAATTCCATCAAACGCCGCCTCGAAGAAAAAGGGATGAGATTTACCGGAATCAATCCGGAAAGTGGACTCGTGGAAATTGCTGAGCTGCCCTCCCATCCCTGGTATATCGGCGTACAGTTCCATCCCGAGTACCGCTCTACGGTGGGCAATCCCCACCCCCTGTTTATGTCATTCGTTGCCGCCGCACTCGAATACAAGGGATAACCCCAACCCCCTGTATTCCGCTGAACTTTCCCCCGAAACCACACGTGGAAACCGTGCGGCTTTTCGAAGCCGATTGATGCTTTTTTACGCTATTTTCGACTAAAATTGAAATTTGTGGGAATTTGTGGGAAATTGTGGGAAATTTTCCTTATCATTAATCAGGTTAGTCTACTCAAGAGCCCCCCATGGCTGGATTTAAGGGACAAGCTACGTACTCAGTTGATGGAAAAGGGCGCATTGCGATCCCTTCCAGAATGCGTGCATGCATGAGCCCGGAGGCGCATAGCACCCTGGTGATTACGCGTGGATTCGAGCGTTGCGTCTTTGCCTACCCGCTTGACGAGTGGCTGGAGATTGAAGATCAGATTGCGAAGCTCAATCCCTATAACCACAGTCACCGGGCATTCGTTCGCCAATTCATGAGATGGGCGGAAGAAGTAACCATCGATGCAAAGGGACGAATTCCTCTGCAACGACCGCTGCTTGAGTATGCGGGAATCGAAAAAACAAGTTTGATTCTTGGGAGCCAGAAGTATCTCGAAATCTGGGATCCCCAAAGGTTCGAAGAATATCTGGATGCCGAAGGAGTAAACTATGAAGCACTTGCTGCGGAGGTTATGGGAAGCTGATGTCTACCGTTCCTTATGCAACCGCCTATCATGCACCTGTTCTCTCACACACTGTGCTGAAATACTTGGTAACGGACATTGACGGCACGTACGTTGATGCGACCGCGGGAGGAGGCGGACATGTTGCTGCGATTCTCTCTGTGTTGTCCCCCAAAGGGAGGGTCGTTGCAGTTGATCGGGATGCAGATGCAATCCAGACTGTGAAGGCACGACTGCCGGATGCCATAAAGATGAAGCAACTAGTCGTATACAAGGGGAGGTTCAGCAACTTGCAGAGCCTGATCCCAAACCTTCTCCCCGTTACGGGACTACTGCTGGACCTTGGCGTTTCCTCTCATCAACTGGACTCTGGTCGAAGAGGATTCAGCCATCGTCAACGTGCTCACCTGGACATGCGGATGGATGCTGAATTCGACATCACTGCAGCAGATATCGTGAATGGATCCACCGAAAGTGAACTGGTAAATATCCTCCGCTCCTGGGGAGAAGAGCCCTCTGCAAAACGAATCGCCCGGGCAATCATCGCAAACCAGCCCGTTGAAACCACGATAGACCTGGCCCGCATTGTACGCGATGCCGTCCCGACCCGGTGGGAGTCTCGAGCAGTTTCCCGCACATTCCAGGCGCTTCGCATTGCGGTCAATGGCGAATTGGATGAGTTGGCACAGCTTCTTGAATCCAGCCCGGAAATTGTGGCGGAAGGGGGTAGGATGGTCGTCATCAGTTATCACTCTCTTGAAGACCGAATGGTTAAGCGGATGCTGCGTGACGGGGTCATGGAAGGAGAATCAAGACGGGATTTCTATGGGAACCGGCTTGTGCCCTGGAAACCGGTCGTACGCCGACCTATCGTCCCTGATGCTGCAGAGATTTCGGCAAACCGCCGATCCCGAAGCGCACGGTTGCGTGCAGGAGTTCGTTGCCCCGTACCTGTCAGTACATAATATTTTTTGATGTTTAAGCGTCGCAAATACAGACCTCCCAATCAGACCACACGCAGACAGCGTGCGGTGGAGCAGGCCGTAACGACGGTTCGCGGTTGGCAGGAGTTGACGATCATTGATGAGTCTACACCGGAACGGAAAGTCATCGCTCGTATCTCCACCCTGCAGTTCGGCCTGATCATCTTTCTCCTTGCAGGGATCCTAACCGGCTATATCGGTCATATTCATACGTCACAGGATCTGTTGGCGGAAATCAATACCCAGCGACGAGAGAATGTTCGCCTCCATCTGCAGCATAATCGGCTCGAAGCTGATTACAATGCCTTTGTTGGCCCTTCCGTCATTTATGAGCGTGTCGAGGAACTGGGGCTGCAGAGAGGACACGAATATGCAGGACTCATCCAGACTGCTCTGCCGAACGAACCATGAAAATTCGAGATCAAATACTGGGACGGATGTATGTCGTGCTGACCGGCTTGGTCCTCATGCCGCTGATCATTGCCGGACAGCTGATCTGGCTCAACGTTGAAGAAGGGGTTCATCTACGTGAACTGGGGCGGCGTCAAGCAGAATCCCAACAGTTGCTCTTACCACAGCGAGGCGAGATTCTTGACATTCATGGACGGTCCCTGGCCGTGAACTCTCCACACTATAACCTTGCACTGGATCCCACCGCACCTGAATTTGCGGAGCAAGAAACCCTTTTCATAGCTCGCCTGTCCGACCTCACCGGTACCTCCCTGAAACAGCTTCAATCACGGATTGAGAATCGGTCGAGTGAACAGTTTGTCCGACTCATCGATTTGACACCGGAACAGCGAAGAGAGGTTGCCTCCTGGGAGATACCCGGCGTCATCCTTGAGGAACGCTCCCAACGCAAGTATGTCTATGGAACGACCGCCTCCCATATCATTGGACATATCGATACGGACGGTGTGGGCAAGGCAGGCCTTGAGCTTGAATATGAGGAGTATTTGAAAGGGCATCCTGGACGGCGTACTCTTTTCAGAGACCGCCGCGGATACCTCCGCGTTGATGCGGAGGGGGTCGTCGTTCCGGCCACCGATGGAGAGACCCTCGTACTTACGATTGATCTCATCCGTCAGACAATTATGGAGGAAGAACTCGCGGCCGGCGTCGCGGAAGCCGGTGCGGCTCGAGGAAGTGCGATTGCGGTGGACCCCGGAAATGGGGCAATCCTAGCCATGGCCAATGTTCCCACCTTTGATGCAAATATGCCCCTGAAGGCACCGGTATCCGCCTGGCGCAATCGCGCGATCACCGATCGACTGGAACCCGGTTCCGCATTCAAAATGATCTCGGCATCCGCAGCACTGGAAACAGGTGCCGTCTCTATGGATCGCTTGATTAACACCGGTAATGGGACCCTTAACGTGGCTGGCTATACCCTGAATGATGTGTCAAGACACGGGGAAATCACCTTTAATGATGTGATCGTAAAGAGCAGTAACGTGGGAATGGCGCTCACCACGCGACCCATGATACCAGAAGAACTGTACCGGTACATACGCAATTTTGGGTTTGGGCAGAAAACCTGGATTGATCTGCCTGGAGAGATCGGCGGACTCCTCAAGCGCACTAATCAATGGAGCCAAACCACGAAAACTGCACTCAGCATCGGGTACGAGATTGATGTAACCCCTATGCAGATGGTGATGGCATATGCCGCCCTCGCGGACGGTGGTCTACTGCGTCAGCCATATATCGTGGCGGAACGACGGGACGTGACCGGACGTGTGCTCTGGCGCGCAACCGATGATCCGGCCCGGACCGACTCCATCCGAAGAGTCCTGAAGGAAGAAACCGTCGCCATGCTCCAGCCGGCTTTTATTGAAGTTGTTCAGAGAGGCACTGCAACTGATGCTCAGATCGAAGGATTGACCATCGCAGGAAAGACCGGGACCGCCCGTAAGGTGGTCAATGGTGTCTACGGCAGCAATTACCGGGCAACGTTCGTTGGCTTCTACCCGGTCGAAGATCCACAGGTGGCTATGATCGTGATTTTGGATGAGCCCCAAACCAGTATTTATGGCGGTAGAGTCTCCGCCCCCATATTCAGGAGAATCGCGGAGCGATGGACTGCAACCTTCCCGGCATCCGGACTTCCCATTCCGCAGGAAGGATGGCGGTTTCAGGCAGATTTGGACAGTCTCGCACCGCGACACAGAACCGCACCGATCTCCGAAGAATCTGACGAGCGAAACCGTGTGAAAGTTCAAACTGCAACCGACAAGACGGCGCTGACGGTAATGCCAGATGTTTTGGGACTCGATGCCCGGACTGCATGGTTTTTGCTGAGCTCCAAAGGTCTGAATGTACAACTGAACGGGACCGGTTCGGTAATCGGACAATCTCCAGAGCCGGGCGCAGACGTGGGCACAGACGTAACCCTCCAATTGCAGCACCATGAACTGGACTGATCTATATACCCGATTAGCCAGCGAGGGATTGCTCATGAATCCTGCTGGACCTGCACCGGACCTAACGATCACTGGGGTCAGTCAGGACAGCCGTCATGTGCATCCAGGATACGTCTTCACCGCCGTACAAGGAACGCACTTCGATGGACATGCATACATCCAAAATGCACTGGATGCGGGGGCGCATATCATTGTCTGCCAAGAGAACCCCGGCCGGGATCCCCGCTTCGTTCAGGTATCCAGCACTCGAAAAGCCGCTGCCGTGATTGCAGCAGCCTTCTATGGGGACCCAGCTGCTTCCCTGCATCTCACAGGTGTTACTGGAACCAATGGAAAAACAACCACGGGAGTTCTTGTGCAGCATGTTCTTGAGTGTACTGGAACCACGACAGGCCTGATTGGAACGGTGTCCTATGTCACCGGGCAATCGACCTACCCCGCCCAACTCACGACCCCGGATGCAACGCAACTCCAGCCCATGTTGGCAGAGATGGTTCGCGCAAACTGCCAAGCCTGCGTAATTGAGGTTTCGTCTCATGCCCTGGATCAGTATCGAACTGCCACGCTGAACTTTTCGATCGGCGTATTTACCAATTTGATGCATGATCATCTGGACTACCATACAACTGCGGAACAGTATTTCAAAACCAAAAAGCGCCTCTTTGATGACTTGAGCCCTGACGCAATCGCGGTTTATAATCAGGATGATCAGGCAGGCAAACGTATGGTGGAGAACACCCAGGCTACGCAATGCTCCTTCGGTCAGTATACCGGTGCAGATATTCGATTCAGTATTGTAAAGGACAGCCCCAGCGGCCTCCAACTGCGTCTGGATGGCCAAACCAGTATGTTTCGACTGGCAGGAGCGTTCAATGCTTATAATCTGGCCGCCGCCTATGGAGCCGCGCGCGCGAGTGGGCTGCCGCGCACAGATGTCATTGAGGCCCTGTCGGAGGCCCCCCCCGTCCCCGGCAGATTCGAGCAGTACCTGTGCAATGATGCCACACGGATTGTCGTTGATTTTGCACATACACCGGATGCGCTGGAGCAGGTCCTTCGGTCACTAACCCACGACCGCCAAAAAACGGCTCAGTTATGGTGCGTATTTGGATGCGGCGGCAACCGGGATACCATAAAACGCCCCCTCATGGGTGCAGTCGCGGAGAATCTGGCCGATCATGTGGTCATCACGAATGATAATCCGAGGAATGAACCCGCACAGGCAATCACTGGAGACATCCTCCGTGGTATGAAAAAGCCCGAACGGGCACACCTGATTCTCTCAAGGACCAAAGCTGTGCAACATGTTGCACAGGCATGCAGCGCTGGGGACATTGTACTCGTTGCAGGCCGAGGCCACGAGTCCGTTCAAGACGAAAATGGGATCCAGGTCAAATTGAAAGATCAGGATCTGGTCCTTGAAGCCTTTGCTTCACGTAACCCGAAACCCCTCATCTGAATCCATGCTCTACTTTCTGTTACAGTGGCTGGAAGAGGTGTATCGTCCTCCGGGATTCCAGGTTGTGGAGTTTATAACGGTACGTGCGACGCTTTCTGCCATCACAGCATTTGTCATCGTAATGGTCATTGGACCCTATGTGATTCGCTGGCTCATACGTAACCAACTCGGGGAAGAGGTGCGCACAGAGTTAGATGCCGGTGCCGTTGATCATTCACATAAACGTGGAACCCCAACGATGGGCGGATTAATTATTGTCAGTGCGATCATGATTGCAACGCTCCTATGGGGGGACTTGCGCGAGGTCTACGTCTGGCTTATCCTCATCGCGACCACATGGATGGCCGTGTTCGGGTTCGCAGATGATTACATCAAGACCGTTCACAAAGACAAAGCGGGCTTGGCGGCACGTATGAAGCTGATCGGTCAAATCGGACTGGGGCTGCTGGTGGGAATCATCCTGTATTTTCATCCGCAATTTGAAGAGACGCGGGCCGTGACAGATCTGCCATTCGTTCAGAATTGGCACCTCGACTATAATATTCTGGGCAATACATTCCTGGGAGGGATGGATCTCGGGTGGATCCTCTTCATCCCGATGACCATGTTCATTGTTACGGCCACATCCAATGCAGTCAATTTGACGGACGGTCTTGATGGGCTGGCGACAGGGATCGCCGCCATCATTGCCATGGGGCTGGTCGTTCTCACCTATATCTCGGGACACGCAGGGTTTTCTTCCTATCTGGGAGTACTGCACCTGACAGGTGCAGGGGAACTGACCATCTTTGCATCCGCGATGTGTGTCGCGTGCCTGGGGTTTCTGTGGTTTAACGGTTATCCGGCAACCGTCTTTATGGGGGATACTGGATCACTGTCCTTAGGAGCCGCCATTGCAGTCATGGCGGTGATGGTCAAAAAAGAGCTTCTGTTACCACTGCTCTGTGCCATCTTTTTTATCGAAACCCTATCGGTCATTCTGCAGACTACTTATTTCCGCTATACCCGTCGCAAGACGGGTACGGGGAAACGGATCTTCCGCATGGCGCCCCTGCACCACCATTATGAGGCAAAAGGCATGCATGAGGTCAAAATTGTTACCCGTTTCTGCCTTGTAACCGTGATCACCATGTTGGCAACCCTACTCTCACTTCGGATCCGATGATGCAGCCGTACAACGTCCGGGGGAAACGCATCACCGTTCTGGGGGCCGCCCGGAGCGGCCGCGCAGTCGCAGATCTATTGACCCGTACCGGTGCCAAAGTGTTGCTTTCTGATCATGGTCCCATTGATAAAGGTACGTTGAGATGGTGCAAAAATCAGGGTATTGAAGTGGAAGCCCACGGACATACAGAAGCCACACTGGCAGCGGACTTCCTGGTGATAAGTCCGGGAGTTCCGACGACCGCCCAACCCGTCCAGGCCGCCCTCGCCCGGGGACTGCCGGTCTACTCAGAGCTTGAGGTTGCCTCCTGGTACGCAAAGGGACAGATTGTGGCAGTTACCGGAACCAATGGAAAGACCACGACGGCATCGCTTGTAGGACACATGATGAAAACGGCTGATCGACATACGGTAGTCGCGGGCAATATTGGCACCCCCTTGTCCGAACACATACAAAATTTACATGCGGACACGGTGGTCGTCCTTGAGGTATCCAGCTTCCAACTAGATCATATAGACACGTTCCGACCGGACGTGAGTGTGATCCTGAACATCACACCGGATCACCTGAATCGCTACGGTGACAACTTCGAACACTATGCCAAAAGTAAACTCCGCATCTATGAAAACCAATCCGATGCAGACACGGTGATCTACAACTACGACGATACACTGGTACGAGAGCGTGTCGAGTACTTTATCTCTACCCGCGATGTACAGGGGCTTCCCTTCAGCAGTCAGGTAGAGCTTTCAAGCGGTGCGAGCGTGATTCACGATATGATCCATCTCCAGAAACATGCGATCTTACCTACAGAGAGACTGGGAATCCCGGGTCCTCACAACATCAGTAATTCCCTGGCGGCTGCACTGGCAGGACAGGCGGTTGGACTTACGAATGCGGTCCTGCGTGAAAGCCTGCAACGATTCACCGGAGTGAATCATCGACTGGAAGTCATCCGTCGATTGAGCGGGGTCACCTATGTCAATGACTCAAAAGCGACCAATGTGAATGCGCTCTGGTATGCACTACTGAGTTTCCATGCACCGATTGTATTGCTCGCAGGCGGCCGGGACAAAGGGAATGATTATGAGGTTGTCAAGCCACTGATCTCCGAAAAAGTGCATACCGTGATTGCATTCGGAGAAAGCGCACAAAAGGTGCTTAGAGAGCTCGGCCCTCACACCAAAAGTGCACTAGCGGTCAAAACGCTGGAGGAAGCAGTCCAGTATGCACGAAGCTGCGCGAGCACCGGGGATGTCGTACTGTTAAGCCCGGCATGTGCCTCTTTTGATCTGTTTTCCAACTACGAAGAACGAGGAACACGATTCCGCCACATTGTGGAGGGTTTCTAACCATGCCGAGACAGACCAACACTTTGCATCTGCAGGACCAAGCCCCGATGGACAGGTATGTCCTCTGGATCGTACTTGTCATCTCTGCAATTGGGGTTATGGCCGTCTACAGCGCAATCGCCTTTCTGGCTGAAGTGAAAGCAGATGGGGATACAGAGCAATTCCTTTTGCGTCACACACTCCGGGTGGGACTTGCACTCGTGACGATGATTGTCTTCAGTATGTTGGACTACCATCAGATCGCGCGCTGGTCGCGACTGTTTCTCTTGGGCTCCATATTCCTACTGGTGCTGGTGCGCATTTTCGGGGTCTCGTACGGAGGAGCTACTCGTGCCTTCCAGGTTGGTCTCTTCAGCGTTCAGCCATCCGACTTGGCAAAGATTGCATTGATCCTCAACATCGCTATCCTCCTAGTACGTAAGCAGGAATACATCCATAGCTTCACCAGAGGCGTTCTCCCGCTATTTTTCTGGACGTTTCTAACCGTCGTGTTGATCGGCCTGGAGGACCTGTCAACCGCCTTCCTCGTCCTGATTTCTGTGATGCTGATGCTCTATGTCGGCCGTGTGAGCTTGTTTCACATCGGAGGAGGCGTCCTCTTCAGCATTGCCTGCATGTTTCTGATGCTCCTTACTTCTCCAAATCGGGCTCAACGGGTCGAATCCTTCCTGAATCTGAAAATCTTCTCGAATACGGAGGAGGCCGAAGTGTTCGACTTGCGGGCGGAAGGCTATCAGGCACATCAGGCTAGGATTGCCCTTGCAATGGGCGGGTGGACCGGTCGAGGACCGGGCAAAAGCATCCAACGGGATTTTCTGCCGACCCCTTATAACGACTTTATTTTTGCCATTATCTCGGAAGAGTATGGCATTCTGGGAAGTCTTGTCCTCTTAGGGCTATTTGTGATGATTCTCTTGCGGGGCTTTCTGCGCATTGCGCGTGATGCAATAGACCCACTCGGCCTTTTCCTGGCAGTTGGCTGCACAACGATTCTGTTTTTGTACACGTTAGTCCATGCGGGGGTCTCGACAGGAATTTTACCAGTGACGGGGCTCCCGCTTCCGCTGATTTCCTATGGTGGAACCTCAATGCTTGCTGCGGGCATTCTGCTTGGAATTCTACTCAACATCTCCCGACAACTGGACCACCGATGAGACCACCTCGCATATTACTGGCTGGTGGCGGCACGGGCGGCCACGTATATCCGGCAATTGCCATTGCACAGGCAATCCGCTCGCTGGAGCCAATGAGTGCGATTGCATTTGCTGGAACGCAGGATCACCTGGAGTGGAACGCAGTCCCGGACGCAGGATTTGAAATTCACCCAATTACGATCAGCGGGTTCCATCGTAGACAGCTCTTACGGAATGTAGGATTCCCATTCAAGCTGGCAGCCGGGCTCTGGCAGAGTTATCAGTTGGTCCAGGACTTTGATGCGGATGTTGCGGTTGGGACTGGCGGGTATGTGTCTGGACCGGTATTGTGGGCAGCCAGCATGCGTAAACGTCCAACGGTTGCCCAGGAGCAGAATGCCTACGCAGGCGTGACCAATCGTATTCTGGGACGCCGTGCAGCACAGGTACATATTGCTTTTGAAGAGGCAAAGAGCTGGTTCCCCGAGGGGCGCTGCCGCATCAGTGGCAACCCTGTACGCAAGGAGTTGGCGACAACAATTACACGCGAATCTGCCCGAGAAATTCTAAAGCTACCACAGACCGCGAAGGTACTTTTCGTGTTCGGAGGATCGCTGGGAAGTCAAGCCATTAATGAAGCGATGTGGCAGGTTTCAGATCAAATGCTCTCCGCCCTCGACCTTCATATCATCTGGCAGACCGGCAACCTCTACTACGAGCGAATGCGAAGTAAAGAGCACGCAAGGCTTCGTGTCATGAAGTATGTGGACCGAATGGACTTATTTTATGCTGCCTGTGACCTTGTTCTGGCACGATCTGGAGCTCTCACATGCAGCGAGCTCTTGTGCACTGCGACTCCTGCGTTACTCGTTCCGTCCATGCATGTAGCCGAGGATCACCAGACCAAAAATGCCCGCAGCATGGAGCGTATCGGTGCGGCGATGTGTGTGCCGGAAGAAGATCTTCTGAATGCACTCCTGATACAGGTCCCTGCCCTTTTGGCTGACACTGAACGAAGAGTCAGCATGGCGGACAGGGCGCGCAAGGCCGCAAAACCTCAGGCTTCCATGACCATCGCAAAAGATATTCTGGCACTGGTTGGATGGAAGAAATAAGCATGAACTCACAACGTAGACAACCCTGGCTCGGACGAATCCGCCATATACACATGGTCGGCATTGGCGGCATTGGAATGAGTTCGATCGCTTCTGTTCTTTTGGCACGAGGATACCGAGTGACCGGCTCCGATCTGAATCTGAGTGAACTGACCAATAAGCTTGCAGATCAGGGAGCGCACATCTACGAAGGACATGATAAAAAATATGTCTGTGACGCAGATGTGGTCGTCTACTCATCTGCGGTGGATGTGAATCAAAATGCTGAAACGCAAGCGGCGCTTGCCCGGCATATCCCACTCATTCCCCGATCAGAAATGCTCGGCGAACTCATGCGTATGAAATACGGTGTCGGTGTCGCCGGCACACACGGGAAAACAACGGCGACCAGCATGGTTGGGCGTGTAATCTCAGAAGGCGGGTTTGACCCCACGATCATCGTTGGGGGGAAAGTGACGGAACTCAACAGTAACGCCGTCAGCGGAGAGGGAGACATTATCGTGATTGAAGCAGATGAATATGATCGTACTTTTCTGCGGTTAACTCCCGCCTTGGCCGTGATCACGACCATTGAAGCGGATCATCTGGACATCTACGGCGACCTGGAGGAAGTCTACAAGGCCTTTACTTCGTTTGCCGTGAGTGTGCCCTTCTTCGGGGCAGCCATCGTCTGCCTGGATGATCCCGGTGTACAGGCAATTATTGACGGGATTGACCGCAGATTGGTGACCTACGGCACCGCACGACAGGCGATGGTGCGAGCGGAGAGGGTGAGACAAAAGGGGCAGTCTACGCATTTTGACGTACTTGTGTCCGGCAAACTACTCGGATCTATTCAACTACAGGCGCTCGGATTGCATAATGTACGCAATGCACTGGCCGCTGTCGCCGTCGGGTTGGAGCTTGATATTGCTTTTGATTGCATCAAGTCGGGGCTGGAGTTCTTTTCCGGTGTCCAGCGGCGGTTCCAGGTTCTCGGAAAGGGAGAGGGGATTCTGGTCGTTGACGATTATGCCCATCATCCGACCGAAGTCCTCGCAACCCTGAAGGCGGCAAGCGAGGGATATCCAGATCGCCGGATTGTGGGGGTTTTTCAGCCCCACCTATATTCGCGCACGAATGATTTCAAGGATCAGTTTGCTCGCTCATTTTTCAATGCAGACATCCTGATCGTGACAGAGATTTATCCGGCCCGGGAAGCACCGATCCCTGGAATCACCGGGAAGCTGATTGCCGAACTGGCTGTAACTCGGGGGCATCGCGATGTCCGCTACGCGAAGCGGAAGGAGGATGTGCTACCCATTTTGCGGGATACCTGTGAATCTGGTGATGTGGTACTGTTCATGGGGGCAGGAGATATCTGGCGAACCGCCCGCGACTACACGGAACAAGTTTGCCGGAACGCAGCCGCCTAGGATCATGAAACGCAGACAGAGACGCATTCTGACCTTTCTTGCAATCTTTCTCCCGATCTGTATTGGGGGGAGCATCGGATGGTCTTATCTGTGGAAGCGTCCGTGTAACCAAATTGCAATTACAGGTACTGAGTACACGGATCCAGCCTCCATGTACGAGCTTATTGATAATACCTTCAGTCCCCAGCTGGTAGTTGACCGGCTACAACGACATCCATGGGTCCAGGGAGTACGCGCAATCTGTTATCCAAGCGGCACGATGCGGGTGGAGGTTCTGGAGCGTCGGCCATATCTGTTGACCCTTACAGAAACAGGAAGACCGGCATACTATCTGGACGAGTTTGGCTATATGATGCCCGCTTATACACTGGCGATCTTTGATGTGCCACTCTTGCGTGGAACCACGAATCCATATCGTGTATTATCTCCCGTAAAAGACCATGCCGTTCGGGACCTTTTATCCCTTCTGCCACGGCTTCCTGCTGAGATCGATCCTCTGATATCTGAATTCGAAGTAACCGAAAACGAATTGACCATGACCATGCGTGTCGCCCGTTCAGACCAGACTATGGTCGTCCATTTGGGGGATACGGCATGGGAAAGCAGATTGCGTAAATTGTATGCATTCTGGGATCAGCAGATACGACCTCGCGAGGACCGGATGGTCGAGGTCATTGACCTGCGGTTTCGAGGCCAAATCGTAACTAGAGAAAATCCGATATAGCTATACACCACAAACCATGCATGATCAAATTGTAGTCGGAATGGATATTGGCACCACGAAAGTGTGTGCTGTCGTAGCCGAATCCGATGAATTAGGCAAGATTAATGTACTGGGGATCGGGATCGCCGAATCTGATGGTCTGAACCGAGGCGTTGTAGTCAATATTGATAAGACTGTCGCCTCTGTTCAGAAAGCGATCTCAGCAGCGGAGCGTGCAGCCGATGTAGAAGTTCAGAATGTGATTGTAGGCATTGCCGGCGATCATATTCAAAGCTTTCAGAGTCGAGGGGTGATTACGATCACCAACCGCGATCACTCAATTACGGGAAAGGATGTCAAGCGATTGATTGAGGACACGGCGCATGTGGCGATGCCCGCGGATCGAGAGATCCTGCATATTATCCCGCAGGAATTCATCGTTGACGGTCAGGATGGGGTGTTAGATCCGGTTGGAATGAGCGGTGTGCGCCTTGAAGCCAATGTACATATCATCACAGGGCTGGTCTCTGCAGCAAGAAATATTTATAGGTGCATTGAAAAAGCTGGCTATCAGGTCACTGATGTCGTACTTGAACCACTGGCTAGTTCGTTCAGTGTGCTACATCCGGATGAGAAGGAGGTTGGGGTAGTCCTGATTGATATTGGAGGCGGAACCACCGACGTTGCCGTCTTTGAAGATCGTACGATCCGGCACACTGCCGTCATCGCTGTAGCAGGCAACAATGTAACGGAGGATATCAGGAAGGGCTTGGGGGTCATGCGCAATCATGCCGAGCAGCTAAAATGTCAATTTGGTTGTGCAATGGTTGATCTCACAGATGACGACAATCAGATACGTATTCCTGGGCTGGGAGGCAGGCAGGAAAAAACGATCAGTTCCAGTACATTGGCTCAGATCATTCAACCTCGACTGGAGGAGATCCTGGAGATCGCCGCGATTGAAATTCGACGCAGTGGATATGGCAAACATCTCTCCGCTGGCGCAGTCCTGACCGGTGGGGGCTCATTGATCCCGGGAACCAATGAATTGGCCAATGAAGTCCTTGGGCTCGAAACACGTGTTGGCTTTCCTACACAGCGGGGGAGCGGGCTCTGGAAAGAAGTGTCGGACCCCAAATTCGCCACGGGTACCGGCTTGGTTCTTTATGGGCTATCTCCGAAAATGATGAATTCTGTCACTCAAGATGGTTCAGTCAGAAGACTGCCTGGTGCCACGGACACTTCCGAAAAGGAAGGGGGCTCTTGGAGTAAAATTGCCGGCCGTATGAAGGGCTGGTTCGATGAACTTTAAAACAACTTATTTCCTTTCTGATCAAAATGAAAACTAACGAGATCTTGGAAACACAGAAAGAACCTCGGTTCAAGTTTGATGCTGAATACCAGGGCATTGCAAAAATTTGTGTTGTCGGTATCGGCGGAGGTGGCGGCAATGCCGTCAACAGCATGATTGAACACGGCTTGGAGTCCGTGGAATTTATGGTTATCAACACGGATGCCCAAGATCTGAGCAAGAGCTTGGCGAAGCACAAGATTCAAGCAGGCCGGAAGCTGACCAAAGGCCTGGGTGCGGGAGCAAGGCCCGACGTGGGTGTACAGGCCATGATGGAATGCATTGAAGAGATTGAAACCGCTTTGCACGGATTTGATCTGATCTTTGTGACCGCCGGCATGGGGGGAGGAACGGGAACCGGAGGGATCAGCATTGTTGCCGACACTGCACGGCGACTGGGGATCCTGGTGGTGGCGATCGTCACCAAGCCCTTTGAGTTCGAAAACAAGCAACGGATGGAATATGCGCTGGCGGGAATTGATCGCCTCCGGAGTAATGTTGACACCTCGATTGTAATTCCGAATGAGCGGCTACTGGATATAGCGGATGAGACAACGAATCTTGCCGAGGCATTCCAGCGGGCAGATAATGTCCTATCGGATGCCACCCGTGGAATTAGCGATCTGATTACGAAGACCGGCTTGATTAACCTGGATTTTGCAGATGTACGCACGACAATCAAGGATAGCGGCACTGCGATCATGGGGGTTGAAACAGGTGATATAAAAACCGGTGCTGCCACGATTACGCTTGATGCGATTTCGAGTCCACTCATGGATGGTGTCTCTATTTCAGGAGCTCGGAACGTATTGGTCAACATAACCGCGGGTTCTATACCGATCAAAGAGGTGAACGCGGCAATGGCAGTCATCAAGGATGAAGCCGGCGCAGATGCGGAGATCATTACGGGTATGGTCGTTGATCCTGAGATGGAGGGTAAGATGCGGATTACTGTCATTGCGACCGGTTTTGATTGGGCGAAGACCTCGAAAAAACGGGAGCGCAAGGAATTGTTCCTAGAGGAAAAAGACTTTGGCTACAAAGGCGAGGACAACCTTAAAGTTTTGGATACACCCGCATGGGAGCGCCGCGGATTGGCGGAACCCAAAAAGAATGTAACCTTGGAAGAGCAAAAAATCAGATACCTGAGTGAGGACGATGCTCCATCAAAAAAGAAAGAGCTATCGCCTACGGATACGGTCCCTGCTTTTTTGCGAAAAATGATGGATTAGGAACATTCGTGTGTAAATTTGGTAGCACGTTTATTCGTCAAATTACATTTATGCTATGCCCCAACACGCTTCAGCAGTCAAGCGGGTACGCCAGAGTGCGGCGCGTCGCCTTCGTAACCGCGAACACCGTAGCCGGATGCGGACCATGGTCAAGAAACTCTTGCAAACCGAGGACGCTTCTGTCGCAAAGGCCCTTTACCCCGAGACCCAGGCATACCTGGATAGACTTGTTACGAAGGGGATTATTCACCGGAATAAGTCTGCGCATTATAAATCTCAGATTTCATTACATTTGAACAAAGTCGCGCGTTAGATTCATGGAATCGACGCAATTTATGCAAAATTTTACGCTATAAGTACAATGAGCATCTTATCAAATCTTTTTCGGACAACCGTAAAACTTCTCTCACTGGTACTCCTCCTGACGATCCTGCCGAGTGCAATCGCACAGGATTACGCGAAGAACCTGCGCCCGGAAGGCAATCTCTTTGTGAAACCCAGAATTGGTTTTTCGTCCTATATTGGCGACAATGAACAATCGCCATTCAATTTCAACGGAGATGCTTTCGATATCGGTACTCCTTGGAATGTTGGCCTTGAGCTTGGTTATCAGCTCTCTGTCCCGTTCTCAATCAGCCTCGCATACGTGATTGGGGAGTATCCCGTGATCACACAGTTCCCCTCCAGGGTGAATGACATGGACGGAGTATCAAATGACGATGCCCAACGCAGTTCGATTCAGGCATTTGGTCGGTACACCTTCGCGGAGGCTTCGACGCGTACAGCTCTGTACCTCAATTTTGGCTTGTCGTACTCATTTGGGAATGTCGTACAGAATCAGGCGCCCTATACGACTGAAGAGAGTGGGGGGGCGGGCGGCCCTCTTGCCGGCGTAGGAGTGGACATTGCGGTTAACCCGCGTACATCCTTCTTCGCAGAATTGAACGGGGGTTTTCATTTTGGTGATGAAGGACTGGACGGTACATCGGAATACGGATTTGGTGGAATGGATGTGCTTACCGCCCTGGGGGTTGGCCTCAAAATCAATTTCGCTGCTGCGGTTACCCCGCCAGAGCTTGGTGCACTTACCTGCCCGGCCACCATGGTCGTGACGGATACTCCCGCAGATTTTTCTGCGATCACCAACATGGACGTTGCTACGCAGCCGCTTGAATTGCGCTGGGAATTCGGTGACGGCGGGACCGCCACGGGGGACGCCGGTACACACATCTATACAGAGGCGGGGACGTACGAAGTGATGCTTATGGCAACGAACGAAGCGGGTACGGCTACCGGTTCTTGCAGTGTCACCGTCATTGCTCCCGCTGAAATTCTTGCACTCACTACCAATAAAGAGAGCGTCAGTATTTGCGACGAGGATCCGAGTGTGACCTTTACCGCCAACACGGGCGGGTCCGAACCATTCAGCTATCAGTGGGACTTTGGTGATGGCCAAAGCAGCACAGATGCCAGTCCATCGCATACATATGCGCAAATGGGCACGTATACGGTAACCTTGACGCTGACCAATGATGCGGGTACTGACAGCCGGACAACGACCGTGAATGTGACCGAGGAAGGTTGCTTTGACTGTGACATTTCGGAGATGAATACGGTCTTCTTTGATCGCAACTCATCCGTCCTGACCGATGCCGGCCGCACGCAGCTCATGGAGAACCTGGAAATTCTGCAGAACTGTGAACTGAATGTACGTATTGAAGGCTATGCATCCCGTGATGAGCGAAATGCTCAGCGGTTGAGTGAGGATCGTGCAGCAGCGGTTCGACAGTTCTACATTGACAGCGGCATTGATGAGTCCCGTATGTCTGATATGGGCATGGGGGCAGGTGGACAGACAACCAAGAAAGGAGCGGCGGCTCAATTCCGCCGGGTTGACACGATCCCTGCAAACTAAAACTTTTTCATTCCTCAAAAAGGTGCCCCCTCACATCTGTGTCGGGGCATTTTTTTTTGCGACTTACACAGACCGATTGGTTTACATCTGTATCCTGCGGAATCCGAAAATTCATCACCCTCACTGATTGGTATTGTTTTATTTTCAGTTAAAATATTTTAGAGGTTTTGACCGATTGGCCTCCGCCCTTTTCACCTTAAAATGGAGCGATGATTTACTCAGAAACGCTTGTTGAACTGGAGGAGATTCTTCGTCAAGCCGAATCAACCGCAAAACGCGCCTCGGTGGTTGGCTGGTATTTTGTAGGATTCTTTCTTGGTCTTATTGGACTTCTGATTGTATATCTAGTGCTTGGCAGGAAATAGCCGTTTTTTGAATTTTGATTCTGCAGAAGTTGGCAGATTTGCTCAATTTTCTCTGCAATCTGACGAACGTTGGAAACGCCGTGTCCATTCGGTCCGTTTTGGACCCTGTTTTGGTCGTGTTTCGATGCTAAATCGGCAGATTTCGTGCGGTCTGAACGTAGCTCTGCCATCCGCACCGAACGCGCGGTCGTGTTTTGACGCGATTTCAGAGGCCTTCTACGCTGCACGCCGTCGGCGGCGTTTGGCACGTTCCTGTTCCTGATTGCGAACCAGACGTCCTAACCGATGGAGATTGGCCGCCAGTACAGCTGTAGCTACCACCCGCGCAAAGCTCTCTGGACTCACTTCACGCACCACATCCCATCCTCGTTGGTCTAAATTATTCAACGCAGATTCCACCGCCGAATGTCCTTTGCGTCCTTGTTTGAACGAGTCCGTTGCCTGACGTTCCTGCTCCTCTTTCGTACATCGCCCCTTTTTCAGCGTTGCGTTGACCTCTAACAACTGATCCAACTCGTCAAACGTTGCGGGACTGTAAAAGCCCCGATCCAAGGAGCAACTCCGAGCGTCTGGATAGATTGCCTGCACCGACTGAATCAGGGATACGGCCACATCCTTATCCGTCCCCGTCCAGATAATTTCGTGCCCCAAGACAAATTGGTACTCATCCTCAATCATCGCAACCGGAACCCCTAACTCGCATACCACGCCAGCCTTCCCTTTGGTGATCCAACGCGTATGTGGTTTGAAAATAGACAATACCTTCTCCTGCGGGGGAATCGTTTCTCCCCGCAGAATACGACGATCGATTTGATCCACAAATTTCACTACATAGGCGACCAATTCCACGATTCGTGCCTTTGTGTTCCGCAGTTGAGCCAACTGTCTTGCATCCAATTCGGAGGGTTGCCCCACATGGTTCTGATCCATGGACGGTGCAACAAGTGCGTCCAAGTCACGAAGCAGTTGCTCTGCTTTCTCCCGGATCCGGTGACAGCGCTCCAGGTATGCCTCGACTCCCTCGTGGTTGGATTTGTACTGCCGAGCCGTGCGAATGGACTGAAACAGTTCGTAAGTCTTTCTCTGAAGATAGGCATGCTGCCGCCAGCCTGGAAGCCCCAACTGCTTGGATACCCGGACACACTCGCGGATCAAACACCGAATCGTATCCCACAGCAGACGCACATCCGTGGGAAATTCTATATTCGTTTTGACGACTTTGGAGTCTCCTCGTGTCTTCAATAGATCCCCTTCGGTGTGTCCCACCGCCTCGTGCCCCTTGTTCACCACCAATTGATTGATCTGCGCAAGAAGCGCCGGCGACAGGGCCGACACATTATCCTGGATCGTCTGACGGTTGTACTGCATGTCATCCTCATCGCTGTGTCCCATCATCTGGCGAAGCACCTTCAATTCATTGGCCAACAGGGCCAGACGATCATAATCACAGTGGATCGCTTGCCGCAATCCCGCCAATACCAAGATCCGCCACAAGTCCATTCCCGGACGTCCACGATCCTTGCGGACCACAGGATTGTAGCCGGAGTCCAGATGAGCAAACAGCCTTTTACGGGTCCGAGCATCCTTGAAGATCTGCTGTAGACCATACAAATAGGCGATCACATCGTCCCGACTCCTGAGATCAAGTTCAATCTCCTCAATGGGAACCATGCCAATCATCATCTGAGTTTGAAAAACCGTACGCATGAGAAAAAGAGAAACGTTGTGAAGAATCAAACGCCGAAGTCCTAACAGGGTTAAGCTTTTCTCCCCCAATGGGACGCGAAGATTTCTGGTTTAGGGGCACAGAACGCCTGTAATCCCCCCAATTCCCTTGGAAATTACCGAAATCCAAAAAAACTCGCAGCTGAGACGATTCTCGAAAACCACTCCAGAGACCTTGAATCGAAGATTCTTGGATGATTTTCGTATTTTCTGCCAAGCACTATCTACGCGAACCCAAGATCTCCATTGTACCAGAAACCGAGTATGTTGGAGATGAAAAAATCCATTATAGAGGCTTATGTTGAGGCCTTGAAGGGCAGACAAATCAAGGCGACCTGGATGGGGTTGATTCTTGGGAATTCCTTTGACATCTTCTGGCTATGGATTATTTTGTAAGTGTAGCTGATCAGTACAGCGTGTACATCATTGAACCAAAAATTGTAGCACTTAATAGCATAAGACCTTTATGCGAACCGAAATTTCCCGAAGCCCCTGCCGCCGTCAGACATTGGATTTGATCTCAATTTTAGGGGAAGGCGGACTTCGTCAGACGTATTTTCGGGGCAACTGTATATTCATTCAGACGAAATTGCCCGTCCAAATGAGATTGACGAACCGTACGAGTACGCCGCCGCTCTAATACCGGAGCGATCCCCGCACATTCAATCCGATGTCTCCCAGCGAAGCTGTGCGACCATGCGCCAATCCAAAGATGGAGAATGTTAGATTTTCCCACGGACGAAGTTCACCGCCCAACCGGTACATCCTGCCCTGTGACAACTGAATCATCCCCATGATTGACCGGGCGCTGCCCTCTTTCCACGGAACCCCGTAGCCCAGTTCCAACTCAGTCCGGTGGGCATTCGCCCCCATCGGCGCCGCATCCCGGATCGTCTGCTGACCATACAGCGACATTCCCTGTCCCAGACCCCATGAAGGCCGTACCCGCATCATTAATCCTTCCGAACGGTTTCCCATCTGCACGAATCCCGAGATCCCCCACTCGCTGAACCCCGCCGCCGTATGCATCACCAGTCCCTGTGCGTGCACATCTGCCTTCAAACGCCACGCCGGGTACGCTATCCGCATCCCTCCGCCAAACTCCAAGCCCACGCCCGTCTCCGCACTCCCGCCATCACTGCGCACATTCGCCTCCACATAGGGACGAAGCACATTGTTGATCTGCGCATTTGCTTCCACCCCTGCCCGAACCCGATACACCTCCGCCGTCACCGCATGCTCCTCAATCTCTGCATCCGTCACCAGCACATCTCCATGATAGTTCAGCCCAATGGTGCTGTTGGATACCAGTGTTCCCCGAACCCCCATCGCACCAAACCTTGATGTCAGATCGCCGTCCAGCTCCAGCACCTCGGCCTGTCCGCGTCCGGCCCCGGCGCTCAACCATACCTCCCATCCTGCACGCGCCACCGACACATACGGATACACGCCCGTCAATCCTGCAGTGATCTCTCCCGACTCCTGCGCCGCCGCAAACGATCCCTCGCCCTGACTGTGGGACAGTAGCACCCCAGCCAGCCAGCCTCCCTTCCACCGGTAGTCTGCCCCCAGCATCCCGGTGGTCACCTCGCCATCCAGCGTTAACCCGTCATCCTCCCGACCATTGAATTGACGGAACGCTCCCCGGCCCCATACACTGAACGACCCGCTGTACGAGGTCGCCGACATGCGGCAGCCGCCCAACAACTCTCCCAGGGACGGATCCCAGGAAGAAGCCGAATACCAGAGCCGGGCCATCTCTGCGCGCGTTGCCGCCCCGCATGCTGTACCATCCGCTCCGCGGAACCGATCCCCCAGTGCCTCCACCACCTGGGTCGCCGACGTCCGAACAAACCGTGCCGTATACGCCTCCAAGGCTTCCTGACTTACCGTGGTTGCCGCCTGGATCGTTGCCACGCCCACCGCCTTCGCAATCTCTGCATTTTCTGAGGACTCCAGATGCACCGTGAAGGTCTCCTCCTGCCAGTCCAGCCCGTCCTTCAGGAGCGGGACCGCGATCATGGCATCCACCGTCCCCGGTGCCAGCGTCACGACCCCCGAAGCGGCTTCATAGTCTTCCCCCGCCTTCGCCGTTCCATCCTGCGTCCGGTATGCAGCCGAGATCATTTGACGCTGCGGATGGGACAGTGAGACTTGGAAACGGACCATTCCCTCTTCTTCCTGTACCAGTGCATCCTCCACCCGAAGAATTGCCGTCCCCCCATCATTGTCCAGGATCGTGCCCGTTCCCGTTCCACGCGCAATGATTGCGTTCTGCGGTTTCAATAAGGTCACCGCAAACGTCTCCGTTGACTCCGGGATCTCATCATCGGTGATCTCAATCTCAATCACCCCCCGCGTGGCACCCGGATCAAAGATCACAATCCCACGCGATGCCGTGTAGTCCAGACCCGACTCTGCCGTGCCATCCGTGCTGGCATACTGCACGGTCACCACCGCATCCGTGGGACGGCTGAGTTCGATCGGCAGTTGAATGGCACCTGCATCTTCCAATTCCCGCTTGTCGTAGATCGTGATCGTCAGCGGCCCCGGACGCTCGTCATTGTCGGTAATCGTCACCGTGACCGGTGCATCCTCTCCGTTGTAGCCGCCGCCAGATGCTGCGAGATTTAGTTCTATCGTATCCGTCTCATAATCCTCATCCTCCGCCGCCGTTAAGATTATCGTTTGGGCCTGACTCCAGTTGGAGGTCGTAAACGTAAGAGGAGTGTCACTCAGGCTCAGATCTGTTCCCATGTGTCCAGTGAAGTTTACCGTCACCGGGCCCGAGGGTTGGGCGAACAAACGAACCTTGAGTGGCTCTGTGCCTCCTTCCTTCATGGTCACGGTTCTTTCGACGACAATCCCTGCCTCATCGATGTCCTTAATCATTACCGGAACCGTTTTCGTCACACCGTCATAGCCGCCTCCTGATGCCGTAAGCGTCAAGGTCGCCGTGTCGTCCACAATATCCTCATCCGGCGCCGCCGTTAAAGTCATCGTTTGTGCCTGACTCCAGTTTGAGGTCGTAAACGTAAGAGGAGTGTCACTCAGGCTCAGATCCGTTCCCAGGTGTCCGCTGAAATTCACGGTCACCGGGCCCAAAGGTTTCTGGGTAAGTGCAATCTCCAGCGTCCTCTCGGTTCCCTCGTTCATCGTCACAGATAGCGGGTTGACCACGAGACCAGCGGTGTCCTTGTCCCTAATGGTCACGGATACTGTTTCTAAGATCCCGATGTAGTCGCTGCTACCACTTGCCGTCAAGGTTACTTCCACCGGATCATCCAGAATATCATCGTCGACTTCGGCGATCAACGTCACCTGCTGGTTCGTCTGCCAGGTTTCCGGCGTAAATGTTCGAGTGATCGGTTGAAGCGTCAGGTCGGTCCCGGAAGGCCAGGTCATCGTTACCACGACCTCCCCCAGGGGCTTCGAGGTCAGCGAGAGATCAAACGACGCCTCGCCCCCCTCCACGACCGATACCGATGGAGGCGAATCAATCCCTGCCTCATCGTCGTCGGTGATCATCACCGTGACCCATGATTGCTCCCCATTGGCCAGCCCAGAGGGTAGAGGGCCGAGTTCCACCGTGAAGGTCTCGTCGTCTTCTGCAATCTCATCATCAACTGCGAGAATTGAGTAGCTCCCGATCGTTTCCCCAGCGTTGATTGTAATCTGAGTCGGAGGTGGTGCCTGGTAATCCTCATCCTTCTCCGCGGTATCATCCGTCAGCTTCAATGGAATCGTTACATCGATGTCATGTGCCTCGGACAGGGTTGCGGTCACGGTCACCGATTTGCCCTCATCCACCGGATTGGGAGCCGCAGACAGATTGACCATCACCTCCCGCGAAGAAAGGTCACGGATCGTCACCTCCTGGAAAGTTTCCCGACCTGGCTGTAACAACTTCGGCGGCAGATCCCCCAGGGATACGATAAAGATCTCATCCTCCACATCGGCATCTTCAAGGGTCTGAATCTCCCCAGATCCTTCTGTCTCACCACGGGGAATTGTGATGCTCTGAATCTGCGCGTAATCGCCCGATTCCGGTGGATCAGTCGTCTCATTATTATACTCCAATGGAACGTCTACATCCGTCTCAAGAATCCCCGTCAGCGTTGCTGTCACCGTGACTGGATCGCCCTCATCCACCGGATTGGGGGCCGCGGACAGCGACACTTCCACCGGTGGGGGCGGGTCATCATCCAGAATCGTAATCTCCACCGAGGGAGGGCTGCCAAGCTCTATCCCAGAGCGTAACCGACTCCCGTTGATGGCGACCGTAAACCGCTCCTCCCCCTCCGAAATATCGTCATCCTGGATGTAAATCGTCTCTGATCCACTTGGCGATCCCCCGGGAATCGTGATCTGACTCAGAGGATCGTAATCGCCCGGTTCCGTTGGTGGTTCGCCGGGCTCATACCGCAAGGTTATCGTCACTGCATCCGACAAGGGGGGCGACAACATTGCCGTCACGGTGACGGACTCGCCTTCTTTTACCGAAGTGGGAGAAGCCGATAAGGTCACCACCGCCGAAGTGGGCGGTGTATCATCATCTTGAATCGTCACCTTGATGCTTGCCGATGCCCCGGTATAACCGTCTCCAGATGCCGTTAGCGTCAGGGTTTCCGACTCGCTTGTAAAATCATCGTCCTCACCTGCCGTCAGCGTTACCGTCTGCGCGGTACTCCAGTTATCAGCGGTAAACGTCAGATCGTCCCCTGACAAGGTCGTACCCGACCAGATCAAGTCCGAAGCCCCGGCATCACGCAAGGTTACCGTCACATTCCCCGTTGGCTTTGCCGTCAGATTCACCTCCACCTGCGCACCATTCGCATCTCCTTCTCTCACCGTCACCGCGGTTGGATCCACTTGAATCCCCGCTGCATCGTCATCCTGAATCGTTACCTCCACCGTTTTCGTCTCCGAAAAACTCCCGGTTGCGGTGAGGGTAAGCGTTACCGTATCATCCGCAAAACCCACATCATGTTTTGCTCCAAGCGTCACCGTTTTTGCACCCCAATCGGAGGAACTGAAGGTCAGACGTCTTGGGGCTGATGCCGTAGTGTCCAAATCCGTATTCATATATCCCGAAATCTCCACCGTCACCTCATCGGATGGTTGTCCATTAAGTTTGACCTCAAAGATCGCTGAGGCGCCTTCATTTACATTCACCGATGCAGGGGGAACCACGAGACCAGGCGTGTCGTCATCCTTGATCGTTACCGCAACGCTTGCCGTCTCTCCGTTATAACCTCCGGTCTTTGATGCGGTCAGCGTCAAGGTCTCCGTGTCGTCTGCAAAATCATCGTCCTCACCCGCTGTCACTTTCACCGTCTGCACTTGATCCCAGTTCGTGGTCGTAAACGTTAGAACATCGTTCAATAATGTCGTACCCGACCAACTCAGGTCCGAAGCCCCGGCATCACGCAAGGTTACCGTCACATTCGTCGTCGGCTTCCCTGTCAGCTTCACAGCCACCTCCGCACCATTCGCATCTCCTTCGGTCACCGTCACCACGGTCGGATCCACTTGAATCCCCGCTGCATCGTCATCCTGAATCGTTACCGTAATGCTTGCCGTCTCTCCGTTGTAGCCTCCGCTCGTTGATGCGGTCAGCGTCAACGTCTCCGTGTCGGCTGCAAAATCATCGTCCTCACCCGCCGTCAGCGTTACCGTCTGCGCTGTACTCCAGTCCCCAGGGGTAAACGTCAGATCGTTCCCAGACAAGGTCGTACCCGACCAATTCACGTACGAGGCCCCGTCATCACGCAAGGTTACCGTCACATTCGTCGTCGGCTTCCCTGTCAGCTTCACAGCCACCTCCGCACCATTCGCATCTCCTTCGGTCACCGTCACCACGGTCGGATCCACTTGAATCCCCGCTGCATCGTCATCCTGAATCGTTACCGTAATGCTTGCCGTCTCTCCGTTGTAGCCTCCGCTCGTTGATGCGGTCAGCGTCAACGTCTCCGTGTCGGCTGCAAAATCATCGTCCTCACCCGCCGTCAGCGTTACCGTCTGCGCTGTACTCCAGTCCCCAGGGGTAAACGTCAGATCGTTCCCAGACAAGCCTGGGCCTGACCAGTGCAGCTTAGAGGCCCCGTCATCACGCAAGGTTACCGTCACATTCGTCGTCGGCTTCCCCGTCAGCTTCACAGCCACCTCCGCACCATTCGCATCTCCTTCGGTCACCGTCACCGCGGTTGGATCCACTTGAATCCCCGCTGCATCATCATCTTTAATCGTCACCGCAATGCTTGCCGTCTCTCCGTTATAGTCTCCGCTCTTTGATGCCGTCAGCGTTAAGGTCTCCGTGTCGTCTGCAAAATCATCATCCTGGCCCGCTGTCAGCGTTACCGTCTGGACTGTACTCCAGTTCCCAGGGGTAAAGGTCAGATCATTCCCAGACAAGGTCGTACCCGACCAACTCAGATCCGAAGCCCCATCATCGCTCAAAGATACCATCACATTAGCCGTCGGTGCCGAGGCCAACTTCACCTTAACATCCGCACCATTCGCATCTCCTTCGGTCACTTTAACCGTGGCCGGATCCACTTTAATTCCAGGCGTATCGTTATCTTCAATCGTCAGCGTATATGTGCTCTGACTTCCCACCGTGTATCCCCCTCGTTACAGACTGACTGTACCGGCTCACTTTTTAGAACGGGACTAGATGATGCCTCAATCTCCGACGACTGCAAAATCGTAATTCTTTCATTTTCGTTACTAAAAATTTTAGTGGGGCACACCTCCGATGGCCGATGATCAATAATACCAATATTAAATATCTTCCTAACACTTGGACAAGAATCTCTGTTACTGCCATCCAAATCCTGAAAGCACCAATTTTGAAGTCTATATGTTTTAACTTCACCTATTTCGATTTCTGTACTTCCTGCCGGAATCGTGTGCCTTTCGGTTATGCCCCACGGTTGCTCAAATTCGCACGGCGTATGACTATTATATCTGCAATCCCCGGCCGGGCGAATCCCCTGAGTAGTGACGGCCGGAGCAGTATTGACACGAATACCCGCTGCAGGATTGGGCAACGCATGCGAAAGGTGCAACGATACTGTCACCGAACTGCCGGCATTTACCTGATTCGGAGATGCTCTCATACTCAAGATTGGTTTGTTCGTCACCACCGGCTTCAGCGTAAGGATTATCGTCTCGTCACCCTCTTTCTCGTTGTCACTCATAATCTGTAACGAGAGAGATACCTCGGTCTGTCCAGCAGCCACGGAAACCGTTCCCGAGGATCCAATACTGTAATCCGTGCCCGCAGTAGCCGTGCCAGTCAGAGTGTATTTCAATGTTAGAGCCTCCGCCGGCGCAGGGTTGATTTTGATTCTAACAGCACGCACATTGATTTCACCTGATGGCGGTTCCGCTACACTATGCCCAGAACTCCAAAAAACAACGGCTGGCAGATCCTGCCTGTCCTGAACCCTTCCCAGATTCGGATCGCCCGCAACCACGGTAGACAATAGATGATCCTCATCCATCATCACCTCAAACGCCTCCCCGGTGACCCCATGGACATATTGGAATTCACGAAGATGACCTTCGCGGTCGTTCTGTATCTCCGATGAAAAAGCTGCAAACATTACCTGACCCGTATCGTTTTCCGTTTCTGATGTTGTACCCGTGTCTCCCATGTTTGCAGCGTCATGAGGTGGTATTACAATCTCTGCCCTCGCATCAGTCCACCTCCTCACCAATGTCTCCCCGTTCAAATCAAAAACTGCTGGATTTATCCTGGACTCAGGTGCAGAACTGCGAAAGTCCTCAACCCGAACGATCGCAGGCTCGGATCCTCCTCTCGCTGAGGAATCAAAGTGGGGGATTCTCATTTGGGGGGTGTCCTGCGGGGACCCCAATTGCATCGTCACAGCCTGTTCCTGCTCCAGGTTTATGATCGCAAACGGTTGGCTGGACTCTACCAAACCTAGGTCCGTAACAACCCCAGGCACCGACTCTGCTGTCACATCTTTTTCAAAAAAAAAGAGTGTGGACAACCCGATTCCGTCTGTCTGCACACGGAATGCTACTGACTCAACATGTATACCAGATCCTACTACACCACGGGCCGTGAAGGGTAAGAGGAACGTCAAAAGCCCTAGCGTCACGAAGATACACAACCCCCTACATGGGCGAACCAGAGATTCCTGGAGAAACGACGCACTAAATCGCGAAAATGACGAACGGACTTGATCCCGCAAAAAAACACATCCCTGAACATGCATGCCAAACCTCGCATTCATCCCATTCTACCTTCGACAAACATATGGATATACCGGAAAATACGGACACTGATACCGGAAAACCCTGCTATCGCCCTGAGAACGTAAACTTTCACAATTGTGAGTGAATGCTTTTGGACCAGACCTGCGATATTTTCTCGGACGATGCAAAACCATCCCGTTTATGCCTGAAAGGAAGCTGTTTTCTGGGGCAATACCTTGCATATCAACTAAATCTTCTCACGTAATCCTCATCAAACAGTCCACCCGCGAAACTTGATCGGGCGGAATATCCTGCTTACACGCAATAATACGGCTATTTTTTGTACACATTTCTCGAGTTACCTTGGGATCGCCTGTACACTGCATATCCATTGCCAATAGATACCCGCAACCGGGGATGCCCCAAATTTAGTGGAAGTTGGGGCGAAGTTGTAAGGTTGTACCATTGTACTGATTTTTGGTTTTGCCATGTTGATCCAGTGTTCGGAGGAACGCTTCCCAATCTGAATCTTGCGGGATGGGGTTCAGGGATCGTTGTTCAATGTCCAGACACGCGGCCGCAATCCATCGTTGGCGCTGATCCGAGTTGGTCCACCGCGTGACTCTGCGAGTCGTATGTGCCAGTCGACTGTTCACGCTCTCAATGATATTCGTGGTTCGAAGCCGGTCACGCAGCGACTTGCGGACCCCCATTTTGTGAAGGGTAAGGGTCTCTTCCAGTCCCTCTTTTAAGCTGCCCGCGGCTTCGGGACAGTGTAATTCCAAGAATCGGATCAAGGCGATCAGTTGTTTTTTCGCTTCGGCATACGTCGCAGCTGCATAGGCCGCTTCCAGTTCCTTTTTCACCTGTTCGGCAAGGTCGGCATCACGGATCTTGCCGACCACATTTTCACGCTTGTGCCACGGACATCGTTGAATCAGCGCCCGATCTCCAAAGACCTCTTGCACGCCTTTGCGCAATCCCTTGGAGCCGTCCAGTAACACCAGCAACGGGCCCGCAGTTCGGAAGCCACGGGCTTGCAGATTCTGCAGTAATGCCACCACGCATGAATGTGCTTCCGTTTTGGCCTCAATGAATCCGAGAATCACCTTCTTGCCTTCGCGAGTCAGACCCACGGCGATCAGAATCTGCTCACTTCGTAAGGTCTTCCCGTCAATGAACAGGGTCACAAACTCCATCTCATCAAACCGCCGGTTCATGAACGTTTCCAATGCGTTGGCCGTCTCGCGGATAAACACGCGCCCGGTAGTGGAGCCGCTGAGCCCAAATGCCTCCGCCAGATGCTCCGATACTTGCCCATAGTTGCGCTGAGAGAGTCCAAGCAGAATGCTGCGGGTCAATTCCTGCTCATAGTCGACCTCGGTCTCATGCAGGATCTTGTACGTCTGCAGGGGAACTTCCTCATTCTTTTCGCTATTGCGAACCCGGGGAACATTTACGGGCACCTTGGCGCCGTTCCAGCGAATGGAGCCGGGATTGCTGCCCCAGCGATGACACTTCGTTTTGGTGTGCTTCCAGGGCCGGCCACAAAGCTCGCTCACTTCGGCCTGAAATAATAGCGGAACGAATTCCAGGAACCAGTTTGGACTCCGAAACAGCCGGGCCAGTTGGATTGCTTTGCTGGAAGAAAAGAGAGGGGATAATGCAGGCATGAGTTTAAGGGTTTTTTAGGTGGAAAGAAAGGGTTTGAGTGCCGCACTCAACGGGGGAAGATCCGTCCAATGTCGGACACGGCGCAATCGGGGTTCAAGGTCCAACAGGGTTGCACACAGGTGCATCCCGCGCTGATGGACGGGGGTTTCCGTCAGGCGGCGTTTTGCACGAGTCAAGAGCGAGTTTAACGAATTTAGCACGCGCAGTCCCCGGTCGCTGCGCAGCAATTGTCCGGTACGTTGCAAGGTGAGCGTGGCGTCCAGTGCATATCCAAGTACACTCCCCGAAGAACGGTTGACCTTCGTCAAGTCTGCCGTGATTTGCTGGAGATTCGTCCGGGCCTGGGCGGCATCGCACTGTTGCCACGCCTGATGGAGACGATGACGAAACTGCAGCGCATCGTCGGGATCCAATCCACTCAGCGCTTCGGACATGACCGTATTCAGGCATCGCTGTACCGCGACACGGGATCCCCATACGCGAGATACCGCGGCTTGGAGGGGCACATTGCCGGGAAGGGTCACCAGCATCCCCGCTCCCAATCCACGCAGACTCAAATCGTCCAGTACGGCCTCCATCCCGGACTGGTCCTGAGGGCCGCATTCGGTCACATTCACGATCCGGCGATGTCCCTGGAGGTTGACCCCAACGCCCAGTAAGATATGCAGCCCCATCACATACGAGGGCTGAAGCCACAAATGGACCAGAGGCTCCGTATGCCAGTCCCGACAGGACAGCAAAGAAACCGCCGATTCCCAGCATGAAGTAGGCGCCGCCATCTCGGGAACGGGCTCCACTGCAGCAGATACTGCGGGCGGAGGCGGCGAAGGCACGGAGGAAATCCGCTCGGTCAGCATACGTAGAACATCCACATAATGTCGAACCAATTCTACATGCAGATCTGGAGCATGCTCTGGAACAGGGGAAGAAGAAAATAAAGATTCCAGGTTCATCGAATCGCGATCGGTTAGGAGTTATAAGTGAATCCCCTAACTTCCACTAAATTTGACGCATCCCCCCCGCAACCTGTCATGAACGAGTGCAACGACTGGTTGACCGAATCAGATACGATCAAAAAACAAGTCGGGGACTTGAATCACTGAACCATATTGATGAATTATCCCCTGCTGTTGCGTTACTGGCTTGAACGATCGTATCTGCATAGGAGGAGAGCATTGGAGCCAGACTTGCATGCACTTAGGCCTTGATCAAACTGATGATCTACGCGCCGCTTTTGATCAACCTTAATACCGGAGCGATCCCCGCACATTCAATCCGATGTCCCCCAGTGAAGCTGCACGGCCGTTTGCCAGACCAAAGACCGAGAAGGTCAGCCGCTCCCATGGATGAAGTTCACCGCCCAACCGGTACATCCTGCCCTGTGACAACTGGGTCATCCCCATGATTGATCGGGCGCTGCCCTCTTTCCACGGAACCCCGTACCCCAACTCCAACTCGGTCCGGTGAACCCCTGTCCCCATCGGCGCCGCATCCCGGATCGTCTGCTGACCATACAGCGACATTCCCTGTCCCAGACCCCATGAAGGCCGTACCCGCATCATTAATCCTTCCGACCGGTTTCCCACCTGCACGAATCCCGAGATCCCCCACTCGCTGAACCCCGCCGCCGTATGCATCACCAGTCCCTGTGCGTGCACATCTGCCTTCAAGCGCCACGCCGGGTACGCTATCCGCATCCCTCCGCCAAACTCCAGACCCACGCCCGTCTCCGCACTCCCGCCATCGCTGCGCACATTCGCCTCCACATAGGGACGAAGCACATTGTTGATCTGCGCATTTGCTTCGACCCCTGCCCGAACCCGATACACCTCTGCCGTCACCGCATGCGCCTCAATCTCTGCATCCGTCGCCAGCACATCTCCATGGTAGTTCAGCCCAATGGTATTACTGGATACCAGTGTTCCCCGAACCCCCATCGCACCAAACCTTGATGTCAGATCGCCGTCCAGCTCCAGCACATCGGCCTGTCCGCGTCCGGCCCCGGCGCTCAACCATACCTCCCATCCTGCACGCGCAACCGACACATACGGATACACGCCCGTCAATCCTGCAGTGATCTCTCCCGACTCCTGCGCCGCCGCAAACGATCCCTCGCCCTGACTGTGGGACAGTAGAACCCCTGCCAGCCAGCCTCCCTTCCACCGGTAGTCTGCCCCCAGCATCCCGGTGGTCACCTCGCCATCCAGCGTTAACCCGTCATCCTCCCGACCATTGAATTGACGGAATGCTCCCCGGCCCCATACACTGAACGACCCGCTGTACGAGGTCGCCGACATGCGGCAGCCGCCCAACAACTCTCCCAGGGACGGATCCCAGGAAGAAGCCGAATACCAGAGCCGGGACATCTCTGCGCGCGTTGCCGCCCCGCATGCTGTACCATCCGCTCCGCGGAACCGATCCCCCAGTGCCTCCACCACCTGGGTCGCCGACGTCCGAACAAACCGTGCCGTATACGCCTCCAAGGCTTCCTGACTTACCGTGGTTGCCGCCTGGATCGTTGCCACGCCCACCGCCTTCGCAATCTCTGCATTTTCTGAGGACTCCAGATGCACCGTGAAGGTCTCCTCCTGCCAGTCCAGCCCGTCCTTCAGGAGCGGGACCGCGATCATGGCATCCAACGTCCCCGGTGCCAGCGTCACGACCCCCGAAGCGGCTTCATAGTCTTCCCCCGCCTTCGCCGTTCCATCCTGCGTCCGGTATGCAGCCGAGATCATTTGACGCTGCGGATGGGACAGTGAGACTTGGAAACGGACCATTCCCTCTTCTTCCTGTACCAGTGCATCCTCCACCCGAAGAATTGCCGTCCCCCCATCATTGTCCAGGATCGTGCCCGTCCCCGTTCCACGCGCAATGATTGCATTGCGTGGTTTCAATAAGGTCACCGCAAACGTCTCTGTTGACTCTGGAACATCATCATCGGTGATCTCAATCTCAATCACCCCCTGGGTGGCACCCGGATCAAAGATCACAATCCCACGCGATGCCGTATAGTCCAGTCCCGACTCTGCCGTGCCATCCGTGCTGGCATACTGCACGGTCACCACCGCATCCGTGGGACGGCTGAGTTCGATGGGCAGTTGAATCGTCTCTGCATCTTCCAATTCCCGCCGGTCATAGATAGAAATGGCCAGCGGTATTGGCCGCTCATCATTGTCGGTAATCGTCACTGTGACGGGTGCCTCCTCTCCGTTGTAGCCGCCGCCAGATGCTGTGAGATTTACCTCCACCGTATCCTCCTCATAATCCTCATCCTCCGCCGCCGTTAAGGTCACCGTTTGTGCCTGATTCCAGTTGGAGGTCGTAAACGTGAGAAGGGGATCACTCAGGCCTAGATCCGTCCCCACATGTCCACTGAAATTTACAGTGACCCTACCCATAGGCAGAAAAGCAAGCGTAACATCCAATGTCCTCTCACTTCCTTCCTCCATGGTTACCGATGGCGGGTTCACGATGATCCCTGGCACATCGTTGTCCCTGATCCTTACCATTACCTCAGCAGTTACTTCAACATATTCTGCTCCGAAGGCAATCAAGCGTAGCATTATTATGTCTTCATCCAAAAGGTCATTATCATCGTCAGCCGTGAGCATTATGCGCTGCGTTACATCGTAGTTCTGTGGTGTAAATATCAGATTCAGCGGCCTCGGAGGCGTACCGGCTAGATCTGTACCTTCGTAACCGCTGACAATGACGATGACATTTGCAGATGGCTTCCTCAAAAGCGTAACGTCAATAGCCCTCGAAGTCCCTTCAACCATCTCCATTAACCTCGGAGTAACCAAAAGATCTGGCATATCATTGTCTATGATGGTCACGACAACCCTTCCCTGTTCGTTATCAATATCCCCCCCTTGCGCCGTCAACCACAGTGTTTCTATCTCGTCTTGTAAATCATCATCCTCCGCTGCCATTAGTGTTACGGTCTGCGCTACATTCCAGTTTGAGTCGTCGAACACCAAACTGGTTTGATCCGTTGTTAAATTTCCCACAAAAGCGGGAACCGTCACCGTCACGGAGTCCGATTCTGCAATCAAAGGAGGGTCCGAGAGTTTGACCGTAAATTCTTCCCTGCCCCCCTCATTAATCTCCAAATCTGATGGTTCAATCACCAGTCTCGAGCGATCATCGTCTTCAACTCTCACGTAGATCTCACGCTTCACACCTATTTGCGGATTCCCCGGAGGGCCCGTGACTATCAACAGCATCATATTTTCGTCATCCAATGCATCTTCATCCTGCCCCGCGCTCAGCGTGGTCGTTTCAAAATCCGAACACACGGTGTTTCGGCCTTCAAAAATGCACGGATGCCAAGTTTCTGCTCTGAAGGTCAACTGGGTTGGATCCAGCGTTAAATCCGTACCATCATACTGGTCAAAGATCGCTATCTGGTCCGTTAAAGGACGTGGCCGCCGGCCTCCCTTCATGCTGAAACGGAGTTCTTTCGTACCTCCCTCTGTGATCAATACCTCTTGTGGACGCCTATCAATGATGGTCACATCTATTGTATATTTCAATCCGCTGTAGCCCCCGCCCTCTGCCGTTAGCGTCAACGTTACGTAATCATCTAAAAAATCACCATCCAGTTCTGTGGTTAGCGATAGCCATTGAGATTCCTGCCAGGAATTTTTCGGAAATGTCAACGTCGGACTCGGGCGTAAATCTGTATTTTCATGTCCGGTAACCGTGAATGTCACATCCCCTGAAGGCGGTGCCAATAGCGGAAGAAGTGAAACGCCGAATCTTGTCCAGCTACCCTCCAGAAGCGACCGACTTGGCCGCTCCCATAGCACTTCGACATCTATAATCATCACCTCTACCTTCGAGGGATCCGCATCTCCTTCCGAAGCCGTGAGTTGCAGCGTCACCTGGTCACCCTCATCATCGGAATCCAGGTTCGCAGTTAACGTAACCCTCTGCTGCAGCGCCCAGTTCGTGGGAGTAAACGTCAGTTTGGTCGGACTCACCTCTAAATCCGTGTTTTCATGACCCGTAATGATGACCGTAACTGTATCTGAAGGTTGGGAATCAAGGTTAACCTCGAAGGTTTTCGAATTCCCCTCCAGAACCGTCACCGAAATCGCATCTCCGATCATTTGTTGTAAATCCCGCAACTTGTTTCCCGTAAATCCAGCTGCACTGACAGGTAGATCTGCGTCACCAATTCGTAAATCCTGGCCAGGGGTAACATGAACGGAAGGAAATAAACCTTCGAACAGATCTGATCCAGTTGGACCAATTCCTCCGGACGGATGGGTTGCCCCCTCATTTCCAACAGAGAGCTCAAGGCTATAGCTCAAGACTGTCGGATTACTTTTTTCAAATGCCTGTATGCTCAAATTGGATAATTCCTGGAGGTCTGCGCCGGTATGGATTTGTATTTTCGGCATCTGCTCCTGCCCAAATACGGCAACGGGAAGATAGACGACCAAAAAACCAAGAAAAAACAGAGCACGTTTCGCGCAGGCTGCAAGATTGCCGCCCTTACTGCAGAGAGGAGACTGTACTACGATCTTCGCCATTTTGGATTCTGGGCACCTCATTCCAAGTAAGCCATCTCACGATGAACTTTGCAAAACTCTCGAAATAGACGGTTTTTTTTCTCCTATGAATTTACGAATCTCCAGATTCGGATACTACTCTTGGATATGGGGCTGGTTGCGAACGAAAACCTTGATCAGGGAGATTTCAAGGCATCAGAGTGGAAAGAATTTAGGCTAAATTGGGAAACCCGCATCCGATTTCGTCTTTTTGCTTCCAGATCAGTACACTACGCCCCGACATGGATCAAGATCTCATACTACCCCCGGGAAATCCTATACAGATCGGGGTTCTTGCAAAATAGAACCCGTAAAATATGCCTGTAGATACTCCCAGAGCAATATTCACCTCCAGATGAGAGAGTTTTGCAAGAGGTTCGATCAAGAGATTGTATTTCGGAAGAGAATCAGCGCAGGCCATCCCACAAAACCGAGATTAATTCCCCAATTCTTGCTACTCAGTCTCCTGAACTCCAACTTCCAGCGGCAATTTTGTAATAGAACCAGATAGCGCCTCATTTTATGAGAATCCTATGCTACAACCCCACTGGCGAAGCAGGTCAACATGGCATGGATGAGGGGAATTCATCGAAAATCATCTGACGAATCAAACCAGTGAGCTTTGGAGGGCAAGTACCGGAAGAGATGCAACTTTTGGGAATTATATACATTAGTGACCCACATCATGGGGCCCTCCGCGTATCCATTTCACAGGTCATAGAGGTCGGTAACCCGAACGCCTCTCGCTGTGCAGTTGCCCCAATCCCGGAGGCCAGTATGTTTGCCGCCGCGTTCAGGTCGGCATGATCTGCATGTCCACAGGACATACACTTGAATGTACTTTGCGTCTTTCGATTCTCTTTATCCCGGTGTCCACATATGTTACAGTCCTGACTCGTATAAGGGGCAGGGACCTTAATAACCTTCCGGCATTTGTATTCCAGCATTTGATCCAACTGTCCCCATCCGGTTTTCAGGATCTCTCGGTTCAGTCCAGCCTTCGCGTTGACGTTTGTACCGGGATTCTCTACGGTACCTTTGCCACTGGACGTCATGTTCTGGATATTCAAGTCTTCCAGTACTGCGGTCGAGGATCGGTTGGCGATCCTCCGGGACGCTTGATGATTTGCATTCGTACGGGTATTGGCAATACTCCGATGGGTTTTCTGGATCTTCAGTCTCGTACGCTTCCTGCGATTGGATCCTTTCTGTTGCCGGGCCAACTGCCGTTGATACCGGTGCAGCTTTGCCGTCTTCCGTTTAATCTCCGGTTGCTGGATCATCTCCTGCTCCCCGTCTGAATAGGTTGCAGCAACCTGACCGCAATTCCAGTCAATTCCCACGGTAATCCCATTATCCGGCAGTTCAGGCAGCTCTACTCTGTAGCAAACCGTGACATACCACTTGCCTGCCAGTTTCTTGACGACCGCCTTGACCGGTTTGCCGTCGGTGTACGGGTTGTTACCGCGAATCTGTACGTATCCCAGTTTGGGAATGAGTAGCTTCCCGTCTTTGATCTTAACGTTGTCAGGGATCGTAAAGGACGGTGTACTGTGCCCTCTGGAGTGGAATCTGGGACGCTCCCTTTGCTGTTTGAAGTACGCCTGCCAGGCATCTGCCTGGTACTTCAAGGTGTACCGGGTAATGGCAAACGAGTATTCGGGCAGCCAGTCCACATGATCCCGCAGTTCCTTGAATCGTTTGCCGAGAGAGAAGAAACTCGTCGAGGGGGCTTCTCTTCAGACTCTTTCGCTTTGGCGTAGGCTTCGTTCTGCTATGCCAGCATTGCATTCCAAACGAATTGACAGGCACCTGCCAGTCCCGCCAGTTTCTTTGCCTTGGATTGCGTTCCCGGCAATAGCCGATAGACGATGCTTCGGTATCGGAAACTAGTTTGCTCTTTTTCGTTCAATCCCTTAACGGGCATGGTATCAATCGAGGTGATACTATGGTAAGCAATAGGGTGGATGGTCGTCCACCCTATTGTGTCCGTTAATCCTGAAGCCATGAAAAGGTTGTATGACTTCAGGTCACTCACGTATATAATTCCCCAACTTTCCCCCCGCATGACCTCCCCAGCATGATCCTCCACCCGTAATAGATCCATGAAACCCCTCCTGTCTCCCGGCACAAAGGTACAGATTGTTCTTTATGAGTACATTGGCCGTATTTTGAAGGCAGTCCACCAAAAAGTTGCCTTGGCCTTGGTTTTTCTGATGATCAATCCCATGGGATTTCGATAGCTCGTATGCCTGCATTTGACCATAATCAACCGTCTGAATTGGCCAAACGACTCAAACTTGAAGCGGAAAGACTCGGCTTTGATGCATGCGGAATCGCGGAGGCACAGCAACTGGATGATGAAGCAAAGCGCCTTGAGGTCTGGCTTGCAAACGGGCAACATGCATCCATGGACTATATGACTCGGAACTTCGAAAAACGCATTGACCCCCGAAAATTGGTCCCGGGCGCAAAGCGGGTCGTAACGGTATTATATAGTTACTGGCAGGAAGCGGTCCGCGCACAAGATGCAGGAAAAATCAGTCGCTATGCATGGGGAGATGACTACCATCAGGTCATGAAGGAGCGTCTCTACGAACTGTATTCATGGCTGGAAGGTGAAGTTAAATCCCTTTCCGGCCGCGTTTTTGTTGATTCTGCCCCCGTGATGGATAAGGTTTGGGCTCAGCATAGCGGATTAGGCTGGATTGCCAAAAACACCAACCTGATCAATCCCCGCATCGGGTCCTGGTTTTTTATTGGAACGCTGATCGTTGATGTACCGCTTGCCTGTGACAATCCCACCACCTATGATCATTGCGGATCCTGCACCCGATGCATTGATGCATGTCCAACGGACGCGATATACCAGCCCTACGCCGTGGATGCGAACCGTTGCATCTCGTACTGGACGATTGAGCACCGCGGGGATTCATTCCCCGAAGAAATTATATCGCAGCAGGAAGACTGGATTTTTGGATGCGATATTTGTCAGGAGGTATGTCCTTGGAATAAATTCAGCCGACAAACAAAGGAGCCCCGATTCCTGCCCCGGGAAGGAATCCAGGATACCTCGCTGGAAGAATGGGAGGAACTAGATCTTGAAGCCTTCCGAAAACGCTTCAAAGGAAGCGCTGTGAAACGGGCAAAATATGAAGGGTTCAAGCGCAACGTACGAGCAGCCAAACAATCCCGTGCCCTTCGCAGGGATTCGAATAAAGATATCTGAATCGGAACCTTGGTTCACCCCGGCCACGGAAGGGTTAGTCTGGACGCATCAGTGGAAATAGGATCACATCACGGATACTTCTCTGATTGGTCATCAGCATAGCCAGTCGATCTATCCCCACGCCTAATCCGGCATTGGGTGGCATTCCATACTCAAGCGCACGGAGATAATCATGGTCCATTTGCATTGCCTCAAGATCTCCACCTTTTCGGAGACGTAGTTGGTCCTCAAAACGCCTACGCTGATCATCCGGGTCGTTGAGTTCACTGAACGCATTGCAAAGTTCTTTGCCACCTGCGAACATTTCAAATCGCTCGACCAGTCCCTCCTGGCTCCGGTGCCGCTTGGCAAGGGGACTTAACTCAAGCGGATAATCCGTAATGAATGTAGGTTGAATCAGATCAGGTTCGACCGAAGCACCGAAGATTTCATCCAGCAACTTGCCGATCCCCATTGAAGATGAGGTCTCTATATTCAGAGAGCCGGCCACCTCCAGAATCGTGTCCCGGCTTTGCTGATACAGGTCATGCCCGGTTTTTTTTTCGATCGCTTCAAAGAACGGAATCCTCGGCCATGGCCGTTGAAGCGAAATCTCTTCTTTCCCCCACTGTACACGAGGAGCACCGTGCAGAGTCGTGGCAACCGATTCAATCAGCTGCTCGACCAGATCCATCATCCAAACGTAATCCTTAAACGCAACATACAGCTCCAGCATGGTGAACTCCGGGTTATGGAATCGACTCAACCCCTCATTCCTGAAGTCTTTGGCAATCTCATAGACCCCGTCAAACCCCCCGGCAATACACCGTTTCAGATATAGCTCATCGGCAATGCGCATGTAGAGTGGCATGTCCAGTGCATTATGATGCGTCTTGAACGGCCGCGCGGACGCTCCGCCGTAGACCGGTTGCAAAACGGGCGTTTCAACTTCAATGAACCCCTGTTCATCCAGAAACTTTCGGATGGCTGTAATCATTCGTGCACGCTGAACGAAGACTTCGCGTACCTGCGGATTGACCGTTAAGTCGACATAGCGTTGCCGGTACCGAAATTCCTTTTCAGTAACCTCATCAAATACCGTCCCTTCCTGCTCTTTAACAATGGGAAGCGGGCGCAGCGCCTTGGCTAGAAGTTCCAGCTTCGATGCATGCACGGTGACCTCCCCCATGCGGGTCCGAAATACATGCCCTTCAACCCCGACAATGTCACCAATATGAATATGACGTTTGAAAATTTCATTATAGAACCCTTCCGGCATGTCATCTCTTCGAACATAGACCTGCATCCGTCCTGTTACATCCTGGAGATCAAAAAAGGATGCCTTCCCCATGATACGCCGACTCATCAGGCGGCCCGCCATGGAAACAACCTTCGTGGGGGCAGCTTCATCAAATCCCTCCACGACAGGAGCGACATGATCACTCACCGGCCATGCATATGGGTACGGATTAATTCCGCTGGCTTCCAGGGTTTCCCTGGACTGCCGGCGTACCTGTTCCTGATCGGAGAGCGGGCGTGGCTGGGAGCTATCTCTCATAGCCAGGCAATGGACGAACTTCCATTGAAACGTCCACCATCGGCATATCCCCCATCGGGCTTCCCGGCTGTCCGGCTCGTTTCGGAGTCAATACACGAGTGATACGATCCAGCACCGCATAGCCCTCAACCAGCTCACCAAAAACCGTATACATCCCATCAAGCATGGGCGCGCCTCCTTCATTCATGTAGGTTGCTCTGGCCTCGGCAGAGTACTCAAATGTTGAATCTGGAATCATCTGCTGCGCTCGACTCTGCAATTGATCCAGGAGTTCTTCAGGATAAATACTTCCGTGAACGATGTAAAACTGACTCCCATTGGACGCTCGCTCCGGGTTCATATTATCTCCCGACCGTGCGGTTGCGAGGGCACCTCGCTTATGGTAGCGTCCTGGAAGGATCTCTGCAGGAAGCGTATAGCCGGGGTCCCCCCCTCCATCATTCATGGGGTCGTCATCTTTTGAATTGGGATCCCCTCCCTGGATCATAAATCCACCAATTACACGATGGAACTTGGTTCCGTCATAGAATCCCTCGTCCACGAGCTTTTTGAAGTTATCCCTGTGAACCGGTGTATCGTCATAGAGCTCAATCACCATGGTTCCCATGGAAGTGGAGATCTCGAAAAAATTCGTCTCGAATAATTGATTCACGGTCTGCGTCTGACAGCTGCTGGTCGTCATTATTGCAAGGATAAGCAGGGAGAAGAAGGAAGATCGAATGAATTTCATGGATCCAGATAATGGTCAAAATAGCGAAGAATGCCTGCACGTAACAGCAAGTCCTGCTCTGCGGAACTCATGTCTTCCGGTAAATTTTCATGGGGCTCCCAAATCCAGTACCCGTCCACCTCCTGTCCGACCCTCTCAAAACATCCCAGACACTCCAAAACACAATAAGTCCCTTCATTGACAAGACGCTGTTTTGACGCTTTGTCCAAACCAGGTTCGAATTCCCGCCCAGATTCATGTAGACCAACCAGAAAAAGAACACCCTCAAGGTCATCCGAGCATCCAAGCGTGCTGTCCAGCCACGTCTGGAGTTTCGGCCATGCCTTAGCGACTTCGACCTGATCTAGTTTAAAAATGTTCGCCACGGCAGTGCTAATTATAGAAGCCCTGCCAACAAAAGAGTGGGTTTCTTGTTCCGTGTAACCATCCGCGAAGGTCATGGTATATAGAGTCTCGGTGTAAAAAATCCAAAGCAAATGAACCGCACTCTACTTCTCTTATGTACCGCATTGTTAATTACTTCTTCCGCTGAAGCTCAATCCTTTGGTGGCACAATCGCGATGACTGATCATCACGTATTTGTTGGAGAAACGGGAAATTTAGCTTTTCCGGGGGAAGTGTATATCTATACCCTTGACGATCTTGAAATTGAGCCCGTTATCCTGTCCGTAAATCAGGAACTGGAGCGATTTGGCCGGGCAATTGCGGCTCATGGCGAGACGTTATTCGTCGGAGCCAGCGAGGCAGATGAAAAACGGGGGACCGTCTATGTGTTCCGCTACAACGGCGCCTGGGAACAGGTTGCCCGTATTACTGCATCCGATGCAACTCCCGGCGATCGGTTTGGGGACTTCATTGCACTGGATAAAGGGAATATCCTGGTTGGCGCACCGGGTCGTATGGAATCAGCCGGGGCGGTCTATGTGATTACAGAAAATGCGGATGGATCATTCTCGGAAACCGCTACCCTGACTGCCAGTGATGCCGGAGCTGGAGACGGTTTTGGAGCTACCCTGGCCATTGAAAACAACCTGGCTGTTGTTGGTGCACCGGCAACATCTGAGAATAAGGGAGCAGTCTACGCGTTCCTGTATGGATCGGAAGGCTGGATCCAAGTCGATAAACTGGCACCGGACTTTTTGACGGAACGAAGCCGAATGGGAGGCTCGGTAGCCATCCACCAGGGACGCGTGTACATCGGAGTACCCATGCAGGAAAGAGGCCAGGGGATCGTTTTGGAGTATGAGTGGGATCCCGAGTCAACCCAACTGCGCATGCGGGATCAACTGCAATCCTTTGATCAACAACGCTCTTCTCAGTTCGGGGCTGCTCTGGCAGCCAGCGGCAATGAAATCTGGATCGGAGCTCATCGCAGCAATCGGGGTAGAGGGATTGTTCACCGATTCATCTCGGATGAAAATGGATGGATCGGCACCATGAAGCTGCTGCCGGATGAGTCCATTGGCCGTGCAGCATTCGGAAGCCGTATTGTCGTTCGGGGGGATATTGCCGTCGTAGGAGCTGTGCGGATGGATTCCAGAGCAGGAGGAGCAATCCTCATGCAGAGAGAAGAGGATGGCGGATGGATGACAAAGGCGACCCTGATCAACAAAGTGAAGGGACATGAAGCAATCACGGGAGGGGAGATCCGCTGTACCGAAGGTATGGTGTCCAGGTGGCCCTGCAAAGACGTAGACATGACTGCATTCCTACCCCTTCCCGAAATGGGAGGAGGCCGTGGATCCAGACTTAATGATATCTGGGGATGGACCGACCCGAATACCTCCCAGGAATATGCACTGGTCGGACGCAACGATGGTACCTCTTTCGTGGAGGTCACCGACCCTGAGAACCCGCGCTACATCGGGGACCTGCCCATGACAAACGGGTCGGTTGCGAATGTATGGCGGGACATCAAAGTATATGCTGATCATGCCTTTATCGTCGCGGATGGTGCCGGACAACATGGTGTACAGATTTTTGATTTGACGCAGTTGCGTGAGATTGAAGAAGAGCCGGTAACGTTCAGCGAAACGGCACTCTACACAGACATTGCCAGTGCACATAACATTGTTATCAATGAAGAAACCGGGTTCGGTTTCGTTGTCGGTGCCAGCGGAGGCGGTGAGACCTGTGGTGGTGGCTTACACATGCTTGATCTGCGTGAACCAACCAATGTAACGTTTGCAGGCTGCTTTGCTGATGCGAATACCGGCAGGCGCAAAACAGGCTACTCACATGATGCGCAATGTGTCATCTATTCCGGTCCCGACCTAACCTACAGTGGTAGAGAAATCTGTCTCGGATCCAATGAAACCGCACTCAGTATCGCAGATGTAACCGATAAGCAGAACCCGGCAACCATCTCCATGGCCATCTATCCCAAAGTGGCTTATGCACATCAGGGTTGGTTAACCGAGGATCATCAATACTTCTACATGAATGATGAAGGCGATGAGCCGCAGGGATTGGTCGAGGGGACGCGAACCCTGGTCTGGGACGTTTCGGATCTGGATGACCCGGTACTGGTCAGTGAATACATTGCCAGCACTCCCGACACGGATCACAACCTCTATATCAAGGGCAATCTGATGTACCAATCGAATTATGGTGCCGGACTACGGATCCTTGATATCACAAATCCCGAAGCGCCCATGGAGATCGGCTTTTTTGAGCCTGGCCCTGGTTCTACCTCGTGGAGTAATTATCCTTATTTCGAGAGCGGCACCCTGATTGTTACCAGTGGATCCGAGGGACTTTTCGTTCTCAAGAAGCGGAACCTGGACATTTAGACGGCGCTCCACGCTTTCCGCCTGCAATTTGCACGGGCCTAAAACCTCTTTGGCCCCGGCAAAGCCGGTATAGCCCCTTTGCGGAGGAGTCTCGTCTGGGCGAGGCTTCCCTGTGAATACAGGAAGATCCATCCCCGCAGGTATCGTCTGATGGGCAGGGCATTCCTCTCTGCCCATCATGCATGGAAATGCACATTGGGGACTCCCCCTGCGACCGCATTTTTTAACCGTTGTCGATTTCATTCCTTGAATGCCGTTGCACAACAAGCAAAAAACAACACTTGAACGACCCTTCTGATCAGTCGCCACTGATGATCGAATTGGATGGAAATAGCATCCCGATCCCACAAACAAGGCAAAAGTCAACCGAAAATGGACGAATTGCGAAGAAATTGTGAAGTTTCTCTTGACTTTTTGCAAAAAAAGTGTTATCTACTAATAGCGATAGCGTTCGACGATTTGGTCTCGTGCGCTGCCTACTTCCACTCACCAAATAGAATGTAATCATGATAAGAAAACTTTTGATAGTCGCCATGACCGTTTTGGCCCTTGTTCATGGCCTATGGCCCGAGATGATTGCCTCAGGTATCGTCCCCTTGCTGCTGGTCTTATCGGGCCTTGCGTATGGAGCCGTTGCAACGGACGCGGAAAATCCAACCGCCTACTTAGTGGTTGTGTTGGCAATCGGAGTTGCAGCCAATGCAGATGTGCTGTCGCATATACAGGGCATCGGAGCGTCTCTTGATGCCATATTAGATGCATTGGTGGTTGCCCTGTATTCGTCCGCGGTTACCATCGTAGTTTTACGGGCCTATAATCGCCTCAAATAGCAGAAGACGGTTGGACAATTCTCGTTGATTTGTCGCTGGGACAATTGTCTTCTATACGGCTAGGATTGCCGCGCAGATAACGGTTATCGGGATCGTTTTTGCAGGCTGGCCCCAAGGCGACCCATCCAATGATGGCTCGCCTTGGTTATGTCAGCTTCAAATTGGACTGGTTACGCTGCCGCCGCCGGGTTGCGTTGTAATACGGGCGGCGGGGATTGGGTTCTATGTTTCCGCTTCTGCTTCGACCTGCGGGAGCAATTTGAACGTCGATAATTAGTCGGTAAGTATTACACCGAGCCCTGGTTCTTCCAGAAGGTGCAAGGATCCATTCAACAAGGTGAACCCGCCTCGTGCGGCATCCCTTGAAAGATCAAAACTTCCATCCAGGTCCAGGTATCGCGTCCGAGGACACGCATAAGCAGTGTGCAGGGCGGCAGCAATACTGATTACGCTCTCATCCATACAACCCCACATCAGGTCAATCCCGGCTAGTGCTGCCAGATCTGCGATATCCAGGGCGCCTGTGATGCCGGCACATTTCATGAGTTTGATATTCCAAATCCCGAATGGCTTGCTTATCGTCAACTGAAGAGCATCCATCGGGCCATGTAAGCTTTCGTCAGCTGCCATAAGACGCTGAGCATCCTCTGACAATTTGAGCATATCCTCCTCTTCCCCTCTGGCTAAAGGCTGCTCAATGAGCTCCAGGTCCAATGCATGTGCCTCACGAAAAAGATCCCTGGTCTGTTCAATGGTATATCCCTGATTCGCATCAACACGGATATGGACACTCTCTGGACATGTCAATCGCAGAGCCCGCAGACGCTCAAGATCCTCGCCGTAATCCAGCCCGAGCTTGACCTTCAGGCAATTGAATCCACGTGCAAGATATTCACGGGCCTCTTTCAGCGTTTCTTCCAAGGGAAGAATTCCAATTGTAATTGAGGTAGGTAGCGGCTTCATCGATGGACCAAGCATGGCAGCCACCGGAATATTCATACTCCGACCCAAAAGATCATAGAGTGCCATATCCAGGGCCGCCACTGCGGAAGGATATTGCGAACATCCTGATCGCAATTGCCTTGCTAATGTCCGAAGCAGTCTGGGATCCCGTCCTTTTAAGATGTCATGGGCAGCGGCATCCATTACTCCAAGGCAGGACTCCGCATTTTCGGAAGTGACCGCCGTCGGAGCCGCACATCCCAGACCCGAAACCCCGAGACTGCTTTCCAGGCGCACAAAATGTAAATCAACCGTACTGACCTCCCGCGTTGCAATCACATAGGGGCGGGTCAAAGGAAGGCACTCCGTCCAGGTCTCCACACCGCGGATGATCATGAGGGGAGCCTTTGTCGGATTGTACGCACCAATCGCTCCACCCCATCTTCCAGTGGTCTCACCACCGGAATCCCATGCTGTGCTTCCAACTCTGTGGCAATCTGCAAAGATTGCGCATCGTCAAGTCCCTGCGTAAACACCGAAATCCCCCATACCTCTGATCCTAGAAGGCGGATGAGTTCAAGCTCCTCCGACAATGAGGGGATCCTGCAGTCCAGGTCCTCAAAACCTTCGAAGTGAAGACGTGCCGGAGCATGTTGCAGGATGACCCCTGCTGCCCGTGCAGAGCAAATCAGCTCTGATCCGGCCGGTCCGGCTGGATTCCGCAGAGCAGACTGCCCCTCAAGGAGAATCACCTCTGGACTTTCCTCCCGATAGCATTCCACGATGGCACGCTCCAACTCTCCTGATACAAAATCATTCAGCGTTGCATCAAAAATAAACCCGTACTTCAATCCCTGCAACCAACCCGTTTGCCCCGTATAGATTACCTCTGAGCGAACGCCCTGTTCACGGAGTCCCTCTCGCAAGATCATTGCGGTCGTCCGTTTGCCGATTGCACAATCCATTCCAAGAATTGCAACACGCGGTGCGGGCACAAAAAGAATTTCACCAGACCAGAATTGTAACTCGGCCATGGGGCGAGGTTTGCGCAAATCAATAATCCCCCCCTTGGCCAGACTCACAAGTTCATCGTCATCCGAAAGCAGTTGATGAAGTCCATTCACCAACTGCAAGTCGGCAGATGCCGCTGTCAGTAGATCTACGCGCAAAGGATCTGGAAGCACCCCACCAACCGTTGCGACTCCGATAATGCAGTGCGTTGGAGTCCGGTGCACCAAAGCCTCCGAAACCGAGCTGTAGAAGGGAATCCCACGATCAACCCCGTCCAGCACACAACCTGCATCCTGACCTGCATAATTCGGGTCCACCACCCCCAAAATCTCATACCGACTAGGGCCACGCAGCAGACCATGTGTCGTTTTTGCAAAAACGCTATCAAACAGCCCGTTCGCAAGTATAAGCGCACTTTCTTTCATTAATTCCTTATCAACCGGCGGGATTTACCGTGATCCGAATGGATTTTATCCGTTAACGAAGGGATCTTTTCGCATTTCTATGACTCATACTTCGCTGCCCGTATTACAAAAATAAACCATGAACCCCAAACCCGTACGCATCTTCACCAGTTCTCCATCTTTGCCCCCCACTCTCGAGAGACTGCAGGAGTTGGCCTATAATGTCCGCTGGGCCTGGAGTGAAGATACCGTTTCTCTCTTTCGAAGGCTCGATGCAGACCTTTGGGACAGCTCAGGCCATAACCCGGTACGGATGCTGGCCGAGGTATCCGCAACCCGGCTGGAAGAACTCGCAAAGGATGAGGGCTTCGTTGCTCACCTGAACGAGGTGTGTGCTTCCTTTGATACCTATATGCAGGCGGGCTCAACCTGGTATTCCCGTACCCATGCATCCGATGGATTATTGGCGGCCTACTTCTCCGCCGAGTTTGGGATTACAGAATGTCTTTCGATTTTTGCTGGAGGGCTTGGGGTCCTGGCGGGTGATCATCTAAAGAGTGCAAGTGACCTCGGAGTCCCGATCGTTGGCGTTGGCCTGATGTACCAACAGGGATACTTCAGCCAGCATCTGGATGCCGACGGATGGCAGAAAGAATCGTACATAGAAAATGATTTTGCCAGCCTTCCGCTAACCTTGGAGCGCGGAGAGCATGGGATGCCCCTGCAAGTGGACGTCGAAATCGGCAACCGTACGGTATATGCCCGGATCTGGCGGCTGCAGGTTGGACGTATTCCCCTGTACCTACTGGACACCAACTTCAATGCCAACGAACACGATGAGGATCGAAATTTGACCGATTACCTCTATGGAGGCGGGAACGAACTCCGTATCCGACAGGAGATTATTCTGGGAATTGGCGGCTATCGGGCGCTGCAACTGCTGGGGCTCAAACCTCAGGTTTTTCATCTTAATGAAGGGCATTCTGCATTTCTGACGCTGGACCGCACCCGGCAGCTGATGCAGGAACATGACTTATCCTTCCATGAAGCTCGAATTGCTACCGCGGCAAGCATCGTCTTCACAACACATACACCGGTCGAAGCCGGCCATGATCGTTTTTCACCGGAATTAATGGATCGCTATATGGTATCCTACGCCAAAAAGTCACTGGGCCTTGAGCGACGAGAGTTTCTGGCACTTGGGCGGGAGCATGCAGATAATGATCACGAGCGGTTTGGTATGACGAAGCTTGCCCTGCGTATGAGCAGTGCCTGTAACGGGGTCGCCAGATTACATGGAGAGGTGAGTCGCTCGATGTGGCAAAACCTCTGGCCCGCAGTACCGGAAAATGAAGTGCCCATCCGTCATGTGACCAACGGTATTCATATCTCTTCCTGGATTTCAGACTCGCTCAAACGACATGTTGACCGATATGTCGGTCCGCGGTGGAGAGAAGAAGCCATCCGTGAGTCCCAATGGAAGCATGCAGAGCAAATCCCGGATGATGTGCTCTGGCATACACATTCAGTGCGCAAAGAGCATCTGATCCTGCAGGCCCGAAGGTCATTGCAATCCCGGCTGGTTCGACTGGAAGCGCCAGCAAAAGACATTGCACGAGTAAAGAAAGTGCTCAACCCTGAAGCACTTACTATTGGATTCGCACGCCGATTCGCCACCTACAAACGTGCAACACTCCTGTTTCGGGACTTGGAGAGGCTGACCCAAATCCTAACCAACTCCGCCTACCCGGTACAGATCATCTTTGCGGGAAAAGCACATCCCCGCGACCAACCCGGAAAAGAACTGATCCAGAAAATTGTTGCTGCATCCAGTACCGAAGCCCTGTGCAACCATGTCGTTTTTCTGGAAGATTATGACATGGCCATTGCACGTGACTTGGTACAGGGCGCAGACCTGTGGCTAAACACGCCTCGCCGCCCAAGAGAGGCCAGCGGCACCAGTGGAATGAAAGCCGCCGCAAATGGTGGACTCAATCTCAGTATCTTGGATGGATGGTGGGATGAAGGGTATGATCCCGCAATCGGCTGGGCGATTAGCAATGGCGAAATCATGGAAAACCATGCCTACCAGGATGAACGAGACGCTGAACAGCTCTATGATCAATTGGAGCAGGAGATTGTGCCACTCTTCTATGAGCGCTCTTCCGAAGGATTGCCTCTTGAATGGATCGCCCGCATGAAGCGCTCCATTGCGACCCACAGCAGCTTCTTCAACACCCATCGTATGGTTCAGGAATATACCGAAACAACCTACCTGACCGCGGCTACGCGCGCAAAAGCACTCTATGACAAGAATCTGCAAGGTGCCAAGGCATTGTCAAGTCGGCAGCAGAAGGTACAGGAGGCCTGGCCCAAAGTCCAGATCCGTGTTGCCGAAAATGCTCCGCAAGGTCATCTACAGGTCGGGGCTCCCTTCACGGTCAAGGCCGATGTGACGCTGGGACCTTTGACGCCGGATGATGTAGAGGTCCAGTTATACCTGGGACGGATAGCACAGAAGGGAGAGATCATGGATGCAACCATCACGCCCATGGAACTGGTCAAAGCCGGCCAGAAGAATGCCCAGCACCTCTATGAGGCAAAAAATGTCACCTGTACCAAAAGCGGGTCCGTTGGATATACGGTACGTGTCCTCCCAAAACGTGAGGGCCAGACTCCATTGCAATCTTCCCGTCTGATGACTTGGGCTCAATAAGCACCCATTTCCGTCAGCGAGGCGAGAGACATCCGGTTCGGATCCTCGAACACCGAATCTGGCAACTCAGAGTAAACTCCCAGATTCGAAAGTTTTCGGACACTTGATTCGCTGTTGACCACGGCTCTGGTATCGGCAAACATGATGCCACCGTAGCTTTCATACCCTTCCCAGGTCGTGGTGAAGCGAGGTTGCTCATCCTCATCGACATCTGCGTAGTAGGACCATTGCTCAACCAGATTCAGCTCCTTGTTGACATACACATCATATCCATTGTCCGGGGTAATCCCGACCCCATCAAATCTGAGTGTCAGAACATGTGCCTCGTGACCATTGGCCATGGTCTCTTCTCCTTTGTACCCTAATGTGACCCCTGAGTCTTTGAGTTTATATGGCATCATTAACCAGTAGCCTGCATTGATCCAGTCTCTATAGGCACCTGCCAATAATTCATCTACGGGGATAATTTCATGACCATCTTTGAAGGCGCGTCCTTCCATGGTATGGATATTCATGAGTACAACGGTACTGTCTCCCTGCCACCGGAACCTGCCCGTCCATTTATCCCATACATGATCTTCTCCAAAAATGGTCCAACTCAGATAGCGGGCATCATCCCAGGCGGCGCGTCCCCCCATACTAGTCATCACCTGATCTGCAATCTCAATCGCCTGTGGGTGAGAATCATCCGCGTTGAATCCCTCCATCGGGGGATTTGAATCTTCCTGAGCATATACCAGCCCAGGGAAAAGTAAGAGTAATGTTAAGTATTTCACGAGAATATGGGTCTTAAGTTATGGGATCCCGACGCGCCAGATCGTAGTTTGCCGAGACAGTTACTTTAGTTAAGCGATAACGCAATGCCTATAAAGATCGTAGCCCTCATTTTGTTTCTGACGTATTCCATGGGGACCAGCGCACAGATTACCGTCTCTGAAGACGACTATGCACGTGCAGAATCAATGCTCTCGACAACAACCCGGAGTATGGTCTATCATACAACATTACGCCCCGGCTGGCTGGATGAGGATCGGTTCTGGTACCTTCAAGCATCGCCGCGGGGATCCGAATTCATTCTTGTTGATCCCGGCCAGGGGCGACAAACTTCTCTTTTCGAACATGCACGCATGGCTGAGGCCGTCTCCGACTACTTGCAATCCCCCGAAGATGAGGTGGACTTTTCACGCTTCTCCTTTGATCCTGAATCGGAGCGGATACGCTCCCTCAGGGGGCACATGGCCTGCAGCATCGTCACCTATGTGTGTGAGCCTGTCAACGAGACAGGCACCAGCGGCATCCGCCCCACCGCAGCTGTTTCTCCTGATGGAAAATATGAAGCCTTCCGAAGGGAAAACAATCTGTGGATCCGAGTCATTGACACCGATGAGGAGCAGCAGCTGACCTTCGATGGTGCGGAAGATTTTGGATATGCAACCAATAACGCAGGATGGGTCAAGAACGACCGTCCGGTTCTGCTCTGGTCACCTGATTCAAAAAAGATTGCGACCTTTCAGCACGATGGACGCGGCGTTGGTGAAATGTACATGATCTCTACGCAGACTGGTCGCTCCGAGTTGGAGGCATGGAAGTATCCCCTGCCGCAGGACAGTGTCGTTTTTATGATTCACCGCGTGATCGTCCATGTAGACGAAAAAAAAACCGTGCGACTGGACATGCCCCCCGACTATCATCGCGGAACCACCACGGACCATATCGCCGACTGGGATGGCACTTTTCTAGACGTACGCTGGAGTCCCGACAGTCAGCAACTGGCCTTCGTATCCTCCTCCAGGGATCATAAATATGCCTGGCTCCGAGTCGCCAACACGGAAACGGGAGAGGTCCGGGAAATTCTTCATGAACAGGTGCCTACCTACTATGAATCCGGTGTGAATGCTGAAAATTGGCAGGTGTTTTTTGAGACGAACGAGGTCCTCTGGTATTCAGAGCGATCAGACTGGGGACACCTGTACCTCTATGACCTCAACACAGGAGATCTAAAACATCCTGTCACATCCGGAGACTGGGTTGTCCTGCAGTTGCGCCATGCGGACCTGGATGAACGGTTGCTGTATTTGACCGGCGCGGGCAGAGATGGCCCTGATCCATACTTCCAATACCTGTACCGCGTGAGCATGGATGGCAACGAGCCGGAATTACTCACGCCGGAAGAAGCCAACCATGTCGTGTCTCTCTCCCCACAGAAAAAGTATATCCTGGATTCCTGGTCACGACCGGATGTACCTCAGCAGCACGCCGTCCGGAATCTTGACGGTACAATTGCCGTCGATCTCGGAAAAGCTGATATCTCCGAACTTCTGGCAACCAACTGGCAACCGCCACAGCCGTTCTCCGTCAAAGCGCGTGATCACGAGACAGACCTGCACGGCCTACTCTACAAACCCAGTCATTTCGATCCATCCAAAAGCTATCCCATTTTGAATTACCTCTATCCAGGACCCCAGAGCGGCAGTGTCGGAACGAGAAGCTTTTTGCCATCCCGCGGGGATAAACAAGCTCTTGCAGAGCTGGGGTTCATCGTTGTGGAAGTGGATGCGATGGGGACGCCCGGCCGCTCCAAGTCTTTCCATGACGCATATTATGGCAACATGGGGGATAACGGGCTGCCAGACCAGATCACTACCATCCGCCAACTTGCGGCCCAGAACCCGTGGATGGACCTGGACCGTGTGGGGATCTGGGGACATTCCGGGGGCGGCTATGCCTCCACCGGAGCCATTCTGCGCTACCCTGATTTCTATAAGGTCGCCGTCAGTGGTGCGGGCAATCACGACAATCGCAACTACGAAGACGACTGGGCTGAAAAATGGCAGGGACTCTTCATAGACAATCCAGACGGAACGACGAATTACGATAACCAGTCCAATATTCCATTGGCAGCAAATCTGAAAGGCAAACTCCTTCTTGCACATGGACTGATGGACGACAATGTACCTGCCTCCAATACACTCCTCTTGGTAGAAGCTCTAGTGGAAGCCAACAAGGACTTTGATCTGGTGGTTTTTCCCAATGAGAGGCATGGATTCGGGCAGGGGCGATCCTACTGGATGCGCCGCCGGTGGGATTACTTTGTCGAACATCTCTTGGGAGCTGTCCCCCCGAAGGAATACGAGTTTGGTCGCGACCGCGTTCAGATCGGACGACCCACCGGCTGACCAAATGAGATTTCTGCTTGGTTTTCTGCTGCTGATTTGTGGGTGTACCCACGGGCACGACTATGATCTGATTCTCCGTGGTGGCATCATCTACGATGGATCGGGAAATGCTCCCTACATCGCAGATATTGCGATTGATGGGGACAGTATTGCGGCAATTGGGGACCTCACAGATGTACATGGCACGCTGGAAATCAATGTCGAAGGGTTCGCCGTGTCTCCTGGATTCATCAACATGCTGAGTTGGGCGACCGAAAGCCTGATTGTTGACGGGAGATCACTGAGCGATATCAGTCAGGGCGTGACCCTGGAGGTATTTGGAGAAGGGACTTCCAATGGGCCGCTGAATGAGGTCATGAAAGAAGAGATCTGGGACTGGGTGGCCCAGCAGGCTGGATCAGAGGAAGCAGCAGAAGAACTCCTGGGAGGAACCAATGTCCCCTGGACCACACTAGACGAATATTTATCCTTCCTCGAGTCCAAAGGCGTCTCACCAAATGTTGCCTCGCTGATCGGTGCGGCGACCGTCCGTCAATATGTGCTCGGCGAAAATGATCGTGCACCAACTCCCGAAGAGTTGGATCGCATGCAGGATCTGGTACGGGAGGCCATGGCGGATGGCGCACTGGGCGTGGGGTCTTCACTGATCTACGTTCCGGGTACCTTTGCAAGTACACATGAGTTGACTGCGCTGGCCTCTGTTGCTGGAGAGTTTGGCGGTGTCTATACGTCACATATTCGAAGTGAAGGGGGGCGTCTTCTCGAATCTGTGGAAGAATTAATCCGGATTGCACAGGACGCAGACGTGCGAGGGCACATTTATCACCTCAAAGCTGCCGGGAAAAATAACTGGCACAAGATGGAAGCGGTCATTGACCGGATTGAAGAGGCACGTACGGAAGGGCTTGAGATTACAGCGGACATCTATACGTATGTTGCAGGGGCTACAGGCTTGGATGCTGCCATGCCACCTGATGTAAGGGAGGGAGGAATGATGGCTTGGCATGCGAGGCTGCAGGACCCCGTCATTCGAACCCGAATGGAAACAGAATTAATGACTCCCTCTGAAAACTGGGAAAACCTCATGCTCGAAGCAGGCCCCGAAAATGTCATGTTAGTGGGGTTCAGAACCGACCCTCTGCGTCAATATATGGGCCTGAGACTTACAGAAGTTGCAGAATTACGGGGGACATCCGTCCCCGCAACCGTAATGGATTTGATTCTGGAGGATACCAGCAGGGTCGGAGCGATCTACTTTCTGATGGATGAGGCGAATGTGCGTCGGAAGCTTCGGCAACCCTGGGTTGCCATCGATTCTGATGCAATCTCCATCGCACCGGAGAGGCACGCCCTGAATTCCATGGTTCATCCTCGTACATATGGCTCCTTTGCCCGCCTGCTTGCCAAATACGTGCGCCAGGAACAGGTACTTTCACTTGAAGAAGCGATCCGGCGGATGACATCCCTGCCAGCATCTATTCTGGCAATCAACCGGAGAGGGATGCTCAAGAAGGGATATTTTGCAGACATTGCCATCTTTGACCCACAAAGGATACAAGACCATGCTACATTCGAAGACCCGCATCAACTTGCTACGGGGATGCACTATGTATTTGTCAATGGCACGATGGTGCTGGACCAAGGGGGGCATACCGGTGCAATGCCCGGTCGTGTAGTTAGAGGATCAACTCGAGCAAATCAATGACAGACAAGCATTCGAATCTGGAGCATCGCCGCCACGAGGCAAAGCTAGGTGGCGGTCAATCCCGTATTGACCGGCAGCATGATCAAGGAAAACTCACCGCCCGTGAGCGCGTGACGGTTCTCCTGGATGAAGATTCATTTGTAGAGCTTGGACAGCTGGTACGACATCAATCCACGGACTATGGTCTCACCGATCAGCGCCCTTATGGGGACGGGGTCGTGACCGGGTACGGTACGATTCATGGTCGTCTAGTTTACGTGTACGCGCAAGATTTTACGGTTTTCGGAGGATCTTTGGGACGCGCACACGCGTCCAAAATTGTACAGGTACTGGATCTAGCACTTCAGAATGGCGCGCCGGTCATTGGGCTCAGTGATTCGGGTGGCGCACGGATCCAGGAAGGGGTGGTCTCCCTGGGGGGCTACGCAGACATTTTCCTCAAAAACACCCTGGCATCCGGGGTTATCCCTCAGATCTCTGCGATCATGGGACCTTGTGCAGGTGGTGCAGTCTACAGTCCAGCCATTACGGATCTTGTCTTTATGGTACAGGGAACCAGCTACATGTTTGTGACCGGGCCGGACGTCGTGCACAGCGTAACACAGGAGGAGGTTACGGCGGAGGACTTAGGTGGGGCCGAAACACATGCACAGCGAAGTGGTGTCGCGCATGCAGTATATCCGAATGATGTTGCCTGTCTGGAAGCAATTCGAACCGTACTGAATTATTTGCCTCAAAACTGCGAAGAGCAACCGGCAATTCGCCCTGCATACCCGTCTCCCACGGGGAATCCGGCTGATCTGGACAAATTCGTTCCAGAGAACCCCAACAAACCCTACGATATGCATGAGATCATCCATTTGCTGGTAGATAGGGATTCGTTCTTCCCCGTTCATGATCGCTTTGCCCGCAACCTGATTTGCGGTTTTGCACGTATAGGTGGTCATGCGGTAGGAATTGTAGCCAATCAACCAGCCCACCTGGCTGGGGTCTTGGATATTGATGCCTCCATAAAAGGTGCCCGGTTTGTTCGATTCTGTGATGCGTTCAATCTCCCCCTGGTTACGCTTGAAGATGTTCCTGGCTTTTTGCCTGGAACGGATCAAGAGTGGCGCGGAATCATTCGTCACGGTGCCAAATTGCTCTATGCTTTTTGTGAGGCAACGGTCCCAAAACTTACGGTGATCACTCGAAAAGCCTATGGGGGTGCCTACGACGTCATGAGTTCAAAACATATTCGAGGGGATTTGAACTACGCATGGCCCGGCGCAGAAATTGCAGTCATGGGAGCAAAGGGGGCAATCAGAATTCTACATCGTTCCGAGCTAAAGCAGGCAACGGACCAGGCATCCCTTGAGGAAAAATTTACTCGCGACTACGGGGAACGGTTTTCCAATCCTTACATCGCTGCCGAGCGTGGCTATATAGACGAGGTAATCTATCCTCAGGAAACCCGAGAACGCTTGATCAGGGGCTTGGAGATGCTGAGGAACAAGGTTCTGACAAACCCGCGAAAAAAACACGGAAATCTCCCGCTTTGACAAGAAATTGTTGATTGCAACTTCCCCCAATCCCTTATCTTCTCGTGTTCGAATGGGTAGAGATCATTACTTTTTTGTATATAATAGTTTATATTAATGATCTCAACAATCCATTATATGGGAACCTACTGATCTGTTTCTGAGAATAAGCTTTAAGTTTAAGGGTAAATTCCCACTTTCCACTGACTCCTGGCAATGTCATGAAAAACCAGCTACTGACCCTATTTGCTGCAACGACGCTTTTGATTACACCCTGTGTTGCGCAACAGTTAATGCCTCCTGAGGCAATCCCGGTTGAGGATTTGCGGGGGTATGATCGGTATTCCATGGTTGAAGACTATGGCGATCCAAGAGATGATCTGACTGAAAGGCAGATCATGAACCGTATCAGTCGTGCCTATCTACTCCAGTCACGGATCATCAAAGCTCGAACCAACGGGGATTGGCGCTCTGCGGAGTATTATCTAGACCAGGCTATGTCGGAAGTCAGTGTCCTGGCAGATCAGTCGAGTTTGGTGAATGAACCCCTGTTCCGGGAGCTATTCAGGACGATTGTGACGGAGCATGAGGCGTTTTTCGGGACAGACCCCGCGGAGCGTCAGGAATATGGGTCCATTTTTGCTCTTCGAAGTGCCATGTTTGATATGCAGGCACTGGTAGAGAACCCCACCGCTGAAGCAACCGGGCTACCTAAAATTGAGCCGGTCATGACCACCGTGCCCATGACCCAAAACCGGGCGGTGGAAGGTGCGATCGAGTGGCTGCTAACGAACCGGAGAGAGACCGTCATCCGATGGATGGATCGTTCAGACACGTATTTCCCGATGATTGAGCAGATTTTCAAGGAAGAGGGGGTCCCGGACGAGCTCAAATACCTTGCAGTCGGTGAGAGTGGTTTGAACCCGCGTGCACGCAGTAGTGCAAGTGCAGTCGGGATGTGGCAGTTTATGGCTCCTACGGGGCGGGCGATGGGGCTCCGAATCGATTCCTACGTTGATGAGCGCATGGATCCGGTCAAATCAACCCGTGCCGCTGCACGCCATCTCAAAGAGCTCTACGAGTACTATGGAAATGACTGGCATTTGGCACTGGCCGGCTATAATTGCAGCCCCCGATGCATCCGACGAGCAATCTCACGCGGTGGCGGGACGCTCAAAAACCCACCTTCCTATTGGGCAATTTCACGGTATTTACCTCGTCAGACTTCTGGATATGTGCCACAGTTCATTGCATTTGCTCTGATGATGTCCAACCCTGCGGAGTTCGGATTGCCGGCAACTTCGGATGGACCGGAGTTTGTCTATGATGAGATCAAGGTCACTGGAGTTCTATCACTGGAAACCATTGCGACTATGGTGGGCACGACAACCGATCACATCCAGACGTTAAACCCTGAACTTCGACGAGGTACTCTCCCACCCGACAGGAGCCCGTACACGTTGCGGATTCCGACAAACACGTTCGCCCGCTTTGCCGACGCTTTTGAGCAACTCCCGGACAAGGAGAAAAAGATGCCTGGAGAACACCGTGTACGCAGAGGAGACAATCTCGGAAAAATTGCAAGACGATATGGGGTCACCGTAAAGGCGATCCAAAATGCCAATCGGCTCAGGACGACCGTCATTCACCCTGGGCAGATGCTCGTGGTGCCTGGTTTGGCGGGCACCATCGTGGCAAAGCTTGAGAGTACGGATGCAAGATCGGTGGCATGGGGAAGCCGTACCAATAAACCCATTGTTTTTGACGAAAAAATGGCCGAGACTGCGCGACAGACGACGGTCACCGTTGCAAACACATCTACGACCCGTTCTCCAAACACCCCTGCTCAGACGACCAGCTCTTCAAGTTCATCTAGCGAGACTCGACCGAATCAAGTTCACAGAGTTCGTCGTGGAGATACCCTTTCAGGACTTGCAAGCAAATACGGAACGACAGTCCAGGCAATTCAGCAGGAAAACGGACTTCGAAATACTCGAATCAAGCGCGGTCAGCGGCTTCAGATCCCTCAGGGAGGACGTACAGTCCACACGGTCCAACGGGGTGAAAACCTAACAAAGATTGCCCAGCATTACGGGACGACGGTGCAGAGCATTAAGGCCAATAACAACCTGCGCTCCAACACCATTCATCCGGGGCAAAAGCTTTCGATCAATCTCTGATTTTTACCGGGTAATTTGGCCCCTCAATGAGACTCAATTTACCCACCTGAGATGGATTTTCAAAGCTTGGGTTTTACGTTTGAAACTCTTGAAAACCCCTTGAATTGAGGTTACAACTGCCCCTGTAGGGATTTAGAGGCACCATTTCGGATTGTTGGCGTAGTTTGCAAGAGCCTCGTAATTGCAGCATCACTCCTGTGCGATAGACACTGCCTCCTCGTCTTTTTTCAGTTGGTTTATGTGTGGTTGAAGAGCATCCCTAAACAAAGACAGGTTTTGAGCCATCCACTGGCGAGTAACCTCCCATTCTGTCTCGGTAGCGGTCAAGCTAAACGGATCATTACTTTCGAGTATAATGCGAAACCAATTATCCTCCTCCGTCCACAAGACGGTTCCTGGCAACTCACTATTAATTTCCTCTTGGTGCTCCTGCAGTTTACTGAATCTTTCTTGGCTGCCGGAGGACAGAAACACTTGAACCTTCCTGTCTTCGACTCTAGTAGCATAGACGGCCCCAGGAAGTCCCGTCTGAAATGATCTCCACCGGCCATTCCAACCTCCCCTCCCGACTTTATGGATATCGCTCTGGCGTAGCCTTGCCACCAGCGGCCGATAAAACTCCGCATAAAGAGTATTCGCCGCCCTCTTGCCAGAGCGGGATGCCGCCTCTCGCGATTGAGGTGGCTCAACCACCGTCTGGAAATCGGCAGCCAAGACTTCACCAACGCGATAAACCTGTACCTTGACGGCATACACGTTGATGGTGTCGGCTTCGTTCAACCATTTCAGGATGCTGAGATGGTAGGGTTTAAACTTTCCGGCTACCCATACCAAGATATTGGCTTCTGAATTGGCAGCATACCCCAACAATCGGAGACAGTGTGAATCATCCGACATCATCGCGGTAGGGACCCGGATTGCTCCGGGCCCCCCGCACAGATCCGGACGTGCGCGTTAACGCATCCGGCTCCTCCCTCGGGTCGCACCGGCGTGCATAACGGCAGAATTGCCGTAGCCGATTGATCCCATAAACTCACTGATCCATCTCTGTGTATGGCGTGAGCCCGGATCTCCCAGCTTCCCCTTGGGTGGGGACCTTCGCTCCAGCGACTCCGCAGGTCGCCCCTTGTTCGCCGCCTTCTTCACTACTATGTCCCCATCTGACTGCTCCATCCCGTGCATCGCAGGCTTCGGCGTCTTCCGCCTTCCCTGCGCGATCCCAACTCTGCGTTTAGGACAGGATAGAGCCCTCCCAGGTCCCGACAAAATGCGTACGTATGTCCCTGAGTTCTTAGACACCGTGGGCCTGTATGCCGCCTCGCCATGGCGGTGACATACATGTTGCCTTCGACCACTTGGACAGCCTCGGCGACCCAGACGATAACGATTTCGATGCTCAATAGCTCCGGCCACACGCACCTCTACCGACGCTTCGTCGTGACCCTCGCGGGGCACAACGCACGGCTCGAGGAAGTATGTGATTGGTTGCATCTTCATACTACGGGACTTGCACCCGTTACATTTTGCCAGTTAGCCTGGCGCTCCCAAGCGGATTCTCAATAACTACATTTTCCCCAGTATTAGCTTGCCGGGCGTAGATATCTACACGGCCAGCATCCTGCAGCGTTTTCTCCCTCTGCACCACTTCCAGTTCCATGTTCAATGCTTTATTCAGCCTGCCAATATGTCTAACCAGCCATGGAGTAAAGTCGTGGGCCTCGTTAGGCCAAACCTCCCACAAGCTCCTCACGAGATCAAGAGATTGTATTTTCGACGTTTCATCTTTTGGCATCTTTGTGGGATTAGATCATTTTCATTACTTGGCACGTTGCTCACCATTGTCAAGTGTAGGAAGGCGGAAGATACGAACTCACCTAGTGTTAGGGACATTCAATGGAAATTAGACTGAAAATACGGGCTCAACCCGTCCCAGTCTGATTGCCTTCGCAAACCAAGAAATTGGATCAGTGAAGTTGTGGCAGGTCTCGATCAATGGGAAAAAAGGACGTCTTAGACCAGCATCTATAGGAAAAATGATGAAAGGTGGAGGTGTTATTTGTGGAATCCCCTAAGGGCTCGCAGGTCGGGGCATTCACTCTGGTAACCCAAGAAATATCCCTCAGATAGCTTAAGCCTGCGGTTTGCCTGTGCCATGGTGACTGTTTCCATGCTTTGTAGTTGATGCTCCACTGCTTGGTTGGCACGTCTTCGCTCAGTGACTACGGGCCTTACGCAGGCTCTGCAGCCCCTCAGCGATTTGCCACCTCACTGAACACCATTTCGGACGGGACAACTGCTGTATTCAACAAGAACGTAAAAATCCCGATACCAGTGTACAAATCAGACTGTCATTCCCTTAGATTATAAGGTCTAGACCTATATCCACAACTTTCGCGGTAGAACTTTCAGGCATAAGGCGGCAAAGCCAGTCAAAAAGGTTATCGTAAGTTTTGCTGGAATGCATACATTTGTAGTATTCATTGACCCGTGCCTCCATGGATAAGCGTACATTCTTAAAGACTTCCTCTACTCTTTTGTTGGGCTCTGTGCTTGCGCCGCTCGCGGGCTGCAGGCCTCAGGAATCGCTGACTCCACCGCGAACCAACTGGGCCGGAAACCTGACCTACGGCACCGACCGCTTGCTACTTCCGAGATCAACAGAGGAGCTGCAGGACATGGTGCGCAGTCATCATAGCGTACGTCCGCTGGGGTCACGGCATTGTTTTAACTCAATTGCCGACAGCTCCGAGGCGCAGCTGTCGCTGACCGCAATGCCGCAAACGGTCACCTTCGGCTCTGATACCGTAACGGTGCCGGGGGCGATGCGCTACGGTGATCTGGTGCCTCATCTGGATGAGCGAGGCCTGGCGCTCCATAACCTAGCGTCGCTGCCTCATATATCTGTCGCAGGGGCGCTGGCAACCGCGACTCACGGCTCCGGCGTAACCAACGGCAATCTGGCTACCGCCGCAGCCGGCCTGGAACTGGTTGTAGCTTCAGGAGAGCAGATTACGATTACCCCAGAGAACGACTTGCTATTCAGGGCCGCTGTTGTTAGCCTGGGATGCTTTGGGGTGATTACATCCGTTACGCTCAAGGTGGAGCCCACTTATGATATGGTGCAGCATGTTTACCTGAATTTGCCGCTGGACTCCATGGATACGCAATTTGAGAGCATTATGAATCTTGGTTACAGCGTGAGCTTTTTTACCGATTGGCGTACACCGGAATCCACGCAGATCTGGATCAAGCGTCGCATGACAGATGAGCTGACAGATCTGCCCACAGAGCTGCATGGGGCAAGGCTGGCGGATCGCAATGTGCACCCGGTATTGGCTTTATCCGCTGAGGCCTGCACAGAGCAGATGGGCATTCCAGGTGCGTGGCATGCACGACTGCCTCATTTCAAGATGGACTTCACGCCCAGTAGTGGAGAAGAGCTCCAGAGTGAATTTTTCGTTGACCGGCAACATGCACCAGAGGTAATTGGCGTGTTGCGTGATATGGCCGATCAGCTTAATCCGCTGCTGATGATCAGTGAGGTGCGTACGATTGCGGCGGACAATTTATTGATGAGTACCGCCAGCGGCCGTGATTCGGTGGCATTTCACTTTACCTGGCATCAAGACTGGGAGGCTTTACAAGCGGTGCTTCCAATACTGGAGGCACGTTTGGCACCATTTGAGGCTCGGCCGCATTGGGGCAAGAATTTTCTGATGTCTGCCGAAGAACTCCGATCCCGCTATCCAGAACACGCTCAATTCCAGGAGTTGGTTCTGACTCATGATCCAGAAGGAAAATTCCGCAATGACTTTATAAACGGAAAAATCATACACGGGTAGGAAAGGGCCGTGCGGGCAGATTACCGCTTGGCCAGCACTCGAAGCGCGACTGATGAAAACACCAAAAAGAATTTGAATGCTTCGCGCACTTAAGAGTATATCATCCCCAATTAAAAACCTGCTGTACAGTGAGTCCCTGGGTCGTACTTAAGTTCGGTGGCACAAGTGTCTCCTCAAGAGACAACTGGGATACGATCGCTCGTATTATCCAGACGTGCCGGGCGATAGGGAGTGGGTATGCGTGGTGTGCTCGGCAGCCTCGGGCACCTCACGCGCACTGGAAGGATTGATTGATGCAGCCCTGCATGGAAACTACGAAGAGTCGCTGACGGCCATTGGTAAACGACATCTTGCACTGGCCCATCAGCTCGGACTTGATGGCGAAGTGCTGCTTCAGGAATTGGAACGGCTCGCCTATGGAGCTTCGCTGACCCGTGATGTCGGGCCACCCCTGCACGCACGGATTCTGTCAATGGGGGCTGCATTCCTCAAAACGCAGGATATTCAAATCCATTGGATGGATGCACGTACAATCCTGAAATCCGAACCCATCCCGCGGATTCTTCCCCATGAAGAGTTTCTGTCTGCTCAATGCAACCATGATCCAGACCCTGAAATCCAACAGGTTGATACAGGACAACAGCGCAGAGCATTAAGACCAATAACAACCTGTGCTCCAACACCATTCATCCTGGCAAAACTTTTGATCAACTTCTGACTTTCACTGGGTAATTTGACCTCTATCTGTGTTTGGGCCAAATTCGGCGGCACTGTCAGCAGCGCGGGATACAAAATTAGCAACTTGTCAGGGTGAGTGACGGGATGAGTTCAATGACCTCACAGACATTGCGTGTGCTGGCCTATACAAGTATTTTCTCCTACCAATACGGAAGAACCCATACTCATGGTTTTTCCGGGAAGATTTTCTATGTAGGCCCATGTTGTTCTTGAAATTGTACTCTCCCTATCCGTCTAGTATCGAAGCGATCTTCGCACATTTACTCCGGTATCTCCCAGTGAAACATCAGTAGCTGGAACAGTACAAACTAACTCGTAGTCGCAGGGATGATTTATTAAGGGGTCTTTGATATCATTATTTTTCATTATTGTCGGCTTATCGTAAATCACACAAACCGGAAAGTTAAATGGAGAAACGGACTACTAGTTTGACTGCTCACGTACTATATAAATCGTTATTGCAACCGAGCATTACTGCAATTGGGTCACGATTAATTGTAAGTGCTGTCGTAGCATTTTTGATTTTAGCAGGATGCGAGAACATGGTGGAGATTGAGTCTCTGCCTGAGAATTCATCAGTTCCTACATCATTGGGAATCCCAGCGGTGCCACAGGTCAAGGATGGGATGCTGTACTTCAAGACTAGGGCGGATTTCGATGCAGTGGCCGACTACTTGATTGACAGCCAAGAAGATGATGGTCTTGATGAATTTGAGGTAAAACTCTCTCCATTTCGTTCTTTGCGTACAGAATTTGACGAGCTTATCAATCAATTTCAATACTCAGATAACGACAGTTTGGAGGTTGATCGGATTGTCGAAGACCCCGTCTTCGAAACCTTATTGAATCAAGAGGGGATGATTCAGATCGCTGATACGATCTACCAGGTGACAAGAGATTATGTGTACAGTGCACATATTAACCATGCTTTGATCCCTAGGAAGGCAGGTTCAGATATGGGGCAGAGCGTACTACGAGGAAGTCAGGTCACTCTGTCAAGCACTATTCCTCTCGTGAAGTACAAGATAGACAGGGCTCCTTACGTACCGGCGAATCCAGGTAAAAACATGGACGTCATGGGGCGTGGTGAATGCTACGTATCCTTTAATACTCCTGGTACTAAGTACAGGTATCGTATGAAAGGCAGTATCTGGATAAATAATTGGGGGATTTACAGATCCGCTGGAACTGAATTGGAAAGCCAGAAAATAAGAAGAAGGGGGCTCAGACGTTGGAGGCATCATAGAGTCAACAAAATAGAGATAAGCGGCACATTTTCTTCTAAGGAGGAGGGAGCAACGCACACGTCTACGATATCTGTGGGGTGGATCAAGTATAATGCTGAGGAAATCCGAAAAACGCTCGTAAAAGATCGTGATCAATCGCTTGTTGAGATAGAAATAAGTCTCACTCACGACCTCTATCATTATTTTTCAGACTCGAGGATAACGTTAGACGGATCATGTGATGGGTATCGGGCTTGGTCTCACCCTGACGCTTGAGTGAAGATCCGGTCAGGCTCATCCATGTTTGGACGTTTTCAACATAGCTGTGCTGCTGGTTTACTGGGGCCTGTTTGTTTGCTCCTTGCTGGACTGTTCAATTGCGTCGAAGCACAAAGTTATCGGATTAGCGGATATGTCGAGGATTCGGAAAGCGGCGAGCGGGTAGCTGGAGTACATGTGTACCTAGAGCAGCGGAGAGCAGGTGTAATCACCAATCAATATGGCTTTTACAGTCTAAATGTACCTGCCTCGGGATCCTGGATTACAGTATCACATGTGTCGTATGAATCTGCGGCGATTGACTTAAACCTGAGCGCAGACACGGTGCTGGTTATTCCCCTGGATCCGCGGGTTGTCTTAATGGATGAGATCGCCGTGACCTCGGAAGGCGAGACCCTTGCAAGCCGTATCCAGATGAGTCAGCACACCTTGCCCATACAGCAGATTGAAGAGATCCCAGTGCTTTTTGGGGAATCAGATGTGCTCAGAACACTTCAATTGTTACCTGGTCTGCAGGGTGGACGTGAGGGGTTCAGCCAAATTTATGTTCGTGGCGGAGGGGCGGATCAAAACCTGATCCTTCTGGATGGACAGACGGTCTACAATCCGACCCATGTATTGGGAGTTTTCAGCGTGTTTAATTCATCGGCACTGAAGAGTGTTGAACTGATCAAGGGCGGATTTCCAGCCCGCTATGGGGGGCGTCTTTCTTCAGTTGTCAATTTTACGATGAAAGATGGCAGTCGTAAGCGCTTTGCCGGAGAAGGCGTTTTGGGGATCCTCACATCAAAAGTATTGATCGAGGGCCCTCTGGTCCGAGACAAGGCGTCTTTTCTATTTTCAGGACGCCGAACATTTCTGGATCTGTTTACACGATGGATTCAGCCTAAAGGCAAGACGTATGGGGGCTATTTTCATGATTTAAACTTCAAGGCGAATTACATCATCAGTAGTCGAGATCATGTGCATATAAGCGGCTATCTGGGAGAGGATGCACTCACGTACCGGGAACGGGCGGAAGGGATTCCGCACATAAACTCGGATCTTGATCAGATTCATAAATGGGGGAATCGTCTGGCTTCCATTCGCTGGAACCGTCTCATCGGGGACAAAATATTTGCCAACCTGATTGCGGGGGTTACGAGCTATCGTATGACCCGGGAGCATAAGCAGAGAGAGGATTTAACGGAAGGCGGGTCTGAAAACTACGCAACGAGATGGCGCTCCTCCATCGTTGATATCTCAACTCGCCTAGAGTTGGAGTATGCGGCCAGTCAGCGGCACTACCTGCGCGGCGGGATTGAGTATGTTCACCATCGCCTGTCTCCCGAAAGTACACGGCACCAGATCAATAGTGATCAGCAACCTCAATTGAATACGCAGACAGAATCGGGTGAACAATTTACATTAAATGAGCTCGCGGTTTACCTGGAGGATGAAATTCAAATCAGTCCTCAAGTGCGGACTAACGCGGGACTCCGTATTTCATCTGCGCACGGGGATGGGAAATTGTGGGGGGCTCTGGAGCCTCGGATTGGGGCCAATATTGCTCTGAAAAAGAATTCATCCATCAAGCTGTCCTATGCCTTGATGAAACAGTATCTTCATCTTCTTACCCAGTTAGGCAGTACTCTATCCCAGGACCGATGGATCCCTGCGATGGATGGCATCCCACCGCAACGCAGCACGCAAGTTGCCATAGGCCTTGCACAAAGTTTTCCAAAATATTTCATTGATGTATCGCTGGAAGTGTACCGAAAGCGAACGCACGGACTGACCGAATTCAAGGAACATTTCCACGCGTATCAGGCACCTGCTTTGGGATGGCCTGCACTCCTGGAGTTTGGTGAGGGTGCCAGTTATGGCCTTGAAGTGCTGGTTGAGCGACGGCAGCAAAGGCTCAGTGGGTGGGTTAGCTATACGTTGGCCAAGGCATCAAAGACGTTTTCAAATCTGAACGGAGGCTTGAGTTTTCCAGATAACTATGATCGTCGACACGACATCTCGATCGTACTCAACTACCAGGCAAGTCCACGCATCTCACTCGGTGCTTCGTGGGTGTATGGGAGTGGATACCCCGTTTGGGTACCCGCCGGTCGATATTATACTCGGGCTTATTATGCCTCTGAGCAGGCTGATTTTCTAGATTACGAGTCTGTTAATTCAGCCAGAGCTCCCTCGGTTCACCGATTGGATGTAAGCGTGCAGTTCAAAAAACAAATGAGCTGGGGCAAGCGGACGTTCGTGCTCGGGGTGTACAATGTATACAATCGTCAAAATCCAACGATTGTATATCCCAAGATAGATTATCAAGATACAATCCAGTGGAATCAGGTGAGTCTTTTTCAACTCATTCCTGCACTATCGTATCAGATCGAGTTCTAATTCATGCGGCTTTCGATTCTCGTAGCTTTGTCTTATCTGACTGGTTGTATCTCTCCAGTGGAATTGGATTTTCCAGACACCTATTCGCCCAAAATAGTGGTGAATTCAGTATTCACCCCTGATAGTGTCTGGACGGCGTATCTGCACCAAAGCATTCCCTATACCGACATTATAGACCGAGAGGAGCAATATATCTTGAATGCTGACGTATCCATCACCGATGGACAAGGGATAACTGAACGCCTTCTCCATGTGGAAGATGGGATTTACAAGTCTTTTCAGGGGCTTCGCCCTGTCCCGGGTACCGAATACACGTTGACGGTAGATGCGCCATCGTTCATACCTATACAGGCAAAATCATCCGCTCCAGAACTAACAGTGTATTTGGATTCGATAGAAGAGCTTCAGGAACCCGGCCGGGGCAACCTCGGGTTGTATGAAGTAACCTTGTCTTTGGAGGATCAGGCAGGAAGTCACCGGTACAGCATAGAAATTCTACAGGTATATCCAGAGTGTGCAGAAAGGAGACGATTTGATGATTTGCCGCCCTTGGAGAATGCAGGGACTGGATTGAGACCAAGTAAACTTGAGAGCTCTTTTCCAGGGTTATACCCCACTCCAGCAGAGGCTGAAGATGCCTCTGAATTCCCCAGTTCAACTGATGGAGGTATTTTCACTTTCTATTTTTCTGACAAACTGTTTGAGCAGGAAGTTGTTAAGGTCAACCTCACGTTGGAGGCGGACTATTATGGAGAAGTGGCTCCATACTTTATGATTGTTGTGAGCAACTGGAGTCGGGAGCTATGGGATTATCATATTTCTGATTGGCGATCCACTGGCTTTGATTACGACTATTTTCTTGCGAGCCCCCGTCCAGTCCCTGTCATTACAAATATAGAAAATGGGTTGGGGTTTTTCGCAGGGATCACACACAAATCTTTTCGCAGGGATCGACACGGGAAGGAGTGGAAAGATGAGCAGGTAAATCTAGGCGGAAGCTGTGATGACTCGAATTAGTTTGTGTGAGAGTGCCGGTCCATTCCAAGTATGCTGTTACGTCTCGTATCAACAACAATATCCAGTACATGAGGTCCGCGGTATTTCTCTCCCTCACTATCCTAACACCTTCCGAGTCAGCTGTTCGAAAACTGTACACTGGCATGTAGGCTTGTCTAAGTTGAACTTGGACCGGGGACGCTGTATGCGAGCAGAAAATGCACCACCGGCCGATCTAATATGTCCCTTGTCCTGCTTTGTGGTACAAGGTAGTGCTATCCAGAACACGCTCAATTCCAGGAGTTGGTCCTGACTCATGATCTGGAAGGCAAATTCCGCAATGACTTTGTAAACGAAAAAATCATACACGGGTAGGAAGAGTCCATGCGGGCAGATTGCCGCTTGGCCAGCGCCTGGAGCGCGGTTGATGAAAACACCAAAAAGAACTTGAATGCTTCGCGCACTTAAGAGTATATCATCCGAGCCTCTTGCAAAACCTAACTCCATGAATTTTTATTGGGCATAAGCATCTGTTACAGGCTACAATTTGGCATTCTTTTTGTTCCCAAGTGAGCATAAGATGGCAAAATAGGCGTTTGGGGGGGTAAGTCACCACCGATTTGCCCCCCATGACGTCTTCATCTGGCGAATTTTGGCCACGGTCCGTGCAGATTTCCCACACCAATCCTACGGTCTGATCTCTCAGACCCCCATCTTCTGTTCACGAACCCCGAGTGATCCCGTTTATTGGATCATTCGGAGCATTTGGTCCACCGTGAGCACTAAAACTCCGAACATCAGGTGACACATCACCTTCTGGTGCCCACGCACCCGAAGATTTCGTCCTCCAAACTCGTCCTTGAGTCGACCAAAGGCCCGCTCCACCGTGGAACGTTCCCGGTAGCGGACGCGCTCAGCAGGAACGAACCCGGCGTTGCGGCGCGCCTTTTGCTCCCGTTCATGCGCCGCCTTTTGCTTGCGCGGATTCGGATCAATGATCGGCACAATCGCGGTAGGGACCCAGGTTTCCCTGGGCCCCCCGCACAGATCCGGACGAGCGCGTTAACGCATCCGGCTCCTCCCTTGGGTTGCATCGACATGCCTAACGGTCATTCGTCTTGTCGGCCAGTCGTGGCGAATGGTCAGTTTCGGCCAATAGCGTTCTATTAACGCATACAGTTGCTCCCAGGTCGTTCGATCCCGTTGGGATCGGCGACGTAGTACGCGCAACCAAATTCGTTTTAGACGATCATAGCACCTCTGTAGATACGGCATACTCAATGGTACCGCGTAATAATTCAGCCACCCATTGAGCACCTGTCCAAGCCATTTCCCCGTTTGATGCACCGAATGGTGCATCCGTTTCCGAAGCTCCACATAAATACGCATCACAAAGCGCGCCATGCGCTTCGCAATTGGCTTGCGACCTAACCCAAAACGCCCCTTCCGTGTCTTACGACAATAGTGTGTAAAACCCAGAAAGTCAAACGTCTTGGGACGGCTTTCTCTACGCTTCTTACAGCCTTCTTCTGCAAAACGTCCAAACTCTATGAGACGGGTTTTGTCAGGGTGCAGGCTTAATCCGAATTTCTCCAGCCGAGCCCGAAGATCTTGTAGAAAACGTTCTGCCGCCGCCTTGTACTGGAAACAGACCACGAAATCGTCCGCATATCGGACGATGTACGACTCCCCGCCAATGTTTCGTGATTTGCGCTGGACTCTAAACCATAGATCCAGCACATAGTGAAGATAGATGTTCGCCAGGATTGGTGAGATGACTGCACCTTGTGGCGTACCCAGCTCGCTGTCCCGTAAACTTCCATCCTCCATCACCCCCGCCTTTAGAAACTTCATGATGATCCGTAATACTCGCTCGTCTCCGATCCGGTGTCGAAGAAAGCGCATGAGCCACTTCTGATCTACCTGATCAAAGAATTTGCGAATGTCCGCATCTACCACGAAATTTACTTTCCGGCGTTCGATCACATACGCTAAGGCATCCAAAGCATCATGGGCACTGCGCCCCGGCCTGAATCCATAGCTGAACCCGCAGAACTCATTTTCATAAATGGGCTCTAAAATACATTTTACCATCGCGGTCTGAACGATCTTGTCCTCCAGCGCTGCGATCCCGAGCGGTCGTGTGCCTCCATCAGGCTTCGGTATATTCACCCGCCTGCTGGGGGTCGCTCGAAACGATCCACAGTGTACACGTGTGCAGAGATCCGCAAGGTTACGGTCCAAGTCCACGCTATACTCCTCCCACGTCACGTTGTCCACCCCAGGGGACGCTTCTCGCTTTAATGCGAAAAACGCCGCCGTCAGTGATTCCACGCTGATGTGGTGCAAGAGCGTTGTAAGTTTCTCCTTCGGGTTCCGTTGTACGACTTCCCGTATCCGCTCAATCCCCTGGTGCACACTTGCCCATTTCTGCGCATGGTGTGTGGTAGGATCTCCCAGATTCCCCTCGGGTAGAGACCTTCGCTCCAACAGCTCCGCAGATGGTTCCTTGTTCGCTGTCCTCATTGCTACTATGTCTCTATCTGACTTCTCCATCCCGTCTATCTTAGGCTATGGCGTCTTCCGCCTTCTCTAAGCAATCCTGTACGACTACAGGATAAGATGGAGACCTCCCAGGTCCCGACAAAATGCGTACGTATGTCCATGAGTTCTTTGACACCGTGAGCCCGTAATCCGTCTCACCATGACGATGGATTACGTGTTGCCTTCGACTGGGACGACCGCCTCGGCGACTCAAATAATAACGATTTCGATGCTCGATAGCTCCGGCCATACGCACCTCTGCCGACGCTTCGTCGTGACCCTCGCGGGGCACAACGCACGGCTCGAGGAAGTATGTGATTGGTTGCATCTTCATACTACGGGACTTCCACCCGCTACATTTTACCAGTTAGCCTGGCGCACCGCCCCGAGTTTTCACTCTGTGCGTACACCTCTTTCGCGTCATACGCACTGTCCATGAGATCATAACAATGTGTCACCCGCTGTTCCGTTATTCTTGCGAATGGAATCGCCACTTGGCTATCGTGCACAGACGCAGAAGTCACCACACAGCTAATCGGAATCCCACCGTCCGCCGTATCCATGTGCAGCTTAAATCCCGTCCATTTATGCGTATGTCCCTTCGCATTGCGTTTGCATCCCACCGTACAGTCTTTCGGGAGGTCCTCCAACATCTCATCCATCTCCATGGTAAGCTGTTTTTCCATGCGGCGGCGCTCCTGCTTTGGACGTTCTTCCCCCTTCTTCGGACGCCCACGCTTGCGTTTCTTCGGAGCCGATTCCGCCTCTTTTTTCTTCGGAACGGGCTTCTGCCTGGCCTCAATCGCCGTCGAATCCCGCGAAATATGCCCAACCAGCTCCCCCTCGTATCCTTTTTTGATCAACGCCATATGAATCCGGTTCGGTAACTGCATCTGGGAAAACTCCTTGAATGCACGCGAGAACGTGGATTCACTTGGCACATCCTGATCACTGGACCAACCACAAATGGACCGAAGCACCTTGTCCATTAGAAGCCGTTCTCGTAACCCAGAGGTGGTTGGGATATTCAACACCATCTTCGCGATAAACGTCCGAGCAAGGGTCACACGATGGGCCGGCGGGCGTCCTCCATACCGGCCCCTCACTCTACCGCGTAGATGGTCCTCTACACACACCATCTCCAGCACCAGCACCAGAGTCTGGTACCGCTTGGGTAACGAACCCATTTGCGTTTCCAACCAGGGGAACAGTTCCTGTTGGCAGGTGATATAACACCTTCGTATCTTGTCGGTAAGGGACATGGAAACCTCCATCTTTTGTTGGACTTTAGGATGTCCTGAAAATACGAAATTTGGAGGCTTCCACCCCCTTGCTTTTAGAGATTGAGGGCATATTCCCACGCGCTCAAAAAAAAAACGCGGATCCATGCCCCATCTTGTTCCCCAACCCAGATTCGTCAACGACAACCAAACCCCAAAAAAGTCAAGGTTTTTCAAAAAATACCCCGATTCAGAGGTTTTGCAAGAGGCTCATCCTAAATTAAAAAACTGCTGTACAGTGAGTCCCTGGGTCGTACTTAAGTTCGGTGGCACAAGTGTCTCCTCGAGAGAGAACTGGGACACGATCGCTCGTATTGTCCAGACACGCCGAGCAGATGGGGAGCGGGTATGCGTGGTGTGCTCGGCAGCCTCCGGCACCTCACGCGCACTGGAAGGATTGATTGATGCTGCCCTGCATGGAAACTACGAAGAGTCACTGACGGCCATCGGTAAACGACATCTTGCACTGGCCCATCAGCTCGGACTTGATGGCGAAGTGCTGCTTCAGGAATTACTTCAGGAATTGGAACGACTCGCCTATGGAGCTTCACTGACCCGTGATGTCGGGCCACCCCTGCACGCACGGATTCTGTCAATGGGTGAACTCATGCTCACCACACTGGGGGCTGCATTCCTCAAAACGCAGGATATTCAAATCCATTGGATGGATGCACGTACAATCCTGAAATCCGAACCCATCCCGCGTATTCTTCCCCATGAAGAGTTTCTGTCTGCTCAATGCAACCATGATCCAGATCCTGAACTCCAGCAGGTTGATACAGACATCTTCATCACACAGGGCTTTATTGCCAGTGACGCACAGGACCGGACCGTATTGATCGGATGGGGAGGCTCTGACACATCGGCCGCCTACTTTGCAAGTAAACTGGAGGCCGTACGACTGGAGATTTGGACCGACGTCCCAGGAATGTTCACCGCCAACCCAGGGCATGTTCCAGGTGCACGCCTACTGAAACAACTTGAATACAGTGAAGCCCAGGAGCTTGCCAGCTCCGGTGCGGAAATCCTTCATCCCCGCTGCATCGAGCCGCTGCGTCCCCAAAAAATCCCCCTCCATGTGCGTTCGACTACAAATCCTGATCTGGATGGAACCATAATCAGTGCGGAGACACACAGCTATGGCGCTCAGGTTAAGGCCATCGCTGCATGCACTGATCTGACCCTCATTGCCGTTGAAACTCCACGCATGTGGCACTCGGTTGGGTTTCTGGCAAAGATTTGTACAGCATTTGAGCGGCAGGGGCTTTCGATTGGCATGGTCGCCACCTCAGAAACAAACGTGACTCTTTCCATTGATTCGGTCTATGGGTTTTCTCTTGAAGAATCTGTGGTTGAGGCACTACTGGCCGATTTGAATGAATTCTGTCGAGCAAAATGTATCAACGGATGCGCCGCGGTCAGTATGGTTGGGCAGAATATCCGCAGTGTTCTGCATGAACTGGGCCCTGCACTTGAAGTCCTGGATGAGCAAAAAATTTACCTGGTCACACAAGCCGCCAGTGACTTGAATTTTACCTTTGTCGTTGACAACCTGCATGCACAGCGACTGACCAATAAGCTGCACAGCCAAATCTTTAGCCAAATTGGTCCAGATGATCTCTTTGGTCCTACCTACCGTGAATTATTCGACGCACCAGACACCTCATTACCGGTATCCTGGTGGAAAACGCGGCACCCCCAGCTACTTGAATTAGCGTCTGAATCAGCTCCTTGTTACGTGTATGACCGGGAGAGCCTGCATCATGCCGTATCCCGCATGCAGATCCTCCAAAGTGCTGACCGATCCTTTTATGCCATGAAGGCGTGCTGGAATCCAGAAGTACTACAGGTAATTTATGAACGTGGGATTGGTTTTGAATGTGTATCCCCAGGGGAGTTGCGTTATATCAGGCACCTTTTCCCTGATATTGATCCTGATCGAATTCTCTTTACCCCCAACTTCGTCCCCAAAGAAGAATTTTCGCTGGGATATGAGTTGGCAGGTCATGTGACGGTCGGCAATGTGAGAGCCCTCGAACTTTGGCCGGAGATCTTTCGGGGTCGTGCGGTGATCCTTCGGGTTGATCCAGGGCATGGCCGCGGACATCACAAGTATGTGCGTACGGCCGGATCTGCATCAAAATTTGGGATTGCTCCGGAAGATCTGCCTTTGCTTCAGAACATTGCGAAAGAATATGACATTCGGATTACAGGCCTGCATGCGCATGTGGGCAGTGGCATCTTAACGCCAGACACATGGAGTTCTATCGCGTATGCTCTGGCTTCAATCGCGGAAAAATTCCCTCAGGTCACCCACTTGAATGTCGGCGGAGGGTTCGGTGTGCCGGAAAAACCAGGAGCCATCCCATTGAATCTGGCAGTCCTGGAAGAGAGCCTGCAGCAATTCCGGGAAACCTACTCTCAATTTGAACTATGGATTGAACCAGGAAGATACCTTGTCGCAGAGAGTGGCGTGCTTTTAGTACGTGTCACACAGGTTAAGCGTAAAGGATCGGCATGTTACGTCGGGGTGGAAACCGGGATGAACTCTTTGATCCGTCCCGCACTCTATGGATCGTATCACAGCATTGTCAACCTGACCAAACTAGGTGAAACTCCAAGCATGACGGCAGATATCGTTGGACCTATTTGTGAAACCGGCGACATCCTGGGACGCGCACGCAGACTCCCCGAGACGATGGAAGGTGATATCCTGCTGATCACGATGACCGGTGCGTATGGCCGGGTGATGTCGTCGAGCTATAATATGCGCGACCCGGCAGCCGAAGTGGTCATTTAAGAGGGCGTGCACAAAGAACATACCTATCTTTCATCATTTTTCCTATTGATTGAGGCTTGCCACAGAAAGATTCAAGTGTTTCTGCCCCTCGGCAGACAAGAAAGGTTCAGTGAACTGGGGAAGCGCCGAGAGAGAATTAACAGTAAGTTGGAGGAAACTTACAAGGAGTTGCCAAAGACCGTCTTGTGGACGAAGAAGAATAATTGGCTTCGAATCATACTCGAGAGTAATGATCCGTTTAATTTGACTGCTACCGAGGCAGAATGGGAGATTACTCGCCAGTGAATGAATGAAAACCTGCCTTTGTCCGGGGATGTTCTTCAACCATATATAGACCAACTGAGAAAGGACGAGGAGGCAATGTTCAGCGCACAGGAATGATGCTGTAATTACGAGGCTCTTGCAAATCCCATTTTTTTCTTATACTCAATCTGCCTAGCATTAGATTGGCTTTAGCATATCTTTGTTCGTGTGTGCTATCCAATGAAGTGCTGTTCTACGAGGAGGAATACGATAATTCCCTGAATTTGGACTGAGGGGGTTGTTAAACTTTAGATGTGAATTATGAATTTGGAAACTGGCTTGGAGAAGTTGGCGAAAAAGTACAAGAACTTGACTTCCTCACCAGACGAGAAAAATACTGAGAATTGGTTTATCCTTCCATTTCTTGGGTATTTGGGCTACGACTATCGCGACCCAGGAAGGGTTGTGGCACAATACCGCCCTGACTTGGAGTACAAAAGAACGGGGACCGTGGATTATGCAATTTTTGGCGGAAATGGAGATCCAATAATTTATGTTGAATGCAAACCACTCCATGAGCCACTTGATCAACACCGCGCTCAGCTAAAAAATTATTTCAATAACTCACCAGTCGTCAAATTCGCTCTCCTCACCAATGGTTACGAATATCGGTTTTATACGGATTTAGACCGTGAAAATGTGCTGGATAAGCAGCCGTTTTTATCATTTAATCTTGAAACTGACGCGAGTAAATACCTGAGGAACTTATCAAAATTCACACGACAAAGCTTTGATGTTTCTGATGCCCGTTCTTTAGCTTTGGAATTATCGTACCGTTCAAAAACACTGGAATATCTCAAACGTGAGATCAAACATCCCAGCGACGATCTGGTGAAATTCATTACTAAACACGCGGTTGGAGAAACAAAGAAAATAGTCTGGAACAAAATCAAATCTTCCCTTCCTTCAATCTTTGACGAACTCTTTGGACATGGGGACAATCGTGATGAAGGAGATACAGATCCAATACAGCTAGACCCGGCTGTTGATGTCAATATTTTTGACAGTTATGATCCTACGGATAAAGAACTTGAATACTATGTCTTTGATGGTGAAAAAGACACGGGCACAGTAACAGACATGTATGTCGCCGTATTCAAAAATCTTTTTGAAAGAGATAAAAAACGGGCACTTAACCTCCGTGGTAGCCCCGTTAAACAATCTCGACCTAAACACAACTACATGTGCCTTGTGGATGGTTATTTTTTGGACAAAAACTATTCCAATGTTAATAAATTCAAGAAATTGGAGAGGATTCTTACAGAGTTTAAATTGAAGGACGTTCTTTATGTCAAACTGACAGACAAGAAAAAGAAGATGACATAATGGAACCCATAGCCTCTTTCCTTAGAGGGCGTCCACAAACAACATACCTAATCTTTCATCATTTTTAAGTGCTGTATAGGTTGGGGAGTGTCTCCTTAGTGCTGGTGGAACTTGTGTCCGCAGTACTTGCAGAATTCAGATCCTTTCTCCAACCTTGTCTCCCGGCAGCGTATGCATGGGGTCGTTCGTTTGAAATTACGACCGGATAGGCTGATAGACATCACAATAATCGCATAACCGATCACCATCACCATCGCCGCGAGAAACTTCCCCACGGGCGTCTGAGGAGAGATATCTCCGTACCCAACGGTCGTCAATGTCACCACGGCCCAGTACATGCTCAGGGGAATGCTGGTAAATCCATTTTCAGGCCCCTCAATCAGATAGATCATGGAGCCTAGTGTGGTGACAAGTAAAGACAGCGCGAGTACGAACACCCATATTCGCTGCCAACTTTCCTGAAGCAGATAGAGTAAGTGAAGCCCGGCCCTGGTGTATCGGACCAGTTTTAGAACACGAAATACACGCAGCAGGCGAAGAATTCGGATAACAATCAATGCCTGGGCCCCAGGAATCAGCAAACTCACGTACGTTGGAACCACCGCAATCAGGTCCACTGCCCCAAAGAAGCTGCGAGCGTATCCCGAGGGATTCCGGGAACAGTATAACCGCAGGCCATACTCAATGGTAAAGACTACCGTAAAGACCCATTCCAGGCCAATGAGGAGGTCCCCATAGCGAATTTTTACCTGATCAATACTCTCCAACAGGACCGCAACCACACTGGCGACAATGAGAATAAAGAGTGCGATATCGCTTCCCCGCCCCAGCGGAGATGAAGATTCAAACAAAATCCTGTTGAGAAACTCACGGCGTGAGTTCCATGAAACCTGATGTTCCTTACGCTCTTCCACTTTTCAGATACAAGTCGTAGTAATAAAGTGCTGCTATAATAATACCATGACGCAGTGTTTCATCGGCAATCAATTTCGGGATCATGGATTGATCAATCAGAACAGGATCTATCTCCTCTGCTGAGTCAAGTTCCTGCTGTCCGTGAGGGATTGCATCACTGGCCAGAAAAAAATGGCACCGGTTTGTGAGGATCGCGGGATTCGGGGACATGGAGCCCAGCCGAATGAGTGCCTCGGCTGCATAGCCGGTTTCTTCACGCAATTCACGGGCAGCAGCCTCTTCGGGGAGTTCACCCTGATCAATGATCCCCCCGGGCAACTCCAATTCAACGGCCGAGGTCCCCGGACGCCACTGCCGGATACAAACAAGTTTGCCTTCTGGAGTTACAGGAACGATCGTGACCCAGTCGGAGGCCTCCAGCACGTAGAACGGATGGATCTGGCCGGTCCGTGGGGATTCGCAATCATCCTGGCGCACCGTGAACACCTTGAAATTCCCACAAGCCCGACGCTGCTTACACTTCCATGATTGACCCATCAATTCGATCCCTCTACTCTGATCAGGATCATCGAATCAAGTAAAAGATGCATGAGTTCCAGAGCCTCCTGATCCCAAAGATAGGACTTGAGGGAGTCAAAATTAAGTATCTCTGTTCCGGTTAACAATTGCGCAAATGATTTTGACTCGAGTTTTAGATGGCATTCAATTCCGAGTGCATAGATCCGAATGCAGTCATCAAATTCCCGGTAAACCATACACGCTGGGGTAAGTCGCACATACGTACTCCCCTGTCGGAGATCATCCAGGATCTCTTCAGCAGAGGGTACAGGGTCCTTCGTCATCCCAGGCCAGTTTTCCCGAACAGGATGTGTCATCGTACTGCAAAAGACTCGTTCAAGACTTTCCCGGTCCTCCGCAAGCCGTCGCATTTCGTTCTGGAACCAGTCCAGCGGTTCATCGCTGACTCGACCAGGATCGTCCGTTCGCAATTCAGCCGGATCTACAAACTTCCTCGGAATATGGATATGACCAAACCCTTCAGTCATTTCGGAGAAGGCCGTCTGCAACATCCCCTTTTCGGGAGCCTTGAATCCGATACTTGCCGTGATACATGTCCCCTCCGCAATCCCCCAATGAGGGAGTTTGGGTGGCAAATAGAGCATATCTCCCGGCTTGGCAACGAATTCCTGATCTGGATGAAGCTCTTTCAGAAGCTGCATGGATGTATCCTCTCTCATTGGCCGATCATCGGTGATCGCAGCATTTTCAATTTTCCAACGCCGCTCACCGCTCAGTTGAATAAGAAAGACGTCATAACTGTCCACATGGGGGCCTACGCTCCCTCCTGGAGCCGCGTAGCTTAGCTGAACATCGTCCAGACGCCAGTTGGGAATGAATCGAAATAATTCAAGCAGCTGGCGCATCTGATCCAGTTCCCGCTCTGTATCCTGTACCAGCAGTGTCCAGTATGAGAGCTCCACGAAACTCTCGAGCTCCTCCCATTCAAATGGTCCGGTGAATAATTCCCATGACTGCTCCGTAGTGTCTTCTTCAATCACGCGCGAATCAAACTCGGCGCTGACCGCCATCTGAAATACATCATCCCGTTGAATATTGAAACTGGATTTTTTGAAGGCATTTTGCAGGATTAGCGGGCGTTTCTGCCAGTAATCACGCATAAAGATGTCAGGAGAGTATTGTCCACGAAAAGGACCAACCATCAGAAGATCAGTTTTATGAGTTCGAGTAAAGGCCAGATTAAAAGCAGTGCCATGACCCAGACCATAACCGTTCGGCTACGGGTCTGACGCGGAAATTCATAGGCGCAATACGGACATACGTCCAGGGCGCGATCCACTTCCAGAGCACATGAAGGACATTCTTGCATTGGTCGCAGACAAAGTTCGACCTATCAACGCGTTGCATCTCATATACGTTCAATGGAACAGCTTTCTGTTTTATGCTTACACGCTGAGTTAGCATAAAATCATTTTTCTCAGTGCTCTTATATACTCCCATAGCGCTCCCGATTGTAGAGGCTTCGGCATCTGTCGAAATTGTCATTGCAACGACTGAACATTTTCGGTTTGCACACGGAATCTGTCACCTGATTAAAACGGCAGCCGCGCAACGAGGTACCGGCATCGCTGAACGTGCCCCCGACTACATTCGTACCAAAATGAAAGAGGGAAAGGCCGTGATTGCACTTGGTGCAAATGATCAAGTGGCTGGCTTCTGCTACATTGAGACATGGGATCACGGGAAGTACGCGGTCAACTCGGGGCTCATTATCTCTCCTGCTTTTCGCAGACAGGGGCTTGCACGCCGGATCAAGCGCCGGGCGTTTGAGCTTTCAAGAACACTCTACCCAAAAGCCAAACTGTTTGGCATTACGACCAGTCTTGCCGTGATGAAAATCAACTCTGAGTTGGGCTATAAGCCGGTAACATTCAGTGAACTTACGGATGACGATGTGTTCTGGCAGGGATGTCAGAGCTGCCCCAACTATGATGTACTGACACGGATGAAGCGGCAGATGTGTCTCTGCACAGGCATGCTCTACGACCCGGAAGAACCCCCTCCCTCAAAATAGCACCTGCCGGAAATGTCGCGCACCATTGGTGTTGCCTTGCCGATTCCTGTGGACAAGGAGTATGCCTATGAATTACCCGGCGAGCTCGAGGAATCCGTACAAGTGGGATCCTTGGTTCTGGTTCCAGTGCGTAATCGTACCTATACGGGAATTGTTACGAAGCTCGACGTACAGGTCCGTGAAGGCATGAGACTCAGGACCGTGCGCACTGCCGTGAGTTCTGAACCCTTATTTGACCCGGAGCTTCTCCAACTGACCCGCTGGATATCCCGATACTATGTTTGTGCCTGGGGGGAAGCACTCAGTGCAGCACTCCCAGCAGGGATACAGACAAAAGAGCGGATCGTGTATTACCTGGCTTCCAAGTCGGACCTGCACTGGGCGGGAATTTCTCCCGAACTGCAGGTGCACCTGATGAAGCACCGCAAAACGACTCCTGCCAGGCTGAAGCGCATTGGTCTGCGTATTTCCGAACAGGAGATTATCAGGGCGGAATCCCAGGGAGCACTGCGGAAAACCGTCGAACTCCAGAATCCAACGATCGGTGCGAAGATCGGAGAATTTATCTCTCTTGCACCCGCATTCTGCGCGGTTGATGCCCTGCGTGACTTGAAGCCGCAGTTTCGGGGGAAGAAACAAAAGGAGATCATTGACCAGCTGATCTCTTCTCTGGCATCCGGGCAGAATGAGATCTCATTGTCGGAGCTTCAGAAGGCTTGTAGTGCAAGCCGACATACGGTTCGATCCTTTGAAAAGCGGGGCATCTTTTCAGTCATTAAGAAGCAAGTGTTTCGGATCCCGGAATGGATGCGATCAGAAACAACCCCATCCAGCAAGGCCCCAAATTTTCATCCATCCCAAGCCACGGCCGTGAAAGCCCTCCAAGATGCAGTCAAAACACAGACCTATCAAACATTCGCGCTTCATGGCGTGACCGGGAGTGGGAAAACGGAAGTCTATCTATCCGCACTGAAAATCGCACTCTCCCTTGGCAAAACGGCCATCATACTCGTACCTGAAATCTCCCTCACCCCGCAAACGGTACATCGCTTTCGGGCCCGTTTTGGAGATACCGTTGCAGTTCTCCACTCCCGCATGGCACAGGGAGAACGTCATGATGTCTGGCAGCAAATTCGTGCGGGCCAATATCGTGTGGTCATAGGACCAAGGTCTGCGATCCTGGCTCCGGTAAAAAATCTTGGACTCATTATTGTAGATGAAGAGCATGACGGCTCCTACAAGCAGAGAGAGACCGCTCCCCGCTATCATGCCAGAGATGTTGCCGTCATGCGTGCGACGATGGCAAAATGTATTTGTGTACTGGGTTCTGCAACCTTATCGCTGGAAACCCTGGTGAATGTGCGGCAGGGCAAGTATACGCTCTTATCCATGCCGGAGCGCGCCCCCACAAGGGACCGCTCCGCCGCATCTCTTCCCGCAATTCGTATCATTGACCTTTGCCATGAACGTGAAGAGAACGGTCTATGTGGCCCTTTGTCTACCCCTCTACTTGACGCGATTGAAGCTCGCTTGGAACGAAAAGAGCAGGTGATTCTTCTACAGAACCGCCGCGGATATGCACCCATCCTGGAGTGTCAGAGTTGTGGTTTTGTGCCGCAGTGCATCGCCTGCAGTGTATCGATGACGTATCACCAGGGAGAGAACCAGCTCCGGTGTCACTACTGCGGATATGTGTGCGCCCTCCTGATTGACTGTCCCAAATGCGAAACGCCAGCATTTGCTCCACTGGGCAGCGGGACCCAGCGCGTTTCGGAAGAACTTGGTGAATTGTTTCGGACTGCCAGAATTCTTCGAATGGACCGTGACAGCACTCGAACCAAGGATGCTCACCATGAAATCCTTAGCGTTTTCGCAGAGGGTGGGGCAGATATCTTGATTGGCACACAAATGGTTGCCAAGGGGCTCGACTTCGGCCGAGTGACCTTGGTGGGCGTTATCAACTGTGACCTAGGGCTTCGATTGCCGGATTTTCGGAGTGAGGAACGAACCTTCCAACTGCTCATGCAGGTTGCGGGAAGAGCGGGAAGAGCAGACCTGCCCGGTGAGGTTTTACTCCAGACTCGACGCCCATCACACCCAATCTTTTCCTTCCTGCAGGCGCATGACTTTCATGGTTATGCTCAGATTCTGACGCAGCACCGGCAAAAATTGAACTACCCTCCATTTGGCCGCATCGTCGGGATCCAGGTTCGGGGTGCACCGCAGCCGGCGGTTGAGGATCTTGCAAATAAATGGAAGACCCTGTTGCTTGACCAGTTGCCTTCTGCCATTTCGGTATTGGGCCCGGAGCAGCCATACATCAAACGCGTGGAGCATCAGTACCGCTACTTTCTCATCATCAAGGCACCAAAGACCTATCAATCTCTTCAGGAAGACATTCGTTCGATCCTTCGAATGGCTCCCTCAACCGGGCGTGAACTTCATGTGTCCGTTAATGTGGACGGACTTGAGCAAGTGTGAGTGCGGAACCGTCACTGCACAGGAGGGTAGACGGGGCTGAAGGGTGAGTCCCGTACGGTCAGCTCCCTCTGAACCCCGTCAGGGCCGGAAGGCAGCAGCGGTAGGAGGTCGAAGCGACGCGATGCGGTTAGCTTACCCTTCTTTATTATATATAATTTCTTGATCCCTTGATACTCATGTACTGGCCCTTTGCACTCTTGCTTCAAGAGGCACCCACTTCAGGTTTTGGAGGATTAGGCATGTTTTTGCCGCTCATCCTCATTTTCGTTGTATTCTATTTCTTTATTATCCGCCCGCAACAAAAGCGTGAGAAAAAGCGCAAAGCAATGATTGCGGCGGTCCGAAAAGGAGACCGTGTCATAACCGCCGGCGGAATCCATGGGAAGGTTCACCAGGTGGAGGAGGGGGCCACGAGTGTCTTACTGGATGTAGATGGAGGGATCAAGCTCCGCATTGATAAGCAATCGCTTGCATCCGTTAAGCAGTGACGTACCTGAATGGGAATTCCAGGTACGGAAACCTTCGACTCAATTGAGTCTGCCATTGAAGCGATACGTGCTGGTCGCCTGGTGATCGTGGTAGACGACGAAGACCGCGAAAACGAGGGCGACTTTGTCGGAGCAGCGTCTGCAGTTACACCCGGGTTGGTCAACTTCATGGCCCATGAGGGTCGTGGATTGATTTGCGTTCCGATGGCTCCAGAGCGTGCTGCTGCCCTTGATCTCAATCTGATGGTTGAGGAGAACACTAGTCTGTACAGTACTCCCTTTACGATACCGGTAGACTATTGCCATGGCACATCAACCGGCATCAGTGCATCTGATCGCGCAGCAACCATCCAGGCACTTGCCAGCGACACATCAAAAGCGGACGATTTTGCACGCCCTGGACATGTCTTCCCGCTGATTGCCCGCGAGGGGGGGGTGCTCCGAAGAACCGGACACACCGAAGCTACGGTCGATCTCGTGCGACTTGCCAGCCTCACCCCGGTTGGGGTGCTTGTTGAGATCATGAATGCGGATGGTACGATGGCACGGACTCCCGAGCTATTCAAGATTGCCCATGAACATGACATGCGGATCATTACGATCAGCGATCTGGTTGCCTTTCGCATGGCACAGCGGTCTCTGATTCAGCGTGTGGCATCTGTCCGGCTTCCAACGCGGTATGGCCTGTTTAATCTTATCGCCTACGAAGATGAGTCCAACGGTGACACCCACCTGGCACTGTGCATGGGGGAATGGACGGATGATGATTCCGTCTTAACACGGGTACATTCCCAGTGTGTGACGGGGGATCTGTTTGGGTCTATTCGCTGTGATTGCGGGGATCAGTTGCATACAGCAATGCAACATGTCGCGGAAGAGGGGACAGGAGTTGTGCTATACATGAAGCAGGAAGGGCGTGGAATCGGCCTTCTGAATAAATTGCGGGCCTACGAATTACAGGATCAACAGGGACTGGACACGGTGGAGGCAAATAAGGCACTGGGCTTTGATATGGATCATCGGGACTATGGTATCGGATGTCAGATCCTCCGCGACTTGGGAATACGAAAACTGAAATTATTGACCAATAACCCGACCAAGCGTGTCGGGTTGGACGGATATGGGCTGGAGATCACCGAAAGCGTAGCGATTGAGATCCCGCCCAATCAGGAAAATGCGGGTTATTTGCGTACGAAGCGGGATCGTATGGGACATGTTCTACCCAACCTGGATTTATCCCAATCATCCCGGCACAAGCTCTGAAATACCGGCAAAAGCTCCACCGCTGCCATTGGATCCACGCCTCACCTAGTTCCCTCGCTCTGTAATGGATCAACATGCGGGGGATCTTTTATGGAATTGCGACCAATTGCCGTGTCTATAACACGGCTTGGATTTTGGGTTACAATCCCTCATGGGCACGGCATCAATGGAGATATGGTAACCAGTAGTTTGGATCCCTTGCCACCCTATTGTGTCCGTTTTCCTACCAGTCAATAAGGGGGCCCCCAAGAAGCTCCCGGGAGTAAAGTATATTAATAGGGAACAATCCAAATGATTGCGTTAGAAACGCGCTTTTGAACAACAACCCGATTCGAAAAACCACACACATGTTTATTCGCCAAATCCAATTACTACTTCTCTGCTGCATGATTGCCGTATCTGCACAAGCACAACGCACCGCCAAACCAGTACTGCATGGTCGTCACTGGGTTGCAATCACAGGCAAACCGCTCGGAGCCACCGCAGGGGCCATGATGTTCGCAAAAGGAGGAAATGCCGTCGACGCAGCCTGTGCGATGCTCGGAGCAACGAGCACGATGTGGGACGTACTGAGCTGGGGCGGCGAAACTCAGGCATTGATTTATGACCCGAACCAGAAAAAAGTGGTCGGCATTAACGCCCTGGGGGTCGCTCCAACGGGAGCAACCACCGAGTTTTATAAAGGTCAAGACCTCAAGTACCCCCCCGAATACGGTCCGTTGGCAGCGGTCACTCCTGGCACACCTGGCGGACTCATGGTCATGCTCGCAGAGTATGGTACGCTGAGTCTCAAGGATATCCTGGAACCTAGTATTCAGATGGCCGAGGGGTACCCAATTGAACGATCTGCAGTGCGGTCTATCGAAAATCACGCCGAGCGCATTGCAGACTGGCCCTACTCAAAATCAGTTTATTTGCCAAACGCGGATGATGAGAATCCCGCCCCAAGAGAAGGGCAGCTTTTCGTGCAGGCCAATCTGGCAGAGACGCTGCGCAAGCTTGTTGAAGTGGAATCAGCCGCTCTTGAGGCAGGAAAATCACGGAAAGAAGCCATCTATGCCGCCTATGACCGCTTCTACAGAGGTGATATAGCTGAAGAGATCGTTCGTGGAACCCAGGAGCAAGGAGGGCTCATCACAATGGAGGATCTGGATCAGTGGCAGGTATATATTGAAGAGCCGGTGATGACAGATTACAAAGGGATCCAGGTCTATAAGCTTACATCATGGGTGCAGGGGCCTGTGATGCTGCAGGCGCTGAACATGCTCGAAACCATGGATCTCAAGGCAATGGGTTACAACAGTACCCGCTACATTCATGCACTGTACCAGGTGATGAACATGACCTTTGCCGACCGCGACTTCTATTATGGAGATCCGTACTATCCCCCTGCCGAGCCAATGGAAGGGCTACTTTCCAAAGAGTATGCCAACGCCCGTGTACAAACGATCAATTGGAACGAGAACGATCCGAAGATCAAGCCCGGAGATCCGTATCCGTTTCAGGGGGAGGAAAACCCTTATCTGCATTACCTGGATCAGTGGGCAACGGATAGCACCGATTATGGAAGCGAGATCTCCTATGAGTCTGATTTTTATGCGGGAACCACCTCCATTCAGGCTGCTGATGCGGAAGGTTGGGTTGTCTCAATTACGCCAAGCGGTGGTTGGATCCCTGCAGTCATTGCCGGGGAAACTGGCGTTGGATTAAGCCAGCGGATGCAAAGTTTTGTATTGGATCCCGCCGAGAATCCATACAACCTGCCCGAGCCGGGCAAACGGCCACGTGCAACGCTGACTCCGGGAATGGCACTCAAAGACGGACTTCCCTACCTGTCCTTTGCAGTCCAGGGTGGTGATGGTCAGGACCAAAACCTGCTCCAGTTTTTCCTGAACATCGTCGAATTCGGCATGAATGTGCAGGAAGCAGTAGAGGCGGCCAACATCAACAGTTTTCAATTACGGGGATCCTTTGGCGAGCATGAGATTCGCCCAGGACGCCTTTTGCTGAATAACGAAGTCCCCGACTGGGTTCAGCGAGAGCTCCGGGACATGAATTACCGCCTTACGTTCGGCACACGCACCAGTGGGCCGATTACTGCAATCCAGTTTGACCGGAAGCATAGCACCCTATGGGGTGGTGCGAGCGATCATGGAGATGACTATGGGATTGCGTGGTGACCTGCAGGTGTCAACTGATCTGCTTTAACAATCAATCGACTCCTTGATTTTCGAGCGGCCCTGTTTTGGTACGATAGTACAATACTATTCTTCCAATTAACATGGCCGTCACGAAAAGAAGGAGCAACCATCCCCATGGATTTGGATTCCCCTCTGTAAGAACTAGAATGAACAATAAGACACCAGCGGCGAGCCTGATGAGCAAGCCTTTGAAGGACTTGGGTTTCATTTTATCTCTATAGCGCGGAATCCCAAACGTTATAGCCACAAGTAGGGCAGCCAATGCAGCTGGAAGCACCAAAATATTCATATCGTCCACCATCTGAAGTTACGTGAAAGCACCACCATCACAAACTACTTGAGTCTCTGATCTTTTTTTATGATTTGGCCGGGAATGTTCCCGGCCAGGTTGTGCATTAACTCATTTGCGAGTGCTTTGGCGAAGCCCGGATCGTTGATGTGCAGGTCATATTCTTTCACGCTCACCGATAAACCACAATTGGCACGGAGCGAATCAAACAGGGCCTGGTTGGCGCTGGGGTCAAAAAAAGGCTGATCAGGCGCATCCAACATGCTGACACCCCTCAGAGGGATCAACAAGGTCACCGGTGCACGCGCCTGACGCAGCCGGATGCCAATCTCTCTGCCTATCTGGACACACTCCTCCGCACTTGTCCGCATTAGTGTGACATTGGCGTTGTGGGGATGCAAGGTGCGCTCCCGGAATTTTGTCGGGACCGTCTCCAGAGCCCAGTAATTCACCATATCCAACGCGCCACAGGAGATCACCTGTGGAATTCCAGCTGTAATGGCCGCTTCCAATCGGCGTGGGCCGGCGCTCAAAACCCCTCCGACCACTTCATCGCACCACTCTGTCGTTGTGATGTCGGCAACCCCCTTAAAAAATCCGTCAGCGATCAGTTTCTCCATTGCACGCCCCCCACTACCAGTTGCATGAAAAACCACTACCTCATACCCCGATGCTTCCAGGTGATCACGCACTTTTGTGACACAAGGGGTAGTCACCCCAAACATGGATGCGGCAATCAAAGGGCGCAGAGCAGAAGCCTGTTCTGAGACCTCCTGTTTGGCCATACCGCAAAGCGCCCCGACGGCATTGCTTATGATCACCCTGCTGACCTGATTTAATCCGGCAATATCCACGACCGAATACATCATTGCAATGTCACTCTCACCGACATAAGGAGCGACATTGCCGGAAGCGAGCGTGGAGAGCATGACCTTGGGAAGTCCAATCGGCAAAGATCGCATGACTGCAGTCCCAACTGCCGTTCCACCTGATCCACCCAACGCCAAAACCCCCGCCAGCTGCGACACTGCATTCCCTGTAAGCTCTACGGCACCCTGTGTGAGGACATCAAGCGCATGGCTGCGACTTCCAGATTCTCTCAATGCTGAAAGGCTACTCCCTCCGGCTCTGGCGACCTCATCCGCGGATATATCCGGTTCACACTGAGGATCGCCCATGACCCCCACGTCCATCAGGATGCATGGGAGCCCCTGAGATTGGATGAGTTCGCGTGCGTACGCGTACTCCATCCCTTTCGTATCCAGTGTACCAACTAGTAGAAATTTTTTGGACATCATCCGTACATCATTATTCACTTGGATGCCACAGCAGGACTTGTTCGAATCAACGAGGCCTAAAACATTTCAATACTGATTTGAAGTTCATCGGTATCAAGCTCAATGGCTTTGTGATCATCACTCAGACGAAAATCCTGAATACCCTCCGGCAACAACTCTGTCGGCGTGTTCATTTGGAAAAGTGTGTCCGCAACCACATACCAGTCTTCAGTGGTTAGATGCACCACCGCCTCCGTACCAGTAGCAACCATTGGGGCATACTGTAAAACTTTTTCCAGGTGCGTGATGCCTTGCTTTTGGTGAAGATTTGGGTCCATTTTATCCTTGGGTTAGAAGCTCTGTTAGGGTTCAATCAAGATTATGCACCACAAAATGTTTCAGTTTCCATCTTATGATAAGGGCAAAGGTAATACACCGCAGCCGGATTCTCAATTAGCAGACAGATCAACCCAATGTCTGTGCGACTAGTCAGGGAAAATATCTGTACATTTCCTTTACCCGGCAAGTGTCATGGCCCAGGGAAACTGAATTATTTTGGAATTCCCGGAGCGACCTTGTCTTTTTACCGTAAAACCTAGTTCGTATCAAGGGTTTTTTTATGCGCCTCTATGTGGATCTATTGCACCATGTCCTGAACCACGGACACGAGCGTCGTGATCGCACAGGGACCGGGACGATCAGTGTTTTTGGATACCAGATGCGGTTTCCCCTTCAAGAGGGATTTCCGATCTGTACGACCAAGCGGGTATGGTTTCGGGGGCTTGCGTGTGAACTTTTGTGGTTTTTGTCGGGTTCGACAAACATTAAGCCGTTGGTGGATCAGGGAATTTCAATATGGACGGCGTGGCCTCTCAAAAACTACCTCCAACATCAGAACCTTGAGATACCACCATCTGACTCGGATGAGTGGGCGGCATATCAGAATGAGTTTGAGGAATTGATCCGTAGTCAGGACAGGTTTGCAAAAAAATGGGGAGATCTGGGGCCGGTGTACGGCAAGCAATGGCGCTCTTTTTCCGGTGTAGATCAGATTGTGTCGGTCATTGAATCTCTAAAACAGACGCCTTGGAGCCGTCGACATATTGTGAGCGCGTGGAATCCAAAAGAACTCCATCAGATGGCACTTCCACCCTGCCACATGTTTTTTCAGTTTTCCGTTGTTGGGGATCAGCTGTCCTGTCAACTTTATATCCGCTCGAACGACCTTTTCCTGGGAGCCCCCTTCAATATCGCTCAGTATGCCCTCCTGACACACTTGGTTGCCCACCAGGCAGGTCTTGAGCCGGGAGATCTGGTGTATACCATCGGAGATGCTCATATTTACCTAAACCATCTTGATCAGGTGAACAAACAGTTGGAACGCGAACCCCATCCGCTCCCTACTTTGGAGATCTCACGAAAACCGGCGTCACTATTTGATTATACGTACGATGACTTTACACTCAAAGGGTATCGGCATCATCCATCGATCAAGGCACCCGTTGCTGTCTGATGATCATTGAGGACTTGCTTCAATCATGACATCACGGAAGCCAAACAGACGCCAGAAGACCGTATTGCAAGATGTCTATGAGGAAAACCAAAGGCTTCTTGGGCGAGAGACCTCCGCGTCGGGAAAAACAGTAAAACACTCCGGCGTGATCCTGTTAATGGCACTCATGATTGGATTTTTCCTGGGTAGCCCGGAAGAGGAATTGATCTCTAGTCCGGCTGGCCCCATTGAAGTGCTACTTTCCCCTGAAGAACAGGTGCGTGCATCTCTGAACGAGATTTCCGAAGAGGAGACCCTGCCCGGCAGCCCGACTCTCTCTCGTATCTATGGTCTCAGTGTGCGAACCATTGTGATTGATCCCGGCCATGGAGGACATGACCCCGGTGCTGTAGGTCAAGCCGGTTTAACCGAAAAGACGCTCACACTTGATCTCTCCTTGCGACTGGAAAGAAGATTGAAAGCTCACGGGTTCAATGTCATTCTTACACGACGAAAAGATATCAGTGTGAGTCTCCAACAACGAAATGAAATCGCACAAAAGAAACGGGCAGACCTTTTTGTTTCGATCCACGTCAATGCACTTCCCGTAGACACGATGGCCATGATCGAAACGTTCTATTTTAGTCCACGCGGTGACGCGCGGATAGAGGCGATTGCTGAGCGGGAAAATTTCAATGCCGGTTACAGTATGGGAGAGTGGCAAAGCAGTCTGGAGACCGTGGGGCAGACGGTGAAGATTGAAGATAGTCGCCGACTGGCATCACATATCCAGCGTGCAATGATCTCGAAAATGAGAGAACTCAACCCAAATCTTGCTGATTGGGGAACACGTCCTGGCCCTTTTGTCGTACTCATGAATTCAAGTGTGCCTGCCGTCGTGGCGGAAGTCACTGCACTCTCCATGCCTGAGGAAGAACAGCATCTCAGGGACATTGAGTATCGTAAACAACTGGCTCTCGGCCTTGAATCTGGAATTCTCTCGTATATTTCCGAACAGAAACATAACTCAACCTCAAAATTAGACTAAGGTATGTCAAATACATCTGATGCATCGAACGGAGTTCTACGTATCGGAATCGATCTAGGAACATCACGAAGTGCGATTGCAACCAGTAGCGGCACGCGGAAATGGGTCCATAGCTATGTAGGCTGGCCCCGTGATTTCGTGGCACGCAGGATGCTGAAGCGCGATGTCCTTGTCGGTATGGATGCAATTGAACATCGAAATTCTGTCAACCTGGTTCGCCCCTTGGAATATGGGGTCATCCGGGATGGAACCACCACCGACGAAAAAGCGGTCCGCGAGCTAATCAGCCACTTGATTGAACTCGCTCAGCCGGAGGAGGGACAGAAGATTTATGCCGCCATTGGCGTTCCTGCGGAAGCCTTGCGTGTAAATAAACTTGCGATACGCAATGCGGTAGGAGAATGGGCAGACACACTGATGCTGGTATCGGAACCCTTTGCCGTCGCATATAAACTGGGCGCTCTCAATAATACCTGTATTATTGATATCGGTGCAGGTACGATTGATTTCTGTATCATGCATGGCACCATGCCCAGTGAAGAAGATCAGCGCTCACTGCGTACTGCAGGAGATCACGTAGATCAACAACTCTTTGCCCTTCTGTCGGAGCGTTTCCCAAATGCACCTCTGAGTGAAACGTTTGTGCGGGAAATCAAAGAGAAATACGGGAGTGTATCCGAGGAATCAAATCGCTTCGGCGTCAAAATACCCATTGCTGGAAAATTCGAAGTACATGACCTTACCGAGGAAGTCCACCGAGCCTGTGACTCGCTGGTGCCCGTGATTGCGGAGACACTCATTGATTTGTTAAGTGGCTATGAGCCAATGCTTCAGGAGCGGGTACGTCATAATGTCTATTTAGCTGGCGGTGGAAGCCAAATCCATGGCTTGGCAAAAGCGATCTGTTCCGCCCTGGAAGAGTACGGGCAGTTCACCATCACTCCTATTCAGGACCCGCTGTTCAGTGGCGCCGAAGGTGCTCTGAGTCTAGCCGAAGACATGCCGGAAGAGTATTGGGAAAGCATGTAAGACGTCCTCTGGTGATCGTCATCGCTGCGCTGACTCGTGAGAATCGGTGCATCGGCCGTGAGACTCGTCTTCCTTGGCATGTGCCGGAAGACATGAAACGTTTCAAGCGACTGACGTATGGTTTCCCGATGATTATGGGACGTGTAACGTGCCAAGGGCTGATCCGTGACTTTGGCAAACCCCTGCCAGGCAGACCGACACTTGCGCTGACCAGAAATCTGAATTCTGTAATTCACCCGGACATTGAACCGTGTCCCTCGCTCGAATCTGCGCTGGATCGCGTGAAGACGGCCGAGAAGGTTTTTATCGCTGGTGGTGCGGGAGTTTACGAGGAGGGATTGAATTGGGCTGATCGCCTTGAATTAACCCTCATTGATGGAGCGTACGAAGGGGACACCTTTTTCCCGGCTTATGAACATTTGATTGGGACCGAATTTTCCCTCACCCACGAAGAACCGCGTGAGGGGTTTTCCTTTGTCACCTACGACCGAATCATTCCCCACAAGCACCGTGGATCTACCTGATTTGATCTGAGCGAATCCCAATCACCGGCGCAGAATCTGCTGAAGATGCTACTCTGGCACAATGATCTTCGACTTCTGTGCAGCCGTTTTCCTGATAATCTCTTCATAATACTCTTCATACTGGGCAACGATTGCGTGTGTATCATAATGACGGACTGCATATTCTCTGGCATGTTGGGCCATCTCTGCATGCAGTGAATCATCGGTCAATACCTTGATACATGCTTTCGCGAACGCATCAATATCCCCCAAGGGGCATAAGAATCCGGCCTCACTGCCCGCAACGAGCTCTGGCAACCCGCCAACATCACTGCAAACGACCGGCACACCACAGGCCATCGCCTCCAATGGAGCAAGCCCGAACGACTCGGACCCGCTGGTGAGTAGAAACAAATCAGCAATAGACAAAATTTCCTGCACCGGATCCTGCTTTCCAAGGAACCGTACCGCTCTCTGAATTCCAAGATCACGTGTGAGTTGCTCCACATTGGAGCGATCTGGCCCATCCCCGACCAAAAGAAGTTTTGCGGATATCCCCTCCTGAAGAATCCGGTGAAAGACTTCTACGACATGAGAGACATTCTTCACGCGCCGAAAATTAGACACGTGCACAACCACTTTCTGCCCAGGTGCACAGATTGCTGTCCTGAAATGTTCTTTTTCCAGTCGCCGAAAATGCTCCGTATCAATAAAATTTGGAATCACCTTGATGGGCACCTCTATGTCGAACGCATCGTAAGTCTCCTGTCGTAGAAAGTTGGAGACCGCAGTCACGCCGTCCGACGCATTAATCGAATAGGTGACGACGGGGTTGTAGGATGCATCCTGCCCTACGATAGTGATATCCGTTCCATGCAGTGTCGTGACCACAGGAAGTGAACGGGATTCCTTTTCGAGGATATCCCGTGCCAGGACGGCACTGGTTGCATGCGGAATCGCATAGTGTACATGAAGCAGGTCCAATGCTTCGTACTTTGCAACATCCACCATCTTACTTGTCAGAGAGAGTGCGTATGGCGGAAAATCAAAAAGGGGATAACGATTTACACTCACTTCGTGAAAATATATATTCTCCGTAACCTTGCTGAGCCGGAAGGGTAGCGAGTAGGCAATGAAGTGAATTTCATGTCCGCGGGTAGCAAGCGCTCTGCCGAGCTCAGTGGCGACGACGCCACTTCCGCCGTAAACCGGGTAACAGGTAATTCCAATTCGCATAAATGAACTTTAATGGTCCTCGCAGGAAACCACAATGGTGAGCATAAGGTTGCAGTCCTAATCTTAAGAAAAAACATGACTCGTCTTATCGCTCTCGTTTTTGCTGGATCCTTACTGGCCTCCAACGCGCCTGCACAAACCTTTGGCGTGACTGCCGGTGGAAATTTTCAGCGGTTGGGGGACATTGACCTCAACGAGTTGGAAACAAAATTCGAGAGCCAAACTGGATGGCATGTGGGGGCTTGGTTTGAATTCCCACTCGGTCCGGTGGCAGCACTACGTGCAGGTGGACGATATATGGCCGCCGGGAAATTACTCGAAGGGATCCAAGATAACTATCCTGCAATTCGCGAAAACTTTGATGTCTCACTGACTGAACTCTACCTGATTCTTCGCATGGGTTTGCCTTCACGTGTGGTGAGTCCGTATGTTTTTGCCGGTCCGGTATTTCGGATCCCGACCAACACGGACCAGGAACTCAGTAATGACCTGAGAGCCCTCTCTTACGCCGGTGAGATCGGAGGTGGACTAGTGATTGACCTGGGACCGGTTAGCCTGTACCCTGAAATTGCATACGTATTCGGCCTGACCCAGTTTATTGAGAACGAGATTGTTCTTCAATTGATTTCCCTTCAAGTCGGTAACCCCCAAAAGCTCAATATGGCCATGATTCGTCTGTCCGTTGGCCTTTAGGTTACCGCGCTGGATTTGTGCCCCTAAAATTGGATGGCATAAGGAAGGATACCATTCATGTCCGCGTGTCAGATGATGGATGCGGGTTTCTCTTGTGCAACATCATGCTCTCTCCCGGTCGGATTCGGATGCAGCGCGCGATCGATTTGAGCATGGAAGCCCTTGATCTGGCAATCTGTCGGCACTATCTCGCGAATGTAGAGGGAAATCTGGGAGAGATCGCTGTTGAAAACATTATCCAGAAGATTGTCGCGGAGTAGATCTGATAGATGCTAGTACGACCTTGTTCGTTTTGAGGCAAATATAGGTCTAACATATTCCGCCTTCAAATCACTTACTGGATTCTCGTACGAACGTCGACGCCATCACTTCGCTACTTGGAGGATGACGGAGTACGAATCTTCTCTGATCCTATCTTGGAATTACCACAACTGAACGTCTTTGGAGGAAACGGCGAGTCCCATCAACTGCTCAGGTGAGGGAATATCCGTTTTTGGTTTTATATCGGAAAACTCGTCCGATAGCTCTTCTGCGCGACATATGGCATCTCTGCGACCTTGGTCTTTTGCTTCAATCTGAGCCAAAACATCTTCCATTTTCTTTAGAAGTGACATGTGTGCCTCCTATAGGTTGATATGGTGATTGTGGAGAAAAAAGGGCATCTGCATTTGGTCAATGTAACCCGTTAGCGGGTCATTGTACGCTCTGATCAAATTTCGCAATTCATCGTTGTCTGAATAGTCATCAATCTCAATTCTAAGGCTCTTTAGCTTTCCAACGTCTAACCGCCGTCCATGAGAACGCCACATCTTATGATTTCCCAGCGATCTGGCAATTTCCTCCGCTCTGGCTTCCTTTTCCGAATCCGTAACGGGTTTCCCCTTTTTCCTTTCATCTGTCCTGTGCTTTTGCCAGTTTTTGAATTTATACTTAACCAACCACTTTTTGAGCAGATCTACGGACAAATCTCGGGCCTGTTCATACAATGCCAATTTTGCCAAATCTATACCTCTTAGAAGAACTACATCTGCTGGGGCCAAGTTACCCTTGTTTGTTAGTTCACTGACTTTGTCAAGATAACCAAGTGCTGGAACATACCCCTGTATCTTATAGATGATGTTCAACAGGGTTCAATTTTGTAAATCATCAAATGAAAATTTTTCGATATCGCGGAAGATTTTGAGTTGCGGCACCGTTGAATGTTCTGGATTTACAAAACAAGAATTTTTGTTTTGCACCATGTAGCGCGGGTAATCTCCCTGGGAGTAACCAAACGCCCCCTGCGTCTAGAACGCCTGGGGGGGACTAGTACCCCAGGGAGTACCGTGATTAGACGTCCAGTAGAGAGTGTATGCTATTAGCATTGATACAGGGACAGACGCAACGTCACGGCGACCCGCATTTTTCCAACCTTAAAAAGGTACTGAATTATGTCCAAGAAGTTGCAACAACTCGTTATCCTGGTTGGCGTTGACTGGGGGTCCCAGTTTCACCAAGCCTGCATCCTGAACCAAGAGGGGGACCGTCTGGGGGAGAAGAAGTTTTCTCATTCCGGCGAAGGCATCCAAGGATTCGTCGATTGGATCCTTGATCACGCAGACGGTTATGCCGAGCATATTGGCGTCGGCATTGAGGTTCCGCACGGTCCTATTGTGGAGGCTCTGTTGGGGCGTGGGATTCACGTCTTTTCCATCAATCCCAAACAACTCCCACATGGCGAGCATCCGACCGATTCCGGGATCGATTCTCGCCTGCAGGGTCGAAAGATGATCGCAAAGATGCCTGGGTCCTCGCCAATGCCCTCCGGACCGATCTGGAATGTTTCCGTAAACTGGCACCTGCGCATCCCAAAATCTCTGAACTGCGTAAGTTGTCACGGATCAGCGATGAATTGATCCGCCAACGTACTCGGCTCGTCCACCAGGTCCGAATGGAACTCTGGGAGTACTTCCCACAGTTCTTGGAACTCAAGTTCGAGTTGTACTCCCCCGTGTTCCTAGCCCTCTGGAAACTCGTTCTCACGCCGAAGCGTGCACGCCGGATTCATCTCAGTTCGGTAGAAAAGATCCTAAAAAACCACCGCATACGGCGTTTGAATGCAGAAGAGGTGCTCACACAGCTGCGAGCCGAAGCCGTCAGCGCCGACCCCGGTACGGTGAAGGGCGCAACGTTTTGCATCCAAGTTTGTCTGCAACAGCTCAAGGTAATTCAACAGCAGATCAGCGAAGCGAAACAAGCCATGGAAACGATTCTTGATTCGCTCAACGACATTCCGGGTCCAGCGACAGCAAACTGCACGTCGCTGAACACGGCACCTGAGCAGGAAACATCCACCGATAAAAAAGCCTTGAGCGATGTAGAGATCCTCTCCTCCCTTCCAGGGGTGGGACCAATGGTCCTGGCAACGATCATCTCGGAAGGCTATGAATTACTCTACGATCGAAATTATCGAGGCCTGCGATGTTTTTGTGGGGTGGCACCGGTGACAAAACGTTCTGGAAAATCGTGGCAAGTCGTTCGACGAAAAGCCTACCAGTCCCGCTTGGGCAATGCGGTCTACCACTGGAGCAGAGTCGCGATACAGCATGATCCCATCAGCAAAGCAAAGTACCAAGCTCTACGTAAGCGAGGGCATACCCACGGCCGGTGTCTGCGATCGGTTGGCGATCGCCTCTTGGCCGTCGCTTGCGTAATGCTTCGAGATCGGACCCTCTTTGATCCCAGTCGTAGAACCGCCGCTGCCTCATGAATTGCTCTATCCATTGTCCTTAACCCCCTGGCGGTGGAGGATTTTCGTATCCTGACACTCACTTAACGGTAGAGTATTACATCAAAATTGAGGTGCCCGTTGTCTCAGTTTATGGGCTTGCTCTGTCATTCCACGAGTACATCAACTGATCTGCAGTCTGCGATGTCATCACTTGCAAAGTTATAAGGATCAACCCCGATGATTGAAGAGTTGGGGGCGGCAGATCTGTGCGAAATCATACGGAAACGGGCAAAATTCGTAGTGAAACGATCAAAAAATCATGCCTGAAAAAAAAAATTCTAAAATCCCGCTTTTTTACTTGCATAAATGGTAGAGAGTCCCCCCCGTGTCTGGTGCAGGTACCTGCGGATCAATTGGACCGAGACTTGAGGAGTAGTCCATGTATATTTTATCAGCCGACATACAAAGAATTGTACCGGCAGACATTGCCAAATCAGGCACTACGAAATAGACAGATTCGTAATGTTTTCTCAAAGCCGAAACCATCATTTCGGCCATTTCAGGCGAACCACCCGCAGTTCGGAGGAAAACTGCAATTGCATTGTTTTCTCTGTTGGACTTGGATTTTACTTTTTCAACAAAATCACGAAAAAGCCTAAAATAGCCTGGATGGATTCCACCATGGTAAAAAATAACATCTCCCTCCAACTTATCTTCAAGGAGACACGCTTTTTTGTTAATCACTCCAAAAATGGATTGCTCCAAAAGATCAAAGCTCCTTCTCATAACTCCGATCTAGTTGCCGAATCCGTTCATTTGAATTAAGCTGCCTGTCTTGTTTGGAGCAATACAGCAATACGTCGTCCAGTATCAGGCGAATTTACCTGCGGGGTCGATCCCGCCTCTTCGGTTGCAAGCATACTCATGCCGACTATTATTGATGCGTTCCCAACGAAACTCAGCGCTCATATCACTCGATTTACACAATTTTACGCAATTCTGGAGATATAGTTTATTCCGCTCCCGAGATGATACAAGCTGACATCTCAACCTCTGCTGATCCTAGCCAATTTCGAGACGACACAATTCACTGCCAAGGCACCTTTGTGCGCGCATTTTTTCCATTCCGCGATGCTCGCCCATATCGCTGCACGTACGGGTCTGTGTAAGGTGATTCCAGAGGAGTGAGCAACTCTGTTATGGGACGAGTCCGAATTGGACAAAGCATGCGTTGGCAGGGGCAGACAACCCGTTATATACCCTATTCACTGCCATCGTGCTGCGCTGTCTCATCGCACACCCCTGCTCTCAAACGAATGGTCGTTGAACACTACCGGGATACGCGATCTTCTTTGGGACAGAACTCCCTCTTATTTCACTCCCGAATAAAATCGGAATCTTTGCTCATCCAGCTGTATTCTCCGCTGAGGAATGATCGGGGTGAGATCCCCTACCCAGTCGGGGGGAAGAGCCGGATCCAGCATGGATTGCTCGCTATAAAAATGGAGAACACTGCGGCTAAACGGACGGAGTTGCCCGTCAGCATTGCGAATATAATGGGCCAGTGCCAACGTTCTTTGCCAACCAGCTACTTCCGAAGTCTCCAATAAGCTGGTATAATAACTCTGCTTCGGCTGCCCCGGCAAGAAGGCACTAAATTGAAACGGATCCAATACGCACTCCTGATAAGAAGTACATCCACGATGCTTCGCTTCGACTCGGTTTCGGACTGTCCAACCAATTAGCTCCTGCTCATCATGCCTTTTACTCTCCGAAAACATTGCACGTGCCAGCCATAAGGTCTCTCCATCAATGTTGCCCACATGAACAGGCTCAATCCCCCATGGATTCTGGAAAGCAGCATACGTTTCCTCATAGGAGGGTACAAAAAGGGCAGGAGGCGGCTGGACTGACAAATATTTGCCACCACCAAGTGGAGGTGCAAACACGATCATAGCGGGTATAAGCAATACCAGAAATAGCCCCAAGAGCCCGCTCCAGTAATATTTATTTCTTATACGCATAATTTGATTAATATCAAGTCGGAAAAATCTTCCGGGAACAAGAATTACACATTTAGGCCGTCTAATACGTAACTCCAGCGAGAAAAGATACATGCTTTCCATTGTGGCAGACGAAAATATTCCGCGTGTAAAGGAAGCGTTTTCCTCTATAGGAAATGTACATTTGCTGGATGCTGAATCAATCAAACCAGAGGTTTGTGCACAGGCCAATGTGCTTCTGGTCAGAAGTGTAACCCGGGTTCATGAAGGTCTTCTAAGACAGAGCCAAGTCACCTTTGTAGGATCGGCGACCGCCGGGTTTGACCATGTGGATCGATCATATCTAAAGGAGCGAGGAATTCCGTTCGTACATGCACCGGGATCGAATGCAGATTCCGTCGTGGAGTATGTTCTGACTGCACTCCTGCGATTGCACGCTCTGAAGATGCGCGCGCTCACAGGACTGACACTGGGGATCATTGGATGTGGCAACATTGGCGGACGCCTTGGGAGACGAGCTCCCTCTTTTGGCCTTCGGGTTTTGAAAAATGACCCGCCACTTGCAAAGGCGGGGCATCCCGACTTTGTGGACCTGGAAACCGTCTTAACCAGATCCGACATTCTCACCTTGCATGTACCCAAATCCCCCGAAACCTATCACCTCATCGGGGATGCTGAACTTCGGTCCATGAAGCCAGGGGCATGGGTTTTGAATACTTCGAGAGGGGACGTGATTGACAATCAGGCACTTAAACGAGCCCTGAAGGCTGGAGAGATTGATGCTGCGGTTCTTGATGTATGGGAAAATGAACCCGTCCCTGATCCAGAATTACTGCAAAAGGTTACGCTAGCCACTCCGCATATTGCCGGCCACTCCGTAGATGGAAAACTACAGGGAACCATCGTGCTCTATGAGGCAGTCACCCAGCATTTTCAGGTTCAGGGAACCTGGGATTACGAACAATTGCTGCAAGAAAATTTACCGGATCCTCTTTCACTCAACCCGGAATCTGGGTCCAACTGGCTGGATGCGCTCGTGCAGCAGTTATATGATATCGGTGCAGACGATACACGCATGCGAAAAATCCTGCACGTACCCCAGGACCACATTGCAGAAACGTTCCGCCAACTCCGCCGCAATTACCCCCCGCGGCGCGCCTTCAATAGACATACCATTACAGAAATCCCTCTGCCGTATGTGCGGGCAGTGCGCGATGGCCTTGGTCTTGGCTATTTATAGCCGAAAGATCGCAGTAATTGGCCTTGATTACGCCAGTCCTTTCGGACACGAACAAAGAGCTTCAGATATACATCCCGCGCCAAAAACTGCTCAATATCCTGGCGTGCCTTGATCCCGACCACCTTGAGTGCACGGGCTTTTGCGCCAATAAGAATTCCCTTTTGACTCGGGCGCTCTACGATAATGTCTGCTTCAATCAGGTCCTTCGCCTGATCACGCTCAACGAAATTGGAAATGATTACGGTAGACGAATACGGGATCTCCTGGTGGAATTGTTCAAAAACCTTCTCCCGGATGATCTCCGCAACAAAAAACCGTTCGGGATGCTCACTGATCATTTCGGCCGGATAAAGAGCCGGACCTGATGGGAGGCAGTTGCGGATCTCCTCCATGAGAGCATCGAGGTTGGTTTCCTTCAGCGCACTGATCGGGACGACTGCCTTAAAAGAGTGCAGATTGGTGTATGCATCAACCAAGGGAAGCAGCCGGTCCTGCCTCACCAGGTCTGTTTTGTTCAGTGCCAGGATGGCGGGTCGGTCCAGGATCGTCTTCAACCCTCGCAAATCCGGCTCATCCGCACGGGCATCCACCATAAAAATGATCAGATCTGCATCTGCTACCGAATCCCGCACTTTCCGCATCATGGCCTGATCAAGACTGGTATTGGGGCGCATGATCCCTGGGGTATCCAGAAAAATGATTTGGATGTTCTCTTCTGTCAGGATCCCCAGTACCCGATGACGAGTCGTCTGGGCTTTGGGAGTAACAATGGAGAGTTTCTGCCCCATGAGGGCATTCAACAGCGTACTTTTGCCGACATTGGGTTTCCCAATCAGGGCCACATAGCCATTCTTGAAATTTTCAGGATGCATCCTGTCCCTTGACCAGCCGAGCCATTTCCGTCACGGCGACCCCAAGCCCTGTAAAGATTGCCTGGGCAATGACGGAAAAGCCGATAGATACTTCACAGACATGCGGCACCGAGCGTGAAAACAGGCGGTAGTTCTCGTAGTCCAGACCATGGCCCGCGTGGACGATGAGCCCGCATTCATGTGCAAATTCTGCCGCCTTCGCAATGCGGCTTACCTCATGCAACTGATCTGGACCTGCCGGTGCATTGGCGAAATCACCCGTATGCAACTCAATCGTGGAGGCACCTGTGTCTCGCACAGCCCGAATCTGATCTACGTCAGGATCAACAAACAACGCAACCTCCCCAATCCCCGCTTTCTTCAAGCGATCCACGGTGACCGCCAGAGCGGCCTGACCACGGATCACATCCAGCCCTCCCTCCGTAGTGATCTCTTCGCGGCGCTCCGGCACAAGTGTAGCCAAATCTGGACATGTCCTGCAGCAGATCTCAACGATCTCCTCGTTTGTTGAAAGCTCGAAATCCAGCTTCCCCTGTACAGCCTGTTTAAGCCGAACTACATCATAATCATTGATGTGTCGTCGATCCTCCCTCAGATGAAAGACAATCCCGTCTGCACCGGACGCTTCACACAGACACGCTGCCTTCACAGGATCTGGAAACGCTTCACGGCGAGCATTGCGCAGTGTTGCAACGTGATCAATATTGATGAGTAGATTTGGCAATGATCTGTCAGGCTATTAACTTATACTAAAACAAAGAAGGCAGATGATGGTTACCTTCCGCTTTCCGATTGTTGGTTGTTGTGTGCCTGCAAGCACACAACTCAACTAAATGTACAACGGGGAGTTACATGTGATTTGCTGTGACTGCCTCGTTTTCACAGCTTTCGTATTAAATTAGTATTATTAAACAGCTACCCTGTGATAATGGTCAGTCACAACGTTAAAATTGCCATACAGGCCTTGATGGCCGTCCTAATCGTGGTTCTATCGATATGGCTATATCGCTCAATTACAGAGCCATGGGATGCAATTGAGCGCGACCAGGCCCTGACGGAGTTGACGCGTCAGCAGATGGTTCATGTCCGAACGGGTTTGACACACTATGAACGCCAAGAGGATCGTTTCCCGTCGTCCCTAGATTCACTCGTTCTATGGCTCCATTCGGACTCTCTGGTTTCCGCCGATATCCTAAACGTTTTTGATTCAGAAATCGTGTTGGACTCCATAACCTACTCACCCCGCACCGGAAATGTCTTTGAGTACGCCCTCAATGATACTGGAAGAGTTGCCATCTATCTGCTCAGGGATCCAGACTCCGATGATTACATTGGATCGGATATCCCGGACGTAACTCTGCTAAACGCTGCCAGTTGGGAATAGTCCCCACGGCAGAAAGTTCATTTCCTTCTTATCTTAGGCCTTCCCGGTAATTGGGAACGTTTAAGTGCCTGCCGCTTGAGAGCATGCTCCGATGTATGTGCGCCTTGCTATCGCTTGTCTGGATACTTCCCCAAGTAGACGGGTACTGTGTGCAGGAACGTGATACATGGTTTCCAGCTACCTATGAGCCTGGAACAACAATCAATCTGTTTACTCAGTGGAATGGGATCCCTTTGAATGAAGGATTTGTGGTCTCACTGCCTGCGGATTGGGAATTGACCACTGCAACTGCTGTTCGCCAGTCCTACCGCTACGTAGAGCTCGAGGCAATGGAGCTTTCGGGAGGACGAATTCGATTGTCCTCTACCGAGCCGATGCGCGGGACCTATGATCTTGTCCTTCAGGTACTCACGGACCGAAGTAGCGTATCCCACAATTACAGAATCTCCGTAGCTTCCGCTGTAAAGGTCGGCACAAGCTATGTGGAGGACGAAGCAACGGTGCGTCGTGGGAAACTGCGCCCCCTGCTTGGCAGTGAATCTGGATCCGCCCTGGCTCTGGACAAAAACACGCGCCCTCTGCATATTCAGCCACAGTGGCTGGAAACCCTGCATGACAGTCATACCCTGGAGTTATGGATACGAACTGCTACACTAAATGCCGTCGTACTATCCGCATGGGACGGCTCACAAATGAGCCTCTACCCGATAGAGCTTGTGATTGACTCCAGGGGGCGAATGCGATACTATCGTAATACGGCGGGACATCACGTCACACTGGCCACTGAATCTCCCGTGGCTGATGGCAACTGGCATCATGTTGCGTTGGTCCATGATGCCGAAACCTACTGGACAAAATTTTTCCTGGACGGCCAGATCGCCGACTCACTTTTTGATCCCGCTGGTACTCACTTGGGCGGAACACAGCCGCTCGCCCTGGGTGGACATGTCCATTCGGAAGAGAGCCGCTTTGCAGGTGAGATAGACGACCTGTCCGTGTGGCCCCTGATGCGCACGGCAACCCAGATCCGCTCCACGATGCGACAAACACCCACTGCAGAAGGAGTGCTCGTGCTTGACTTTGAATCTGCCAGGAGCTTTCGCTACTTTGACGAACGTGATGCGATCGCGTATCGCGCTCCGGGCGGTCCTATCTTTAACCCTCCCATTCGCGGGTTTAGCGGGATCGTTTTTGATCAGGGAGTCATGCTCACCTGGGAAAATGAAGATCCAAGTTCGGAAGCATTTCTAGTCGAACGCTCTGAAGATGGCCTCACGTTCGAAGAACTGGCTCGCATCAACCGCTCCTTTGAGGGGACCCACTGGTCTTATACAGATCTGAAGGCACCGGACCGTGTCGTTTTCTACCGACTGGTTCAAGAGGTCCAAGGGCACACGTCTCAGGTCGTCGGAACGATTAAGCTGGGGCTAGGCGCAAAAACCACCCCTTCCGCCATTGAAATTCTGGGAAACTATCCCAATCCATTCAATCCTCGAACCTCCATCACCTATGAAGTGCGCGAGTCACAGCATCTGCGACTCTCCATTATCAATCTTTCTGGTCATGTCGTCACGGTTCTGGTTGATCGACATCATGAGATCGGTGAGTTTGAAGCAATCTGGGACGGAAATGAGTTGCCGAGCGGAACCTACTTCGCGCGTCTTCAGGGGTTGGACGGGGCGGTACACACACGACAAATTTTATTAACCAAATAGCGGCGCGATGCAACTCACCTACTTCGGGCACTCGGTCGTGCAGATAAAAACCGGCGGCGCAACCCTCCTGTTTGACCCGTTCATTACTGGAAATCCCCTGGCAGAAGCGGTGACCACCGTTGATGCTCTATCGGCGGATGCCATTATTCTGACGCACGCACACGCGGATCACTGGGGAGACACCATGGAGATCGCAAAACGATGTGATGCACTGATTGTCGCGAACCACGAAATCACCGAGTACGTCATAAAAAATGGACATACAAAGGTTCAACCCATGAATACTGGTGGGTCATTCAGGTTTGAATGGGGAGTCTTAACCCAGACGCATGCGCGGCATTCCTCCTCCTTCCCGGACGGAACCTACGGCGGGAACCCGAACGGATACCTTCTTCATGCAGAAGACCTTTGTATCTACAATGCAGGGGATACATCCCCCTTCCAGGAAATGGCCTGGATTGGCAGTCAACAAACGATTGATCTCGCCCTGCTTCCCATCGGTGATGTATTTACGATGGGGATCGCTGGTGCAACGCAAGCAGCGCGTTTAGTTGAACCCAAACTCACCATCCCCATCCATTTTGATACATTCCCACCAATCAAAGCAGATACAGAAAAGTGGCAGGAACTCATGAATGAGATCGGACGCGACACCCGGGTATTAAAGCCGGGCGAGTCGCTTGATCTTTGATAGGGGAGTGAATGCAGGAAGTGGTCCCAAGGGCGGAGCAGGTGCAGCGGCATGATTTGCAGGCACTATTCCAGACCAGCCAGGTGCTGACCAGCTCTCTGGAACTCTATTCGGTACTGAGTAACCTGCTTTTGACTGCCATGGGAAAGCTCCTGGTTCCCCGGGGCATTGCGCTTCTGTACGATCCTGAGAAACAGAACTGGCGTGTGATTGTGGTCAAGGGGGGGCCTGCCGTTGAAGAAGGGTCCCGCCTTGAGTTACCGCCATTGATCTCGGAAACCCTGATTGCAGGAGAGGATTTGCCTGCGCTGCTTCATTCTCTTGGAATTCGGCTACTCCTACCCGTCCGAGATGATCAATCTGATATCGGTGCCATTGCACTTGGCAGCAAGATCACTGGCGCACCCTTTCAGGAAGAGGAACTCCAGTTTGTGCAATCGCTGGTCAATATGGCCTCAACGTCCGTTCGTAATTCGCTGATCCTGGAAGAGTTGCGCAAGACCAATCTGGATTTGGATAGCACCGTGCAGCAACTCAATACCCTCTTTGAGCTGTCGAAAGAGTTCAATGCGACGGTGGATCGGTCGCATGTTCTGAAAATTTTCTCGTTCGCCCTCATGGGGCATATGGTAGTGCAGAGCCACTTGTTCTACTTAAAACGGCCGGATGGATCCTTTGAGCTTGTATCGGGAAAGAAGATCACGGCGAAGGACCTTGCCAAGGCGTTTCTGTCCGACATTCAGGATCTTGTCCGTGCTGAACCGGGGGATCACCTGGACCAGAGTGGGATTGCCATTGTGCTGCCCATCCGGCAGCAGGGAGATGTCCATGGTGTCCTTTGCCTTGGAGCAAAGATGAACGGCTCCCACTATAACCGCAAGGATATCGAATTCCTCTATGCCCTCGGCAGCCTGGCAGTCACCTCAATTCAGAATGCTGAGTTGATTGAGGAACGGATTGCTAAACAGCAACTGGAGGAAGAGCTTCGAATGGCTCGCACAATCCAACGCCGCCTCCTGCCTGATAAAATTCCTGAACTCCCTGGAATTGAAATTTCCACCCTCGCGCTATCTAGCCGCGAAGTCGGGGGAGACTATTTTGATGTCGCTCCCCTGAACAAGAACCGGACCCTCTTTATGATTGCAGATGTGACCGGTAAAGGGGTGCCCGCAGCGCTCTTGATGTCCAGTATTCATGCATGCACACATGTGATGCTGCCCATGAACCTGACGCTTCAGGAGGCGATTGAGCATACCAATCGCATGCTGTACGAAAACACAGACCCGGATAAATTCATTACTGCTTTCGCGGGGATCTATTACTTGGACGGGTCCCTTGCATTTGTGAATGCCGGGCATGAACCCCCTTTATTGATCCGGGCAAATGGACAGGTCGAACGCCTCTCTGATGGGGGACCGCTTCTTGGCATTATTCCAAATACATCCTACGAAGCGGGCTATATCAACCTTGCACCGGGAGACTTGATCATTATGTATACCGATGGAGTAACGGAAGCGATGGGAGAGGCTATGGATGAATATACGGAGGAGCGTCTGTTGGACCTGGCGTTGGCCAACCGCAGCCGCTCGGCAGATACCCTTACGGCACTGATTCAAAACGACATCCAGCAATTTACTGGCCCCGTTGATGTGCTCAGCGATGATCGTACCCTGATTGTAATCAAGTTGGTTGATCAAACTCCGCCGCCAGGGGTATCACACATGTAGAAAAATTTTGATTTGAATGAAATTCTTCATTGATACCGCAGATCTAGCCGAAATTCAGGAGGCCGAAGAGATGGGAGTCCTGGATGGGGTAACCACGAACCCCTCCCTCATGAAAATGGCGGCGGAACGCGCGGGGAAGCCCCTGGACTTTCATGAACACATTGCAAAAATCTGTGACATGGTTCCAGGGGATGTGTCTGCTGAAGTCACCGCTGTTGATTTTGACGGGATCATGGAACAGGGGCGGACGCTTGCCGCAATCCGTGACAATGTAGTGGTCAAGGTTCCCCTGATTTTGGATGGGATCAAGGCTATCAATGCACTTGCGCAGGAGGGAATCCGATCCAACTGCACCCTCTGCTTTTCTCCAACCCAGGCGCTATTGGCCGCGAAAGCAGGCGCCGCATACATCAGCCCTTTCCTCGGGCGCCTGGATGACATTTCCTCCGACGGCATGACCCTCTTGCAGGAAATCATTGAGATTTATGACAATTTCGGGTATACCACCGAGGTACTTGCTGCTTCGATCCGCCATCCGATGCATGTCGTGCAATCTGCACTCCTGGGGGCCCATGTAGCGACCATGCCACTTGGCGTGATCAAACAACTCCTTGCACACCCACTCACCGATATTGGTCTTGCCAAGTTCATGAACGACTGGGAGACTTTTAAGCAGCGCCAGTCCGACTGAGCCTCACATATGGATTTTATTTCGCTCGGCAGAGCCAACGATATCGGCGCAAGCTGCCATTACCTTGGAGTGAACGGCAGCGGCATTGTCTTGGATGCCGGTGCAGATCCGAATGAAGAAGGTCCTGCCTCGTTGCCGGATTTTTCCCCTATCGAACATCACAACGTCGATCATGTGTTCATCACCCATGCGCATCATGATCATATTGGCAGCATCCCGAACTTGAATGCAAAGTGGCCGAGGGCCTGGATACACCTGACGCCTGCCACACGGACCTTGACAACCTTCATGCTGTACGCATCCGCCAGGCTCCAGAGACGCAAGTTTGATGAGGGCTCCTCCCCGTTCCGTGCGTTGTTTGACGAAGAGGATTTGGATGATGTATTTGATGTACTTTGTGCCCACGACTACGATCAATGGATTGATCTGGGATCGGAGCATCTACGAGCCAAGCTCCACTACTCTGGACATTTGCTAGGATCTGCGGGTGTACTACTCTCCACCCCTGATCATCGTCGGATATATTACACCAGCGACACCCGCTCGGAGGCACAGACGATGATTCCTGGAGCGAAACATCCTTCCGCACCGATTGATGTACTTATCATGGAGTCTACACTCGGTGCGGATCCAGTTGCGGAAACCGTGACCCGCCCCAAGGAAGAGATCCGGTTTGCTCAGCGGCTTGCATCCGTTCTGGGTCGGGGAGGAACCGTACTCCTGCCGGTATTTATGTTAGGGCGTGCCCAAGAGATCCTTGCCTTGCTTGGGCGCTTCAAGATGCAAAACCTGATTGATCCAGAGACTCCCATCTATACGGCGGGAGGACTGCGCGAGGTCTCGCGGATCTATGATGATTACCGCTTGTCTACACCTCGCATTGATCCCGATTTCGAGGTCTATTCCGTTGATCAGAAGCGATTTCCACGAACACGCAAGGCTCGAAACAGAATCTTAAATCAACCTGGGATCCATGTCCTGACCAGCGGGATGATGATCGAGCGTACGCTGTCGCACCAGGTTGCCGTAGAGCTTCTTGAAAATGAGAAGCATGCCATCTTTTTTGTCGGATTCAGCAAGGAGGATCTGCCCGCCGGGAAGCTGCTTCATGCAGCACAGAGTGGAGCGGAGGGGATGCTACTCAGCCCTGACCGCGGGATGCAGCAGATTGGATGCGAGGTGGACCGGTTTCGTTTCAGCGGGCATGCCCACCGCAGAGAGCTCACAGCGCTTGCCGCAGAGCTCCAGCCCAAAACGATCATCCTGGTGCATGGGGAGACCGAGGCCAAGCGTTGGCTGAAGAAAAACCTTCGTGAGCATTGTCCTGAAGCCCGTATCCTGACCCCATCCCAAGGCGAACGAGTAGAAGTATAAACAAGAACAGATATACGGCATGAGGTTCTTTTATGCCTCATAAAGTAGTTACGCATTAAGCATGGCTTCGCAGTATTCGTTTTCTGGCCACGAAACCTTTCCGCTGCTGCTTAACTGGTTAAAAAAAGCTGTGCATGCCGTTGGTAAGCAAGGCACGATCTTCCATTCGGATACTGCTATCGTTGAGTTTGGGGTTGGCAAGAACATGGTACGCTCTATCCGACATTGGGGACTTGCAACAGAAGTCATCAAACCTGATGCTGATTCTAAGGAGCGGAATACCTTCTGTGTTTCAGAGTTCGGAGCATATTTGTTAGGAGAAAAAGGTGTAGATCCGTACTGCCCCATCTTCACATTTTGCCCTAAAAAGTTACTGATTTCGGAGTAAAATCAGAGTTCATTTTCCTCAAAACGGCTCAATAGTGACCATTTTTGGCCTGTTTTTCATCGTCTCGGCCCAATTTTGTGCCATTTTGGCACCATTTTGTGTGGAGTTTTACGGAAAACCCCATTGTAGTGATTATTTTAGTGATTGGAACCTGCGAACCCATGCCCCGTTCCAATTCCCTACACCATTGCGCATCCCATTATGTTTATCCGTGCCAACCGCTACACTCGAAAAAATGGCCAAGAGCGCCGCACCATTCTCCTGCTTCAATCTCAACGCATCAAAGGCGTCTGCCGACACAAAACCCTCCTCAATCTCGGACAGGAGTTTTCGATCCCCAAATCCGATTGGCCCGAACTGATCCGAGAGGTCGTTGCCCGACTCAAAGGACAACCCACCGTGGCCTTTGCGGAAAAAGACCAAGACTTCCAGCATGCCGTGGATGACCTCGTGACCCGACTCTTGAAGCAAGGATTTGACATCTATGCCAAACCCCCGGTGGAGTCCATCAAGGTATTTCCCGATCAAATCGAACATACCGGCTCCCGCACGGTGGCGGGCGAGCGTCTGGCGATGGAAGCGATCCAGCAGTTGAAACTCCCCGAAATTCTGCGGCAGCTCAATGTCCCGGAAAATCATGTCCATCTTGCCTGTGCCGTCATAGTCGGGCGCATGCTCCATCCCGGCAGTGAGCGGGCGACCCATCACTGGATGGCCAACACGTCCAGTATCCTGGAACTCCTTTCTACAAAGATGCCGTGTCTCAATACATTGTATGAGACCTCTGACTGGTTATGCAAACATCGTCATGAGATCATGGATCAGCTCTATGGGAATACCAAGGGATTCTTTGATGATCATGAGACGATCATTTTTTATGACCTGACCAACGTGTTTTACCATGGTACGGAAAAGGGAGAGTTATTACGATATGGACATAGCAAGCAGAAGCGCGATGATTGTCCTCTGGTCTCGCTGGCCTTGACCCTGGACGTCTCGGGCTTCCCGCGCAATGTGGAGATTTTGCCGGGCAACGTGAGTGAACCCGGAACCCTCCGGCAGGCCATTGAAAACTTGAGTGATGAAACGCCGACGGTCATTATGGATGCGGGCATTGCAACCGAGCAGAACCTTGCATACCTGAAAGAGAAGAAGATGAATTGGATCTGCGTTCAGCGGACAACCTCCCCCGCAGTGCCCACCCAGGCGCCGCAGGAGGAGTTTGAGACGGCGGGTGGCGTTAAAATCCGGGCTTGGGAATTGCTGGACGAGGACGCGCAGCAAGGGGAATCGGAAGAGCTCAAAGCCCCGGAGCGATTCGTGTATGTACACAGCGCAGCCCGGCAGGCTACCGAGGAGCAGATCCTTGCCTCGAAATGTACGAAATATGAAGAGGCACTGACCAAGCTGCATGAAGGGCTTTCCAAGCCGAACTGTCTCAAAACGTATGAAAAGGTCGTTCGCAAGGCCGGTCGGCTGCAAGAAAAACACAAGAAAGTGAGTCATCTGTACGAGGTAGAGATCACGAAAAAAGAGGAAACGAACCATGCCGAACGTGTGACCTTTACCCAGCGGGAAGTGCATCGAGACCGGTGGTCGGCCGCCGGTGGATATGTTCTGCGCCACAGTCATGTGGACTGGTCCCTGGAAAAGGTAGCACGGACCTATTGGCGGCTCACAGAGATTGAAAACACCTTCCGGGCGATGAAGTCGGATCTGGGATTACGGCCCCTCTATCACAGTAACGATGAACGAATTGAGGGACATTTATTCATCACGGTGCTGGCCTATCATGTGGCGCATCTGGTTCGCAGCAAACTCAAAAAAGCGGGGATCCATGCCAGCTGGGATACGATCCGCAATGAGCTCAATGAGGTCAAACGGATCACCACCAGGTTGCCCATGAGCCAAACGCGCGCATTGATTCTGGAGGTGGATCAGCGCCTGACGCCGTTATTGGAGCAGGTCTTCGAAATCCTGGGATTCCATTATGATCCCGATGCGACCCGAACCAAACAGGTTCTCTCCGATACACCGAAAACTCCTTCAAAGCCCCCCGACTCATAAATGGAATCCAGTCGCTTACAGGTGGGAGAAGAAACGCCAGATGGAGACACGATCCCTGTCTCTGGTCGGGAGAGTTCTGGACAAATAGGTCCTTCGATCAAGAGAAAAAACAAGAGATGAAACCACACTAAACCCGACTCGGTCAATCCAGAGTAGATGGTCAAAAAAAATGCTCCCAAAATGGGAATGCCAGAAGTCCGTATTTTTATATCACTACAAAATGTGAAGTTGGGTTAGGTCGCCAGCGGCTGTGGGGCCTGTGTAAGGCGCAGAGTCACTAAGCAAGAATATGGGCCAACCAGCGGGGCATTAAATATCAGAAAAAATATGGGTGCTAAACATTATATTCATATAAGACCATCAAATTTGCATGGAAGAGCAAAGACCTGAGGCAGTCCGAACCTTTGCCTTGCTGCGCAAGTTGAGCGGGAAGGAGATGTTGTCTCCCGAGGAGACTCATGAACTCTTAGAAAATCAATACAACATGGCAGGATTAAACGTAATCACCAAGATTGAAGCTCAAAATGCAAAGCTGGATGCCTTCGTTGAATCCATGAATGCAAGGCAGGACGCTCTTGTTGAATCCATGAATGTAAGGCAGGACGCTCTTGTTGCGAGGTTGGATGCCCTAAAGGATTCCATGGATCGCCAATATAGCACCTTTCTCTGGGTGATCGGGATCGCAACCGCCTTTTTGGGTGCAATTCAGATATTCACTTGAATAAGTAGCGGTACTCTCGCGGGATCAAGCGTACAAAGACGAGATCAGTGACATCCTTCAGCGCGTGAAACGATTATGGATTTGGTAGATCCCAAAGTAGACCCGCAATCTACAGGGCATACTTGCCCACTGTACTGACAGCTTCCCATGTGCTCACATAAAACATGGCCCCAGAGCTTGGAACTTGGGGGAACGAGCGGGCGCCAGACCGTGCTGTTCAAAGAGGGGACGACCTCCTAAATCAAGCGTCCCATTCGGTCCTGATCTTCATCATTTCCCCCTGAAAAGGGGGATTGGTAGTGTTCAGTTTTCCCGGAAATCCCACTCCAGAACCCCCATGACGGAGATAACCGTCGAAGTCAAGACAACGAAATTACTCCTGACGCAAAGTAAGATACCTCAATTTAAGAAATGATAGCCTGAACTGCACATTGGTATGGGGAACTTTTGCATTTTTGTTGAATACCTGTAGTTGTTCCGTCTGGAATGGTGTTCGGCGAGATCGCCGGTGGCTGTGGAGCCTGTGGGGAACCCGTAGTTACTGAGCGGGAATGTGCCAACTAGGCAGCGGGACATCAAACATCAGAAAAAACATGAATGCCTTACACATTATATTTGTATGTATAGGTCCCTTGAATTTACATGGAAGAGCAGAGACCTGAATCAATTCGTAGCTTCGTCCTGTTGCGTAAGCTGAGCGAGGGGAAGACATTATCCCCCGAGGAGACTCACGAACTCTTAGAAAATCAATATAACATGGCAGGATCAAATGTAATCACTAAGATTGAAGCTCAAAATGCAAAGATGGACGCGCTTGCTGAATCCATGAATGCAAAGATGGACATGCTTGTTGATTCCATGAATCGCCAGCACAGCACCTTCCTCTGGGTGATCGGGATCGCAACCGCCTTATTGGGTGCGATTCAGATATTCATTTGAATAAGCAGTAGTGTTCTCGCGGAACCGAGCGTACAAAGACGCGATCATTAGCGGCCTGCGCAGTGCGTGAAATGATCGCGAGTTCTCTTGGGCTTGAGTATGTCCCCAAAAATGGATCTGTAGATCCACCTGTCATATTTGTTCACCGTGCTGACAATTTCCCATGTGCCCACATAAAACACCATCCCGGAGCTTAGAATTCAGGGATTGAACCCATCTGGTGGGATATCAGCCACAAAGCACGGAAATAGACACCACGGTACAAGCAGGCTGCAGGTTTAAGCTCCCCAACTGAGGAATTTCTCTGGTTACCGGAGCGATACACCGACCAGTAAGTGCTTAAGCTGTTCAGGGAAATACAGTTTGAGGTATCATTTCTCAGTATAAGCTTCGGTGCTCGCTCACTTGGTAGAAACCTCCATATCGGCCTGTGGTAACTGCAAGATGCAGCCGCAACACTCCTACCTCATTACGAAAGGCCGCTTATGGGCTCGGAGACCTCCGATAGAAGACGATCAATAACCGATTCCACCGTCACTCCTTCGCTCTCTGCATAGAAATTTGTCAATACGCGATGACGGAGCACGGGATGGGCTAACGCGTGAATGTCTTCAATGGCTACATTGTAGCGGCCGCGTAATGCAGCCCGCACCTTGCCTCCAAGGAGGAGGTACTGCGTCGCCCGCAGGCCGGCACCCCAACTCACCCAGTTCGAAACAAACTCCAGAGCATCCTCCGCCTTTGGCCGCGTACTGCGGACCAGATCCACCGCAAACTGCGCGACGTTTTGGGGAACGAATACATTGCGAACTTCGTGCTGAAAGGATAGAATATCCGCCCCGGACAAGGCCTTTTCAACCGGCTCCTGATCACGACTGGTCGTTTCCAGAGCAACGGTCAACTCATCCTCCGCAGATAAATAATCAATCACGATATTGAACATAAACCGGTCCAATTGTGCTTCCGGCAGCGGATAGGTCCCCTCGAGCTCAATCGGGTTTTGAGTTGCAAGTACGAAGAAGGGTTTGTCCAGTGAATAACACTCCCCTGCAGCAGTAACCTGGTATTCCTGCATCGCTTCCAGTAAGGCCGCCTGCGTTTTGGGCGGGGTGCGATTGATCTCGTCCGCAAGAATGATGTTGGCAAAAATAGGACCCTCGACAAACTCAATGGTCCTGCGACCGGTGGTGCGGTCTTCGTCCAACATGTCCATCCCCGTGATGTCCGCCGGCATCAGGTCCGGGGTAAACTGAATCCGCTTATAGGACAAATCCAGCATCTCGCCAAGAGACCGGATTAACAGCGTTTTTGCCAGACCGGGAACACCTGTCAATAGACAGTGACCGCCCGCAAAAAGTGCGATCAAAACCTGTTCAATCACATCATCCTGACCGACAATGCGTCGACGTATCTGCGACATAATTTGTGATTTGCCTTCTCGAAGGCGCCCAAGTGCTTGTTTTTCCGTCTCTGGAGTTGCCAAAATCAATGGAGTTTAAACTGCAGACATGATACTCAGGACCAGTTAAAATGTGGCTAATCCAGCCCCGTTCACAATGCGAATCAAACCGTCCCTCAATGGGTGAGGGCATACATCACAAAGTTGATGCCCATCTGGAAACTGACCGTAGAGGCATTCTCAAAATCCCGATCGGGATATTCCCAGCCGTCACCAATATCCTGGTTGTGATTTGCAAGTGCAACCAAACGACCACTGTCGTCAAAGTAGGCCATATACCGATCATATTCAAACGTCCCGGAATACCCACTGACCAGGGAAGGAGCGGCAACCGGGTCAATGTCAAAGTAGATATTCCATATTGGATGGGTCGCAGGAAGCTCCACCGGTTCCCGGTTCGGAAGTACGCGCTGCATCTGCTCATAGAGGTTATACCACTCGTAGTCCCCTCGAAAATCATCAAAAAGGAGGAAACCGCCTCGGTTGAGATACTCGCTCAACTGCTCCACTTCTTCGTCTGTCATATGCCAGTACCCCGGCTCACACAGATAAAGGATCGGATGTTCGAAGATGGCTGGATCCATCAGATCCAGCACCAGATGGGGCTCCTCGACATGAATCGTGGTCGTCCGCTTGAGAGCGATATAAAAATTCTGCTCCGCGACCGGATAATCATGCGCCCACATGGGGCCTCCACCACGCCCCCACCCCCTCTGCTGCATCCCAGGTGTCTCAAACCGTACCCGCACGAAGCGAAACCCGTAATCCGCCTGCGCCCCGGCTTCCTGTACGATTCCAGACAATAAGAAAGCGACTGCAACCAGCCAAATCCGTCTAGTCATTCGCATCGTCTACAATTTTCAAGAGCAACTTTTGCGCCTCGCGGTACCCAGGTGCAGTTTCCAGGGACTGTAGTACCGCACGCCTGGCTTCGGCCATCTGCCGGTTATGGTATAGACTCATCGCAAGTGCAAATTGCGCCTCTGCGCGGTTGACCGGCTCCAGAGCCAGGATCGCCCGCCGATTTTCCACCTCATGTGCGTGCTGACCTGCATCCGCATGCAGCTGCGCCAATTGCCCGAGGACCTCCATATTATACGGTGCTGTGTAGCGCGAACGGGTTAAATAGTGCACCGCCCCAGTGGTGTCTGCCTGCTGCAGGAGGATTTCTGCCAATTCAACCGCGTACTGCTCTCCATAAGGATGGATTCCAAGATAGTCCCGCAAGACCCGAGCAAACTCCGCCGTCTGGCTGCGCTGGCGATAAATTTCTGCCAGACCTTCATATGGATTTCCTGGACCCGTATAGTCTGAATAGAGATCCAATGCTTTTCGATAGGTGGATTCGGCAACCTCCAGCTCTCCCTGCTCCAGCGCCTTCTCGGCGCTCGTGAGGAGTCCATAAAATGAATCCTGGCCTGCCTGAGCCAAATAGCTAGCCAGGTTGCCGCCGTGCTGTTCCTCGGTTAGCATGTCCGGCCATCCCCGGAGCACCGGGACAAGCCGTGCACGCTGCTGCTCCAGGTGTCCCCGGAATTCTTTGTCCAGCTCCCTGCGCGATTTCCCAAATACGCTTTGCATTGCCATCTCTTCCGTCTGCCCCTGACTCAAAGCGCTCAGAAGACGTGTCAGCGCATCAAACCCGTGCTCCACTGAAAGAAATTCAACCACACGGTACGCGTGGTAATAGCTCAAAAGAACCTGTCCCTGAAACGTCGGGCGTGTAAACCCGCGATCAATATTTTCAAGTTCATAGAGCCGATCCTGATCATAGGCGGTGAAGAACTGGATCTCCATATCACGCCTCCACGCCGGATTTGCACGCACCTCTTCATAGACGGATAGTCCCTCGGTCAACCATCTAGGCACGCGGTAATCACTCAGGCCGACCGTCATCGTGTGCGCCAACTCATGCCAAAGTGTGCGTGCCCAGTTGTACGGCATGTCCGGTTGTGCCGCCGGTGTGTTCATCGCCACAACATCCCCAAAGCAAACTCCCAACAGCCCGACATGAGGAATCCCTGCAACGCGGACCGCGAAGTCGTCGGCATCATTGTATGCCTCCAACAGGATCCGACCTGAGGGCTGATACTCGTAATGAGCCTGCAACGCTTCATAGGCCCGTTCCGCTTCGCGCAACATGATTGGCCCCAGCACCTTCTCTTCGCTGGAATGAATTCGGAGTGTAAAGTGCACACTGGTGAGCGTAGAGAATTGATCCAACTCATCCAACAGGCTCAAGCTGTTGGATGCGTAAAGGTTAAAGCCATCGCTGGCATAGCTGCGCTCCAGATGGGTACGCGCGGACTGGACTTCTCCCAGGCGCATGAGTGCGGTTGCATACGTTGCGTTTGCCGCCGCATTTTCCGGATTTGACTCCACTGCTTTTTGTGCGTACGCGGCCGCATCAGGATACCTGAACCGCAGAGATAGATCTTCACTCATCACCCGGTAGAAATCAGCCAGCTGGCTGGTTCGCTGATTCACAGCGATCTCAGCCTGGCCCACTGCCTCATGGTTACCCTGCATATGCTGTGCAGCGGCGTAATGCGCCCACGCCTCCAAATGTCCGGGATCCTGATCCAAAGCCGCGCGAGCCACAGATGCCGCCTCCGTATAGTCGCCATCCAGTAGATATAACCTGGCCATCAGTGCCAACGCCGGTGCATACTGCTCCGCCATCTTCAGTGCCTGTTTTGCCAATTCTTCTTTTCTGGCATAGGATCCTGTGACGGAAGCCAGCTTTACGTACGTTTCTGGACGATTTGGGTTAATGGAAAGAGCTTTGCTGTAGCGCTCATTTGCAAACGCTTCGTCATAGGTTCTCTGATAAAGATCCCCATGCCATAACAAAATCTGAACATTGTCTGGATCCAGCCTCAGCGCAGTTGAGAACGCCTCGTTTGCCTCGTGATAAGCGCCGAGTTGCTTTGCCGCCTGCGCTCCGACCGCAAAACCTTTGGCCGTAGTGAATCCCCCTTGCCTTAAGCGACTGTTAATGATGGAGTATAGGCGCTCTGCCTGACGGGAATTTCCGCGAAGGCGGTGAAGATTGGCCAATTCCAGCCCTGCACGCCAATAGTCATTTCTGGATTGAATGGCCGTGATATACGAGTCCTCCGCTTCACGCCAGTTCCCCAGCGCCATGTGCAGACGGCCGATGGCATAGTTCACATATTCCGGCTGCGAGGAATTGCGCAGTAACTGCCGTGCTCTGCGAAGCCCCGCCTCATAGCTACCCGTCTGCAGATAGGTTTCAAAGTACCCTTCAATGTTCACGCCATACAGGCTGTCCGCGAAGGCTTCGCGTGCGGTGCCGTATTGCCCTGCATTTAAAAGATCCTCTCCATTCTGCGCCTGGGACACGATTGAAGTGCCTCCCAGAAGGACTGCAAGGAAGATGAACGTCCGCATTAGGGCTGGTTCGGTGGGCTGTGTGATTCTTCAATGTTTTCCAGACGTGCCTGGATCTCTGAGCGCCCGAGCCAGTTCCCCCGAACCATCACCCCGGACAACTCCTTCAAATGAGCCAGATCGTCCAGAGGATTTCCATCCACCAGAAGCAGATCTGCCCGGGATCCCTCGCTGATTGTGCCAAAGACGTCCTTATGTGCAAAGTACTCCCCTACAGCGCGTGTCCCTGAATCAAGAATCGCATAGTTCGACATACCGGCATCCACCATACGCTCAAGCTCACGATGCAGAGAGAATCCCGGTACGCTGAAGAATTGGGGGGCGTCCGTCCCCATGAGAATTCGAACCCCCGACTTGTGGAGTGCACGCAATACCCGCATCCGGGTGCGAATCAGCTCCAGGGCGGCAGCTCTGTCATACCCCGGATTGCGCTGCCGCCCTTCAACCACCCGGAACCAGTTATCAACCACCGCGCGCGGCATATACTTGAGTTCGTCGTATGCACGGAGATCCTCCAGATCAATCGTCCCATGTAGAACTTCCCATAACGCCATGGTAGGCACGATCCAGGCCCCTTTTTCTTTGGTGAGTGCAATGGCTTCCTCAAGCATCTCGTCTTCTGGACGATCCTCTGAACGAAGATATTCAACATACCCATCGATATGATCAAACGTCTCCTGGTTCATATTTAATGCATGGATCAGGCCCACATCCGCAGGCACATGCCCACCAAAACGAATTCCCTCTTCAGCCGCCGCGGTTGCCATGGCATCAAATTCATCTTTCGTCGGGCCCGGGAGCACCTTCAACAGATCCCATCCTTCCGCCGCCTGCGACCGAACCATCGCAACGGCCTGCTCCGGTGAGTTCACCGAACTGCCACTAAAGCTGGGCCCCGCCAGGTACAGGTTCGGTGCAATCAACTCACTGCTGTTGGCGCGCTGCCGAAGCTCCAATTGTCCCTCCGCCCCAAGCATTCCCCGGACCGTAGTGATTCCATTGGCTACGTACAGGAACAGAACATCCTCGGTATACTGTGCAGGCTCATCCGGTCGCGGTACATGGCCGTGCATTTCTGCGAGCCCGGGCATCAAGAACTTCCCCGTCCCATCAATAATATGGGCACCACTGGGGACTTCAATGTCCGCTCCAACCGATCGAATCCAATCTCCCTCGACCACCACCGTATGTGCAGTCAGGACTTGGTCTCGATCCATGGGAAGTACATTCACATTGGTAAATGCAGTAATATCCTGTGCTTGAGCCAGGGTGCAGATAAAAAGACCGAGAAAGAAATAGATGCTTGTTTGCGTTTTCATGGGACTATAATGGAGAATGCATTGCGGTTAATCGTATTACTTAGGGATTTGCATTAGGGATCCCATATGAAGCTGGCCTTGGCACAAATAAATACGGTTGTAGGAGACCTGAGGGGAAACTCAGACAAGGTACTGCACTACTCCGAGAAAGCACATGCCTGCGGTGCTGACCTGACAGTATTCCCCGAACTGACCCTCACAGGGTATCCTCCGATAGACCTGTTGGAGACCAAGGAATTTGTGACCCGCGAACATCAGGAACGCCAGAGACTGGCAAAGTTGCTCCCCAGGGGCCTGGGAGTGCTTCTCGGAGGGTTGGCATATCATACGGGACATGGAAAGCCTCTGCACAATGCAGCATACCTGTATGAAGATGGTCATTGTCTCGGGGTCTGCCATAAACAGCTCCTGCCCACCTATGATGTATTTGATGAGCAGCGATACTTCGCCGCCGGATCGTCCCCCATCGTCCTTCGCTGGCGTGGACTGAATCTGGGCGTTCATATTTGCGAAGACCTGTGGAATGTGCATGACTTGGATGTAAAGCCTTATCCACACGATCCGGTTTCTACATTGGCCGCACAGTCCCCGGACCTTTTTATCAACCTCTGCGCCTCCCCCTTTGCGATTGACAAGCATCTTGAGCGTTATGAACTCATGGAAACTGTTCATCAAAAGTACGGACGACCCTATATCTTCACGAACCTGGTTGGAGCAAATACGGACTTGATTTTTGATGGACGAAGCTGTGTCATGCAGGGGGGAAAGGTGCTTGAAGCCCCGGCATTTGAGGAAGCACTGCTGGAGTGGGATACGGAGAAAGCACCAAGATCAAAATTTATCTCCATCCCTGCGAGAAAACAGGTACGGGAAGCCTTGACCTTGGGGATTCGGGATTACATGAACAAAACCGGGATTCGTGGAGGGGTGATTGTTGGTCTGAGTGGAGGCATTGACTCCGCAGTGACCGCTGCGCTTGCCGTGCGTGCATTGGGGCCAGGGCGGGTCGTAGGTGTTTCCATGCCCTCAAGTTTCTCTTCCAAAGGGTCGAAAGACGATGCCAAAAGCCTGGCTTTGAACCTTGGAATCAAGCTGATCACGATCCCGATTCAACGCCTGATGAATAGTTTTAACAACGCTCTTCGCAAACCTTTCGAAAATTATTATCATGATGTGACGGAAGAGAATATTCAGGCACGTATACGGGGAACCCTGCTCATGGCTTTTGCCAACAAGTATAGGGGAATGGTCCTTGCCACCGGAAATAAAAGTGAACTCGCGATGGGGTACGCGACGCTATATGGCGACATGAGTGGTGGACTTGCGGTTCTGGGAGACCTCTATAAAACAGAGGTATATGAGTTGGCAAAATTGTTGAACCGGCCAAAAAGAATTATTCCCGCATCTACAATGCACAAGCCCCCCTCGGCCGAATTGAGTCCAGGCCAGAAAGATTTGGATTCCCTGCCACCGTACGATATACTCGACAGGATCCTTAAACAGTACATCGAACACCAGATGAGTGTGGTGGAAACGGCTGAGCTTCTGGATTACGACAAAGACCTTGTCCAGGAAATCGCCCGCCAGGTGGATCAGACTGAATTCAAGCGGCGGCAGGCCGCACCGGCTCTGCGACTGCGCCCGAAAGCGTTCGGGAGTGGGCGCAGAGAGCCCATCGTCGCCCGGCGTCCCTAAGCGTTCGCCCGCAACCAATGAACAGCTAGGCTATATCCCGTGGTGCCCAGACCTGAGATTTGTCCCACACAGACCGGTGCCAGATAAGAGAAATGTCGAAAAGCTTCCCGGGAATAAATATTGCTGAGGTGAACCTCAATCACCGGGATTTCGATTGCCCGCACGGCATCCCGCAAGGCTACCGATGTATGGGTATAGGCTCCCGGATTGAATACAATCCCCTTCAGACCCGAGCGGTGCGCCTGATGAAGGCGATCAACCAGATCCCCTTCATGGTTGCTCTGATAGAACGATAAATCCGTATCTGGAAACTCACTCCGCAAATCAGCTTCAAGCTGCTCCAAAGATAGTTTCCCATATTGATCGGGTTCCCGCTCTCCCAAAAGATTGAGATTTGGACCGTTCAGAATAAGAATTTGGTGTTTCATGGTCAACTTGAATTAAGAGTCATTTCGTCATACCCGAACCGCATCGTCTCCGGCAGTTGTGTACTCTCCCGTGCGTGGAGGACCTGATGAGACATGTGAATAAATACGGTTTGCTTCGCTCCGATTCTACGGGCAATATCTAGTGCTTGGCAGAAAATACGAAAATCATCCAAGAATCTTCGATTCAAGGTCTCTGGAGTGGTTTTCGAGAATCGTCTCAGCTGCGAGTTTTTTTGGATTTCGGTAATTTCCAAGGGAATTGGGGGGATTACAGGCGTTCTGTGCCCCTAAACCAGAAATCTTCGCGTCCCATTGGGGGAGAAAAGCTTAACCCTGTTAGGACTTCGGCGTTTGATTCTTCACAACGTTTCTCTTTTTCTCATGCGTACGGTTTTTCAAACTCAGATGATGATTGGCATGGTTCCCATTGAGGAGATTGAACTTGATCTCAGGAGTCGGGACGATGTGATCGCCTATTTGTATGGTCTACAGCAGATCTTCAAGGATGCTCGGACCCGTAAAAGGCTGTTTGCTCATCTGGACTCCGGCTACAATCCTGTGGTCCGCAAGGATCGTGGACGTCCGGGAATGGACTTGTGGCGGATCTTGGTATTGGCGGGATTGCGGCAAGCGATCCACTGTGATTATGATCGTCTGGCCCTGTTGGCCAATGAATTGAAGGTGCTTCGCCAGATGATGGGACACAGCGATGAGGATGACATGCAGTACAACCGTCAGACGATCCAGGATAATGTGTCGGCCCTGTCGCCGGCGCTTCTTGCGCAGATCAATCAATTGGTGGTGAACAAGGGGCACGAGGCGGTGGGACACACCGAAGGGGATCTATTGAAGACACGAGGAGACTCCAAAGTCGTCAAAACGAATATAGAATTTCCCACGGATGTGCGTCTGCTGTGGGATACGATTCGGTGTTTGATCCGCGAGTGTGTCCGGGTATCCAAGCAGTTGGGGCTTCCAGGCTGGCGGCAGCATGCCTATCTTCAGAGAAAGACTTACGAACTGTTTCAGTCCATTCGCACGGCTCGGCAGTACAAATCCAACCACGAGGGAGTCGAGGCATACCTGGAGCGCTGTCACCGGATCCGGGAGAAAGCAGAGCAACTGCTTCGTGACTTGGACGCACTTGTTGCACCGTCCATGGATCAGAACCATGTGGGGCAACCCTCCGAATTGGATGCAAGACAGTTGGCTCAACTGCGGAACACAAAGGCACGAATCGTGGAATTGGTCGCCTATGTAGTGAAATTTGTGGATCAAATCGATCGTCGTATTCTGCGGGGAGAAACGATTCCCCCGCAGGAGAAGGTATTGTCTATTTTCAAACCACATACGCGTTGGATCACCAAAGGGAAGGCTGGCGTGGTATGCGAGTTAGGGGTTCCGGTTGCGATGATTGAGGATGAGTACCAATTTGTCTTGGGGCACGAAATTATCTGGACGGGGACGGATAAGGATGTGGCCGTATCCCTGATTCAGTCGGTGCAGGCAATCTATCCAGACGCTCGGAGTTGCTCCTTGGATCGGGGCTTTTACAGTCCCGCAACGTTTGACGAGTTGGATCAGTTGTTAGAGGTCAACGCAACGCTGAAAAAGGGGCGATGTACGAAAGAGGAGCAGGAACGTCAGGCAACGGACTCGTTCAAACAAGGACGCAAAGGACATTCGGCGGTGGAATCTGCGTTGAATAATTTAGACCAACGAGGATGGGATGTGGTGCGTGAAGTGAGTCCAGAGAGCTTTGCGCGGGTGGTAGCTACAGCTGTACTGGCGGCCAATCTCCATCGGTTAGGACGTCTGGTTCGCAATCAGGAACAGGAACGTGCCAAACGCCGCCGACGGCGTGCAGCGTAGAAGGCCTCTGAAATCGCGTCAAAACACGACCGCGCGTTCGGTGCGGATGGCAGAGCTACGTTCAGACCGCACGAAATCTGCCGATTTAGCATCGAAACACGACCAAAACAGGGTCCAAAACGGACCGAATGGACACGGCGTTTCCAACGTTCGTCAGATTGCAGAGAAAATTGAGCAAATCTGCCAACTTCTGCAGAATCAAAATTCAAAAAACGGCTATTTCCTGCCAAGCACTATCTACAGCTTCAGTAATTGAAAAGTGGCGGGGATGTTTCTGGGGCCGGAGTGCATCCAGCACAAGCAAGTCTAGATCTTGAAGTTTGTGATACTCCACTTCAGGAATATGGCTCACATCCGTCAGGTACGCAAAATTGCCGAGCCGATACCCATTCAGGTGCATTCTGCCATGCATGACCTCAATCGGAGTGACCTGGACGGAATCCAGGCTGCCATACCGACTCCTGATCTCGAACGGGACCTGTGCGATTTCCAGATCCAAGGATCCCGGATACACACCATTTTTATCCCATACATAGGGAAAAATACGTTGTAGGATATCGACGCTCTGCCGGTGTGCAAAACAAGGGATGGGCATTTTGCAGTCAAAAAAGTACGGGCGCAAATCATCCAGACCCATCACATGATCAAGGTGGTGATGCGTCCATAGCACGGCATCAACCCGGCGCACCTGTGCACGCAGCATCTGCACCCGGAAATCCGGTCCGGTATCAATGACAATGCTGAGATCTCCCGCCTGAACATGACATGCAGTACGCAGACGCTTGTCTCGTGAGTCTGCCGACTGACATGTTTCACAATCGCAGCCAATCATGGGGATACCTACGGATGTGCCGGTGCCCAATAGCGTAATGCGCATGCATCTTCACTCGAATGAGTACTTTTGAATAATCGATTCTATGTGCTTACGCATCCCCTTGCGTATGGAAATTTCCTGAAGCGGGATATCCTTCAGCGTGCGTGCCAGAACCCCAAGATGCACTTCAGTTGGATGATGCCGATTCAAAACAATCAGTTTGCTTCCATCCAGCGTGCAGGATCCACCGTGAAACGGACCCTTATCCCATCGAATCGTGTACCCGGATTTTCTGGCTGCATCCTCCATGGCCCGCAGAATGGCTTTATCCTTGGTCATCGTTCAAAACCACACCCCTGCAGACAGGGTATGCACACGGCTAGCGTAGTCATACACCTCATCAATACTCTCTGAAAAAGCTCTCGATCCATTGATATTCCAGAGTTGGTAGCGGAAGGTATACCCGATCGTGAGGCCAAAACGTGAAAAAAACTCCGCAACAAAGAAACGCGCCTCTGCATCTACGGCCCAGGAGAAACCGACTGCATCCGAAACCTGACTCCCGCTAATTCCGGCAAGTGGAATTACGCGAAGTCGCGCCCGTGCACGATCATTCATGGAGTGCTCCAATTCGCCCCCCGCACCGAACAGAATCGCTGTTGCTCCGAGGGGGGCAACGTTTTTTTCTGCCGTCGTTCTGCGCCACGCCACCAAGAACCCCATCGGGGCGGAGAATGTCGTATTCCCTCGTTTGATTCTCGCAAACGAGGGGGCGAGCCAGCCCACTGTGGAGACATCAAGAAAGGTGCGCGGCTCGTTGGAGCGGCCAAAGAGCAGGGACGCGCGTACCTGCTTGCCGATATAAGAAAGTCCCAGGCCGATCCCCTGGTAATCATAGTCCCCGCCGGTGGCCTCCGAACCCACATAAGCATGGTCAATCATTCCAATACTGAGCTCTCCACCCTGCGTCCCGCGCTCGGAAGCCCAATTCTGCGCAACGATCTCCGTAGAAATCAGCATCAGAAGCAAGAGCGCCAGTGAACGCCTGCAGACTTTCTCATGCATCGGTTGTCGATTTTTGCCCCCGGGGGGGCTGACGCTTCCCGGATGCCCGACCGTTATTATTCCGACGCGGCTTGCGTTGATTACGGTTTTTGTCTGTCTGTTTGGGCTTTTGAGACTTTTGGGGACTTTTAGGATTTTTAGGATTTCGGGGACTTTTGGGCGGAGGTTGTTTGGATTGTGCTTTAATGCGAACCATCCGGGGACTTAGATCCGTGATGTCGTGCTCACTTGTGGCATCCAAAAACCTGAACTCGTCCGGGCGTAGTTCTTTGGCTTCGACAACGGTGATCCGGTGCTTATACTGCCGCTGCCACTGTGCCTTTTTGCTACGACGCCATGAACCACGGTTCACCCAGGCAGCTGTGAACGGATGCAACTGCAAATGCAGACTACCACCATCATGTTTGCCGAGCCACTTCTCAATTCTTTTTGCGGTAGCCTCTGGATCCGGTGGGGGCGTTCTGTGGATCCGTGATTTTTGTGCAAGCCGGTGAGTTGACGTTACGCTGACACGCTGACGCTCTCGAGAAATCTGAACAATCCCCAACTCACTCATTGGAAGATTATTCGTCTGTGCCCGATCAGTGCGCAGCTCTTGCGCAAGCGCCTGATCTACTTTTTCCCGGTTCTTCTCGTGCCGCAAATCGATAAAATCAATCACAATCAGGCCACTCAAGTCCCGCAGGCGTACTTGACGTGCAATCACTTCCACGGCTTCGAGATTGACCTGCAGTGCAAATCCTTCTGGATTATGTTTTGAACGTGTTCGCCCGGAATTCACATCAATCACGTGCATCGCTTCGGTTGACTCGATGATAAGTGATCCACCAGAGGGAAGACTGACTTGCGTATCAAAGACCTCATTGATTTGATCCTCAACCTCGGCCGCTGCAAAGACCGACTTGCGGCCCTTATGTTGCTTGACTGCATTAATCATATGGGGGGCAACCGCCAAAATGTACCCACGGATGGCCCGATACATTCGATGATTATCCACCAGAATGCGGGAGAAGTCATCGGAGAACAAATCTCGGATGATCGAAGAGGCCAGATTCACGTCTTCGTACAGTTTTATGGGCGGCTTCGGGGATCCCTGTAATTTTTTTTCGATTTTTCCCCAGCGGTCGATGAGTAACTGAAGATCCAATTCCAGCGCTTCTTCATCCCTTCCTTCGGCAACGGTCCGGGCAATCAGACCAAACCCGGATGGCCGGATTTTTTTCATAATCACGCGCAACCGTTGGCGCTCTTTTCTGTTGTCAATCCGCCGCGAGACGGCGCTGTACTCCGCAAGCGGAATCAGCACTAGAAAACGTCCAGCCAGTGAGATGTCCGTGGAAAGCCGGGGGCTCTTACTGTGATAGGGCTCCTTGGTAATCGTGACGAGAATCTTCTGTTTGGGTTTCAGCAAGTTCGAGTCTCCCCAACGGCGTCGGGGTGGACCACTCTGAGGGGGCGTTTTTGCCTTTTTTGATGCCCCGGCCTCCATGACTTTGGAGACCTTAGGCTTCGGATCTTCCACCAGAGCAAGCTGCTGCTCAAGGTTTTCCGTGAGATCAGAGAAATGCAAAAACCCATGCTGATCCTCTCCAATATCCACAAAAGCTGCTCGAAGTCCCGAGCGGAGTGCATCAATAGAACCCAGGAAAATGTCTCCTACGGTTCGCTCGTTATCTGGATTTTCTATGTAAAACTCTACCAACTTCCCTTTATCAACGATTGCAACTCTCGTTTCCTTGGGGGTGGTGTTAATAATGATTTCTTTTGACATATAAGACAATTTTGGACGCGCTTAGCATGACCCCCGGAGGTACGAATCTTGTCGTTCCTGCCAGCGAGGGAGACTGTGGTCGGACTGCAGAAGGTATCGTAGCGCGCTGGCCTTGATCGCGTGCCATAACGGCCCGCGATTCAAGTTTTTGATGTAATTAATTTGCTACGTTACGAAAATGCCCGCCAATTGATCCATTTTAGGCACATCATTGAAGTTGAAACGTTAAACTGTGAAATTTACTGGCCTGACTCTGCTTCCAATTTTATTCAAATGAATCCACCTATTATTCCTCCATCTGGCCAGGATCATCACGTAAAAGGGCTTGAGGGTGTCATCGCACTCAACTCGTCCATCTGTCACATTGATGGACGTAGAGGGACTTTGGTTTATCGAGGGTATGCAATTGAAGACCTCGCTGAAAACAGTAGCTTTGAAGATGTGGCATACCTTCTCTGGCATGGCCAACTTCCTGGAGAGGCGGAACGAAGCACGCTGAATGAACAGTTGGTTCACCTTCGCCATGTACCGGAAGTAGTATTGGACCTGCTCAGCCGGTTACCTGCAGACTTTGATGCAATGGCTGCACTGCGGACCGGCATTTCCCTGCTCTCGCATTACGATCCTGAGGCAAATGATGGTTCGGAAGAAGCCAATTATCGTAAAGCGCTCCGTTTGACGGCACAAATCCCGGTTTTGATTGCCGCTCTGGTGCGCCATCGTCATGGGAAGCCTCCGATCCCCCCACGGACGACCGGCAATACCGCTGCAAACTTCTTGTACATGCTTACCGGCGAGGAGCCGGGAGTTCGTGCTATTGAAGCCCTGGATGCTGCTCTGGTTCTGCACGCGGAGCATGGGTTGAATGCCTCAACCTTTGCTGCACGTGTTATCGGAGCTACGCTCAGTGACATGTATTCTGCCGTCACCGGCGGGGTTGCAGCACTTAAGGGGGCGCTGCATGGGGGTGCAAATACACGGGTCATGCTCATGCTGCTTGCGCTGCACGAGAGTGGTGAAGATCCTGCCGAATTCGTTCGCAGAAAACTTGCTGCCAAAGAGCGCATCATGGGATTTGGACATCGTGTTTACAAGACACTGGATCCACGTGCAAACGTTTTGCGCCAAATGGTCACTGAATTGGGACATGAGCGCGATGCCATGTACTGGGTGAATCTTTGTTCTGTCCTTACCCGGGTAATGGAAGAAGAAAAAGGGATCAACGCAAATGTAGATTTCTACAGCGGGCTCGTCTATCACCTCCTGGGGATTGAGCCAGAGTTTTATACGACCCTCTTTGTGATGGGGCGTATTACCGGTTGGTCGGCACACCTTATGGAACAATGGGAGAACAATCGACTAATCCGGCCACGGGCAGCGTATACGGGCCCCATGGGACTCCGTATTGACTCTCAGAATGGCAACTGATCTGCAACCGTGAGAGTATAGGGTTCATGTTCCGGTCCACTTTTCCAAAGCGATAGTTGTTCACCATGAAGTTGATGAGTGCCCTCATGTCCCCGATTGGCCGCAAGGTCTTGACCGGAGCGACAGGAATTGGTCTGGTTGCGTTTGTAATCGCGCACATGATTGGGAACCTTACCTATCTATCCTCCGACCCCAACGCGTACAATACCTATGCCCATAAGTTATTGAGCCTTGGATGGATCTTCTACACGATTGAGATTCTATTGGCACTCTGTTTTCTTCTGCATGCTGTGGTGGGGATTGCCATTCAGGTGCGCCGCCGCAAAGCCCGTCCCGTTGGATACAAGCTCTATAAAAGTGCCGGCTCTCCTAGCCGATCGGGATATAGTGCACGCTCAATGATCTTCACGGGAATCATCCTACTCGGATTCCTGATCCTGCATTTAAACTCTTTCAAGTACGGTCCGGGCGAGGCCCAAGGTTATATTGCAACGCTGGAAGGAGGCGAGATCGTGCGTGATTTGCGCCGTTTGATGACGGAGAAGTTTCAGGAGCCGCTTTATGCCTTCGGGTATCCACTGGTGATGATTCTTCTTGGGATGCATATGCGGCATGGGGTCTGGAGTGCTCTGCAATCTCTGGGAATGATGAACCGCCGCCTGTCCCCGTATCTGTACACGCTGGCCGCTGTGTTGGGGGTACTGGTAGCCGTTGGATTCCTGTTTGTCCCACTTTACATCTATTTCCTGGAATAGGTCAACGAAATGGTCATGTCTGCGTCAGAGCTATCACACAGTCCGCGTCTAAATGCGAAGGTGCCATCGGGACGCCTTCAGGAAAAGTGGGATATCTACAAAAATTCGGTCTCTCTGGTTAGCCCTGCCAACAAGCGTTCACACCACATTCTCGTTGTGGGTTCCGGCTTGGCGGGAGCTTCTGCGGCGGCTACGCTCGCAGGGCTGGGTTATAATGTGACCTGTTTCTGTATTCAGGACTCTGCGCGTAGAGCTCACTCCATCGCAGCACAGGGCGGAATCAACGCTGCAAAGAACTATCCGAATGACGGGGATACCATCTGGCGACTGTTTTATGATACCATCAAGGGTGGAGATTACCGCGCACGCGAAGCAAATGTATATCGGCTTGCCCAAGTATCAAACAATATCATTGATCAGGCGGTCGCGCAAGGGGTCCCCTTTGCACGCGAGTACGGTGGTGTACTCTCGAACCGCTCGTTCGGTGGCGCCCAGGTTTCGCGCACTTTTTATGCAAGAGGTCAGACTGGGCAACAACTCCTGCTCGGTGCCTACCAGGCACTGAGTCATCAGATTGCCGCGGGGCGTGTCAAGATGCTGCCGCGCAGAGAGATGGTAGATCTGGTTGTGGCCAATGACCGTGCCCATGGAATTATCGCACGCAATCTGATTACGGGCGAATTGGAGCGGCACGCAGGTGATGCGGTTCTGCTTTGTACGGGTGGATATGGGAATGCCTACTATCTGTCTACAAATGCCAAGAACTCCAACGTCACCGCCGCCTGGCGCTGTTATAAGCGGGGAGCGTTTTTTGCAAACCCATGCTACACCCAGATTCACCCTACCTGCATCCCGGTGTCAGGAGATTATCAGTCCAAGCTCACGCTGATGAGCGAGAGCCTCCGCAATGATGGTCGTGTATGGGTCCCGAAGGATCCAAAAGACACGCGTGCACCGGAAATGATTCCCGAGGATGCCAGAGATTATTACTTGGAACGCCGTTATCCCAGTTTCGGTAATTTAGTCCCCAGGGATGTTGCTTCCCGTGCAGCAAAGAAAGAATGTGATGCCGGACGTGGAGTCGGCGACACCCGGCTCGCGGTCTATCTTGATTTTGCTGATTCCATCCGCCGCCTTGGAGAGCAGACTATTCGTGAGCGCTACGGAAACCTGTTTGAGATGTATGAGCGCATTACAGGAGATGATCCGTACAAAACTCCAATGCGGATTTATCCCGCGGTCCATTACACGATGGGGGGACTTTGGGTTGACTATGAGCTTCAAAGTAGCGTTCCAGGTCTCTTTGTTCTCGGAGAGGCAAATTTCAGTGATCACGGTGCCAACCGCCTTGGGGCCAGTGCATTGATGCAGGGCTTGGCGGATGGATACTTTGTGATCCCTTACACCCTTGGAGCATACCTGGCGGGAACTCGCCAGTCGAACCAGCTTCCTGTAACGAACGACGCCTTTACTGCTGTTGAGCAGCAGGCCGGTGCGCGTATTGACCGCATCCTGAAGAACAATGGAGATAAATCCCCGACCCAGTTCCACCGGGAGCTTGGTCGTCTGCTTTGGGATCATGTGGGGATGGCGCGGGACCGCAGCGGGCTGGAATCGTCTATCACTGCGATTGAGAGCTTAAGAGAGGAATTTTGGGAGCGAATCCTGGTTCCGGGTACCGCTGATCGGTACAATAAGAATCTGGAGTTTGCCGGACGCGTGGCTGATTTTATCGAACTGGGATCGCTCATGGCGCGAGATGCCCTTCGCCGTGAGGAATCTTGTGGAGGACATTTCCGCGAAGAGCACCAGACTCCTGAAGGAGAGGCTGCGCGTAACGATGAAGATTTTGCTGATGCAGCAGCCTGGGAGTATACTGACGGTAACCCTGAATTGCATCTCGAACAACTCTCCTTTGAGAACGTGCACCTATCTAAACGCAGCTATAAATAGTGCCATGATTATCAACCTGCGTGTTTGGAGACAGGAAGGCCCCGAATCTCCAGGAAAACTTGTAGACTATACGGTTCGCGAGGCCAGCGAGCATATGTCCTTTCTGGAACTCCTGGATGTCCTCAATGAGCAGCTTCTTGCAAGTGGAGACGATCCTGTGGAGTTTGACAGTGACTGTCGGGAAGGGATCTGTGGATCATGTGGCCTGATGGTGGCTGGAATTGCACATGGACCACAAAAGCGTACTGCCGTATGTCAATTGCACATGCGCAGCTTCAAGGACGGCGATACCATCACCGTAGAGCCCTTCCGTGCGCATGCGTTCCCGGTAATTCGGGATCTCGTTGTTGATCGGAGTGCCTTTGATCGAATTATTACAGCACACGGGTATGTTTCTGTCACCACGGGTTCCGCTCCGGATGCGAATGCGATCCCGATCCCCAAGGATGCGGCAGAAGAGGCGATGGATTATGCAGCATGTATTGGCTGTGGTGCATGCGTTGCTGCATGCCCGAATGGGAGTGCTTCTCTGTTTACCGCCGCCAAGATCGCGCATTTAGCTCAGCTTCCCCAGGGCCAGGTGGAAGCGTTCCAGCGCGTCATCGCGATGGTGGATCAAATGGATGCAGAGGGATTTGGGGACTGCTCGAATTATGCCGAATGCGAGGCAGTATGTCCTAAGGGCATTTCCATAGACGGGATTGCCAGTATGAGGCGGGCTTACATGAAAGGGGTTCTTTCAGAATAATTTCCGCACCAACATTCATTCTTTAGCTCTGAAACCAGGTTGTTAGTCGCACACCTTTGCATACTGTCACTCTCGATTTATGCCATCGTAAAATTGAGTGACTCACTTGTAGACCTTGCCAGTGGACTTGGAGGCAAAGCCAGTCTGAATGACTACTTCATCGGCAGTTTCCTCGTTGGGATCGGAACCTCTCTGCCAGAGCTTTTTACATCCATTGCGGCAACGAACTCGGGTTCTCCACAACTGGTCGCTCCGACCGTATTTGGCACGATCATCGCCAACATAGGAGCAGGATTTGGCCTGGGCGTTTTGGCCCTCTTCTTCTTTGTGCGGACACAAAACAATTCCTTTCGCCTGTTCACCAGGTCTCACGCATTACATGGGGGGTTTCTGGATTTCAAGAGCATCAATCGCTACCCCGTCATTTTTGCAACTGGGTCTGTGGTGCTGACCTTATTGCTGTGTCTGGACGGTGTTTTTGATCGTTTTGATGCGGGCATGTTTCTCCTTTTCTATGCTGCCTTTATCTATACCGAGTTCTACCGAAGTCGCAGCCAGCAACCCGTTGCCGAACCCCATCCCACTCGACCGGAAATAAAGCTGTCCAAGCTTGAGCAGGATCGGCGCCAAAAAATAGCTGTGTGGCAGATCCTGCTGTCTCTGGCTGCATTCGTTGTTGTTTTTGCCGTTCCTGGGGTCTGGTCAGGGTTGGATACGATTGCAACAGGAAACACCGCCTTCTACTGTTTTATTGTGGGGCTATTTTTGATTTTTGGATTCCAATGCTGGAATTATTATCCAGAATTATGGGGTAGTGGAGGACCTGAAAAAACGAATGTGGCTGACTGGCCGGCTTGGGCTGGGATCATTGCATTGGGCTCTGTTATCCTTTTGTTATACTTCAGCGGCGTAATTGTCGTGGGTTCACTCGTCAAAATTTCCGAAGACTTGCACATCAACTCGGGTGCATTGGCTGCAAGTGCACTGGCAATTAGCACCTCTCTTCCTGACATTGTGGTCGCACTCAATGTTGTCCGCCGCGGTCGGCACAAACTCCTGGTCGGCCATATCTTTCAATCGAACATCTTTGATGCACTTCTGATTATGGGGATTTGCGGTCTGATGGTACCACTTCCAGAGGTTGCAACAGGTTCGTCAAATATCTCAATTATCGCCACAGTTTTGCTCACCCTGCCACTCTTGTGGACGCTGCGGTCGAAAAAATTAACGCTTCCGGTGGGGTTGGGATTATTTCTCGGCTTTCTCTCTTTCGTTTGGCGGCTCTACTGGTAACCGGGCCGGTGGGGGCGACCGGGTTGAGTGAAAATGTTACATATGCGCAGATTGTTCTTTGGACTAGTCTGAATTCCCAAACCAAAATAGATAGTGACACCGAATGACCCCCGAAGTTGTCACATCTTGGGTCTTTTTACACTATATCTTTGAGTCAGTATCATTTATTATGTAATTGTAATTTTATGTGATCACTTTTTATCTACGTCTCCTCTTTTTCTCTAAACGGTGATTTGTTCGCGAACTTCTCCCGTCTGTCCCGCTCTAATCCCATTCTACCCCGTTTTTCCTCCACATTTGCATTTGTCATAAAATATTTGTAATTATGGTGATAAATAAGCATCACTACGATATTATAAAGCGGATTGACAAGTTGTGGGCTTGACTGCAAGTCTAGTCTCTTGCAGCAGATAGCAGTTGTTGTGCAACATTCAATGCTATTTGCCTTATAATGTATGTTCCATCATGTTACCACCAAGCAATGTCAATTCTGGAACCTACATACTGCAAAACTCGTGAGGAAGCTCAAGAGGAGATGAATCGGAGACACGCGACAGATTCAGAAAGTGTCATTGTTAAGTGTGATAAGTCTCCGTACGGAGGATTCCGCGTGTACAGTATCCCTGTTGACAACTATGTCGACGACTTGATGTACCCTGCCCCAAGGCTTCCCAAGACTGAACGATATGTGGCGCATTCGTGATTATGCCTGACAGAAACAACGACGACGGCACTGATAGCAAGAATCAGTCCGTCCAGCCTTACATCGACGACTCAAGTGTAGAAGAATTGCCCGCCACGGTTGATGCCTTAATTGCGCTTGAAGACAGAAGGCTGGAGGCTCAGAACTTGCGCATGGATGTCGCGGCGCAAGCCATCTCGGCTCACGATGCCGCAGACCAGCGCCAGTATGAGTATCATCTATAAAGACTAAAGCTGAATGCTAAAAATGGCGCCAAGCGGCAGAGAACCCTATCTCAAGTACTGTGGGCTGGCATCATAATCACCTTTGTCTTTGGGAGTATAATTCTTGGAATGGCATTTTGGGGAGCCGAAGCACAAAGCGAGACCGCATCTGGATTACTAGATAGTGTCTGTCCAGGAATACCAGAACATCCTTAAAATGTGCCCTGTAGGCCTCCTACGGCCGTTTTTTAGCGTAATTCTCTAGATTTTTCCTCCACGAGTTTCTAAAGCCCCCTCGGTGGTGGGCGATTTTCAGGAAAATCCACAATCCCTGAAAAACCTGTACTGGAAGCATCCCAAGGCGGTTTTTACTCTGAATTTATTCTTCAGGTTTGTCGATCCATGCCTGGATCATGGGAGTATAAGTGGAACCGGGCCGTTCATCTTCAACTTTTTTTTGCGATGCGAAAAGCGTATGACTTTCAATTATCAATGGATTGCATCTCCATGGAGGAGATCCAGCTTGATCCAAGAAGCCGGGATGTGATTCAAGTATTTCTGTATGGGCTCCGACAAATTTTTCTGGACCTCCCGACCCGATTGAAGTTGATGGATCTTTTGGAGAGGTATAAACCGGGAACCCGTAAGAATTGTGGGCGCCCCGGAATGGACGTGTGGAATATCTTGGTTTTGGCCGGCCTGAAGCAGGCGCTGCATTGCAACTATGATCTTTTGACCGCTTTGGCGAACCATATGGATATTGTGTGGCAGATGCTGGGGCATGGAGCGGACGATCGGACCCGCTACACTCGTTCCGCCATTCATGATAACGTATCGGCACTGTCCCCCGAATTGCTGGTGCAGGTCAATTGTTTGGTGGTCAAACTTGGGCACCGAATGGTCGGCAAACCCGAGGGCGAGACGCTCAAATGTCGGTGCGACTCGAAACCGGTGAAGACCAATGTTCGCTTTCCGACCGATCTGCTCTTGCTCTGGGACTCGGTACGTTGTCTGATTCGTGTCAGTGCGAAGGTGGGCAAATCATTTGGGATGGATGGTTGGCTGCAACACCAAAGTCTGAGCAATAAGGTCTACCGGGAATATAGGGCAGCTCGGAAGGGTCAGCGGCGTGACTACAAACTCAAGAACGTTCGCAGATATCTGCGCAGCAGTCGTGCGATGGTCAAAAAATCTCTTGACCTTCTGGAGCAGATCAATGCACTGGAGCAGGAGATTTTGGCCCGTTCCGGCCCCCGTTCCAATGCAGATCAAGCCACTTTGCAGGAAATTTTTGAGGCCAAACAGGAACTCTGTCTGTATCTGGACTACATTGCGCGATTTTCCGATCAGATCCAGCGCCGCATCTTTGAAGGAGAGCAGATTCCTACCCACGAGAAAATCTATTCGATCTTCAAGCCGTTCACGCGATGGATCGTCAAGGGCAAGGCAGGAATCCTCTGCGAGTTGGGGGTCCCGGTCGCGGTGATTGAAGATGAGGATCAATTTGTTTTAGGCTACGGGATTCTTTGGGAGGGAACCGACAAGGATATTGCGATTCCCCTGGTGAAGACCTTGGAGGCACAGTATCCAGGGATCTCCATGACCTGCTCGTTTGACCGGGCGTTTTACAGTCCTGAGGTGCGTAAGCAGTTGGATGAAAAGCTGGAAGTTACGGCCATGCCGAAGAAAGGGGGGCGGACCCAAGAGGAACAAGCACGTCAGAATGACCCGGCTTACCAGAACGCACGGAAGGGGCATGCCGGAGTAGAGTCCTGCATGAACCATCTCAACCATCGGGGCTTGTCACTGGTGCGTGAGACCAGCAGCGAAAGCTTCGAACGTGTGGTGGCAACCTCGGTATTGGCCGCGAACATCCACCGGTTGGGGACGCTAGTGCGAGATCAGGAACGAAAGCGTCTCAGACGTCTCCAGAAACAACGCAAGCGATTGCGGCGCGCGGCGTAGCCATCCCGCTTATCCGAGGAAGAACATCAAGTGGCTCGTACGGGCGGATGCGAGAGGTGTGTCCAGTAGATACGAAATACCTGTAATACAGAAAAATCCAGCACAAACAAGTGTCTCAAAAACGACCGCCCCACCAATAATCAAACGGATTGAACCAAAATGAACCCCAATATCTCGGAACAGACCCGGAGCACAGGCATTTTCTGGACAGACACTAGATACTATAGGCAAGGCAATAGGTGGAGTAGGCGTTTATCTTGTAGGAAGAGCCATATACCGATATACCACGAGAGACACGCAGGACAATTGAATTGCAAAGGGATTGTCCCACTAAAACATTTCGCGCTGACTTGATCTCCGCGCTGCCCACGACGGGTGTGTTGAATCGTTTGCCGCCCAGAATTTCGGCCACCGCAGCATCTACATACGCGAATAATCGCGACCTAAGACCTCAAACGATCCGACTTCGGCCATGAGCCGGCCAAACGTTGCGATCTGGCGTTCGCCGGGCGAGTTAAGCGCAATCAGCCCGGCCGTACGGGCGCGGTCATCTCTCAGCAACTCGCGCAACATGTCAATGTACTTACCTGTGTATTCAGATCAATTTGCCCATCGCGGTAGGGACCCAGGTTTCCCTCATAAGCGCTAACTTGTTTACAATCAATAATTATTGTAGCTTTCCCTAAATCAAAGGAACTGAGCCTCTTGCAAAACTCTCTCATTTGGAGGCGAATATTGCTCTGAGAGTGTCTACGGGTATATTATTCGGATTGTAGAAGAGTTTTGCAAGAACCTCGAACTTGATCGGAATTTTCATGAAGCGAACCGTTACGACGGCACCGATTAGTGAGGACTGGGGTGTCTTGCTTTCGTTTCTGCCCGAGAACTGGAAGGATTTAGCAGCGGATACGGGCGCCTTACGCGGACTGCGTAAGGATAAGTCTCCAGAGGCCCTTCTGCGAACGCTGCTTATCCATTTGGGATGCGGGCATTCCCTACGTGAAACCGTGGTACGAGCTCGTCAGGCAAATCTGGCCGAGCTATCGGATGTAGCGCTGCTCAAACGTCTACGCAAATCTCGGGACTGGCTTTCTGCACTCTGCAAGGCACTATTTGAGGAACATGGGAGCACGATCTCTGGTGATACGAAGCATCAAGTACGTGCGTTTGATGCCACGGTGGTCTGCGAGCCTGGACGAACTGGGTCGCAGTGGCGCATACATTATAGCGTAGCCCTGCCTTCCTTTGGGTGCGATTTCTTCAAACTTACTCCAACCAAGGGAAAGGGAACCGGCGAATCATTCAAACAATTTCCGGTTCATTCTGGGGATTATATTCTGGCGGACCGTGTCTATGCAACGGCCAGCGGCGTGCAATACGTGACAAAATCTGGTGGGTATGTCACCGTTCGTGTGAATACGGGTACGCTCCATTTCCATACGAAGCCTGACACATCCTTTGATCTGTTGCGTGCGGTGGAGTCCATCACCCGCATTGGTGCAATTGGGGAATGGAAGGTGTACGTCGGGTCGGATCCTCCGGTACCGGGGCGTGTTTGTGTCCTTCGGAAAACAGAGGAAGCGGCCCAGAAGGCCTGCAAGAAAATTCGCAAGGATGCCCAAAACCATGGAACAAAGCCCATGGAACAAACGCTACGCTTTGCGCGCTATGTCATTGTATTTACCACATTTCCAGCAGATCAATTTTCTGCATCGCAGGTGCTTGATTGGTATCGCCTGAGGTGGCAGGTTGAACTCGTATTCAAACGATTCAAATCATTGTCTCAATTTGGTCATTTACCGAAATATGACCAAGAGAGTGCGAAGGCCTGGCTTTACGGAAAGTTCTTGGTGGCACTGCTCACGGAAAAAATCGTTCGTCATGCACGAACTTTTTCCCCCTGGGGCTACCGCATTCCAAACGAGCCCTTGGAAAAACTTCAAGTTCGCCTTGAATCAAGTAACTCGGGCGATTGAGCCTTCATGTGGTCTGGAGACCATGATTCGAGATTGGAAAATGATCTCGAATGGACTTGAGGATCTAACCGTAAAAGAAAACCTCAGATTGAAAAATATTTTCTTAATCAAACAAGTTAGCGCTTGTGCAGGTTTCCCTGGGCCCCCCGCACAGATCCGGACGTGCGCGTTAACGCATCCGGCTCCTCCCTTGGGTAACACTCTCGTGCATAACGGAAAATCGTCTCGCTGGCCAGTCGTGGCGTATTTTCAGCTTCGGCCAATAGCGTTGCGTTAGGGCCTCCACCTGCCCCCATGTTGTCCGATCCTTCTGCGATCGCCGACGTAGGATACAGAGCCATGCCCATTTCAGGCACCTAAAACATCTTCGTAGGTACGGGTAGCTCCATGATACGGCGTAGTAGTTCAGCCAGACATTCAGAACTTGGCCAAGCCATATGCCCGTGTCATGCACGCTTTGGTGTATCCAGTGCCACAGCTCCTTACGAATTCGTTTTATGAAACGCGCCATACGCTTCGCGATTGGTTTACGGCCCAGTCCGAATTTTCCTTTACGGGTCTGCGTAAATCCCAGAAAGTCAAGGGTCTTGGGTTTCCCTTCTCCTCGGTTTCTACGGCGTTCGATCGCATTACGACCGAATTCAATCAGTCGCGTTTTATCGGGATGCAGACTCAATCCGAATTTCTCCAATCGGGCCCGCAAGGCCAGTAGAAATTTCTCCGCCTCCTCCTTGTACTTTCCACAAAATCGTCCGCTTCATGAAGGCGTGGACGCCCTCCTGTAACCGAGCGAAAGCGTCCTCGACGATAGCCTCCTCGTATTCACGTGTCTCGAAGTTCCGTCCAGAGAGCAGCGCAACCAGATCTTGCAACTTGCCGCGCTCGAACTTCGAGGTGAATGCCACGCGCAACATGTCCGTGTAGGTGGGATCGTAGAGATCGTCGTTCACGCCCTTGAGCCATGTCATTCTCGACCAGAACGGAGAGGCTATGAAATCTGGATCTCCCTTCTCGATCTTCGAGAAGAACTCCGGCGCCACGGCGAGGTGACAGAAATAATCAATGGCCTTGCGCAATAGGTTGCCGCCGTAGGATTCGTTGACGGCGATCTTCGACATGCAAAATCGGCTTGGGAAAGCGACATGCCCTCGGAGTTAACGCGAATGAAGATTTCGGTAACAGTTTCGATGTCAAGATCCTCTGCCAACTCAATAATCCCGACATAGTTGTGGATAATCTTGCCGACTCTCTGAAGCTTCTCGCCAACGACCTTGCGATCGACACCGGGATTGCGCTTCACATACTCATCTACAAACTCGTAGTGGTCGGCATCTGGGTGGAATATCTTGGCGATATCGTCAATCCAGGCTCCATCTTTGGCAATGGCCGAGTTGCGTACCTCGAAACGTTCCTGCTGCGGATGAAATGCAATTCAAATCCGTACCACTTGGTATTCCTTAGTGAGTACTTCGCCCCCCAGCAGTGCAGCCATGACTCTTTGTTGGCCGTCGATGAGAATGCGCTTCCCGGAAGATAGGCTGCCGTCTTTGAGCTTGATCGTCGGGTTGCGCCAAGAGATCAGATACCCGACTGGATAGCCGTTGTAGAAGGAATCAAGCAGGTTGCGTACCTTAACGGCGGACCATACGAATGGGCGCTGAATCTCGGGGATCGCGATTTTGCCCGACTTTATCCAAGTTAGCAGAGTATTGATCGGGTGCGGCGTTACCGAATAGCGTTGGGTGGACATCAGCTTCAAGCTCTGTGAATATTTCCCTGATGGTAATCCAACATCCTTGCCACCATAGCGTATGGGGTCAGGTTTGATGCGTTGCCAATGCAGTCGAATTTTGCGTGTCGTTCTTTGTCGATTTTCATTGGCTTAGCACCGCAACTGCACCAATTATGGAACCAACTGCGGCTATTAGTGAAATGACCATACCTACCGCAGACCACATTACCCGTGTCTTCGCCTTTTCCAAATCCTCTTTAGTGGCCAAGTGGTACCCTGTCGTTTCTAATGCCTTGATTCTCAATTCTAGGGCATGGAGCCCTTTTTGACTGTCGTCTTTTATTGCCGCCAATTCTTGATCTGCCCTTACGGAATGGCCTGGCACCCCGTCTGGGTAAACGTGAATGACTGGGGTCTTATCAGCCTGCATGCTCTCGCTCATACAGGCCAGTGTAGTGCTGCCGAATAAGTGAATTTGGAATGCTTAGCCAAAGACCATGGCCTGAATAAATTTGATCCCACGGGGTCCCTGGCTTGTGGCTTATGGCCGACAGTCCCCAAGTATCAAACTCACCGTATGCACGTAGCGTTTCGTCAATTACTGCTCGCTGTCGTGGGTCCAGCTGGTCTGAATTGTCTATTGGCACTATGTCGATAGGATTTCCCCGATATGACTTGAACCTTTCGTAAACAATAGGAATCATGGGGCCGTACGGCCAAGCTTCAACTGCTTCGATTATCAACGGCATTCCGTATATACCCAAGAACCACCCATGCGAGAGATAAACCAGCTTCACCAGATCCAGCGTGGTAGTCGGGCGCTCCTGTTTGTATCTCTGGTTCAATATGTATGTGGCCACGGCCATGGCCGGTACGGGTGCAGGATTGCTGTGTCCGTTAGAAAATGTACTCATATGATCTTGCGTCGTTTTGCCCAATGGATACACAATATGGCATACAGCCAGCTCTAACTCGGGTTCCATCGTAATTCATATGGAATGATCAATGGGATTTGAATGGCTGGCACCGCTCATGTTTGCGGTGGCGTTGATTCTGATTTTCTCAGGCTATCCTATCGCCATTTTCTTGGATGGGTATCTCTCATTTTTGCTGTAATCGGGATTGCCTCCGGTTATTTTGACTGGCATTTGATGCCGACATTGCCGGACAGGCACTATATACGTGTGTAACCCAAAAAGAGAGGGCTTAAAGGTTGTCTCTAATAGTTTTTTCGTACTCAGATTGCCCCATCGAACATGAAGTAAGTCGCCCAAAGTTCTCTCTCGAAAGTTTTGTTTGTCGTGCCATTTGCCCGATCAGATGATCGTTTAAATCTTTTGGACGACTACCATGACTCACATGTGTACGAATCCTAGATAAACCCCCATCCAACTTTCGGTAGACTAAGACGACAATATGATGTCCCTTTTTCTTCTGACTGAATCCCTTCCCCAGCAAGGCAGATACTACCTTGCGCTTTGCCAAAACCATGTTAGACGAGACGATAGGTCTCAATAAGGTGATCCCTAAGTTCCAATGCTCCTTGCGTCATTTTTTTGGGATCTCCCATTACGTATAGTTCCCACGTTATTGCCAGCACCGATTCAAATGCATCTTTCAGTGCCTCCATGGAAGCTTCCGTAAGGGACATGTCCAAATCTTCAGACTCAATAGTGAAATAGTTTCCACATTCGGACTTAACCGCATGCAACACTGTACTTTCGCACCTTATCAGCGTCTTATCTTCATCAAAAGGCACCCTATGAACTGTAATCTCTTGAGAATCCGTTGAGCTTGAAAGAACTTGTGCCATAACAGCATTCCGCCGTGTCTCATGAGACGCAACATCCGAGCGAAGCACCACGGTATAGGTGTTGGGTTCCTGCCGGTTGTTGGAGGAGAGAACGCTTAAACGACCGCCTTTTTTTTGCACATTAGCGGCGACTGCCTTAGCATAATTACTCATTCCCTAAATCGAATGATCTTTTGGAGGATCTGAAAGCGTGATAAAGGTGTTGCTTTTACGATGTATATCGGTTCACCAAATGCATTTTGAGCCGAAGTCCGAGCAACTTCTGCAACATCTACCTTCAATCGCAATACGGCCCGTCCGCTAATTTGAGAACAATCGCATTGTTATCCTCTTCAGTAATTTCCACCACCTTTGCTTCGACGACCTCACCAGTTGCAGAATCCTTAATTCGTCTTGTGGTCATTTACGGCGTCTTTGCGTTGGGACTGCAGTGTACGGATGTCGGGCTTAAAAGTGTCTGCTTATTGTAATTGACCTTCTCGCAAAGATCCCGATTTGAGAATTTTGTAAGAGGGTCAGTATAATTATATAGTATATAGGCATCAAAAATGAATTTGATGTGTAATAGACTATCAAAAAACTTTGTAACATGAGCTACATAACACATCATCTCAGCACTGCCGTCAGAAATGCTAGAATAGCTTGGGGATTAAGTCAGAGAGAGTTAAGTACCAGATCTGGTATACCACAAGCACAAATATCCAAATTCGAAAATGGTGTGGTTGATTTGCGTCTTTCAAGTTTGGTAGCACTCTGTAGAGCGCTGGGATTGGAACTTGAGCCCGTGCCAAAAAAAACATTGCCCGCGATTCATTCCATCGTCAGAAATACAATGCTACAGGCAACCGTTAATTCCGAGCTGTTTGCCAGAGCAAAAGTGGCCCTTGAGCGTGTTTTGCAAGAGATCTCCAAATTTAATCCACGGTCACGAGAAATTGAGCGCTTACAAGAGCATATGAATTTTCTTGACAAGGCTGGCATTCCAACCGCTCAGTCCAAAAACTTTATGAGCTGGATAAAATTCCTGGAACGTCTACAAGAAACGCCCCTTGACATCAAGAACATTGCGAATCTGATGAGACGAACAGAGAAGCTTCGTAAGCAGATTGAACAGATTCCGGTGATGTCAAACGAAAGCCTGCCCCCAAGACCAGCGTATTCTCTTCAAGAAGAAAGTGATGCCTAACGTTTCAGTCTTAGAAGTTCTCCTTCACGGTAAAATCGTTGCAACGCTGACCCATGTTGGCGGTGACCGCACACTGTTCTCATTCACAGACGAGTATGTCAATAACCCAGACCGTTCGGTTCTGGGATTGGGGTTTAAAGACTCGCATGAACAACTGATCACGAACTTCGCCCCTACCCAAACCAAGATCATCCCCTGGTTATCCAATCTTTTACCGGAAGGACATCTACGTCGTTACTTAGCCGAACGTGCCCGTATTAAGAGCGTACGTGAATTTTTTCTGCTCTGGGCACTTGGCCAGGATTTACCGGGTGCGGTTGTGGTTCGACCTGCGGACGGAGAAGAATTTCCACCTGACATCAGTAAAGCTTACGGTCACGAAGAAGATTTTCGTGACCGGGCCATGCGATTTTCATTGGCCGGGGTACAACTAAAATTCTCGGCGATTGAGAATGCCCGAAAGGGCCTTACCATTCCCGTACAGGGGATCGGAGGAAACTGGATTGTGAAGTTGCCATCTCGCCAATACGATGCACTTCCTGAAAACGAATATAGTATGATGAAGCTTGCCTACGCAGTGGGAATTGATGTTCCGCGTGTCGAGCTGATCAAGGTCAATTCCATAGAAAAGCTGCCCGTGGATGCCAATAAATTCGGTCTTCATGCATTTGCCACTGAACGATTCGACCGGCCCACTGGTGGACATTCCATCCATTTTGAAGATTTTGCACAAATATTTGGTGTCTATCCAGATGCGAAGTACGACAGGGCTTCCATCCGAAATATTGCAAGTGTCATTGGGATAGAGTGCCAAGAGAAGGATATCATTGAACTGATTAAACGGCTTGTATTCAATGTTCTCATTGGCAATGCGGATATGCATCTGAAGAATTGGGCTTTAATTTTTCTGGACAAACAAAAAGCGTCTATAGCACCGGCCTATGATTTTGTATCGACCATATGCTACATTCCAGATGAAAAATTCGCGCTCAAATTCAGCCGCACAAAATACTTCGCAAGATTTTCACGAGACGAACTCTCCCACCTAGCAGGAAAGGCTCGATTGCCTGAAAAACTTGTGCTGAATGTAGCGGTTGAGACAGTAGAGAAATTTCATGAGGCATGGAATAAAGAGAAAAACCACCTTGAACTATCAAAAGATATGATAGCAACCATTGATAAGCATTTGAAGAGCATCCCAATTGCAGCAAAACAGGTCTTTCGGTGAGACCTGTTTTGGGAATCGTCTTATCAACGGTTGAGAGTCGGGGAAACTATAAAGGTTCGTCTTAAGTCGCGGTTTCGTAGAAAATAGAATTGCTGGATATAAGTAGGAATTCGTCGCGTTTCAAACCTCCAAAGAATAACTTGCACATATGCGGTGTTTTTAGGGGAGGTCTACCGCAATCCATATGGAATGATCAATTTGGAGTTCAACCAAATATAGATGATTGATCGGATTGGTCTTTAGGAACTATTCCCTAATTTAACTTCCGGTAATTAACTGCTCGCGGTAACCAAAGGTATATCAATGGCTCTAAATGAAGTCATTTCGTCCGCTGCCAATCGGATTGAGACAGTATCCGATTTCTTCGGAAAAATGACCTGGTATTGTACTCTGCTTATGGTCATCGCAGGGACCTACAATGCAGTAGTGCGCTCACTGGCTGGTTGGGCCCACATTGATCCGTCAAATGCCAGCACGTTTGAAAAAGTCCTGCACTCAATCGGTGAAGTGGCACGGCAGGGAAGCTCGAACACGTTCATTGAGCTCCAATGGTATTTCTTCAGCCTGATCTTCCTACTGGGGGCCGCCCATGCACTGAAAGACGGTGCCCATGTGCGGGTTGACATATTTTATAACCGGCTCTCCAGGCGCGCGAAAGCCGGGGTCAATATCGCGGGGACACTGGTATTTCTTCTCCCCTTTTGTGCACTCATGATTGGAACATCGTGGTCGGCAGTGACCGATTCCTGGGCCCGACTGGAAGGATCTCCCGACCCTGGCGGATTGCCTCGTTACCCGCTCCTGACCGTCATTCCCCTTGCCTTCATCCTGTTGATGGCACAAGGGCTGGCCTTTGCCGCGCGCGAGGCATTGCACCTGTTTCATCCCCCTCAGCTGAATCATCAAATCAAAGACAATGGGATTTGAATGGCTGGCACCACTCATGTTTGCGGTGGCGTTGATTCTGATTTTCTCAGGTTATCCAGTCGCCTTTTCTCTTGGAGGGGTGTCTCTCCTTTTTGCCGTAATCGGGGTTGCCACCGGTTATTTCGACTGGCATTTGATGCTGGCATTGCCGGATCGATTGTTTGGCATCATGTCAAATTACACGCTCTTGGCCGTCCCCTTTTTCATCTTCATGGGGACGATGCTGGAAAAGAGTCACCTTGCACGGGATCTATTACAGACGATTGGTCTGCTCTTTGGCCCTATACGTGGAGGGCTGGCATTTGCAGTCATATTTGTGGGGGTACTCCTTGCCGCTGCAACAGGCATTGTTGGTGCAAGTGTGGTTGCCATGGGCATGATAGCTCTTCCGGTCATGCTCAATAACGGGTATTCAAAAGAACTCTCCGCCGGTGTAATTACAGCAACTGGAACGCTGGGGCAAATCATTCCTCCCAGCGTCGTCCTAGTCGTTCTTGCCGATCAACTGGGAGTCTCTGTTGGTGATCTCTTTATCGGAGCCCTGGTTCCTGGCGTCCTGCTCGCGTTGCTTTATGCATTGTATGCAACAGGAGTTGCTGTTTTGAAACCATCTTCGGCACCGGCAATCCCTAAAATGGTTCGCGAACAGGAGCATGGGGAACTGCTGCGAAAAATTTTCCTGGTCATGCTTCCGCCCCTGCTGCTCATCTTTATCGTACTGGGAAGCATTTTTGCTGGGCTCGCGACTCCCACAGAATCCGGTGCTTTAGGGGCTGTCGGCGCAATTATTTTGGCCGCACTCAATGGTCGCCTGAATAAAAAGGCCCTGATGCAGACCATGAAAGAGACCGCAAAGCTCACCGCCATGGTGATGATGCTTCTGATTGCTTCAACCGCATTCGCTCTCATCTTTAGAGGCCTCGACGGCGGAATCTGGATTGAAGACCTTCTGATTAATCTTCCTGGAGGAGTCATTGGCTTCCTCCTTCTTGCCAATCTCGCCATCTTTATTCTGGGATTCTTTATTGACTTCTTCGAGATTGCGTTTATCATTATCCCGCTGATGGTTTTGCCTGCCGCCCATCTACTGAGCCCGATGCTTGGCGTACCCGAGAGTACGGCTTTGGTCTGGTTTGGGGTCATGGTCGGAATGAACCTGCAGACCTCGTTCCTGACACCACCGTTTGGGTTCGCACTCTTTTATCTTCGGGGGGTTGCGCCACCAGAAATGAAGACCGAGGCCATTTACCGGGGAGCCATCCCCTTCATCGGAATTCAGGTGCTGGGCCTGATTCTGCTGATCCTGTTCCCCGGCCTGGTTCTCTGGGCACTCTGATCCGCTTAGACCCCAGCTACTCTGTGGCTATTCATGTATGAAAGCATCTCGTATTCCGCGGTATGAATCCATTCATCGGAATCGCGGCGCCACGCAAGGAAAGAATCGTGTACGCGTGCAAAGCCTGACTCTGTGCGCTCGTCCTGCAAAAGATCCTGTGAAGCCGTGTACGCTGCATCCATGACATCTCTCGGAAACGAGCGCAACTCTACATCAGAGTTCACAATCCGCCGAAATGCAGGCGGGTTTAGAGCATCGTACCTTGCAAGCATATACTGATTCGCTTCAGCCATCGCAACCTCCAGAGCCGCCTGGTATACTGACGGAAGCTCCTGCATTGACTGCTGGTTGACAAAGAAAGAAAGATTTGCAGACGGCTCCCACCAGCCTGGAGAGTAGTAGTAGCGTGCAACCTGATTAAACCCGAGCTTTTCATCATCATAGGGACCGACCCATTCCGCAGCATCAATCGCACCACGCTCCAGTGCAGGATAGATTTCCCCTCCAGGAATCTGCTGCACGGTCACTCCCAACTGATCCATCACCCGCCCGCCCAAACCGGGAATACGCATGGAAAGCCCGCTTAAGTCCAGCAGGCTGTTGATTTCACGATTGAACCAGCCACCCATTTGTGCTCCCGTGTTCCCCCCTGGATAATTCAGAACTCCATAATCTGTAAACAACTCTCTGAGAACCTCCTGTCCACCACCTTCATAGACCCAACTGTTATACTGACGGGCCGTCAGACCGAAAGGAATGGTCGTCTCAAAAGCAAATGCCGGATTCTTGCCGATATAGTAGTACCCGGCCGAGTGTCCCATTTGTATTGTACCCTTCTGCACAGAATCAAGGACTTCAAACGCAGGGACGATCTCTCCGGCAGGATAAACCCGAATGGTAAATCGCCCATCGGTCAACTGACTAACGCGGTTACTCATTACTTCTGCGGCACCGTAAATCGTATCCAGAGAACGAGCAAAGCTGGATGCGAGTCGCCACCGAAGGTTCGGGGTACTTGATTGAACGGCGGGAGAGTCACCACTCTGAGTGCCGCATCCGACAAGAACCGTCCCTGCTGTAGCGCCAAGAGCGGTGGATCTGATAAATTGTCTACGTTTCATGGTTATCCGCGTGGTCGGAGAGGCCTCATGACGACCTCAGAAATCAAATAATTATCCGGCGATTGCAGGACATGAATGACAGTGGTTGCAATATCCTCCGGTTGCATGGGATTCGGTGCACCTGAGGAGCCGGCAACACGACTGAATTCCGTTGCAACGCTGCCCGGGCAAATACAGGTGACCTTGATGCCATCGCCACGCAGTTCTTTCATCGTTGCCTCGCTAAAGCCGCGAAGACCGAATTTCGTTGCATTGTATGCACTTAAATTTGCGTTTCCAACCAAGCCAGCAACGGATGCGATATGAACAATATGCCCTCCAAACCCTGTCTGCTGATTCTGTGCTTTCATGAGTGGAACTGCCGCACGTGTACAAAGATACACGCCCGTCAAGTTTGTGTCCATCTGGATTTCCCAATCCTCTTTCGACTGGCCATCAACCGGTGCAAAACGTCCAAGTCCTGCATTATTGATTAAAACATCCACACGATCCAGCCCCGAGAAAGCATCTCTCACCGAGGCTTCGTCGGTTACATCACATTCGACAGGCTTGAATTCTGAACCTATTTCTGCCTCCAGAGATTTCAGACGGTTCAGCCTGCGTGCAAGTCCATACACTCTGCTGCCGTGGTTCACCAGATGCCGGGCGAACTCGCTTCCAAGTCCACTGCTGGCACCGGTCACAACCGCAATTTTATTCCGTAAATTCATGAGCTATTTTCCTGGTAACGTTTACCTTGAACCCCAGCTATATTCACCTGTTCGCCCGGAATGGAAGGCTCATCAATGAAAGCGGATTATACTCCGCACCTTGCTTGGACCAGTGACCACCCCCTCGGCTATGAAGTGGAGCGGGCAGAGGGACCGTTCCTGTTTTTGACAAACGGGCGCCGGTTTATTGACTTCATCAGCGGAATTGCCGTCTCTTCTCTCGGGCATCGGCATCCAAAAGTCTTGCAGTCCATTCGAGACCAACTTGACAAACATCTCCATGTCATGGTTTATGGCGAGTTGATCCAAGCACCGCAGGTACAATTTTCCAATCAACTGGCCGATGTACTCCCACCTTCACTTGACTGCGTTTACTTCACCATGTCAGGAACCGAGGCAAATGAAGGTGCCCTCAAACTGGCCAAGAAGTATACTGGCCGTAGCCGGATGGTCGCTTTTGAGCGATCGTACCACGGCGACTCTCACGGCTCTTTAAGCGTCACGGGCCGACGTATTTACCAGGATCCATTTCGACCCTTGCTGCCAGGGATCACCTTCCTGCCCTTTGGGGACTTTGAGGCCTTGACTGCAATTGATGATCGGGTTGCTTGCGTGATCGCTGAGCCGATCCAAGGCGAAGGTGGAATGCGAGTCCCTCCGCCGGGCTGGTTCAAGGCCTTGCGCGATAGATGCAGTGATGTGGGGGCTCTCTTGATTCTCGACGAAATCCAAACCGGTTTCTGCCGGACTGGCCATCTATTTGCATTTGAACACGAAGAGATTGTGCCGGATATTTTGACCCTGGCCAAAGCAATGGGAGGGGGAATGCCACTAGGCGCTTTTGTGTCCAGTACAACGAAGATGGAATCTCTTCGGCGCGATCCACCACTTAGTCATGTGACAACCTTTGGTGGTCACCCGGTATCGTGTGCCGCCGCCAGCGCCGCGTTACAGGTGATGTTAGATGAAAAACTGGCAAAGCGTGCAGTATGGGTGGGTAGGCGGATACGATCAAAGCTGGGGCATGCACCCATGGCAAACCTGCGCGGCAGAGGGGCCATGCTTGGCTTGGATCTGCCCAGTGTATCCATTGCTGAACGGGTTGTTAAAACCTGCCTGAATCGCGGAGTACTTCTGGGCTGGACACTCCACTCCGGGACCGTCATTCGACTCGCTCCCCCTCTCAATATTCCCGAAGAAGTCCTGGATGAAGCCTTGGAGGTGATCTCCGGTGCACTGGCTCGAGCACACGCCGGACATAGCTCAGATGGTTGATCACCGGGTTGTGATCCTGGCCGTACTTAATGTGCTGACTTTCGCCGACTTCTGCCGGCGCAATCACTGGAGGGAAAAACGCCTTCCAGTGATCAATCAGGCCCTGCCGCCACCTCGGTAATTTCGTACGGTTGGCTTTCTTTCATGCGCCCGCGCAAAATGAGATCCCCCAAAAATCCTGTGCACATGAACTGAACCCCCACCATAATGAGCAATACTCCGAGCAAAAGGGAAGGGCGATCTCCCACCGGGTTATCGTAAGCAAATTTGTCAATCGTGATCCATAGACTGATCACAAAGCCCCCCAGAAAGGCCAACAAGCCCATCGAGCCGAAAAAATGCATTGGACGAGCACCAAAACGGGTCAGAAACATCACCGTCATGAGATCCAGACAACCTCGGACATAGCGCTCGAACCCGAATTTAGACCGGCCATGCTGGCGGCTCCGATGATTTACCCGCTGCTCACCAATCCGGGTAAAGCCCTCCCATTTGGCCAGCAGTGGCATATACCGGTGCATCTCCCCATAGATCTTCATTGATTTGACGACTTCGAGACGGTATGCTTTCAAGCCACAGTTAAAGTCATGCAGTGCAATACCCGACACAATCCGGGTGACCAAGTTGAAGAAACGGCTGGGTAGGGTCTTCGTCCAAGGATCTTTTCGAACTTTTTTCCAGCCACTCACCAGATCCTGTCCTGCGTCCACGGCGGCCACCAGTGATGGGATTTCGCTCGGATCGTCCTGCAGATCCGCATCCATTGTGATCACAACACGTGCACTCACATGCTCGAACCCGGCGGCAAGCGCCGCACTCTTTCCATAGTTGCGTCGGAGGCGAATCCCATTGAAGCGTTTGTCCGCATCGCGTTGCCGGGAGATTTCAGCCCAGGAGTCATCATGGGAGCCGTCGTCAATGAACCAGACCTCAAAGGTCAATCCCGCCTCTTCGCAACTGAGCCGGATCTCACCGGCGAGAGATCCAAGGCAGGCGGCCTCTTCATAGACAGGAATAACAATGCCGACATCCAGCATGAGTGACTATACATCCAGTGTAGCGTAGCGCGCATTGCGCTCAATGAACCGACGGCGCGGCTCCACCTGATCTCCCATCAGCGTCGAGAAAATCCGATCGGCATGTACCGCATCCTCAATCGTCACACGCTTCAACTGGCGCATTTTGGGATCCATGGTCGTATCCCAGAGCTGTCTGGGATTCATTTCCCCGAGTCCCTTGTAGCGCTGGATGGCCACTTTGCTGCTACCATTCTCCTGCATGTGCTCTACCGCTTCGCGGAGAGCATCATCGGACCAGCAGTATTCCTCCTTTTTTCCCTGCTTCACTTTGTAGAGCGGCGGCAGTGCAATGAAGACCCGCCCATTCTCAATAAGAGGACAAAGATGGCGATAGAAGAAGGTTAAAAGAAGCGTCCGGATATGAGCGCCATCTATATCCGCATCCGTCATGAGCAGGATCTTGTGGTAACGCAACTTCTCAAGATCAAAATCCTCTTCGGAGACCGCAATACCCGTCCCCAGGGCCGTAATAATATTTCGGATCTCCTCGTTCTCCAGCACCCGATCCAAGCGGGCCTTTTCAACGTTGAGAATCTTTCCTCTCAGAGGCAGGATTGCCTGGAAATGCCGATCACGTGCCTGTTTGGCGGAGCCACCCGCCGAATCCCCCTCTACCAGATAGAGCTCCCCTTCTTCCGGCTTCCGCGAAGAGCAGTCAGCTAGCTTTCCTGGCAACCCGCCGGAAGCGAATGCATTTTTTCGCTGAACCAATGCGCGGGCCTGCCGGGCCGCCTGTCGGGCCGTGGCCGCAATTACTACCTTGTCTACGATCAGCTTCAACTCCTTGGGATGATCTTCCAGCCAGTGACCAAGTTTTTCCCCCACAACACTCTGCACCTTCCCCATCACCTCGGAGTTCCCCAGTTTCGTCTTCGTCTGCCCCTCGAACTGGGGATCCGCTACTTTTACAGAAAGTACCGCTGTAAGCCCCTCACGAAAATCATCTCCCGTTAGGTCACCCTTGAAATTCTTGAACAGATTGTTCCGCTCGGCACTGCTCTTCAGCGTTCGAGTCAATGCCGTCCTGAATCCCGAAATATGGGTACCTCCTTCATGCGTATGGATGTTATTTACAAATGACAGTACATTCGAGGAAAACCCCGAGTTGTAACGCATAGCAATTTCAACGGTCCCCGCATCGTCCCGAAAATAGATGACCTCATTGTGGATCGGTGTACGTGACTCATCCAGGTATTCTACGAACTCCCGCAGACCTCCCTCAAAGTAGTACTCTTCTTGATCCTGTCGACCTGAACGAAGATCCTCTATGTTGATTTTTACTTTGGCGTTCAGGTATGCAAGCTCACGAAGGCGCTTACTGATCGTATCAAACCGAAAATCACACTCAAGAAAAATGCTGTCATCCGGCCAGAACCGTATCCTAGTCCCCGTGGTCTCGTCGGGCTTCATGGGGCGATTTTTTTTCATATCCGCGACTGGCTGACCGCACTCATAGGCCTGCTCCCACACGTATCCATCTCTGTATACACTTGCCTGTAAACGACGCGAGAGTGCATTTACACAGGAGAGTCCAACACCATGAAGGCCCCCGGATACTTTGTAGGTCTTGTCATCGAATTTGCCGCCGGCATGCAGCACCGTCATCACGACTTCCAGCGCCGGTCTCTGCTGCTCCGGATGCATCCCGACCGGGATTCCCCGGCCATTATCTCTGACTTCAATCGATCCATCCTCGCAGATACGAACCTCTATATGGTCGCAGTGCCCCACCAATGCTTCATCAATCGCATTGTCAACAACTTCATAAACCAGATGATGAAGTCCGCGGACATTGACATCCCCGATATACATAGCGGGGCGCTTACGCACCGCCTCCAGTCCGTCAAGGACCTGAATATTTCCAGCACTGTAATCTGATTTTTTCATGAATACCCTGGTGGGGCCTCCTTCAATGTAAACCCCTATCGTTGTCTGTTGGATACAGGCAATAACTCGCGATCATGGACAAAACGGGAGCACGCGAGAGACAAGTCTAATCCGATTGCACAAGCATTAATTTTTGGAATCAAAACCACCGAATGGTACACATCGGATTTCTACTGCGTAATGAGCCGGTACCACGAATAAAAATGTGGGTGTTTCCCACCATACCGGCAACACAAGTGCAACCACTTTGCACCGCCCTAGTTCCTTTGTATGATCGTACGATTTCGGGAATTCATGGCGCTGCAATCAGGCCTCCCTGGAGAGCCGCTCCAATCCTTTGTGGGGTGCAAGCAGGCGCGCAAGCTCGTCCGACTTGTCATTTGTAATACGGAACCGCACGTGAAGCGCCTCTTCACTGGCAAACTCCTCATTGCTACTCACCCGGACTAGTTCCTGACTAAGCACCTCTCCTAGTCGCTGGATCTCTGCCAACGTGCGACCATCGGTGACCGGGATCAAGGCGGAGTCCTCAACCTGTGTCTCCTGAACCATGTCTTCAACACGACTAGTCAGAGTATTCAAGCCTATTCCGCGTAGAGCGGCAATCGGGATTGCTTCCGGATAATCGCGTTTCAAGGCAACCAAGGTTTCTGAAGGTGTTTCCAGCGCATCAATCTTGTTAAAGACCAGCAGGGTAGGGATCTCCAGAGCACCGATTTCCTGCAGCGTTTGACGCACAACCGTCATCTGATTTTCAAAGCCTGGATGTGCCGTACTGACCACATGAATTAGCACATCACTTTGGCGCACTTCGTCAAGCGTGCTCTTGAAGCTCTCAATCAGTTTGTGGGGCAGTTTACGGATGAATCCTACGGTGTCCGAAAGCAGTACCGTCGTTGAGCGGGAGAGCGGCCACTGACGCGTGGTTGCATCCAGTGTTGCAAAAAGCCGATCCTCTGCAAACACTCCACTTTGAGAAAGAGCATTCATCAGTGTGGATTTCCCTGCATTCGTGTACCCTACAAGAGCGATTCTGCAATACTTTGCTCTTCGTCTTCTTTGGGTTGTGCGCTGCTGGTCTATACGCTTCAACCGTTCCCGGAGCGTCGCCATGCGCTGCCCGATCAGCCTGCGATCCGTCTCAATCTGGGTTTCTCCAGGGCCCCGTGTCCCAATCCCTCCCTGTTGTCTTGAAAGGTGTGTCCACTGCCTTGTCAACCGTGTACGCAGATAATCGAGCTGCGCCAGCTCGACCTGGGTTTTGGCGACCGCCGTTTTTGCCCGCTTTGCAAAAATATCCAAAATGAGTTGGGATCGATCAATGAGCTTGCAACCAATTATCCGCTCGAGATTTCGGATCTGGTTCGGGCTTAACTCATCATCAAACAACACGGTGCTGATTTTTTCGTTTTGCACGATCTCTGCAATCTCCTCCACTTTTCCCGAGCCGATATAAGTCGCTGGATGCGGTCTTTGCAGCACCTGCTTTACACGACCGGCTACGGATGCGCCCGCCGTTTCCGCCAGTTGTGCCAACTCATTAAGAGAGTCGTCTCCACTGCCTTTTGCGTGCACCGCTCCTACCAATAGGACCGTCTCCTTGTGCGGCTCACCTGTAATATGTAGTTTTCGTCCCATCCTTTAACGGCTTCGCCAATTTGAAGCGAGGGTCATTTCTGCTGCCAGAAGAAGAAGCGCCAGCACTAAAAAGTGACGCCAGAGTTCTACGCCTGCGCGTGCCTGCCTCATCGCAGCTTCGTCCTGGGAATCAACCTCCAGGACATCAACGGGAGCATCCAGCGCCTCTTCCAGTAGATCACCAGCCTCTTCCGGTACTGCATAGGATAAACGGGATTCCCTAGGATCAAGCCCAACACTGACAAGCCGTACAGGATGATTTTCCACCCGTACCTGTGCGATCCCTGGTGAATCCGCTTCGAATTCAATCAAGCTTGCACCGAAGACCTGGCGTTGGGTCGGCATTTGTTCGGTCCCATCCGGCATCTCCAGTGTGATTTGCCCCTGTACTGCAGCAACCCTGATCGTGGCGCCTCGACCAACCAGCATCTCTTCGCCCTGCACGGATCCCCCGGCAGAAAGATAATGTGCTGCCCGGTACATCAGTGGAACAAATAAACCCCGAACCGGCAAATCACTCCACGACAACTCTGGTGCAACCGCCAGGAAGAGTATATGACCATTCTTGTACCGGATTTCCTGTAAAAGCGGGGCTTGGCCCAGAAGTGTGATCAAGGTCTGCTCTGCGGCGGCTCCCGGCACGTATTGTGCAGCGCGGTGAATGCGTACTGTCTCTAATCTTTGAGTCCGCTCTGAAGCCGTAAAGACCCCCTCAAACAGCGGGTGCTCAAAATCTGCCGATTCAATTGAAGTCTCCCACTCCTGAATCGCTACACGCCCTGCACCCAAGACCTCCATGAGAATATTCACTGGAACCGGATCTGCACCTGGAAAAATCAGCAATCCACCTCCATCCTGAACATACTGGTCAAGCCTGCCAACTTCACCGCTACTGAGTTCATCCGGTCCGATCAGAAAGATTGCCGAGTACTGGCTCAGGGGCGCAGCGACCAACCCCCGCTGGGGAATTTTCGTGATCTGTAATCCACCCGATTCATCGCGCAGAGAAAGAGCCAGTTCCACATGACTTGTCTGCGCCCCATTACCATGTACCACCAGGATATCTCTTTGCGCCGGTACGTTGAGCGTGAAATGCCGCTGGTTGTCCTCTGCCAACCCATCATCCTCTGTGACCACATAGCCTGCAATCCATCCTCGCGTCTCTGCTGCTCCTCGAAGCAATACACGAACAGGCACCTCGGATGCAAGCGCAACACTGGTTTGTGCGACCCGTCTGTCTTCCAGATACAAACTCACGGCGTAGTCATCAATTGGGGAGGCTCCATGATTGACTACGGTCGCCTCAACCGCAACCGGTGTGCCCGGATCTACAATCCGGCTGACCACCTGTACATCGGAAATTCCCACGTTGGGCCTCACTTCTGTTCCACCAACAGGAATCAATATCATACGGTCGCTCTCCCGCAGAGGTGTCTGCAGAGAATCCATCAGCGTGGATGCCTGGAGATCCCCCAGGTAATAGATGACCTTGTTTAGATGCGTCGCCTTCTGACTCAGAAGTTCTGATGCCTGCCGCACGGTTGAAGCTGCTGCTGTAGTCACGTAAGTTGGCTGTAACTCCATTAAATCGTCAATGGATTCAAGCTGTTGTGCATCTGCTCGCATGATAAAAATCTCATCTCCCGGGGCGGCTGACTGCACGATGGACCGCGCAATCGCCTTTGCCTGGTCCAGACGTGTTCCCTCAGAGTCCCGCTGCATCATGGACAATGATGCATCAATCGCCAGTACCATAGAGACACTGGAACGTCCAAAAAACTGGGTGCTGGAGGATCCAATCAGCGTTGGACGTGCAAATACAAAAACCAGAGCACATAACGCCAGTGTCCTCAAAATGAGAAGCAACCAGTTGCGGATACGCACTCGCTGCACGGTCATTCGCTGGATGGACCGCAACAGAGCAAGTGAACTGTACTCCAGACGCCTTGGCCGCCGAAAGTTGAACAGATGCACGAGTAAGGGAAGAACCGCTGCAATTAATCCTATTAAGACCAGCGGATTGACAAAAATCATATAGTAAAGTGTGCACTCGTACCGGCACCTCCTTGCTACAGATGCCTTGCCAAGCGGTTCCGAGAGCAAGTTGCCCGGATGTGCGTAGAAGAGAGTTTGATCTCAGATCCCTATGTCTCATTTGAGTCCCCGCGACTACATTACGGTCCGGGGTGCCCGTCAGCATAACTTGAAGGGCTTTGATTTGGCCTTGCCAAAGCGCCGCCTTGTAGTCGTAACCGGCCCTTCCGGTTCTGGTAAGTCAAGTCTGGCCTTTGACACGATTTTTGCGGAGGGTCAGAGACGTTATATGGAGAGCTTAAGCTCCTACGCGCGCCAGTTTCTGGAGCGAATGGATAAGCCCGATGTGGATTTTATTACGGGGCTTGCACCAGCCATCGCCATTGAGCAACGGGTACTCTCGAAAAACCCACGTTCAACCGTAGCCACACAAACGGAAATTTATGACCATCTCCGTATGCTCTATGCCCAGATCGGCAAGATCATCTCTCCGATCAGTGGAAATATGGTTACCCGGGATACTCCTCGTTCCGTCGCCAATGCCCTTCGGGCCAACTTACCAGACGGCACCCGATTCTATTTAACCTTTCCTGCCCAAAATAATAACCCCAACTCCCCTCCTTTGGATATCCTTGTAGAGAGAGGCTTCCATCGACTACTTTATCTCTGCGAGGAAAAAAAGATTAACCTGTTTGATCTGACAAAATCGGATCTTGATGATCTTCCGGTCCCGTTAAATTTGGCTTGGGTGCTGCTTGACCGCCTGGTGATCAGGAAAGATGATGAGAAGGTAACAAGCCGCATCGCCGATTCGATTGAGTTGGCGTTTCGCGAAGGGGATGGGGACTGCTCTGTCTTTGTCCCTTCGGCAACCTCACGGGATATTCTCGAATCCAGACTGGATTTCTGTAAGTGGCTTGAATTGGATGGGATAACGTTTGCGAAACCACATCCCAAGCTGTTCTCCTTCACCAGCCCGTTGGGTGCCTGCCCTTCTTGTAATGGGTATGGGCGATCGAAGGGCCTGGACCGGGATCTAGTCGTCCCTGACTCAAAGCTGTCTCTCGTTGAAGGAGCTCTGAAGCCCTTTGAAGGATCTCGCTGGGGTGAATTCAAGGATGGCATGCTCCGCTGTGCGAAAAAGATGCGGATTGACCCCCAAGTGCCATACGAGAACCTTCCCGAAGAACACAAGCACGTTTTATGGCATGGGGATGGATTCTCGTATAAAGGAGTTTTTGGCTTCTTCCGGTATCTACGGCGTAATACCTACGACAAGTCGCACCGCCTTCACAATGCCCGGTTTATGGGCTTCGGCGATTGTATTCAGTGCAACGGAGCACGTCTGTGTCAAGACGCCTTATATGTACAGATTGGTGGTAAACATCTTGGCCAGGTGGTTGAGATGTCGATACAGGAGGCCAAAGAGTTTTTTGATCATCTCGAACTCTCCCGCTATGATCAGGAGGCCTCCGAGATCCTGCTACACGAAATCCGCAAACGTCTTCGCTTCCTGATTGATGTTGGTCTTGAATATATCTCCCTGGGGCGACTATCCGAGACGCTCAGCGGGGGAGAGAGTCAACGAATCCGCTTAGCCACAGCGCTCGGAAGTGCTCTCGTTGGAGCACTTTACGTCCTTGATGAGCCTACGATTGGACTCCATCCAAGAGATACGTTGCGCCTGATTTCGACTCTCAAGCGTATGCGTGATTTGGGGAACACCGTGATTGTCGTTGAGCACGATCCAGATGTGATCCGTAGTGCAGATCATATCGTTGACCTGGGGCCTGAATCGGGAAACCGGGGAGGCGAACTGATCTTCCAGGGCCCAATCAATGAAATGCTTGAGCATACAGATTCAAGGACCGGCGCTTACCTCAGCGGGAATGAGTCGATCCCCGTTCCCGAAAAACGCCGCAAGCCTGATTGGACTCGTGTTGCCGAAATCAAGGGGGCAAACCTCCACAACCTGAAAGATCTTAATGTAAAATTCCCTCTGGAACTGATTACCTGTGTGACTGGAGTCAGCGGCTCAGGGAAATCCACGCTGGTCCAGGAAATTTTATACAAGGGATTAAAAGACAAGATCAGCCCCGACCTCGCCAACCTGGATTCTCTTCCTTGCAAGTCGCTGAAAGTTCACAGAAGCGTCAAGTCGGTCCAGATTGTTGACCAATCACCGATCGGACGATCTTCACGCTCAAATCCGGTGACTTACGTGAAGGCCTTTGATATCATCCGGCTTCTTTTTTCGCAAACCCCCCAATCAAAACTGCATAACTATCAGCCCGCATTTTTTTCGTTCAATATCCCGGGAGGGCGCTGCTCCGAATGCGATGGAGAGGGGGCGGTCACCGTCCAAATGCAGTTCCTGGCCGACCTCCATCTCCCCTGCGAAGAATGTAACGGTACCCGTTACAGCGACGAAGCACTGCATGTGCTCTACAAGGGAAAGAATATCCACGAGGTCCTCAACCTGTCTGTTGACCAAGCACTGGAGTTTTTCTCCGACCACGCCCGTCTATGCCGGTTGCTTTCGCCTCTGCAGACCGTTGGACTCGGCTATCTGAAATTGGGGCAACCTGCTCCTACATTGTCTGGCGGAGAAGCACAGCGGATTAAGTTGGCGAGTTGCCTGGTTCAACAACCCAATTACCATGTTTTTTACATCTTTGACGAGCCCACAACCGGATTACATTTTGTAGACGTGCAGAAGTTGGTCCATGCATTTGAGCAACTCGCTGAAGCAAAACACACGGTTGTCATCATAGAGCACAACCTGGATACGCTCAAATGTGCCGACCATATCATTGACCTGGGCCCCGAGGGTGGCTCAAATGGTGGTTACATTGTTGCCTCCGGGACTCCAGAAGAAATTGCCCGCGTTCCTGAAAGTCATACTGGGCGTTTCCTGGCCCCTTTGCTCGCACCAAAAAAGGTGCCCGCCTGAGTCCTCTGTTACTTTCTGGCGATTCGTTGCGACTTTCCCTCGGGTAGGTGTGCAATTTTCGCTTTCACCTTGATTCATGTCACCATTTACGGATGTGTCTGTTCATGCGCCAGTAGCCGGTCGGCGGATTGCGTTATTTGCGGGTGCCTATAACCATATCTCGGATGGTGTTGCGCTGACGCTCAATCGCCTGGTTCGTTATCTGGAGAGCCGCGGCGCCAAGGTGCTCATTTTTGCGCCGACCACCAACAAACCGCCTGCTCTTCTGCACAATGGCACGCTGATTTCCGTGCCATCCATTCCCGTCCCCGGCCGAAGTGACTATCGTCTGAGTGTTGGCATTTCCAGAAAGGGATGGGCCCGCTTGGAAGCATTTGAGCCGGACTTGGTTCACATTGCCACTCCAGACTATGCCGGCGCACAGGCGCTGAAGTGGGCAAAATCCCATCAGGTCCCCGTCGTATCCTCTTTTCACACGCACTTCACCGCCTACCTGAAATACTTTGCAGAGTACAATCCGCTCTACCGTATGGATTTCCTGGAGGATACAGCATGGCGATACGGACGCTGGTTCTACTCTCAGGTCGAGCATATCTATGTTCCTTCCCCCAGCATTGGCGATATGTTGCGTTCTCATGGAATCACAAGTGGAATCCGGGTCTGGGCACGAGGTGTGGATCCAAAGCGGTTTTCTCCTGATCACCGGAGCCAAACGTGGCGCTTAGCTCACGGCTTTGATGATGAAGACGTGGTGGTTTCCTACGTCGGTCGGCTTGTCTGGGAGAAAAACCTGACTGTTTTTGCCGAAGTACTTGAGGCTCTGAGTGCCACAGGGATTGCCCATAAAGGTCTGATCGTCGGTGACGGTCCCGCGCGTGGTACTCTGGAAGGGCGTCTCAAGGACACGGTGTTTACCGGCCCTCTCGAGGGAACTGAACTTTCAACCGCATATGCATCCGGTGATGTCTTTCTGTTCCCCAGTGATACGGAAACCTTTGGCAATGTAACCCTGGAAGCCATGGCTTCGGGCCTTCCGACAGTATGTGCCAACGCAAGTGGTAGCGACCTCCTCGTCCTTGATGGAAAAACCGGCTATCTGGCTCCCCCACGGGATACTGCGGCGTTTCTCGAAAGTGTAACCCGGCTCATCTCTGATCATCAACTCCGGAAAGCGTTGGGCAGAGCAGCCCGTGGGCGGGCGATGGCTTTCGAGTGGACCAATATTATGGGCCACCTAGCCGGCTACTATCAAGAGATCTGGCAGGGATTTCCCGCAAAACATGGCGAGACTCTTGCCACGTCCGGGTCTGAACGACGTATTCGAAAAGCGGTTGCTTAGTGGTGCGTCTGTTATTCGTTTCTCACTCGTTCCCCCCCGAGAACAGCCCTCTTGAAAGTATTGGGGGGATGCAGCGCGTTGCCGTAGAGCTTGCGGATGTGCTGGCGAAACGGGATGACCTGCAGTACTGGCAATTGGTGCTGCGCAGTGCATGGAGGTGGCACCATATTCAGTGTCCGCCTTGGCTTGCAGCAACTGCGGCACGCCTGCACCGGATCGCCTCAAAAAAACAGACGGATGTCATACTGTTTTCGTCCATGGTCACCGGAGCCCTGGCGACGCTCATACGCAAGCGGTGCTCGGCTGCAAACATTCAGTTAGCCGCCATTGCTCACGGCCGGGATGTAACCCTTCCGGGAATCTATCAGACCTTGCAGGTCCGCCGCACATTGAAAGCTCTTGACTGTGTTTTACCTGTAAGCCGGGCGACCGGGCTTGAATGTGAAAAACGGGGCATGCCCCCGTCACGTATTCAAGTCATTCCGAATGGAGTCACCTTATCAAGATACACGATGGGGGCTGGGAGTGAGCGCGATCGCGTGCAAAAACTGCTTAGCGTCGGCCGCCTGGTGAAACGGAAGGGGTTTGCCTGGTTTGTTGATCAGGTCATGCCAGTGCTGCCATCACACGTTGAATACTGGGTCGCTGGTACGGGCCCCGAATCGGAAACCATCCGGCGCGCCGCCGCAGCGCGTGGGCTGGAAGGACGCGTACATCTACTAGGCCGCTGCTCTGATGAAGATCTCGTAAAACTCTACGGCGAGTCCGACCTTCTAATCATGCCGAATCTCCCTGTTGAGGGAGACATGGAAGGCTTTGGCGTCGTCATGCTGGAAGCTGGTTCATCCGGCACACCCGCCATCGCCGCGGACCTGGAAGGAATCCGGGATGTCATCACCAATGATGTCAACGGACGGCTTGTGCCAAGCGGCGATGCGTCCGCGTTCAAGAACGCCATCCTGAACTATCCCGCCTCTGCGGCAGCGCGAGCGAAGGCCCACAACCATACCGCCGCAAAATTCAGTTGGCCCAGTGTAGCAGAACTCTATGTTCGCCACCTCCGTGAACTACATGCCGGCACACTCACTGACTGACACCGCGTCATCCTCCCGACCCGTCTGGGCATACGCCTGAAACAGGGCCGCACAGATTCCCACTACGGAGCGCTCCTCCTCCATTTCTGCATACTTCTTCGCCTCTTCCAGCGGTATGATTGACTCTTCATACAATCCTCTGCGCACCGCTGCAAGGACGTCGATCTCCGCCAGGATACTGTCTGTTGCTGCATTTGAAAGTTCTTCCCGTCGTTCACGCATATCATCATCCATGTCCGTAATCTGCTGCTGAACCGCGTTTGCCTTGTTAATATAGGCAGCCCCTAGGTTATAGTATGCGTCAACATACCCCTCCTCCAGTACAGTCGCCTCACGAAGCTCCTCAATGGCTTCATCAAAACGTTCTGCCTGAAGTAATAGGGATCCATAGTTATATCGGTAGATCGCATTTTCTGGATTATTGGCAACGGCATTGCCATAGGTTTCCAGTGCACGATCATCCTGTCCTGTTTCCGAGTATGCATTCAATAGATAATTTTGCAACTCAGCGTTGTTGGGATAGTGACCCGTGGCCTCTTCCAAAAGAGGTACGGCCTCCGCAGCACGGTCACTTGTGAGATAGATCCTCGCCAGGAAATTGTATAATTCAGGATCCGCGCCACCTTTCTCAATCGCCAGACTCAGTGGTTCAATTGCTCCATCACTATCACCCGCTCCAAGTAGGGCGTATGCCCAGTTTACATAGGATCCTGACGAATCCGGCAAGGCGATTGACGTCGCTTGAAAATGCCTTGCAGAATTCTGGAAGTGTTCCGCCTGCAGGTCATCATCCCCCTGCACAGACTGAGCATTGTTAAATTCCGTGATCCCTGCATTGAATGTTTGCATATAGAAGATCTGCAATCGACCCATCACACCATCGGCCTCATCGGGATCAAGCTCAATCACTTTTTGATACGCCTCGGCCATTCCTTTTACATGCCCCAGGTACTCATCCATGGAGCTTTGCGAGGCTTGTGCATCGTGAACCCGAGCCAGTAAATCCCAAGTTCTATGGTCATCCGGCTTATCTGCCAATAGCTCCTGTGCCAGGCTCATTGCCTCTTCGTATTCTCCCCGCTCAAGAGCTCGATTTGCTTTGCGAAGCTGTGCCTGACTTTGGGGGACTACTGCCAGAGCGGCAAAAATCAATGCAAAGATGAAAGAAATCCGTTTCATGGTACTACTATACGTTTTACGTTTGTTGATTGCGCCTCTCTTCCTACTCCACCTCCACACACCCGGTTCCGCTCATGCTACTGATTTCCGATCCACTGCATCGCCTTTCGTGTCATTCTCCTACCCTTCATCATCCGAATCTTCGATCAGATACATCCCCTCCTTCCACCTGCATAATTTTATTTGTACGTAGTTGGGATCCCCCCAAGATAGAGGGCAGGGCCTCAGCTGAAACCCCTGCCGGAACTTCCATTTCCAGATCTACGAAGGATCTGCGCCTCCTCTGGGGATTTGATCTGCTCGCGGGCGTATTCTTTCTCCAGCCAAGTATGCATCAATGGGATGGGAACCGCATATCCCACTCGCCACTTCTCAAGGAGTCCCTTCCCTAAAAATCGTTGAAATAGTTGTTTCGCCTCATGGTCACCATACTCTATCATCAGCGGAGACATTACTGAACTTCCCCCCATTTTGGGATCCTCAAAGGCACGAGATTCCTTAGGTTTGAGGATTTTTTGAGAGTTGATTCCCGCGGGAATCGGCGGTTTGCGGCGGTGATTGGCTGAGCTGGTCAGCTCAATATTTTGACGTTCAGAAGTTTCAATGCCTGCTTTTGTGTGGGACTGATTTCCTTGACCATGACGACCTCTGACGCATCACCAGACTTGATGTTCGGACACACGACCATGCGGCTGAGGCCCGAAAGTTCTTCCATCACGCTTGCATAGCTCATGGCTTTCCCGCCCTCCTGCGTCTGTTTGGTTTGGGCCTTCTTTTTTGCTTTGTCCGAGGGCTTGGAAGGCTCTACGACATTTTCGCGCTGCACTCGTTTTTCTTCCAGATCATCATCGGCAAATAACATTGGAGCCAATTTCCGGCGCAGATGATATTCCACATAGTACGCCAGCATACACAAAAAGACGTGTGCAACGACCCGTTTTTTGTTGCGATGGTGAATCGGACGGACCTGTAACGACATGGACTTCATCGCGCGGAAGGCCATCTCCACCGTGGAAAGACGTTTGTAATTGGTGACCAGCTCGGCCGCGTCCAATTCCTGCTTCAGACTGGAACGGATGGCATACACGCCATCGAGTTGCTCTTCCTTCTGAATCATTTCTTCGTTGCGGGTATAGGAAAAGTACCCTTCCCGGATCTCCAGGTGAAAGTATTTTTTCTTGTGCTTCTTGTCCCCGAATACCTTCCCGACCCGCACGCCAATTTTCCCCGCATCTTTGAGTCGGCCGTTCTTGATGGACTCTACGATCTTGTCGAGCTTTTCCTGCGTCTTCGTCAACATCTCTTCCCGTGTTTTCTTGCTCTTTGCGGCCTGTAAGGGGGTTCTGCACAGGACCAGACGATCCTCTGGATACAGGTCACAGTATACCTCCACCAGGTCCTGTTCATCAAAAAGACTCATCTGGTACCCCTCTTCCTCCACGACCTTACGAATCTCTGCCTTCTGCATCGCCGTGATCCAGTCCAGCCCCACAGGCAGGATCTCTTCCTCAACCTGTTTCTGCTTCAGGATTCCCCGATCGCCGACCAATACCACTTGCTTGAGGCCAAAAGTATTCTGAATCTTGTCCACCTGGGTGCATAGCGTTTTGACGTCTGCGGTATTCCCGTGGAACACCTCTGCCGACACCGGGCGACCCTGCGGATCGGTCATCAACCCATAGACAATCTGCTTCTTGCCGTTCTTCTTGTCCTTGTTGTACCCATAGGCCGCCCATTCATTTTTCTCGCCTTCCACGTAGCTGATGGTCACATCGTAGAGCACCAGACCTCCCTCCGTGAGATGTCGTTTTGCCAAACGACACTCAATCTCCGTCTTCCGCTCAAACAATGTATCCATCGCATCATAGAGATCATCCTCATCCACGCGTTTGAGGCCAAGCTCCTCGTTGAGCGTGGTGGAGGCCGTCTTCACATCCAACATGGAACTGCTCGAGAGCTTGATGGCCGGCTTGATCACGCGTGCGGCAACCATGCCAAGGATCAGTCGGCGGAAGCGGGAATTCTTTGGAGCAATCAACTCCGGGATCTCGAGTTGCTTCATGATCTCCAGAACCGCGGCCACCTGTCCGTGCTTCTTGCTGCTCTGAACATGGAAGGATTCTTTGAAGGATGTAACGGCGGTGCCGCCTTTGAGGAGAATCCTGATTCCCTCAATGACCGCCTGGGGGAGGTTAGTGATGTTGGCGAGGGTGGTTTTGACGATTTTCCCATTGACTCGCTTGGACTCACGGATGAGCCAAGTGGGGTTGGAGTTTCGGTTGGGGATTCGGGCTACATACATGGGTATACAATGATGGCTGCATTAGACATAATATACAAAAATGTACGATATAAGCCCATAATACGCCGATAAAATGAAAAATATTCAATATAAATACATGGGTACACCTGTTTGGGAACCAATTCCCCAATCATTCGCCGAAAACAGGGGGATACACCACCAAAAGCCTGAAACAAAGGCCAGATGAGGGGGGATATTCAACAATAGAATCCAATATTGGGCCCTATCGTCCCAAAATCAGAGCAAAAAGAGGAAAAAAATGAAATGAAGGGGGGAAGTTCAGACTAATCGGTGCCGTCGTAACGGTTTGCTTCATAAAAATTCCGATCAAGCTCCTTTGATTTAAGGAAAGCTACAACAATTATTGATTGTAAACAAGTTAGCGCTTATGCGGGGTACCCGTGGATGCGGATGGGTTGGCATCTCCCAGCCCCGACCATTACAACGCGGTTCCTCCAGCGCTCGCGAAAGCGATTGGGCAGGCGATTGTTCAGTCGGTCTGTACATGATTCTACTCAGGTTCCAAAAGTGCCAGGACACCGACTGTCGGGGACTATCTGGAACCATGCGGCCTTGAGATCTGTCTAAATGGTCACTGTTCATAACTTCAGACAGTATCTCAGAACCATGGGGCCATCCATCCGCTCTTTTCCTTCTCCGCCACTGACGGCAGCATCCGACCGTGGTCCTGCCAAGTATTTTCATGGGAGGAAGCAGGTGCTGAGCGATTTCAATGAACTTATGGAGCGTGCGGTGCAGGCGAAGTCTGGCACGACCTTCCTGATCCAGGGTGCACCCGGCGCGGGCAAGTCAGCCCTGCTTGAAGAATGTAAAAACCGGGCACGGTGCGCCAGGCTAACTGGTAAAATGTAGCGGGTGGAAGTCCCGTAGTATGAAGATGCAACCAATCACATACTTCCTCGAGCCGTGCGTTGTGCCCCGCGAGGGTCACGACGAAGCGTCGGCAGAGGTGCGTATGGCCGGAGCTATCGAGCATCGAAATCGTTATTATTTGAGTCGCCGAGGCGGTCGTCCCAGTCGAAGGCAACACGTAATCCATCGTCATGGTGAGACGGATTACGGGCTCACGGTGTCAAAGAACTCATGGACATACGTACGCATTTTGTCGGGACCTGGGAGGTCTCCATCTTATCCTGTAGTCGTACAGGATTGCTTAGAGAAGGCGGAAGACGCCATAGCCTAAGATAGACGGGATGGAGAAGTCAGATAGAGACATAGTAGCAATGAGGACAGCGAACAAGGAACCATCTGCGGAGCTGTTGGAGCGAAGGTCTCTACCCGAGGGGAATCTGGGAGATCCTACCACACACCATGCGCAGAAATGGGCAAGTGTGCACCAGGGGATTGAGCGGATACGGGAAGTCGTACAACGGAACCCGAAGGAGAAACTTACAACGCTCTTGCACCACATCAGCGTGAAATCACTGACGGCGGCGTTTTTCGCATTAAAGCGAGAAGCGTCACCTGGGGTGGACAACGTGACGTGGGAGGAGTATAGCGTGGACTTGGACCGCAACCTTGCGGATCTCTGCACACGAGTACACCGTGGATCGTTTCGAGCGACCCCCAGCAGACGGGTAAATATACCCAAGCCTGATGGGGGCACACGACCGCTCGGGATCGCAGCTTTGGAGGATAAGATCGTCCAGACCGCGATGGTAAAATGTATTTTAGAGCCCATTTATGAAAATGAGTTCTGCGGGTTCAGCTATGGATTCAGGCCGGGGCGCAGTGCCCATGATGCTTTGGATGCCTTAGCGTATGTGATCGAACGCCGGAAAGTAAATTTCGTGGTAGATGCGGACATTCGCAAATTCTTTGATCAGGTAGATCAGAAGTGGCTCATGCGCTTTCTTCGACACCGGATCGGAGACGAGCGAGTATTACGGATCATCATGAAGTTTCTAAAGGCGGGGGTGATGGAGGATGGAAGTTTACGGGACAGCGAGCTGGGTACGCCACAAGGTGCAGTCATCTCACCAATCCTGGCGAACATCTATCTTCACTATGTGCTGGATCTATGGTTTAGAGTCCAGCGCAAATCACGAAACATTGGCGGGGAGTCGTACATCGTCCGATATGCGGACGATTTCGTGGTCTGTTTCCAGTACAAGGCGGCGGCAGAACGTTTTCTACAAGATCTTCGGGCTCGGCTGGAGAAATTCGGATTAAGCCTGCACCCTGACAAAACCCGTCTCATAGAGTTTGGACGTTTTGCAGAAGAAGGCTGTAAGAAGCGTAGAGAAAGCCGTCCCAAGACGTTTGACTTTCTGGGTTTTACACACTATTGTCGTAAGACACGGAAGGGGCGTTTTGGGTTAGGTCGCAAGCCAATTGCGAAGCGCATGGCGCGCTTTGTGATGCGTATTTATGTGGAGCTTCGGAAACGGATGCACCATTCGGTGCATCAAACGGGGAAATGGCTTGGACAGGTGCTCAATGGGTGGCTGAATTATTACGCGGTACCATTGAGTATGCCGTATCTACAGAGGTGCTATGATCGTCTAAAACGAATTTGGTTGCGCGTACTACGTCGCCGATCCCAACGGGATCGAACGACCTGGGAGCAACTGTATGCGTTAATAGAACGCTATTGGCCGAAACTGACCATTCGCCACGACTGGCCGACAAGACGAATGACCGTTAGGCATGTCGATGCAACCCAAGGGAGGAGCCGGATGCGTTAACGCGCTCGTCCGGATCTGTGCGGGGGGCCCAGGGAAACCTGGGTCCCTACCGCGATTGAGAAGGGATGGAAGACTGCGGAGATTCAACCGTCGGCCTTTTGGAATCCAGATGCATTGCGTGAATTCCTTGGTTCGGGAAATTTTCTCTGGTCTACATTCAGATCTCTAAAAATCGGAATTTCAGAGGTGTCGGTTACAGTTGACAGGGCTGGTAGGACAATAAGGCAAATACTTCGCAAGGGAAAAACCCCATTGCTCCTTACTTTGGATGAAGCACAAAGATTGGGAACGAGCAGCGCACCTCCTCCTGATCAAACTAGAACCGTAACCGAGGTGCTTGATGCAATTCACAACGGAAAATTAAACAGACCCGTTGTTCTGGTCGCGGCGGGGCTGGGAACGACAGTGGACGCCTTTAGATCGCTGGAAATTTCGAGGTTTTCAAAGAAATATCTGATAGAACTAGGAGCGTTGAGTAAGGAAGCGGAACGTGCGGTCATCCACGATTGGCTCACAAAGGAAGGGGAGGCGAAAGGGGATCCCGTGCCATGGGTGGATGCCATTGCTCAGAAAACACATGGTTGGCCTCAGCATATCTTATCGTATGTGGATCCCGCGCTGGAACAACTGGAGGCAGACAACAGGGTCATGACCGCAGATGGGTTGAATGCCGTATTGGAAGCAGGGCATGGCTTTCGGTTGGCGTATTACGAAAACCGGGCGCGCGGTTTCACCGAGGAACATCGTCATTGTCTGGCACGAGTATTCGTAGATGTTCCTTTAGGAGAAAGCACAACCCACAAGGTTATCATGGCCTCCCTAACCCAGGAGTACGGTGAAACGGAAGCGGAAAAACTATTCCGTCTGGGGCGAGAAAAGGGGTTGCTCGACGAGCGGCGCGGAAAATATGCGATCCCGATTCCCTCGATGCAGGATTGGCTGGTGACCAATTACGCCCACATCCAAACCAAATCTCCGACGGAGACAATGAAAGTTCCCCGGTCTCCTGGAAGGATTTCTCGCGCTCATGCGTGAGGCACAAATTCGTAGTCGAAATGTTCGCAGTCCGCTGTTTTGCCGAGACCAAATCTTCCGTCGTCGCGTGTTTCCTCGAGACCTCTGTCGGTCTTCATCCAACTCGAAATCATTGTCATAATCCGTACGCAAAACCTGCCATACATCCCGTGTAGAAAGGTACACGCTCCGAGTAAATTTTGAGAATAAAGTCTTCGTTGGAACCGTACTTGCGCCCCTCACGAGCCAAACGATAAACCAAATCTATAAAGTTGTATGATATGTGATATATTTCAAGTATATTTCCTGTGGCTTGCCAACCATAAAGTAATTTTTCATGCAACGTTTCCTGTTATTCGTATTTGTATTTACGGCACCCGTCACCGCTTGGGGGCAACATGCAGGCATCTTCATTTCACAAGAGGAAGCGCTCGCAATCCGGGAAGCACAAGGACAGTACTCCCTGCTTGATGAGGCAATCGCCTTGGCAAAAGGGACCATGGAAACCGCGTTCAAAAATCCCATGGAAGTCCCCAACCCCGGAGAAGCTGGAGGATATGAGCATGAACGGCACAAGCAAAACTACCGCGAAATGCGCTACGCCGGCCTGCTCTACAGTATTACCGGTGAGGACAAATATGCAGCTTTTGTCCGCGACATGCTGGAAATGTATGCCGTTTTGTACCCAACACTTGGTCCACATCCGCTGGCACATCACCAGAAGCCAGGGAAACTCTTCCATCAAACTCTCAACGAGGAAGTGTGGCTTGTACACACCAGTATTGCCTACGATTGCGTGTACGACTGGCTCTCGGAAGAAGAGCGGGCCCGGTTTGAAAGCAACATCTTTCGGCCCATGGCGGATTGGTTTCTTGTCCGTAACAAAGCGGAGTTTGACCGAATTCATAACCATGGAACCTGGGCCGTGGCCGCGGTCGGTATGATTGCATACGTAATGGGAGATCTGGCATTGGTTGAGCACTCCCTGCACGGCTCAGATCTGGACGGGAAGGGAGGATTTCTCGCGCAACTTGACCTCTTGTTCTCACCGGATGGATACTACATGGAAGGGCCATACTACATCCGATATGCACTTATGCCCTTCTTCTACTTTGCAGAAGCGGTGGAGCGCATGCAACCCGAAGTGGGCATCTATGACTACCGTGATCAGATCCTGAAAAAAGCATACTATTCAGCGGTTCAGACGTCTTTTCCCGATGGGGTTTTCCCGCCGATCAATGACGCTTCGCTAACCATGGATGTCGCCGCACCGGAAGTTATTCTGGCCAACTCTCTGGCCTATGATCGCTACGGAAGCGATGAAGCTCTTCTGGGAGTGGCCAACGTTCAAGGGCGGGTTTCCTTGAATGGGTCTGGATTGGCACTTGCCCGCGATTTTGACGCCAGTGAGTCGGACCCACTAATTGCCTGGCCCTCCGTCGAATTCAGCGACGGAAGTGATGGCCTTTCCGGTGGATTGGGAATTCTCCGAATGGGGCAGGGTACGGATCAGTCCGTGCTCCTCATGAAATACGGCGTACATGGAGGAGGACATGGGCACTTCGACAAATTGCACTTCATCTTTTTTGGTCAGGACCGGCAGGTCGTTCGAGATTACGGCTTCGGAAGATGGATCAATGTGGAACCCAAGTTTGGCGGGCGCTACCTGCCGGAAAACGACTCCTACGCCATGCAGACCGTCGCACACAATACGGTGGTCGTTGATGGCGTAACTCAAAATATGGGCGACGGGGACGCTGCCGAATCCATGTCTGCCAAGCGACATTTTTTTGAGGCGGATCATCCGAACGCAATCGCGATGAGCGCACATGCCGACACCTACTACAACGGCGTAGAGATGCAGCGCACCATGCTTATGGTCAAAGATGAATCGCTCCCGTATCCGGTTATCGTAGACCTGTTTCGCTTAAGCAGTGATACCGTGCACCAATACGATTACCCTCTGCATTATTCCGGCCAATACATCACTTCAAACATGCAATTGGAAACCAATACGGGCATATTGGAACCCCTGGGAGATGATCACGGCTATCAACATATCTGGCAAACCGCACATGCTCAACGAGATTCAACCATTCAGTATACCTGGCTGGACGGCAACCGGTATTACTCCTTGACCTCTTCGGCATGGCCCGGAACAGAAGTTCATCTCGGACGCACGGGAGCGAACGACCCCAATTTTAATCTAAGGTCGGATCCTCTTTTAATCCTGCGCCGACAGGCTGACACGCATTTGTTTGCCTCCGTCATTGAACCCCACGGCTACTTTAATGAAGCCCGGGAACGCTCTGTACAGGCTAGGCCCCGGATCACGGATGTGAAGGTGGTGGGCCATTCAGAAGTGGCCAGTGTGATCCAGATCACGGGTCAGGACGGTCTCCACTGGCAAGTCATCGTTTCAAACCTTTCCGAGGAAATCGCCGGGCAGCAGGAGGTTGTGTTCGGTGATCAATCTTTCCAATGGACCGGGAAATACCATGTTGACTTCCAAGGCAACCCGGAAGAGAATTAACACACAACCATTGGTTTCTCGGAGCCATACCTCAATTACTTTCTAACCATTTTTACCACAACATACTATCATACTCAAATACAGAATGACTCTTGATCTGAACAAAAAAGTAGCACTGGTCACCGGTGGCGGCAGAGACATCGGAAGATGGATCGTCTACAATTTGGCCAAAGCAGGTGCTTCTGTCATCGTTAATTATCACTCCAGCAAAGAAGAGGCGGAGGAAACGGTTGCTAAAGTGGCTGGGTTCGGCGGCCAGGCCGTTGCGATTCAAGCCGACATCACGCAAGCTGCGGAAGTGAACCGGCTGCTTGCTGAAGGCACCGAAGCCTTTGGTGGAACCCTGGACATCCTGGTCAATAATGCCGGCGGCCTCCTGGCTCGCAAGAAGCTTGACGAGATGGACGAAACCTTCTGGGATGCCGTGATGGCCGTAAATCTCAAATCTGTCTTTCTGGTTTCTCAGGCGGCATTGCCCCACATGCAGCCCGGGGGTACAATCATAAACCTGTCCTCCCTCGCAGCACGTGATGGTGGCGGAGGCGGATCCATTGCCTATGCGACTGCAAAAGGAGGTGTACTAACGATGACCCGCGGAATGGCAAAAGAGTTGTCCGCGCGTAAAATCCGTGTAAACTGTGTCTCGCCAGGCCTGATTAATACAACCTTTCACGACACCTTTACACCCGACGAGGTTCGGAAAATGGTTGCCGGCAAGACGGCATCCGGTCGTGAGGGGGAGTCACAGGATATAGCGAATGTGGTCACCTTCCTGGCATCGGATGCTTCGGAGTATGTGAATGGTGAATCCATAGAGGTGAACGGTGGCCTGTACTTCATTTAAAACTTGACTCAAGGATTGATCGCTGTAATGGGCGGAATTGGCACGTTTGTTGTTTTGAGAATCAACCGGATTGACATGGACCGCTGGATTCAATAAATTGCGGGATGAACCTGATTGGTAAGTATGTGCTGTTTTCTTTGCTGCTTGCCCCGCTACTGCTAAGCAGCGGGGGCTGTGACTCTTCTGAGGACAACATTGAGCTCCGGCTGGCCCATGTACTGGATTCCACGCACCCTGTACACCTTGGAATGGCGTTTCTGGGAGATCGCCTGGAAGAACTCTCCGGCGGTACGATAAGCGTAAAGATCTATCCCAGTGGCCAGCTGGGGAATGAGCGTGAGTCCGTAGAACTGCTCCAACTCGGCACCCTTGACATGGCAAAGACCGCCTCCAGTGTGATTGAGAATTTTGTGCCTGCCATGGGGGTCTACAGTCTGCCCTATCTCTTTGAAGATCAGGACCACCTCTGGGAAACCCTCCAGGGGAATGTGGGACAAGAAATCCTTCTGCAGGGATTGCCTTACCGAATCCGCGGACTGTGCTATTACGACGCCGGATTCCGAAGCTTTTATATCCACGACAAAAGAGTCGAGACGCCGGATGACCTCGAAGGGTTGAAAATTCGTGTGATGCGAAGTAATCTTTCCATCCAAACGATCAACCTGCTCGGCGCAAACGCCACACCAATGGCTTATGGAGAGCTCTACACTGCATTACAGCAGGGTGTCGTGGACGGTGCAGAAAATAATCCTCCAAATTTCTATGGCTCTAAACACTTTGAGCAGGCACGTTACTACACTTTGGATGAACATGCGGCTCCTCCGGATGTCCTGCTGATTGGCACGCATACCTGGAATAAACTGTCTCCTTTGCAGAAGCAATGGCTAACCCAGGCCGTGGAAGAATCCGTAGCCTTTCAACGTGAATTATGGAAAGAAGCAAGTCAAGAGGCCCTGCGAGCCGTGGCAGAAGACGGAGTTACGGTCGTGCGGCCGGATAAGCGTCCCTTCCAAGAAGCGGTCTTGCCACTCTATGAATCTCTTGAGGGTACTGAGCTTGGGCAATGGGCCAATCAAATCCGGTCACCTAATACCAACCTTCCGTAATTGTAGATGACGCGTATTCTCGACAAAGCTCTTGCAGGACTGCTGGTTACCTTGATGTCTGTCATGGTCGTCACCGTGTCCTGGCAGGTCATTACGCGTTTTTTGCTTAACAGCCCCAGTTCCTACACAGAAGAACTCGCCACCTACCTGCTCATCTGGATTAGCCTGCTCGGTGCTGCGTACGCCCTGCGTGTGCGCGCACATTTGGGCATTGATGTGCTTGTACGAAGGCTAAAGACCTCTCGGCAACAATCGATTCATGTGTTTGCTCATCTCATCATTATCCTCTTTTCCATGGTCGCGCTGGTTTTCGGGGGAAGTTGGCTCGTATATGTAACCTTGGACCTGAATCAACTTTCTGCAGCCTTTCAAGTCCCGATCGGATACGTATATCTCGTACTCCCTCTCAGTGGGCTTTTGATGACCTACTACAGCGTGATTGCTCTTCAAGAAAATCCTAGCCAACAGGAGGACTCCGACCTCACCGCTGATCGCATTCCAACGACCTCCTGAACTGAACCTAATAGATGGGTCTTGCCATATTCGTACTTGTCGTGAGCTTCTTGATTCTGCTGCTGCTGGATGTGCCTGTGGCTTATTGCCTTGGCATGGCGACACTGCTAACCATGGCGGTAGCAGTAGATTTTGTGCCTGCGGTCAGTACAACAGCGCAGCGCATTGCTACGGGCTTGGACAGTTTTACGCTACTGGCCATCCCCTTTTTCATTCTGGCAGGCAATCTGATGGGGCGGGGAGGAATTGCACGCCGCCTCATTGCACTTGCCCGTGCCTTGATCGGGGCGTTCCCCGGGGGCCTCGCACTTGTAAATATCATTGCGTGTATGTTGTTCGGTGCGATTTCGGGTTCAGGGATCGCCGCGGCGGCTGCGATTGGGTCTGTCATGCACCCCAAGATGGTTGACGGCGGCTATGCACCCGGCTTCAGCACTGCCGTCAATGTGTCCTCCGCTACGACCGGATTGCTAATCCCCCCCAGCAATGTTCTGATCGTGTATTCTCTTGCCAGCGGCACCGTGTCGGTCGCTGCCCTCTTCGTTGCTGGATACCTGCCTGGCATTCTCATTGGAGGGTTCCTGATGGCTGTAACCGCGTTTGTTGCACACAAGAAAGGATACGGCAGGGGCGAACGCGTGGCACTTCGGGAAGTGTTCATGCACTTCGTGCACGCCCTGCCCAGCCTCACCCTAGTCGTGGTCGTCATTGGAGGGATCATCGCAGGAATCTTTACCGCCACGGAAGCTGCTGCGATTGCCGTCCTCTATGCCCTCGCGCTCGTACTGGTCTATCGCGAAGTGAGAATACGGGATCTCTATGATGTGTTGCTCAGCAGTGTGACTACGACTGCCGTGGTGATGCTCCTTATTGGCACTTCTCTGGCACTCTCCTGGGTCCTTTCTTTTGAGGGAATTCCGCAGGGAATCGCAGAATCACTTTTAGCAATCAGTGATAACAAGATCGTCGTGCTTCTGCTCATCAATGTGCTGTTGTTGATGGTGGGCACGTTCATGGACATGACCCCGGCGATTCTGATCTTCACCCCCATTTTTCTGCCGGTGGTCGTGGGCTTTGGGATTGATCCGCTCCACTTCGGGATCCTGATGGTGGCAAATCTTTGCATCGGCCTCTGCACTCCACCTGTGGGGACGGTTCTCTTTGCCGGTGCAGGAATTTCCAAGGTAAGTGTTCAGGCAATCATTCGGCCTCTGGCTCCCCTGTATATTGCGATGCTAGTGGCACTGATCCTGATCACCTTCGTTCCGCAGATAACACTGTTTATTCCCCGTTTATTTGGCCTTTAATCTGTACCTGGTAATGAAGCAGTTCCGTCCTGTCCTTGCTCCTTGTCACTCAACGACTCGTGATACCTTTTCCCTCCCGCCAAAGAATGCACACTCACAATTGCTTTGCCGTGCACTCTTTCTTCTCAAACAGCATAAAAGGACGCTTTTTGCTTTTTCACCCTGATTTATTATGGCTCAAAAATTTACACCCGTAGGGAAGCCTCAGTTACTCAGTCATTCGGTAGTCGAAGCTATTGAGGACTCCATCCGCAAAAAAGACCTGCGGCCTGGGATGCGACTTGCGTCCGAGTTGGACCTGTGTTCTCAATTTGGAGTAAGCAGGACCGTGCTCCGGGAGGCACTGCGCATGCTTTCTGGACGGGGACTGATTCGGATCGAAAAAGGGCGTGGCATTTTCATCTCCAAACTCTCTCCTGAGACGGTCACGACCCCACTGGAATTGTATCTCCATCAACATGGCGCAGATCTGAAGTCTACTGATATTATCAGGGCCCGGCAACTGATTGAACCGCCCATCGCTGCCGAAGCTGCACTTCACCATACCTCCGATGATGCAAGGCAACTCCAGGAGGACTTTGACGCCATGAGTTCCTGGACCGGAGGAAATGATGGCCTGGCCAATCTAGACCTTGCGTTCCACCAACATATTGCCATTGCATCCGGCAACAGTGTGGTGCCTCTTTTGGTCGTACCCATCCATGCATTCATGCCAAAAATCAAATCATCGGTCCATCAAGTGGTTGAGAATGCAAGATACTCGGCCATTGAATGGCACCGGCGTATCCTGAATGCCATACTGGAGGGGGATGCGGAAGCCGCGCGGATTAACATGGAATATCATCTGGCCGAATCCGGGAGACATATCTCCCGGATGTTAGCCGCCCAAACATCATCCGAAACGCTATAGCGTGCCACCTGTATCAAGCCTCCGTATACGACTCTCTGCCCTGCAATCAGAAGCATCGTTCCAAGCGGTTGTCTTCCCAATTCCATCCCATCCACCGCCTCTGCGAATTGCTCCTGACTTTGACGGTTCCGATTTTTTCAGGTACAAAACCACTGTTTCCGTGCTTTCCGGGAGGTTTTTTTTGGGCCTTTCTGTGTAGTGTTCAGTCTTGCTTTTTAATTGTATTTTTCGTATCTTTGTAATTCACCAACCAACTGTGTCATGTGGGTCCGAGAACTCAAACGAAAAACCACGAAAAACATCTCTGTCCAGATTGTTGAGAGCTACCGTAATAAGGAAAGAAAGCCGCGGGTTCGTATCGTCCGACACATGGGAAGCGTTCACCCGGATGCAGTGGACGGTCTGGTTAAAATTGCCTATCTGGAATTAGCTCGGATCCAAGAAGACCTGCAACCCTCCTTATTTCCTGCAGAGTCTTATGTAGTGCTTGGCAGAAAATAGCTGTTTTTTGAATTTCGACTCAGTAGAAATTGGGAGGTTTCCTCAATTTTCCCCTCGACATGACGAACTTTGGAGGCCCCGTGTCCATTCGGTCCCTTTCGCGTCCGTTTTTGGCTTTGTTCTTGTCGTGTTGCAATGCTATATCCGTAGATTTCGTGCAGTCTGAACGTACCTCTGCCATCCGCGTCGAACGCGCGGTCATATCTTGACTCGACTTCAGAGATCTCCTACGCTGCACGCCGTCGGCGTTTGGCACGTTTCAGTTCTTGGCTGAGAACCAGACGTCCCAACCGGTGGAGATTGGCCGCCAGGACGGCGGTAGCTACAACCCGCTCAAAGCTCTCTGGGCTCACTTCACGTACCACATCCCATCCTCGTTGGCCTAAATTATTCAGTGCAGATTCCACTGCCGAATGTCCTTTGCGTCCTTGTTTGAACGAGTCCGTTGCCTGACGTTCCTGCTCCTCTTTCGTACAGCGCCCCTTCTTCAGCGTTGCGTTGACCTCTAACAACTGATCCAATTCGTCAAACGTTTCTGGACTGTAAAACCCCCGATCCAACGAACAACTCCGAGCGTCTGGGTAGATCGCCTGCGTCGATTTAATCAAGGATACGGCCACATCCTTGTCCGTCCCGGTCCATATAATTTCGTATCCCAAGACAAATTGATGCTCATCCTCGATCATCGCAACCGGAACCCCTAACTCGCATACGACGCCGACTTTGCCTTTCTTGATCCAACACGTATGCGGTTTGAAAATAGACATCACCTTCTCCTCGGAAGGAATCGTTTCTCCCCGCAGAATGCGACGATCAATTTGGTCTGCAAATTTCGCCGCATAGGCGACCAATTCCACGATCCGAACCTTTGCACTCTGCAGCTGAGCCAGCTGTTTTGCATCCAAGCCAGAAGGTTGACCCACATGGTTCTGATCCATGGGCGACGTAAGAAATGCATCCAAATCGCGAAGCAGTTGTTCCGCTTTCTCCCGAATCTTGCAACAGTACGCCAGGTATGCTTCTACCCCCTCGTGGTTGGATTTGTACTGCCGAGCCGTGCGGATGGATTGAAATAATTTGTACGTCTCTCGCTGAAGATAGGCATGTTGCCGCCAGCCCGCCCCGACTGCTTCGATACCCGTACACACTTGCGGATCATACACCGAATCGTATCCCACATCAGACGCACATCCGTGGGAAACTCAACATTCGTCTTGACGACTTTGGAGTCTCCTCGTGTTTTCAACAGTTCTCCCTCGGTGTGCCCTACGGCTTGGTGCCCCTGTTTCACCACCAGAGCATTTATCTGCCCAAGAAGCTCCGGAGACAGGCCCGACACATTATCCTGGATGGTCTGACGGTTGTACTGCGTGTCGTCAGCATCGCTGTGTCCCATCATCTGGCGAAGGGACTTTAACCCATTGGCCAATACCGCCAGACGATCATAGTCACAGTGGATCGCTTGACGCAAGCCCGCCAATACCACGATCCTCCACAGGTCCATCCCCGGACGTCCACGATCCTTGCGGACCCCAGGATTATAGCCGGAGTCCATCAGATCAAAAAGCTGTTTACGGGTCCGAGGATTCTTGAAGATCTGTTGGACCCCATACAGATAGGCAATCACATCGTCCCGACTCTTGAGATCCAGCTCAATCTCCTCAATGGGAACGGTGCCAATCGTCATTTGAGCTTGAAAAACCTTACGCATGTGAAAAAGAGAAATGGTTGAAGATTCAACGCCCAAGTCCAAACAGGGTTAACCTTTTGCCCCCTAAAAGATGCGAAGAATTCTGCCTTAGGGGACCAGATCCCCTGTAATCTCCCCAAATCCCCCCAGAAATTACCTGAATCCTAAAAATTCGCAACCAAAACGATTCTCGAAAACTACTCCATAGACCTTGAATCAAAGATTATTGGCCATTTTTGGTATTTTCTGCCCAGCACTATGTAGACGAGGTGGTGGCTGCCCGCAGAAAAAAACGGGAGTCGAAGGCACTGGTGATCAAAGATGCACGGAAGCTGGAGGAAATACGGCGCATCTGTCTGGGCTTTCACGAGGTAATGGGGGGCCTGTATGACCAGATGCGGTTTACAGAGGTCTTTGATCGCCGTCAGAAGATGTCTCGTCGTCTGTTCAAGCAAGCGGTTTTACTTCGTCTGGCTGCACCTGGGGATAGTAAACTGGCCCATGCACGGCAGATGTCCAAGGATGCGGGGGTGGACGTTCCGGTGGAGAAGTTCTATCGGATGATGGATGCCGTCACGGACGACCGAATTGAACAGATGAAGCAGCTGGTCTCCAACGAGACGCTCGGCATGCTTGGCGGGAAACTGAAGGTGCTGTTTTTTGATGTGACGACATTGAGCTTTGCCAGTGAGTTGCCGGATGAGCTACGCAAGAAAGGGTTTAGCAAGGATGGGAAGCCCAAAAAGGTTCAGTTGGTCTTGGCATTGATCCAAACCCAAGAAGGGCTTCCGGTCACGTACGAACTCTTTCCCGGCAATACCACCGATGTAAAGACGCTTGAACCGGCGATGACGCGCCTCAAAGAATGTTTTGATTTGGATCGGATGATTGTCGTTGCCGATTCAGGGATGTTGAGCAAGGAGAATTTAGCGTTGTTGCAAAGTCTGGGCTGTGACTATATCGTGGCTGCACGTTTACGGTCATTAAATCAACTCCACACCAAGACGATTCTCGGGGCACAGTCTTGGAAGGTTTTAACGACGGGTCGTAAGGTTACCGAACACAAACTTGGTGGTCGACGCTTGATTTTGCGCTATTGTCCAAAGAAGGCAGCTCGGGATGTACATTCACGGGAGAAGGCAATTGAGAAGGTGAAGAATCGTTTGAAACAGGGGGTCAAGGGCACCGGCAGAAGTGGTCGATTTCTGAAGGTGAAGCAGGATGGAGTGAGCTTAGATCAAGCAGCGATTGTTCGGGATGAGAAGTTTGATGGGCTGCATGGGGTCTGGACGAGTCTGGAGGATCTGACTCCAGAACAAGTCTATCAACATTATGGAGAGTTATGGCGAATTGAAGAAGGTTTTCGTGTGATGAAACACACCATGGCGATCCGGCCCATCTTTCACTGGGTCGAGCGTCGGGTGCGTGCCCATATTGCAATCTGTTTTGTTGCATTTGCCCTGTTACGGATCTTCCGACACCGATATAATGCGAGGTTTGGTTCAAAACATCGCCTGAGTGAAGGGCAGATTTTAGCAGAACTTGGTGCGGTGGAAACCTCCATGATTTGTGATCGAGGCAATCGGGCAGAATACCTTCTTCCATCGAAGGTTACCGAAACGAGCGGGCGCCTATACCAGGCAATCGGTTTGACGATACAGCGCCAGACCGTGCTGTTCAAAGAGGGGACGACCTCCTAAATCAAGCGTCCCATTCGGTCTCAATCTTCATCATTCCGCCCTGAAAAGGGGGATTGGTAGTGTTCAGTTTTCCCGGAAATCCCACTCCAGAACCCCTCTGACGGAGGTAACCGTCGAAGTCAAGATCCACCGCCTCTGCGAATTGCTCTCTTGCATCAAGCCTGGATCAGGGGGCTTTTCCTGCAAGCCGCTGTCCGAGTTGATGCAGATACAACGAAGGAACCCTCATCGCTCCCAACCAATTGATCCCTTCCTGATAGCCATCTGGCCCAATCTGCACTCGCACCGCTACATTACTTGATAGACCCGCAATCACACCGCGGCCCCCCAACTCCCCCAGGTAAACAGGCTGGCGTATCACCTCCGGTTGCGAATAGATCACTGTGGTGTTCCATAGGATCGGGGATGAGTTTACCTCCAAGTCCCAGAGAGTCCCACCGGCTGAATTCCCGTGGATCGTGACAGATTCGTACAAACTGGGATAGGTACAGCCCGCATCGTAGATCCGACCGATCCAGCCATCGGTTACAACATTGAACCCGCCACTGCCTTCGCAGCCAACCGTGTGCACCGCGTTCGAATGTATACGAATATTCTTCATCAGGATGTGCCTGGAATCCCGTGCGTGAATCCCATAATGACCTCCCCGCCCATCAACCGTAATCTCATCAAGTGTTACCTGAGACGCTGTATCCAGGATGATTGCGGTATCCGCATTTCTGACCTCTATATTTCGTGCCCACCCGTGCCACACATCTTCAAAGTACAATCCGTTGTATCCGTCTTCGAGGTAATGCCCTCCATACGGCACCTCGGCAAACTCGATACTCAGAGACTCTATACCCATCTCAGTAGCATGCTCTACCATGCTTGCCTGTGGTTCAAGTTCTGGCTTGAGGTCAACCAACAGAGGTTCTTTGGTATATACCGTATTCCCGTCCAGTGCCGTGATCGTGACATCCTGGAAGTGCTGTTGTCTGGTACCCGAGCCTGGATTCCCTGTGAACCACAAAATTCTCATGTCCCCTGGGAAACTCAGAACCTCTGGTTTTGACACCTCCAGCATATGTGTCCCCTGATTCCCCTGGAGAATAGAGGAGGCAGGACCTGCTTCCTGTTTCGGGTTTGGCCGGATCCAAAATACCCCACCCCGACTCGAGTACGGTGACCGTATCCTCCCCTGCACTGTGAGCGAATCGTACAATCCCTCAAAGTCGGCAGATACATCCATCGCACCAAGAGGCTTCTCCACACTGATCACGGTCTTGCCGATCCCGCCACCGTGCAAAATCAAACTATCCCGCTCCAAAAAAAGCACTTGAGATAGGTGAAACCGGCCCTCCGGGATCCCAATTACAACCCATCCTTGCTGGGTGTTTGCTGCCTGGATCGCCCTTTTGAAGGCTTCGGTGTCATCGTTCATATCATTACCCGTTGCACCGTAATCGGTCACCTTCAGGGTCGATTCAAGATCGGGCAGAGAATCTTCTCCCCACCGATAGCCTGTATAGGAAAAATCCGCCAATGTGTGGACCGTATCCTCCATAATCTTTGGCGACCAGGGCTGTCCCCACCATGAAGGACCAACATCAGATGGAGAAAGAGGGGGATAGGTAGGTGAGGCGCCTTTCCCTGATGCTGGACCTGTGAAGGAGGGCTGCTGCATACCATGGGCCCCGCTTACCAAGTCCGGATCCTCCCAATGTATACCGTCCGGTTCCGGGATCCCCAATTGCGTGCCGTAAAACACATTCCCTTTCCATATAATGTCCTCCACAGACACATGTGCGGTCACGACAGGTTTGCCGCTTTCCGTGAAGAGGACATTGTCTCTGAATGATACGTTTTCCGGTGGAAGTGTTTTTTCCTCATCCGCTCCCAACCCGAAAAAGATGCTCACCTCTGTTCCTATGAAGGTGTTCTGGACAATCGTCGGTCGCTTCACCTGAAAGTACCGGTTCAAGGGCGAGTCAGGAATGCCATTCATCACCGAAAGGGTCGCGCGTGATGAATCGCCCTTCAACTCAGAGAAGTAGTTGTGGACAACCGTATGATCTTCCCCTATAATCCGCACCCCACCGGTCCCTGGTTTTCCTCTGCCCAGGAACCAGTTTTCTCTGACAACCGCATGATTGCCATGGCGAAGCGTCAGGGCCCCTTGCGCTTCCAAAAATGTGTTGTGGCGATAGGTGTTATGCCCCGACTTGTTTGAAATAATTTCGTGCTCCCCATTGGTGCGCTCGAACAGATTGTGCTCTACTACCGTGTACGAGTCCTGCATGGAACGGCTGCTCGTACCGATGCGAATGGTTTCGCCGCCATTCTTGCCCAGCTTGGGTCGTGGACCAAAATGGTTGTGATCCACCCGGTGGTGATTGGGCGTATCGTTCGGCGGATCTTCAAGCCATACAACAAACGTGGCACCATCGTGCGTCTTGCCTGCAAAATAGCAGTGATCCACCCGGTTGTATGTACCGTACAGGGAAACCCATTTGTATTGCAACAACCAGTTTGCAGGGTTATACTCTGTCACTGCACAATTCGTCACCCGGCTGTGATGCGCCATCCTGTTCGTGCGAAAAGCAATCACATGCCCCCGCTCCAGCGCTCCCCGATGAAACCACAATCCCTCTACTTTCAGATAATTCCCTCCAATCCGAAGACGGGAGCGTCCCGTCAGAATTACCTCTCCCGGGGATTCTGCACGAACGGTTATGGAATCCCCCTCTGCACCGTCTGCATCAAAGACCAGATCTGCATCGTGCCACGTACCGTTGGCCATAACGATCATATCGCCCGGGCGGGCCTGGCGCACCGCTTCCTGGAACTCCTCCACGGTGCTTACCCGCGTAGTATCCGATACGACGGGCACTGCGGTTGCCAATATTAGAATAACTAGCCCAATCAATGCTTAATCAAGGTTTGCTTCATAGGGTTTCCGTCCGCTTCAATGACAACAAAATAAATCCCGGGGGCAAGCCCGGACCCGTCAAACAGAGCAGAATGGTCTCCCAGACTCCGGGAACCATCAATCAATGTAGCAATCTCACGCCCTAACAGATCATAGATACTCAACTGTACATGGCCCGGTTGCTCGAGTGTAAAATCGATTGAAACCGCAGATCGAAACGGATTCGGGTACCCCTGAACCATTGCATGCCGCCCTTCGGGCTCCGGGAGTTCGGTGTTCAGGACGGTGCTGAGATAGGAGGGCCCCACATCCTGCGAAGTAAGAGGTCTGTAGAGGATTGGGGACAAGCTGATTTCATCTGCTCCAATATCAGGGTCCCCGTCCCGCTGCTGTCCATCAATATCATCAGACACAAAATCCAGGGGAGTGGCCGCCCCCACTGCGACGCTTGTATTGGAAAGAACCCATAAACCCTCATTCGCCTGAAGTTCGGGATCCGCAACGACGATGCCGTCAACCTGCTCAATGCCAAGTTCGGCTCCGTAAAATACATTGGACATGTAGGAGGCATTGGTCGGTGTGTCCTCATATTCTATGATCGGTCCATTCTGGGTCACGACCAGATTGTTTACGATCTGGAGGCCATCCGGGGCAAGGGACTGCTCCGAACTCCTGCCTGCTCCCATAACGAACGTCTCTTCCACATTGACAAAGGTGTTGAAGGCGACCACTGCATCCTTGACCTGGAAATATCGGTTCAGCGGAGAATTCGGCACACCGTTGACGAAAGACACGGCGGCGCGATAACCTGTGCCTTGCAAATCCTGAAAATAGTTGTTGTACACCCTGTGCCGCTCTCCAATGATTCGAACTCCACCCGACCTCGTCTTTCCTTCCCCTAAAAAGTAGTTGCCATAGACGCTGGCTTCGTTCCCATGCCGCAGGGTGAGCATACCTGAGGATCTGCGAAACGTGTTGTGGCGAAAAACATTGTTCCCACTCTTGTTCGAGATGATTTCGATCTCTCCATCACATTCCTCAAAGAGATTGTGCTCCACCGTCACATTTGCATCCTGCATGGATCGGCTGCTGGTACCAATTCGAAGAGACTCCCCGCCATTCTTGGGCAGCTCCGGGCGGTGCCCAAAGTAGTTCTGATCAATCCGGTGCCACACCGGATCGTCATTGGGAGGATCGCGCAACCAGACAACCACCGTCGCACCATCATGGCTTTTGCCAGCAAAATGACAATGGTCAACACGATTATGGGAGCCGTAGATTGAGACCCACTTGTACTGCGTCAGATAGTTTGGGGGATTGTAGTCGGTGACGGCACAATTCGTAAGCCGACTGTGTCTGCTCAGGCGCGAAGACGAACGTCTAAATTCAATAATATGCCCATCACGCAACGCCCCTTGATCAAACCACAAGCCATCCACCTTGAGATAGGATCCACCAATTTTCAGACGGGAAGAGCCTGTCAGGATTACCTGCCCAGGTGTTTCGGCCCGGAGTGTGATGGAGTCTCCCTCCGCGCCTTCGGCATAAAACTCAATCACAACATCGGTCCAAGTGCCATTCGCCATGACAACAGTGTCTCCTGGACCCGAAGACTCTATCGCATCCTCAAGTTCCTGCGGGGTACTAGCCACCCGCTCCATCTGCGCATGAACTACAGATGGAGCGAGAAGCAAGCACAACACAACCCTGATGGTGTGTTTCCAATATAGAACCCGAAACACTAGATTACTTGACCACCACCAGTTTACGCCATGTACTCTCACCGTCTACAGTGAGTCTGTAGAAATAGGTGCCCGCTCCCTGTTGTTGCATCGAAAGCGAGACGGAGTACGAACCTGCAGTATCATATCCGTCCTTGATGCGGGCAACGCTTCTGCCCAACAGATCGAATACCTCCAACGTAACATGGCCATCACGGCCCAGGTGGTACGGGATTGTTGTTTCGATGTTGAACGGATTGGGATAATTCTGATCCAGTACGATATCGGTTTCACTTGGAAGCGGGGTATCTTCTTCTATGGCCACGTTTGACGCCATCCACCGCATATCTCCGATTCCCATTCCATCAGTTCCCATTGTACGAAGTGGCGAACTCGCAGAAATTGTGAAATCCAGCATCTCTGGATTGGCAAATTCGGGGTCAATTTCCGAAATCTCAGCTTGCGTAGACTCGCCACCCAACTGGATCTTCGAAACCATAAAGAGGTTGCTGTGCGATATGCTTGAGGTGCCTGTGAGATTGACGCTCCATGCGGCATCATCCACTAAGCTGTTTGCAATAATGCTATTGGTGATCTTGGCCGTTTGGATACCTCTTGGATAAATTGCACGCCCGTTGCCGGAACCGCAATTGTAACAGGTAAGACGATCAATAATCACCTCCGGCTCTGGTGTCGCCGGATCGGTATCGCCGCTGTAGATATAGATCGCGGATGCCTTGGTATTGGCCATCGTTGTATTGGACACCTCAAAATACTTCACATTGAACAGTCCAGAATCTGTTGCTTCATCCTTGGTCCGAAGCCCTTCTTTACCACTGCCACTCAAAATCGAATTGCGGAAAATTATCGAATCCGCAAAAGTTTCAGGATATTGCCGCAAAAAATTCCCGTCACTACCGGCAATCACATCGTGGAGGTAGCTGTCAGTGACCTTTAGCACCATTGAAGAATCAACTGCCCCACGAACCCGAAGCAAGTACTTGGCATTGAGATCCGTCCCGGCCTGTCCATCAATTTCAATACCGTCAAGGTGAAGGGAATTGAGGACTTCGAAAACAACCCGCGTGCTCTCATCTGGTTCGTTGTTCTTGATCACCGGCCGTTCGTCTAATCCGGCAGCTGCCCGAATCGTAAGTGGAACCGTGATATCCATACGTTCGTCGTTGAGGTACTCACCCCCCGAGTCGGTTAAGATGATAATATCGCCGGCTCCTGCTGCATCAACAGCGTCCATGAGAGTGTTTTGGCCAGCTGCTACTTCAACTGTGGTCCCCCCGGTGGGCCCGCTTGATGTCGTCCACCGCATATCTCCAATTCCTGTTCCATCGGTCCCCATTGTCTGAAGTGGGGAATCCATGGGGAGTGTGAAATCCAGCATGTCTGGATTGGCAAATTTGGGATCAATTTCAGAAATCGCCTCTTGGGTAGACTCGCCGCCCAGGACGATCGGCGAAACCATAAACAGATTACTGTGCGATATGCTTGAGGTACCCGCGAGATTGACGCTCCAGGCCTCATCATTCACCACGCTGTTTGCAATAATGCTATTGGTGATCTTGGCCGCTTGCACATCTCTTGGCCAAATTGCACGTCCGTTACCCGTACCGGTAGTCTCGAATCCGCCACAATTGTGACAAGTAAGACGATCAACAATAAACTCGGGCTCAGGCGTAGCTGGATCGGCGTCACCGCCGTAGACATAGACAGCTGATTGCTTGGTATTGGCTATCGTCGTGTTGGACACTTCGAAATAATTCACATTATAGAACCCGAAGTCCTTGCGTTCACTTGACTCATCCTTGATCCGAATCCCTTCTTTACCGCTGCCACTTAAAATCGAATTGCGAAAGATTACCGAATCAACACGGGTATAGGCATACTGCCGCAAAAAATTCCCATCGCCTCCGTCGACCACATCATGGAGGTAGCTGTTGGTGACCTTAAGTACGGTTGCAGCAGCGAGTGAGTCACCGCCGGAGTTAGCTTCACGAATGCGAAGCAAGTACTTGGCATTGAAATCCGTTCCAGCCTGCCCATCAATTTCAACGCCGTCAAGATGCAGGGAGTTGAAGACCTCAAAAATGACTCGCGTGCTCACTTCCGCGTTATTGTGCTTGATCACCGGCCGTTCGTTCAACCCGTCAGCTGCCCGAATCGTAACCGGAAATGTGATATTTATGTTGCTGTCGGTGAGATACTCACCTCCGTCCGTCTTCAAGAGGATCGTGTCCCCCGGCCCAGCCTCTGCCAGCGCATCATTCAATGTATTCTGGCCAGCTTCTATTTCAATTGTCATCTGGGCAAAAGCAGGCCTGGCTCCTAGGAATACCAAGGCAATCATGAGCCCAAAACAGGTGGTAGTTGTACGCATGTGTAAAATCCGTTCTAATTAATGGTGCGTGCAATATACATTACAATACATTACACGTATGACATAATACAAGTTAATAAATAGTTTCTGAAATTACAACTTTCCGCCATTTCTCTCATTTCAACCTCAAAAAGAGGCGCTAACGCATCAGCCCCTCCGAAAACAAAGGGAATTACAGGCTCGGGGCGGACCATTCTTCAGCCCATGGATTCAGTCGGGGATTCCTTATGTACACTGCACCCCGTATGCCCCTCGCCAATGATCCGAACTCTGCCAAACCCCGGTTATCTGATGCGCACAACACGACCAAACTGAACCGTACTGCCTGCATCCGTCAGACGGACAAGGTATACGGCAGCAGGAGCGGGCGAACCAGATATCGTATATCCATCCCACACGACACGGACCGTTTTTTCGCCAACTAGGCTTTCTCCTTCAAACTCTCGTATCCGCTGACCCAAGATATTGTATACCTCCACACGAAAGAGGCCTTGATGCCGTACCGGTACCTCCAGGGTTACATTGTGACTGAATGGATTTGGATAGGCTTGCAGCCGACCAGGAAGGACGAGGTCGGGGATCGGCTCAACGCTCGTTCTTTTTAAACCAATCAACAGACGGTCTCCCTGAAGTGTGAATGGGTTTGTTTGCTCATTCACACGCACCTCCTGCACCGACTCCGCATCCATCATGACGACTTCAATCTGTACTGATGGATGCACCGAAGGCATTGCAATATCAAGAATCCCGCGTACACTGGCATCCAAAGCAAGCGTCACCTTTGAATCTGAATAGATCTCTACCTCAGCACCCTTGAAGGAGCTCGCTTCGCGAACCGCTACATTCTGCCACCCCGCGTCAGTGCTTCGTAGCCATGCGAACGTCGCGTCCGTCACGAATATGTCCAGTTCGCGAGGCTCTGATCGTGGCTGCAGAAAAACATAGTCCAACGTATCCGATCGGGTGAGCCTGGCGGCTACATAGTCCTCTGTGCTCAAGTCATCAACTTCTGGAACCGGAACCTCTGAGTGGGCCGGCAGAAGCAGCTGAATGAATGCCGCCTCCTGACCGACCTGCGCTGCTTCAACATAGCGTTCACGCCGCTCATCTTTGAAAAGGCTGATGTACCCAGCCTCCACGCTTAGATCCGCAGATTCTGGCAGCATAAATGCATCCAGCCTCGCGGCAGCTCCAAAGCGGTTTGCAAAGGGAGACCATGACATATAATTTCCTTCCTGACTGAACGTCCCGCGCCCATGCAAATAAGTCCTGTAGGTATGTTCCTGTGAGCCATAGACCAAGTCCGAGACAACAAAAAAGTCCCGATCAATAAAGGCAATCGCCCGGCGTAAACGTACATCCTCCGGACGGAGATAGCCACTTTCTTTTTCTGCAAACCCAAAGAAATTGGAATTGATCTCGTAGCGGGCCGGAGGAGTAACGTTATACGTAGCTGGCCGCATAAGCACATCATCCGTCACGGGCGGATATCCATCTGCCGTCACAATATTGTGTGCCTTGGCGGTAAGATACCAGGAGTTGCGCCGATCATCAGAGAATCCGGCAGGGCCATAGCCTGCATCCGGGGCCAAAATGGCATCGTTCCCGCCCAGGAAAAAAGATAATTGGTCTCGGTGATTATGATTGTCTGCTTCGGCAACACCGTGGAAAAGCAGGTACCGGTCATCTGGCGCAGGGTCCCAACTCCTGCGAAAAACGACCTGCCCCCCCTCTAGAAATTGATTTGGGGATACCGTTGGAGCAGCGGATTCAATGGAGTCGTCGAACAATATATACTCGTCAATTTCCCACGTCACATCCACAGTGGCACCTGTGTAATCGTGGCTGATCAGGCGGGTGTTTGCAAAATTCCACTGACAGATCGCGGCAAAGTCTTCATTGGGATTCAATTCCGTTGGTTTGCCTCTGTATGCAGCAGCCACCATATGCGTAGGGGCTGGTTTGAGATAAGAGTCCTCTATATTCGGGATCTGTCCACGCCCCGTGCGTACTCTGATCGGCCATTCGAACGCCGGCTGATACTCATCAAATAGATCCACACCTGATACGTTCAGATAATGCCAGAGAAAGGGAATAAAATTCACGGCATTGTACATCCAGTAGTGTCCGCCTTCCCGGTAAATCCCGTCTGCACTAAACTGATATTTCGTCACCGTATTGGCGGCCTCCAGGGAATGTGAAAGCCAGTCTGCGGCCTGATCATGGTCCGAAAGCACCAGCGCGGCGGTCCCAATTGCCCAGGCCGGTTTGGACCGATGATTATGCGGACGGGGAGCAAGCCGATCCCCCTCCATAATATTGTCTCGCAGGTACTGCGTCTCTTCTGCAATACGGCGGCGGATCTCGTCATTCTGATCCGAAGTCAGTTGATCAAAAACCCAGTCGTAGGCAGCCGCATAGTTCTGCAGCCAAGTTGCACGGTAAATCTCATCATAGTCGCCGTCTCCCGTCTGCGGTACGCCGTCATAGGCGACCAGCAACGCCTCAATCGCAGTTTGAAGTGCCGTGGAATCTTCTTCAATCAACCACCAAAAAGCCAACGTCTTTGCAGCCAGGGGGCTGTCATTTTCATCCAGCGTAGACGGATCCCTTTCTCTGTACCTGCGAGCATCTGCCCCAAAACGCTCCCAAAGAACGTAGTACCTTGAATTCTGGTCATTCTTGCGCGAACGAAGCTCCGGGATCAAGTCGGCAGAAAAGTACAGAGACGGATGCTGCTCTACAGGAGGTAATACTGCCGTGATATCTGTTTCAAAACCCGTGTACGTGTCGTACCTGGGATTCTGAGCCGCAACATGCGCCGCCGGAATCAATAGACCAAGCAACAGCAACCGATACCTGACAGCAACGCCAAATCGGCCGGGAAGAGATATCATGAATAATCCTCGTGTCTGTTGGCTGCACGCGGCATCATGTCCACAGATGCCTCTTTCTCTTCACTACAAGACGTAAGTTACACCAATGAGTACACTGTGCCTGCGTACCCGGTTGTAATCCACATTGGATTCCCATCTGTCCTGATAGTGCAGGTTCTGGAATTCATACGCAAGGTCCAGTGTAAGAATGGAGATGCTCGTTCCAAGCCCAACACTGAATGCATCTCCGGTGGCAGTCTGGCCAACCAGGCCAAACCCTTCGATCTGGAACGGCTGAGGATCTCGCCGAAACCCGGCGCGCAAAAACGTAGTGCCGTGCAGATTCCATTCTGCACCCAATCCGACGCCCTGAACCATCCCCCAATCCGGACCGGAGCTCGTTGAACCGCCGAGGACCTTCAAATCCGAGAAATTCTGCCAGAAATAATCTACAGCCAATACAATCGAAGAGATGGGCCGCAAGACAATGCCTGTCCCAATACGGGCCGGGATCTCAATTTGATGCTCTCCTACCTGCGTGTGATTGCGTGCTCCGTTTTCCTGCGTCTGCTCCCGCCCCATGTTGGTGAACTTGCGACTCAAGTTGCTTGCAAACTGGTACGTCACCCCCACGGTAACCACATTGTATTGCCATTGCATTCCAAGTACTCCTCTCCAGCCGCTGTACTCAGAGGATCCATCCCATGTCAGGGACCCTCCAGCAGTCTCATAACTATAGTCGTGCGCATCTTCCCTCAGCAGGAACATCCCTATGTTGCGGGTATGCTGACGATCCGTTGAGCTACCCCAGATTCGGGAAACACGCAGTCCAACATGAAAGTTTTCATGTAACTCATACCCAACTGCCGAGGAGACCGCCTGCAGCTGTCCGGTGCGCTCCCTCTCGAAAGCGGTCCATCGAACAAGGATCTCCTCGCCCGGCTTAGGCCGCTCAATAGGATCTGGCCGAAACTGACCGATGTAGGGATCCAGTACATTGTCATTCCGGTCATAGTCGCTCAGTTGTGCGATCTGATGAAATACAACCCCTAGCGTCAATGTTCGATCTCCCACTTTCAGTGGAACCGCCCCCGCCATGGTCGCCAGTCGAAAGGAACTCTGGCTGTAAGTCCAGTCTGGCTCTGAAAGCGGCTCGCTCCGATATTCTTCTGGATCCGCAAAGTACAACGACATCCCCGCATAGTACCGGTTCGGGTTCCAGTGCTGCGTTTCCGCCCAGTCCTGCTGAAACCAGGCACCGCTTGTAGAAAACGCCGTGCGTGAAAGACTCGCGAGCCCCGCCGGATTTAGAATCGTAGATTCTATGGATCCCGAAAGAGCCGTGACCGCACTGCCCATTCCCCGGGCACGGGCGGTCATCAACTCCTGGCGCTCCAACCCCTGAACGGAAAGTGGTTGCATTACCCCCTGCCCGTAGGACATTGGTGCCACAAACAGCAGCAGTAACGGAAGTCGTCGAAACATCTATTGAGGGTTAGTCTATCGAAAGAGAGAATCCAAGCCGATGCACGGCTCCGAAAGCTTCACTCATACTGCTGTAGCTGTAATCGAATCCGAGTCCAAGAGAAGCCAGTGGCTGGCGAATGCCAAGTCCAAAACTGTGGGATGCAATATCGTAGTTGTGCTGATATCCACCCCGAACAAAGATCCGTTGCAAAAACGCATACTCCAGTCCTGCTGCCCACTGCTGATCATAATCATTGGGCTGAATCAGGTCGAAAGAGGCAGTCAAGCGACTGTCCTCCCGGAATGAAATGAGACCGGCGCTGCCAATCACATCTACTGCACCGCCAATCCGAAACCGTAATGGAACTGGATAAGAATCCTCACCGAACGACACCGGTGCGCCGAAATTCATTACTGATGCCCCCAGTCGAAGAGACCGAAACCCTGTCGCATACGTCATTCCAAAGTCAAACAGGAAGGCATCCGCTTCAGAGAGCCAGAGGCTTTCGTGTGCCATCTTGACCGTCAAGCCAGCAGAGAACCTGTCCGTGAATGCTCTGGCATAGGAGAGACCAAGCACCCAGCTTCGCAGCGAAAAGGTCGTGCCGGTCAGACCCGGGTTGTATACCTGCGTCCCTCCCTCATCAACAAATCCGAGATGATCTACTCTCGTCTCCTGAAAATCTCCCATATCTGCCATGTAAAAATGCGCCCCTGCATATCCCCAGGATCCAAGCGATACACCATAAGCAGCTCCGTAATGTGCCGCATCCAAAAACCAGTCAACCCGGTCAATCACCAGGCTGTGCCCCGCGGTACGTGTCAGGCCGGCCGGATTCCAATACAATGCGCGCGCGCCCTCAGCCATCGCAATATAGGCAGTGCCAATCCCCACCGAACGGGCATCTGGAGCCACACTCAAAAATTGCATGGACGATGTCCCGACCTTCTGGGCCCAAACGTCCGATACACGGACTGCACTGGCAAATAAAAAGGCGATTAGAATTATGCTGGATATTTTCCTCATTTGATCACCACAAATTTACCACGATAGGTTTCCCCCTCCGGTGTGCGTACCACAAAGAAGTAGACCCCGGAAGCGATCTCCTGATCGTTGCGGGTTACCTGAAACCAGGGTGTAGAGTACTGCGCCGCATCATGCTCAATCGTGTCGATCAGCTGCCCACTGTAAGAATAGATCTCAATGGTGGCTTGGGTTGGCAATCCATAGAAACCAATTTGCTGCGCTGAATTTCCGCCTCCTCCCGTTGCGAAACCACTACTGAGATGGAAGGGATTGGGCACGGCATGCACTTCGCCCAGCGTTTCGGCAGCTCCAAGCCTGGAGACGACCTCCGCGAGATTGGTCTTACCGCTTTCATTGCCCTGGGTATCCATGGAGGTGACGGCATACCACTGCGACTCCCCAACGGTCGTTTCTGTGTCTATGAATTCGTACAACCCTTCTTCTGTCATATGACTCGAACTGCCGACCGGGATCTCCGCCAAGGTCTGCCATGGACCGATCGCTGCCTGCGACCGTTGGACTCGATAGGTCACGACTGGACCGGTCAATCTTGGATGTGCAAAGGATTCCTGTGCTCGACCCCAGTGAAGAACCGAGTGAGCCCGGTCGTTATTGGTAATCATCACAATCGGGGCTGGTGGTGGCGCAGGCACCTGATAGACCCCATCCGATGGGTTATCTTCCGGCCAGAGCGGCAGCACTGGCGGCTTGCCTGTATATGCATTGTAGGCCATATCCGCCACATCCTTCACGGTTCGAACATCTGAGTTCACGTAGTCCGGGTAGCCATACTCCGCAATGTAATTCTCCACGAGTACCTGGCCGGATGATGGATCCAGGACCTGATCCGCAAAGTGAGGAACTTCATGCCACGGAAGCTGCTCGTCAATCACCTCTCCGAGTCCTCCCCCTTCATCCCATTCCCCTGGTCCACTGGCGGCACCGTATCCAACCACTTCCGCCACCGAAAACTCAATCTTGGCTCCTAGTGGAAGAGTGTATGGCCCAAATGCAATGTGGTGGCCAACTGCCTTGTAAGACTGCCTGAAGTTGAAGGCCCCCCGCCCAGTCCATCTCAACGAATCCGGGTCTTCTGTATTTGGCGGAGGTGGGAAAACCGTTTCGCGATAAGGCGTGTAGGTACCACTCCAGCGCGTGTACGGGACAAGCTTGGGGATCATCTTATCTTCCCTGGAATTTCCGCTCTCAACCTTGTTCATGAACGGTTGTTTGAGCGTGCTGTCACTATCAATCATGCGATCAGTGGCAAGCCTCGGGTCAAGCGCAAAGGTATTTCCCCGAGTCGCCAGGTGGCTGCGATCATAGTACAGCATCTGGATCCCGGGTGCCTGCGGGGACATCAGTCCTCCCCCTTGCTCACCGCTGCTGGCAAAGCTGGCAAAGTATTTCGGGTCCGGTTTGCCGGATTCTGCAAAGTCGGCGTTCACGCCATTACCCGTGTTCACCACGTATCTCAACCAGCGATGCCGATCAAAATAACCGCGTAAATCATTCTTGTACATGAAATCATACTCCCACGTACCGTACCACCGTTGAAATCCCAACATTGAGGGGGCGACTCCATAATGAAATCCAATGAGCACCTCATGGAGTGTTTCATCACTATCAGGATTGCCATCCCCATCCTTATCCCCGGTGTTTTCGAACGTGTACTCAAATATGATCAGGTCATCGTAGTCTGGATAACTCCAGGCTCGCGAGATCCGGGTGACCGTGACCCCAGTATTGGTCCCCCACTGAGCGATAATGATTTCCTCTGCTTCATTGGGGTCGTAAGCCGGATTCAAGCTTCCGTCTTCCAACAAAGGATAATTCTCTATGCGCTCAATGGAGATCGGGAACGAATACACCCCTGCAACGGTGATCGGCACATGCTGCCCAGCCGATCCTCCAAATGAATACATGCGTTCGTCAAGGTTGAATATGTTCGTTCCACTGTACGAAGCTGCAATCGAAATCCCGCCTCCGATAATATTGTGCTGCCCACTATACTGAAGCCCGTCAATTGATGTGGCGGAATTCCCGGGCCACTCCATGAGTGGATCCAGCGTGATATCATGGTCTCTGTAAAACCATTTCCGGCCGATCTCGCCAGTATTATAGACGGTCTCGTGCAGCATACCACGACGGTGCACACGCTTATCCCGCAACACCTGCGCCTCTGCAACCGACAGCGTCGCCGTTGTCGCCATGAGAAGAAATATCAAAATGCGGACCATAGAATTATGCAGTATCGGGATTACATGTTGAAGACCACACCCAATCGAATTGAGCGGGGCGCATTGTCATAGATACGGAACGTCTGCACCGCAGCAAGGTCGGGGTTGTTGCTATCCGGCAGGGCGAACTCAATATCCTCTCCATTCTCGTAGCGACGCAGTGTTTCGGCATCCAGAAAAACCCTGTTGTAGTCGAATACACGCGAATTGAAGAGGTTGAACACCTCAACGAAAACGTCTAATTCGGTAAAGCCTGCACCGACGGTTTTCGTGACCTTGAGGTCCGTATTATGCTCCCAGGGTGTGCGCTCGGTGTTCAACTTTGCAAAATTGTCCCCCAGTAATTCACTGGGCGTATAAGGCCTGCCACTTCTGGAATCATGCAGAAAGTTGATTCTGAGACGTCCCAGCGGATAGCCACCGGCAATTCTTGGACCCCAGTTCTGTGGCAGATTGACTCCGGCAATCAATACAAGCGCATGCCGTCGGTCAAAATTGAGCAGGATGTCACGCGGGCTCGGAGCCTGGGTTTGCTCGTTGGTTTCATCAATGATGGGGCTGCGCCCGGTGGGTGTCGAATTTTTCCCGGTCGCCACGGAGAAATGGTATCGGGCGGATCCGCTAATGAACCCTCTACGCTTATTCAGACGCAGACTGAAGCCGCGAATATTTGCGTAATCCCGATTCCCGAGCGATTCATACAGATTATCGTTTGAATCAATGTAGACCACGCGCTGAATCAGGTTTTTCACATCTTTATAGTATCCGCTCACATCAAGCGTGAACCCGCGTGCGATGCCCAGCACCAAGCCTACATCATAGCTCTTCGTTTCTTCCGGCTTCAAGAGGGGATTTCCAAGGCGTCTTGGCTCCACGGTCCCCAGGTTTTCGTTGAAGAGCGTCGTCCTGCTGCCAATCAGGCTTTCCAAGCCGGGGCGCTTGAGATAGCTGCCATAGTTGAGATGGAATACCGCGCGTTCATTAATTGGGAATGAAAACCCGAGTCTAGGCTGTAACCGTGCTACGATGGGAGTATCTTCGGTTGCAGCGTCTCTTTCATTGAGCAGTGCGGGATTTGACGGATCCCTGAATGGGGAGAACGTATCGGTGTAGTACTGCACATTCTGATCATAGAAATCCAGGCGCAATCCTACATTTGTAATCATTCCCTTGAATTCCATCTTGTCCTGAAAATACACGGCCCCCTCGTAGGGTCTTGCCTCGAAAAATTCCTGCACGGCACTGGACCGGGAGGAATGATTCAGTCGATTCTCAACATCGATGTCGTACAGGTTGCCCTGAATCCCCACTTTGATTTCATGATTATTGGAGACCTGGCTGGTCAGAAACCCGACTGCCGAATAGGTCCAGGATTCCTCCTCGAAAAAGTCATCATCCATCACCCCGGTTCGGAACCCATCCTCCCAGTAGAGTCTTTCCCAGACGGAACCGTCCGTGATGTCGTCCCGGAAGCGCTCAGGATCGATAACATCCACCCCTTCGCTGAGCTTTGTCCGCATACCATTCACGGTAAGCTCATAGTAGGTGCGATCACTCAGGACATGGGAATAGACAAGTCCAACCCCCGCACTTGTATCCAGGACCTTGTTCGCGCCAATCACACGATCATAAACCCACCTATAGAACCCGCCTGAAGAATAGCTGAATTCCTGCTGATAGGTGTTGCCATACATTGCGTTCACTTTCAATTTCATGCCTGGCCCGGGCTTCATCACCAAATTCCCCATCACCTGCATCTGCCTGTCTGCTTCCGGTGTTGGCAGCATAGGCCATACCCTGTTGATCTGGGTTGCTACAAACAGGCGGCTGGTCTCGGAGATTGGCCCACCGAGCGTAAAATCAATGAGAGCATCCCAGCGGTTATCGTACTCATATCCAACATCGCGATGGGTCCTCCTCCACAAATCATATGCAAGTTGCGCACCTTCCTCCGGGTCAACCCTGGATCCAAAGCCACGACCTACCGCACCCTGCCACCTTGGTTTATCATCATTTTCAGGGTCAGGAGCTCTCCACCACTCCAGGTTATTCATAAGGCGGATATAGGGATTGTTTGCCGGGTCAAACACACTTCCTCCGAAGTGCTTGTAGTTGGGGGCACGTGTACGAACTTCCGCACGACTGCTCCACGAGTCTCCTCCTTCCTTGGTTGAGATGTTAATGACACCACTCATCGCGTTGCCATATTCGGCCGCAAACCCACTTGTAATGACCTCCACTTCTTCCACCGCACTCAACATGGGAGTGAATGAACGCGATGAATTCAGGGGATTGACAATCCCCATACCGGCCAGCACGTAGAGTTCTTCGTTGGATCGTCCCCCCCTGAAATGCCCGTCATTCACTTCTGCCTGAAGTCCCAGCACATCGGACAGGTCGGTAATGCCGGCAATCTGCTCAACCTCTTCCGGACGAATGATTTCCAGTGTGGCGGTCTGATCAACTTCGACATCCGGGCGCTCAGCGATGACGAGTAGTTCATCCCCTTCGGCGGTTGATTCCTCCAGTATAAAATCAACCGTCGTTGTCTTGTTGATGTTGACGATGACCTCGGACTGCGTCACGGCTCGGAATCCGATAAAGGATGCGCGCAGGCTGTAGGTGCCGGGCTCTACATTCAGAATAAAAAACCGGCCATCCACATCTGTGGATGATCCTCTGGTTGTACCGGTGATCACCACGTTCACGCCAACCATCCCCACTCCTTCCGCATCCATAACGACCCCCGTAATTTTACCGGACTGGGCATTCGCAGGAACGGATGCCAGTAGATGCACGAGAACAAGAGCGGCCGCGCATGTGAGACCTTGAATATATTGGGTCATAGCCAGTGCACAGAATATGTAAGATGTCATACATATTTTACGGAATTATTTCCACATATGCAAACCCGTATCGATCCGGCCTTCGATCAAATCACAATCTCCGCTTTTTCGTCAATAATTCCGCAGATGGTGAAGCCATGCGAACTTGACATTCCCTTACATTTCATTGTCGCCGGTACCTGTGACGCTTTTCGATAGCTTCGATAGCCGGGAAAATCGAGGCGAATCACCCGGTAGTGGCAAGCTGTTCACTCCGCTCACAACATGTCTACATTCTTGGCCTCAGCACCGAACTGACGTTTCTATCTTGGATTTAAGTTCCTATGAACTCCCTTACCACTACTGTTTCTCTCGTGTGGTATACATCGAACGTTGTGAGGGCCCCGGCGTAGTTATCCTGGCTCTGCAAACATTCAGGAGGCAGAGGTAATCTTCAATTCAAAACATTATACAGGAGGGTTCTACCGCAGTTTGTGTGGAATGATTAAATTCAGGTTTGACCAAACTTAACCATAATCAATGGAAACTTATCTGGACTTAACCCGACTTACTCTTCGACTTGGAAGCGACTGGGAGATTGACGAGGTGCTACTGGATGAGCCATCTAAGCGGGTTGACATCTACATTTCTCATTGGGGAGGTCCGCTGGTTTGCCCGGAAACGGGGGAGATAGGGACACTCTATGATCATCGTCGAGTACGGGTATGGCGTCACTTGGATTGCTATGAGTTCAAGTGTTTTGTCCACTGTCGGGTTCCCCGCGTCAAGTCTTCGGTAGGTGTGAAGACGATAAGGACTCCGTGGGCAACGGCTTCGAGTCGGTTTACGGATGCGTTTGAGTGCTGGGCGATTGATTTGCTGAAAGTGACGAAGAACCAGACGGGGACTGCGAAGCTCCTTCGGTGTAAGTTTGACACCATGAATCGCATCCTGCATCGCAGTGTAGCGCGTGGTCTGAAGCGCAGATCCTTGGACAATATTGAGCATTTGAGCGTAGATGAGAAGGCGATACGGCGTGGGCATGTTTATGCCACCATCGTGAGTGATACGAAGCGTGGTGTCGTGCTTGATGTCGGCGAAGGTCGGGACAAAATTGGGACAAAAACCGTGTTAGATCGCCTCCTGGGGGATGAAAAGGGAACCGTGAAGACCGTGACTACAGATATGTGGAAGGCCTACATTACCACGATCAAAGAATTATTCCCCGAGGCCTGTCTGATCCATGATCGCTTTCATTTGATTCAGTACCTCAACAAAGCGATTGATCAGGTTCGTCGCAAAGAGGTGAAAAATCATGAGGAACTCAAACACAGTCGCTTTGTGCTCTTGAAAAATGAAGAGAATCGAACGGAAAAACAAAACGAAATCTTCAAAGTGATCCAGGAAGCCAACTTACAGGTCAGCGTTGCCTGGCGGTTGCGAGAGGACTTCAAGGCAATCTTTCAATGCAAATCCTTGTCCGAGGCAAAGAAGTACTTTCAACTCTGGCTGAAGAGTGTAAAAGACGCGGGCGTGAAGCAGGTCATAGAAGTGGCAGAGATGTTTGAGCGCCACTTTACGGGAGTGTGCAATGCACTTTTCCATGAACAGTCCAATGCCAGAGCGGAGCGAATCAATGGGAAGATCCAAGCGATCAAAACGATCGGAAGAGGGTACCGGAAATTTGAAAACTTCAGATCCGCAATCCTCTTTTTCTGCGGAGATCTAGACCTCTATCCACAATATTCGCGGTAGAACCTACAGGAGATCAAAACAACATGGCAAAATTAGCAACCCTCGAAAGCATACCCGTCAGGAAAATCTGGAAGAACGAGGCCAGAGACTTCACTCCGTGGTTGGCTGAAAATGCCAGTTTGCTATTCGAGGAGATTGGCATCACTGCTGAAAACATAAAAACTGAAGTGGACGCAGGTCGCTATTTCGTCGACATTACAGCTGAGGAAAGTCAGACCGAAAAGAATATTATTGTTGAAAACCAACTGGAACGAACTGACCATGATCATTTGGGAAAACTCCTAACCTACGCTTCAAGCTTTGACGCATGTATCATCATTTGGGTGGTCAGAGACATCACGGAAGAGCATCAGAAGGCAATTGAATGGTTCAATGACCACATGGACGATGAGATTGCCTTTTTTCTTGTAAAGGTAGAGGTCTATCGCATTGGAGATTCAGAGCCCGCTCCGAAGTTCAATGTGGTCGTGGAGCCCAACTCATGGTCCAAAATTGCAAAGAGACGTAGAACAACTAAAGTTGATATCACCGCCACGAAACTAAATCATCAGCGATTTTGGGAGGGCCTCAAAGAGTTCGCTGCCAATTCAGATACAAATTTGAGCATTAGCCGCAAACCAAGACCGCAAGCTTGGTATGACATTTCCATTGGAAGCAGCGATGCGCATATTTCTTTATCCTTGAATACCATAAAAAATCAAATCTGCACGGATATCTATATCCGTGATAATCAAGAACTGTTCAAGCGTCTCTCTCAAAAGAAAGATCTGTTTCAAGAGATCGTGGAGTGTGAAATTGAATGGCTTCTCCTTGAAAATAAACAGGCATCAAGGATTCGATGTACGCTGCCCGGTGACCCTCATGATGAAAACCATCAAAAAAAATATTACGCCTGGATATTAAAACAGGCAGATGGGTTTGCAGAGGCGTTTAAGAAGAGCACACGAGGTTAATCTCGAAAACCCTTTTTCGGAAACGATTCGAACCCTCTAGCTCCCAAAACCGGGATAGGTATTCAGGTAGACCAAGTAGCTTTGACGATGCTGGTTCCTGCACGGAGGTCAAGCCCCCTGCAAGTTCCGGGATTAGCTGGAGGGTCTACGATCTTCCTGCACCTGGATCAGTGCCGGTAAAAAGAGTAGCGCAGCCAACAGTGTCGCCCCAATCCCTGTAATCGCAAGAGCCCCGATCGTGTTCAAACCCGGATGAAAACTCAAGAGAAGTCCCCCGAATCCTACCATCGTCGTCACTGCCCCCATCGTAACGTGCTCCCCCGTCGAGCGTAATGTGCGCCAAAGCGTCCCCGCCCCCTCCTCTCGATAACGATGGACTAAATGAGCCCCCGCATCGTTACCAATCCCAATAATTGCCGGAATCACGAACAGATTGTAGAAATTGAGCCGCATACCAAATAGCTGCATAAACAAAATCATCCAGATCACACCAACAACCAGAGGCATCATTGCCAAGAGTGCCCACCGAAACTGACCAAAATTGATCCACATCAGCAACATCACGATAATCAGCGTCGCCACCACCATGTACGGGCTTTCCTGCCGCATCAGACGCAGAACATCGGCGGCAACAATGGATGGGGATCCTGCGTGATAGGTTTTCCCGTCTGCGATCATGATGTTTGCTACATCTTCAGCAAACGCCATGGACTTGCGCCCGTCTGAGAGCCCCACTCCCGGCAGAATCGTGATATAGCCCCCTAATTCCCCCGTCTTGGACATAAAGCGCTCACTCAAGATCTCCGGGACATCCTCCACTGCAAGCGGCGTTCGTGTCTGCGCAGCCCTTCGAATGCGTTCCAGGTCGGCATCGGTGACCAGAACCGGATCTGTCAACAGCGAATCCCGGATGTAGGCAATCTGCGCAATCCTTGCGGTTTGTTTCTCCAGTTCCAGTGGAAACCGGTCCTGGAGCGTTTCCACGCCCCGGATGGTTGTTCGAAAACTGTCTGCATCTATGACATGCAATACGGTATCCCTCTCCATTCTAGCCCGCAACGCGTCCGCAACCGCAGGTGCTTCCGCTGGATTATCCACCACAATGTATGCAGGGTTCCTGCGATTAAAATCGCTGTATGCGGCCGCCACTTTCGAGTTGACCGCAATCCAATCCTCATACTCCGGCTCCAAAACAGAAAACCGATATTCAAACTCGACGCCCGGTGCCATGAACAAGGCTATGATCGTAGCCAAAGCACACCCCACCAAAAGCCCACGAGCTCCAACCAGAGGTCCACATACTACCGCTTTTACCGGGCGACTCCGCTCAAAATGCAATATTCCCCAACGTTCACACAATACCAACAGTGCCGGCAGTACATGAAGAGTGGAAATCAATGCAACCAATACACCGGTCCCCGCCAAGAACCCAAACTCGCTGAACCCTTTGAAGTCTGCTGCCATCAATACATACATCGCAGCAGCGGTGGTAAGTGCCCCCACCGCAATCGCCTGCCCGGTGCTCATGAATGTGTTCTCCGCGGCATCCTCCACGCTGTGACCCGCCCCCCGCTCCTCTATATAACGTGCATAAAAATGAATTCCATAGTCAATTCCCAGCCCAAAAAGAACCAGCCCAAGTGTTGAGCTGAACAGATTCAGCGTTTCATAAGCCAAAAACCCTATCGCCGCCGTCCAGACTAAACTCATCAGAAGAGGAACTCCAATCAGCAATGCCGTCACCGGCGCACGCGCGAGCTCGGACCAGACCGACTTTCTTCCCCGCAGCTGTATTGCCTTGGCGAAGAAGTAAGCCATCAGAACCAGAAGTACCGCGAAAGCCCCTGCACCAAAAGAACCGATGACATCGTCCGTAATGGCACGCACCTCGATCCGCTGTCTCCATAGTCGACCAGCAAGATGGGTCTGCATCTCCGTGTGGTACGCGGAAGGCTCCACCTGCTCGATCACACTGCGAAGGCGACCGTAAACAGCTTCGATGTAGTCCACATTGGAAGAAGAGCCTGGGACAAAGAAGCGAACGACCAGAATCGTGCTGTCTGCGCTCACCCGATACTCTGGCCCTACAATCTGATCAAAGACTTCTTCCAGAGACCCAATCTCCGTGTCCTCCTCTTCCTCCTCCTCTTCCAGGCTGAAAAAGAACGGATTCGCCGCAAGCTTGGCTTCTATGATCTGATCCTCCAACCACGTTGTGAGTGTGCTTAATTCCTCATCCGTCGCGAAATACAACCCATTATCCGCCATAAATTCCGTATCCCTCCTAAGCTCCTCCCTCAAAAACAGTGGCTCGTCTGTTATCGAATCCCGCAGTGCCATTGCCTGGGGAACCAAGGCTTCCGCAAACGCCAGATTGTCGGTAAATGAAGGACTTTCAATTGCCAGATCTACCGAGACTTCCCCTGCACCTATTGTATCTCTGATCTTTTCCAGAGACGCAACACTGGGATAGGACTCTGGGATCAGATTGGCAAAGTCCGGGTCGATCGTCAGCCGCCCTGCAAGTAGCACGCTGCCGATCAATATCAAAAGAGCCGTCACCAGCACGAGACCGGGATACCGTACCACAATACGGATCCATCCGCGTAACCGGGCAAAGAGGATCGTCATTCTTCAGAAAGCACTACAATGTCGTCAAAGTATACATCGGCCGCTCCACCTGTATTGTCACTGTCACTCCATACCATGATATAAAGCGGGGATTGTGAAGGTCGCCTGCCAAAAAACATCTCATAATCCTGGGCGACATTCCGTTCAATCTCTATCCACCTCTCTTTGATCTCAAGAGCTGAAGAAACAACCAGTACTTGGAGCTTTCCATAGCGAGCTAATGCCCCCTTGGGCAGTGTACTGCTGTAGGTGTACTTGATCGTACAAGGTCGTCCGAGCCAGTCGTTACACTCAAACGCAACATACAGGGCCGCTGCGGTGTCGTTTAAGCTCCTCCGGTCTTCTTTTGCCCCCTCCGGCAGCTGATCCGCCCGCCAGCGCCAGCGTAACCGGGGAAAATTCTCGACATCCCATTCAAGCCCATCCCCTTTTGGCAAGGCGATCTGCACAGACTCTCCTTGAGTATATGCCCGTAAAACCTTTCCCCCCTCTTCCATAACCACCTTCACATAGTCATTGGGTTTGGCGTGATCCGGTGGAAGGACTCGCATCATTTTTGACCGGTTGTCTGGTATTTTCCACGAACTAGGAAGACCATTGATTTCATAGCCCTCAAAGTTCTCAATGACCAGAGACTGCTGGGCGGAGACGTACAGGGTATATGGACCTGCAAAAACGAACAAAGAAAGGATTGTGGCCGTACGCATTTCTGGGAAAGAGGTGGATTGTCTTGACGCATCAAGGGGCTATTTGGTCACAGGCACCCCCTCTTTTGGTAGCCGAACCGAAAGGGTTGCGAAAAAGAGCAGATTAATCAGCCGATTGACCAATGCCACCGCACCAAAGACAGCTGCAATGTGCGCCTCGGAAACCGTCATCGCTCCCGCAATGCTCACCGCAACCGCCATCGTCAACAGGTCCTGGTTCGGTATAAACGGAAGTCTGTAGACGATTATAGAAGCTGCAGCATATGTAAACCATGTTTCTAGGGGAACTTCTGGCATGGCAAGATGCCACATGGTAATTTCTAGGAGCTGTCTTACAAGCACACGTACAACATGAAGCCCAAAAACAATGCGTGTTTGCTTCCACGGCATAGAGAAAAGCCATTTTCGGCGCGTAAACACGATCACGAACAGAATCAGGCTGCCCCCGATTCCTCCAATCAGGACGGCCGCCTGGGTTTCTCCGATCAGATCCCGCACATTCACCTGTCCCTCCAAGGCAAAAAAAGCAAGCAGCAGTATTGCGATCAGTGTCGAGGCAACTGCTGAAATAATATTCATATCACGAATACACTCCATTAGCGCCCGGCTCCGCATCGCCACATGATCCCGTGCCCAGGCAAAGATGTATACTTCACCGGAGTATCCCAAAACATCTCTATTCAGGATGCGCTTCTTGATGAAGGCCCGGATTGCAGGACCTGGACGGAAATCCCATACAACCCGATAAGCCAAAAACTGTATCACGGGTAAAAGGAAGTACAATACCACCAGCAGTACATAGAACCCGGGATTCCGCGGCAGCCCCTGAAACACGCTACGGAATTCCACCTCGCGCAATTGCCACACCATGAACAAAACAATGCTAATGGTGAAACTTGCCCGTGCAATGCGTAGAATGCGCTTGCCTCGTCGCGTAGTGCTCAATTTTGTTAGCCGTTTCTGTATCTGCATGATCGGGGCAATGATCTTTCCGTGGATTCTCAGGATGAAGGTCTATATTGTATCTTTAGCGAAACCCTTTCTGTCACCTGCATCCTGCTATGATTCAGCAAAAACCCGGCCACTCATTTGAGTCTCTCAAGATTGGCGATACGTATGACTTTCGTCGTTTCATTAGTGAGGATGATGTCTTGACATTCGCCCAGATCACCGGGGATGACAACCCTCTCCATGTGGATGCCGAATACGCCGAAAATACTCGCTTTGGGGATCGTATTGTCCATGGTATATTCCTTCTGGGTCTCATCTCCAAGGTTCTTGGACGTGACTTCCCCGGCCCTGGGAGTGTGGCAGTCTCTATTTCATGCCGGTTTCTGCGTCCTGTACGTGTCAATTCAGAAGTACGTGTTTCGGTCAAGGTTACTGAAAAATTAGAGCAGCGGCGCTATGCGAAGGTGGAAACTTTCGTATTCACTGATGCCAATAAAAAGGCTTTAGTTGGGGAAGCAACCATTATTCCTCCGGCGGATCCGCAATGATTTCTCCGTGGAGAACTTGAACACATCGGTTGGAGGCTCCCTTTTGCGTGACCCGGGAGCGTAATCTTTCGGCATCTGCAACGGTTACTATGCTCTGTCCTGTAGATGCGTCCTGCAACCAATCTAAAATCACCTCGGTCCGCTCTGGATCCAGAGAATCAAATACATCATCAAGTAGCAGGATCGGTTTTTCTTCCAACCGGGAGTCCAGGTAATGATACTGCGCCAACTTGAGTGCAATTGCAAACGAACGGTGCTGTCCGGTTGAGGCAAAGCGCCGCACCGGCTGCCCATTCAGCTTAAAAATCAGTTCATCGCGATGAGGGCCTACGGTGGTTCGCCCCAGTTCTCTGTCGCGATCGGCCGCTTCCCCAAGCGCGGACATAAGCGCCTTCTCCGCCTCTTCGGCATACGAATGCTGCTCTTCTGGAATGGGACCCTGATAGGTAATCACCGGTTCTTCAATCGCTTCTCCAAGCTGTTGCCATGCACGTTTAAGTTCTTCACTGAACTTCTGAAGAAAGGCGGCACGCAGGGCAACAATTCGCCCTCCAAATCGGGCCAGAACGGCATTGAGGGGTGCAATCATGTCCATATCCAACGGACGCATACGATTGTGGGCCAAGTATTCATTCCGCTGCCTTAGGGCACGACGGTATCCGATGAGGTCTTCGAGATGAGCCGGCCTCGCCTGACTAAGCATACTGTTCAGAAATTTCCGACGCTCCTGCGGTCCACCATACGTTAAGTTCTGATCACTTGGTGCAAAAAGAACTATCGGGACAACCCCAACAACATCCGATAGTCGATCAAGCGGAGCACCGTTGATGAACATTCGCTTTCCTTGTCGGATAGCAAACGCAATCCGTATTTCCACTTCACGCCGCAGGGATCCCTCAAATTTGCCTTCAACCTCAAAAAATGATCGGCTGCGCCGAAGCACATAGCGATCTACACTGGTCAGAAAACTCTTGGAAAGGCAGAGATAGTGAATTGCCTCCAAGATATTGGTCTTGCCTGCACCGTTTGGTCCGTACAGCAGATTAATCCCGGGCGCCAATGTCAACCTCGTGTCGGCATGCGCCCGCATACTTCGAAGACAGAGTGAGCGTAGGATCATTGCATCAGTTTATGAGAAGGTTACGCAAACTTGGTATATTCGTTCGAATGTTGGTTCATTTATACGTCCAAAGAGTATACCGGCCTTTTACTCCCATCCATTGATGACAGTACCTCCACCCCTGTTCGAGGAGCTTCAAAGCCTAGTTACCGAGCAGCGTAATCCACGCTCAATGAATATTGACAACGCATCTGTGGAGGAAATCCTCACGATTATCAATACAGAAGATCAACTTGTCCCCAAAGCCGTGAAGGAAGAGCTTCCCTACATTGCAAAAGCGGTGGAAATTGTAACGGCGGCGCTGGGAAGCGGTGGACGCCTGATTTATATTGGAGCAGGCACCAGTGGGCGTCTCGGAATCCTGGATGCATCCGAGTGCCCTCCTACGTTTGGATCTTCTCCCGAAGATATTCAGGGGATTATTGCCGGCGGTAAGGAAGCTGTTTTCCGGTCACAGGAGGGTGCCGAAGATGTAGCCTCCGATGGCGCAGAGGCCCTTCGCGCAAGAGGATTACATGCAAATGATGTGGTTTGCGGTATCGCGGCAAGCCGACGTACCCCCTTTGTGGTGGGAGCAATGGCTGAAGCTCGCGAAATTGGATGCAAGACGCTGTTCATTACCTGCAACCCTCGTTCTACATTTGATCTGGATGTGGATGTGGCGATCTGTGTCGTTGTGGGCCCGGAAGTCATCATGGGTTCCACCCGCATGAAAAGTGGAACCGCTCAGAAACTGGTCCTCAACATGATCACAACCGCTTCTATGATTCGCCTGGGGAAAGTCTATCAGAATATGATGGTCGACCTGCAGATGACCGCCGAAAAACTGACCCAAAGATCCCGCCGCACGGTTATGACCGTTACCGGACTGAACTATGAGGAGGCAACGAAAGCACTTACAGCCGCCGACGGCCATGTGAAAACGGCTCTAGTCATGATTCTCGGGGATGTTTCAAAAGAGGAGGCCCTGGAAAGACTAAACAAATCGAATGGATTTGTGCGAGGCGCTCTGGAGTAGCCTTTATTAAATTCAAAAATCGTTTGAGTGGCGAAATGTTTCACGTGAAACACTAGTAAGGAAGCTTTTGGGTTTGTCTGATCATCCATTACAACGACTGTCTTCCCGACTCTCTCGGGTTCCTTCTTTTCAGGCGTTTTACGCATGGTGTGCACAAGCCAAAGGAGCGCAAGTCTGTCTCTTACAGGATGTGCCTGGGTCATTACCTGCATTTTTGCTCCAGCGTGCCTGGAAATCTGGACGCTCTCTGGCCTGTATTCTGCCAGAAACCGAAGATGCACGCCTGCTGCATAGTGATTTGACGGAGCTGGGCTTGCCAAGCCTCTTGTTTCCTCCGTTTGGATCCACGCCGTACGATGACGAGCAAGTTGAGGATTCCGCTCCGATGGTCCGACGGCATGATGTACTGCAACAACTTGACTCGTCCACGCAGACCGTAGTGGTTGCCGGCCTGCAAGCAGTCCTTGAGCGGATGCCCGCACCGGAAAAAACGCTGGCACAGTCTGTTACCGTACAGGTTCACGATCGTATGCCACCGGATCAACTCGTTGACCTGCTCACTGGAAAAGGGTTTGTCCGTGTCCCCTTTGTGCAGGAGGCCGGGGAACTCGCATGGCGGGGCGGGATTGTGGATGTATTTCCGTTTTCTGGTGGACTGCCTCTGCGGCTTGAGTTCTTCGGCAATGAACTCGAGTCCATCCGGGAATTCGATGCCGTCAGCCAACGATCGGTCAGCCGCCTGCGCAGCGCCCGGCTGGTTCCCCAACCGATCCATGCCTCCAGGGACGCTGCATGGATTTCTCTGTTGGATTCAATTTCCAAGGATACCCTCCTGGTTCTTTTTCAAGAATTCCGACTAAGCGAAGCCGCCGATGCTGTCTGGCAGGATGTTCAAAAGCGATACAAGTCAAAAACGCGATCCGAGCCGGACTGTCCGATTCCCGAGTCACGATATCTGACCCCAGATATTCTGGCTCGCCGTTGCGCATCAAAAACCCGAGTTCACATTCACACAACCGTTTCGAATCCCGACACCGTGATTCAGGTTAGCGCCCAACCACAGCCCTCCTTTGGCGGCCACATGGATCTTGTTCGCTCGGACTTGACCGGGCCCGGCCGCAAACACACCTACATCATTTGTGACAGCTCCGCCCAGCAAAAGCGTTTAGAATCGTTGCTGGACGAGTTACTGGACTCTGGCAAATTAATCTTTCTGGTTGCATCCCTCCACCGCGGATTTTCGTTGCCAGGCATTGGCCTTGCCGCCTACACCGATCACGAAATTTTTGGCCGTTATTTCCGTCCACGCACCCGAAAAGCCTCTCGCACGGGCGGAATCCGCCTCCAGGAGTTGCAAAACCTTAAGCCCGGGGACTTTGTTGTGCACAAGGAATTTGGAATTGGTAAATTTGCGGGGCTTAAAGTGATCACGGTCAAGGGTCGCAGTCAAGAAGCCGTGCGGCTCATCTACGCGCGTGACGATGTCGTATTTGTGAATGTGAATGCCCTGCACAAGCTCAGCAAATATGCGGGAAAAGATGGCCAAGTTCCTTCATTGACCCGATTAGGGTCAGAACAATGGGAGCGCACCAAAAGCCGGGCAAAAAAGCGGATTAAGGATATTGCGCGGAGATTGATCAGCCTCTATGCCCAGCGTAAATCTTCCGAAGGGCATGCTTTTTCACTGGATTCAATCTGGCAAAAAGAGTTGGAAGCTTCTTTTCCGTGGCAGGACACCCCCGATCAGCATGAAGCGGCGGAGGCGGTCAAACGTGACATGGAATCTGCGATCCCGATGGATCGCCTGGTTTGCGGCGATGTTGGTTTTGGAAAAACAGAGGTGGCGGTTCGAGCGACCTTCAAGGCGGTTCAGGATGGAAAACAGGTTGCATTATTAGTCCCCACGACGGTGCTGGCCCGGCAGCATTACCTCACGTTTCGTAAACGTCTGGAGCAGTTTCCCGTGCGGGTCGAAGTGCTTTCGCGCCGGATCAAGGGTGCAGCAGTCCGAAAACTGCTTGCTGATGTGAGCCAGGGAAAAGTGGATGTCCTTGTTGGCACCCACCGGCTGGTTTCCAAGGATGTCTCCTTCCCGGATCTGGGGCTTCTGATCATTGATGAGGAACAGCGGTTCGGGGTTCGAATCAAGGAAAAACTGCGTGAACTGCGCGTCAATGTGGACACGCTGACCTTGACTGCAACTCCAATCCCCCGTACGCTGCAATTTTCTCTCATTGGTGCCCGCGATCTTTCTATCATCGGTACCCCACCACCAAACCGGCAACCCATTCACACGCAAATTCATTCCTCCGACTGGGCTCTTATCAGTGATGCGATTCTCTATGAAGTCAATCGCGGAGGGCAGGTCTTCTTTATTCACAACCGTGTGGCTTCCATCGGCGACATGCTGATCAAGCTGCAGGATCTTGTTCCGGGTGTCCGCTTTCGCATTGGTCACGGCCAAATGCCCGGCGCAGAGCTTGAGCAGGTCATGACCGACTTTGTTGATCACAGGTTTGATGTCCTGTTGTGCACTTCCATTGTGGAGAACGGGCTTGATATTGCAAATGCCAACACCATTATTATTGATCGGGCTCATTTGTTTGGCCTGGCGGAGATTCATCAGTTACGCGGGCGGGTCGGTCGCAGTGACCGCAAAGCATTTTGCTATTTACTGGTCCCTTCCATTCATGCTCTGAGCCGAGATGCTCGCCAGCGCCTGCAGGCCGTTGAGCAATTCAGCGACCTTGGAAGTGGATTTCATCTTGCCATGAGAGATCTGGATATCCGGGGCGCAGGAAACATTCTTGGCGGAGAGCAAAGCGGTTTTATTGCAGACCTTGGGCTTGATACGTACTACCAGATGCTGGATGAAGCCGTTCGAGAACTGCGAAATGAGGATTTTTCCGAACTCTTCAAGAATGTTGACCTCCCGCTGCCAGAAGATACCATTGTCGACCTTGAGGTGAACGCCTCTCTTCCCAAACCTTATGTGGCCAGTGACCTTGAACGCCTGGCCCTCTATCGCAGGATTGGAGAAGCTGCAGAACAATCTGCACTTGACGAATTGGAAGCGGAGATCCGTGACCGGTTTGGCCCACTTCCAACTCCGGCTTGTCAACTGTTCCTGGGAGCCCGCATGCGGCTGATCGGGCAAACCCTGCGTCTTCCCCGGGTCTCATACCGGAACCAGCGGTTATTTTTGCGCCTGCCGGACAGCCACGAGGATCAACAGTTCTACCTGGAACGATTTGACTTCTTTTTAGGGGCGCTCGACGCGCTTCCGAATCAGTACGTTCTCAAAGAATCAAAGGCAGGCAAAATGCGCGCTATTGTGCAGGATGTTCTGTCGGTGGAGGCGGCTCACGAGATTCTTTGCCAAGTGGCAGCGAAGCAGAGCTCACCTGAACCACAAACCGGGAAGATTCCGGCACCGGCACCTGTTTGATTTGAACCGTCGGGAACGCCGCGGCCAGATCCTTTTGCTCATCTCTTAGGTCCCCTCCTTTGAGGCAATAGAGAATCCCCCCCGGCGTGGCAACTCGCACATGCCACCGCCACAGGGTGCGAAGCGAGGCAGTCGCTCGAGACACGCTGCACTGGATCTCAAAGGGAAATTCCTCCGCCTGGCCATGCCACGGATATAAATTCGGCAGATCCAGCTCCCGCTTGAATGCCTTGACCGCATGATTTTTTTTCTGAGCCGAATCAACCGCATACACCTTTACCTCTGGAAGCATGACCGCCATGGGGACCGCGGGCAACCCTCCCCCCGTGCCCCAGTCTGCAAGTGAAGATCCCGCAGTAAATGGCTGCTCTACAAAGGCCAGACACTCCTGAATATGTTCGATAAACCCTTCCGTTGTCGTGCGCCGCGAGAGTAAATTCAACCGCTTATTATAGTTCTGCAGGAGTTTTGCATACGTTTGAAGCTTTTCCCGCTGCCAGGGCCGCATCGACAGCGGAAGATGTTTCACGTGAAACATTGTGTTGTCTACTTTCTCTCAGCGCTCCAGGAGCACCATCAAAACGGCAATGTCCGCTGGGCTTACACCGCTGATTCTCGAAGCCTGTCCGAGTGTTTCAGGTTGAATTTTGCTTAATTTTTCCCGAGCTTCCATCGTAATATTGTTGACTTCTGCAAAGTTGAAACTCCGGGGGATTTGTCGGGTCTCCATCGCGATCATCTTCTTTGCTTCTCCCTCCTGCCTCGCTACATATCCGGCGTACTTGATTGAGATTTCTGCGAGTTGCTCGACCGGCTCCATTCCTGGAGCCGGGTCCACGATCTGACTGAAAATCCCGGCCGCCTCCAACAGATCCTTCAAGCCCACCTCTGGACGGCACACGATCTGAATAGCCTTGACCGGCTCATTGATTGGAGTCGTTCCGGATTTTTTCAAATAACAATTACATGTTTTGGGGTGGATTGTATGCTCCGATAGCCTGGAAATAATTGCTTTTACCGCTTTCTGGCGCGTTTGCATACGCTGATAGCGGGCTTCGGATACCAGCCCGAGGCGTTGGCCCAGAGGGGTAAGTCGCTCATCTGCGTTATCCTGACGAAGCAGCATACGATGTTCTGCCCTGGACGTGAACATTCGATATGGCTCCTCCGTCCCTTTGGTAATCAGATCATCAATCAGGACACCGATGTACGCCTCTGAGCGACGAAGAATCACGGGACTTTCTGCGCCAAGACCGCGGACTGCATTGATCCCTGCCATGAGCCCCTGCGCAGCCGCTTCCTCATACCCGGTCGTGCCGTTGATCTGTCCTGCAAAAAACAGCCCGCTGACCATCTTCGTCTCCAGGGAATACTGAAGCTGATGAGGTGGAAAATAGTCATACTCTATTGCATACCCCGGGCGCAGCATATGGACCTGCTGCAATCCCGGCACCTTGCGCAGGGCCTGCTCTTGGATTTCTTCCGGCAAACTCGTTGAAAATCCGTTTACATAGACCTCTGTTGTTCGTCGACCTTCCGGCTCCAGGAAGAGCTGATGACGCTCTTTTGCAGCAAAACGATCAATCTTGTCTTCGATGGAAGGGCAATATCTCGGCCCTTTACCCTCGATCCGCCCCGCAAACATTGGGCTTTGCTCAAATCCCTTTCGGAGAACTGCATGCACCTCCGGGTTCGTCCAAGTGAGGTGACAGCTGAGTTGATCCCTGGTCAATTCATCGGTCATAAAGGAGAAGGGGCTTGGATTTTCATCTCCCGGCTGCTCTGTCGTTGCAGCATAGTCAATCGTGCTTCCATCTACACGCGGTGGCGTACCCGTCTTCAGCCGGCCACTTTCAAACCCCAATTCATGCAACTGGCCGGTCAGTCCGGTGCTTTGCCGCTCCCCCATACGCCCACCCCCAAACTGACGCTCCCCAACATGGATCAAACCATTCATGAACGTACCGTTTGTGAGGATGACGGCCTTTGCACCATAGGTGCGACCTAGTCGAGTTCGCACCCCACAAACCTGGCCATGGTCCACCTCAAGGGCCGTGACCATGTCGGCACGCATATAGAGTCCCGGGATGTTTTCCAGGGCTTGGCGAACAAAGGTTGCATACTCAATCCGGTCTGATTGTGCCCGGGGACCCCATACCGCCGGCCCCTTCCGGCGATTCAGCATCCTGAACTGGATCCCGGCCGCGTCTGCTGCAGAGCCCATGATGCCTCCCAACGCATCAATCTCCCGTACAATATGCCCCTTGCCAATCCCGCCAATGGCTGGATTGCAGGACATCCGACCAATCGCTTCCAAGCTCATGGTAATCAGAAGCGTGCGGGCACCCAACCGGGCGGTCGCCGCCGCCGCCTCTGTCCCTGCATGCCCGCCGCCAACCACAATAATGTCAAAGCTTGAGTCCATCTCTGTGCTACTTGCCAATGCAAAATCTCGAAAATATTGCCCCCAGCACCGTTTCGTTGGTGATCACACCCGTAATCATCCCCAGTTCACGTGCAGCAGCTTGCAAATCCAATGAAAAAATATCCGGTGGCTGATTTGCACTCAGTGCTGCTCTCGCATCCAAAAGTGCCCGATGTGCGCTCTTTAGATGGGTTTTATGCCTTGCATTGATCACCGTTCTAGATGCATCTGCATTCCCATAGCTCTTTGTCGCCTGCTCAAGCAGTGCATGAACCAGAGGCTCCACTGCCTTGGGTCCACCGATTGCCGTCAACTGCAATCCCTTCCTTTTTCCCTCCGGGACAAGATCTGCCTTGTTTCCAACCAGGATCACCGGCGTGTTTTTCAGGCTCTTCAATGCGGTTTGATCTTCTTCTGAAAACCCGCAGGCAAGATCATAGACATAAATCACAATATCTGCTGTGTCGATCATTCGATAGGCACGCTGAACCCCCTCCTGTTCAATGGAGTCCGTGCTTTTTCGCAGCCCTGCAGTATCCATAAAGCGAAATCGTAATCCCCCAAACTCGGCATCGACCTCCAGTACATCCCTGGTCGTCCCTGGCTCTTCGCTTACAATTGCCCGGTCACGACCCGAAATACTATTTAGTATTGTGGATTTCCCTGCATTCGGTCGACCGGCAATTACAACCCGGACTCCCTCTCTCACCACGGTTCCAAGTCGTGTTGACTCAAGTAATTCCTGCACCTGTCTCAATGCGTTTTCAATCAGATCATGGAGCGTGGTCCGATCCGCAAATTCGACGTCCTCATCGGTGAAATCAATTTCGAGTTCCGCCAGTGCGCACAATTCGAGGATCGCCGTCCGCAGCACTTCAAGTCCTTCTGAGTAATGCCCTTCATAGGCTGCCAGGGAAACCTTGTGCGCCTGCTCACTGGAGGCATGGATTAGGTCAGCAACTGCTTCTGCCTGGACAAGATCCATTTTTCCTGCTAGGAACGCGCGTTGGGTGAACTCACCGGGTCGTGCCAGTCGGGCACCTTGGTCAAGGAGACTTTGCAGCACTAATGCCGCCACATAGTCCCCTCCATGGCAGGTAATCTCCACTACATCCTCTCCGGTTGCGGTACGGGGCTTGCGAAATACCGTCGCAACCACCTGATCAATCCTAGAGCCCTCAGGACTCTTCCACATCCCGACGTGGGCGGTATGGGACGCAGCGGTCTCAAGGTTGTGCCCCGAGAAGCAGGTGGAGGCAATTGGACAGGCCTCGGGCCCGGACACACGAACTATTGAAAGCGCCGCAAGACCGGGTGCGGTCGCAATCGCCGCAATCGTATCCTGGACGAGCATAGTGATTTACCTTCGAGCCTTCTTTCCGGAGCCTCTGCCCACTCCTTTGACCGGCTTGATTTTGCTTGATTTTTTGACCACGGCTTTTTCTGACGCAGCTTTTTTCTTCATCGATTTATTGATGAACTGCTGCTGCGCCGCCGAAAAAACGTTGTAACAGAAATAATATAAGCTTAGGCCGGATGGCAAGCGGTTGAAAATGACGAAAATCATCACCGGCATCATGTACATAAAGATTTTTGTCTGCGGCCCGGATGCCGGGGTTGCCTGCATCCGCATCTGCACGATCATTGACAAACCCATGAGAATCGTAAATCCTGCAACGAAGTCCCCATAAAACGGAATGGCAAAGGGTAGATTCAGGATTACATCTGGGGCGGACAGATCAGGAGCCCAGAGAAAGCCCTGCTGTCGAATTTCGATGGATTGCTGCAAAAACTGCCACAGAGCAATGATGATGGGATACTGCAACAACATCGGCAAACAGGCTCCCAGGGGATTGGTACCGGACTCGCGATACATCTTGATGGTCGCCTCCTGCTGCTTTTGCGGATTGTCTGGATATTTTTCCTTGATCTCCTGCATTTTGGGCTGCAGCTCCCTCATTTTCGCCATACTCTTGTAGGAGCTGAGCGTCAATGGAAGCAGGACCGCCTTGATCAAAAGGCAAAAGACAATGATCACCAGGCCATAACTGTCAATGATGCTGCTCAGGAAGCCGAATACTGGAATAAATACCGCAATTGCGAGCGGCCTTGTCATCCACTCAAAGGCATCCCAGCCATAGTCTACCATCCCGTAGACACCATCATAGCGACTGATTTTGCGATATTCGAGTGGACCCAGGTAGATTCGGTAGGTATCTGGAGCTTCATCCGGGGGGCCAACAAACAGGCTGGCACGAAAGTCGACGATCACCTCCGGGTCATCAGCCTCTCCGAGACGCTCACCGAGTAGCTCCGCTTCTCTTGCCGGCTCATCGGCCAGAACCACTGCACCGAAGTATTTATTCTTGACCCCAATCCAGGACACATTACCCCGCAGCGTCCGATCCGCGATCTCGTTTCTCTGCAGATTAATTCCCTCCACATCATTTCCACTTCGGGCATATGCACCGACCTTGTTGACCTCTTCTTTTCGGTAGGCTACATCTTCGCTGAACGGGATTGCCCCATTCCAGACCAGCTCGTACCCTTCCGCCGTCTGGAATCCGGCCGCATTGAAGTGGGCGACTTCCAGACCGATCTCGTAGTCTCCGGGAGTGAACGTGTAGGTCAACCGCAGACGACCACTGCCAATTGCCGCTTCAAAGACCACGGCGGCTGGGCTCTGGATCGCATTGATCGTATCGGTTGAGTCCCGCTGCGTAAACCATATCGTTCGTGTATCAATATTGCGTGCCCCAGGCGACTGAAATCCAATACTGATCGCTCCTGGACCGGTGCTGTCAACCAGTTGAACCCGGCTGACCTGATCGTACCTGAAATACTCTTTGAGTTCAAACCTCTTCAGGGTTGCACCCAAATCTGAGAGTTGAGCCGTATACAGATCTGTTTCCACGGTTATTTCCCGAGCTTCCTGAGCAGGTGTCTCGGCAATTGGAATCAGCACCGAATCCAGCACGCCCTGTTCCACTTGAAGTTCATTTGCGGGTTGCGTCCCCTCCTCTACAGGTTGCTGCGTCATCTCCTCTACCGGCTCTGGAGGCGGCGGGGAAGGCATCATCATCATCCACACGATCATGATCGCCGTGATCATCACGACTGCGATTATCGTATTCCGGTCCACGTGTCAGTCTCCCTTGTTTAATGATTGATGCAAAAGGTGCATCGCCTGTAATAGGTCTTGAGGAAGTTCTTGGTTGCGGTTGGAATTGCGACCGAGGACCATCATCGTGAGCGTCTGTGCTGCGGGGATGGTCTGGATCCCGATGAGATCCTGGTTCCTTCGCCAGGTTTCCCGCATCTGGCGTCTAATCCGATTACGCTGTACTGCATTCCTGTACCGGCTGGGCGCGAAGCCAACCTGTATTGGTGCACCGGTCCCTGTCGTGCTACGAGGAACAAACCGATATAGGATTCGGATACTCCCTGTCACCAAAGACTTGGTGTCGGAGGCGGACCGCTCAAAAAGTGGCGCAATCAACCGCCGACGCTTCAGTCGCATCGAACGCGGAAACCGCTGCTCAGCAACCGTCGTCATTCACTATTTGCCAACGTAACGATCGCTTACTGAAAGGCTCTTGCGCCCTTTCCGGCGGCGTCTTGCCAACACATTGCGGCCATCCTTATCTGCCATTCTCGAACGAAACCCGTGCTTATTACGGCGCTTTCGTCGACTTGGTTGGTATGTGCGTTTCATGGAACTCTATTTATTCAAATAAGATGAATGGGGCAGCAGAATCTCGTCAGTTCAACACTTGACGCATCCTTTCACGACCCCACATTTTGTCTTTAACGCACCTTGTGAGTATTTTGCTTCTTTTTGCGGGAATAGCTCAATCGGTAGAGCGTCAGCTTCCCAAGCTGAAGGTCGCGGGTTCGATTCCCGTTTCCCGCTCTCCGGGCGGTTAGCTCAGTTGGTTTAGAGCGCCTGCCTTACAAGCAGGAGGCCGGGGGTTCGAATCCCTCACCGCCCACATTCGCTGTTCTTGCAATTGAGGCGGGTCTGGGAGCTCGGCATCGGGGTGCCCCAGGATGGCCACCAAGCTGCAGCGAGGTTTGCGTCTGCAGCGAGGCAGAGGTATGAGGGCGCCAAAGAACAGCTGGGGAGGTACAAGCGTGACCACCGATACGCTTACATGGGAGCCTATCGTTGTCCCCCTGAGGGAAGACATCCCTCTGAACCAAAGAGCGGACTATATCAGGGCAATACAAGAAAAAGTACGGAAACGCAGGGGGCAATAACCCGGGGGTGGTGCCCGCGAAACTCACCGATAAAATCCTTGGAGCCTTACTGTTTCCTGCAAGTTGCTTTTTCGATCGCCCCAGAACGAAAATTATGACGGACACGTTATTTTTGCAGACCTATTAGACGTGACCAATCTGAAGCCGATTTAAGATGCCGAAACCCTCCCTGGATCATCCCGTTCTCCGTGCAGTCGCCCACTGGCGAAACCGCTGCCTTTCAAATAATGGATCTGTCTTCACCGACAATCAGCTTTGGGCTTCCCAGAATATTGGATATCTCGTCAAGTACTTTGTAGAAAACTTGGACGAAGGAGAAGGGACCTTCTTTGAGAAGCTTGAGAAACAACTGGCTCCCGCACCTAAAGCCGCGAAGCAGTTGGCGGCAGAAATGTTCTGGGTGATGTACCTGTTTCCAGTATCTGACTCAATGCGACCCGAAACGAAGCTTCAGCAGATTCGCCAGATCTGGGAATGGTCAGGTGATTCATTCCCCGATGCTCCGTTTGACCTAAAAGACTCCCTTCGCTTGGGTATTGGACATCCTGGCCAAGCCTACAACTCAATTAGATGGCGAGAATTCCTCTTCTTCATCAAAATGATGGAAGAATGGTTACGCTTGGAAACAGAGCGACACAATACGCTACTTGGAAACGCTTGGCGTTTCGCGGAATGGTTGGATAAACAGGAGGGAGCGGGGGATCGCCAACTTCGACACATCCTATTATACCTGCTGTTCCCCAAGGACTTCGAGCCCTTTGCCACGTCCTCTCAAAAGAAGATCATCGTGCGCGAATTCATGGCTGAATTCGGGGAACAACCGGCATTATTAGACTACACGAACCTGATCGCCCTTGATCAAAAACTCCTCTCAATCCGAAAGAAGCTCCGCAAAGAAAAAGCCCGTCCCAATTTTGATTTCCACGACGACCCTTATCTGCAGATCTGGCGGCCGGATGAAAAAGATCTTGACCAATGGTATCAACAAAATTTCGGGAACAGTCGGGTATGGGTGCTCGGAGAGAGCGAACTTGCTGGGTATTGGAAAGAGTTTCAGAATAAGGGGATCATCTCGATCAAGTGAGATGAGCTCGGTGACCTCTTGGCTTACGATGATCAGCCGGCCATAACTGAAAAACTGAAGGAACTTTATGGCAAAAAGAATCCTCTCATGGATTCACTCGCCTGTCACCAGTTTACCCGCGAGATGCAACCTGGCGACCATGTCATATTCAAGCGGAGCGGATCTCTGTTGTTGGGTTATGGGGTCATTGAATCCGACTACGAGTTCTACGAGACTCGTCAGAAATTGCGACATGTGCGTCGCGTCAAGTGGGAAAAGATCGGCTCTTGGGACCTCCCCAAACCACGCCACATTACCACCAAGACTCTCACCGACTTTACTCTCTACAAAGAATGGCTCCAGTTCGCTTTTCGGTTAATGGAAGGGGCTGAACATCCAAAACCGTACACTAAAGAGGAAGCCTTGCAGGATCTTTTTCTTTCGGAGGAGTTCTTTGACGACATCATCAATGCTTTAAATCGCAAGAAAAATGTTGTCCTTGAGGGGCCTCCCGGGGTCGGAAAGACATTCATCGCTAAGCGGCTGGCCTATATGGTAATTGGGTATGAGGCCCCCGAGAGGGTACAGATGATCCAATTCCACCAGAGCTACGCATACGAGGATTTTATCCAAGGATATCGTCCGAGTGAAAAGGGAGGATTCGAGCGACGTAACGGAATCTTCCACTCTTTCTGCCGCGAGGCTGCAGCCAACCCTAATAATCGGTATGTGTTTATTATTGACGAGATAAACCGCGGGAACCTCAGCAAGATCTTTGGTGAATTGATGTTACTCATTGAGGCTGACAAGCGAGGGCCCGAGTATGCCGTTCCGCTCACCTATTCGCCCGAAGATGAGCCCTTCCACGTTCCAGCGAACCTCTACCTGATCGGCATGATGAACACGGCAGACCGGTCTCTGGCAATGGTAGACTATGCTTTGCGAAGGCGATTCTCGTTCTTTCGCCTTGCTCCAGCCTTCGGGACCGACCAGTTCAGCAACTATCTTCAGAATAAGAATAACATGGGGGTTCCCAAGGAGCTCGCCAAAAAGATCAGCAACCGGTTTTCATCTCTGAATGGAGAAATTCGTGCAGATCATGCAAACCTTGGCCCCGGCTTTGAGGTCGGGCACAGTTACTTCTGTTCAAGTACCGGCGTGGAGGTGTTCGACGAATCCTGGTACAAGGCGATTATCCAACAGGAAATCGAACCTCTACTCCGGGAATATTGGTTTGACAAGGCCGACATCGTAGACGAAGCGGTCCGCAAGTTACAGGAATGAAGATTCCTGTCCTCAACATCTACTATCTTCTCTGCTACGCATGGGACTGTCTCGGAGAAGGCAAGACGGTTGATCTAGGATCCGAAAATTTTGACGGACCGATTGATTTATTTGCCAAAGTTTTGAACGACGGTGTCTCACGGCTCATTTCCCGGGGATTGGATCGCGACTATTTCGAAGTCCATGAGGACATCCGAGGAATCAAAGGCAAACTTGATCTTGCAACCACAGTGAAGCGGAACCTGCTGCTGAACGGCAAGGCGCACTGCGTCTTTGACGAACTCAGCTACGATGTGCCTCAGAACCGAATCCTTAAAGCGACTCTTCGCAACCTGACTCAGGTTAACACCCTGAACAAAAACCAAAAACAGCGGAGCGAACAACTGTATCGGAAGCTGAGTGCGGTCTCCGATGTCCGGCTCACCGCGAATATGTTTCACACAGTCCGAATCCACCGCAACAACCGGTTCTACCGTTTCCTCCTACACCTCTGCCATATCATCCATGAGAATCTCCTAATAAATGAAGTAGAAGGAACCGTCCAATTCCTTGACTTTCACGAGGACGATCAGAAAATGGGGAAAGTGTTCGAAAAATTTGTGAAAACATTCTGCAAACGAGAAACGAGCTACCGGGTGAGTGCACCAAAAATCAATTGGTTCGAGGCGAAAGGAAGCGACAGTGCTCTGCAGCATCTTCCCAAGATGGAGACCGACATCGTATTGCGATCATCCGAACGCACGATAATCGTAGACACCAAGTTTTATAGCATTCCGCTGGATACAACGCGATGGGGGAGTGAGAAAATGAAATCAGCTCACCTCTACCAGATCTCCACTTACGTGACGAACTGGGCTGCTAAGACCCCCTCTGATATTCCTACTCCGGAGGGGTGGCTCCTCTATGCAGCAGTTGATCGGGATTTTGACTTCCATTTTGAGCTCGTAGGACGGCGATTTCGAGTATGTTCGATCAATCTGTCGCAGGAATGGAAAAAAATAGAGGAGGATCTATTGTTGTTGGTCGGAGAGAAAATCGGAATGGCGCACCCGTAAAATAGGGGCCCGTTTCACTTGAACATTAGTGTCTTGTTTGAGCAGTAACCTGAAATTGACTATAGGCCCCATGTCAGAACCATCATGCCATCCAGGCTATCCCTGCCACCACGGGCATGCTCTACAAGAAACCATGCCGGACTGCGAGACCTGCGGATACCCTTATACCTCGTGCGAGTACCACAAATAGCAGCCACACCTTATTTTCGCCGACCCCTATGTGACTTGTTTTTCTGTCCATCTTCCGGTCGCTGCTTATGTGGATGCATCCGCGTCTGATTCAGTTCATCAACGAGCATTGCCATCAACTCAGGCTCCTCTTCAGTTAATGTCTTCACCATCGGTACAAACTGAGCAAGACGCTCCCGCTCCAGGTTGGTCTTGGCTCGCAGCTTCTCTTCAAGGACAACCGTGACGCGCTGGGACGTACGCTCGGCAACTTCTTCGGGGGTTGGTAACTGTCGTTTTTCCATCTGAATATCAAATCGGTGTGCAATGGCTTTGAGTTGCGATTCCTCTTCCCAAGCTGCAAGTGTGATCGCTACACCTGCCTTACCGGCTCGGGCCGTTCTGCCCGTGCGGTGAATATAAAGCTGTGGCTCCAACGGCGCCTCATACTGGAAAACATGACTGAGCTCAGAGATATCAATCCCCCTCGCCGCCACATCCGTTGCCACCAGAAGGCGGATACGCTTCTGCCGCAGCCGGTCCATCTCTCTTTCTCGTGCCTGCTGGGAATAGTCGCCACTGATTGCCCCAACGCTGAACCCGTAATTACGCAAAAAATCCGCCAAGAAAGAGACCTCACGGCGGGTATTTGTAAATATGATCGCAGAATCCGGATTTTCAAACTCAACCAGCCTCAATAATGCACGTGCACGTTCCATCGGATCCAGAACAATATAGTAACGATGGTCTATCGTCGCTACACCGACGCCGTCTGCACTGAGTCCGAGAAATCGAGGTTCGCTTAGAAACTCTTTTCCCAATAATCGGACTTTTGGTGGCATGGTTGCGCTGAACATGCACGACTGACGCTCCTTCGGCAAATAAGACTTTAGAGCAACCATCGCCGGATAGAAGCCCATTGAGAGCATTTCGTCTGCCTCATCGAGAATAAACGCTCGCAGCTTCTCCAGGGTAAATGTGCGGCGTTCCAAGTGATCCAGGATCCGCCCCGGCGTACCAATGACAACCTGAAATCCTCCCTTGAGCCCACTCAACTGCTTTTTATATCCCACCCCTCCATAAACCAAAATGCCTTTGAGCGTTTCCGGGATTGGATTCACTCGCTTGAATTCGTCGTAAATCTGACCTGCCAACTCCCTTGTTGGCGTAAGCACAAGCGCTTGGGTCGCACGTAAGGAGGGGTCCAGGCTGTCAAAAAGAGGTAAAAGAAAGGCGCCTGTCTTGCCAGATCCTGTGCGGGATTGTACAATCAGATCCTGCCCTGAAGCCATGTAGGGAATCGAATGCGCCTGAACGGGCATCAGGCCCGGCCAACCGCTCTTTTCAAATGCAGCACGCGCACCAGCGCCCAGCGAATCAGGAGTTGCCTGCTCGACCTCAGGGTCTAGTGCGTCAAAGCTCTGCTCTGCCGCAGACTCGAGGCTGGATTGCTGAGCCCTTGATGAAAAATCCAGGCGTGTCGTAAAAGGTTTCGTCACAGGCTACATGGATAAACCGCCGTCAACACCAAGAATCTGTCCCGTAATGTAGGACGCTTCCTTTGAGGCGAGAAACAGCACCGGTGCTGCAATTTCCTCAGGCACTGCCGTGCGACGAACAGGAATGGTGTCTAACAAGCTCTTCTTTACTTTCGGGTTGATGGCGTCCGTCATATCCGTCTCTACGAATCCAGGAGCCACCACATTCACAGTAACCCCGCGTGTTGCAAGCTCCTTGGCCAAACTTTTTGAGAGACCAACAATACCGGCCTTGGAGGCAGCGTAATTTGCCTGGCCTGCGTTCCCGGTACCACCAATCACGGAAGAGATATTAATGATGCGGCCATAGCACTGGCGCATCATGATCCGGCAAACCGCTTTACTGTAATTAAAAACACTCTTGAGGTTTGCACTAATGACCTGATCCCAGTTGGATTCGCTCATACGCATCATCAAACTGTCACGCGTAATCCCTGCATTGTTCACCAAAATGTCTACGCCTCCCCAAGCCTTTACGACGTCCTCAACTACCTGCTCCGCAGCCTGAAAATCTGCTGCGTCACACTGAAATGCAAGCCCGCCAACCTCCTGCTTCAACTGCTCTGCGACTTCTGTACTGCTTCGATAAGTGAATGCAACCTGTGCTCCCTTATCTGAAAATGCCTCAACGATTGCGCGGCCAATACCGCGAGTGCCGCCGGTTACCAGGATACGGGATTGGTTGAATTCCATGCTTTTTGTCACGTCAATCAGACAGGAACGCGGTTACCGCCTCTGCGGTGGAGATAGAAACCGCATCTGCCCTGCGCCCTAATGCCTGACGCACTAAACCATTTAGAACTCGTCCGGGTCCCACTTCAATAAATTTCAGGTTCTCCGGCATGTTTTGAAGCAACTGAAACCAACGCACAGGACTGGTAAGCTGCTCCAGCATTCGGGCTCGAATATGTTCGGGGTCCAAAGCTGGCTGTGCAGTCACATTCAAGTAAATCGGACATACGGGGGGACGCAGTGTCACTGTCGCCAATTCCTGTGCAAAAGCCTCGCGTGCGTCTGAAACCAATGGAGAATGGAACGCACCGCTCACAGGAAGCTGAACAAGTTTTCTCGCCCCTGCATTCTGGAGAATGTCTTCGACTGCACGAAGTGCTACGGTATTTCCGGAAATCACCGTCTGCCGGGGAGCATTGTAGTTCGCACACACCACAATGGATTCCGCAGAACTAACCTCTCTGCATGCGGCATCCACAATTTCACCTGAGAGTCCCATCACGGCGGTCATCCCTGCAGAACGCCCGTGCCCCGCCATCGCCATGAGTTCTCCCCTTCGACGCACCAAGCGCAGTCCATCTTCAAATGAAAGCGCTCCGCATGCGTGCAGTGCACCGTATTCTCCCACGCTGTGACCCGCCACAAAGTCAGGAGCCAAATCAAGAGCCGCCAAGACTGCTATGGAATGTGTGTAGAGCGCGGGCTGGCAGATTGCCGTGTCCGTTAACTTCTCCAAGACCCGAGGATCCTCTTCCATGCTTCGAAAACAAAATTCCGTAAGTGGAATTCCGAGAATCTCATCTGCCGCCTCAAAAATAGCCCGTGACCTGGGGACCTCGTGGAATAGATCCGCACCCATGCCGGGCACTTGAGATCCCTGCCCCGGAAATAATATCGCGAGTTGCTTATCCGCCATGGGATTGCTCTTTGGGGAGGTGGCTGTACGACCAACGTAAATAGGTCGCTCCCCAGGTAAACCCTCCACCAAACGCAGCGATCACAATCTTATCTCCCTTTTTCAATTGATCCTCCCAATCATGCAGACACAGCGGAATCGTCGCTGCGGTTGTGTTCCCATATCTGGAAATGTTGAGCATCACGCGATCAAGACCCAGTCCCATTCGACGTGCAACTGCATCTATGATACGTTGATTTGCCTGATGAGGAACTAGGTAGCGTACATCGTCCCCGGTAAGGTGATTGCGCTCCATGATTTCGGCTGCCACATCCGCCATACCCTTCACCGCAACTTTGAAGACCGCTCTACCATCCTGATAGATATAGTGCATTTTTTTGTCTACGGTATCGTGCGTGGCCGGATGACGGCTCCCTCCTCCCAACATGCATAGCGACTCCCAGCCGCGCCCATCCACATGGAGCACAGAGTCCATCAGGCCATATCCATTGGGGGCCGCTTCCAAGAGTACTCCTGCTGCGGCATCCCCAAAGAGAACACAATTCTTTCGGTCGGTATAGTCTGTAATACTGCTCATCTTATCCGATCCAATCACCAATACCTTCGCTGCCCGCCCACTCTCAATCAAGCCGGCACCCGTGTTAAGCGCAAAAAGGAACCCACTGCATGCTGCTGATAAATCAAATCCCCAAGCGTTACTCGCTCCGAGTTCCGCCTGAACCAGGCAGGCCGTCGCAGGAAAAGCCATGTCTGGTGTGACGGTAGCAACAATAATTGCATCAATCTCCTCCGCGGAGATGCTTCGCTTTTCCAAGATCTCCTGTCCTGCGCGAGCGGCCATGTAAGATGTCCCCTTGCCCTCACCCGTAAGAATCCGGCGCTCTTCTATGCCGGTTCTCGCCCTGATCCAAGCGTCATTGGTATCCACCATTTCGCTCAGGTCCTGATTGGTCAACCGCCTCTCCGGCAGATAATGACCAACCGCTGTGATCGCTGCACGTGCTTCAAGACCCATGATCCGATAATTTTATTTCAGGGAGCCAAAGCTTTTTGAATTGCATTGGTCAAGTTGGCTTTGGCCGCCTGCGCAGCAGTCTTGATACACTGTTCCACGGCACCGGCGGTTGTAGATCCATGCAGAATAAACACTTCTCCCTCAACTCCCAGCAGCGGACCTCCTCCTCCATAATTCTCGGGATCAAATCGGCGGGCAAGCCTCGAAAGGGCTTTTTTTAGCAGAGCAACCTCGCTTGGCTTTGCTTTCAAGTGGTCCATCTCTTGCTGAATCATTTCCGGCACAGCCGTCATAATGCTCTCCCCAAATTTAAGAATCACATTCCCGATGAAACCATCACACACAATAACATCTGCTTTTTGGTGTAGAATATCACGACCTTCCACATTCCCGATAAAATTCAGATCTATGTCGCCCAGTAACAGTTCGTGCGTGGATCGTACAAGCTCATTCCCCTTGGCCTGCTCTTCTCCGACACTCAGCAGTGCAACTCGCGGGTGTGCGATGTCCATCATGATCCGGGCATATGCGGACCCCATTTTTGCAAATTGCTGCAGATGTTCGGGGCGGCTATCCATATTGGATCCCACATCTAGGATTGTGCAGGCACCTTTGGTCGTTGGATAGAATGTCGTTATGGATGGTCGAAACACGCCTGGGAGCCGACCCAGTACAAAAAGCGAAGCTGCTGCAATCGCTCCGGTGTTGCCCGCACTCAAAAACGCATCTGCTCGACTTTCTTTATGTCTCCTGAGACCGACATGAATGGATGAGTTCGGTTTTGTGCGAACAGCAGCAACCGGAGAATCCCCCATCCCTATGACCTCCGGGGCATCAATCACTTCAATCCCCGAAACTGCCCCGAAGCTCTCCAATACAGGCCGAACGACCGTCTCCGGACCACAAAGTTGAATCTGTAACCGTCCCTTGGAAGACTGTGCGGCTCGCACGGCACCCTCCACAATGACTGTGGGGGCCTGGTCTCCGCCCATTGCATCAACTGCTACACGAATCGCCATATGTCCTCAGCCTAAGTTTGGGACAACCCGTGGCCTTTGCTATACGTCAGCTGTCCGCTCTACAATCTGACGACCCCGGTAGGTCCCGCAACTCGGACAAATGCGGTGTCGCAGTTTCACGTTACCACACTGCTCGCATTCTGCTGTAGTTGGAGCACTAAGGCTGCCATAGTACACACTTCTGCGTTTGCGTGTACGGGATTTTGAATGTTTTCTTCTTGGATTGGCCATTACATTATCTATTTATGGGAATACTCCTCACGAACAGCAAGCAACGCTGACCAGCGCTGATCTGCTTCCGTGGCGGGAGCGCCAAAAACGGTTTGAATTTGTAGTTCCTCTGCTTCCGGTGCAACTTTTCTGGCAGGAATCGCCAACATTAATGTATCGCGAATGGTTTCCATCAAGTCGAATACACGCTGTTTCGGCTCAAGTTCAACCTGCTCAATCATGTTTTCTTCGGATGGCTTTTGACCGTAAGTGTATAGCAACATCTCGTGAACATTGGCAACGGGCGCAACGAATTCTTGCAATGTCCGATCACATTCCAAACATGCCTTCGCACGGACCTTTAGCGTAACATGTATCGCTCCGTCCAATTGTTCAATCTCTAAATCTGTCTGAATTTCTGAAAACTTCGCTTGATCCAAGCCCAAATCCGAAGCAGAAACTTCAAAGCTGCCCCCCTGGGGGGTGGATAAATCGAACTTGATCATCACTTTTTTGCAAAACAGTACGGGTAAACCCTCGATCCGCGCTTCAGGTTTCCTATGCCACCGATCCGGAAAAGCCCCGGAGACCTGGCACCTCCTTTGTTCTATCGCCCGGGTTCTGCTGAATTTTGCGTGAATCATCCATCAGAGAACACGTTTAGATCCCGCTCAGAAAAGGTCGATGGCGCTGATTTCTTGCCGTGCCTGGGCCTCCCCGCGGTCGAATTTTCGGGCTGAAATGTCTGCCCTCGCTGCGGTTGCTCCGTTGTGTTGATTCATGCCTCTGACAAACCTTGATGGCTTCACTCTTTGCACAGTCTATACTTCCTCCCCCTTCGATGATTGACTCCTCTTTGATCTTCCGTTCCCGCATAAGTAGTTTTGTGATTAGACGCGCCATTCTGTCAATTATGCTACCTCCCCAAAAGCCTCGTAAAATCAGCTACCGCCACACACACCAACCAGAAATTTCTTCATCGAATGAAAATGTTTTCAAAAAGACCTCTAAACTGTGAACAAGTTGTGAATATCTTGATCTCCCTTCCTGAAAATTCCTGAAGCTCTCATCTTTTTCTCCCCCTGAGACGTGATTTAGCCGGGTTTCGACCCTGTTTTGCACGATTTACCCCCCAAAAGCTCCTATTAAGCCTGCCTAATGCCCATAATCCAAATTTTGCTCTGATTTTATTTTTCGGTAATTTTTGTGAACAAGTTGTGGATAACTCTTGGATCCTTCTCTCTGAAGTGCGTTTTCATTTCGTATCTTTGACCACTCGGAGCATTTATTTCCTTCTGCTAAATTACAGCCAGCTTGCCCGGCTACAACGGACCTAATCCTTAATGCCTTACACCGCAGAATCTGCTTGGAGTGCCTGCCTCAAAGTGATTCAAGATAATGTGACCCCGCAATGTTTCCTGACATGGTTCAGTAAGCTGAAACCCGTCGCTCTGGTGGGGGAGGAGGGAGCCTCAAAGTTGACCATCCAGGTGCCCAGCCCGTTCCACTACGAGTACTTGGAAGGACAGTATAATCTGCTCATCCGTTCAACGGTATACCGGGTGCTCGGTGAGCGAAGTCAGTTCTGCTATGAAGTGGTGGTCGTACAGGATACTGAACCCGGTCATGTGTCCAAAACCTACGAAGTACCCGCATCCACAGATCGCCCCGCAGAAAGCATAAACCCTTCCCCACAGCAGGTTCGTGGTTCCAAGGTGAAGAGTAACCTGACGGAGAGCTACACCTTCGAGAAATTCATCGTTGGTGATTGCAATAATCTAGCCTACAGCGCTTCTAGAGCGATTGCGAAGTCTCCTGGAGGAACCGCCTATAATCCTTTTCTGATCTATGGCGGTGTCGGACTAGGCAAAACTCACCTCATGCAGGCCATTGGCAATCAGGTTCGACAACGCCAACCCGGTAAGAAGGTCCGCTATATCTCAAGTGAGCGGTTTACAAATGATTTCGTACGGGCCATTCAGGAAAATCAGGTCCAACAATTCTCGCGCAGTTACCGAAAGATTGATGTCCTTATTATTGATGATGTTCAATTTTTCGGGGGAAAAGAAAAAACGCAGGAAGAGTTTTTCTGCATCTTTAACGAATTGCAGCAGGGAGGAAATCAAATCATCCTCAGTGCTGACCGCCCACCAAAGGAAATTAGTGGGATTGAGGAGCGATTACTCTCCCGTTTTTGCTGGGGGCTCCAGGCAGACCTCCAACCACCAGACCTTGAGACGCGAACCGCCATTCTGCTGCGCAAGGCAACTGAAATCGGGCTTGAACTTCCAACAGAGGTGATCAATTATATTGCCCGGAATATCACGAAGAATATCCGTGAACTTGAAGGGGCACTCGTCCGACTTCTGGCACAGGCCGCCTACATGAAACACGAGATTGATGAATCCTTGGCAAAACATGCCCTGAAGGATTTCATCCGCCGTCCTCATACGACGCTCTCCATTGATCGGGTGCAAAAACTGGTGTGCGAATACTTCGGAGTCAATCAGCACCGCCTCCACGAAAAAACGAAGAAGCGTGAGATCGTACAAGTTCGTCAGTTAGCAATGTACCTCTGCCGGGAGCTGGATTATACTCATAAAGCAATTGGGCTCCAATTTGGCGGCAGAGATCACTCAACGGTCGTTCACGCGATCAAAAGCGTGAACAATCTCATTGAAACAGATAACAACTACCGGAACCGTGTGGATGAGGTTCGGCGTAAAGTTCACCAGTTGTCTGATTGATCCTTTTACTCATGAAATTTTCGACTACTAGCACAGACCTCTATAAAGCATTGGATACCGTTAGCGGTGCCTTATCGAGCAAATCCGATAAGGAAATCCTGGAATGTATCCTCCTGCAGCGAAAAGGACACCATCTGGAAATACGAGCCACGGATTTAGAGGTGGCGATCCGGCACCGTTTTCCCGTAGAGTTTTCCAGTGAGCCAGACGAAGACCTCGACCTTGTTGCGGTCCCTGCCCAACAGCTCCTTGAATCATGCAGGACTCTCCCCGAAATCCCCATCACTTTTGAGGTTGCGCAAAGCTACAAGATCCTTCTTTCGCATGATCGCGGTCAATATGACTGGATGGGCTTCAGTGGCTACTCGTTCCCTGAATTCCCTGCCATTTCGGAGGCACAGTCCGTTGAGTTTGACCGGGGACAACTGAAAGCCGGGTTTAATCTGATAAGTTTTGCGGTAAGCAAGGATATGTCCCGTCCTGGAATGATGGGGGTTCTCTTCGAAGTTCTTGAGGGATCCGCCCGCATTGTTGGAACGGACGGGCATCGACTTGCACGCTGCATCTTCAAGGACTACGAGGGTGACTTGGACGTAAGCGCCTTGGCCCCCTTCAAGGCGTTTCAGCAGGTGGCACGCGTTGAAGGAACCGACGAGTGCACGATTGAGGTCAGTGAGAATTATCTCGCTTTTACTTTTGGCCACACGCATGTGGTCAGTACTTTGATCAATGCCTCCTTCCCAAACTACGAACGTGCAATCCCAACCGAAAACGACAAGATTGTTGTCTTGAATCGGGATGATCTGCTCAACAGCGTGCGCCGTGTAAACTTTTTTGCCTCGGAGAACTCGCATCAAATCCTGCTTGATTGCAAAGAGGACTCAATTGAAGTCAGCGCCTGGGATATCGAACGTGCCAGTAAAGGCTCGGAAACTATTTCCTGCGAATACCGCGGAGAAGCCACACAGGTTGCATTCAACGCGCAGTATCTCCTGGATTTGTTGAGGAGCCTCCCCATAGGAGACGTTTCCCTGGCCATGGGAATGCCCAACCGCGCTGCTCTTATGAGACCGATCCCACAAAATGATCTCCAGGACCTCACGCTCCTGATCATGCCCGTTATGCTCAATACCGGAGAGGACTATTGAGACCCTGCGTGAACTTTGTGTCTAGGCTGTGCGTACCAGTTTGCTGTGCTCGAAATACGCCATCGCCTATCATACAAAGCAATGGAAACTCAAAGCTATAAAACTCAAAGCGCGAAAGCCAAAGACATTCAGCGTAAATGGTTTGTTATTGACGCGGAACAGGCCGTGGTCGGCCGCTTGGCTTCGCGTGTCGCAACCATTTTGCGCGGCAAACACAAGCCTTGCTTCACGCCCCATGTGGATACAGGGGACTATGTGATCATTGTGAATGCCGACAAGGTTCGCTTCACTGGAAATAAAGAAGATGCAAAACTCTACTATAGCTATAGTGGCTATCCCGGTGGGCTGAAGTCCCGTTCTGCGCGTGTTATGCGTGAGAGAAAACCGGAGCATCTGGTCCGCCATGCCGTGAAGGGAATGCTGCCAAAAGGTCCCCTTGGTCGACAAATGCTGACCAAGCTGAAGGTCTATGCCAATGCGGAACATCCGCACGATGCACAGCAGCCTGAAGAGCTACCGATTCATCCTTAAAATTAACAACCGATCTTGCCCTGATAATGGCAACCCCTACTGAATTTATCGCCATCGGACGTCGTAAAACCTCGACAGCCCGGGTCTATTTGCGCCCGGGTTCCGGTCACATACTGATCAACCGCCGCCCGGTTGATGAGTACTTCAAAATGGAAACCCGGCGCAGCGTTATGCTCTCCCCCTTTGAAGTCACCGGCACAACCGGAATGTACGACTTGGTCGTGAACGTGAAAGGCGGCGGGCTCACCGGCCAATCGGAAGCGATCCGGCTCGGCACATCGCGTGCGCTTGTGCTAGCGGATGAAGAACGGCGGAAGTCCCTGCGGGCTGCCGGCTTCCTGACGCGGGATCCCCGGATGGTAGAACGAAAAAAATATGGTCGCCCCAAGGCGCGCAAACGGTTCCAGTTCTCCAAACGATAAGTCGGTCATTCAAATCTAATTTTTCATCTCGCACAGGACTTGATGCATAGCCGGGTGCCTTCCTGGTTGGCCAATGCAAATGACTGTTCTGGCGGCTTAACCCAATTCAACCCATTATGAGCAACCCTCTCTCTACATCGGATTCGTCCCAGCACCGGGCTTCTATAGAAGATTTATTAAAGGCCGGTACGCATTTTGGTCATCTGACCAGTCGCTGGAATCCCAAGATGCGCAGCTACATCTTTATGCAGCGCAACGGGATTCATATTATCGACCTTTTGCAGACCCAAAAACTGCTTGAACAGGCAGCCGATGCCGCTGCCCGCTTTGCCCGGCAGGGAAAATCAATCCTGTTCGTCGGAACGAAAAAGCAGGCGCGACAAACGGTCAAGGAGGCTGCCGAGTCCTGTGAGTCTCCCTTTGTTGTGGAGCGATGGCTTGGAGGGACGCTAACGAATTTCCAGACGATCCGAAATAGCATTCGTCGCATGGAAGGGCTGGCAAAGATGGGCAAGGACGGCACACTGGATCAACTCAAAAAGAAAGAGCGCCTCATGAAGTCCCGTGAGTTGGACAAGCTCCAGCGAAACCTTGGAGGCATTGCAGCAATGCCCCGAACACCGGGATGTCTCTTTGTGGTGGATATCCGAAGAGAACGGATTGCTGTCAATGAGGCGCGTAAACTTGGCATTCCTATCATTGCCATGGTCGACACCAACTGTGACCCCGATCTGGTGAATTACGTAATTCCCTGCAATGACGACGCCTTCAAATCCATCCAGATAATTACGCAGACGATTGCCCAGTCGGTAAACGAAGGAAAAAAAGCCGCACAGATTGAATCGGCCAACAAAAAAGCGGAGAAAGAAAAGCGTAGCGAACAAAAAAAGCGTTAGACCCAAAAATATACTCACTGGTTGACGGTATTGGCACAGACTTTCCAGAGGTGAGCCACTCGCAAACCCTGATGCCTGTGCTTGAACTCACCAAGTTCCGTAAACACCCTTATCCTGATGACTAAAGTATCTATTTCAGCAAAAGATGTGAAGCAACTCCGTGACAAGACCGGTGCGGGAATGATGGACTGCAAGCGCGCCCTCTCCGACGCGAATGGTGATCTGCAGGCAGCGATTGACCTTTTGCGGAAGAAAGGCCAACGTGTTGCTGCAAAACGTGCTGACCGCGAAGCTCTGCAGGGGCTCGTGATAACACGCATTGATGACTCGCGGCATACCGGAATCATTGTTGAGGTGAACTGCGAAACGGATTTCGTCGCCCGTAACGAAGAATTTGTGTCATTTGCGCATTCCGTGGCCGACTTGATCTTGTCTGCACGCCCCTCGGATCTGGATGCCCTATTCTCCTTGTCCCTGAAAAATGGGCGCACCGTCGGAGAAATTCAAACCGACCTCACCGGTAAGATCGGTGAAAAACTGGGCGTTCGTCGATTTTCCGTTCTGTCCTCTGAAGAAGGGCAGGTAATTGACTATATTCATCCGGGATCCCGTCTGGGGGTTCTGGTCTCACTCAAGGGAAGTGGAAATCTGACCGAAACTGGCCGGGATGTGGCCATGCAAGTCGCTGCCTTGAACCCCTTGGCCGCACATCGCAAGGACATACCACAGGAAACACAGGACAAAGAATTCGAAATCGGTAGAGAAGCTGCCCGGCTTGAAGGAAAGCCCGAGCAAATCCTAGATCGGATTGCCAAGGGAAAACTGGAGCGCTTCTTCAAGGACAACGTTCTAGTGGAACAACCTTTTGTCAAAGATGCTTCACAGCGGGTTCGGGATGTGCTCAGTAAAGCTGGAGCAGAAGTAGAAAAATTTGTTCGATGTGCCCTCGGTGAATGACCCGGCCCACCTAAGTACCAATCATGCAATCCTCGCAGCCGAAACAACCTATTTACAAACGGGTCTTGGTAAAACTCAGTGGCGAAGCTCTCCTGGGAAGTCAAGCCTACGGGATTGATCCCGAGGTGCTTTCTGCCTGGGCAAAAGATCTGGAGACTGTGGTCCAAAGCGGCACTGAATTAGCCATCGTAATCGGCGGCGGAAATATTTCCAGGGGGAGCATGACCGCAGCTCGCGGAATGACCCGGGCCCATGGAGACTACATGGGGATGCTGGCAACGATGATCAACGCCATGGCCCTGCAGGATGCTCTAGAGCATTTACATCTTGAAACCCGGTTACTGTCGAGCATCAAGATGGAAGAGATTGCAGAGCCTTTTATTCGGCGACGAGCCATTCGCCACCTTGAAAAAGGTCGCGTGGTAATTTTTGGTGGTGGAACCGGCAACCCATACTTTACCACAGATACCGCTGCTGCATTGCGCGCCCTGGAAATCGATGCGGATGTGTTTGTCAAAGCGACTCGCGTAGATGGAATCTATTCTGCCGACCCTGAAGTACACGAAAAAGCCAAACACTTCGCACAGATTGCTGGACATGAAGTGATTCGTCAAGGGCTGAGGGTCATGGACAAAACTGCATTCACCTTGTGTGAAGAATCTAAGATGCCGATTGTTGTATGCAATGTGAACGAGCCGGGCAATTTGCAAAGAATCGTCTTTGGTGAGAAAGTGGGTTCTTACGTACATTGGGACTAGGATTTTCAGTTGGTGACCATGCTAGACGAACTTCTCGAGTTACTTCTTTTGGAAAACACAGAGCAGATGGAGTGCTCTTTGAACCATCTGAGCAAGGAATTGCTTGCCATTCGAGCAGGGCGGGCCACCCCTGCCATGCTTCAAAACGTCCGCGTTGAGTTCTATGGCAGCATTTCCCCTTTAAATCAAATCTCGACGATCAGCGCTCCCCAGCCGGATCTCCTGGTGGTGACTCCCTGGGACAAATCCGCGATAGATGCCATTGAAAAAGCAGTGCAGTCCGCAAACCTTGGACTAAACCCGTCCAATGACGGCACGCTGATCAGAATACCTGTCCCACCGCTGACAGAAGAACGTCGAATTGCACTTTGTAAACGAGTCCGACAAATCGGGGAGCAGGCGAAAGTTTCGATTCGCAATATTCGTCGCAGTACGAAGGAGGAATTAAAATCCGTTCAAGAAGCCGAGAATCTTTCGAAAGACATGCGATATTTCGCCGAACAAAAATTGCAGAAAGAAACGGATCGATTTGTGACCGCGATTGACAAGCTCCTTCAAGAGAGAGAAAAAGACATCATGGAAGTCTAGGAGAGGTGCCGGAGCGGTCTAACGGGCTCGCCTGGAAAGCGAGTGTACCCTAACCGGGTACCGAGGGTTCGAATCCCTCCCTCTCCGCCACTCAAGTTAAATTGGGGCTTCCCCTTTTTGAGTGTGCCCACCAGTTTTTTCCCGCGCTATTTTCCACGAACAATAAGATATCCTGGGATGTTTCCAGACACAACAGGAAACGTAAAAGTTTGTTAACTTGTCGATACATAAAGACAAATCTAGGCGGTATAAGACAGACTAGATTTTACAACGGCGAACTCTCTCTCCACCCTTGGGGAAACACACACGGTGAGCGCACTCTTCACATCGAACACGGTTCGTGATTTTTCGTTTGCCCTGTTGAACTCGGGCCGGGTGCGGTCTTTTTTCTCAGCAACATCTTTTGCTTCCTCATGATGTCTCGACGGAAACTGGTTGGGCTGACGGCACCAAGCGGTGCCGGAAAATCCAGCCTTGCACAACGGGTGCTGGAAGAGTTCCCGTCTATGCAGTTGTCTGTATCTGTAACGACAAGGCCTCCGCGCTCCTATGAACAACATGGCCGAGAGTATTATTTCGTTTCCGTGCCGGAATTTGAGCGCCTGATTACCGAAAAGGCCCTCCTCGAATACGAGGAAGTATATCCCGGGCGTTTCTATGGAACACCGCTCTCCGCCCTCACAGAATCCGATACCCCTCTCTTGCTGGACATTGACGTTAAAGGAGCTGCCCGGGTCCGCGCTGCTTATGGCGGGTTTTTTATCTTCGTCGCCCCGCCATCGGACTCTGAACTGAAAAACCGCCTGAACAACCGGGGCACAGAATCCGTAGAGACACTTGATCTGCGACTGCAAAGAGCAAAACTTGAACTTGCCTATGCTGATCAATTTGATGCACTTGTGGTAAACGATTCTCTTGATAGAGCTGCAAAGGAAGCGATTGCACTAATTAAGGACTACCTTCACAATGAGTGAATCAAGCCGAATTGCGGAACTGCATGGCAAGCGCCTTCTTCTTGGCGTGACTGGAAGCATCGCTGCATACAAGGCTGCCGAATTGATTCGACGGCTGCGAAAGCTCGGCACCGAAGTGCAGGTTCTGGCAACACGGGGGGCATCTCAGTTTATCTCACCAACAACCCTGGCAACCCTGTCCGGCCGAAGCGTACTCACGGATCTGTTCGATGGGGCAGAAGAGAACACCTGGACCAAGCATATCACTTTGGGGCACTGGGCAGATCTCTTCGTGATTGCACCTACGACCGCCCAGACTCTGGCAAAATTGGCGAATGGCTTTTCGGACAATATGCTGACCGCAACCGCATTGGCAGCCCGCTGCCCAATACTGGTGTGCCCGGCCATGGATCATGATATGTACATGCACCCTGCCGTCCGCTTGAACTTGAAACGCCTCCAGGGATTCGGCTACCATGTCCTACCTCCTGGTTATGGGGAACTGGCCAGTGGACTCGTCGGGTTGGGACGTCTCCCGGATGCGGAAGATATTCTCGAACGGATTGCGTCTCTTCTGCCTGATGAGTTGCGTGGTAAGCACGCTCTGGTCACTGCCGGCCCTACGCGTGAGCCTATCGATCCCGTTCGAGTTCTAACCAACCATTCGACCGGTACGATGGGCTTTGCTCTTGCAAAAGATCTTGTCCGGCGCGGAGCACACGTAACGCTGGTCACCGGTCCTACGTTGTTAAACACCCCTGATGGGGTGCGGCGAATTGATATCACCACGAGTGTAGAAATGCTTGAAGCGGTCCTGGCCCATAAGGATGCAGATTTCATCTTTATGGCGGCTGCTGTGGCAGATTATGCACCAGATGTGTCTCATCCTTCAAAAATCAAGAAACAGGAGGATCAACTTACACTCCGGCTACATCGAACCTCTGATATCCTCGCAAAGCTGGGAAAACGGCGTCGGAATGATCAAGTCCTGGTCGGCTTCGCCATGGAGACAGAAAACGGCCTTGTGAACGCCCGAAAAAAACTCACCGAGAAGAACCTGGACTGGATCGTCCTCAACAACCTGAATGAAGAAGGTGCCGGCTTCGGTACGGAAACCAATCGCGTGACCCTCATCGGGAAGGATGGCTCGTCCTTCCCATTGGAGGTGATGTCGAAACAGGAGGTCGCCACGGCACTTCTGGATCGAATCTTGACTGATTGTGCATAAAGTGTGAACAATTGCCGTGAATCTTGTCCGGTTTGCACGGTAAATTTGGTCTCGTGCGGGTACAACCATTTTGGCTTTCAAGTACATGTGTGCAATGATCACGGCTCTTCATCACCTCAAGGACAGTCTTTCAGCGGAGGCAAGAATGCATGGCCCACTTATCCCGTTAGAGCAACAAACATTTGCACAGGAGATCATGGCCCTGGTTGACGCACAGAACCCTGTACACCAGATCCTGTCATTGGATGCGCTCCGGGACTACGTAGACTCCTCTGTTCTCATTCCGATTGATGCGCAGCGTACGCATGCCGTTTTTGGTGAGGGAAACCCGCATGCAAACATCCTGCTTGTTGGTGAGGCACCTGGAGCAGACGAAGATCGACAAGGCAGGCCCTTTGTCGGCCGGGCCGGTCAACTGCTTGACAAAATGATCACGGCAATCCATCTGTCCCGGAACGAGATTTTTATTGCAAATATTCTCAAATCCCGGCCTCCCGGGAATCGTGACCCAAAGCCTGATGAAATTGCTGCCCATTTGCCTGTTCTCTACCGGCAAATGTCCCTCATTCAACCTAAATTCATTCTCTGTCTGGGGCGAGTTGCATGTCAGACCTTACTTGGAACCAGTGCTCCTCTTGGAAAACTACGAGGGCAGGCTCACCCCTACTATGGAAGTACGCTGCTTGCCACCTATCATCCAGCAGCCCTTTTGCGAAATCAGAACTGGAAGCGGCCAGCCTGGGAAGACTTGAAACTTCTGCAACAGCTATACTCGGCTCTATAATACCATGCAAAGCGAAGCTATGCCTCCTCGAGGCCCCGTCCTAGTTCAGAATTTGCAGGATTCCTCGGGGCGTGTTCCTCCTCAGGCAGTTGATGTTGAGAGGTATGTCCTAGGAGCCGTGTTGATTGATCCAGAGGCCGTGAGCATTGCAACGGAAATCCTGCCCGTAAATGCCTTCTATTTACCAAAGCACGCGAAAATTTATCAGGCCCTCCTGCATCTTTCCGCCAAGGGGCAACCCATAGATATCATTACGGTTGCGGAGCAGCTGAAAGCGACGAAGCAACTGGACCAGGTTGGTGGCATCCCATACTTGAACGACCTTACTGAGCATGTCGCAACTTCTGCAAACACCGAGTACCACGCACGTATCATAACCCAGAAAGCTCTCTTGCGCAATCTTATTGGAGCGATGGGTAAGCGGATTACTGAGGCTTATGACCCGGCAGCCGATGCATTTGAACTCCTTGACGCGGCAGAAAAGGATCTCTTTTCCATCTCTGAAAGCCAGGTCCGCAGGTCAGCAAAATTTTTGAAAGATGTCGTGCAGGAAACGGTTGCCCACCTTCAAACCATTGCCGAGCGACCAGAAGGTCTTTCCGGGGTAACCAGCGGATTTACAGATCTCGACAAATTGACTGGAGGATGGCAGGACTCCGATCTGGTCATCATTGCCGGCCGGCCGTCAATGGGGAAAACTGCGTTTGCTCTGGCGTGCGCACGTAACGCCGCCTTGGCCTCCCAGAACCCCGTAAGTTGCGCAATTTTCTCTCTGGAAATGAGTGCTCGACAGCTAACTCAGCGCCTGCTCACCTCCGAAGCCGAGGTAAATGCCCAGCGTGCTCGTACAGGAAAGCTAAGCCAGGATGACCATCATGCTGTCGTGGAGGCCGCTGGGAAATTGGGCCTCGCCCCGATATTTATTGATGATTCGGATGGTCTGGGTGTCCTGGAACTACGTGCCAAATGCCGCCGACTTAAGTCTGAGCATGCTATTGGGCTCGTGCTGGTGGATTACCTTCAACTCATGGAAGGACGCACCAATAAGGATAACCGGGAGCAGGAAATCGCAAACATCTCCCGCTCTCTCAAAGGGCTTGCAAAAGAGCTTGAAATTCCGGTGATCGCTCTCAGCCAGTTGAATCGAAATGCGGAGGATCGGAAAGATAAGCGGCCACAATTATCGGACTTGCGTGAGAGTGGCGCGATTGAACAGGATGCCGATGTCGTCGCATTTATTTACCGTGCCTCTTATTACGGCATTGAAGCCGAAAAAGACGGCCAACCAACCAAAGGGGTCGCGGAAATCATTGTCGGCAAGCACCGAAACGGTCCTACCGGGACGGTCAAGCTTCGCTTTGAGGCGGACTATGCCCGCTTCTCAAATCTCGAAACGTACCGGCAGCCAGAGGAATATATCCCCGTCTCCGACGACTACTTCTAATTCTGATCTAACATGAGGTGACGGGCGGATTCGAACCGCCGTACAAGGCTTTGCAGGCCTCTGCCTAGCCACTCGGCCACGTCACCTTGGCACGCCCGGCAGGACTCGAACCTGCAACCTGCGGATTCAGGTTTGTGCCGGTTTCCCGGCTCCCTGGACTATCTCTTCACCTTTTTCAGTTATGCCTGAAGGAAGGGGTGGCCGTCTAGTCTCTACACCTTCCCCATGGGGGCTTGGCTCGGGATTACCGTGAACCTTCTGTTCCGTAGGCTTCCCCGAATTTGACCACTTACTCGCTGGCCGTTTCCAGCCAGCGGCCCGCTTTTGTTGCAGAAGTCCGCTGCTCTCTCCAGTTGAGCTACGAGCGCCTGTATGTAATAGAACTGATATCCGCGCAGTCGGGGCGGCCGGATTTGAACCGACGACTTCTGCGTCCCAAACGCAGTGCTCTACCGGGCTGAGCTACGCCCCGAATCGGATGGTCTACGTGACGGCCTTCAATTCCGCTCGAATGTCCTCCTGCGGAACCATTTTTTCTCTGAAGCGGAAGCTCCCGTTTGGCTTCTTTTCCGCAACAATGAGCTTGGCCATCACTTTTCGCTCTTGACGGCGCTTGAGGACCTTGTCTCCAAACGATTGTTTCTTGGCCATCTTTACTTGATCTCCCTATGCAATGTGTGCTTTCGTAGTGTCGAATTGTACTTTTTGAGCTCTAGTCGACCCGCCGTATTGCGCCGGTTCTTGACCGTTGAATACCGACTTGTGCCCGGAGCCTCCGTACACTCGAGGATTATTTTTTGTCGAACGTCTTTTCCTTTCCGTGCCATGTTACAGCCTTATCTATTTAGACCGAGATGCCTTGTGCCCGTGCTTCACGCAATACCGCCTCAACCCCTTTCTTGTTGATGGTCTTGATCGTATTCGCCGAAACCCTCAGCTTCACCCACCGCTTTTGTTCGGGCAGATAAAACCGCTTTGTCTGCAGATTCACCCCAAATCGCCGACGCGTCTTGTTGTGCGCATGTGAGACATGGTTGCCGGACATGGGCCCTTTGCCATTCAATTGATCCTTACGTGCCATTGGTTTTTACCCCCTTTCCTGTTTTGGGCGGCCGGCTTATATGAAACCATTTACCAAACGGTTCCCGAATCAGAGACCCCGAGCAACTGCCTGGCCCGGATCACTCCGTGCTGCGCGCCATGCCGGGTATAGCGCGGCGACCAAACACAAACCGAATGAGACCCCCAGGATGAGAACCAGGTCCAGTGTCTGGATCGAAACCGGATAGGATTCAATTACAAAGGACTCTGCTCCCAGGAGGGGTACGAGTTGAAAATATTTCTGCAGGAGCAGAATCCCAAGCCCCACCACGAATCCGGTTCCTGCACCAATCAATCCGATCATCCCGCCCTGCACGAGGAAAAGTTGCTGAATATCCCTAGAAGTGGCCCCCATCGCCTGCAGCACGCCAATGTCTCGTTTCTTTTCTACGACAACCATGGTGAGTGACCCTACAATACTGAACGCTGCGACCACGCAGATGAGGATCAGTATTAAGGATGCACCCCATTTTTCCAGTCGCATAACATCATAAAGGGAGCGCTGAAGATCATACCAGGTCTGAACCTTCAAACCGCTGGGATAGGCGGCTTCGAGTGTTTGCTTTACCTGCTGTGCCTGCTCCAGGTTGGTGAGTCGCAATTCGATTCCGGTAACGGCATCCTTCAGATGAAAAATATCCTGTGCCTCTTTGATTCCAATAAATACATGCGTGTTGTCGTAGGTCTCTTCAAGTTTATATAACCCCCGCACCTCAAACTCCCGCACCCTTGGCGGAGAAAAGACACGTGTGAGCATTTGCCCCAGCCCCTGTGCGGAAAACAGCATTGCCTGATTATTCTCGGAGCCTGGAGACAGTCCCAAGCGCTGCGCCAGGCTAAACCCTATCACCATCCCCTGTTCACTGGTGTCAAACTCCCCGGAGAGGAGCCCCTCTCCCGTTGCATTATCCGCCACACCTCGCAGAACCACAACGCGGTTGACTTCCGACTGCGCGACGGTTACTAGGAGCGCTTTTCCTTCAACGTAGGGATCCGCTCTTAGAACCTGCGGAATCTGTCTGGCTTGATCTGCGATCCTGTTTGCTTCTTCCTGCGACAATCCGCCCCCGGGCTCCGCGACGATGCGGACATGTGGGTCCATCGAAACGAGCAGGTCTCGCACAACATCATAAAACCCATTCATGACGGACAGAACCACGATCAGTGCCGCAACACCGACGGCCACGCCGACCATAGAAATTCCCGAAATAATCGTAACCAGCGGGATTCGTTGCCGACTGTGCAAGTACCGCCGTGCAATAAACAGCCGATAGTTCATTCCTGGGGTTCGAGTTTGCTTGTTGTGGTCATACGCTTTGGGCCAGCCCGGCGGACTTGTACCCGATTGTAGATCGGTCAGACATTGAACCGGAAAAGAATCACGTCTCCATCTTGAACGACGTACTCCTTGCCTCCGGACCGCATAATCCCGGACGCACGTGCGGCAACCTCGGAGCCTACACGAATCAGATCTTCTACCTGCACGGTCTCTGCGCGAATGAATCCGCGTTCAAAATCGCTATGGATTTGTCCTCCTGCCTGCGGAGCATGTGTTCCGCTTTTGACGGTCCACGCTCGTGTTTCATTTGGCCCATGTGTAAAGAACGTAATAAGACCCAACAATTTATATGCTGTCCGGATCAAGCGTTGCAACCCATTTGCCTGAAGCCCCTCGCTTGATAGGAAAACATCTTTTTCTTCCTCCTCCAGTTCTGACAACTGCGCTTCGAAATCTGCGCTCAAGATCAGGCATTCTGCCTGCTCTCTGGTGGCAATCCTCTGAACGTGTTCGGCCCAGACATTCCCCTGAGGCAAATCCGCCTCCCCCACATTCGCAATATAGAGAACCGGCCTACTAGTTAAAAGGAATAATCCCTCAAGATAGTGCTGCTCTTTTTTGGAGAGGTCTTTTAAAAGCCGTGCCGGGCTGCCCTGAGACAGGTGAGTAACGAGGCGCTTTGCGAATGCAGACGTTGCGACCGCATCTGCATCTCTTCCCTTTGCCGCTTTCTCCCACTTTTCAGCGAAGCGCTCCGCTGTATCCAAATCTTTCAACAAGAGTTCTGTATTCACGATCTCAATGTCCCGCTCTGGATCCACGCTCCCTGCAACATGGGAGATTCCGGTGGACTCAAAGCAGCGGACAACATGCACCAGCGCGTCTACCTGTCGAATATGCCCCAGAAATGCATTTCCCAGTCCTTCGCCACGAGATGCGCCAGCAACCAGACCCGCAATATCTACAAACTCTATCGTAGTCGGGACAACTCGTTCGGACGGGGAAACGGCAACCAGTCGCTCCAGTCGTTCATCCGGGACGGGCACGATTCCTCGATTGGGATCAATGGTGCAAAACGGATAATTCGCTGCCACTGCGCCAGCCCCGCTCAGCGCATTAAACAGTGTGGATTTTCCAATATTGGGTAATCCAACGATACCACAATTGAGGGACATTGCTTGCGTCTATCAAATTTTTGCTGGGATGCGGCTCATCTCCGATCAAATGAGTGATCGGTTTTTGCAGAGATGAAGTGTTTAGAGCTATTCGCTAATGTACGAGTTCTTTCCGTCAATCCTGGGCGGTTCAGCCTTTTATACATTCGCCGGGCAGTGAGTCTCAATTACTCCTTTCGTTTATTGGTTGGCTAATATACTGGAGCCTTCAGCTTCCGGCCTGCTACATGCCAGAGCTTTCACCCAATTCATTGTTTAGTGTTGGGAGAGGGGCGTTGGCCACCAACCAATCCTGGACTGCCTCCTGTCCCACCTTCCTAACCACAAGCTCCTCATTGAGCATTTTGAAGTATGATCCCCCTTGAAGTACCCAGTGACAGAACCCGGTCTACGATGATATAACCTGAGGAGTGGCCGGTTCTCCATATGAGCCTTCCCAGACGTATTTCATGATGCCTTCATTCATCCAGCTTCGGCCGGTCATGACTTCATCGAATTTCCCAAATTTAGCAAGATGAGCCAGACCGTTTTCAACATCCCAATCCTTGGATATGCCAATTGCGGAAAATCCTCGTCCGTTCTCCGCGGCTTTACTCTGCATCAAACTTTTCAAAAGACTGCCAAGAAGCCCACGGGGATGCCCCAAATTTAGTGGGGGTTAGGGAGGAATTGTAAGGTTCTACCATTGTACTGATTTTTGGTTTGGCCGTGTCGATCCAGTGTTCGGAGGAACGCTTCCCAATCTGAATCTTGCGGGATGGGGTTCAGGGATCGTTGTTCAATGTCCAGACACGCGGCCGCAATCCATCGTTGGCGCTGATCCGAGTTGGTCCACCGCGTGACTCTGCGAGTCGTATGTGCCAGTCGACTGTTCACGCTCTCAATGATATTCGTGGTTCGAAGCCGGTCACGCAGCGACTTGCGGATCCCCATTTTGTGAAGGGTAAGGGTCTCTTCCAGTCCCTCTTCTAAGCTGCCCGCGGCTTCGGGACAGTGCAATTCCAAGAATCGGATCGAGGCGGTCAGTTGTTTTTTCGCTTCAGCATACCTGAACTTCCAAGTAGACGAGAGGGCCTACCCGACCACTGCCAATGCTAACGGGCTGTCGTGTCAATCAATGGATAGATGTTGCTCACCAAGTTCCCCAGACGAACCCCACATCAGAAGCCTCCGTCAATTCCGCGATCATGTTCACCGTGAACCCTTCCGTCACCTTGGTCGGGTCTGCCGATAAACTCACACTCGGCTTCGGCTTGTCCTTGTCCTCAAATGTTGCAGGCTGTTTTCCTCCTTTGATCAAGCCGTTCGTATCCGGCAGATTTTGGATTACCAATGTACCTGATGAGTAAGGTTGCGTATTGAGAACTGCTGCCAATGGCGGACGAAATGCCGCCAAAATCATGACCAGCACCATACAGCTCAAGTGCATGTGCTTGTATCTGTTCGCCCTTGCCCCAAATCTAATTTTCCAGCAAGAACAACCGTTAGAATGATTGAATCAAAATGGTCGTCTCATTCGATACAGAATGAACGTCCACTACCTTTGGTGTGTAAACTACGTATTCCTATCAAACTGGGGGCACTGATTTCGATCAAGTGTTGAAAATATTCCGAACAACCTGTGGGTTTATTCTCCTAACCCTGAGTGGGTTTATGGCATTCGCTCAGTCATCCCATATACAGGCTGGACTGGGAGGCTGGCCAGGGGCCGGTATGCAATTGGTACATGTTCAGGCCCGCAGTATCTATTCGCTTGAGGTTCTTTCTTCCGTTGATACCGAGTTCTGGAAGGAAAGGACTCCCGTATATATATCTGCAGGTGTTGGAGCAGCACTGAGGCCTTTAGGGATCCTTCGTGTGATTGGCCAGGCAAACTACTCCTATGATCTATACCTGGGAATCCGATTCGGTTCTGAGTTAACTTTCCTGCACAAACAAACTCGCGCGGAAAAAAATCGCCAATTCAGCCTCTTCCTAGATCCTTTCCTTCGATATACTCGACCAGTTGGACAACAAGCCGCGTTCATTGAAATCGGATCACAGCGTCCATCTCTGCGTGTGGGTCTCTGGTTTCCTCTTGACTGAAGTCATTGTTGCAGACACCTTGTCCCTGCAGTGAGCCAAAATATATTCATTGATACTTGTATATCTACACGAAATAAATGCACTTCAAGAGCTAACCCGAGCGTTGAGTATCCTGTCGGCTGACCATCTCTTCCCATCCTTGGCGGCCTCCCTCGCTTTTTATCAGTCTCCCCTCCTTTCTTAATCTGAATGCAATCGTATCTAGCACCCCATTCACAAAATCCTTACTTTCCTCTGTACTGAAAATCTTTGCCAACTCAATTGCCTCGTTCATCGTCGCCTTGGGTGGAATCTGGTCAAAGTGCAAAAACTCACAAACCGCCATACGAAGAATAATCAGGTCAATTCTGAGTATGCGGCCTAAATCCCAGTTTCTAGCATTGTCAGCGATAATCCCATCCAGTTGATCCTGATTGGCAATCACAGTCTCAAACAGCCGGATTCCCATTTCCGTTGCCCCATCCTGTCTTGGCAGTCTTGGTAAAAGAGTCGTCTTGTACACATGTGTCTGGGTATCGCCACTGAGCATATGCGCATAAAGCGCTTGTAAAGTCGCGTAGCGGGCACGACGACGAGGTGGTATTGCCATTGGATCTTTGGTTGTGCCAAAGGACTAAGCCTCAAGCCCGTTAAATGTAAATTCCCCTTTGTAACACAAAACTGTCGCCCATGATTGCAATCAGTCTTCTCCAGAGGCATAGCGAACGGGCTTCAGACATCTACGCGAATTATTTGAGCAAGACACATCATCTGAAAGGGAAGGATCGCTATCCACAAAAGTGGGTAATCAATATTAACAGGGGAATTGATAAAAATTTTCTTATACGTTGTTGGTACTGTGGAATTGTTGATAGCCGTCAGAAATCATTACCTATTTTGGCATGAAGCATGCTGTGAGAGTAATTCATGGGGTTTCGGGGGAGTTAAGAGAATCATGAAGGCTTGTTGGGATCATGTGTGTTACTACCTACAATTTCACAAATTTGGATTTTTGAGATAAACATCTCATGAAAGCGTGTCCAGAACTCACATGTTATCCACGGAGTGCTGTCCCAAATCGTGGATCACACCGGTTATACTCCAGTGACAAGAAATTACCGCAGGAGTTCAAAAACAAGAAGTTGATACACCATCTGTTATTATCGAGAAGGGATCTTTGTTGGACAAAGGTGTAATTTAATGGGATCTTGTTCGTCTCGAATAGAGGAAATGAAATAGGTCCATACTCCTCAATAGAATGACCCCTGAAGAAGCTTTCCAAAAGATACATTCGGAAATCTCCGCCACGGCAACGGAGGAGCTTTCGCTGCGTGCGGCATTTGGGCGGGTGCTCCGTGAAGATATTGTTGCGCGAAAGGCCATTCCGCCGTTCGATAATTCGGCGATGGATGGGTTTGCGGTCCGTGTGCATGATCTGACACAAATACCAACAGACCTCCACCTTGAGGGAGAAATTTCCGCTGGAAAGGCCCCGGACACTGAGGTGAAACCAGGAACGTGCATCCGTATCATGACAGGGGCGCAGATTCCTTCTGGCGCGGAAGCAGTGGTCCCGCTGGAATGGACTACCGAAATCAATCAGGAAACGGTGCGTATCCATCGCGGACCAGAGCGGGGGGCCTATATACGGAGGGCAGCTAAGGACGCTTTACAGGGGACAGCCGTGGTAAAAAGTGGCATGCGAATTACGCCGCCAGCCATGGGTATGATCGCTGCTGCAGGATATGACAAGATAAAGGTGGGAAAAACCCCGAGTGTGGCCATCATCACAACGGGGAATGAATTGCACCTTGATGTGACAAAGCCCCTCCCTCCTGCCCAAATTTATGATGCCAATGGCCCAGGACTGTTTGCCCAGGTACTGGAAACTGGTGCAGCAGCCCCAGAGCCGGAGGTTGCCCGAGACGACAAAAAGGACCTTACGGACCAAATTAGGCGGGGAATGGATGCAGATGTGATGGTCATTAGCGGGGGCGTGTCCGTAGGCATGTATGACTTTGTTCAGGAAGTACTTGAGGGCCTGGGGTTTGAAAAGCGTTTTTGGCGGGTCCGTCAGCGACCCGGAGGCCCTATGCTGTTTGGAATACTTAGATCCCAACCAGTTTTTGGGTTGCCGGGGAATCCGGTTTCGTCAGCCATCTGCTTTCAGCAGTACGTGCGGCCGGCCCTTCTCTTGATGATGGGAGCCACGGAGATTCATCCACCCCGGATGAAAGCGAAATTGGGGACCTCCGTGCGCAAGAAAGCTGGCTTATATCATTTTGTGCGCGGGAAAGCCACGTGGGAGAAAAACGGCCAATTAATAGTGCACGCGACCGGTCCGCAGGCTTCAAATCTTTATTCCTCACTGCAGCACGCCAACTGCCTAATTCATCTTGAGGAAGAGGTGGTCGATCCCTCCGAGAAGGAGGAAGTGATCATTACCCCCCTGCCATGGGGGGTTATCGACTGAGCAGAGCCAATTCCTGGGCTTCTGTCCACAATAACAGACTCTCCTGAAAGACGTCATCAATTGCATTGAAAAGAGGTACGGCAACGCGGGAACCGTACAATTGGCGGCCAAGAAGTGCCTTGAAATAAAGCCGCAGAGAGTCCTCGTTTTCCTCAAGCGCATTATAGGTGAATTGTAATTCCTCGGGCGAAGGATCCGCCGGAACGAAGGTGACAGGAACTTGGGCACTTTCCCCAGCAGCCCATAAGGCATTCCATTGAGAGGATGAAAAAGAAAAATCACGCACGAACGTTTCCGGCTGACCTTCCCAAGCGGATCGCAATGCTTGCTCATTGGCTTCAAACCAGAGACGGAAGGTTTCGAAGAAGCTGCCGCCATAGAGAGACTGAAGGATGCGGGGGATTAAGGAGTCAGCAGACACCAAATGATCAGGAGTAATTCCACCGTCTCCAAACACGGTGCGACCGTGTGTCGTCGTAAATTTCAGCGAGTCAGGAATCTGGTTCACATAGCCTTCGGGGTCTCGACCTGCTTCGACCCAGCGTTCCAGCTTGTCTTCGAGATAGGCTTTGCGATCGCCTTCCTCATAGGGTGTCTGGATCAGGCGGCCAGAAGGAGTATAGTAGCGGGCAGTTGTGATTTGGAGCCGGCTATCATCGGGAAGAGGATATTGATTCTGGACCAGACCTTTTCCATAGGTCCGTTGGCCGATCAATAAGGCACGATCATGGTCCTGCAGGGCACCAGCTACAATTTCGCTTGCCGAAACAGAATTGTGATTAATCAGAACAATGATCGGCTGGGTTTCGAAGCGACCCGAATGCCCTGCAGCATAGATCTCATTGGGTACGTTGCGACCCTTTACGCTGACAATGATGTCGTTGCCCCCTAGGAACTCATCTACAATGGCAACAGCCGACTGCAGAATTCCGCCGCCATTATTCCGAAGATCCAAAATCAAGCGCCCCATTCCTTGCCCTTGGAGATCCGCAATTGCCTGGACGAACTCGGCATAGGTGCTTTGAGCGAAGCGATTAATTCGGATATATCCCGTGAGCTCATCCACCATATAACTGCTGGTGACCGAGTAAAGAGGAATCAGATCCCGCGTGATTAACACATCGAAAGGTTGTTTCAGTCCCAGGCGATAGATCGTTACTTGAACCTGCGTTCCAATGGGGCCTTTCAGGCGCCGCTTCACCTCATCTTCGCCGACCCCAACGATAGAGGTGTCGTTGACAGCAATGATCCGGTCACCAGCCCGGATGCCCACCTTTTCGCTGGGGCCGTTTTCAATGGGAGAGACGACACGAGCCGTGTCCCCATCAAACACTTGGAACCAGACCCCAATACCACCAAAGGAGCCACGGAATGATTCTTCGACCTCCTTGAATGCCGATGCATCAATGTAGGAGGAGTGAGGATCAAGTGATTCAATCATTCCGCCAATCGCGTTTTCCGCTACTTTGTTTGGATCCACAGGATCAACGTATCGGCGGTTAATCAGAAGAAACGCTTCCTCCAGTTTATGCAAACTCTCTCTCGTATCCTTGAGGTATGAACTAACAGAGCCTCCAAGCAGCCCACCTGCCAGAAACAGCAGAACGATCAGAAGAATGTAGCGGGATGAGGCTTTCATAAAAAAGAGGGTTCGGTGCAACCCTCGAATATAGGGATATCTGATAAAGATGCCTCTGTGGTGGGTAATGGTGGCATCAAATGGGTAAGGGTCGCCCTCTTTGGGGCGTATGACAATACCTAAGGGTGCTTTTCCCTTGGGGGTCTTATTTCATGTTTACCCATATTATTCATCATAATTTTCCCCAAGGCTCGTTTGAAAAAGAAAGTTCCACACACACCTCTGCCATGCAACAAAACGCGTGAAATTTTGAGGGCGCACACTGCCAAAAAAACCGCTGATCATGTAGATTTGTATTGGGGATCCATATTTGTGTGATGCTTCGGCTTGGATGCGGATTAACAGGACGGAAGAAAAGGGCGCCTGTTCAGCTGGCATACTCGTTTGTGAGCGTCCCTACAATGGGCGCTAATGTCTAATGGGGCATAAAGGCCGGGCTACTAACCTAAAATTCGAGCTTCCATCGTGGAGCTAAATTGTCGTTGGAGTATATCCCGGCTACCCAGATCCGCGAGCAACCGTTACAAGACACAATGGTGTTCCCCATGTCTACGCGGTCACTGCGGATGCAGGTGGTGAATAAAAAGCTTTTGAATTGTAGGCTACATCTTTTTTCCAGATGGTCCAGAGCACCTTGAGTACTTTGCGCTGGGTATTGAGCCGTGCGTGCACCGGGTCCCCGGTGCGGCGCAGGGAGGCATCATAGAACAAGGATACCTCATTCGGCTCTCTGGTTCGCAAGGCGGATGTCCAACACTGATGGCTGATGGCTTTCAGGATCCCCGCTCCCGAACGATCCAGGCGTTTGTACGCCAATGGCTTGCCTGCACTGCTGCGTTGACGAACCCCCAGCCCGCAATATCGCCACAACTTGTGCTTGCTTGCAAACCGGTGCGGAGTCTGAATAAAGGCACTGAACACATGCGAGTCCCCCCGATTGACCACGGAAACATTCGTGGAGCCCACTACTATTCATCCAACGGAACCGATTAATGCTCATCCATCCAACCGTCTCAAAACTGGAACAGATGCGGCTTGGCGGCATGGCCACCGCACTGCGCAACCAATTGGAGATGCCCGACATTGAGGCAATGTCGTTCATGGATCGTCTTGGCCTCATGGTGGACCATGAAGAAGCCGTACGTGAAGATCGGCGACTGGCCCGGCGATTGAAAGACCGCCAAACTGCGTCTGCAAGCCTGTATGGCGGATCTGGACTACCGTCCGTCTCGCGGACTCGACCGGCGCCTGATGCTTCACCTGGCCACTTGCCAATGGATCCGACGACGACAGAATGTCCTGATTATCGGGCCCACCGGAGTCGGCAAGAGTTACGTGGCCTGTGCGCTGGCCCACAAAGCCTGTCTGGAAAACTTCCGAGTGCGCTACTACCGCCTGCATCGCCTGTTGGAAACCCTCCAGATTGCACGCGATGAGCGTACCTATCTCCGCGTGTGGAAACCGTTGGTCCGCGCCGATGTACTCATCCTGGATGATTGGGGACTACATGGCATGAACCGCGCACAACAGCGGGATCTGATGGAACTCGTGGACGACCGCTATACGCTGCGATCCACCATTATCACCAGTCAGTACCCCATTGACAAATGGCATCAGACCATGGAAGATCCTACATTAGCCGACGCAATTCTGGATCGACTAGTCAACAATGCACACAAAATTCAGTTGACCGGTGACTCCATGCGCAAGGTAAAAGCAGAACAAGAATTGATCATCGAATCCACAGAATCATGAACGGCAGTCTGACAACACATAAGTGTTCCAGATCGTTCGGAATGGTGTCCCACATCATCGGAATATGCACAATTCGGTTCACAGAGAGAGCCCCAGCATGCCTTCCAAGAATGACAAAAGGGACGGATGGTTTATTGATCGGCTTAGCACGAACTTTTTACAGGACACCGCAAACACAATAAACGTTACGTGTTAGGTAACGTTCAGGTGTACTATTATGGAAGTTTCGTTTAAGTCTCGCAAGCTCGAAAAGAAATTTACGCGACAAGGTGGCCTCAGAAAAGCCTATGGAGCCCAAAAGGAGAAAGTCATAAGTAACCGTATATATAAGTCTCTTAGTTGGAGCATCCAACCTATCCGAAGTACCAACGATGCCTCCGGTGCGAAGACACCAACTCACTGGAAGGCAAAAGGGGCAATTTGCAATAGATCTGGTCCATCCATATCGCCTTATCTTTAAACCCGACCACGAACCGGTTCCACGAAAGGATGACGGCGGAATAGACCTAAACCAGATTACAGCAATAAAGATTATAGATGTAAAAGACTATCACTAACCTAAAGGCCAATACAGACAAATGTCGAAATCAACTTATAAATGGACGCCGGACTATGCGATTCCACCAGGTTGGTTGCTTGAAGAGTACCTTGAAGTTCGGGGCTACTCCCAAGCTGAATTTGCTCGTCGTTGCGGACGTTCGCCCAAGCTGATCAGTGAAATCATTGCGGGTAAGGCGCCGATCGAACTAGATACTGCACTGCAGTTCGAAAAGGTTCTTGGACTCAGCGCCAATGTATGGGTGAACATTGAGTCCATATATCGGCTCCAACTGGCTAAAGAGGCTGAAGCTGAGAGGGCAGCAGTCCAAACCGAATGGGCAAAGTCCTTTCCGATTCGCGAATTAGTTAAACGTGGTTGCTTTTCGCATCCAGAGTCAGATGCTGATCTCGTCACCAAGTTGCTGACATTTTTCTGTGTTGCCTCTAGTGATGCGTGGAAGACTAAATACAGTTATGCCAATGTCGCATACAGGCACTCACCTACATTCACGAGTAGTGAGGAAGCTGTTGCCACATGGCTCCGGCTCGGTGAAATAGAAGCCGAACAACAAGAGTGTGCACCTTATAACAAAAGTCAATTCCAGAAGGCGGTTCGATCCATCCGCGATCTGACTCGTGAACCAATTGACAATGCTTTGCAACAGACACAAAAGGTATGCAATGAGGCCGGCGTTGCGTTTGCATTGGTCAAGCCGCTAAAAAGGATGGCTCTCAGTGGTGCGGCCAGGTGGTTGTCTCCAAGAAAAGCAGTCGTTCAACTGACAGCCAGACACAAAACAACGGATCATTTCTGGTTCAGCTTTTTCCATGAGGCAGCACACGTATTGCTTCATAGCAAGAAAGCTGTTTTTGTAGATGAGGACAATGAAAACGACACGGAGCAAGAATCAGAGGCCAACAAATGGGCTTCCAATGTGCTTATCCCCGAGGTGGCATGGAAACAGATCTCTCAAGGCTCACCACTCAGTGGAAAAACCGTCAAGGAGTTCGCAAGGGAGCAGGGCATTGCTTCAGGGATCGTCGTTGGTAGACTCCAACATGAGGGAATTATAGATTGGTCTCACCTGAACGATCTCAAGGTTCGCATAGAGTGGGATTCTTAGCCAAGCGGGGTGCAATCAGGTTGAACCGTTACGCGATTTTAATCCGAACACATTTGTTCACGAGATCAGTTCGAAAAATCAAATCTGGCGCACCACGTATAGAATCCCGAAATTTGCGTAGATCCTAGTTCGTATGGGCCAACCCACATCGGCATCCGCATCATTGAAAGTCCAGCGTGTAGAATTCAGAGACTCCAACCTTCCTGTGGTGTCGGGTTAAAAAACGCAGTAGCCTAAATCCTTGAGAAGACAACATCTCCACAATTGATCTCAAATTAACAGATGTCCATGAAAGCAGACAAGGCCTTTATTCAACATTCTCAAAATCTTCTGGAAAAGGATTATCTGCCAAAAATCCAAACCTGCCTGGAAATCCTTCCAGAAGTAGATCTTTGGTGGAGACCCAATGACATCTCTAACAGCGTTGGGAATTTGCTGCTACACTTGGCGGGCAACCTAAACCAGTGGGTTGTTGTGGGAGTCGGCAGCGGAGAGGACCATCGCAGGCGAGATCGGGAGTTTTCCGCAAGCGAGGGAAAAGACGCGGCAACCCTGTTTCAGCAACTGCAGCAAACCGTACACCGAGCGACGCAGGCCCTGGAGGAGCTAGACACCGAGGCCCTAAACCAGAAGGTGACGATTCAGGGAATCAACGTCACGGTTTTAGGAGCGATCTACCATGCAGTGGAGCATTTCTCCATGCATGTTGGCCAAATCATCTACATCACCAAACTCCGCACAGGCACCGACCTCAACTTCTTCACAATCGGAGAGGGTGGTGCCGTGGAACGGGGCTGGTGCGTGAGCTAGCGAAGCGGGACGGTATCTGCGCGGCGGAACTGATCCGCACCACTTTTCTTTGAGGTCCCGTCGGCACTTCCCAGCCCAAGCATTGATATCCGCTCTACCCCGATCCCATTAGAGACGTAATAATCAGTTAAAGCCCGTGCCCGGTCTTCGGAAAGGGTCTGTGGATTGCGCTCCAAGGGGCTCGCCATACCTTCCACGCGTACATTTAAGTTCAGGCATTCGCCCAGGATTTCCAGATTGTCCGTCAAGGCCAGCATTGCATCATCGGAGAGCACACTTGAATTGCGTTCAAAAAAGACGGTGCTCATTTCTGCTATATCCGCACAATAGGGGGGTTCAAATTGAGTGACGGACACATTCAATGTTCGTGCATCTCGCCCATGGTCGTTGACAACTTCCAGTGAGACGGCATATTCCCCTGCGGACATATATGTATGTTGAGGTCTAGGAGAAGAGGACGAAGTGCCATCTCCAAAACTCCAGTTATAGGTGAGCGGGGCATCACCGCGGACATTTGCACTGAATTCAACCGGGGTTTGAGTATCCACACTGGTGGAGCTGGCCGACAGGGCCAAGAGCTGTGCAGGGGCTGGTGGCCTTGTAACCAGGATGCTGGCGGTTTCGGAGACAGAGAAGCGTCCTTCATTATTGCTGGCCGTAACCATTACGGTGTAGGAGCCTGCTTCAGTGTAAGCGTGTTTCACGGCAGTGCCATCAGCGATTGCACCATCACCAAATGTCCAGGAATAGACAACCGGCGGGCGAGCATCTTCATTGGCATAAGCCACAAAGTCGCCAGCCTGATTGGTCTCAAGAGACTCGGGAACCGACACAACCAGAGTTTCAACAGCTCTGGGATTACAGCCGGTAAGGATGACAGTGAAGAGACCTGCGAAAACGAAAAGAGAAGAGCGTAGAAGCGACATGTTATTGGGGTTAGAAAATCAAGGATACAGGAAGACGAAAATACGAAACTTGGGGGGATTTCCGGTCAACGAGCAGGATCTGGTTCCCTCACGGAAAAGCCAAGCATCATTCCAGACTGAAGATGCTCCGCAATATGGCAGTGCGCCATCCAATTTCCCGGATTCGACATGTCCACAAGCAAATCTACCGTTGATCCTACAGGCACGGTAGCGGTGTCTTTCCAGACCAAGTGCTGATTCGGGACCCCATCCATTTCAAGGACCAGAAAGCGCTGTCCATGGAAATGAATCGGATGGTGCATCGGGTGAAAACTTCGGGGGTCGTTGAAAATGCGCACTTTGATCACATCGCCGACCTGAAAACTCCATTGAATTGCCATATTCTCAAGGCCGGTCTCTGTATCACGCAGAACCCATTCAACCTGTGCACCAGTGGAAAGCCAATTCATCATCGGCATTGCATCATTCCATTCAATAGGTGGAACATAGAGCGTGTCAATCTCCATGGAAAGCATGATTGGCAGCGGAAGGTTTTTTACGCGCAGAGATAGCGTAAGGGATTTGTCGGGAGGCCGGTCAAAATGATTGCGGAAAGAATCAATATCTGCTGTAACCTCCTCGTAGCTACGGAGCACTTCGAAGGATGGACGATAGTCATTTGGGGCCGGTAAATTTCCAACGAGTGCAAGAGCGAGCGTGTCCACGCTCATATAAAACTCTCCCCGAAAGTGGTCGATGGCTTGGATCGTGTTTGTGATTGCTACAGGGCCTGGTTCAGAAAAAAGAACCTCTACGACATAGCGCTCTGAGGGAGCAATGGCAACACTCTTTACCCACGCCTCTTTTTCGAAACGACTGACATCAGAGGCAATAACCTTGATCGGCAGACCCTGGAATCTCACGTTAAACGAGCGGGCATTCGCCACATTTGTGAGGTGGAAGCGCACCACGCTGCCCTGGTCCACTTGAAACCGGTAATCCGTCACCCCATTGGTCAGCATCACGTTCCCAAAGCGCCCCATAAGCGCATGGGTTGGAGCCTCTTTTCCATAGGGGATGAGGCCGTTTTCATCCATCAGGATGTCGTCAAGAAGGAGAATCTCTTCTTGGTTTGCGGGGCCATAATAGTCAGGGGCGTCCGCGGTAACCAGTAGGTTGCCATAGAGTCCGAGATCCTGCTGCATGTCTTCGCGAATATGCGGATGGTACCAGAAGAGTCCGCTATCCGGGAAGCGGAGCTGATACACAAAGTCCTCTCCCGCCGCGACAGGAGGTTGGGTGATGCCGGGAATTCCATCAAACTGGTTCACCAGTCGGAGACCATGCCAATGCACCGTGGTTGCCTCATTGAGGGCGTTCTTGAACACAACCGTCACCGTAGCCCCCTCAAAGACCTTCAGCAAGGGCCCGGGGTATTGTCCATTATAGCCAAACATGACGACCTCCTGTCCGGCTATCGTACGTCGAACGGTTGTGGCAGAAAGATATAGTGTGTCTCCGTCAGCAATCTCCAGGATTTGACCGGGTGCAGCGGCCGGGATGGTCTCACCCTCCTGTGGAGGCAGATGGGGGCTGGTCGGCGGAAGTGCAGTCTCCAATCCCGGCAGCATCGGCATGCTCATGTCCATCGGAGGCATTCGCCATACCACGCTGTCTTTGGGTGCGCGCGGCATCATGTGCCCATGATGCTCATGCTGAGAGAGAGCACATGGAGCAATCAAACCGGCGAGCATGAAACCCAGAGCAGCCTTCATGGGCTAATAGTACCCGTAGACAGTGCACGGTTCCTGCTGAAACGGGCCATGTCCCGCCATCGTGTGCATGAGGCCGCTGCGGGAAAGTCCCCGCATGACCACGGGCCCCGTCCACCGCTCAGAGATGCTTCCGGCCGGCTCAAGAGTAATAATCACGAGGAACTTATTCCAGGAGACCTGGCCAGCCACCTGACCGTCATTAGAGAGACGCCCGAGTCGAGTCGTGCTTTTCAGGTCAGGGGTGGAAAGCCATGCCGTGTACTCGTGCCCTTCTACGAGCCCTAGGCGGTTTACTTGAAGAGCTATATTGTAGAGATAATTCCCTTTTGAATCCAGAGCAATGCCAAACGGGGAGGGAGCGAAAGAGAGTTTTGCAATCCCTTCCGCTTGGTGCGCAGCAGGAACGCGGCGAGTCGGGACGAGGTCAATCATGTAATACTCGTCCGTACAGGTGTCCGTCGCCGGTACACCAGAAGGCAACGTCAGGAGCGCCAAAAGGAGGAGGGGAACCGAAATCATTGCAGGCGATCCCAGTCCTGAACGCTGGAAATATTGGGGACACCCCAGTCATCACCATGCCATCCCTGGAACCCATCCATACGGAAGGTCCAAAAACCAGTGGACATGTCGCTGACCACGATGAGGCCGTCTGCATTCCGCACGTCTACACCAAAAGCCCCATTGAAAACCGGATACCGATCCGTGTTTGGTGGTCCAAGGTAGGTGTCGTAGTAGGCTACAGTGGCTGGGTTGTGTGGGTCCATGAGTGTAAAGACCTGCAATCCATCCAGATAACCAGACACGAAGATATACGGCCAGCGGACTTCGTGATTGTGCACCAGATTACGCCAATCTGCAGTCCAGGCACTGATCGGATTGCGAATGTTGGAAACGTCGCCGTCCAGGGCCGGCTTCAAATCGAAAATGCGAAGCGGAGCATAGCGATATTCGGTTTCGGCGATCACATACCGCCCGTCTGGAGTCGGGGTAAAAGTGTGTCCATTACGAACGCCATTAATTCCTGTGAGAGTTACTAGCAGTTCGGGCTGCTGCAGGTCCGTAATATTGTAGACGAAGTATCCCCCAAGTCCTCCCCCATAGAAGCGGTCCTGGCCGGTTTTCGTGTGATACCCGACGTAGAAGTCATGATATCCTCGTGCACGACCACGGCCGAGCGGGGTTTCAGGGATGGGGACACGAGCGGTCAGCCCTAGGTCCATGTTTCCTTCAACGATATGCCCGAGATCATACACATGCGCAAAAGGGCCGGAAACCGTACTGAACAAAAGGGGACGTCCATTTGAATGGGCATAGACAAAAATATTGTGAAACCCGCCAGGTAATTGCGGCTCCCGGATTCGGGCAACTTCCCGGACCTGGGAAGAGTCAGGCAGGCCGGTCACATCCAGGATCACGGCCCCCAGGTCATTGTTGGGGCCACCGGCACCAAATTGAAGGGATTGTACAACATAGTAGCGATCCTTCCATTTGAAGTACTTAACGTCCATTCCCCCCGTCCTCAGGTGCAAATCCTGTTCTTCGATTCTCCAACGGTAGATCACCTTTGGACTTGTAGGGTCGGAGATGTCAATGATGTCGGTGCCTTTGTCTCCCTCGTCTCCATAGACCATGCGGGAGACATAGACAAAGGGGCGCGACAACTCCTGCTCCATGTCAAGGTCCGCAACACTGAGTCGTGGCCCCAGTGGAATATGTCCTAGGACCGTCACATTGTCACTGCCAGGATTTTCAGTGGTCCACTGGGCTACAGACACATTGGGCAGTGATACGAATAAGAGAAATAACACGAAACGCAACATCTTTTTTCAGAAGATTACTTAGAGGCAGGGCGTGAACCCCATTTTTGGGCACCAGAAACATTGGGCACCACCATCTCCTCACCACTCCAGTCATAGCTCCTTTCCATTGAGGAGCCCCAACTTCGCTAACTACAATGAGGCCGTCAAGGTTGCGCACAGCGCGATTTTTCGGCGAGAGCTTTCCCGAGTCCAACCCAGACTCTACGATTGCCGTTCTCACCGTTGTCCGTCGACGGGCGAGGCTTTCGGTCCGCGAGATCACCAAACAAGCCCGTTCCGGTTCCCCCTTTCCCAGGAGCCGTCGGCCTCGTCCGGGCAGTTTCCTCTCTGCCGATACCATCAAGATCTGTTTCCTCAAGTATCGCCGACAGCGGGACCACGCCGAGCACAAGTCCCGCGTAGCGCAGGCCTGCCGCCGCCAACGACCCTACATATTCATGACGTTACCCCGGGACTGGTATTCGGTAAGGTCTGGAGAAAACATCACGAAACTTGCGTGAGTTTTGTGACGATATAGCGCTGGCGGGAAAAGTCCAGGGGTCCTGATTGCATGGTGTAGCTTGGCCCTGTATGGTATGGCTTGGTGAGTTCGGGTACAGCCAGGTCAGATGCAGTGAGGCTTCTTGTATCTGGACGTTCCTAGAAACAAGAAGCCCCCGCGGTGAGGACGGCGGGGCTGGTATTGTGTCTTGAAGGATTGAATCCAGAGAAGGGGGCAGGGATTCCCGGCTTTAACGATGAACGGTGCTTTACCTATGTTAATGTATATTAATGCAGTGGGTAAAGGAGAGAAACCCGACGGTCCTAGCTAGATGCGAAAAACGAACGAGAAATTTAGAAAACTTATTTTTGCTTTGGTACTTTCTCTACTGAGTTTTTGGACGTACTCTCGTCACCTTGGTGATGATTACAGTGGAATGAATTTGCTCTGGGGAGTACTGGTTACAATAGGTTTAGTAATATTCCTGTATCTGTTTCCGTTCAAAAAGATTAAGCGATTCAGCGTTGCATGGGGAATTGGAATATCTGTGTCAATGGCCGTTGCGATTGTTGGAATGGTCTTGTCTAGTCCTATGATGACGGGGGTACTTAATGCTTGGGCGGAGTATATGATATTTCTTGGCCTTTTTGGGTCGATCATCCCAATTGTAATTGTACCCAAGGAGTACAAACGCTACAAAGGGTCATTCTTTAAGCGCGTGAGGCCGATTGAGGACGAATCCAACCAATAGGATAAGGCGAAGGGGTAGACAGGCGTTTCTAAAAACACAACCCCTGTCACGATGGCAGGGATTCCGAACGGGCCTGCCCGCGGTTGCTGATTCAGCAGTCACGGACAGGCCCCCTTTTGTAACAAACCTTTACCCTGAAGGTGCTCTGAGGGGCGGGGAGTTCATAAGGCATTGACAGTTACGGGGGTTAGTCGAGATTGCGGTTGCCGAAAAGTTACTGTATGACCGGGTGGAACCTAAATGCCGTTATATATTCGTCAGTATATCACTGTATGAACTACTACGGGTGATACCATGGTCTGCTGCCGCCTGCGAGTTAGGGGTTCGCCACAGCATCAATAGCGTGCAGCAGACTCGTCGCTGAATCCTCAGTGTCCTGCGCAATCTCCCAGATCATCACTCCAGGAAAGCCATTGTTAATCGCGTAACGTACCTTGTTGGTGATCGTCTGCACGCCGTTATAATAGATGTTTGCCACCCGGTCCATGTCCGGTGCATCGGAATGTAGGGCGATGATGTCTCGATAGGCAATGCCCGCGCCTCCTCGGTCGTCAAAATTCCGGCCATAGAACGGCACGCCAAGCACGATCTTGTTCTTCGGCCACCCACGGTAATTCGTCCAGTACGCAAGACCTGTCGAAGAGACTGAGGATCCCGAACCGATGGCTTGTTCGAATGAGGAATGCGGTCCCGGTGCTGACCACGGTCCAGAGAAGTCGTAGCCCATCACATGCACAAGGTCCACAAGCGGATATACGTCTTCGTAGTGCCGGCCGAACCAGTCTCCAGGATAAACATCCAGCGATATCTTCGGGCCGTCCAAAGTAGCCCGCAAATCCTGTAGCAAGGCGACCAGGCCCGCCTTTTCCGAAGCCAGCGGCATGTTGGCGTTGTCCTTGGTCCAATGCTCCCAGTCGATGTCAACTCCGTCGAGGCAATGCGTCTCCAGATATTGGCTGACTGTCTCTACGAAAATCTTGCGGGTATTGTCGTTTGCAGCTAGGGCAGGAAAACCCTCTGAACTGCCTCCACCTCCCACCGAAACGAACACTTCTACGCCGTGCGCATGTGCGGCCGACGCCAATGCGCCGACCTGTATCAACCGGCTGGTGTCAAGCGATCCGTCAGCGCGTGGTATGGCAAAAGCATAAATCACGCGCGTGAGCAGATCCCACCGGATCTGAGAGACGGGCGTCACGTCATGCCTGTAGGCAGGATAGAAGCCAATCACGTGATGCGCGAATGTTTTGCCCTCAAAGGTGCCGGCGCAGCTTGGCTGCATGTCCGGGTCAACGACCGACGAGCAGCCGAAGTTGGCAAGCAGGAGGACTATTGAGAAGGCTTGGGCCTTGAATCGCATGGGTCATGCAGGTCCGCAACCTGATCGCTGTGAGTGACCGCTTGGACCCGATTTTCAACCGTGCAAGAGAGGGGTATGTTTCGTGATAGCCAAGATCTCATGTGCCCTTTATCCGGCTGAGTCGACAACAACTGCCTTCGCGGCAGCAAAGGCATGGAATCGCAGACAGCCGAGATTCCATGGGTTCCCGCGGACGCAATGAGATTGGAAGAAGCCCATGAGCGGAGGCCGCCTCCCTCTCTGATCGTGTTAAGATGGAGTCCGAAGCTTATATTGTCCCCCAAATAAAGCATAAGGAACCCGTAAAGGGTAACGGGATTGGTTACTTGACGGCTTTTCGGTGTATAGGGACACGGGGTTCCTGATCAAAAGGAACGTATTTCCTCCAGAGTAATTGTAGGCGTGTATGCGCGTTTCATTGTTTTTCTTGGCAGCGATTTTCTTGGTTGCGTCTAGCTTCCTGTCAGTTCGACTCCGTTATTTTAATACGGAGTACGATGCGGGAGTGATTATGGTTACCTGGGAAGCAGAGGTGGAGGCAGATGTCAAAACGTACGAACTCTATCGGAAGTCCGGCCAGGCAGAGGACTTTTCGAGAGTCGCGGAAATCTCCGTGCATGGCGTGAATACCCCATACAGGGTACGTGATGACAAGGTCTACAAGTCACCAGCAGCAATCGTTGATTATCGCTTGGAAGCGGTACTGACCAATAGCCTGCGGCAGCGGATAGCGGAGAGAAAAGTGAACTATACGCCCACGGCTATTCCACGAAGTTGGGGCAGTATTAAGGCGATGTTTCAGAATTAGTGTGCCCCATTTATGCACACACTGATTCTTGGTAAACAGCGGATTGAACGAACACTTGCACGCCTCGCCTGTGAGGTAGATGAGCGGAATCAGGGCACCGAAGGTTTGATTCTGTTCGGGGTCGTGCCGAAAGGAATTCTTGTGGCCCAAGCCCTTGCACGACACATCAGCGAGATCGCAGGGCGTAGTGTGGTTCCTGTTCCGCTAGATTTAGAGGATCCAGGTCAAAAATCAGAAGATGTATCCGAGAAGGTGGTGGTCATCGTTGATGATGTCCTTTACACGGGTCGAACGGCACACCGCGCGGTTGCAGCCGTATGTGAAATGGGATCACCAGCCCGAATTCAGTTAATGGTTCTCATAGATCGTGGGCATCGCGAAATGCCGCTGCAGCCCGATTATGTCGGACGCAAGCTGCAAACCAAATATCGTGAGCGCGTGGATGTGGATGCAGAAAAGGGGCTATCCGTGTACCTCACCGAGTAAGCCCAAGTCAACGATAATCTTTGCGCAAGATATAATAGCATAGCAGGTTCCTCAGCCGAGCCTTATCCTTACTGCTGAACCTAACTTTCAATTACTATGCTATCCCAACCCACATCCCCTTCTTCTCAGACGCGTTACTTTATCGGACTGGACGTTCACCGTGCCACGATTGCATCGTGCGTTTATGATGCGGATCTGCGGCGTTTCTGTGATGAGCGGGAGTTTTCCGCACAAAAGCCGGAACGTCTGTCCAGATTTGTGGCATCAATGCGGTCTAAATACGATGATTTCCGTTGTTGCTACGAAGCGTCTTTTTGCGGCACGGCGCTCTACGAAGCGCTGACTGCCCTGGGCGTTGATTGTGCCATCATTGCGCCGGGTTCTATTCCACGGCGCACTGGGGATCGAATTAAAACAGACCGGCGTGATGCCAGGAAGCTGGCCGAGTACTTTGCGGCGGGTCTTTTGAGCGAATGTTTTATTCTGGATTCGGAATTGAGATCTGTCCGGAGTCTGGTCAGGAGTCGTGAAGCGCTGATAAAGAATCTCCACCGATCCAAAATGCAAGTCATTCATTTTTTGCATGGCCGTGGACACAGCTATAATGCAGGAGGCAACTGGACGCAAAAGTTTATGGTTTGGATCAATAAGGTCGAATTGGATCAGCCCAACGACGCGCAGGTATTACGGGGAAGCCTGGCGGATATTACCTATATCCAGTCACGGGTTCGGGAGGTGGAACAGCAGATACGGACTGCGTCCGAGTCCATCAGGTTTCAGGAACCGATCCAGATTCTGCAGGGCTTTCGCGGCATTGGACTGATTACGGCCATGCAACTGGTCTGCGAGATCGGTGACTTGCGGCGGTTTGAAAAACCGACCGCCCTGATGGCCTATCTGGGACTGGTTCCATCTCAGCGTTCATCGGGGAACACCGTTCGGTCTGGTTCGATCACCAAGACCGGAAATGTCCATGCACGGAAAGCCTTGGTGAGTGCAGCCTGGAAATACATACACTATCCCCGGATCAGTGTATCCCTTGGTGAACGGCAGAAGCAATGCAGTGCCCGAACCGTGGCCATTAGCCAGCGGGCACAAAAACGTTTACACCAACGATACCGAGCACTGACCAAACGAAAGCCGCCCAAAGTCGCGGTGGTTGCACTTGCCCGCGAACTGGCCGGCTTTCTATGGGAGGCCATGCAATCCCCCGTTCAGACTGCATGAACTATCAATACGACAGAATAGCCACGCAGAAGGATCCCCAAGCAAAGATGGAGAGCCCATGTGCAAACTTTTCGGTAGCGATTACCGCGAGCCCGAGTCGCAAGATTATGGCAGCTCCGACGAATTCAAATATTGAGCATTATGGCCTATGGCCTAGCATGCGTACACCAGATTGATCAGCCGTCGCAATTGCTCAAGGATCCTTCTTCGTGGCTATCTATCCTATATTATAACAAAATGTAACCAAAACAATACATATTACCCAGAACTGGAACCTGCTATACTACACCAGTTTGCAAATTCGGTCAGATACTGACTGACATCTTGCGTTAATTTAGAGATTTTTGCCCTCAATTTGCCCATTTCAGGGGTTAAATCGGCCATTTTTCGCACAAATTCATCTTTTTCTGGTATTTGTTTCAAAATCTCTTGAAATAGTGGATTTTTGCGGAACCTTTCCACTCAATCCCTGTAAAATCCATCAAATCTACCCCTGGTTTATGTATATCCGGTCGAAATCTCGAACCCTGAAATCCGGGATCAAAGCCGACACCTTTTCCCTGGTGGAATCCCATCGGGTGAATGGGATGTCCAAACAGCGTACCCTGCTCAATCTTGGCCAGGATTTCAGCATCCCCCAGACACAGTGGCGGACCCTGTCCCGACTTGTTATGGATGGCTTGCGGGGGTATGAACCGCTGTTTCTTGAAGATGAGGCGCTCCGAAAAGTCAGTCAGGAAATCATCCAACGTCTCCAGGCCAAGGGGTATGATCCAGACGATCCGCGGGATGATCGGGATTCCATTCTCACGTACGAGATTCATCACACCGATACGCGAACCGTTGGGGGTGAGCGTGTGGCGTTGCAGGCGTTGCAGCGTTTGGGTTTCGCCGAGATTCTTCAAGACCTGCACTTGAATGAAGATCAGATCCACTGGGCGACGGCGCTGGTCGTCGGACGGATGCTTTCCCCGGGAAGTGAACGGCAAACCCACGAATGGATGCGCGAGCGCTCCAGCATCTTGGAACTTCTTCGTGCAAAACTCCCGAGTGAGCGATCGCTCTACGATGTCGGAGACCTGCTGTACAAACACCACAAGTCCATCATGGATGAACTTTTTGGACACACCAGAGAACTGTTGGGATTTGGCGAAACCATTGTCTTTTATGATCTGACGAATACCTTCTATACCGGTCGCCAACAAGGGACGTTACTCCAATATGGACGCAGTAAAGAGAAGCGATCGAATTGTCCGCTGGTGACGTTAGCCCTGACTCTTGATGCATCCGGGTTTCCTCGCACCGCCAACATTCTTCCCGGCAATGCCAGTGAGCCCGGTACGCTGAAACAGGCGATTGCGCAGTTGGCTGGGGCCCAACCTACGGTCATCATGGACGCGGGTATTGCAACCGAGGCGAATCTGGCGTATTTGAAGGAGCAGGGGCTGGGTTGGATCTGCGTGGAGCGGGCCAAGACCCCACCGGTCCCCGAGCGCGAACCCGATCAAGTGTTTGAAACCAGCACGAAGACCCTGGTGCGTGCGTGGGCGGTTGGCAAGGACGATCAAGAGCAACGTGTGTATCTGCATAGTGCGGCCCGGCAGGCCGTCGGTGATCAGATCCTCCAGACCAAGCGTGCGCAATTTGAAGAAGCCATTGCGCACCTGAACGAGGGCCTGACCGTAAAGGGGCGACCCAAGACGTATGAGGTCGTCCAAAAGAAGGTCGGGCGACTGGTTGAGAAATATAAAAAGGTTGCGTATCAGTACGCGGTGACGGTAGGTCAGAAAAAAGACAGTCCGAATGCGCAATCCATTCGCATCCAGCGTCGATCGGCCTTTGACGAATGCACGAATGCTTCGGGGGGCTATATCGTGCGAACCAGTCACACCAAGTGGCCTTGCAAAAAGGTTGCACGCACCTACTGGAGGTTGAATGAGATTGAACAAACCTTCCGTACCATCAAATCCGACCTCGGATTACGCCCCATTTACCATCGGAAGCAAGAGCGGATTGAGGCACATCTGTTCCTGTCGATCCTTGCCTTTCATACGGCTCACCTGATTCGGAGTCAACTGCGAACCCATCAGATTCATCGGAGCTGGGGAACGCTCAAGGTAGCGCTCAACCACCAGAACCGCGTGACCACGGTACTTCCACAAAATAAAACCCACTGTATCCTACTCAAACAAGATGCAGACCTGAAACCATTCCAACGGAAGGTCTTCCAGGCGTTGGAACTCAACATCGGAAATTACACCCAACGAATCAAGACGAAACGCCCAAAAAAAGAGGACACCGACAGGTAAAAAAAGAACGAAAAAATAGCCCTTTTGAGCCCCCCTGGAAAATAGGGGCAGCAGAGATCCGCAAAAAAATCCACTACATTGCAAACTGGTGTAGTATAGCAGGTTCCAGTTCTGGGTAATATGTATTGTTTTGGTTACATCTGAACTTCCCCCCTTTCCAGTTTCTTGAAGGCACGATTTTCCTCACGGATTCGAGGCTTTTTTTTTGGAAGATGATTGACTGCCAGAGGCGGCGGCCCGGGGGAGGTTACATCAATTCGGCGAACCGATGACTAAAACAATTTGACGTTCAGAAGTTTGAGTGCCCGCTTTTGCGTGGGACTGATCGTCTCATACATAATGACTTCCTGGCTCGTGTCTGACTCTAGTTTTGGAATCATAACCAGGCGGCACAGTCCCGAAAGTTCTTGCATCAGGCTCGCAAAGCTCATGGCTTTCTCTCCCTCTTTGGTTCGTTTGGTTTGGGCCTTCTTTTTTGCCGATTTTGAGGGTTTGGCCGGCTCAACAACGCCTTCGCGCTGGGTTCGTCTTGCTTCCAGATCATCTTCGGCAAACAGCATTGGCGCCAGCTTCCGGCGCAGATGATATTCCACATAGTAGGCCAGCATGCACAAAAAGACATGTGCAACGACCCGGTCTTGGGTGTAATGATAAATCGGACGCACCCGCAACGACATGGACTTCATCGTGCGGAAGGCGATCTCCACCGTGGAAAGCCGTTTGTAATTGGTGACCAACTCGGCCACGTCCTCCTTCTTCAGACTGCTACGGATCGCATACAGGCCATCGAACCGCTCCTCTTTCTGGAGTACTTCTTCATTGCGGGTATACGAAAAATATCCTTCCTGAATCTCCAGGTGAAAGTATTTCTTTTTATACTTCTTGTCCCCGAACACCTTTCCGGCCCGCACGCCAATTTTCCCTGCATCTTTGAGTCGGCCGTTTTTGACCGCCACAACGATCTTGTCAAGTTTCTCCTCCGCCTTCAATAACAGTTCCGCTCGCGTTTTCTTGCTCTTTTCGGCCTGTAAGGGATTTCTGCACAGGATCAGACGATCCTGTGGATACAGATCACAGCAGACCTCCGCCATGTCCTGTTCATCAAATAGACTCATCTGATACTCTTTTTTCTCCACCACCTTGCGAATCTCTTGCTTTTGCATCGCCGTGATCCAATCCAGTCCCACCGGCAGGATTTCCTCCTGAATCTGTTTTTGCTTCAGGATTCCGCGGTCCCCGACCAACACCACATGCTTGAGTTCAAACGTTTTCTGAATCTTTTCCACCTGCGTACGCAGCGTACTGGTGTCTGCAGTATTGCCACGAAACACCTCCACGGATACCGGACAGCCCTCCTGATCGGTCATCAGCCCATAGACAATCTGCTTTTTGCCCTGCTTCTTGTCCCGGTTGTAGCCATACTCTGCCCATTCATTTTTTTCGCCTTCCACATAGCTGCTCGTCACATCGTAGAGCACCAGACTGCCCTCCTTGAGATGTTTTTTGGCCAAGCGACACTCAATATCGGTCTTGCGTTTGAACAGCTTATCCATCGCATCATAGAGATCATCTTCATCCACGCGTTTGAGTCCGAGTTCTTCATTGAGCGTGTTGGAGGCGGTTTTGACATCCAGCATGGCACTGGCGGAGAGCTTGCTGCCTGCGTTGATCACGCGTGCAGCAATCATGCCGAGGATCAGTCGACGGAAGCGGGAATTCTTTGGGGCAATCAGTTCCGGCAGTTTGATGTGGTTCATGATGCCCAAGACGGCGGCCACATGTCCATGGGGTTGATTGCTTCGAATTTTGAAGGAGTCTTTTATGGACTTGACGGCAGTGCCGCCTTTGAGGAGAATTCGAATGCTCTCAATCAGCCCCTGGGGGAGTTTGGTGAGATTGGCGAGGGTGGTTTTCTGGGCGCGTCCGTTGACCCACTTGGACTCCCGGATGAGCCAGGTGGGGTTGGAATTTCGGTTGGGAATTCGTTCGACGTACATGGACAGGAAGGATTCGTAAGAATGAATAGCGACTGGGATAAATATACGAAATAATGGGCATAAAAGCACCAATTTATAGAAAAAGGAGGCCGAAAAACTAAAAAATAAACATGGACAGAAATATTTCGAACAAAAACGTCCTGGAATGGCATAAATTTGGGCAAAACAAGGAAAATAGGGACAGTTTGTCCCAGATTAGAGGCAAAAGTGGGACAAAAAGTAGAATTCTGGGCCTAAATGAGAGGGGTGAGACTCAAAATTGCCGGGTCCGCCGAAAAATAGGGGGGAAGTTCAGTTACATTTTGTTATAATATAGGACAGATAGCCACGAAGAAGGATCCTTGAGCAATTGCGACGGCTGATCAATCTGGTGTACGCATGCTAGGCCATAGGCCATAATGCTCAATATTTGAATTCGTCGGAGCTGCCATAATCTTGCGACTCGGGCTCGCGGTAATCGCTACCGAAAAGTTTGCACATGGGCTCTCCATCTTTGCTTGGGGATCCTTCTGCGTGGCTATTCTGTCGTATTGATAGTTCATGCAGTCTGAACGGGGGATTGCATGGCCTCCCATAGAAAGCCGGCCAGTTCGCGGGCAAGTGCAACCACCGCGACTTTGGGCGGCTTTCGTTTGGTCAGTGCTCGGTATCGTTGGTGTAAACGTTTTTGTGCCCGCTGGCTAATGGCCACGGTTCGGGCACTGCATTGCTTCTGCCGTTCACCAAGGGATACACTGATCCGGGGATAGTGTATGTATTTCCAGGCTGCACTCACCAAGGCTTTCCGTGCATGGACATTTCCGGTCTTGGTGATCGAACCAGACCGAACGGTGTTCCCCGATGAACGCTGAGATGGAACCAGTCCCAGATAGGCCATCAGGGCGGTCGGTTTTTCAAACCGCCGCAAGTCACCGATCTCGCAGACCAGTTGCATGGCCGTAATCAGTCCAATGCCGCGAAAGCCCTGCAGAATCTGGATCGGTTCCTGAAACCTGATGGACTCGGACGCAGTCCGTATCTGCTGTTCCACCTCCCGAATCCGTGACTGGATATAGATAATATCCGCCAGGCTTCCCCGTAATACCTGCGCGTCGTTGGGCTGATCCAATTCGACCTTATTGATCCAAACCATAAACTTTTGCGTCCAGTTGCCTCCTGCATTATAGCTGTGTCCACGGCCATGCAAAAAATGAATGACTTGCATTTTGGATCGGTGGAGATTCTTTATCAGCGCTTCACGACTCCTGACCAGACTCCGGACAGATCTCAATTCCGAATCCAGAATAAAACATTCGGTCAAAAGACCCGCCGCAAAGTACTCGGCCAGCTTCCTGGCATCACGCCGGTCTGTTTTAATTCGATCCCCAGTGCGCCGTGGAATAGAACCCGGCGCAATGATGGCACAATCAACGCCCAGGGCAGTCAGCGCTTCGTAGAGCGCCGTGCCGCAAAAAGACGCTTCGTAGCAACAACGGAAATCATCGTATTTAGACCGCATTGATGCCACAAATCTGGACAGACGTTCCGGCTTTTGTGCGGAAAACTCCCGCTCATCACAGAAACGCCGCAGATCCGCATCATAAACGCACGATGCAATCGTGGCACGGTGAACGTCCAGTCCGATAAAGTAACGCGTCTGAGAAGAAGGGGATGTGGGTTGGGATAGCATAGTAATTGAAAGTTAGGTTCAGCAGTAAGGATAAGGCTCGGCTGAGGAACCTGCTATGCTATTATATCTTGCGTTTGGGACTTGGGCACCGAATCGCATCAAGGGCGCGTAGACTCCTTATTAATGCGTCGTCGTCCCTGCCAGTGCACGATCAAGTCCATGACCAAGCCTAAGTGGTTGCCATGTCCATTCGGCGATCGGACTTCTTGTATGGCGCCAGCCAGAACTCCCTTGAGTTCCACAACTCCGAAGATGAGCTCGGTCCAAAGTTTCGGCACAGCGGCCCGCTGCCGGTCCAGCTTTTATCTCTGATCGAGGGAATCAGCAGTTGTAAACAAACGGATGTCCGATCCTTCCGCCCGGAGTTCTCCCGGTTCAGGCGATTGTCGTAGAATCAAGGGGTTGTCAGGGTCTT